>CAVZNB010000003.1:0-304638 GCA_963776535.1 uncultured Acidobacteriaceae bacterium | reverse complement strand
GAACGAAGCAGGCTTGCAGGGACGTATTGCTTTCCCCGACGGCCTCGAAACCGTAGCCCAGGCCGGCGCAACCGCCGTCATCCAACCCGGCGGCAGCGTCAAAGACCAGGACGTAATCGACGCCGCCGACAAGCTAGGCCTGGCCATGGTCTTCACCGGCATCCGCCACTTCCGCCATTGATTCATCGATGGACTGAACCATGACGCCCCAGACCTATTCCCGCCTGCGCACACGCACCCTGGCGCTCGCCCGCCAGATGGACTGGTTCCGCGGCCTCCGCGCCGCCGTCGCCCTCTGCGCCCCGCTCGTCCTTGGCGACCTCGCCGGCCTTCCCAACCTCGGCTGGGCCGCTCTCGGCGGCTTCGAGGCCATCCTCGCCGACACCGGTGGCCCCTACCGCGCCCGCATGTCCTCCCTGGCCACGCTCTCTCTCGGCGGCGCTGCCGGCCTCTTCCTCGGCTCCATCACCGGCTCCAGCCTCACCCTGGCCCTGCCCACAACCATCCTCTTCTGCTTCCTCTGGAGTTACCTCGGCGTCCTCGGCCAGCCATTCTCCTCCGCCGGACTGCTCGTCCAGGTCATCTTCATCTGCGGCATCGGCGCACCCACCGCCAACGGTCACGAAGCCCTCAACCACGCCCTGCTCCTGCTCGCTGGCGGCGTCTGGGCCGCCCTGCTCTCGCTGCTCCTCTGGCCCCTCGACGCCTATCGGCCCGCCCGCTTCGCCGTCGCCGCCTGCTACAACGAACTCGCCTCCTTCCTCGCCTCCGTCTCTGAGCTGGCCGGTCGCCCCCGCCAAACCCCAGCCCTCTGGCATCGACTCGCCCAGCACCACCAGTACCGCATCCGCCGCGCCGTCGAACTGGGCTGGCAGGCCGTCGCCGCCATCCGCGCCGAGCGCCAGTCGGAGACCACTCAAGGCAACCAGCTCGTCGTCCTCCTCGAACACGCTGACCTGCTCATCGCCCGCACCATCGCCCTCGCCGAGCACCTCGAATCCCAGTCCGCCGATCCCTCCGCCTGCAACGACCGCGGTCTCTCCAGCCTCGCCACTCTCCGCTCCGCCGAACTCTTCGTCGCCGGCCTCCTCACCCGCCGCGCCCAATCCGCAGCCTCCGCTCAATCCCAGCGCCTCACCATGCAGCAACTTCCCTCCGGCCTGGAATCCTGCCAAACCCAGTCCGGCCCCACTACCCGCTTCCTCTTCGCCCAGGTCACTGAAGCCGCCTCCCTGCTCGATACTTCCATTGAAAGCGCCGCCCTGCTCCGCCTCGGTAAATCCCCAGCCTTCCACCGCGCACCCACCGTCCCCGGCTCCGTCGGCCAGTTCGCCTACGTCTACGCCCGCCTCGCCGAGCTCCGCCAAACCTGGCATCCCACCCGCGTCTACGACCAGCTCGCCGCCAACTTCACCTCCAAATCCCTGCTCCTCCGCCACGCCGCCCGCGTCGCCCTCGTCTGCGGCCTCGACGTCACCATCATCCTCGCCCTCCACATCAATCACGGCTACTGGCTGCTGATGACCTCGCTCATCGTCCTCCAGCCCCATGTCTCAGGAACCATGCGCCGCAGTCTGGAGCGCATCGGCGGCACCGTCGCCGGCGGCATCCTCGCCGCCTTCCTCGCCGTCGCCCTCCACTCCCAGCTCGCCACTGCCGCAGCACTCTTTCCCCTCGCCCTGCTCTCGCTCGCCATCCTGCCCGTCAGCTACGCCGCCTTTGCCTTCTTCCTCACTCCCGCCTTCGTCCTTGCCTGGCTGCCCTACTCCGGAGATTGGCAACTGGCCCTTATCCGCACCGGCAACACCGTCGCCGGCGCTCTCATCGCCGTGCTCGCCATGGCCTTCCTCTTCCCCATCTACGAGCGCGACCGCGCGCCCCAGTTCCTCCGCGCCTCCATCGCCGCCGACCGCCGCTACCTGGCCCAGCTCGCTGACAGCTGGCGCACCCGCACTCGCTCTTCCCGTTCTATCGCCAACGCCCGCCGCGCCGCCGGACTGGCCCACAACGACACCGAGGAGTCCCTCGAGCGCCTCCTCGCCGAATCCTGGCCCCGCCGCCGGCCCTTTCGCCCAGTTTGTCGCCGCCTTCGTCACCTACCTCCGCCGCTTCGCCCAATCCGTTACCACCCTCACCACCCTCGAAGGCGAATGGGACTGGAAGCTCTCCCCCTCCGTCCAGGCCCGTCTCGAACTCCTCGACCAGCGCATGCAATGGCTCGAAAACCAGACCGGCCCCGAGCCGCTGCCCACCCCCTGGCCCGAACCCGGCCCCGCAGCCCTCCAATCCGCCATCCCTACTGCCTTGACCAGTGAAACCCACCCCGGCGAGCGACAGCTCCAGCGCCTCGAACGCCAGGCCGAAGTCCTCCACCGCCAGCTTCGCTCTCTCCGCCAGCACGGCTGGCTCCCCGGCACATCACGTCCCGGCTTCCGGCAACAGCCCGCTGCCTGACCCGCCAGCGCCCCTCATCCCGGCAGTTTTCCCTTCCCGCCAGCCCGTTTCCTGTTTCGTACACAGGAAAATCCCGCATTCCACCGTACTTTTGCGACAAATGACAGGTAAAATCGTCTCTACAGTAGGCAGAGTTGCCCTCACCGGCTGCCTGCGCTGCTTTTTGGCTTCCCCGCACGGAAAATCTCCCGTCCGGCCCCGTCAGAAAGCGCGGAAACCCCAGGATGATGAAGACAAAATTTGCTGTATTGCCCTCTTGGCTTAAGTTAGCCGCTGCATCGCTTATCCTGCTGCCGGTCGTTCCGGCCTGCGCCCAGGCTTCACCAGCCAAGCCCGCTCCCGCCAGCGCTGCTCCTGCGCCCGCCGCAGCCGCCCAGCAGCCCAATCGCGCCGTGGCCTACTATCACCTCGCCCTCGCCAACGTGTATGAAGACGAGGCCCTCGAGACCGGCAATAACGACGACGCCCGCCTCGCCGTCGACGAGTACAAGTACGCCCTCAACGCCGACCCCACCTCGGCGCAGCTCAATAATGGCCTCGCCGATCTCTACTTCCGCACCGGGCACCTCCACGATGCCGAAGTCACCGCCCGCGGCCTGCTCAAAAGCTCGCCCAACGACATCGACGCCCATCGCCTCCTCGGCCGCATCTATCTGCGCCAGTTGAGCGACGCCTCCAACGCCGTCTCTTCTTCCTCGCCCTCCGGCAACGTTCTCGACCAGGCCATCGCCGAGTTCGAGAAGATCGTTTCTCTCCAGCCCAAGAGCGTGGATGACCGCATGGTCCTTGGCCAGCTCTACACCGTCAAGCACGAGCCCAAAAAGGCGGAAGACCAGTTCAAGACCGCCCAGGCCATCGAGCCCGATTCGGAAGAAGTGGTCCTCAACCTCGCCCGTCTCTATGCCGAGAGCGGCGACGTAGCCCACGCCGCCAAGGTGATTGAAGCCGTCCCCGTCAGCGACCGCAGCCCCAAGATGGAAGTCGCCCTGGGCGCCGCCTATGACCAGCTCAAGCAGCCCAAAGACGCCATCGCCGCCTACCAGCGCGCTGCCGATATGGACCCCGGCGATGCCCACACCCTCGACGCCCTGGGCCAGGCCCTGCTCGCCAACAACCAGCTCGACGAGGCCCTCAAGCAGTTCAAGCTGCTTGCCGAAGCCGATCCCGAAGACACCGAGGCCCTCGTCCACATCGCTGAAATCCAGCGCCGCCAGGGCAAATATGAGGATGCCCTCACCACCATCCACAAGGCCCGCAAGCAGGATCCCACCTCTCTCGAAGCCGGCTATAACGAAGGCTCTCATCCTCGACGTCCTCGGCCGCTTCGACGAGGCCGCCCAGACCTACGACAAGATGGTCGACCTCACCTCCCACGCCAACGGCGCTTACACCAACGAGGAAAAGAACAACCGCGGCTTCTTCCTTGAGCGCCTCGGCACTGTCTATCACGAAGAAAACAAGACTGACCAGGCCATCGCTGCTTACCAGAAGATGATCGACATGGGCGGCGACACCGCGCTGCGCGGCTACGAAGCCCAGGTCGAGACCTACGGCGAAGCCAAAATGTTCGACAAGGCCGCCGAAGTCGCCAAAAAGGCAGTCGACGCCAACCCCAAGGACCAGGACCTCAAGCTCATGCTTGCCGGTGCCATGGTGGAGCAGGGCAAGAACGAGGAAGCCCTCACCCTCACCAGGAGCCTGCTCGACAACACCGACAAGGACCGCGTGGTCTGGCTGAAGCTCGGCCAGTTCTATACCGAAATGCGCCGCTGGAAGGATGCTGAAGACGCCTACGCCAAGGCCACTCCGCTCTCCACCAAGAACGACGACAAGGCCTACCTGCTCTTCCTCAAAGGCGCGCTCGCCGAGCGGCAAAAACACTACGAGCCCGCCGAACAGTACTTCCGCCAGGCACTCGACATCGATTCCAACAGCGCCATGACCCTCAACTACCTCGGCTACATGCTGGCCGACAAAGGCGTGCGCCTTCCTGAGGCTCTCAAACTCATCCGCAAGGCCGTCGAGCTCGATCCCATGAACGGCGCCTATCTCGACTCGCTCGGCTGGGCCTACTTCAAACTCGGCCAGTATGAAGAGGCCGAGGAAAATCTCCGCCAGGCAGTCGAACGCGACCAGTCCGACCCCACCGTGCACGATCATCTCGCTGACCTCTACGAGAAGACCGGTCGCATCCGTCTCGCGGCCGCGCAGTGGGAGCTCTCGCTCGCTGAGTACGCCAAGTCCGCGCCCGCGGATATCGAACCCGGCGAAGTTGCCAAGGTCCAGCGCAAGCTGGAATCCGCCCGCGTCAAGCTCGCCAAGCAGGACAGCGCCCTCGGCCAGCCCAAACCGGAGTAGCCCCCCGCGGGGAATCCCGCAAGCCTGCCTCCAGCAAATAGAACGGCGGTCTCCTTTAAAGAAGACCGCCGTTTAGTTTGGACCCGTATCGCGCGGCCCTTGTCTCTACTGCCCGCTACTTCGCCTGCTGAGCCGCCGAGGCAATGTACAAATCCACGTTGCTCTGGTCCACCAGCGACGTGCCCGTATCCACAAACACCGGGTACGGCGAGAACGAGTCCGAGCTAAAGTCCTTGCCCAGCTCCTTGGGCGGATAGTGGAACACGTCGTCCAGCGCCTTCAGCCCCACATAGCCCATCGTGAAAGGCTTCTGCGCAATGGTCGCGTCGATCGTTCCCGACTTGATGCCGTCCAGCGTGTCCTGGTCCACGTCCAAGGCCACCAGTTCGCGCCCTCCGCCGCCACGCTTGATCGCGTCGGCAACCGTCTTGCCCGACGACGCTTCCAGGCAAACAAACGCATCGATCTTCTTCGGCCCCGTCAGCGCCAGGTCTTCCTGCGTCTTGTCGAATGCGTTGCGCGAATCGCCCTTGATGTCCACCACGTCCACAATCTTGATGTCCGGCCGGCTCGCAAATGCATCCTTGAAGCCCTTCAGCCGCTCGTCCGTATTCGGCTGCCCGCCCAGCGTAAAGAACACCACGTTGCCCTTGCCGCCCAGCTTCTCAATCACCCGCTTGCCGCCCAGCCGGCCGGCCTCCAGGTTGTTTGTCCCGATGAAATAAAGCCTGCGGCTCCCCGCCGCGTCCGAGTCCATCGTAATCACCGGAATTCCGGCCGCTACCGCCGCGTCGATCTCCGGCTGCAGCACCGACGCATCCGCAACCGAAATCAGAATTCCCGATGGCTTGGTCGCAATCGCATTGTGCAGCTCGGTCAGCTCCGCCTTGGGGTCGTAGCTGTCCGGCCCCACCACCTTCGCCGTCACCTTGAACTGCGCCGCCGCCTGTTTGAAGCCCGCAGCCGCCGTCTGCCAATAAGGAAGATTCACATTGGTCGCAATCAGGTAATACACCTCTTTGTCTGAGTGCCGCGCGCCGCAACCCGACGTGAACATGACTCCCAGCACCAACATACTCATCGCAACTCTCTGAATAGCCTTCATGCTTGCCTCCGGTCCGGATGTGATTTGTTTTTTGGGGGGCCTGGCCCATTTCATCTCCGCTCAGCCCCGATGCAAAATTCGGCTGGATGGTACTCCCGTTCGCTTCCCCTTGTCCAATCCATCCCGCATGCAGAACTTTATAGCACCTCGAGCCGCCATCTTTCGTGATTCACGATACCGAATTGCACCCGCACAGCGTTCTCGTACCCTTCTGCGGTATAACCAGACGTGAACTCCTCTGTTGCCTCGGCAACCACCCAAACATGACTGCCCCCGCCGCCAGCTCGACCTGCAAACTTCCCCCGGCCGTTGCTGTCTCCGGGAGCGGCGACAGCCCGCTCACCTGCCGCACCCACGCCGAGCCGCCCCACCCCTACCGCTCTCCCTTCGCCCGCGATGCCGCCCGCATCCTCCACTCCCGCGCCTTTCGCCGCCTCGCCGGAAAAACCCAGGTCTTCACCCGCCTGCCTGCCGAGTCCGCCTCTGACCACTTCCGCAGCCGCCTCACCCACACCCTCGAAGTCACCCAGATCGCCCGCACCCTCGCCGCCACTCTCGGCCTCAACGCCGAACTCGCCGAGGCTCTCGCCCTGGCCCACGACATCGGCCACCCTCCCTTCGGCCACGCCGGCGAAAAAGCCCTCGACCAGGCCCTCCAGATCCACGGCCTCCGCTTCGACCACAACCTCCACGCCCTGCGCATCGTCACCTGGTTTGAAGAGCGCTACGCCGCCTTCCGCGGCCTCAACCTCACCCTCGCCGTCCGCGAAGGCATCGTCAAGCACTCCCGCGACTACTCCCCCGTCAACCACCCCGAACTCGCTGAATACTTCCTCGACCCAGTTCCCCCCGCTCGAAGCCCAGCTCATCGACCTAGCCGACGAGATCGCCTACCTCACCGCCGACCTCGACGACGGCCTCGACTCCGGCATCCTCACCCTCGATCAGGTCCGCGACGGCGTGCCGCTTTTCCGCCGCTTCCATGACCAGGTCCTCGCACAATACCCCGCCGCCCCGCCCAAGCTCACCATCAATGAGTCTCTCAAGCGCATCCTCAATCTGCTCGTCACCGATCTGATCAACGAAATCCGCGCCCGCGTAGCAGCGCTCGGCGCCGGCAACGCAGCCTGCGTCACCCTCGAAGACATCCGCCGCGCCCCCGCCCGTCTCGCCGCCCTCAGCCCGCAGGTCGAAGCAGCGCGCGCCCACGCCAAGCAGTTCCTCTACGACAACCTCTACAACTCCCCCGACATGGAAGAAGCCCACGCCCACGCCACTCGTGTCGTGCAGGGCCTCTTCGTTGCCCTCATCGCCCGTCCCTCGGAACTCCCTGCCGACCACCAGGCGCAAATCCCCACCCAGGGCCTCGCCCGAACCGTAGCCGACTACATCGCCGGCATGACCGACTCCTACATCGAGCAAGCCTGGCTCCGCTGCGGCGTTCAAAAATAAAGGCTGTCATCCTGAGCGACCTGACTTGCGTAGCAAGTTACATCTCGAATGAACGCCCTGCGCCCAAAAACACTCCACCTGGGCCGCAGGCTGTATCAAAAACGCCCCGGAGGGGCCGAAGGATAATAGCCCAGGACAAGCGCAGCGCAGTCCTGGGAAACGGCCCAAAATATGGCTCGCGTCCTGTAGGGACGCTGCGAAATGCCCCTGTTCATTAGGAGCGGCCGGAGCGCACCGGGGTCCCCATCGACAGGTCTTCGTCGATGGGGTGGAGGACAGCGCAGGGAGCCGAAGGACCTGTTGTTCGGCTTGTTTAAGGCGAATCAGGAGAATATGTAGCCGTCTTCAATGGTGTGCAAGGTCGTCGCTCTTTGGGGTCGCGCCGACTTCAGGGTGCTTCTTCCGGGATACAGTGTTTCCTCATCCGCCGTAACCGAGATGGGCTTCAGACCGAGACGGAAAGCCATGTCTCGCCATCCATCGCTGTAGAAGGAAAATCAACGCAGTTCCAACCCCAAACAGCACGAACACGTTGCTCGTGACTCGCAGCACTGCCAAGGCGTAATCAAAGAATGGTGGATAGAAATCGCCCAACAGGCCGGGGAAAAGGACCACGCCAACGAGATGAAACGCGACTGCATAACCAATTGCAAGTGCAGCCGGAACCAGGAATATCCCAATCGCCTTTTTGATCGAACGAATCCAAATCCACATCAGCAAAGCCGAAGCAGGCATCGCCACTCCCACAACCAGCGGCTTCCCCACGTCCGCAAATCCCGTCCGCGCAACCAACATGAACGCAGCCAGAGAAGCTGCCTGGTAAAACACGCCAATCGCACAGAAACACAGGAATCGCAGAAGCTCTCCCTTATTCATCCGTGTTGCTCTCCATCGCTGCTGCCCTGTCCATTTCCACAATGATCCTCGCACCACCCTGTTGAAAGCAGAGCCGCGTCCCGTCCACAATTCCCAGCGACTCGCGAATTGCGGCCGGGATTTCCAACTCCCCATTCGAACCCACGATCAAGTACTGACGTTCCATGATTTGCATTCTGGCACAGCCAATGGGCCCTTGAATGGCCATGGCAAAAACAAAACGGTGGAACGAATCACCATCGTTCCACCGCCTCTATGAATTCCCGATTGTGACAGGTCTTACTGCACCGTCCCCGCCGGCCTCAGCCTCCGCAGATCCAGCGCGCACTCCACCGCATTCTGCGCCTGCAGCCGCAGATTATCTGACGCCGCCCAGAGCCAAATCCGCGAAGCCACATTCGGATTCCGCCCATCCTTCTCCGTCCGCAGCCGCACCAGCACATCGTTCTGCCCCGTAGCCGCCAGGTTCGATGGCGAATCCGTATCTTCCAGCACCAGGTCCACGTGCTCGCCGCCCAGCGCCTCTTCCAGCGCCGTAATCTCCACCGGCCGCTCCAGCTCCACGGCAATTGAAAATGCGTGCCCGTGAAACACCGGCGCATGGATCACCTGAACGCCAGCGCCGGCCAGCGCCCGTCGCCCAGCGCCGCGTAGTGCCGCCGGATCCGCGCTTCCTCCGCGCCCAAATTGATCGTCGCGCTCTCGCCCAGCCCGCTCAGCAGGTTGTACGCCGCCTGCGCGTCATAAACAGCCCGCGGCAGCCCCTGAAAGCTCAGCAAACTCACCGTCTGCTGGTGCAACTCGTCCATCGCCCCGCGCCCAAACGCGCTGGCCGGCTCCAGCACCGTCGCTGCCGCAAACCGGACCGGCGCTGCCATTTGCAGCCGTTCCAGCACCAGGGCCAGCGCCAGCGCCGCAGGGTGCGCCGGAACCACCGCCGGCGTAAACAAGTCCGCCGCAGCCGCCACCGGCTCCAGCCCTCCGGAACCGAGCCAGGGAGCCCGCACCAGCACGCCCGGTTCCTGGTCCAGCGCTCCAGCCAGGTCCAGCACCGTCGACCCCGCCCGCAGCGCATGCCGCCAGTACTTCCGCGTCAGCGCCTCCGTGCCTGCAAAAAACGTGAAATCCGCCCGGTCAAACGACTCGCCGTCGATCGCCTGGACAAATGTAACCTCGTCCCCCACCTGGTCCAGCTGCCCTTGTGCTTCCGCTTCGTCCAGCAGAACAAAGTTCGCCGACGCCAGCGGCGAATCAGACAGCGCTTCCTTCAACTCACGCCCCAGCAGGGTCGAGGCTCCAGCAATGGCAATCTTGTACACAGGCATCCTTATATCGGTTTGCAGATCAGGAAAGGAATACTACAACGGCCGCAGGGTATCGGGCTCGGCATCGGTTTCCACGGCGGAAGCAATCTCCGCCGGTCTTCGCCGCCGCCGCCGCGACCATCCGTACGCCGCGCGCGCCCAGATCCCGGAGAACATGTACGTCAACCCAATTCCGAAAAACACCACGTTCGAATAACGCAGCATGACATAAAACACGATCGCCAGCACAAAAAGCAACTGAAACGGATGGCTGCGCGAGAAGTTGATCTCCTTGCCCGACCAGAACCGCCACGTGCTCACCATCAGGAACCCGCTCAGCCCCACAAACACCAGCCAGGAATCGCAATCCACCACGCCTGTACAGGAATCCCGTAGAAGAAGTGCACCGTCGCCGCCAGAAATCCCGCCGCCGCCGGAATCGGCATCCCCACAAAATACTTCCGCCCCGGCCTTCCCGGATTCCGCGGCTGCGCATCGTGCGAGATGTTGAACCGCGCCAGCCGCGAAACCCCGCCAATCAGGAACAGAAAGCAGATAAACGCTCCCGCCTGGTGCAGATGCTCCAGCAACCGGGGATTGATGGAGTCCGGCAGGAAATGAAATCCCCAAATCAGCGCCAGCAGGCTCGGCGCCACGCCAAACGTGATCGCGTCTGCCAGCGAATCCAGCTCCTTGCCGAACTCGCTCGTCGTATTGGTCATGCGCGCAATGCGCCCGTCCAGCGTGTCGAAGGGGATTGCGAACATGATGGCAATCGCCGCCCAGTCCAGGTGCGTCGCCGCGTCCCCGCTGATGGCCTTGATGGTCTCTGTAATCGAGAAGAAACCCGCCGCAATGTTGCCGCAGGTAAACAGCGAGGGCAGCAGGTACATGCCCCGCCGCAGCCGGGCTTTGGCCTGGGCCTTCGCCAGCGCCGGGTCCCGCCCGTTCATTGGCCCGCCCCGCCCGGCATGGCTGCCAGCACGCTCGCGCCGCCCTTCACCTTCTCGCCCACCTTCACCCGCAGCGCCGCCTCGGCAGGCACAATCACGTCCACGCGCGAACCAAATTTGATCAGCCCCACCCGCTGCCCGCGCTCCACCGTGTCGCCCTCGCGCAAATTGAACACAATGCGCCGCGCAATCAGCCCGGCAATCTGCTTGAACGTCACCTCAATCCCTTCGCCGCGCACCGTAACCACGTTCTGCTCGTTGCGGTCCGCCGAGGCCGGATTCATGGCGTTCAGATACTTGCCCTTCTGGTACTGCACACGGCTCAACACGCCGCCAATCGGCGAGCGGTTCACGTGCACATCGAAGACGCTGAGGAAGATGCTGATCCGCTGCCGCGGGCCTTCGGGAGTGGAGATGGTGACCGTCTCTGTCACCAGCCCGTCGCCCGGCGACACAATCAGCCCCGCGCCGGTCGGGAATCGTCCGCTCCGGATCGCGGAAGAACCACAGAAAAAATGCCGCCAGAAGCACGGGCACAATGCCCCACGCCCAGTTGCCTGTAGCCCACGCCAGCAGCACCGCCACCGCCAGCAAGCTCAAACCGTAGATGTAACCGTCACGAACCATTGTCCCCAACGATTATACGGTTGATCCGCTCGCCTGCAGTCTCAGCGGTTTGCAGCCTGGGTGCATCGCCCTGGGGCACACACTTGCCTCGGAAGCGCTGCATACGGCTCCTGCTTGTCCAAAGCGCCTGGTATCCCCTGAATCTGTCGCCCTAGGCAATCGCCGGCAAACGGCGCTCCAGCGCGAAGATCAGGTCCTTGGCGTGCAGCTTCAGTTTCTTCAGCCGCACTTCTTCGAGCTGTTCGTCCTCGGAGAGATAGGGCTTCTGAAGCAATTCTTCCAAGCCGCTGAGCGTAGCGACGATGTTCGGCATGCAGGCGATCAATCTCTTCGCTCAGCGTTGGATCCTGTATTTCGTCCATCAAGCACCTCCGTAGTTAACAGAACATTTACATATATCGCCGCCAGTGCGCAACCGGCAAGAGCGAAAAACACCAAAAGTAACCGCCGCCTGTGGATTTCCGGATTGAACACCCTCAACCGTGATCCCAATCACGTCCCCCAGAGCTGGAATCCGGGTGCAGAGTGCCTCATCCATTTCACAGTTTCATCGTGAAATGGGTGGGAACCCACGAACCTTCTGCCCCGCAAGCGCCGGCTGCCGCACCGCAAGGGCCGGGCGTCCACCCTTCACGCCTTCTGTGAAGGGTCAAAAGCTCCACGCTCAAGCCTGAATCGCATCAGCACCGCATCCTCTTCCGGATCAGCGTAGTAGCCCACCCGCAGCCCTGTCTCCACAAACCCCAGCGCCCGGTAAAACCCCAGCGCCGTTTTGTTTGATGCTCTAACCTCCAGCAACAGCTCCGTCACCCGCTCCGCCTTGAGTTCCTCCATCAGCGCCCGCATCAGCCCTGCGCCAACTCCCCGCCGCTGTCCCTCCGCGGCCACCGCAATCGTCTCCAACTCCGCCTCCGGCGCCACCAGGCTGGCCACCGCAAGCCCCACAACCCGCCCGCCATTCCCATCCGCCACCAACGCAACCCTGCGCGGCCGATGCCCGGGATCCATCGCCTCCAGGTACGCCGAAACCGGCCAATGCGGCGCATCCGGCAAACCAGCCGCAATCTCTACGACGCGCCCCACATCTCCCGCGCTCATCCGCCGGATCCGCACTGCCGCAGGCAACCTCATGCCTTCTGCGCCTTCACCGCAGTCCCAAAAATCTCCGCATCCGACCGCCGCAGATAGTGCCCATCCAGCAGCGCCAGGTCCACAAACCTTCCCGCCGCAATCCCCGTCGCCGCCAGCCGCATCGCATCGGCTGCGGCAGGCGCGGCAACCCGCAGCAACTTCACCTCAGCCCACGCAGCTCGGATCAAATCCCCAGCCGCCTCGTCACTCACCGCAATCTGCCCCGGCGCCGCCATCATCCGCAGCTCAGCCGCTCCCGCCAGCAGTTCAATCGCTCGCCCATCTCGCCCCGTCACGCGCAGAAACACCTCATGCCGGTGCGCATCCAGCGCCGCCGCTTCTACCCCTGCCTTCCGCGCCAGCACCTCCAGCCGCGAAATCGCAACCACCGGAATCCCCGCCGACTCGGCCAGCCCCTTCACCGCGCTCAGCCCCACCCGCACGCCCGTAAAGCTCCCCGGCCCATTCACCGCCACAATCGCGCCCAGCTCCCCCACCCGCACATCGGCCCGCGCCAGCAGCTCCCCCACCGCTGCCACCAGCGTCGCCGAGTAGCTCCGGCCCTCCAGCTCTGTCTCTCCAACAATCTCAACCAAACCGTCAGCAACCCGCCCCAGCGCCACTGACCCCATCGGCCCGCACGTATCCACTGCCAGCACCAGTCGCGCCGCCGCAGCGCCATCTCCAGAATTGTCTGTAATCGCCGCCATCTCCTTCCAGAATGACACACGCGCGGCCCTCCGGCAGCCAGCTGCGCCACCCGCCTCGCGGCATGAATCTGCTCCGCCAGCTCAGGCTTCGCCGCTCTCTCCACCCCAGTCCGGTTCCCACCCCCGCCCGCATCCGGTACTCTGTTCATTACAGACCCACGCAACCAACGGCTGCCCCACGCGCCAACTCACTCCCACCGCGGCTCACGCCCCGCGCCCAACGAAAGGTCAACCCCTGGCAGCAGCCGCCACACTCTCGTTCCATGACACATGGCGTCCCCGCGCCAACCCCTGGGTCATCGCCATCACCGTCACCCTGGCCACCTTCATGGAGGCGCTCGACACCTCCATCGCCAACGTCGCCATGCCCCACATCGGCGGTTCGCTCTCCGCCAGCCGCGATGAAGCCACCTGGGTCCTCACCAGCTACCTGGTTGCCAATGCCATCGTGCTCCCCATCAGCGGATGGATCGCCAACCGCATCGGCCGCAAGCGCTTCTACATGACCTGCGTGTGCGCTCTTCACCCTGGCCTCGCTGCTCTGCGGCCTGGCGCCCACTCGCTCGGCATGCTGGTCTTCTTCCGCGTCTGCCAGGGTGCGGCCGGCGGCGGCCTTCAGCCCAGCGAGCAGTCCATCCTCGCCGACACCTTTTCTCCGCAAAAGCGCAGCATGGCCTTCGCCGTCTATGGCATGGCCGTCGTCCTGCGCTCCAGTCCTCGGCCCCACCGTCGGCGGATGGATCGTCGACAACTACAGCTGGCGCTGGATCTTCTTCATCAACATCCCCGTCGGCATGCTCTCCCTCTACCTCACCAACCGCGTCGTCGAAGACCCGCCCTACCTCGCCGAAATCCGCAAGCGCAAGGAGGGCGTCGACTACTGGGGCCTCGGCCTGCTCGTCGTCACCATCGGCGCCCTGCAGACCATGCTCGACAAAGGCCAGGAAGACGACTGGTTCAGCTCCCGCTTCATCACCACCTGCGCTGTCGTCGTCGGCCATCGGCCTGGTCATCTTCGTCTGGCGCGAACTCCACGTCGAACACCCCATCCTCGACCTGCGCCTCTTCGCCCAGCGCAACGTCGGCACCACCCATGTTCGTCATGTTCATGGTCGGCGTCTCGCTTTACTCCTCCACCGTCCTCATCCCCCAGTTCCTCCAGGAAATCATGGGCTACTCCGCCGAGCAGGCCGGCATGGCCGTCTCCTCCGGCGGAATCGCGCTCATGTTTCTCTTCCCCGTCGCCGGCTCCCTCGCGCCCAAATTCGATCCCCGCTGGCTCGTCGCCATGGGTTTCGTCCATCACCACCTTCGGCCTCTACCGCATGACCGGCCTCAACCTCGACATCAGCTTCGGCCATGGCCGTCAGCTGGCGCGTCGTCATCGCCCTCGGACTGCCCTTCCTCTTCATCCCCATCAACACGCTCTGCTACGCCGGCATTCCCCAGGAAAAGTACAACGAGGTCAGCGGCATGTCCGCCCTGATGCGCAATCTCGGCGGCTGCGTCGGCATCAGCTTCGTCACCACCCTGCTCGCCCGCCTCACCCAGAAGCACCTGGCCATGCTCAACGCCCACACCGTCGCCGGCAATGGCCCTTTCGACGCAATGCTCTCCGGCCTCGCCCACGCCTGGATGCAGCACGGCGCTGCCATGCCCGACGCCACCCAGCGCGCCGGCGCACAAATCTACGGCATGGCCCAGATCCAGGCCCGCCTGCTCTCCTATGTCGATGTCACCTGGGTCATGGTCGCGGCCACAGCCATCCTCATCCCGCTCCCATTCCTGATGAAGCGCCCCAAAAAGCTCGCCCCCGCCCCCACCAGCCACTGAGAATCTGCCCAAGAACTGCAATTGCAGACGCAGTTTTTGAAAGGGCATGGCTTCAGCCGTGCCGAAGACAGCCGAAAGTGAGTCGGACTTTAGCCCCTGAGGGACGTTCTTCCGTCCTAAGCTCCGCGTCGATCCTGAGCTTCTCGACAGGTTCTAAGTCAGGGCTTGCTTCTCCCCGCACCGCAGGTGCCTTACACCGCACCCAGCGCCTGCTCCAGATCCGCAATCAAATCGCCCTTGTCCTCAATCCCCACAGACAGCCGCACCAGCCCTTCCGTAATCCCCAGCCGCTGCCGGTCTTCCTCACTCAGCGCCGCATGCGTCGTCGACGCCGAGTGCGAAGCCAGCGACTCCACCCCTCCCAGCGACTCCGCATTCAAAAACAGCTTCACCGCCCCCAGAAACCGCCCCGCCGCTGCCTGCGTCCCCAGGTCGAAGCTCATCATCGACCCGAAGCCCTTCTGCTGCCGCACCGCCAGCTCATGCTGCGCGTGGCTCTTCAACCCCGGATACGCCAGCCGCGTCAGCTTCGGCTGCGTCGCCAGGAACTCCGCCACCGCCCGCCCATTCTCCTCGTGCGCCTTCATCCGCAGCGGCAGCGTCTTGATCCCGCGCAGCACCAGGAAGCATTCGAACGGCGACAGAATCCCGCCCGCCGCTTTCTGCACCAGATTAAACCGCTCCTTGTGCTCCGGCTTCGACCCGATCAGCGCCCCGCCCAGCCCGTCCGAGTGGCCGTTGAGAAACTTGGTCGTCGAATGCATCACGAGATCCGCGCCCAGCGCCAGCGGGCTCTGCAAGCAGGGCGACATGAACGTGTTGTCCACGCTCACCTCGGCGCCCTTCGCATGCGCAATCGCGCTCACCGCCGCAATGTCCGTCAACGACATGATCGGATTCGTCGGCGTCTCCACATGAATCAGCTTCGTCGTCGGCTTGATCGCCGCTTCCACCGCCGCCAGATCGCCCGTATCCACATACTCGATCTCGATCCCGTAGTTGCGCACCACCTGGTTGAACAGCCGCTGCGTCCCGCCGTACACGTTGTGCGAACACAATCACGTGGTCGCCCGCGCTCAGCATCGCCACCAGCGCATAAATCGCCGCCATGCCGCTGGCAAACACATGCCCGCTGGTTCCGCCCTCCAGCGCCGCCAGCGCCGTCTCCAGCCGGTCCCGCGTCGGATTCCCGGCCCGCGAGTAGTCCCACCCCTTGTCCGTCCCAATCCCGGTCAGCTCAAACGTCGATGAAAGGTAAACAGGCACATTCACCGCACCCGTCAATGGGTCCGGATGTTGCCCCGCATGCACAGCCAGTGTCGCGTATTTGTAGTCAGCCATATTCAGCGTTGTAGCTTGATCTCCCGCCTTCTAGCTTATCCTGCCGTACGCCGCGGGTCACACATGACCCCTTCCGCTGCGCGCGCATACATCCAAATCCCCACAAATCTGTCATCCTGACCGACCGCAGCGCACCGGGGCCCCCATCGACAGGTCTTCGTCGATGGAGTGGAGGACAGCGCAGGGAGTCGAAGGACCTGCATTTGCATTTGCATTTGCATTTGCATTTGCATTCGCATTTGCTTTTGCATTTGCATTTGCTTTTGCCCTTTATAAATACTTGTCATCCTGAGCGACCGAAGCGCAGCGCAGGGAGTCGAAGGACCTGCATTCGCATTTGCATTTGCATTTGCTTTTGCATTTGCTTTTGCATTTGCCTTTGCTTTTGCTTTTGCATTTGCTTTTGCCCTTTATAACTATTTGTCATCCTGAGCGACCGAAGCGTAGCGCAGGGAGTCGAAGGACCTGCATTTGCCTTTGCATTTGCATTTGCATTCGCTTTTGCTTTTGCTTTTGCCCTTGCTCTTGCCGTTGCCCTTGCCCTTGCTTTTTATAAATACTTGTCATCCTGAGCGACCGAAGTGCACCGGGGTCCCCAGCGACAGGTCTTCGTCGATGGGGTGGAGCGCAGCGCAGGGAGTCGAAGGACCTGCATTTGTTTTTGGCGGAGACAAGCACAAATGCGGTGCCCCATATCTCGCTTCTGAAACCCGGAAAAGCTCGCAAGGCCAGAAGACCCCGGCCAACCCCTACTTCGCGCTTACCCGCAGCATCAGCACCCCGTGCGTAGGCACCGTCGAAGCGTAAACATCCCCGACAAACTTCACGTCAGAATGCGCCCAAATATCCCGCGCCTTTTTCACCTTCCCACTTAGTCCCAGGTCTCCGGCATTCACCGTAGCCTGCGCCGCGGCCGGGCCCAGGTTCACCACCCCCACCGCCACGCTCCCGTCCGCCAGCGGCTTCACCCACGTCTCCAGGTCCCCATTCTTCCTGGGCGACGCCTGCTTGCCCAGCGGATCCTGGTCCACTGCAATCACTTCCTTGTTCAGCAGCATCGACCGGGTCACCGGCGTCATGGTGCGAATGTCGTTCCCCGCCAGCAGCGGCGCGGCCGCCAGCGCCCACAGGCTCATGTGCGTCCGGTACTCATCGTCCGTCATGTGCCCGTTGCCAATCTCCAGCATGTCCGGATCGTTCCAGTGTCCCGGCCCAGCATACTGAGCCATCGGAGCCTGCGATTCAATGTTGAACATCATGGTCGGCCAGTCGTCGCGGATGTCCTGCGTGGTTCGCCACAGGTTGCCGCCCACCGCAGCGCCCCATCTCCCCACGTCCCCCAATCCGTACTCGCACAGGCTGAAGACAATCGGCCGTCCCGATTTCTCCAGCGCCTCGCCCATCTTCTGATACACCGGCTGCAACTGCTCGTCCTTGTACACATACTCCGCGCTGCACCAGTCGTATTTCAGGTAATCCACGCCCCAGTTCGCAAAGGCCGTCGCGTCCTGCTGCTCGTGGCCGTAGCTGCCCGGATAGCCTTCGCACGTCCGCGGTCCCGGCGATGAATAAATTCCCAGCTTCAATCCCTTCGAGTGCACATAGTCAGCCAGCGCCTTCATGTCGGGAAACTTGCGGTTCGGCTTCAGGTTGCCCTCGGCGTCGCGTTTGTCTTGCCAGGTGTCGTCGATGTTCAGGTAGATATACCCCGCATCTTTCATGCCGCTTGTCACCATGGCGTCGGCCATCGTCCGCACCGTCTGGTCGTCGATCCTCCCGGCGAACAGGTTCCAGCTGTTCCACCCCATCGGCGGAGTCTTGGCCAAACCGTTGTCGCCCACGTTGTGCAGTTGCGGAGGCTCAATGTATGCCACGGTGGGCAAATCATTCGCCGGCGTCGCAGGCCTCGCCACAATGCTGTGCCCGTCTTCATCCCTGTAGTGCAACTCCCCGTTCACCAGGTCGCCCTCGGCAAACGGCGTGGTGCCCGGTCCAAAGGTCGTGTAGAGCACAAAGTGGCTTCCCTTCACCGTGCCCTTCAACCCGTCAATGTATCCGGAAGTCTTCTTCGCCCCGGTCAGCTGGTTGCCATCCTGCTTCAACTCCAGAACCGATTGCTGCGGATCGCCGTTCTCCAGCGTCTTGATCGGCGCCGCCCAGCGCCCAGTAAGGCTCTGCTGCCTGCATCCGGCTGCTGCCAGCAACGCCAGGCAGCAGAGCCATCCCGTTCCTCTCGCCCAGCGGGCAGTGAGGCCGATACACCCAATCCTGTCTTCCTGCATCTTCTTCGCGCTCCATCTCCCTTTGAACCTGCCCAGAAACCGCGATTACAGGCAAAGTTTTGAAAGGGCACGGCCTTCAGCCGTGCCGCAAATGGCCGAAAATGAGTTGGGCTTTAGCCCCTGGGGGATGCTCTTTCGTCCCATCTTCCACGTCGATTCGAAGTTGCTGGACAGGTTCTGCTGCCATTCCCACGCAGCGTGCAGGTGCCTCATCCTTGCCGCGTCCTTTTGCGGCAAGAGTGGGAAACCACCAATCCCTCTACTTCGCGCTCACCCGCAGCATCAGCACCCCATGCGAAGGCACCGTCGCCGAATAAACCCCATCAACAAACTTCACGTCAGAATGCGCCCACAGATCCCGCGCCTTTTTCACCTTCCCACTTAGTCCCAGGTCGCCAGCCTTCACCGTAGCCTGCGCCGCCGCCGCTCCCAGGTTCACCACCCCCACCGCCACGCTGCCATCCGCCAGCGGCTTCACCCACGTCTCCACATCTCCGTTCTTCACCGGCGACGCCTGCTTGCCCAGCGGATCCTGATCCACCGCAATCACTTCCTTGTTCAGCAATATCGACTTGGTCACATCCGTCATCGTGCGCACGTCGTTGCCTGCCAGCAGCGGCGCGGCCACCAGCGCCCACAGGCTCATGTGCGTCCGGTATTCATCCTCCGTCATGTGTCCGTTGCCAATCTCCAGCATGTCCGGATCGTTCCAGTGTCCCGGCCCCGCATACGGCGCTGTCGGAACCTGCTTCTCCACGTTCCCTATCATGCTGTCCCACGCGTCGCGAATGTCGCCCGTCGTGCGCCACAAATTCCCGCCCACCGCCGGACCCCATTTCTCCACATTGCCCCAGCCGTACTCGCACAGGCTGTAGACAATCGGCCGCCCCGTCGCCTGCAGCGCGTCTCCCATCTTCTGGTACACCGGCTGCAGCGCGTCGTTCTTGTACACATTCCGCGCACTGCACCAGTCGTACTTCACGTAATCAACGTCCCAGCTGGCCCACATCTTCGCATCCTGCGCTTCGTACCCATAGCTCCCCGGATACCCCGCGCACGTCCGCGGCCCCGGCCCTGAATAAATCCCCAGCTTCAGCCCTTTCGAGTGCACATAATCCGCCAGCGCTTTCATGTCCGGAAACTTGTGGTTCGGCTGCAGGTTGCCCTCGGCATCCCGCACGCCTTGCCAGGTATCGTCGATGTTCAGGTAGATATACCCCGCGTCGCGCATCCCGCTCGACACCAGCGCATCCGCCATCGTCCGCACCGTCTGGTCGTCAATCCTGCCCGCAAACAGGTTCCAGCTGTTCCACCCCATCGGCGGCGTCTTTGCCAGCCCATTGTCCGGCACCGTGTGCAGCGCCGGCGGATCGATGTATTTCACCGCCGGAATATCGTCTGCCGCGGTCGCCGGCTTGGCCACAATGCTGCGCCTCCCCTGCATCGCGTGCAGTTCTCCATTCACCAGGTCCCCCACCAGGATTGGCCGCTTCGCTTCAAACTCCGGAATGAAAAGCTCAAAATGATTTCCTGTCGCCGTGCCTTTCACCTCCGCCGTAAAGCCCAGCGTCTTCAGTTCCCCCCTCAACTCGTTCCCGTTCTGCTTCAGTTCCAGTATCGACTTCTCCTGCTCCCCGTTATCCAGCGTCCGCCCGATCGCCACCCACCGCCCTGCCAGCGTCTGCCCCCACGCCGCACTCGCCAGCAACACCACGCAGCAACCCAGCCCGGCCGCCCGCACCGCCGCACACCTCGCGCTCTTCCCGCTCCGCTCGTTACGCATCCAGTAGCCCTCCATTCCGCAGCACCGCACCTCCGGACGCATTCACTCGTATCGCCCGCAAGCAAGCGTCATCCCCGCCGCGCCCAAATTGTAAACGATTACCATCACCCCGCAACTTCTCCCCGCCACATCCCTTGTCATCCTCAGCAACCGAAGCGCAGCGCACCGAGTCGAAGGACCTGCGGCAGTCTCGCTTTTGGCTTTGTTCTTGCTCTTGCCTTTGCCGTTGCCTTTGCCTTTGCCTTTGCCTTTTATAAATACTTGTCATCCTGAGCGAGCGCAGCGAGTCGAAGGACCTGCATTTGTCTTTGCTCTTGCATTTGCGTTTGCCTTTGCAGTTGCCTTTGCAGTTGCCTTTTATAAATACTTGTCATCCTGAGCGAGCGAAGCGAGTCGAAGGACCTGCATCTATTCGGGTATCAAGCTCAGCTCCTCACGCGTATACCATCTCTCACTCAGGTCGATCCACGCAGCGTTCTCGCGAACAATCAACGCGATCTTCTTAGCGCGCGTCCATCCCTTGAGCTGCTTCTCCCGCGCAATGGCGGCGCTCGGCCCTTCGAATCGTTCGAACCACACCAACCGATTGCAGCGATAGGTAGCAGAAAAACCTTCATGCAGTTTCAGCTTGTGCTCGAACACCCGCTTGCGCAAATTCCCCGTCATCCCTATGTAGAGCGTCAAGCTGCGGCTGGCCACGATGTAAGCGAAGTAGACGCGCCGTTCCATGGCGAAACTCTAAACCGAAAATGGAAAAGCAGCAATGAGCGATCGGTTTTGCCTTTGCTCTTGCTCTTGCTCTTGCTCTTGCTCTTGCTCTTGCTCTTGCTCTTGCTCTTGCTCTTGCTCTTGCTCTTGCTCTTGCTCTTGCTCTTGCTCTTGCTCTTGCTCTTGCTCTTGCTCTTGCTCTTGCTCTTGCTGCTGCTCTTGCTCTTGCTGCTGCAGTTGCCTTTGCCTTTTATACATACTTGTCATCCTGAGCGAGCGCAGCGAGTCGAAGGACCTGCATTTGTCTTCGCTCTTGCATTTGCAGTTGCCTTTGCAGTTGCCTTTTATAAATACTTGTCATCCTGAGCGAGCGAAGCGAGTCGAAGGACCCGCATTTACTCTCTTCCGCACCGCGACCAGGCTACTCGCGCTCGCAGTGCGTGGATGTTTCGTCAATCACATCCACATCCTTCTCACTGCCGCCCTGCTTGAACACAAGCCCGCAGATACTCCACGTCCTGGTTTCCTCTTGTGCCCACACCGCGAGTTCGCCCTCGCCATTCGGTCCCTGCACGTGGAAAACAAAATCCGCATTTCCGTTCAGGCCATCGCCAAGAAACCGGCCTTTGGCCATCGGACTTGCCCGCAGCGGAACCCCAACCATTCGGCTAACTTCAGCCGATCTGCCAGCCGCGGTAACCGCCATTGACATGGGAGTCCTCACCCTCCACTGGAATCTCAACTCCCACGCTGAGATCAGGAAGATCGCTGCAACAACAGATGCCGCAAGCATCAACTTCGCGGAAGGTCGCACTTGCACAACTCCGATCGATAACCTGCCCGTCTGGAATCATCGGAACACGTAGGTTTTGGTGTTTCCTTTACACCCCACCCTCAAAAATCTTCTTCGACAAATACCGCTCCGCCGAATCCGGAATAATCACCGCAATCCGCTTTCCCGCACCCAGCTCCCGCGCCAGCGCCACCGCCGCAAACACCGCCGCACCCGAGCTCGATCCGCCCACCAGCCCCTCTTCCGCCGCCAGCCGCTTCACCATCCCGAACGCGTCCACGTCCGTCACCGCCACAATCCGGTCGCACACATCGCGGTGAAACGTCTCCGGCACAAACGCCACGCCAATCCCCTCCACCTTGTGCTTGCCCGGCGCGCCGCCCTGCAAAATCGACCCCTGCGTCTCCACCGCGACATTCACCACCGCCGGGTTCTTCTCTTTCAAAAACCGCGCCACGCCGCTGAACGTCCCGCCCGTACCCACGCCGGCCACAAAAGCCGTCCACGCGCCCTTCCATCTGCTCCCAGATCTCCACCGCCGTCGTGTCGTGATGAAACTGCGGATTGGCCGGGTTCTGAAACTGCAGCGCCGTAAACGATCCCGGAATCTCCGCCCCTGCCGCTCGCGCCCGTTTAATTGCGCCGGCCATGCCCTCGTCCTCCGGCGTACGCGTCACCTCCGCCCCAAACCCGCGCATCAGGATGCACTTCTCCTCGGCAAATCCCTCCGGCACAAACAGCTTCACCGTGTACCCGCGGTTCACCCCGATCAGCGCCAGCCCCACGCCCGTGTTCCCCGCCGTCGCCTCAAGTATTGTGGACCCCTGATGCAGCAGCCCCCGCGCCTCCGCGTCCAGAATCATCCCCAGCGCCGCGCGGTCCTTGATGCTCCCGCCCGGATTCAGAAACTCCAGCTTGGCAAACACCGCCGCCCCCGGCTCCGGCGCCAACCGTCCCAGTTGCAGCATGGGCGTCTGCCCCACAAGTTCTGTAATGTCGGTTGCAATACGAAGAGCGGGCGAAGTTGAAGTAGCTGCGTTCATGGCAGATCAAGTCTACCGCACAGCGCGCCCGCCGTTCCCGTGCCTACTTCTTCCCCGCCGCTTCCTTCTTCGCTGCCCGCACCACCGGGAAGTACCCCGTCCGCGTCCGCACCGTCAGCTTGCCCATCCCCTTGGCCTCGGCGTTCACCTGCACCCGCCGGAACCCCGGCTCCGTGGTCGGCTTGGTCGAGTGGTACCCCAGCGTGTACTGGCTGCGAATATCCCGCGCCACCTCGGCCGCAATCTGGTCCACCTTCTCAATCGACTTCGGGAAGAACGCAATCCCGCCCGTCTCCGTCGAAAGCATCTCCAGCGCCCGCCGCGCATGACGCACTTCGGCGTGGCTCATCTCGTCGCCAAACAGCAGTCCAATCGAATAGATCACCGGCCCGGACAGCTCCTGCACCCGCCGGATCGTCTGCTCCAGGTTCAGCGTCGACGCATTGTCTTCGCCGTCCGTAATCAGGACCAGCACCTGCTTGGGCCGTTTGGCGTCCGCCACCAGCTTGTCCGCCGAGGCCACCACCGCGTCGTAAAGCGCCGTCCCGCCCGCGCGACTCGATGTGCGCCAGCCCGTCGCGCAGCTTGTTCACGTCCGAGGTGAACTCCTGGTCGATAAACGCCTCGTCGGAGAAGTTCACCACAAACGCCTCGTCCTGCGGATTCGACGCCTGAATCAGATCCAGCGCGCTCTTGTTCACCGACGGCCGCTTCCGCGACATCGATCCCGAGTTGTCCACCACCAGCGCAATCGAAACCGGCAGATCGGTGTGCTGGAAGCTGATGATGCTCTGCTTCACCCCGTCCTCCAGAACCTCGAAGTTCTCCTTCTTCAGGTTCTGGAACCAGCTTGCTGCCCTCCAGCACCGTGCAGTTCAGCACCACCTCTTCCACATCGGTGTGCAGAATGTAGCCCTCGACCCTCCTTGCGCAGCGGCCCCGCCGTCGTCGTGGGCGCCTCGGCATCCGGCGAACGCACCGGGTCGCGGTCCTCCGTCAGCGAAGGAGCCTGCGCAGCCGGATGTGCCTGGATAGATTGGCTTGTTTGCTGATTTTGCTGCGACTGCGGAGTCTGCGGGGCTAGCACTGCCGGGGGCGAGCTGACGGCTTCAACTCCGCTCGCCAGCGCAGGCACCCCGAGCGTCAACACCGCTCCGGCAAGAGAACCGCGAAAATCCCGTTATTGCAAAGGCGCATAGTAGCCGGTGCGAGCATGGACAGTCAGGGGAGGCAATCCCGGTGGAGGATTCACCTTCACCTTCACTTTACGCCACTTGCCGTCGCGGGACAGATCCTTGGGCCGGTAGCCGATCACATACTGGTTGCGCAGCTCGGTGGAGATCTTCTCCGCAATGTCGCCCATCTCGGCAATATCGTCCACCCGGAACAGCCGCCCGCCCGTCTCTTCGCTCAGGTCGTCCAGCAGCTGCGGCCCGGTCCGCTCCTCCGGCGTCGGTGCGTACGGGTCGAAGATGCCAATCGAGTAAATCTCCACATCCGACTCGCGCACCTGCGACCGCACCTCGCCCTCCGTATACCGCGAGCGGTTGTCGCCCCCGTCGGAGACCACCAGCAGCGCCTTGCGCTCGTGCCGCGCATCCTTCATCTTTGCCACGCCAAAATAAATCGCGTCCAGCAGCGCCGTCCGGTGCCCGCTCCGCACCGTCGCCAGCCGCGCCTGGATGTCCTCCACCGAGTTCGTGAAGTCCTCAATCAGCTCCGGCCGGTCGTTGAACCCGATCACAAAAAACTCGTCTTCCGGATTCGCCGTCTTGATGAACTGCAGAATCGACTCCCGCGCCCGGATCAGTTTCGAGCTCATCGACCCGGAAAGATCGAAGATAATCCCGATCGAAACCGGAGCGTCCTCGCTGGCAAAGCTGATGATCTTCTGCTGGACGCTGGTCTCGAACACCTGAAAATCATCCTGCTCCAGCCCCGTCACCAGGCGGTTCATCGGGTCCGTCACCGTCACCGGAACCAGCACCATGTCCACGTTCATCCGGATGCGCGATCCCGGGTGCAGCTTCAGCGCATCGGGCCCGGTCGCAGCCGGAGCCTCAGCTCCCTTGGGTTCAGCCGTCGACGGCGTCGCTGTCGCCGGCGGCGGCACATGCACCTTGTCCAGCGGCGTGTCCTGGGCCTGCACCCGCGCCAGGCACAATACCGTCGCCAGCCCGCAAGTCCAACACCAGCGCCGCATCCGCCGCCGTCCGGCTTCCGCATTTCCCGAATTTCGCTTGCGAGCAAGCATCGTCACGCTCATATCACCAGGGATTGATGGCGAGTTTAGCACGCGCGACAGATCGCTGGCGCACCCGTTTTGCTCCCATCAATCTCCACGGTTCGCCAACTGAGAATTCCCGCCACAGCGTCGCCCGCCCCGTAACCGTCCTCCACCAACTTCGTCAACTCACAGAAGCATGAAACCTTGTTAACCAATGCTCCAGCTAACTCGCTAACCTGCTATGCCCGCGAAGCGGGCGCTCGCCTTGCCGAATCTGTTCCTGAATTCCTCAATCCACCGGCGTTGCATAACTCCATCTCCAACGCTGCTGCCACCCAGCTTCCTTTTAGGTTCCCAACGGCCTCTGCGCTACAATCGAGCCAACAGCGCGCCATTCCCGGCCCTTCAATGGTTGGACTCTCGTGCGCGAATTTCGCTGTCTGCTGGGAGCAAGACCTTTTCTATGGCCCGCATTTATCCCTTTCGCGCATGGCGCTACAGCCCCTCCAGGGTAAGCCTCGAGAATGTCGTCACCCAGCCCTACGACAAAATCTCCCCCGCCATGCAGCAGGCTTACTACCAGCGCAGCCCTTTCAATCTCGTCCGCATCATCCTCGGCCTGCCTGAACTCTTCGATGCCGAGCGCGGCGAAAGCGTCTACACCCGCGCCGCCCGCGAGTTCCAGGCCTGGCGCGGGCTCGGCGTCCTCGTCCAGGAAAAGGACCCCTGCATCTTCGCCTACTCCCAGCGCTTCCGCGTGCCCGGCTCCGGAGGCATCCCCGGCCCGGAAATCATCAAGGAACGCCGCGGTTTCATCGCTCTCGGCCGTCTCCACGACTACGCCGAGCAGGTCGTCTTCCGCCACGAGCAGACCCTCTCCAAACCCAAGAGCGACCGCCTCAACCTGCTCAAGGCCACCCGCGCCCACTTCGGCCAGATCTTCATGCTCTACTCTGACCCCGCCGGCAGCGTGGAAGAGATCCTCTACCAGGACCCCGGCCCCGCCGAAGCCGAGGTCACTGACGAGTACGGCGTCCTCCATCGCCTCTGGCGCGTCAATGACCCCGCCGCCATCCGCCTCCTCACCACCACCATGGCGGATAAAAAACTCATCATCGCCGACGGCCACCACCGCTACGAAACCGCCCTCAACTACTCAAAAGAGTTCTCCGCCGCCGCGCCCGCTCCCGCCGAGCACAACCCCAGCGACCTGCCCCAGCCGCCCTACCCCGAAGCCGCCGTCATGATGACCTTCGTCAACATGGACGCCGACGGCCTCCTCATCCTGCCCACCCACCGCGTCGTCCACAGCCTTCCCAGCTTCGACCCCACCGCTTTCGCCCTCGCCGCCCAGCAGTTCTTCACTGTCGAAGCCCTTTCCGGCGCCGACGCTTCCACCTGCCTCGAAATCCTCCGCACCCAGCAAGGCACAGCCTTCATCGCCGTCACTCGCGCCGGCGCGCTCCTGCTCCGCTCCAAACCCGAGGCCTTCGCCGCACTCGCCCATCTCCCCGAGCGCCAGCGCCAGCTCGACCTCACCCACCTGCACTCCATCGTCCTCGACCGCCTCCTCGGCCTCGACGCCGAAAAGGTCCGCGAGCAAACCAACCTCCGCTACCTCCGCGACGCCGCCGAAGCCGTTGACCAGGTCCGCCGCGCCGAGGCCGACGTCACGTTCCTCACCAACCCCGTCACCATGGAGCAGCTCCGGGAAGTAGCCTTCGCCGGCGACGTCATGCCCCAGAAGTCCACAGACTTCTTCCCCAAACTCCTCAGCGGCCTCACCATCTACGCCCTGGACTAAAATTGGCGTATACGACAAACCGCCGATACGACGGGTTTTGAAAGGGCATGGCACTTCAAGCTGTAGAAAACTCGCCTTTGCTTTGAAAGGGCACGGCACTTCAAGCTGAAGAAAACTCGCCTTTGCTTTGAAAGGGCACGGCACTTCAAGCTTCAGAAAACTCGCCTTTGCTTTGAAAGGGCACGGCACTTCGAGCTGCAGAAAACTCGCCTTTGCTTTGAAAGGGCACGGCACTTCAAGCTGCAGAAAACTCGCCTTTGCTTTGAAAGGGCACGGCACTTCGAGCTGCAGAAAACTCGCCTTTGCTTTGAAAGGGCACGGCACTTCGAGCTGCAGAAAACTCGCCTTTGCTTTGAAAGGGCACGACACTTCAAGCTGCAGAAAACTCGCCTTTGCTTTGAAAGGGCACGACTTCAGTCGTGCCGTAAGTAGCCTAAAATCAACATGGGCTTTAGTCCCTGAGGGAAGGTTCTGTCAGGTTTCGCTGCATCTTTGACGTTTCTTCGCAGCCCCTTTAGCGCCCCGAAGGAATACAAAACCGGGAAGAAGATTTGTTCAAACAAAAGCAAACATCGCGCGCAAAATCCGCCCTCCGCCCGATCGGAGTCCTCTCGCTCCTTGCGGCCACAACCCTCGCTCTCGCCCAGGCCCCACCCGCCCCCACACCCAACCCTCCCCGCTTCGTCGTCCTCCTCGACGCCGCCCACGGCGGCGACGACCCTGGCGGCCAGCTCACCGGCCAGACCGAAAAAGCCTTCACCCTCGCCCTCAGCGTCCGGCTCCGCTCCCTGCTCGCCGCCCGCGGCATCCAGGTCATCACCACCCGCGAGTCCGACGCCAATCTCGACGTCGACCGCCGCGCTGAGATCGCCAACCACGCCAACGCCCAGGCCTGCCTCAGCCTCCACGCCACGGAATCCGGCTCCGGCGTCCATCTCTTCGCCTCGTCGCTGTCTCCCGGCCCGCCCAACCGCATCCCCGCCTGGAAAACGGCCCAGTCCGCCTACGTCACCCGCAGCCTCGCCCTCGCCGGTGTCCTCAACGCCGATCTCCAGCACGCCGGCGTCACCGTCACCCTCGGCCGCATCGCCCTGCCCGCCGTCGACAGCATGACCTGCCCCGCCCTCGCCATTGAAATCGCCCCCGACCGCTCCCCGGACCACCCCGCCGAACTCGACGATCCCGCCTACCAGGCCCGCGTCGCCGAAGCCCTCGCCGCCGCCCTCCTCGAATGGAAAACGGAGGTCCGCCAGCAGTGATCCCCCGCTACCAGACCGTCCTCTTCATCCTCCTCCTCGCCGCCTCCGTGGCCATGAGCGTGGTCCTCTGGCAGTTGCGCGAGCGCGCCCACCAGCGCCTTCTCCAGGGCATGGACTCCGCACCCACCCAGGCCCCGGAAGTCGCTCCCTCCGTCCAGGCCACCCTCATGGTCGCCAACGACGCTGACAACTCCCTCCTCACCCAGATCGAAACCCTTCCCTTGCCCCAGGACCCAGGCTCCCGCGCCCGCGTCATCCTCGGCAAGCTCCTCGACCTCTACGCCGCCCCCGGCTCCACCCACCCCGTCCCCGGCGGCGCAGCCTCCATCACCCAGGTCTTCCTGCTTCCCGCACCGGCCCTCGCCAACTCGGCTTCTACCCCCAAGCCGCCCCAGCCCGACGGTCCCCAGCTCGCCGTCGTCAACCTCACCAGCGCCTTCGTCGCCTCCCACCCCTCCGGCCTTGAAGCGGAAACCCTCACCCTCCAGTCCATCTGCGGCACCCTCCACGCCAACCTGCCCCGCGTCACCCAGGTCCGCTTCCTCGTCGACGGCCAGGTCCACCCCACCCTCGCCGGCCACGCCGACCTCACCCGCACCTATCTCACCAGCGACACCGCTCCGCAACCCTGACTTGCGTACCTCGCCTTTGCTGTTCCCATTCCCCCAAATTCGCAGTATCATGAAGCAACGGCCATGCCCGAGCCCATTCACATCACGGCCCCACGACCCACTCTTGAAGAGTGGGAGAAACACTTCCCCATCTCCAAAGCTCGGAAGAGAGCGTTACAGGCACTTGTGGACGAGTTCAAGGCGATGCATTCCAATCGGGAAAACGAGCCTGTGAGTTCCATCGAACCGGAAAAGAGGCGCAAGCGTGCCTCCGCTGCCTGATCCAAAAGGCGTTTTCCTGAACATCCCTTACGACGAAGAGTTTTCCAGCCTTTATGTCGCCTACATCGTCGGCCTCTGCCAACTGGACTTGGTTCCCCATCTTGCCTCCGAAATCCCGGGTGGGGATCGCAGGCTAAGTAAGATTTTCAATCTCATCCAGAGTTGCCGTTACTCCATCCACGATCTCTCCAGGGTAGAACTGAGTGTTCCGCCAACAGCCGTGCCCCGGTTCAACATGCCCCTGGAATTGGGCATGACCATCACATGGGCCAATCTGCACCCCAGCCGCCACACATGGTTTGTTTGGGAGTCGGAGCCCCATCGGCTCCAGAGATCGGCCAGCGACCTGAACGGAACCGATGCCAACATCCACAAGGGCACGCCGGAAGGCGTTCTCAGCGAACTTCGCAACGCTTTCCCCCGCGACAAGATGCCGTCAGTCCCGGATTTATTAGAGGTTTATCGCTTCGTTTATGACCAACTCAATGCGATTCTCATGAAACACGGAGCACGCAATCCGTACTCGAGAAGCGTCTTCATCGAACTGTGCTGGCTATCCAAGCTTCTAGCAGATTTTTTCCACTTCACCAGACCTGCATTCTGACAACCATGACCCCAACCATCGGCGTCTTCGATTCCGGCTTCGGCGGGCTCACCGTCCTCCGCGCCCTCATCGCAGCGCATGCCTCAGGCCCGCTTCGCCTTCCTCGGCGACACCGCCCGCCTGCCCTACGGCTCCAAGTCCCGCCGCACCATCGCCCGCTATGCCGCCCAAAGCGCCCAGTTCCTGGTCCGCGAGCAAGGCGCCGAGTTCCTCGTCATCGCCTGCAACACCGCCAGCGCCCTCGCACTCGACGCCATTCAGGACGCCGTCTCCGTCCCCGTCCTCGGCGTCATCCAGCCCGGCGCACAGGCCGCCCGCGCCGCCTCCCAAACCGGCGACGTCCTCGTCATCGCCACTGACGCCACCGTCCAAAGCCACGCCTACACCGCCGCCTGCCACGCCCTCGGCCTCCGCGCCCTCGAGAAAGCCTGTCCCCTCCTCGTCCCCCTGGTCGAAGAAGGCTGGATTGTCTCAGATTCCTATGCGGCGCAAGCCGTGTCTGCCCCACCGCAGGTGGCGGCGCAAGCCGTGTCTGCCCCACCCCAGGTGGCGGTCACCGCCCAAGTCATCCGCATCTACCTCGCCGAGCTCACCGCCCAGGCCGCCGCTGCCGGCCTCAACCCCGACGTCCTCGTCCTCGGCTGCACCCATTACCCCCTCCTCCGCCCGCTCCTTGAAGCCGCCGTCCCGCCCACCATCCGCATCATCGACTCCGCCCAGGCCGTCGCTGAAGCCGCCATCCACAGCATCAACGGCCGCCTCGCGCCCACCTCCGCCAACCCCAGCCCGCCCCCCACCCAGCTCGCCTGCTTCGCCACAGACTCCGTCGAAAAATTCGAGCGCCTCGGCTCCCGCTTCCTCGGCCACCCCGTCGGCAAGGTCCAGCTAGTCGACCTCGGCGGCTGACCCCCTCCTGCTCTGCAGCACCTTGATAACCCCTCCCCCCCAAAAAACATTGTCATCCTGAGCGACCGGAGCGCAGCGCAGGGAGTCGAAGGACCCGCATTTGCACTTGCACTTGCACTTGCACTTGCACTTGCACTTGCACTTGCAGTTGCACTTGCACTTGCACTTGCTCTCGCACTTGCACTTTATAAAAAAACTTGTCATCCTGAGCGACCGGAGCGCAGCGCAGGAAGTCGAAGGACCTGCATTTGCATTTGCACCTGCATTTGTTCTTGCTCTTGCACTTGCACTTGCACTTTATAAAAAACTTGTCATCCTGAGCGACCGAAGCGCAGCGCAGGGAGTCGAAGGACCCGCATTTGTTTTTCAGCTCCCTCTCATTCCGCCGTCTGCCCCACCCTTGCGACTCTTTTCTGTCGCAGGGATAGTAACCCTCAAACCCCATGCGAGCGAATGGCGAGCGTCTGCCGCACCGCAGGTGCCTGATATCCTAGAAATTGCTTATCCCCGCGCCCCTTCGCGCCGGCCTTTGGAGGAAGAAAGAAAGCATGATCGATCTGGCAGGTAAAACGGCCGTAGTCTTCGGGCTGGCCAACAAGCGTTCCATCGCCTGGGGCATCGCCCAGAGACTCCACCAAGCCGGCGCAACCCTCGCCATCTGCTATCAGAACGAGCGCATGAAGCTCGAGGCCGAGGGCCTCATCGCCGAACTCCCCGGCGCCTCCGGCTTCCAGTGCGACGTCTCCAGCGACGCGGAAATCGACACCCTCTTCGCCGCCCTCAAAGACAAGTACGGCAAGATCGAAATCCTCGTCCACGCCGTCGCCTTCGCCCCCGCCGCCGACCTCCGCGGCGACTTCCTCAACACCAGCCGCGACGGCTTCCGCGTCGCCCTCGACGTCAGCGTCTACTCGCTCATCGCCGTCAGCCGCGCCGCCGCCCCCCTCATGACCGAAGGCGGCAGCATCATGACCCTCAGCTTCTACGCCGCCGAGAAGGTCGTCCCCAACTACAACGTCATGGCCGTCGCCAAGGCCGGCCTCGAATCCACCGTCCGCTATCTCGCCTCTTCGCTCGGCGCCAAAAACATCCGCGTCAACGCCATCTCCGCCGGCCCCATCAAGACCCTCGCCGCCCGCGGCGTCGGCGACCTCAGCGAGATGCTCCGCTCCCACGCCGACCGCGCCCCCCTCCACCGCAACGTCGACCAGTTCGAAGTCGGCGGCGCAGCCCTGTTTCTAGCCAGCGACCTCTCCAGCGCCATCACCGGCGAAGTCATGTACGTCGACTGCGGCTACAACATCATGGGCTTCTAGCTTCCACATGGGGTTCAAGTTTTCAGATGGGGCTTAAGTTTCCAGATGGGCTTCTAGTTTTCAGATGGGGCTTAAGTTTCCAGATGGGCTTCTAGTTTCCAGATGGGGCTCCAGTTTCCAGATGGGGCTCAGTTTCCAGATGGGGCCTCAGTTTCCAGGCTCTAAAGTTCACATCAAAAATGAGCTGTCATCCTGAGCGAACGGGGCCCCAGGCGTTCTTCAGCCTGGGGGTGGTGAGTCGAAGGACCTGCATTTGTCTTTTGCCCTTGCCTTTGCTCTTGCCTTTGCTTTTGCCTTTGCCCGTGCTCTTTATATAGAAACATTTGTCATCCTGTGTATGACGACGTTGTCTTCTGTCAAGGCGCACTACTGCGTCGGCGTGGGAGGCGGTGTCAAGGGCGCCGTACTGTGGCGTTCATCTTGATCCTTGACACCGCCTCCCATACCCTCACAATTGAGTTGGGAACGAAGATCAGAGTTCTTTTCTGAGCTTCGTTCCATAGTTGAAAAACGTGTGTGTTTGCCATGCCCGTTTTCTTTAATCTCGCGGTGGAACTGGTTCCACCAACCATGTATTCGACCGCCGTCGCCGACGGCCATGATTGCTACTTCGATCTCCCCACGCTTTCAGGGAGGCAGGCTGCCCACTCAAGCGGTCGGTCTTGTCTTTCGACCACAGAATGACACGGGCTTGCCTGCATACGGACCGTGGAGCTGCGCATAATCGATCTGGTTGCGCAGCATCCAGTACAGCCGCAGCGCCAGCTTGCGCGCCACGGCAACCTTGGCTACACCGGTCGAGTGCCGGTGCTGCAAACGCTGGTAACAGCGCCTCAGTTCGCCATCGCCGCGCACCGCCGTGTGCCCGGCCTCGACCAGAAGAAAACGCAGCAGCGGATTACCCTGCTTCGAGATGTGCCCCAGCCGCTGCTTGCCGCCTGACGAACGTTCCGACGGGATTAGTCCCAGATAGCTGGCCACCTGGCGCGACTTGTTGAAGCGGCTCACATCTCCGATGGTCAGCACGAATGCCAATGCCGTCACCGGCCCCACCCCAGGATGAGTCATCAATCGCACCGCCGCTGGGCAAAGCTCGGCTTCCTTGCGCACCATCCGATCCAGCCGCTCAATCTCCGCGTTCATCTCCTCCAGTTGCTTGAGCAGATCCGTGCGCCGCGCCGCCGCGTAGGGCAACAAGGGCAGAGCGCGCAACTGCTCAAGCCCCTTCTCGGTCCACAACTGCCAGCGCAGCCGCAGACCCTGGTTCAGAGCCAGCGCGTGCAACTGGTTCTTCACCCGCGTCCGCATTTGCACCCGCTTATGGCGATGCACGATCAGCTGCCGAGCATCCCGCTCCGACGCCGAGGGCACCCACAGCGCCGGAAATCGCCCTTCCACCAGCAGCCGCAGAATGTGCCCCGCATCGCGCCGATCCGTCTTCTGCCGGCGCACATAGCTGGCACGGATCGCCGCCGCGTCCCCGATCTGATACCGATGACCCATCTCGCTCCAGCATCTGCTCGAACCACTGCGTGTAACCGCAGGCCTCAATCCCGACTAACACTTCCTGACCCTGAAGCGAGGCATAAAACCGTCGCGCCTCCTCCTTGTGCGCCAGACGCAAATCCCTTACTTCACCGGTCTCGGTCTTCAGCGCCGCAATCTGCTGAAAACCAGGATGGTAATCGCATCCTATAATCACCATGACGTTGGCTCCTTCCTCCGGGCCATGGCTTTACACACACTGCCAATCTACCCGCTCGACCGAGCCAACGTCGTCATGAAATCAAGCGAACGGGGCCCCAGGCGTTTTTCAGCCTGGGGGTGGTGAGTCGAAGGACCTGCATTTGTCTTTCGCTCTTGCCTTTGCACTTGCCTTTGCCCTTGCCTTTGCTTTTGCCTTTGCTCTCGCCTTTGCTCTTGCCCTTGCTCTTGCCCGTGCATCGTACATAAAAACATTTGTCATCCTTGAACGAACGGGGCCCAAGCGTTTTTCCGCCTGGGGGTGGTGAGTCGAAGGGAATCTGCGGTTGTCTTTCGCCGTTTTGAAGCCCCGCCTCAGCCTCCACGCAGATCAGCGCTTGCTACTTGGCTCCTGGCGCAGAGCCCACCGGCTTTCCGTTCACAATACCAAGCAGATACTGGGCTTGATCCCTGGGTCGCTGATAAGTGGCTGGATCTTTCTTTGCCAGTTGCGTGTAGAGGGGCAAGGCCTCCTGCAACGCAGTGTTCGCTTCTTTCATCCGCTGCGTTTTGATATAGACGGTGCTCAGGTAGAGCAAAACGTCGGCTTCTAGAGGCTGATAAACCGCAGGATTAAGGTCAATGAACTGCCTGCAAATTGTGAGCGCGTCCTGAAATGCAGTCTCGGCTTCGGGCATTCGCTGTGTCTTCACATAAAAAAGAGCCAGACCCAATAAGGTATCCGCCACGTCAGGCTGATGCACCGTTGGATTTACCTTCGCCAGTTGGCGATAGATGTCGAGTGCCTCCTTGAATGCAGCCTCGCCTTCTTTCGCTTGCTGCGTTTGGAGATAGAGAAGAGCGAGGGTTTCAAGTACTTTTGCCACATCGGGCTGATAGGCCGGAGCATCGATCTTTGCAAGTTGACGATAGATGCTCAGCGCCTCTTCATGCGCAGCTTCGGCTTCTTTCACTCGCTGTGTATCGCCATAAAGATTGGCCAGGTTGTTGAGAGTCAGGGCCATATCGGGTTGGTACATTGAAGGATTAGCCTGCGCCAGTTGCCGGCGGATATCCAAAGCCTCCTGGCCGGCGGTCTCGGCTTCCTTCAACCGGTCCGTATTGGCGTAAAGAGCTTCCAGGCTATTCAGCGTATACGCGAGATCGGGTTTGTAGGCCGCCGGATTGGTCTTTGCGATTTGACGTTGAATAGCGAGTGCCTGCTGATAGGCGGCTTCGGCCTCCGTCATGCGCATGGTGTCGTAGTAAAGATTTCCCAGGCCGTCCAGCATCATGGCCTCGTCAGGCTGATAGGTGGCGGGATTGGTTTCTGCCAGTTGGCGTTGGATGGCCAGCGCTTCGAGAGCGGCGGCTTCGGCGTCTTTCATCCGCTGAGTATCTCGATACAGAAGACCAATGTCATGTAAACTCCGCGCCAACTCCGGCTGGTACGCGGCGGGGTCAGTCTTCGCCAGTTGCCGACGGATGTCGAGCGATTCCTGAAAGGCAGCCTCTGCTTCCTTGGCCCGCTCGGTGCGGCTGTAAACAATTCCCAGGTCATTCAGCGTTTTTGCCACCACGGGCTGATAAGTCCCCGGGGCCGTCTTCGCTAACTCGCGCGCCTGGGCCAGAGTCTTCAGCAAAATCGGCTCCGCGCCCATGTAATCGCGTTGCTTGCGCAAGACCGATCCATACTCTTGCCCATATTTCACTTCGTCGGGGCGATAGTGGTAAGCGGCCTCAAGATGGGGCAGGGCCCCCAGCGGATCGAATTGGAGTTCAAAGATCAGTGCACGGTTGTAGTGGTTGGCCGCGATGCGGTCTACTTGCTTCTCTTCCCCTCCCAGTATCTGATCGAGAATCGCGCCGGCTTTTTCGAGCTCACCTTGATGCAGGTCGTCCTCCGCCTGCTTCGACAAAGCGCTGTCATCATTCGATTGAGCAAGTCGCGCTTCGAGGTCTTTATACCTCGCCGCCCATTCATTCGCCTCGTTGATCCGGGATGCTAAATCAAGATTCTTGCGGGACAATTCAGCATTCAGCCGCACCAGCGCCCGCGGGTCAACACCGATGCAGTTTACGGTCACGTTCCCAACCACATTTGCAATATTCGGACTACACCACCCATTCGATATCTGCACGACGGCCGGCGCAGGGTGCTGTGCGAGAGCGGCAAGAGAGAGCAATGTGATAAATGAGTTCAGCATCCCCTACCTCATGGTTCGTCCTTCTTGCCCTGCGGCTTCTGCGGCTGCGTGTTGCCCTTGCTCTGATCCACCGTGATCGTCACGTCTCCTTGCACTCCCTGTACATTGGGACTACCGGCTCCGCTGCTTTGCTGCTGGACTTGCTGATTCTGTTGCGCGGCGGGGGCAGGTAGTTTGCCCACCGGGGAAGCGGGTGCTGCGGGTTTCAATTGCAGGTACGCCAGCGTCAGACCCCCTATGAGAGTCGCCGCCGCACACGCAAAGGCTGCCGGTGAAAGCCACCGTCGCTCGTCGCCCTTTTTCACTTTGCCGATATACGCGAACATCAGGAAGAGTGCAAAGGCGACCAACCCCAAGGGCTCGGTCACAACCTTGGTCCATGCGCCCATCGTCTCCTCCGGCCGGATCCATACCAGATCCGGAACATATCCGAAAAGAGCAACAGTTTAGCATTGGCGCGGCTGCCGCTTCCATGCCGAAATTCCAGGGAGAGTCCTATGGTTTCTTCTTGAAGGCCAGGCCGGCGACGGAATCGGCGCGCCTATGGCGGCAAGGTCGTTCTCGATGTGCGCCAACTGGCGTCCATCGTGAACATCGCCTGAAGGTCAATTATTTCGGAACTGATACGAAGGACGGATGCGGTTCATTTGCGCGGCGGGCTACTCAACACAGCCCTCGGCGATCTGTTGATCAAAATTCGGCAAGTATCCGCCTGGATGTGGTTTTGGATTTGCGCGAACAGGCCAAAGCAGGATTCGAGACGGACCCGCACCTGGCAGATCCCCATAAACACCCTGCAGCCGAACCAGAGTCGATGGTTCCCGAAACCAGGGCCAGGTGCCCCATTTCACCGCCATATCGTGAAATGGATGGGAAACCATGAACCTCATCGCGCGCAAACGCCGCCCGCCCCACCGCAAATGCCGCCGCTGGCCATAGGGGGGAACCCGCAATCCCCAACAGACCCCGGAAACACCAAAGCTGAGAGCTGAAAGCTAGAAGCTAGAAGCCAGGTGCCCCATCCATTTCACAGCCATATCGTGAAATGGGTGGGAAACCATGAACCTCATTGCGCACAAGCGCCGCCCGCCCCACCGCAAATGCCAGGTGCCAGGTGCCCCATCCATTTCACAGCCATATCGTGAAATGGGTGGGAAACCATGAACCTCATTGCGCGCAAGCGCCGCCCGCCCCACCGCAAATGCCGCCGCTGGCCATAGGGGAACCCACAATCCCCAACAGTCCCCGGAAACACCAAAGCTGAGAGCTAAAAGCTAGAAGCTGGAAGCAGGTGCCCCATCCATTTCACAGCCATATCGTGAAATGGGTGGGAAACCATGAACCTCATTGCGCGCAAGCGCCGCCCGCCCCACCGCAGATGCCGACTCCGGCCATAGGGGAACCCGCAATCCCCAACAGTCCCCGGAAACGCCAAAGCTGAAGGCTAAAAGCTGAGAGCCAGGTGCCCCATCCATTTCACAGCCATATCGTGAAATGGGTGGGAAACCATGAACCTCATTGCGCGCAGGCGCCGCCCGCCCCACCGCAAATGCCGCCGCTGGCTATAGGGGAACCCACAATCCCCAACAGACCCCGGAAACACCAAAGCTGAGAGCTGAAAGCTAGAAGCTGGAAGCTAAAAACCTTTCCCAGCTTTTGCATATAATTTCGAGCTTTCGGCGCACACTCAATTCAGAAGCAAAAAATCTGCCCCCTGGGAGAACCCGTCATGCTCGCTGTGAGCCGTACCTACCCCGCGTTCCTGCTGGAAAAATCCGCCATGCCCGCCCTCGACAACCCCGCCGTCGCCCACTGCTTCGAGGTCTGGAAGACCATCCAGGACCTGTTGCGCGCCGAGGGCCACACCCACGCCACATCGGACTACGAAGCCGCCCGCGCCTACCGGCACGCCTTGCCGCCTCTCACCGGCTACCAGAACATCCGCAACTTCATCGCCTGCGTCAACTACGGCATCCTCATCGGCGCCATCAAGGACCCCATCAGCACCAGGCTTCTCTACGGCGCCAGGGTCGCCCTCAGCGCGGTTGACCCCCAGGAAAAACGCTCCGGCTCCAGGCCCACGCAGGCCCCGGATGCAAGTCAAACTACGGATTCGTCGCCAACCCAATGAAAACAAAAGAGTTGCACGCAAAAATCTAGTTATCGAATTGATTCTGAAGGACTTAGACGCAGAAATTCGCCGCCGGAGAGGGTTTGAGCCTACTCCTTCAGGGTCACAGAGATCTTCCGCGCATCGCCGCCGGTCGAGGTAATCGCAATCTCGCCGGTCGATTTCTTGCGGATGCTCTTGAACTTCTCGCCCCACTCCACCAGCACCAGCGCATCCGGCGTCAGCAGCTCGTCCAGGCCCAGCGTCTCCAGTTGCCGCTCGCCCTCCAGCCGGTACACGTCCAGGTGGTAGAGCTTCACCGCCTTGCCCTCGCGCGTCCCGTCGTACTCATGGATCAGCGTGAACGTCGGGCTCGTCACCTCGTCCGCCTCGGCTGCGTCCAGCGCCTGCGCAATGCCTTTCACCAGCGTTGTCTTGCCCGTGCCCAGCTCGCCGCGCAAAATCAGCAGTTGCGGCGGCTTCAGCAGCCTGGCCAGCTTGCGCCCCACCTCAATCGTGTCCGCACCGCTCTTGGTGGTGAACTCGTGAACCCGGCCTGCTGCCGTAAGTGCGGCATCGCTCATTCCCCATACCTCACAAAGGGCTGCTGCATGCAATGCCCCCCTGCAACCAAACATAACCGTTCTCCCCGCGCGAATCAAAGCGAAAAGCCCGAGAAAATTCTCGCAGGCTGTCGGTGGCCAGCAAAGTGTGCTCGTCTCCGTCACGCACGGCCATGTCCGCGGCCAGCCCATGCAGCCAGACCGCCGCCTCCACCGCCCGCGCCGCCATCCTTCGGATGCTGCGCCAGCAAACCCGCCACCAGCCCCGTCAGCAGGTCGCCGCTCCCGCCCTTCGCCATCCCCGGATTGCCGGTCGTATTCACCGCCACCCGCCCATCCGGATGCGCAATCAGCGTCCGCGCTCCCTTCAACACCAGCGTCACGCCAAACCGCTCCGCAAACCCGCGCGCCACCTCCAGCCGGTTGGCCTGCACCTCGGCCACTTTGATCCCCGCCAGCCGCGCCATCTCTCCCGGATGCGGCGTCAGCACCACCGTCCGCCCCTTCGCCAGCTTGCCCAGCAGCACCGGCTTGCCCGCCAGAATATTCAGCGCGTCCGCATCGATCACCGCCGGAACCTTCGTCGCCGCCAGCAGTCCCGTCACAAACTTCACCGTCTCCGCCGCCTGCCCCATTCCCGGCCCAATCGCCAGCACCGTCTTGCCCGCCATCAGTGCCGCCAGCGCCTCCGGCGTCAGGCAGTCAGGCGAGATGCCTCCCGCAGGTCCAGCGGGCAGCGGCCACGTCATCAGCTCCGGCGCAACTCCGGCCACCAGCGCCAGCACCGCCGCCGGAACCGCCGCCGTCACCAGCCCCGCCCCGCTCCTGCAGCGCCGCCAGCGCTGCCATCGCCGGCGCACCCGAGCGGACACCCGTTGCGGAATAGCACCCGCCCACCACCAGCACGTGTCCAAAGTTGCCCTTGTTCGCCCCCGCGGCTCGCGGCGCCCTCACCAGTTCCATCGCCGACCCCGCCCACTCCAGGCCAAGCGTGGACTGGATCGCCCCCTCCGGTGACCCGATCGGCGCCACCACCATCGGCTGGTCCCACCGCCGCGTCAACTGCCCGAACACATGCGCCGGCTTCGGTGCCGTAAACGTCACCACCGCATCCGCCGGAAACACCGCTCCGGCCGCTTCGGCCGCCGTCGCATCCGCCGCCCAACCCGATGGCAAATCCACCGCAAGAACCGGTGCCCGGCATCCCTTCACCCACTCGCACGCCGCAGCCGCCAGCCCCTTCAGCGGCGGCTTGAACCCCGTCCCCACCACCGCATCCACCAGCAGATCTGCCTTCAGCGCCTCCGCGTGCGTAGCCAACTGCTCCGCCGTCTCCACCACGTGCACCATACCCGGCGCAGCCGTCGCCAGCAACTCGCCCCATGCCGTCACCACATCGGCTGAGAATCCCTCCGGCGCACCCAGCAGCAGCGTCGTCACTTCCAGCCCAGCCGCAGCCAGCAGACGCGCCGCCATCATCCCGTCCCCGCCGTTGTTCCCCCGGCCGCACAACACTGTCACCCGCCGCGCCCCAGGAAACCGCTCCCGCGCAAAACCGGCCACAGCTCCAGCGGCCGCCCGCATCAGATCGATCGACGCAACCCCGAACCGCTCCGTCGTCGCCCGGTCGCAAGCCTGCATCTCGGCAGCAGAAAGTACGTGCATGGCATCCATGGTAGCTGATCCGTGGTCAGTAGTAGGTGGTCAGCGCCCGGAGGTCTTACTGAAAACTGATTACTGACAACTCGTGCGGCGGTTTACTGACAACTGATAACTGACAACCGGCCTCACCTCAGCATCAGCACCAGGAACCACGCGTTCAGCCCGGCAATCAGCGCCGCCACAAACCACGAGATCCCTTGCAGCCAAGGACCGTTCACAAACTCGCCCATCTTCTTCTTGCTGCCTGTAAAGATCACCAGGGGAACCACAGCAAAGCTGAGTTGCAGCGACAAGATCACCTGGCTCAGCAGCAGCAGTTTTTCCGTGCCCCGCTCGCCCGTAAACCACACCACGACGATCGTGGGGATAATCGCGATCGACCGCGTAATCATCCGCCGCAGCCACGGCTGCAGCCTGATGTGGATGAACCCCTCCATCACCACCTGCCCCGCCAGTGTGCCGGTGATTGACGAATTCTGCCCGCTCGCCAACAGCGCAATTGCAAACACCGTGCTCGCCCCCGCCGCGCCCACCAGCGGGCTCAGCAGCTTGTAAGCATCCTCTATCGCCGCAACCTCGAAGTGTCCGCTGCGATAAAACACCGCCGCCGCCACCACCACAATGGCCGCATTCACAAACAGGGCCACCGTCAGCGCCAGCGCCGAGTCGATGTTGGCCATGAAGATGGCCTCGCGCTTTCCCACCGGCGTGCGCTTGTACTTCCTGCTCTGCACAATCGACGAGTGCAGATATAGATTGTGCGGCATCACCGTAGCGCCCAGCATGCCGATGGCGATGTAAAGCATCGTCGGGTTGGTGATGATCTGCGTCGATGGAATGAAAAGATTCCTGAGCGCCGGCCCGTACTCGGGCCGCGACAGAAACAATTGCACGCCGAACAAGGCAATGATTGTCCCGATCAGCGTAATCACCAGTGCCTCTACCACACGGAAACCCCACCTCTGCAGCAGCAGAATCAGCAGCACGTCGAGGCCCGTAATCAGCACGCCGTAGAAGAGGGGAATATGGAACAACAGGTTCAACGCGATCGCCGAGCCAATTACCTCCGCAAGGTCGCAGGCCGCAATGGCAATTTCCGCGCCCACCCACAACCCGAAGCTCACCCACTTCCCATAGCTCTCGCGGCAAAGTTGCGCAAGATCCCGCTCCGTGGCTACTCCCAGCTTCAGGCTCAGGCTCTGCAGCAGAATCGCCATCAGATTCGAAATCATAATGACCGACAGCAGCGTGTAGCCGAATTGCGATCCACCTGCAATATCGGTCGCCCAGTTGCCGGGGTCCATATAGCCGACAGAGATCAGGAACCCCGGACCCAGGAATCCCAACAGCCGCCGCCAGCCAATGGTCGAGCGCGAGATCCCCACACTCGAATTGACCTCAGGCAGCGAGGGCTCGCTGGTCTCAATAAGGGTTCTCAAGTCTGTGGCCATAGGAAATAAAGGAGAGAGCAAGCGCTCTCAACTCAAGTATGCCACACACAGTTAATCGACGTTAATAAATTTCATTATATGAAATTACCGTGAAATTTCCGGCCGCAGCCAGACAGCTTCAGCTGCCGGCCTGCCCAGGATCGAGCTCCCAGTACTCAATTCAATCGAAACGGTTTGATCGTAGTTTTGGCTAACCACCCGCAGGCTCTTGCCAGGCCCGACTCCCGTTCTATGCAAAAAAAGCAAAAGTTTCGGATCCCGCTCCTGCAGGCTGGTCACGGTATACCGGCTCCCCTCCTCAGCCTCGGAGAGCGGCGTCTCGCCTCGCTTCTTGCGCTCTGCCGGACTCACCGGCAGCACCGAGTTTCCGTGCGGACAGGCTCCGCTCTCGCCCAGTTTCTCCTTCAACTTCAGCTCGAAGGCAGGCGAAACCGCATGTTCCAGCCGCTCCGCCTCTTCGTGAATCTCGTACCACTCCATCCCGAACACTTCGCTCAGCATCCGCTCGATAAGGTGATGACGCAGCGCTGTTCGGTAGGCCGTTTCACGCCCCGGCTCCGTAAGCCGCACAATGCCGTCCGCCCCCACCTCCACACACCCATCCCGCTTCAGCCGCTTGATGGCCATGGTCACCGCCGGCGCAGACACCTCGAGCCAATGCGCCAGCATGGCCGGGATCACCTGATGCCCTTCGGCCTCGGCCTCCAGAATCGCCTTCAGGTAGTTCTCTTTGGATACGTAAATTGCGTCTTTCATGGCTTTGCTCCATTCAGTCTAATTCGCCGCGGCAGACAACAACCGCGTGTTTTACCATGATGATGTGTATCCCGCACGCCCCGAGGAATGACTGACGAATGATCCTGCCTAACCAGCGCACTACCGTTTTAGCCTGCCTGCGTCGAATCCTGCCGCTTCTTATCCTCCTCCTTTCCCTGCACAATTTCGCTCGCTCGCAAAATGCTGCTCTCACGAACGCGACCAGTTCGCCCTGGCAACCGAAGATCCACTTCTACGCGCCGCCCAACTGGATCAACGACCCCAACGGCCCCATTCTCGTCAACGGCCAGTATCAGCTTTTTTTCCAGTACAACCCCTTTGGGGATCAGTGGGGCCACATGAGCTGGGGCCACGCGGCATCGACCGACCTGGTGCATTGGAAACAGCTTCCCGTGGCCATCCCTGAGGCGGACGGCGTTTCCATCTTCAGCGGATCCACGGTCGAAGACCGCGACAACACCAGCGGACTTTGCGGCGCGGAAGGGCAGAAGACTCCGGGTTGCCTGCTGGCGCTTTACACAGGCTCCGGCCACAATCAGCAAGGTCAGGAGAAGCAAAGCCAGAACCTCGCCTTCAGCCGCGACGGTGGAACAACCTGGACCAGGTACTCCGGCAACCCCGTGATCGATCTCGGCCTCAAGGACTTCCGTGACCCGAAGGTCTTCTGGTATGCGCCGGGGAAGAACTGGATCATGGTTGTCTCGCTGGCTACCCAGCGCAAGGTCCAGTTTTACCGTTCGAAGAATCTGCGGCAATGGGAATTGGCCAGCGAGTTTGGCCCGGCTGGCTCCGCAGCGGGCGTCTGGGAGTGCCCCGACCTGATGGAGCTTAATGTCCGCGAGCAGGCAGGCAAGCACGATGCGCTCGGCAAGATTGTCGACCACCGCTGGGTGCTTAGCGTCAATGTGAATCCCGGCGGTCCGGCAGGTGGGTCGGCTGATCAGTACTTCGTGGGCCAGTTCGACGGAACTCGTTTCACCGAGGACCACCCTGACTCCGGGCCTCATTGGGCAGACTGGGGCAAGGACTTCTACGCCTCCACATCCTTCTCCAACATCCCGAACGGACAGGACCGGCCGTGGATTGCATGGATGGGCAACTGGGACTATGCCAGCAAGTTGCCGGCACTCCCCGGTCGCGGCGAGATGACGGTTCCCCGTACCATTTATCTCCTCCAGCCGCCCGCGCATACCAACTTGACGCCGTCGCAGGAGCCGCTGGTGCTGGTGCAGCAGCCGGTCTTATCGACTCCTTCGTTTCAACCATCAAGGGCCCTCTTTGGCGCCTCGCCCTATGAGAGTATCGCGGAGGCCAACGAAAAGATCGCGACCGAAAAACTCGCCGGCAGCACCTATCTATTGCGTGTCACGCTTGACCCCGGCGACGCTGCTGAAGCCGGAGTGCGGCTGCGGCGCAACAGCGCCGATCCCAACGAGCCAGCCAGCGAGGAGACCGTGGTGGGAATCAACTCGGCCACTGGGCGCATCTTCGTGGACCGCACCCACTCCGGCAAAACGGATTGGGCTCCCGAGTTTCCCGCCCGCGTGAGCGCTCCTTTGAAGCATCCTCAGGCCAACTCCATCCGCCTCGAAATTGTCGTCGACAGCAACTCGATCGAGGTCTTCGCCGAGGACGGCGAGACCGTGCTGACGGATCTGATTTACCCGTCGGCGGGCAGTACCGGGCTGGCTTTTTACTCGACGCCGACGCCGCCGGGCGTGGGTCCGGCACTGGTCCGCGGCGTCGAGTTTATCCCTCTCGACTAGCCAATGAGTCCGAAAAAGCTGGGATTGTCAGAATCTCGCGAAGCGTAAGTCCTTTCGATCGCTATGTAATTTTTACCAATTTAGAGTCTAACCGCATTGCTTTCATGGGGCTGGAAGGAATACCGGGGGGGGGAGGTATTTCCCTGTTTTTCGGCTTCCTGTTACAGTCCGGCAGCGGCGCAGACCGGTCTGCTGCAGGCTCGACATACAGCGATTATGCGCTGCCCGGCCTTAATTGTCTGCAAAGAAGATGGAGAGAATTTGAAGCGGCTAGCCCAGGTTCCCGGGCGCAGTGAATGTGCCACTCTCTTTGCAACGCCATTCTGCGTATGACAAAAATTTCTGGACCTCTTCTTGACAATTGAAATCAATACTTGTTTACTCTAGGCGTGTAGCAAACAAGCCTATGACAGAGACATCAACTCGCGATTTGTTTCCGGGCGCACTCGAAATGATGATCCTGGAGTCGCTGCGCCGCCAGCCGGCGCATGGCTATGCGCTGGTGCAGCACATCCAGCAGCGATCGAACAACCTGCTCCAAGTGGAAGAGGGTTCGCTCTACCCAGCCCTGCAGAGGTTACTCAAGGCAAAGTTGGTGAAGGCCGAGTGGGGCGTTTCGTCGACCAATCGCCGGGTGAGAACTTATGAGATTACGCCTTCAGGTCTTCGCCACTTGGAGGAACAGATTTCCAGCTTCGAGCGCATGTTCGAAGGCATTACGCTGGTCCTCAATCCGGGCGAATCCCCAGCCAGTTGAGAGGAGTACTTCATGAACTGGATCCCGAGTTTCTTCCGCCGCGGCAAGCTGTACGACGATCTCTCCGAGGAGATGCGGCTGCACATTGAAGAACGCGCCGAGCAGCTGATGGGCGAGGGCATGAGCCGGAAAGAAGCCGAACAGGCGGCTCGACGAGCCTTTGGCAACAAGACCCTGATTGAGGAGCGCAGCCGCGAAGTTTGGCAGTGGCCTACGTTGGAGTCGATTTGGGCCGATGTGCGCTTCGCGTGGCGGCAGCTCAAGCGTTCTCCAGGATTCACGTTTGCCGCGATTGTGACATTGGCACTGGCCATCGGCGCCAACGCGGTGGTGTTCAGCGTGATGAATGCGTTTGTCCTGCGCCCGCTGGATTTGCCTCACGCGGATAGCCTGTATGCGCTTCAACATGGCAGCGAGGCCTCGGGATACGAGTCGTATGCCGACTATGTGGATCTGCGCGACCGCAACCGCACCTTCGAATCGCTGATCGCCTATAACGCGATGCAGGGGGGACTGGATGCCGGCCAGGATCCAAGCAGCGTCTGGATTATCGAAGCCAGCGGCAACTACTTCGACGCGCTGGGGCTCAAGCCATACCTGGGGAACTTCTTCCACGCCGCCGATGAGCACGGCCCTGGCAGTGCTCCCTATATCGTGCTCACCTACGACTATTGGCACACGCATTTCCAGGACGATCGAGCGGTGGTGGGCCGCGTGGTTCGTTTGAACAGGCACCCCTTCACGATCCTCGGCGTGGCGCCACCCAGCTTCCACGGAACGCTCCTCTTCTTCAACCCCGAGGTCTTCATTCCGATCGTGGAGCATCCGACGCTCGGCGGGGAAGACCTGAATAGGCGCGAACAGCATTGGGTCTTCGAACTGATGGGACATCTGAAGCCCGGAGCCACGCCTGCCCAGGCCATTGCCGATCTGAATTCGATTGGTTCGCAACTGGAAAAGACCTACCCGAAGGATGAGCGCAAGATGACCTTCGTCCTGGCTCGGCCCAATCTCTATGGAGACTATCTTGGCCGGCCGGTGAAGGCATTTATGGCCGGGCTCATGCTGCTGGCAGCGTTGATCCTGCTGGCCGCATGCGCCAACCTGGGCAGCCTGTTTGCCGCGCGCGCCGCGGATCGCTCGCGTGAGGTTGCAATGCGCCTGGCGCTGGGAGCCAGCCGCAAGCGCATTTTGCGGGGACTGTTCACCGAAGCGTTGATGATTTCACTCGCCGGAGGCGGACTGGGGCTTGCGGGCAGCGTGGTGCTGCTTCGCGCGCTGAGTGCATGGCAGCCGTTCCCAAGGTGGCCCATTCATATCGGAGTGAATCCCGATGCAACGGTGTATGGGTTCGCCCTGCTGCTGGCCCTGGTCAGCGGGCTTCTGTTTGGCGCGGTTCCCGTAAGGCAAGTGCTCCGCACCAATCCCTACGAGGTGGTCAAGGCGGGATCGGGCAGCAGAGCCGGAAAGCCCATCGGCCTGCGCGATGTGCTGCTGGTGGTGCAGATTGCCATCTGCGCGGTGCTGGTGACTTCTTCCATGGTCGCCGTGCGCGGACTGGCGCGCTCGCTCCACGCCAACTTCGGATTCGAGGTCGAGAACATCCTGCTGGCGGAGACAGACCTGGGCATGGCCGACTACAGCCCGGATCGGGTGCCGGTGATGCAAAGGCGGATGATCGAGGCACTGCAGGCGTTGCCTGGCGTTGAGGCGGTGGGATTGGCCGACGGCCTGCCCTTGGGAGATGGCGCTGGCAGCTCAATCGTCTTCAACGACACGACAACAGATCTGAGGTCTGCCAATGCGGTGACCAACGCTCCTGTGTTCAACATCTCACCCGAGTACTTCCGCGCCGCCGGCACCTCGCTTCTGACAGGGAGAGCGTTCACCTGGCAGGACGACAAGGATGCGCCGCGCGTTGGCGTGGTGAACGGGGAGTTTGCACGCAAGCTTTTCGGATCGACAGCGGGTGCACTGGGCCGCTTCTACAAGATCAAGGATGGAACGCGCATCCAGGTGGTGGGCATCGCGGAAGATGGAAAATATGGAAGCCTCACCGAAGATCCGAAGCCGGTGATGTTTCTTCCCATCCTGCAATCGCCTTCCCGGTCAACACAACTTTTGGTGCGCTCCAAGCGCGATCCGCAACTGTTGGGTGCAGCGGTCAGAGGCACGCTGCGGGAGTTGGATGCTGGACTGCCCATCCTCATTGAAACGCGGCAGGGGCCCATGGGCACACTCCTGTTTGGCCCGCAAATGGCGACGATTTCGCTGGGCGTTTTGGGCGTGATGGGCGCCATGCTTTCAATCACAGGCATCTTTGGCATGGCGGCGTACGCGGTGAGCAAGCGGCTGCGCGAGCTGGGAATCCGCATCGCTCTGGGCGCGCAACGCAAAGAAGTGCTGCAGGCAGCCTTGGGACGGCCGTTGAAGCTGCTGGCATTCGGTTCGGCGGCTGGTCTGATCCTGGGCGTTCTGGCCAGCCGGGTGCTGGCCTTCATTGTGTACCAGGCCACGCCACGTGATCCGCTTGTCCTGGGCGGCGTAGTTCTGGCCATGCTGCTTCTGGGTCTGGTTGCGACCTGGGTTCCAGCGCAGCGAGCGCTCTCGGTCGATCCTTTGATCCTGCTGCGCGAGGATTGACGGGTAGCGATTGCGGCGGTCAGGATAGTGCGAAGAACCAAAGCCCCCAACCATGTTTCGGGATTGGGGGCAAAACCGTCATCTGTAACCTGTCATCTGAACTTATGGCTTGACGCGAACCTTTGGTTCCACTGAAAACCCCGGCCGAAGTTCCTGATTCCGGTCTTCGTTCTTGAGGTCGTTGAAGTCGATGCGGACGGGAACGCGCTGCACCACCTTCACGTAGTTACCGGTGGCGTTCTCCGGCGGGAAGAGGCTGAGCACCGAGCCAGTGGCTCCGCCAATCTGCGTGACCTTGCCGTGATAGGTCTTGCCGGTAGCGTCCACTGCAATCTCCACCGGCTGACCCGCTTCCATGTGCTTCAGCTGCGTCTCCTTGAAGTTGGCGGTGATCCACAAGTCGTCGAGCGAGACTAGGGTGAGGAGATTCTGGCCCGCTGAAACATTTTGGTCGATTTCCACGCTCTTGCGGGTGATGATGCCATTGACCGGGGCCACGATTTTGGTGTAGCTGAGGTTGAGTTCGGCCTGGTCAAGCTGGGCCTGCGCCTGCTCCACCTGGGCTAATGCGGCCTTGGCGCGCGCGCTCTGCACGGCCACCTGCTGCGGCCCAGTCTCGGCGTACTTCAACGACGCTTGCGCCTGCGCTTCGCGGTCGTGCGCCACATGCACGCCGTCACGTGCGGCCCGCTCGCCGGCCTGGGCGTTGGCAAGTGCGGCCTTGGCTCCATCGCGCGCGGCCACGGCGGCATCGAACTGCTGCTTGCTGATCACGTCCTTCTCTACCAGAGGCTGGTAGCGAGTAAGATCGGCCTCGGCCTTGGTTAAATTGGCCTGCGCCTGGGCCACCTGCGCGGAAGCTGCCTGCAGTTGCTGCTCTGCCTGCGCCACTGACGCATGCGTGCCGCTCACATCGGCGCCTGCCGAGCTAAGGCTGCTGGCGGTGTTGATGGTGGTGATGGGAACGTTGACGTTGGCCGCCGCTGCGTTGGCCTGGGCATTGGCCAGCGCGGCCTGCGCGTTCTCGACGGCGACGTCAAAGTCCTTGGGGTCGAGCTCGGCAATGGTGTCGCCCGCCTTGACCACCTGGTTTTCCACGACGTCGACCTTGATCACCTGCCCCGCAATGCGCGAGCTGACCTGAATCAGGTGGCCATTGACCTGGGCGTCGTCAGTATCTTCGCTGTAGGTGGAGTGCCACCAGACGGCTACCGCCACCGCGGCCAGCACCAGCAGGACTACGATGATAATGCCCCTGCGACGGCTCTGCGGCTGTGCGATCTCAGTTTCTTGAACCGGCGCCGGGGCCGGTGTTGGAGTTGTATCCGCCACGTTTACTTCCCTCCCAAATAGTTCTTGTAACTCTGCCCTGCTCCCAGGGCACGTGCCAGGCTGAGCTTGGCCACATTGTGCCGGTAGAGGCTTGAAACATACTGACTGTCGGCCTGCGCCACGGACTGCTGTGCCTCGCTCACCGCCAGGTTGTCGCTGACGCCGTTGGCATATCGTTCCTGCGCTTCCTTGAGCGCCTCGCCGGCGAGTTCCACGCTGGATTTGGCCACTTCAACCTGCTTCTGGGCCGATTGAATATCGAGCAGCGCATCGCGAATGTCTGCGTCGATCTGAGCATTCTTGTCGCTGAGCTGGGCCTTGCCGGTATCCAGCTGCGCCTGGGCAACCTGCGCTTCACCGCGCAAGGCAAACTCGTCAAACAGAGGAACGCTGATGGTGCCGGTCGCATCCTCCGTGCCGTGCGAGTGGCGTATATTGACGCCAATGTCTCCGTAGTCGCCGCTGAAACTCAAGGTGGGCAGGCGATCGGCGGTCGCGGATTTGCGCTGCTCCTCCTCGGCCTTGACCTGCTCCACCATGGCGGCCAGGTCCTTGCGGTTGGCGTGCGCCTGGCGGATGGTAGCGTCCACATCGAGTTCGTCGAAGGGCGCAAAGGGCGCCTGGTCCGTGAGATAGAAACTCTGCGCGAGGGGCAGGCCGATGGTACGGGCCAAGGCAAGCTTATCTTTCTCCAGTGAGTCTTTGGCGACGATCAATTGCTGCTCCAGGGTCTGGTAGTCGACGCGGGCTCTGAGCTCATCAAGCAGCGGGGCTGTGCCGGCCTGGTGATTGGCAGCTGCCTGTTCGAGAGAGACTTTGGATGTAGCCACCTGGGCATCCACGCTGGATACCTGGGACTCGTCAGCGAGCACCAGCAGGTAAGCATTGCCCACGGTGAGCACCACCAGCTCCCGCGCGTCTTCGGCGCTCAACTGTGCGGCGGCAAAGTTGTGCTGCGCGGCCAGGTAATTGCGCAGCGAAGCCACATCGATCAAAGACCAGGTCAGCGATGCCCGGAAATCCTGGTAGCCGAAAGGGCCGATGATGGTGGGAAACCCCTTGATGCGCAAGCCCTCAGCGGGCAGGTCGGCCTCCATGTCCGCGTCCTTGATGTTCAGATCGACGCTGGGAAGCAGGGACTGGAGCTGGCTGAGACGCTGTCCGCGAGCCGAGGCCGTCTGGGTGGCGCTGAGGATGACGCCCAGGTTGTTCTTGAGGCCGCGCTGGATGGCGTCATCCAGGGTCAGTTCAATGGGTTGAGCCGTTGCTTCGCCGGCGGTGACGCTGCCCTGAAAGCTCTGCGCGGTCGGCCCGGCAGACTGGCTGGAAGCAATGCCGCTGATTTGCTGGGCGGCAAGTCCGGCTGACGCCAGAAGCAGCGCCAAAAGGCCCACCAACAGCCCGCAGGAAGGTACAGAGGCGGTATTTTTTTTATGGTGCTTTGACGAAATCAAGGTTGTTGGACTCACTTGAGAAGTGCTTCTGAGTGAAAATGTTTGCATTTAATGGATGCAGAAAAGGGCCGGCTGGGTTCTTAAAGTAGTGTATCGAAGTAAGCTTGCGAGCGAGCGGAAAGATCTGGCGGGGTTGAGAAACTTTGCGGGGCGGAGGCGAGGAGCCGGTTGACGCTCAGATGAAAGTGGGAGTGAAAATCTAGCGGTTGGAGGCCTGGAGCAGTTGGGAGGCCAGCGAGCAGAGCCCCTGGCGGGAGAATTCGCGCACGGCATCGGTGGTCCAGCCTGCGGCCTGGGGTCCGCCATGAGCGGAGAGGAGCGCGGCGGTCTCAGCCGAGGTGAAACCGGCGACGGCGCGCAGGACAAAAATGGTACGAGTAAGCGTGGGCAGGCCGGCAAGCCAGTTGCGCGCGCGGTCGCGGTCAGGACCCGAAAGCATCTGCAGCAGTTCTTCGCCGGACGAACTGGCGGCATCAAGGTCGTCGTCTTCGATGCAGCCGCCGGTAGCTTCAAGGGCGCCTGGAGCGGCTAGGCCGGCGGAATCGCGCTGGGCCAGTGTCTCAAGAGCAGCGATGCACAGGGCGCGGCGGCTGCTCTTGCGGGCTTCGAGGGGATCGTGACAGGCGGAAACGTCGGCGTTGGCCACGGCGAGTTCGACCAGGCGAACGCTCTCTTCGCCTTCACCGACGAGCATGGAGGCGATGCTGTAGAGCCCAGCGGCGATGAGGTCGACGATGGCATCCATACCGTCGAGAGCCCTGGTGACGGTCGCCTCGTCCTTGGGCTGGCCGTCAAGGAGCCCGGAAACGCGCTCACTGAATTCGATGGCTCCGTCCGGGATGGGCTGCGCGGGAATGAGGATGTCGTTCGACGGGATGGGACTTTGGGGCATGATGAGAACTCCTGTCCTATGAGGGACGGCGTTCGGGGCAAAATATTGCACCGCTCCGTCATTATCCTCAACCCGGCGGGCCGGGGAGTCAATCCGGGAGGATGCGCTGCACAGGAAAAAGGGCATGCGGCGTTGGAATCGACCTGATTCCCGCGGCAGCCTTTGCGCAACTGCTAGGCTCGCAGTTTTACTCTTTCCGCTGATGAAATTGGGGTTAGCGTATTCTCGATGGAGGCGGTCAAGGATGGTCGGCGTCAAGGACTCCGCCGGCCTCAGAGATCCTGAGCCAGGCAACGGCGCGCGCCCTCCCTTCAACCGGGAAGCTCGAGCAGACACTGCTTCGGTTCACGAAGATGGATAGAATTGCTGTAAGCTGTTGGCAGAAACCATATGGCCGCAAAACGCAAATCCAAAGGCGCGTACATGATCTCGGCCGTAGCCGAGATGTACGAGATCCATCCCCAGACCCTGCGCCTCTACGAGCGCGAGGGGCTGCTCAAGCCTTCGCGCACCGAGGGCAACACCCGCCTCTATACCGACGAGGATCTGGAGCGCCTGGAGTTCATCCTCAATCTGGCCCGCGACCTGGGCGTGAATATCGCCGGGATCGGCATCATCTTGCAGATGCGGGAGCGGATGGAAGAAATGAACCGCCAGATGCAGAGCTTTGTGGAGTATGTGCGCACCGAGATGCTGACTCGCTTCCAGCAGAACGCGCCCGGCCCTGCCGGGGCGATTGTGCCCATCCGCCGGCCTACAGTTGTGGCAAAGACGACGGTCCCTCGCAAGTCTTAGAAGCTGTCGAAAACCTCATCGCGAACTGCATTTGGTTTTAAACTGCGCTCCCCTTCTGTCAGGATGGCACTCTCGCGAAGCACAACTCTCGTCGGCGCTCGCTCGCGCCACGCTACGATTGCATCGCAACCGAGGACCACTAGCAGCGGATCGAGCGGGCGCAAATGATACGGTTCCGGATGGGTGAAATAGTACATCAATGGAAAAAGAATGAGGGCTCCGCCGTATCGGATTGCCTCAAACCGCCTGTGCCGCCATGGGGTCACGAGCCCGGCGTTTGCCAGCAGCACATGACCGTTGCAAATGGGACGTTGAAGGGGTCCATCGGCTCCAGCGTCAGGTACGCGGGATCGAAGCTCCAGTACCCGGTGTGAATTCTCCACCGCCTAACAGGCGGTGGAGAATTCACAGCGCGTCATGGCGTAAGTGCCTTCGCTGCGCCGGTAAGATCGATTCAACCAGTCAGCCTCAACCGCCCGCACTATCTTGTGTGACGAATTAGCAAGAAGTTTCCCCTCAGAAGACTTGAATCGCCGCTGCACCGAGTGCCAGCTGCGAGAACATCTGAGACCAATCCAGGAATTGGCGCATGAAGGTGGGACGCAAGGTCTTCTCTGGAACAACGAGAGTGTCGCCGGGATTCAATCGAACGTCGTCAAATGACTTGCCCCAGAGACTCATGCTCTTCATCGACGAACGACCGATCACGGACCCATCGGCGCGAATCACGAACGCGTGTCGCGCGTCGGCATCGCGATCCGATCCACCAGCCAGCCGCAGGTAGTGGGATACCGGCCGACCCGGGGAATAGAGGAATGAGTTCTGATCGTACACAGCCCCAACCACGTTTACGGTAGCAGGCTCGGAGGGTACGACAAACCGATCGCCGTTTTCGAGGCTAATCGGAGGAATGTCATTGATATTCGAGCTGTTGGGCCGAAACTGCAGAACGATGCGTCCCGTAGCTCGAATCTGGCTGAGCCGCGCTGTCAACTCCTGTGCAGCGATGCGGGAGGAAGCGATGTCGGAAGCGCCCGCCGATGAAGTTCCCGCCAAGGCCAACGCCTGAGTGCCCCGGTCCGACTGGATGGCCATCGTCCGCGCGTATTCGTCGATGCGCTGTTGTTGTAGCACGCGCGTGGTTTCGCGCGTGAAATCCGCGCCGTAGAGATATGCCTTGGTCGTGAAACCTCCGGCGCGAATCACTAGATCGCGCAATGTCTCACCCGGCTGCGCACTGTAAACGCCGGAATGGACAAACTCCCCCTCCAGCGTTACATACTTGCTTTGCTGCGCCAACGGCACCCGGATATCGCCCTGGGAAAAGATCGTAATCGAGTCGCCAGGTTGCAAAGGAAGATCCTGACTCGCGTCATGATTCAGTACAAGTTTGCCCAGGTCGAAGGAAATCAGCGAAGTCTTCAACTGCTCCGGATCGAGACGTTCGATCACCGCATAGTCCCAGTCAATGTCCTGAGCTTCCATACGCACCCTGTTCGGTTGCTGCTTCTGCCCTTGACCATTGGAGGCTTCGGTCTGCTTGATTCCAGCAGCGATCGAACCGTTGCCTTGTGTCTTCATGGCATCGGTCCGTGAATTGTCGCTCCCCTGGCGGTCGGATTCGTTGTTCGAGTCACGGTCTGTCGCAAGCAATGCGGCGGTCAGCGTGTCTTGAGTAACGGAAGTAGTGAACCCCTTGGCATTCGACTCAGGCATCTTTGGATCTTGCCCAATGGTTGAGATCATCGGCTCAAATTCCGGCGCAGGCAAACCAAGATGGCTGCGCTTCCACCAGTAGTCCCGGCTGACGAGGGAATCCCGATCGGGAATCAGATCGCTGAGACGCATGCCTGGTCTCCAGCCGAAACGCCCCGGATTCGCCACATTTCCGCGCAGAGTCACAGTCTTCCGGTATGCGGGTACGATGGGATAAATCCGAAGAATATCGCCGTCGGCAAGAGGAGCCGCCAGTCCGCCGGCGTCGAATGAAAGTTCCATCGCTTCACGAAGTTGTCCCTGGCCTGCACGGTCTACCGAGATGCGCGTGGTGGAAGACATGGCGGTTGTCTTTCCGGCCGCTTCAATGAGATCTCCTATTGTTTCGCCCTCCCGCAATTCATAGATTGCCGGGACACGGATGCTGCCAGTGATGGCTGCCTGCGGCCCTGCCGCTGGAATGAACAGCACATCTTCGGGCAAAAGACGAACGTCTGAGGACTTGTCTCCCCTGATAAGGAGTGCGTACAGATCAAAATCGGCGATGGTCTTTCCGTCCCGGTTCAACAGAATGTGGCGAAGCGAACCCTGCGGAGATGGCCCACCGCTGGCGAACAAAGCATCGACCAGGGAACTGAGAGAACTGACGGTATAAACTCCCGGCCGACGCGCCTGTCCGGTGACGTAGATCTGCATGGAGCGAATCTGCCCTACGTCAACGGAAAGATCGAAGTTGCGATACATTCTGCCGACGGCCTCGCGGAGATGCTGATCCAGGTCGGAGAAGTGGAGTCCGGCCACATGCACCGTTCCGGCTTGAGGAAGATAGATGTTGCCGGACCGGTCAACACGTAGGTTGCCGCTGTAGGTAATTGGCCCCCAGATGCGTACGCGCAACTCATCGTCGGGTCCAATGGTGTAATCCGCAGTAACCGGCGCCTGGTCGCTGGGTGAAAATGTGGACGGGACATTGCGAAAGAGGTTCACTCCATAAATGGGGAGCATTTGCCCCTCAGTTGCGGCCACAAACTTCTGGAACTCGGTAGGCTGATCCGGCGGAAATATACGTTCCGGAGTGGGAGCCATGTTATTTCCGCGGAGAGGGGAGTTTTCCCCCGGTGCTGCGACTGTTCCCCCAAGCGGCTTTGTCGATTCCAAATCCAGGTTGCTGCCCGGTTGCACTTCCGAAGTGCTGCGTGGTGGCCAAGGCTCCTGCTCATCGCATCCTGTATCGGAGGCCGGCAGCCCATTAGCGCAGTTGAGCGAGGTTCCCTGTTGGCCGCCTGCTTGTCCATCTCCGGCAGCCGTTTGTGAAAACAGCAGCGGGGAGGTCGCCAGGAGGAACAACACAAGGGACAAATACAGGCGCTTCTTCATAGGTGAACTCTATTTTCGACGATACTACCTTCCTGTCGCAAACAGACTCTTCTGGCAGCCGGGCGCTGCTGCATACGGCTCAATTGGAGCACGGTCAGCACACTGTTAAGTGACCGGTCGCGAGAGCGGGTTTGTCCGTTGTAGTTCAAGAAATCGATGGACGCAAAGAAGACCGTTGCTCCATGAAAACTGCACGGAATCCGGTCGGCGCAAAAGGCTTTGTCAGTACGCGCCAACCCGGCGCAGCACCGCGGGAATTGTCTGCCAGATGATTCTCAGGTCACCAATCAGGCTCCACGATTCGACATAAGAAGCGTCCAGCCTGGCCCGTTTTTCATATTCGACGAGGCTTCGTCCGGAGACCTGCCAAAGACCAGACAGGCCTGGAACAACTTCAAGATAGTAGGGTAGCCAGTCTCCGTAGAGCAAAGTCTCCGATTCGACAATGGGGCGCGGTCCGACGAGCGACATATCTCCACGCAGGATATTGAATATCTGAGGAAGTTCATCCAGGCTCCAGCGGCGCAGGAGGCCACCTACGGCCGTTATCCGTGGATCGGTGAGCTTCTTCTGCATCCGCCACTCCAACACCTTTTCACTCGGCCGCCCGCCCAAGGCACTGGGCCGATGCCCCGAATTCACACGCATAGAGCGGAATTTGAAAATTCGAAAGGGGCGGCCATAGCGCCCAACCCTCTCCTCGCTGTAAAAGACCGGTCCCCTTGAAGTGAGAACAATCGCGCACGCAATCAGTAGTCCTGGGACCAAAGCCCCGATCGTCATTATCAGTGCAAGAGAAAGGTCCAATGCGCGCTTGCAGTACTGGTAGCGCCAGGAACGGACAGGCGACTCCTCGATCCTTGTGGAACTCCCTAGCCAAGCGCTTTCAAGGGCAAATATCTCCCCATTTTCGGTTGTATATGAATCTTCATATGCTTCTTTACTTTGCGCCGTTCTCACCAAACCCTCCCCCGGTCAAAGCTTCACTCTGAAATTGAGGCAACCGAGCGGTTTTGCAAGCTGTTGCGACCGCCAGCTTGAAAACTGAACCCCTGCCTGCGGCGCAATCTGCGTTGCGTCAACTGAGTGGCAAATTCTCTTACAAGTCTCTTGCAGATTTGCACTTGCGACTATCACGCGGTGTCACTGAGTGGGTTTGTATCAAATCTCAAGATGTTCTGAATGCATCGTGCAATCCGTGTATTGGATTGGAACTTAAGCCCAATGGGGGCTTGGCGCCACACAACGCTGTTTGACTCTAGAGAGAGAGCGCATGATGGTGATTCTTCGCGAAGGCTTGCTAGATATCTCTGAAACTTCTGTGGGTGTCAATCAAGAACAAGTTGCAACAGAAAAGAACAGATCGAATGATGCTTCAATCAAACCGCGCAATGAGTGCAGAACATCCCACATCGTGCTCAGTGATCCGCACGCCTCTACCGTCATCTTTTCATAAGGCACGGCCAGCAGGCAATAGGAAACTCGGAAAACTTTCACACAGTGGCTCGAGTCACATTTCATTCACAATACAGGGCTTTCAGTCTCAATACGGGACTTATAGTTGATCCATCAATTCTTTAAGTAGACCGTTATTATTTAGATAATACTTAGTGCGATTCTCTTACCGGAAAGCGTTTTCTCCCGATTATGTGCCCGCCATTGCGATCAATGAGTTTCCTTAGGTAGTGGGGTGATTGATGCCTTTAAAGGATCCCGGTTGTTTCCCTGCGATAATTGCAAGCGTCGCTCGCAGATTTCTGAAGAACCAGGGAGCTACATTTCGTTTCGTGGAGGCAGGGGAGAGCCGCACGGTGCGGACGAGCCGAAGTGCGAGTTCCTCCTGCATCTCACTTGTTAGGCGAAACTTCGCCTGGTGTCGGTAGAATGGTTCAGGGAGAAATCCGAGATGAAATCCGAAGCGGTTCACGAACTGATCCAGGGGGCACAGCAACTTGCCACGCCGGAAACAGGCGTGCACCTTTTGGATTTGCTCATTATCCTTGCGAAGCGACGGAAATTTATCCTCTGGTTCACGGTGGGCAGCGCAGTTCTTACAGCAATAACGGTCTTGGTCATTCCGCCCAGGTACACGGCAATGACGGTCGTTCTTCCCCCGTCCCAGAACTCTTCAATGAGTTCCTCCCTGCTGGGCCAGTTGGGTGGATCCGCAGCGCTGGCTTCGGCTGCGGGCGCAAGCCTCGGCATCAAGAACCCCGGAGATCTCTATGTATCTCTACTTCGCAGCCAAACTGTTGAGGATGGTCTGATCCGGCGCTTCAACCTGATGTCCAGGTATCGCACAAATCGAATGAGCGAGGCGCGCACTGAATTTGAGAATCTTTCCACGGTGGTACTCGGAGCGAAAGACGGACTGATCCGCATCAGCGTGACGGATCGCGATCCCAACATGGCGGCGGAGATGGCAAACGGCTATGTGGAAGAGTTTCGCAAGCTATCCGCCAACCTGGCCATCACGGAGGCATCGCAGCGCCGCATTTTCTTCCAACAGCAATTGCTGGATGCAAACGAGGGCCTGGCCACGGCAGAAGAAGCAATGAAGCACACAGAACAATCCACCGGCGTTCTGCAAATCGACAGCCAGGCTAGAGCCCTGATCGAGTCTGCTGCGACGCTGCGCGCCCAGATTGGCGCGAAAGAGGTTCAGCTTCAGGCGATGCGCTCCTATGCCACCGAGGATAATCCGCAAACGATCCTGGCTGAACAGCAACTCGCCGCGCTCAAGGAACAGTTCGCCAAACTTTCCGGCACGGACGACACATCCAGATCCGACATCATTGTTCCCAAGGGCAACATCCCCCAGGCTGGAATGGAGTATATCCGCAAATTGCGGGATGTGAAGTACTATGAGACCATCACGGAACTCATCGCCAAACAATTTGAAATGGCAAAGCTGGACGAGGCGCGCCAAGGCGAGATTATTCAGGTCGCCGACATTGCTCAGCCCCCGGACAAGAGATCGTCACCCAAGCGCACGCTCAGTGTCATCCTGGCATCGGTACTTGGCTTTTTTGTAGCGTGCGTTTGGTGCATTTTCGCAGACACATTGAAGCGCCTGAACAGCCAACCCGCCGAGCAGCTTCGCCTTGAGGCTCTGCGCGCATCGCTGCGATAACAGAAGGCCCTCAATGATCTACGCCGATCACAGGAGAATTGGAGACCATGGCATAGGCCGCTTTTCACGCCACGTGCTAGCAGCCCTTCATTATTGCCCGATTCCTCTTGCAACGGATCCAGATTCGCCGCTGGACCCCTGGCGCCTCACACGCGCACTTAGTAAGCTTACTCATCGAGACATATTCTTTTCTCCAGGCTATAATCCTCCACTCTACTGCGCAGCTCCTTTTGTAATTACGCTCCACGACCTGAATCACTTTGACCGACCGGAGAATAGCAGCCGGCTCAAGCGGCTGTATTATGCAACGGTTGTGAAGCGTGCCTGTCATTCGTCGGCCAGCATCTTTACAGTCTCAGCCTTTTCTCGCAAGAGGATCATTGAGTGGTCTGGAGTGCCACCTGAGAAAGTAGTCAATGTCGGCTGCGGAGTAGGCCCCGAGTACCATCCCGGGGTGGCCCCTTACAAACTTTCGTTTCCTTATCTTCTCTGCGTTAGCAACCGCAGGGGGCATAAGAACGAATTCAGGACAGTGGAAGCTTTTGCGCGAGCAAGTCTCGATACGGGGATACGGCTGGTTTTTACGGGGGAACCAACGTCTGAACTCGCCGATTGCATCGAACGTAATCAAGTAACACATCGCGTCCACTTCACAGGCCTGGTTCCCGACGCGCAATTGCCGTCCCTCTACCGCAGTGCCGAGGCACTCTTATTTGTCTCCCTCTACGAAGGCTTTGGCCTTCCAGTTCTCGAAGCAATGGCCTGTGGTACACCCGTAGTGACCTCGAACACCAGCGCCTTGCCAGAGGTCGCGGGCAATTCAGCACTGCTCGTAGACCCAACCTCTGTGGGACAAATCGCGGACGCAATTGAATGCATCCTTGACGACACATCCCTTCGCGATCGCCTGCGCAAAATGGGACTGCAACAGGCCGCGCACTTTTCATGGGAAAACACAATCATCTCGGTGCAAGAGGTGCTCAGCAAGATTTCCCTCAGCTAGCCTTGACGCCCCAATTAAAGCAGTACGAAAGCCGCACGTCGATTGCGCACCAAAGCCGAAAGGGCCGTACCCCTCGATGCGTATTAAAATCCCGGCGGCGGTCGCAGCGCCTTCGGCATCTTCATTTAGCCGCTATTGATTCCCTAGAAGAGAGACATTCTGCATGGTTGCGCTCCCTGCAACCCTGCCCCATCCGAACCACAAACGCCAGAAACACCCAAATCCACGGTGCATCATAATCCGGCCCCGCGGCCACCATGCCGAACAACAGCGCCAACCCAGCCCACCTGAGTTCCGGATGGCTCGGCACAGCGTTGGATAACAGCTTGAAGTAAGCCATCAGATAGCCTACCAAGCCAAGAACTCCAACCGTACTCAGAAGGGACGGAATCAAACTAGACGGACGGTTACTCCCCATCCCCACTCCGATACCGTGCGTCTGAACAAATAAGGTCAAAGCATAGGCATCTGCCGCGGTCCGGTCTATGAACGACCCGCCTTCTTGTTTATTTACCGTCAAATCCACCACAGACTCCCGCAGAGGAGAAAACAGAATTGCCCCCAGGACGATCGCTGCAATGACAATTAGCAGAGATGTTCTTCTAAGCCTCACCATATCGATACGGTAGGGGGATCTGAATATGGGATGGAAGATCAGAAGCAGCACGAAGGCCATGCCGATGGCAAACATGGATGCCGTAGACCTGACCAACATGATCGTAAACAACCCAACGAATGCAGGGAAGATGGACTTACCATGCTTCACCTTCTCTGCCAAAAAACCCGCCGTAAAGGCGGCTAACACTGCGCCTGCTCCAGACGATTCAGTAAATGTTCCAGCGAACCGAAATTCTCCAGTATCCGCGTTCTGCAAGCTCACTCCCGCGTTGTTTTGCAAAAGCGCGTATGGAAAACTGAATCCCAATACGGAGCAGAGAAACTGAAGGAATACAACCCCAGCTAAGAAATAGAATGTAAACCTATACGCCTTCTCTGAGAATGCCGGACCCTTGAAGTTCTGAGAGCCTCCAAGCACAACCAACACCCCCAGGAGCACGGAAACAGAATGTGAAATATTTGCGTGAGCAAAATGCAACGGCGGCCGAAGAAATAATCCAGCATCAATGCCAACATGGGGCTCATAAACAGGGATTCCCGCGAAGATGAACGGCAACGTAAAAGCAGAAATGATGGCGACCCCTGCAAAAAAAATCATCCACCGCTTGCCCCTGAATGGTATTTGTGCCACTGTTCCGCCCCATACGCGGTAAATGCTCTGCAATACGAACAGGGCGCCTACAAGATAATATGGCTCAATACCTGCATCGCTCAGTGCAACAACGGATGAGGCTGAAAAGATCGCGGAAAAAATCAAAAGCGAAAAGAGCTTATCGTCATCCAGGAAGAAGACGCAGGCAGCGGTCACGAAGAAGATAATGCCGATTACCGTGGGCATAGGGCAATTCTAAGCGCATCTGATCAGGGCGAGTACACCCGACGCCAGGCGGGCTCATCTTGATGAAGATTCTATCGGTCGGACATGGAGGCACCCACAAACTCACGCATACGAGCAATGAAAACAGATTTGTCGAAGCTTCTGGCATGTTGCTGAATTTCGTGAGGGACGAAACCACTCTCGGCGGCCTCAAACCTTTGAATGCCATCAACCACTGCTTCAATTGTCTGTTCAGAGAAATAAACTCCAGTATCGGAATTGCCCCTCGCATCTCCAACGCGCACAGTTTCCAGCGAACCGCCCCGCCCGTAAGCAATCACCGGGCGCCCAAAGGCCTGTGCCTCAACCACCGCCATGCCAAAGTCCTCGTCGGAGGCGAACAAGAAGGCGCGACATGCTGCATACACCTTGTAGAGGTCAGAATCTTGAAGGTGGCCGAGGAATGTGATCGTGGGCCCTGCTATAGACTTCAACTCTTTCAGATAGTTACCCGTCCCGACAATTATTAGATTGCGTCCAAGTTGATTACAGGCATGGACCAGGACGTCGATCCGTTTGCTCGCGGTGATGCGCGATACCGTCAGATAATAGTCGTCATGGCCACTTCTAAGGTAACCGACCGACGTGTCAACGGGGGGATAGATTACAGTGCTCTCCCTGCGGAAGTATTTGAACACTCGACGGGATACGTACTGTGAATTGGCGATCACACGGTCCACTCGCTGCATGGCGCTGAACTCCCACATCCTATAGAACACTGCGGTCGCGACGAATATGTGCCTGGGCAGGTATGGCAATTTCGCCTGGTGATGAGAGTAGGAATCCCACCAAGCATGTGCCGGGGTGTGACAGTAGCATATGTGAACCGCATCCTGGCTCACGCTAAGTCCCATTACGGGTGGGCAAGTGCTAATAATCAGGTCATATCGACTTACGTCGAGACTTTCAATTGCGCACGGATAAATCGGAAAGGAAAACCTCCGCAGAAATGCGCAGTTTAATAGCAACTTATCAAGGAAGCTCTTAAATATCCTCTTCTCTCGGATATGCGAAGGCAAAAGTAAGGGATCTGCGGAAAGCGCGAAAATATCCGCCTCCGGATACATCTCCGCGAACACATCTGCAACCCTCTCAGCACCGCCTTCTTCCAGGAACCAAGGGTGAACGATCGCCACTTTCAACTGTCAACCCCTCCGTTCATTGTCTCTTCCGCATCTGACTTGCTAGGTCAAGTTCGCAACTAATGCAGTCCGGTCTTCAAGTCGCTATGCCACCACATCTCCAGGCTTTCTCGGAACGCTCGTTGCTTCATGACAAACCAGGATCTCTGCTTAATCCTCAGAACCAGCTTGAGAATCCAGACTGTTTGGCTCATCACGAGCCATGGCAGAGCGAGAATCAGTCCGAAATGTTTTAGCATGAAATAGAGGCTGTTTCGAGTCCCAAATCGGACTGCAAATGGGGTGTCGCTATCGCCACCGCCTGTCAGACTTGCGACCTTGTGCAGTAGCGTTGCGCCGGGAAAATACAACAGTTGCACACCCGCCTTCTTCGCGCGATACATGAAGTCCGTATCGTCCCAATACACAAAGTACCGCTCGTCCATCAGCCCCACTTTGAGAAACACGCCTTTGCGAATCAAGACGCAACACGTCGGCACATAGTCAACCATCCGCGGGCGTTCATATTGTCCGTGGTCGATCTCGCCCTCGCCAATGTGTGCACTACGGCCCCCATGCCAAAGCTCAAACCCTCCTCCTGCAGCCCAAATTCGCTTCGGTTCGTCGAAGAACATCATTTTGGGACAGGACATATCAGCCCGGTATTGATTAATCCCTGCATCCAGCAATTCAATTAACTGCGGCTCAAACTCCGTGTCGTTGTTAATGAGCAGCACGGAGCTGCAGCCGGCCTGGAGAGCTGCGCGAATGCCCTGATTGTTACCCGCCGCAACACCAAGGTTATCCTGATTTGCCACGATCCGCAGTCGTTCATCGCTCCATTCGTGCAAAATGCGCAAAGTATCATCCCGCGAAGCATTGTCCACTGCGAACAGTAGGTATTCACGGTGTGTCTGTTCTGCCAAACAGCGGAGAAAGTCTGGCAGCACCTGGGCGCTGTTGTAGGTCACGGTAACGACGCCGATCAGATTTACCTCAGCCATGCATCAGACCCATTTTGCGTAACTCGACCAGCGATTGCTCGTAGTTACGCTCCTCAAGCTTCTCGCCGTTCGCCCAACCAAGAAACGCCCACAGCCCTTCTTCAAACCCAATTGCCGGCGCAAAGCCCAGAGTGGCCTTCAGCTTTTCCACGCTGGCACAGTTATGGCGGATGTCTCCTTCGCGAAACGCTCCGCTAACTGTCACCCTGGAATGGCTGGAGAAATACGCAACAATGTGGTTAACCACTTCCGCAACCGGAACAGGAATTCCCGTGCCCACGTTCAGCGCCACCGGTTTCTGCGCCGTTGCTTCTATCGAGCGCACGGTTGCTTCAACCACGTCGTCCACATACACAAAGTCGCGACTTTCCTTGCCGTCCTCGAAGACGTATATTGGTTCATTTGCGCGCGCCTGATTGGAAAAGATCGCCAGTATCCCAGTATATGGATTTTTGAGCGACTGACCAGGCCCGTACACGTTCTGATAGCGCAGTGCGAAGCCGTTGATACCCAAGGTGGACGCATACATAAGCACCATCTGCTCCTGCACCTGCTTGGTTAACCCATACAAGGAAGATGGGCGGAGAGGCGCCTCCTCGGGGGTCGCAACCATTCCTGTTGAACGGCCGCAGGCAGGGCACTTCGGCTCGAAGTCCGCGGCCTCCATCGATTCCTTGGAGCGCGGGTAGGGATAGACAAGGCCGTGCTCAGGGCATTGCGCGGCGCCTTCTCCATACACTGCACGAGATGATGCCACAACCACACTTTGCACCGGATACTTTCCTTCCAGCAGAAGTTCCATCAGGATTGCAGTCGCACCAATGTTCACGTCGGAATAGTGGCGAACGCGATACATCGACTGCCCGGTCCCGGTTTCGGCCGCCAAATGCACCAATACATCCCGACCCTCCAGTGCGCGGGCGCAAAGGCTCGCGTCCCTCACATCGCCGCGAAATAATTGCACCGCGTCGCGCAAGTCCTCAGGAAGTTCGCCGTTGTTGCCGTGAATCTGCGGGATGAAGCTATCAAGAATCGAGACCTCATGGCCGCGGTTCAAGAGCTTTCGAGCGACACGCGATCCGATAAACCCCGCACCACCCGTGATAAGTACTCGATTCTTCAACTCGGACCCCTATTCCGATTCGGCGGTCGGCTTAATCCACCGTTGCAATTCATGTGAGTATTCCTTAACCTTTCTCGCTGGGGCACCGGCCACGACCGTGAAATCCGGCACATCGCGGGTTACAACAGAGTTCGCCCCGACTATCGCTCGCCGGCCAATGCGCACGTTCGGCAGAATTACTGCGCCGCAACCGATGAACGCCCCGTCACCGATCTCTACGAAGGAATCATCGTTTGCGATGAGACTGCCAATTTTTCCGGCGTTGATGTCTTCATAAGGATGAGTTACGTCGACTATTGCACACCGCGCCGTTATCGAGACATCCCGTCCGATCTTGATGCGGCTGTGACATACAATGTGAACCTGTTGTTCGATGTTGGTGTTTGACCCGATCGTGAGCGAGGGGGTTCGCCCGTATGGATCGCGGACTGCCTCCAGCCGGACGCCATCCCAGATTGACACCCCCTCTCCGATTTCTATGCAGTCAGCATTGCAAATGAACATGGGGCGGTAGATGACGCTTGTGCGACCAACTCTCTTAAACATAAGGCGGTAATAGACCTGGGTCTTGAGGCGCCAATAGAGATGCGTTAGGAACAATCTCTTATTTGAAAAGGGCTCATGAAGCAGTCTCCAAATCAGTTCTACCCTCACGGCAGGCCTCTTTGTTTTAAAGTCTTCAAGCTTCCCGCACCATCACTGATAAAACAATTGCACACGAAAAGGCAATTGGATTGTTACGAACATCACTTTTCTTCACTACCCTTTTGCATCTCTAATCCCAGCACGTATAGCCTCGAAAGCGATCCAATCCCTTCTCCGAACCCTATTGAACAGGACCGAGATGCAGAATACGAATCTTACAACCGAAGAGAGACGCCCATGTCTTTGAACGAACCGAAGGTAAGATGCGGTCGAGAATCGGATGCGCTTAAGGTTCTGGCCCTGAAAAGACGCTCCGCCTTTATGCAATATTCTTGTATCCTCCGCCACGACCAATCCCCACCCTGCCTTCTGGATCCTAAAGCTCAAATCGGAATCCTCGAAGTCCATAAAATAGCTGTCATCCAGTAGGCCAACTTCTCTTAAAGTTTCACGGCGCAGCAATACGCTCGCGCCCATCAAAGCCGTGTTCTTCATAAACTTCCGTGGTGCCGTCACTAGCTCGGGGCGGTACAAGTTCCAGGGCGACAAGGTTGCTCCACCCCAAGCCTGCACAGTATCCGGTTCGTTCATGTGATATAAGACAGACCCCACTTCGCCCGCTTTTGGCACCTGGAGCGCCTTCGCGACTAGCTTTTCCGCTGTGTCTGGAGGAACCAGCGTATCGTTGTTCAAGAGCCAAATGAAGTCTGCCCCCTCATCCAATGCCATGCGAATCCCCACATTATTTCCGCCGGCAAATCCAAGATTTGCGCCATTCCGGATAAGCCATACAGACGGAAAAGCCTGACTGATTTCATCGACAGATTCATCCGTCGATCCGTTGTCTACGACAATTACTTTCAGTCTTTCGTATCTTTGCTTCGCAAGGGAATCCAGACAATCGAGCGTATCCCTCCATCCGTTCCAGTTAAGCACAATGCAGTACACCAGAGGTACTTCGGCCAAGGTGTTATTCGAGTCTCGCATACTCTTCCTCACCGCAATCCCAGTAGAACGTTCTGCTGCCAGTCCTCAGCAGTGCAGCCAGACTTACTCAACGTCAATCCACTGTTTTCTCTGAAAATCAAAGGCCTTGGCTATCTCCGCCGGAACCCCAGCGGCAATTACGAACGGAGGAATATTGCCCTTAACGACAGAATTAGCACCTATCACGGACCCTTCTCCTATCATAGAACCGGGAGTCACTACTACACCGTCTGCTAGCCAAACCCTACGGCCAATCACAACGCGCCTATCCCTATCAAGAGGTCGCAGCACCGGGGGCACATCTGGGGCTGTGTGATCTCGCGAATATTGGCCGTGGTTGTGATCGGTGATGATAACCTTACTTCCAATCAAAACATCGTCGCCAATTTCCACATAATTGGTAGCAGCGATATGAACCCATTGGCTCAGGCAAACGCGGTTGCCTATTACAATCCTCGGCGAGAATCGCTGTTTGCCATATTGAGTGACTGCGTGTAACCAAAGGCCCTCTCCGGCCGAAAAATCCTCTCCCATTTCGATTGATGATAGCCCACGCAAGTAAAAGCGAGCGCCAATCGAGATCTTCTTAACGCCGAATTTACGAGAGATTAAGCGATTCCGGAGTACAGTCGCAGGGTAACTTACCATCTGTGTTCCAAGCAGATATAATCCGTTTTCGTTAAGGAATTGTCTAGCCGATTCGAAGTTCATGATGCTCCTAGACTAGCAGGGCGCTTCATGATGAAGCTACGAAACTCATGGATACGTCGCTTGTTAATATCAAGTCCAATCAACAAGAGCACCACAGTCAGCAAATCCACCAACCCGTACATAGTCCTACTTAATTCCGGAGCATGATTGGTCCACCAGTAAGGTAAGACGACCAGGATCGGAATAACAGCAACTCCCGGTTTCAATAACCCAGACCCTGTAATGGTCCGAAGATCCGCATTTAGAGTATTACGTGTTGCCCGTAGACAAACCGTAAAGATGATTGCTATTGACACAAATGAGCCGATAAAAGTTCCATAGGCTACTCCGATGGCGCCGATGTGTCTCGCTAGAACGATGCTGGCAATGAAATTTACGGCCGCCTCGCAAACCGGAGCCAAACTTGCGAGCCATTGTTTGCCCGTTCCCACGACCATTGCAGAATAGGGAAGACCGATAAGTCGGACCATGTTTGCAAGAACGAGGACGTGCAAAATTGGCACACTTGAAACTGCAAAGGACTGCCCCATCCAGAGACAGAGAGCGCCATAACCATACAGCAGCAGCGGCGCTCCGGTTGCAATAATTAGCAGGACGGATAGACGAGTCACGCGGACGAGTAGTTCGCCCATCTGCTTCGGTGTTCGCTGTGCACTTAATGCCGATGCGGCGGGAATCAGGGGAGCGATTGCTGCTGACAAAAGAGTTGCTACCATTCCTGTAGCCGTTGCGGCTACCGCATAATATGCTGTTGAAGAAAAATCGTAGTGCGCAACTATAGTTGTGTCCAGTCCACTTACGAGCAGCATCGTGACTGACCAAAGCCCAAGTGCTGAGCAGTAATGGACAAGTCGCTTTAGATCGCTTCGTGTAATCAGTCGCCAGGATAAATAACAACTCGGTACAAAACGTCTAACGAATATGGCCTGCGTCCAACTCAGCATGAGATTCAATAAGCCAACAATCCCAGCCATTAGAACGATGCCTTCATGAAGCAGAACAGCGGCTGCCATTAGTAAGCCACCAAGCACTTTGTTCAAGATCTGCAGAGATACTGGGATGCTATTTCGCTGCAGACCAAGAAAAATACCTGCATACGTGGATGCTGGAAGGGCTAGCGAAAGAGCAGTTCCATAGAGAAGCAGGCCGTAGCGAACTTGACGTTCAAGCTCGGGAGGAATCTCCGGGAACATTCGGTGCACAAACAGCGATAAGACAATAGTCAGGCCTATGCCAGCTAATCCGGCGATTGATAAAAGTAACAGTGCTGTGCTGACCAGGCGGTTACTTGAAACTGTGTCGTTCTGTGCATCAAACTCGGCGACGTACTTGCTGACAGCTATCTGCATGCCAAAGTCGAGAACCCCCGCGTAAGACCCAAGCTGAAGCACTAAGACCCATGCGTTGTAAGCCTGATGTGGAAGATGTCGTATGAAGAATGCGGGAAGCAATAATGAGACGACCCCTGACACTCCTAACCGCGTAATATTAGCCATCGCGTTTCTTGCTAATACTTTTCTGACCCGGCGATTCTCTTTAACCAATTCCCCTCCCCCCGCTGTGAGAGGGGGGAGGGGAGCGTCAACCTTAGGTTTGCGATCCAACGATGTGACATCGCTCATGTTCCCAATCCCCTTCGGATGGAATCGCCATTATTATTGCGTCTGTGTCTCCCGAACACTCGACCGGAAGTGCACGATTGATTTCGACTTCTAGTAGGAGTGATCGTCACCTTCTATTTGTTTCTTAAAAGTCAGCCCTCCATCGCGGCCCCAATTGTCTGCTCAAAAGGAGGCTTTATTTTGTGGCCCCATGCATCCCAATTCAGTCTTTCTTCGCAAGCCATAAGGCTGGCCATATCTAGTTCATTGTACACACTCGTATCCTGCAGAATCTAAAGAATTCTTCCCGGAGATTGCTTCCCTTTTGCAGCGGGCGGTATTTGATATTTGCTTTCGCCGCCTGCCAAAGCGCCTCTGAATCCGCCGGAATTCCGCACCAGGGAGGGCAACTCATGTGCACTGGCCTCGCAGAGTACAAACCCGAATGCATCCGAAATGGCCGAAAGCAGAAAGGAGTTGGCCTCGATGGACAATTGCGGCGGCTTGATCAATCTACTGCGTCGCGCTGCGTAGTGTCACTTCTCTCCTTGGCGTATGCTACTCAGTGACCAGCGGCGGTTTGCAGTCCGAAACTCAGTTAACTTCCATACGCAGCAGTTCGCAGAACCAGCCCTCAAACAGTGTAGTGTGACAATGTAAAGTGGCGGACGAACACTGGTGGCAACAGCAATGCGACGATCGCAGTCGCGCCTCCACGGCTCAGATTAGCGGCGGCATTCTTGATTATGCTTTGCATCTACTGCCCTTTTTCCCCGCAACTTGCTCAAAGATTGGCCTTGCGAGACGGCCCCATGCATCCCAGTTAAGCCTTTCCTCGTAGGCCGTGCGGCTGGTCTTAACCAGTTCATCGTACGCACTCGTATCCTTTAGAATCCATAGAATTCTTTCCGCATATTCTTTTCCTTTTGCGTCCGGCGGCATCAGATATCCGTTTTCGCCGTCTGTCACCGCGCCACCAACGCCGCCGGTATTGCGCACCAGGGAAGGCAACCCATGTGCACTGGCCTCGCAAAGTACGATCCCGAATGCCTCGGCAATGGTTGGGAATAAAAAGAAGTTGGCCTCCAGGAATAATTGCGACAGCCTTTCTCGCTCTACCGCATTGCGCTTGTTCAAAAACGGAATGATCTCCATTTTTTGATGGTGATACCGATGCGGAGGAATACAGCCACAAACCACCAGCCGTGCATCCAGGCCCCGGTTCAACAATTCAATCAAGCAGTCATGGGCGATTGATCCCCCCTTGCGCTCCCAGTCCACTCCAATCCAAAGTAGAACGATTCCCTTGTCCAGTGAATGCTTCATGGCTGCTTCACGCGGGGGAATCTCCGCTCTCTCGAAATTCGCGCCGCATGGAATGAGGTGTACCTTTTGCGGGTCAACGTTGTAGTGCCCAATTGCCGAGGTTGCTGCCCATGTAGAAGGAACAATCAATGCAGCAGCCCTACCAAGGGCAGCAGCCTCTATCCAGTCGGCTTCCTTGCGCGCAAACTGAAACAGCGACGAGCACCCGGGGTAGTAATCAACAATGTTGTCCCAAGTCGCGTCTGAGTAATAGATGACGGGAACATCCGTTGAGAGATAGGCTATTTCGACTGAGGCGACAGGAGCAAAAAGCACATCGCAATCGCAATTCAAAAGATAGCGGCCGAGTTTGTGTGCAAACCGCTTGGAAAGCACGCGGTGATGATCGGTAGAAATACGACGGCCGAAAGTTGCATAGCTCACGCGATTAATGACTCGGCCGGCATTCTCGATACTATTCGTTAACAAACTGTCGTCAGGGCCCAAATAGAGAACCTCGCCGACATGCTCCTGCAGAGCCCTCGCCATAAAATATGGCACTCCGGACAGAGTTCGAACGTCCGCCACATTGGCGCGATGTACAATTCCAATTTTCATATGTCGCAAACCGTGATTGGCCCCTTTTCTTCTGCACCGCGGGAATTGCGAACCATTTGTCTTGCCGCGCCCAGTCTATCCTTGCTTTGGGACCGCATCGCGCAACTATCTGCTCTGAAAGGAGTCGATCGAACTACTCCATGAACCCCATAAATGGACGGGTATCCTTCCGAAATTCGGCGAGTCATTTGAGTTAGTCTAGCTCAGGCACCTCGATCTTACATAATGGCCAAGATCCTTCTTCATGCGTGATCTCCGTCGGAGATTCTAGCTGCCGTTCCCTTTCTTGGGGCGTCGCATCCCGTCCAGCCCGGCATAATGGCGGACATCTCATCGGCGCCTGCTTTGCGCGATTCAATCTGCTTCAGCAGATCTCTGAAAGGATCGAGTTCTCCACCAGAGAATCACAGATGACCGCTGCTTTTTAGGCTGCGGGAGCCCGCTGGATCGTGATGTCATAATTGATAGGAAAGTGGCCAATGATGCAAAACTTTGCTCCAGAGAATATAGATTTATCAAAACTTCGCGTCGCCATTGTGCACTACTGGTTCGTGGGGCGTGCCGGTGGCGAGAAGGTTGTCGAAGCACTGGCAGAACTGTTCCCGCAAGCGGACCTGTTTTCTTTGGTGGCAGACCGGGCGACACTGGCGCCGATTCTCCGGGAAAGGGTTTTGCGGACCTCATTTCTTCAATGGATCCCGGGTGCAAGGAAGTTTCATCGTCACTTTCTTTTTTTGCAACCAATCGCCCTTGAGCAATTCGATCTGAGCGAATATGACCTTGTAATCAGTTCCGAATCGGGTCCGGCCAAGGGAGTAATCACTTCCTCGAAAACCTGCCACATCTGCTATTGCCATTCACCCATGCGCTACATCTGGGAGATGTACTCCCAGTACCGGCGCACCATGAATCCGCTAGTGAGCGCGGTCTTTTCACTGGCTGCACATTACATGCGCCTATGGGACTTTGCCTCGGCTGGGCGCGTTGATTACTTCGTGGCAAACTCAAAGTTCGTTGCTTCGCGAATTCGTAAGTACTACGGGAGGACGAGCAAAGTGATTCATCCTCCGGTGGAAACAACCGCGGGAAACACCAGCACGGCACCGGGTGATTATTACCTCGCTGTTGGGCGCTTCGTTGACTACAAGCGTTTCGACCTCGCGGTCCGGGCGTGCACAGAACTGAACAGGAGACTGAGAGTGGTTGGCAGCGGCCCCCAGTACAAGGCTCTGCGGCGAATGGCTGGACCCACAGTTGAGTTTCTTGGGAAGGTGAGCGATCTCAAGTTGCGCGAAAACCTCGCAGGTTGCCGGGCACTGCTCTTTCCGGGCGAAGAAGACTTCGGCATTGTACCCGTTGAAGCGCAAAGTTTTGGCCGCCCGGTGATTGCCTATTCCTCAGGTGGTGCGTTGGAATCGGTGCACGCCAGTCTGCCTGGTAAAGCCCCTGTGGATCACCCTACGGGGGTGTTCTTCGGCGAGCAGTCACTTTCAAGCCTCAAAGAGGCTATCCTCGATTTCGAATCGAAGGAACAGGACTTTTGTTCGCAAACCATTCGCGAACATTCCTTGCAGTTTGACAGTTCCATCTTCAAGGAGCAAATGGCTGACTTCATTTCCTTTGCTTTACGAGACTTCAACGACAGCGATCTGACTGACGCGCAAGCGTCATCTCATAGCTTTATTGACTTGAGGTAAATCGCGCAGGACAGCGTCATCGGGGTGCCTACCTGAGAAACCTTGATCCGGCTTTCCGCCTGTGGACTGCCTTGGCGACGATTGCAAAGCATATGCTCAACGACATCGCAAAGTTCCCACGCTGGAACGTCGCCACATCACTCCATACGAGCTCTTCCCAATCCGATTGAACTCAATCAAAGGTTGACTGCAAAGGAGCAAGAGGACACCGGCTGGGCGCTCTCTTCCAGTCAATATTCAAGCTTCAAACGCTTCCCGTGTGAAAACATCAACGATTGTCAGTGCAAGGAAACGACGCTCCCCCTGCAGATGAGTCGCGAAGAATTCGATGCTCTATGCCTGATTCGAACCATTCACGGGGAGGAACTCAATCCGCGTCGCAAGTGCGACGGACCTCGAATCCGTGCCGGTCGTTTTTTGGGGTCGCTTCTGCTGGGCGCCCTGTGCTTTTTTTACGCCAGCGCAACCTTTAGCGTGATGCCGATATCGGAGTGCTTTGTGTCGGGCATCTCAACACGCAATGAAGCGTCATCCTGCTTCCACTTCAAGTCGCCCTTGTAACCGAGCAGTTCAACATTGCGAATCCTTCCCGGAGCCTGTGCGCTGGCGAGGCCGAACGCATTCACCACTGCGGCTTTCTCCGGCCAGCCCATGACAAATGCATAAACATTGCTGTCTTTGGCCGTGAAACGGATATCTTCGGCAGTCAGATCTTTCTGCTTGTCTTCGTTGAAATTCCCTGACTCAATCTTGACCTGGGTCGATGGGCCTTCTCCATAAATCTTCCACGGCCGCGTACTGTAAATGCCTTCGCTATTCACCGCCATCCACGCAGTGATGCCTTCCAGCACCGTCATCTCCTCGAAGTCGAGTTCCCCTGAGTTGGGCAGCGGGAAGTTCAAGAGCAGGTTGCCGTTCTTGCTCACGATATCGGTCAGAAGATCTATAACTTTCTTCGGTGTCTTGTACCTTTCGCCGCGATTGTAGTGCCATTGACCAATGCAGGTGTCTGTCTGCCAGGGGTTCTTGGCAATGCCGTCGGAGACACCGCGCTCATGATCCAAGCAGGCAAGTGCCAATGGCGCAGTCGGTGCTCTCCTTGCTGGTGTAAACGGCCTCCGTCCGGCCGCCGTGCAACTGCGCACTCACGTTGTAGAGGTGCGACACTACCTTCAGCCCGTAGTCTTCGAAAGGCAGATGCCCATCGGTATAGAGCAGGTCCGGCTGATACTTGTCGATGAGGTCGGTCATGCGGTCGACGTAATGCCGCTTCCACGAGTCAGGAATGCCGTCGTCGTTCCAATCAAGCCTGTCGACAAATCGTGCGCAATCTGCATCGTGATACAGGTCGGCATACTGCGCGTCAACACCATCGTAAGAGACGCCGGCCAGCGGACCGGCCTTATCCGCGCCATGACTCGTCGCCCACCACTTATAGCTTATCCAAAGGTGCTCGCTGACTCCAAAGCGCAGCCCCTGCTTTTGCGCCGCCTTTTGCCATGTGCCAACAACATCTCTCTTCGGGCCCATGTTAACCGCGTTCCAGCGCGTGTATTTCGAGTCCCATAAGTCGAAGTTATCGTGGTGAACGCCCATGCTGAAGAAGTACCTCGCGCCAGCCTTCTTGTAGAGGCTCATCAGATGGTCGGGATCCCACTTTTCGGCTTTCCAGTGATTCACCAGATCCTTGTAGCCGACCTTCGAGGGATGCCCGTAAGTTTCCACGTGGTAAAGGTACTGGTCCGATCCTTCCATGTACATGTTGCGCGCATACCAGTCGCCGCGTTCAATCGCGGACTGCGGGCCCCAGTGCGACCAGATACCGAATTTCGCGTCGCGAAACCAATCCGGAATCCGATAACCCTCGAGAGATTGCCTGGTGGGAGAAAAGTTTTGGCCTTGCGCCCTTGCAAACTTTGGAAGAGCAAGAGCGGCCGTTGCACCGCCCAGGATTCCGAGGATTTCGCGTCTGTTCATTGCCATTTGAGTTTCCTTTCGCGGTGCATTTCGGCTTGTGTTTTCAGCTTGCAATCCTGATCTGTTTCCCGTGCCATTGGCTTTATTGAACATCTGCCTTGAGAATCGCCTCCCGGAGTCTTTGCTCGGCCTCCGTCGTCCAGTATCCGCAGTCCAATTCGAAGAAGACGGAAGTGTATGGGATGGTCAATTCTGTCTTGATAATCAGGACATGAAAAACTTCGGCAGTCTGGTCGAGCCTGGCGATGATCTGCTCGTGCGGGAGCCGTGACACCCTTGAGTTTATGAGCAGGCGCTTTATTTCTTCCCGATAACTTCCAATGCCGGGCGCGTCCTGCTCTGGGACAAAATCAAGTTCTGCGTCCAGGTAGGCAGTTTCCTTGATGTGTTTACTCGCAGAGATCTTCTCAATCACCTTCCGGAGCACTTGAAGCTGATCGGCAGCGGCGACAATGGTTTCAATCCCCGCCCGTGCCTGGGCAGGATAGGCTGCATCGGCAACTACGATCCAATTGCGATGTCCGAACAGCGGCAGCAGCGCCGCGAGCCGCGCTTCCCAACCCGATGCAGTTTCGGTAAATTCGCTCATCCGCTCATTCCTCGCTGCAACGCTGGCTCAGTTCTTCATCCGCACAAACCGCCACCTTGCCGCACTTGCCGGATGCCATCAATGCATAGGCAGAGCTGGCGTCTTGCAGCGGAAAGCGGTGGGTGATGATGTCGGCCGGATGCAGGTTCCATCGAACCAGCCGCTCCACAAGCTCTTCCATCAGCCACGTCGACGTGACCCACGACCCATACACCGTCTTCTGATCGTGAATCATATCGGGGGACGGGTTGATTTCCACCTTTCCACCTTCCCCAATGAAAACGATCCTTCCCCACTTGCGCGTGGCTCGGATCGCAGTTGCACGTGCAGCATGGTGCGCCGAACAATCCACAGCGCGTTCTACGCCGAATCCGCCTGTAAGTTCCTTCACCTGGGACACGTTATCCGGCCCCGAAGCCAGCACCTCATCGCAAAGTCCAAGGTCCAGAGCGATCTTCATACGCTCGGGCACCACATCGATGCCGATGATTTTGTTCGCGCCAAGCTTGCGGCACAACGCGCCGGTTGCGAGACCCACCGGGCCAAGCCCCGTGATGAGCACCGCGTGATTGCCGTCGATCCCGATCTTTCCCAGCCCTTCGTAGACCGTGCCGAACCCGCACGCCACCTGGGCGCCATCGGCGTAGGAAAGCAGATCGGGCAATGCGATCAGGTCCTTCTCTTCGGCAATCATGTATTCGGCCATACCGCCATCGCGCTGCCAGCCGTAAGCGCGGCGATACTTCTCGCTGGTACACGAGATCATGTATCCACGCCGGCAATCGTTGCACACCCCGCAGCCGGAAATGTGATAAACAATGACCCGGTCGCCTGTCATGAATCGGCGGCAACCAGTTCCTGTTTGAACAATCTGCCCGCACGGCTCGTGGCCCGCAATCACACCCTGATAGCCCTCCGGTCCCTTGCCGAGATGTTCATGATAGATGCAGCGAATATCCGAGCCGCAGATCGTCGATGCCTTTACACGCAGCAACACCTCGCCATGGCCCGGAGCCGGCACAGCCACCGTACGCAGCTCAACTGAGCTGTTGCCGGGCAGAAATGCAGCAGTCATTGTTTCGTTCATCTGTCGTCTCCCGGCGGCCAAAAGCGTTCCGCCGCTGCCGCAACCTGCCTGCGCAATCCTACGGCGGCGTTATCTCTCCGTGAATATCCCAAAGGTCTTCCCACGTCTGACCATCCTTCCACAGGAAGACCTGCCCCTTGATCAGGCGGCAATTGCGATCGATCGCGGCAATCCGAAGCATCTCCTCGTCGCTGAGCGGATCGCTCACAACTCCGGCAAGGTTGGCGCGATAGTTGTTGATCGAAAAAGGAATCGGCGTCTGGCCTCTCTGCACGGCCCACTTGATGCACACTACGGCGGGATGAATCCCGTGGCTGCGGGCAATCTCCAAAATCACGGGGTCTTCTGTTGGCGAGGTATCTTCCGGAGTGCGGTCCCGTTCAGGGCGCCCTGGCGAGCCGATGGGGCAATAGCCAATGGGCTGGATGCTGTTGTCGATGACAAACTGGAACAGTTCGGGCTGTTGGAAATGCGGGTGCAGTTCCATCTCATTCACGGCCGGCTTGATGCGCGCATCGCGCAGCACCAGTTTGAGCTTTGGAATGGTCATATTCGACGTGCCGATATGCCGCACCAGTCCCTGGTCCACAAGTTCTTCCATCTTGCGCCAGGTCTTCATGAAGTTTTCGTGGATGTAGGGTTTGGCATCTGCACTGCGCGAGGTCACATCGCAGCCGGGCGGATGGAAATTCGGGAACGGCCAGTGCACAAGATAGAGGTCAAGATAGTCAAGCCGCAGGTCGGCAAGCGACTTGCGGCAGGAAGCGATTACATTCTCTTCGGCATGCTGATCGTTCCAGAGCTTGGAGGTAACCCAAAGATCCTCACGCTTCACCCCCGCCTTCAGAATTGCTTCAAGCGAAGCACCAACCTCCGGTTCGTTGCCATAGACCGACGCACAATCGAAGTGCCTGTAGCCGGCCGCAGCCGCACCCAGAACAGCATCGGCAACCTGGGCCGGCGTAACATGGTCGGACCCGAAGGTGCCCAGCCCAATGGCAGGCATGACAGCTCCGGTGTACAGCTTTCTCTGCGGAATCGCTCCCGGTGAGATGGACGGATGGCAGCCATTCCCTGCATTGCTCATCTGGGCCTCTTGGACAAAGAAAGTTATCGCTAACTTTGGCAAACGAAGAATACCGGGTCACCGCCTATGTGTCAATGCGTTCAAACCACGCAGACCCCCGCGCCGGTCGCGATTCGTCTTCTCTTCTTACGCGTCCAGGTTCCGATGTCGTTTGGGTGCAAGGTTCCTCAAGCTCACTCAGGCGAAGAGCTGAGAAGGCGTGCTCTCCGTTGCCGGCGGAAACAAAGGCACTTCACTCGCTGGCGCGGACCAGGATGCAGGTGATGTTGTCATGACCGCCGGCTCTTTTCGCGGCCTCCACCAGGCGGGCGCAAAGGGCGGCAAGAGGCAGGTCGATGCTGAGCATGGACTCAATCAAGGGATCGCTCAACTCGCGGGTCAGTCCGTCTGAGCAGAGCAGAAACAGATCGCCCGGCTCGGCTTCGAGACAGACAATGTCGGGTGTCACCCGGCTTTGTGTACCCAGGGCACGGGTGATGACGTTCCTGAGCGGCGAACGCAGCGCCTCGGCGCGAGTCATCCGGCCCAGTCGAACCTGCTCCTCCACCAGGGAGTGGTCCTCAGTGATCTGTTCCAGGCTGCGGTTGCGCAGGCGATAGCAACGGCTGTCGCCGATGTTGATGACCCAAACGCGGCGCTCCTCCACCAGCAAGCCCACCATCGTGGTGCCCATGCCGCTCAGCTTGTAGTTGCGCTGGGAGCGTGAAAAGATGGCCTCGTTGGCTGCAGCGATAGCTATTTCAGCCACCTCAGGCATGGCCGCGGACTCGGCGTCCCTATCGGAGCGGCTGCTGAGCAGGCGCAGCAACTCATCCACAGCAAGCGAACTGGCAATCTCCCCGGCCGCCGCCCCACCCATGCCGTCACAAACCAGATAAACCCCGTGTTCGACGGAAAAGCCGAATGCATCTTCGTTGGATGGGCGCTTTCGGCCGCGGTCAGTAACCGCCGCCGCCGTGTATTGGAGGACCGCCGTGGACACTAAAAAATCTCCCGTCGCCCAGTTTACACGGGTCTGTGGCGCCTTTGCAGTCAGGACCGGCTCAATGAGCCACCCGATCACCAGCGATGCCTGCCAGAGGAGGCGGCGCCGGCAGGTCAAAGACCTCGATTGCCCCGCCATTGATCACTGCAACACGCTGACCGTTCGGGGAGATGGCCACGTTCCCTCCTGCGTCCAGGGGAGGAGTGGCAACGGTCTCCAGAGCAACCTTTCCATCGGCCGCATTGAAGATCCGTACCAACTGTCCGTTGATATCTTCCGTATCGATCGGCGAATAGGCGCTGACCGCGTGGTTGACAGACAGTGTCTCGCGCGCAAACCGAAGCCCCTCTGGTGCCGTGACAAGCAGCGGCCAAATGGCCTGCGGTGAGGTTACAACCTCCCAAAGCCGATGCCCGTCCGTCGCCATCGCAACCAGCCTCTGACCACCGGAGCTGTCGCAAGCGGTCACCAGCAGTTCTCGCTGCAAGATAAAGTCGAAACTTGGCGAGCAGGTTGAGTTCACTCGCCCCAAAACAGTCGTGCCCCCACTGAAAAAATTCAGGTTTACCAGCCACTGGTCCCCATTCCCGCGCAATCTCTCCACATAGCCATCGGCGTTGATGGGCAAATGGACCGCTGCACGGGCGCGGCTGACCAGCACCACCTTCCCGGAACTCCGCTTCAGGATTCTCACCACCAGATCGGGCACGTCCGTTTTCTCGTCTTTTACGGCCAGGCTCCCCTGTGCAGTTGGTGGGCTGGGCACATCGCCCGGCTTCTCCTCAGCCGTTGCAGGCTCTTCGGAGTTTGTCACCAGGTACTCCTCTGAGGGGTCCATCTCCATCCACAGTACTGGCCCGGGGAAGCGCAGAAAGGGCTTTAGATCCAGGCTGCCGTCGCCTTGTTGCAAGCCATCCTTGTCCCGCAGCAGGAAGTGACTGTCTCTCAGAGCCCACAGGTAGCGCACTCGGTCGTGTACGGTCCACAGGGCCTCGGCAGCCACTGTTCCAGCGGGCAGCGCCAGCACCACAGCCCGAATCTGGCGCTCATCGCTCCACAAGCTGTCGCCAGCCTCACGGTGTATCAGCCCCGGTACTCGAAATGTAAATAGAAGCCGGTTTTCATCGAGGAAATCCAGAGAGACCATGGTGTTTCGCTGGCCCAGATAGATGGGACCGGGAGCCGAAAAGCCCAGAGGCTCCACAGGAATCCGAAGTACAGGTTGAATGGAAGGCTTCTCGGGAAGTCTGTCAGGCAGTGGACGCTCCTTGGCGGAGCGGGACGGGCTGGGCTCAAACGTGGTACTGCCCTGCGCCCGCGCAGCCGGCGCCGCGCACAGCAGCAACAAAGCCAGAATGAACCAGGGGCTCATTGCATCCGACAGACCTTGCAGACACTTCCTCATCAAAAGCTATTCTCGCCGATTGGCCATGGTTTTGGGCAGTAGCATGCCTCTTGTGCGCCATGTGCGACATTAAATAGGGATGGCAACAAGCTCAATCACCGGCAGGCGCATCAGCTTCCTCGGTTACGGCGCCTGCGCGCTGGCCGGCGGTTTGTGGGGTACGGGCTTCTATTGGGGCAGGCTGGCACTGAATGAGATGAGCGTAGAGCACATGGTTCTCTACCGCTTTTTATTCGCCTCGCTGGGCATGTTGCCGCTCATTTTTGCCAATTACAACCGCTTCCGGCTCACCGCGAGCGAAACCCGCACTCTGCTCATCTCGGCCGCGTTCGGCATTCCCATCCAGTTCCTCCTCCAGTTCCATGGCCTTGCGCTCACCACGGTAAGCCACGCCTCGCTCATGGTGGGCGCCATGCCCGTTCTGCTGGCAGCCGCGGCGGCTTTGTTTGCCGGCGAACGCCTCGACTGGATCGGCTGGCTGGCGCTGGCCGGATCCACAGCGGGCGCAGCCCTCATCGTTGTGGGTGGCAGTCACGGCCTGGCAGTCCACGGAGAGCCAACGTTGGCCGGCGATCTGCTGGTGGTTGCCTCGCTGGTGACCGCACTCGCATGGATCCTGCTCAGCAAGAAACTGATGGAGACGCACAGCCCTCCCGTCGTAACCTCCTACTCAATCCTGGCTGGAACTGCAATGCTCGCTGTCGTGGTGCTTGGCCCCTGGCTGCTCAACCCTCTGTTGTTCCCACTTACGCATCACAACTTCGCGCCACCCCCATTCGCCCATGTGAGCCGGACCGCCTGGATCGCTCTGGCCGTCAGCGGCTTGCTCTGCACTGCAACCACCACACTGCTGTGGAACTGGGGCATTCACCATGTGCCGGCCTCGCGCGCCGGCGTCTTCCTCAACATCGAACCGGCGCTTGGCTCCTGGCTCGGCGTTCAACTGCTCGGCGAGCATCTGGGCCCTCACGCGTGGGCTGGTGGCGCTCTCATTCTGGCCGCGGCCATCACCCTGACCACGCGCAGCCACCAACCGGGTTCTGTCACGGAACCGGCGGTGATCCTGGAATAGGAAGCTCGTCAATCCGATGCCTTGTCCGGGTTCTCTGCGGCTGAAAGAACTCGAGAACTACTTAAAATTAGGGCTGATCGGGCCGCTCTCCGCAGGCTCCGTCGATGGACGAACGCGACGGCCGCCTTCCTTCGTCGCCGCGCCTCTGCATGCAGTCACGAAGACTGGAAGGAGACACGGCGCAAGGCATGCATCGGCCTGTGCCTCGCTATCGTACAATCGACTTCGAAAGCTGGACCCATACATCTATCGGCGTCCGCGCCGTCTCTCAATGGGGATCCAGTCACCATTCTTTCCCAAGCATGAATGAAGACGACCAGGTTGCAATCGTCAGTAACTCTGCCTCTCCCCGTGCCCGCCGCCGGGCGTTGATCGAGTTCGCTATTGCCTATGCACTTATCATGCTGGTCATCTGGACGCCTCGCCCCATACAAAAACATTTGTGGTGGGTTGCGGCTGCAGCGGTCGTTGTCATTGCCGGCCTCTCCTTCAAAGGCTTCAAAGCAATGGGCTTCCAAACCAAAAATCTTCTCAGGTCGCTTTGGATCACCGGAGTTGCGCTGCTGCTTGCCGCGGTCGCAATCATCGTTGCCATGCAATTGCATACGCTTCACCTGCCCGCAGGCGGGCCCGTCGCATTTGTAAAAACATACTGGGCCTATGCAATTTGGGCCTGCGTCCAGCAATTGCTGCTGCAGGGGTTCTTCCTGCCGCGTTTCCTCATGCTGGCAAAGACCGAAAAGAGGGCGGCCTTCCTGGCGGCGGGCCTGTTCGCACTGGCGCACCTGCCCAACCCCATCCTCACCCCGGTCACACTCATCTGGGGTATAACCGCCTGCTTCATCTTTCTCCGCTATCGCAACCTCTATCCTTTGGCCATGGCCCACGCCATCTTCGGCATCACCATTGCCATCACCGTACCGGGACCTGTCGTCCACAACATGCGTGTTGGACTGGGATACCTGACCTACCACCAACACCCCTACTACCCGGCAGCATTAACGAAGCCATAAAGACCAGATCGCGTCCACAGTGGCATGGGTAATTGCCGACGCGCCCACACGCCGCTCCTGCCGCCATGCCCGGCCATAGAAAACGCCCGCCACTGCAGCCAGCAGCACGTAGCGCCAGTTGAACAGCACGGCCCTCTTGTTGAAGTGGGAGAGCCCGAACAGCGCCGCAGTCAGAAGAAGCGCGGGAATGCGCCCCATCCGCCGCTCCAGAAGATTCTGCAACCATCCCCGAAAGAACAGCTCCTCGGGAATGGCGATGAAGAAGAAGGTGAACAACCAGGCACCGCATATCTGTCCCAGGCCTGGCCACCCCTTGTGCAGGTGCAGGAATCCAAGGCCCAGTCCCAGCGCCAGCGCCAGCGGCGTGTACAGCACCACCTCGCGCAGCCCGATCCCCGCATCCCTCAGACGCAACCGCAGGTCAAAGCCCGTTTCTGAAAGGTTCCTCAGCGCAATAAATCCGTAGATGCCCGCATTGAGCAGCAGCATCTTGTTGAAGATGGCCAGATGTGCCGGCCACGCGCCCTCAAACCAGCGCAGATCCACGGCCAGACCCAATGCGGCAAGCACCAGAAAATCACGCCAGTTCCCGCGCTGTTCCTTGTCGACACTCATGGCCTGGATAAGAAGCCCCGCCAGAGCCGCCGGAACCAGAACGTACAGCGCAAACCAGCCCCACCTGAAATCCCCGGCAGCGCACGTCACCAGAGCATAGGGCACACTGACCGCCGCAGGACACAGAAGCTGCGCCCATGCAGGCAGCCTCCGCGCACACCCACCCACCCGCTGCGGAAACAATGCCGCCGCCACCAGGGGAATCAGCGTCAGAATCGCCGCAATCGCATTTGCCGGTGTCACCATGGCCTTTCTTCATTTTGCTCCACTTCCGCCAAAAACATCACTTCAGTCGCGCCCAATCCGCTGCCTGAGGGCCCCCTGGGCCTCTGCCGCTGCGGAAGCTCTTGTGACCGATCCATATGCCAGGCAAAAAACATGGCCGACTCCAGGAACTGTCAAGCGTCGATGCTCACCCCGCGGATCCGGTGGGTTCTGATTAAAAAAATCCCCCAAAATTTGCAGATCATTTCATCGCGTTGGCGCAGAATCATCTCATGCGCTGCCCCGTGCTCCGTCGTAATATCGGTGTTGCCCGCGTACGAGCCCCGGTGGCCGACACCCCACCCCCCCTACAATCCCGTGAGACAGTGAATCACAGTTTCACAGTGCTCGCGGAAGCCGGTGAATCCGAGTGCGGAATAGTCTTCCACCGGCGCCGCCGGCCCGCGAGGCGATGAAACGGGTGTCCTTCATTTTCCTTCGTTTTGCAGAGCTTCACTTGTGTCTCCGCCGAGATCGCGTAACAAATAAATTGCGAAGCGTTGTCCCAAATGTTCCCGCCCCGGTTGCACAAGCGAAACCTTGGTCATTTCGTGACAAAGGTTCCTCATAACGCCTTGGCTCCTCGCGACCGATACGCTACGCAGTAGGTAGAGCTCGCCAACGCGAAAGAAGGCTCCTGTGACTCTTCTAACCTGGAACCGTGCCTGCTCCGTCGGGGTCAAAGCCATGGACGATCAGCATGGCATCCTGATGGATGCCATGAACGAACTGCGCCTGGCCCTCGTGCGTGGTGCAGAGCGGGAGCAGGTGAGCAAACTGCTGGATCAGTTATTCGAGTTCACCTGCATGCACTTCGCCAGTGAAGAACGCCTGTTGGAGCAAACCGGTTTTCCCGGCTTGAACGAACATCGCGCCCTGCACAGTTCCATCCTGGCCCGGATCCATGAGGCTGATCATCGGCTGCAATACGGAGAGAGTGTCGAAATTCGCCCTTTGCTGGTTTTTCTGCGCGAATGGTTCACCGAGCACATCGAGGCCGCAGATCGTATTTACGGCCCGTGGTTGAATGAACGAGGCATGGATTAAACGCGGCCGCAATCTGCAATGTACAGCGTTACAAGGAATATGCCTGAATCTGCACTCAACTTTTCACCTGCCCTTCCGATGAGTCAGTTGAAGGAAAACTTCCTCAGGAGAAAGCCATGGCATTGTTGGCGTGGAATAGCAGCTATTCCGTAGGAGTCAAGTCCCTCGACGGACAACACACCGCCTTGTTTGAGATCCTGAACGACCTGCACACCGCAATGATGAAGGGGCAGGCACAGACCCTGACCGGTCCACTCCTTCGCAAGCTGATTGACTACACGCGCACTCACTTCACCGCGGAAGAAGGCATGCTGGCTGCTGCAAAGTATCCAGGCCTTACCCAGCATCGTTCTCTGCACCGCGACCTGATGAAACAGGTTCAGGAGTATTCAGCCCGGTACGAGCGGGGCGAGATCACCTTGAACCTGCATCTGCTTAACTTCCTTCGTGACTGGCTAACAAACCATATTCAGAAAGTGGACCGCGAATACGGACCGTGGCTGAACGAGCATGGTGTGAAGTAATCGTTCGAGCCGCATTGCGCAATCAGAAAGGCCCCGTCCAAAGGCTGCCATCGGCTTCCAGTTTGATCCCGTTGGCCGCACTGGAAGGAGATACACTGTTCCCTGAACCAGGAGGGAACATTGGAGCTCCAACCAACGCAACTCCGCGCATTTCTGCCCGCATTAAGATTCACAGTTCTTCTCGCCGCCTTCGCCGCATTCAGCCATCCAGCCCTTCTCTCGCAAAACTCCACCGAATCCAGCGCCGGAAGCCCGGAATGTGATCTGCGTAACCAGACGGGCGCAACGGAGCACACCGGCGGCGCGCTTCAGAATCGCGATATTGCTGCGGAATGGCATCTTAAAGTTCATCACCTCAGCGGCCTGACGGTCGTGGACAAAACACCCCTCGACGGCGTCAGGAATTCGGGCCTGAAGATGCCCGACCTGTTTTCTCTTGAGTTGAAGGACTTGGGTGTTGTGCATGCCTCCGACCTTCTCGTCTCCGGCACAGCGCGCTGCGAACAACTCAAGCCAAACCCCGATGCGTCACGCGCCTCAGATCGTCTTCCCGGCGTCATTGTTCATTACCCCCTCACCGACCCCGCAAGCCGCTTCACCGCCGACTGGGCCGTAACCCTTCGTCAGAACTCCAACTACATCCGCCAGGTTCTCACCATCACTGCCGGCAGCCAGCCCCTTCCGCTCGCCGGCGTGGTCATGATCGACGTCCGCGCCCGCGGCATCGCCGTCACCGGAACGGTAAAGGGCTCTCCGCTCACTACCGGCAACTTCTTCCTCGGCTTTGAGTCGCCGCTCTCTGGGAGTAGCGTTGTCGGCGACCGCGGGGTGAGCGAGTTGCATAGCGAAGTGCCCATCCCCGCCGGCGCGTCAGCCCAGTTTTCTTCCGTCATCGGCATCGCTCCTCCCGGCCAGATGCGCCGCGCCTTCCTCACTTACCTGGAACGCGAACGCGCCCATCCCTACCGCACCTTCCTGCATTACAACAGCTGGTTCGATATTGGCTTCTTCAACCCCTACACCCAGGCAGAGGCTCTGAATCGCATTCATGCCATCGGCGACGAGTTGAACAAGAAGCGCGGCGTCACCCTGGACTCTTATCTTTTCGACGACGGCTGGGACGATACAAACGATTTGTGGAAGATTCGTGCCGATTTCAAGGATGGCTTTGAACCTCTGAAGGAGGCTGCCGCGGAGTACGGCACTGCCCCCGGCGTCTGGCTCTCGCCCTGGGGTGGTTACGGCCCAGCCAAAAAGGCGCGCGTGGCCACAGCAAAGCGAGACGGCTATGAACTCGTCGATGGCGGGCTCGCTCTCTCCGGCCCGCGTTATTACGCGCTGTTTCACGACGCCGTTACCGGCATGGTCACGAAATACGGCGTCAATCAGTTCAAGCTCGACGGCACCGGGAACGCCGACCAGGTGGTGAAAGGCAGCGCATTCAGTTCAGACTTCGACGCGGCCATTCATCTCATCGGCGACCTGCGCCGATTGAAACCGGACCTCTACATCAACCTCACAACGGGAACCTGGCCGTCTCCCTTCTGGCTCTTCTATGCGGACTCGATATGGCGCGGCGGCGACGATACGGAGTTCGCCGGCGTGGGCACAGACCGCGAGCGCTGGATCACCTATCGCGACGCCGACACCTACGACGAAGTTGTCAAGGCAGGCAGTCTCTATCCTCTCAACTCGCTCATGTTGCACGGCATCGTCTTCGCACAAAAGGCGCCGCATCTCTCCACGGATCCGGGCGGAGACTTTGCCAATGAAGTGCATTCCTATTTCGGCTCCGGAACGCAGTTGCAGGAGCTTTACATCACACCATCGCTGCTTACCGGGGCCGACTGGAATATCCTTGCCGAAAGTGCAAAATGGTCGCGCCGCAATGCGGGCACTCTGGTTGATACGCATTGGATTGGCGGTGACCCGCTCTGGCTTCAGGTCTATGGCTGGGCTGCATGGTCGCCGAAAAAAGCGATTCTCACACTACGCAATCCCAGCGCTCAACGCGCAGGATTTTACCCTCGATGTTGGCCAGGCCTTTGAGTTACCCGTGGGAGCAGTCCGCAATTTCAGTGCGCATAGCCCCTGGTCTGCCGACTCCGTGCAATCAGCAATCGCGCTGGAAGCAGACAAACCGTACACTTTCCATCTGTCGCCTTTCCAGGTCCTCACGCTGGAAGCTGAACCCCGACAATAGCGCTGCCAGCCGTGTTGCACACTTCGTCTTCAGGAGTCGCATGCCCATGAATCCAATTCGTATCTTCGTGACAACTTTGCTGGCTCTTGGTCTTTTCTCTTCGATACAAGCCCTCAGCGCCCAGACGCCCGCGCCGCACCAGTTGCGCGCCAACGGCGACCACTTCGAACTGGACGGGAAACCCTTCCAGATCATCTCCGGAGCCATCCATTCCGCGCGCGTGCCCCGTGCCTACTGGCGCGACCGTCTGCGCAAGGCACGCGCCATGGGTCTCAACACGGTCGAGACGTACGTGTTCTGGAATGTCTATGAGACCGCGCCGGGCACGTTCGATTTTTCTGGCCAGAACGACATCGCGGAATTCATCCGCGAGGCTCAGCAGGAGGGTCTCTACGTCATCCTGAGGCCAGGCCCCTACGCCTGCGCCGAGTGGGATTTTGGCGGTTATCCTGCTTGGCTGTTGCGCGAACCAGGCATGGAAGTCCGTACTTCGAATCGCGCCTTCATGGCTGCCTCCAGCCGCTGGCTGCATCGCCTCGGCCAGGAACTCGCACCCTTGCAGAGCGCCAACGGCGGCCCCATCATCGCAGTCCAGGTCGAGAATGAATACGGCTCCTTCGGCTCGGATCACAACTACATGGAGCAGATTCATCATCTGCTGCTCGACTCCGGATTCGATCGCGCCATGCTCTACACCGCGGACGGAGCCGATGAACTGCCCGCCGGCTCGCTCCCTGAATTGCCGGCAGTCATCAACTTCGGCAGCGGAGAAGCAAAGAACGAGTTCGCCAAACTGGCGAAGCTCCGCCCCAACTCCCCGCGCATGTGCGGAGAATACTGGAATGGATGGTTTGATCATTGGGGCGAAAAGCATCACACCACGGATGCAGCTGCGGAGGCCAGGGAGCTGCAATGGATGCTGGAGCAGGGTTACTCCGTCAATCTATACATGTTTCATGGCGGAACAAGTTTCGGCTGGATGAATGGAGCCAACATTGACAATGGGAAATACGACCCCGATGTCACCAGTTACGACTACGATGTGCCGGTCAGTGAAAGCGGGGAGCTGCGGCCCAAGTACTTCCTCTTTCGCGATGTTATCCGCAAAGTTACAGGCATCACGCCGCCCGACCCTCCGGCGCCCATCGCTCCGCAGATTCTGCCGGCAATTCAGCTCACGCGCTCAGCATCCATCTGGGATGCTCTGCCCAATCCAGTAACTTCTTCCCAGATTCTCTCCATGGAAGACGTCGGACAGAGTTATGGGTATATCCTGTATCGCACGAACATTGCCCACGCACAAAACGGAGAACTCCACTTCGACGAGTTACATAGTTACGCACAGGTCTATCTGGACGGAGTCTTAGCGGGAACCCTCGACCGCCGGCTGAATCAATCTTCCTTGTCGATTCAACTGACCCACGACAACACGCGTCTCGACATCCTGGTGGAGAATTCGGGCCGCGTGAACTTTGGCCGCCAGTTTCCCCACGAGCGTGCAGGCATTACTCACCAGGTCACTCTCTCAGACAAACCTTTGACAGGTTGGCAGATTTATCCGCTGCCCATGCAGAATGTAACCTCGTTCGCGTATAAGTCAATTCCCTGCGCCGGCGCCTGTTTCTACCAGACAACCTTCCAGGTGGACGACCCGGCCGACACCTTCATTGACACGCGCACCCTCGGCAAGGGAGAAGTCTTTATCAATGGCCGGCCGCTCGGCCGCTTCTGGAAGATTGGCCCGCAAGGCACGCTCTACCTCCCTGCCCCATGGCTGAAGAAAGGCCGGAACGAGATCGTTGTCTTTAACCTGGAGGGCAAACCAAACCCCACTGTGCCCTTTCTGGCTCACGCAATCCTTGACGACAACGGCAAGTAGCTAGCTCACACCTCAAAGGAGAGCTGTGCGGCAAACAAGGGCGGCGCAGCCTTCGGCTCGGAAGCCAGCTCATACACCAGCCGCTCCAGCACCAGCCGCTTGTCCGGCGGAGACGACCTCAACTCGAGATCCGCTCGCGCCACCAGCCTCAGTGCCCGGGTTAACTCGCGCCGGCTTTTGTAGCGCCGCGCCTGGCGGATCAGATCGTCGGCGGCAAACGGCGGCATCCGGAACCCCTGCCACAGGGCCTGCCAGATGGCGCGTGAATCGCGCACGTTCTTCTCGAGAATCACCAGCATCTGGCGGAAGGTTCTGGCCAGCATGTAAAGATGCCCAATAGCCGAGTCCTCTCCGCCATCCGAACTATTCAGCAGCCCATGCAGCAGAGCCAGTGCCCGCACCCGGTCGCGCGCGCTGATGGCATCGGTCAGCTCATACAGCGAGCGCTGCTTGGCCCCCAGCACCATGGTCTCCACATCGCCCAGCGTGATGCGTCCGCGCCCCAGCGTGTAGAGCAGCAGCTTCTCAAGTTCAGATGCGATCATCATCATGTCCGCACCCAGCGCATCCACCAGCTCACGCGCTGCATCCGGTTCCATTCGAACGCCAGCATCCTGCGCGGTCGCCACCGTCCAGCGCATTGCGTCTTCTTCGTTTACGCGGGCCAGCTCGACAATGCCGCAATACTCGCCAAGCGTTTCCCTGAGCCGCTCAAAGCGGTTCTTGTCGTCCATCTCCATGCGCCGGATGTCGGACGGGATGCGCAGAAAGTCGGCAACGAAAATAAGCAGCGCCTGCGGATTGGGCGAACGGAAATACCGGTCCAGCGCTGCAAACTCATCCTTCTTGGCGCCCCGCGTGTAAAGCTGACGCACGTTGCGAACAAAAATCACCTGAAATGGCGCCATCAACGACGGCGTCTGCGCGCGATCAAGCACCTCGAAGAGCGAAGTACCATTCAGATCCAGATCGGAAAGGCAGAAATCCTTCAGATCCGGCGGAACAAGCCCTTTGAGGACGGCACCACGACAGCGGTCCAGCAGGAAAATCTCGTCGCCCGCCAGTACGTATCCGGGCCGCAACTGCCCCTTGCCTTCCGCGGCAGCCTCAACCTCTGACACGAAGCGGCCCACCGCGGCAAACCCGGCTCCCCACCGCCCGGTACTCAACGGACTCGTCCCCGGAGACCCGGCATTCCGCTTGGAAAGATCTTGATCATGCGCTTTCAGAATACCCTGCCCGGTCTGCCGATGCCAGCCCTTGAAGAGAATGTAGTCAGAATTGCCAATGCCAGCAGGCCGACCGCTTGTTCTCCGTGAAAAACAACTGCGCAATCGGAGGCTGATCGAATGGGGTGCGACACTTTCTTCAAAGTCAGGTTTGATGGCTCACCGCCGCCAAGCTGTAGTCGGCAGCAAGCCCCGCGCCGCGTTCCGACCGCTCAATACACAAAGCTAGCGTTACAGTTTGCAAGCGTTTCGTTTGCCTTTGTCGTGTAGGTCACGACAAACCTATCGCCGGCTGAATAACTATGGGTATGCGTGGTATCTCTCACCACATTCTTCGCCGCTGTTGTCCCGTAAGTCACTGTAAGTTCAGTATTAATGGCTTCCCCGCCACCGTTCGGATAATCATACAGAGTGAAAACACCACTGGTCTCACTCACTCCGCTGGTTCCGCAGCTTATAGCCAAATCTGAAACGGTACCCGATGTCGGCGCCATATAAAGAGATGCTTGCGAATTCGTCGAACTGCAGTTTGTGGAAAACGAACCAAGTCCGTAGAGCACAAGGTTTTTGGCATTGGACGGCGCTGTTCCTGTGCAGTATCCGAAAGCGAATCGCTGCGCGTTGAGTGTTCGCCTATCGGGCGTTCCGCCTTCGCTCATTCCATTCCCGGCAACAACATCCAATGAAGCACCTGCGCCTGCCAGGATGTTGCCGCTAGATTCCAAGGTCCATAGTGAGGCGGTCGGATAGTTTAGGCAAACAACGACGGGAACACCCGCGACGATATCACCAGGCAAGAGAGCAGTCGTACGTCCTTGCGACTTGGCCACCGGCAAAGCTGTCCCAGTCGCGTTGAGGGTAAGCGAGGAACCAGCGTTATTCTTACCTGCTGTGTAAGCCATGCACATTCCCGCACCCACAGGTGCAGACGGCGTGCAGCTTTGCGCGGTTCCCGAGCCTGAGATATCGAAGCAAGTCGTAAGTCCTCCAGGAGTACCAAACCCTGTGCCATCCGCCTTTGCATAAGTCCCCGCTCCTGCACCCTTAATCGTAATCGAGCTAAAACTCGACCCTGCACCCGTGCTTGACCCAACTCCACCGTCGTTCTCCTGATAGATGGGAATATTGCCCGCCACAAGAAATGGCTCTGCGAGGCTCAGTTTCCCACTTCCCTTAAAGTGGCTGAGTTCGATTGCGAAGTAGCCGGAAGTGTTCGATCCAGTTGAGAACAGGGCAGAGTACACGCCGGGATTGTTGCGATGCCTTGAGGGGAAGGCGGGACTCGTGAACAAGGCGGTGCAGCTTGACACACTCAACTTGCTGCACAAGTTGAGGTAAATGTTCCCCGTGGTCGCACTCGTAAGATTTGCCCAGACTCCCATCGTGTAGTACGAATTGGCCTGCAGGTTTGTAATGGGAACCGGGACAAATATATAAATGTTTTCTCCCTGAGTTTCGCTCAATGCATATGTGAAACCGTTGTCACCGAGGGGGCCAACACCCCCCGCAATGTCCACACCGGTTGGCACTGTCCAATAAGCAGTTGACTGCTTCAAGTCCGTATCTGGCAGAAGATTGCCACCATTTACTGCATAGGGGATACCGCCCTTCACATATGTGAACCCATCCGTTGGAGATAGCGGCTTATGGACGACGCCTTGATCTTCAATCCCGGAGTCCCCAATAAAGCCGTTATAGACTGACCATCCATACTTGGTGTCTGCCTGAATGAAATACTTTGAATGTGACACCGTGCCAAACGGACTATAGAAATTCACAAAGTCTGCCTGATATGCAATGTAGTTGAGCGGTGTGTATTTGTCGATGAAACCGTTCGCTTCCTCGTATGCGCCGTAGACGTTGACTTCCCCATTGCCGTAGTTGAATAACATGTTCTCCAACCCCGGCCCCGCGCCGTTGGCTACCGGCTGGTAGAGAGAGATTGCCCAGTTATTCGCCGCTGTCGGATCGGTCAGCGCTATCGTCAGCCCTGTTCCTGCCGTCTCCGGCACCGGTGTCGTCAGGGGCAACTGGGTGCATAGCGCATTTGTGCTGTTGGTTGTTCCCGTCGCATTGGCGCTGACGGTAACGCTGGTCAGGCTGTTGATCTCGGTGATAATGGTGTCAGCCGGAAATCCTGTGCTCCCCGTACTGCTGCCCGCCTGTAAGATAAAACCAAGATACTTGGCGGTGAAGTGAGCGTAAGGCGCTCTGATTACATTGCTTCCTTTGGTGATACAAGCATTCTGTATCACGCCACCGGACCCAACAATAATGGGATAACCCGCGAATTGCCCGTCCCCAGCGTTTGTGTGAAGGCTGTAAAAGTTCGTGCCGCAGCAAGCTCCGTCAATCCACGCCCCATTATCCTGACCCGAAGAAGTCTCAAGAAGGTTGAACTGGCTGTGATCCACGACGCCTCGAATCAGGGCCGTTGCAGCCGTCAGCCAGGCTCCGCCGGTGATCTTTCCTGTACCAGTGTTATAGGCGGGCTTAGTGCGGTTCAACGTCTTGAAACCGCCATCCGTGCGGACATAGCCGGCGCCCTCGTCGGTGCAAAGCATCGCTTCCGCCATAAAGCCCGAATGTTTGCTGGAAGGCGTCACCCAGAAGCTTGTCGCCCCCGCGCCCACTGAGCCAGTTTCAATTGTCCCGCGGCCGTTAAGGCGGATTCCGCAATCACTCGCTTGCACATTCAGCATTGGAGGCTTCGCAGATCCATTCGAGGAGGTCGTAGTGGCATACTTGGACGTGAGATAGCCACTCCCCGCTGTCACTGGCAATCCGGAAACACCGGAGGCATTTCCAACCGTAAGTACGCATCCTCCGGGGCCGACGGTGAGAACCTTGAACGTGGCCCCGGAAGCGATGCCGGTGTAAGCAAACCCCTCTTGCACCACGGTCAGTGTGTCGCCCACATTGTTGTTGGAGCCGCTTTCTTTCCCGCACGGCTTCCCTTTCACGCCGTAAACAGTGGCTTCGACCACCGGACCTCCAACCATATCGGTTGAATAGATGCCGCTTGTCGGAAAGAGAGCGGTCACGCCAGCCAGTGCCTTATCTCCAGCGCGCGTGTTGATCTCAATCTCTTCTGAGCCGGTTGTATTGCCGGCCAGCAGTTCGCGTAAGTCAATGGTTCCGCCGCCTGCAGCTATCGCCGCCTCGTTGCATGCATTCGCCTTGATGGAAACATCTGCACCACTGAACTTATCGCACTGGAAAACCGAGCCAACCTTCTGACCGGCAACCACGGCGCTTCCGGCTGAACTTGAGTTCGCCTCAATGGAGCCTCCACCTTGCTTCGGAAGGCCAGGAATGGAGCCTGTATCGCCCTGACTGTGGAGTCCGGCTTGGTCCATGGGCCCAGCTACTTTCGTAACGGGCAAGCCAGCCATATCTGCACGACTCGAACCGTCAGCTGGGGTCAATTGCTGGGCGGAACTCGACGCGCCGCAAGCAATCAGCAGCCATGCGAGGGGTAGAGCACAACGTCTCATATCACAATTATGAATCAATGAAGAACAACGCTCCCATCTTCTTCACTCGCTTGGCACACTCTGTGCCTCTCTGGACGAGAGGGACTGGTATATCCATGGCCCCGAATTTGCCAGTTGCGACGCCCCAAGCTGGGACAGTTCATGCAGATACAACGGCAACCGGAGACAGCCGCCGAGCGAGCAAAGCGAGTCGAAAGACCTGCATTTGTCTTTGCACTTGCTCTTGCCTTTGCTTTTGCCTTTGCCTTTGCCTTTGCCTTTGCCTTTTATAAGAATTTGTCATCCTGAGCGAGCAAAGCGAGTCAAAGGATCTGCATTTGTCTTTGCTTTTGCTCTTGCTCTTGTTCTTGCCTTTTATTAATTTTTGTCATCCTTGTCGGTCCAACATGCGTCCATTTCGCGCCCGCGTTCTTGCCCAACTCAGAAACCTTCCAACACATCAGAAACGAGAGCTCGCGCAAAGTCGCGGCTTAATCGCTCCAGCGCGGCCGGGTTCTCCTGCAGGAACGTCGGCAAGTCAGTCGTGGACTGATACTGCTGCCGAAACACGTAGTTTTTGTTTTCGTAGAGCACCTTGCCAGCACGGTCGTTCAGCGTAACTGAAGCCACGATTGTCAGTAGGAAGCTGGACGATTCCTGAGTCGAGGCGTTGTAGGTCAGCGGTGTCACCACTTCCTTGAGAATCGTGCCATGCAACACAGCGTCAGACTCCGGACTTGCCTCTGGCGTCACGCGGAACCGGGTGCGTGCGGTAAATTCGCGAATCACCGCGTTGGTCATCACAGTCTCTGTGTGATACGCCTCGGTTCGTGTGGCGAACACCGGCACAGAGAGGGTGTGTACATCGGCAGGGAGATGTGACGTTGCGCCCACCGTGTGGTACCCACAGCCAGCGAGGCAAAGCGAAACAGCAAGGACCGGCAATACGAGGCAGCGAGTCATCCTTTACACATTGTAGCCGCGCGGTGCATGCGCCCCAAATGTGATCGAGACCAATTGCCTCGCATCGCCGACCCCAGCGGGCAGATTTAATGTATGCTCTTGAGCCCAAAAGAGGGGCATCGCGCGCCCAGTTTGTAGCCAGCCGCAGTCGTGGCTCAGCGCGAATTTTTCAAGGTTGGCAAGCCATCCGGGAATTGAAATACGGGAGACTTTATAAGCGGGGAATGTGTGTGGAAACTGGGGCTCGGGGGCTCCATTTAAAGAGGCAAGTAGAAGAAGTTAGGCGATGAACCCAGCGGCTGCCAGGCGGCAGAGCACGGCTGTTCTCCTTCGAATCTGGCCACGATGGCGCGAACGTTTTTGCCGCGCAGGGCATCCAGAGCCGCGGGATTCTGTGCGAGCTTCCCGCATTCCTGCTCCGCGCTTTCTTGTTCGGCTCCGCGCCCTGAGTCGACAAGCGCTGTCATGCGCAGCCCGGCGTAGCGTACCCAGTAGGGATCGGTCCAGCAGGCTGCCTTGCCCATGCAGGCAACTTCGGCGCCGCGCGGATAAAGCGAGGCCAATTGCGCTCCGGCAGAGTCGATTTCCTGGTTATAAATGCCTTGAAGCGGTCGAGCGCCTTGTTCCCGCGCCTCGGTGCCCTCGTGGATTGAGGCCTGCGCCAGAAAGACCAGAACAAGCGCCGCACTAATGAGCACCCCGGCGTGCAGGGAACGATCTTTGCCCTCAGGCATGCGGGTGAGGGCGCTGGCAGCATAGGCCGATGCAATGATGACAAACGCGAAGGTGATATAGCGCGGCTCGATGTGGACCGCCGCGTAGAGGCCGATGCTGGTGATGGCGAGAGCAAAGGGGACGAACACAATAGGGGTAGCGAAGGATCCTCTTCTCAGGCGAAAGCCGAAGAGCCCCAATAGGACGCCCAGCGACACGATCTGGAAGCGCATCACCAACATACTGGCGAGGTTAGAGAGATTGAACTTGAGAGCTGCCAGCGACTGGCGCGGCACAAACCGGGGGATGAGCCCGTCGTACCAATAAGAGAGATCGGTCAACAACGGTATTGAACCGAAGGAATGAGAACCGCCATAGTATGAGATGAGCGGTGTCTTCGACAGGAGTTCGCCGGGATGCTTAAAGTTCGCTATGGCAAGCCCCGGCTGCCATTCGGTTGGATCGGCGAGTGCGTTGAAGCGGTCGGCATGGTTGACATGCCAGGCCACGTTGAGCCGGCCTGTGTCGCCGAAAGTGAGGCGGCCGCGAAGCACTGAGAGCTTCCAGGCCAATGGCGCGACAATGAAGGCAAAGACGGCCAGAGCTAAAGTCAGATGCGCGAGGATGCGAAGTTTGCGCAGATGGACGAGAGCGGTAAAGAGAATGAGCAGCAGAAAAAACGGCAGAGCAAATGCCTTGGCCCAGAAGGCTAGCCCCCCACAGACGCCTACGGCAAGCCAGCACGTCAGAGTGCCGGTGGAAAGTGCGCGGAAGAGTGCAGCCACGCAGAGGATCATGAGGATGGAGACCAGCGTGTCGGGTTTGGGAGAAAGCAGGTCGAGCGACCCCAAGAAGTAAGCGACGAGAGCCACCCACAGATACAGAGTGCGCGCGGGCAGCAGGGCATGGGCGCTCACGGACTGGTCAAGCAGCACTCGCCGCACCGCAGCTGCCAGCACAATCGCCGCACCGACGAACGCAAGATTGAGAACCGCATCCAAGAGCCGCGCCGCCATCAGTTCGTATTGCACGCGATAGCCGAATACAGCGCGCGCGATCGTCAGCAGAAAGGGATAAAACGGAAACCAGATGGCGTTGAATGCGAATTGCCAGTTATGGCTTCTGATTGCATCTGAGATATCCAGATAAGCAACGGTATCCGGATCGATGCGGTACGCACCGAATAGTGCGCTGATCATGCTCGCGCAACCCATGCCTGCATAGATAATCCAGTCCGCCAGCAGCGGAAGTGATGCCGGAAGCAGACCGTGCCGCTTGGTTTCCAGCCCAGCCTTGCTTGACATCATTTCTCCTCTCGTAGTGCGAATGGTTAGACATGGCGCTACGTCCAGTATAGTAGCTTCACACCCGATGCATGAGACAAGGTTAGTAAGGGCTGTGCAGATAATATTGGAAAAATCCGTTGCGCAGATACGGCTTAAGCGTCCCGAAGGGAGCGAGATTGTAGAGAACCACAACTGTAAACGCTGAAACGATGCTAGTAACTGTGGCACCCAACATCCAACCGCGGCAGCGGTCGAAGAGCGCCAGCAGAGCGGAATTCCTGACGGTTGCATAGAGGCCCAGAAACGCCAGAAAATCTATCTCGGGATAGAATTCCATGCGATACCGGTAGCACATGCACATGGCCATGAGCATGAGGATGCAAGGCACGGCCAACCCGACAGCCACGGCAACCCCTTCGACAAGAGCAGAAATCCCGGAAAACGGCAGCGAGTTAGCGGCCTGCTCGGACCTTGCACCTTTTCGCAATAGTAATGACCTCGAAGACCATAAGGCCATAGCCAGAAAGACAATGAATGCAATGGGCAGCAGATCGGTGAGAAAGAAACTGCTGGGCGGAAGTTCAACCAAATCCATCATACGAGTCTGCGTACTCTGAAAAAAGAGCCGGCCATCGACTCCCTGAAAGCTCCAGAGCGGGAGGAAATAGTAGATGAAGCCGAAAGGAATCCGGGCCACGTTGAAAAGGCCATTGGTCTGCATTTGCAGCATTCGGTCCGGATCTCGGAGGTTCACGATGTAGTGCGTGTAGTCGGTAAATGTTGTGGGATTTCCCCACCGGAAGTAGTTGACTGCGCCAACGACAATCAGAAAAACGCCAAGGACCACAGCTGGAACGAGAAAACGCAGGAAGGCAACACGTCGAGCGCGAGTGTCTTCCACCACCAGTACCAGAAGCAGCAACCCAAAGGCCATGCATAGCCCCAAGCCGGTAGAGACGCGAGTGAGCGTTGCCAGGCCCGCTGCCATAGCCATCCAAGAAAGCGTGACTAAGGTGAACTCGCCGATCACAAGGCCTTTCACAGCGAAGTACACGAAGATCGCTGCAAAAGCGATAGCCCAGAAGACCACTTCCTGATAGACGGAAGACTTTAGATAGCCTACCTCAGCACCTCCCAAAACGATATACACCAGCATGAGGATAAAGGCCCATTCTGAACCCGGTCCTATTCCGCAATGGCGCCGAATAAAAAGCACAGTTCGAATTTTCATCATGCCGGCAAGACAGACGGCCACCAGGCAAGACCACGCAGTGACATCCAGATCCAGCCCGTTGACAAGGAAAAGCGGCAACCGAAGCAGAGCGCATGTGATGCCCCAATACGCGTTGACACGCCCGTTATGCAAGAATCCTTCTACACCAATGACATTTGGATCGACATCAAACCGCCCGTGCACAAGGTGCTCGAGCATGCTATTGAACGTCCTGTTCATTGGCCTCGCCGGTCGATGCAGCCCGGCATGGGATAGAATGATGCCGTAACAGAGGACCATGAACACCAGCAGCATCCATTGCAAGCGGCGATCGCTAAGAAATAATCTGTGGACAGGACCCGCTGAATTCATTGGGTAATGCCTTTTCATCCAGAATCTCCGTTTCCCTTCACTGTCCGATTCCACTTGGAAAGCGTGTGAGGATTGCGCTGCGGTGGCGCGCCCAGTAGAACATGCAGTACGCAGCGATAGCCACCTGCCCAAGCAGAATCGAAAGGACTATCCCAGATGCGTTCCAAAGATGACCAAACCAATAAACAGTGAGAAGGTTTGCCAACGTGGCCAGCGCATTGGCGCGCATCATCGCGGCCGTTTCCAGCACGCTGCGATAGAAGTGAAACCAGAGGATTGTTGCATAAGTGATCACGATCGTTGCCAGTTGCAACAACATTGGCCTGTAGAAGGGCACGAGTGCCGGTCCATAAATCACTTTGAGTATCGTCTTCCCGAAGATCGCAATTGGGATCGTAGCCAGTGCAAAAAAGACCGTTCCGCGAACGGTCCATCTCTGCATCAGTACATAGGCCCCCTCGCTCCCGTTCCTTTTCAATTCCTCCGCCAGGCGGATTGGCACCACATTTTCCAATGACATCAAGATCAGGTAGATCGGTCCCCCGATGCTTTGCGTTGCACGGAGGCCACCAATCCCTGCAGGTCCGAGAACAAACGCGCCGATCAGGAATAGGCCCTGAGTTCCAAACCACCTGAGTTGGCTTGATATAACCAGATCGCGGCTTAGGACTCTGCACCTCTTCCAGGTTTCACCAAGGGTTCCCCAGGCTGGTCGCAGCCGATCTGTAATCGGACCCATGATCACGGCTGCGACGGAAGTCGCGCACATGACAAAGAAAGTGAGAACCAGGCTTAGCTGCCGCAAGCGCCAAAGGATAAAGAGCAGCAGAAACTGTCCGCAGTAACTGATAAGGTCCGTAACCAGCGCATGCTTTCCTTTCTTCGCCAGGAAGTAGTAGCGTCTAAGCCAGTCTTGGAGCTGATACGTTCCAATGCAGCACGCGAATAGAAGAATGCAGGGAATGGAATAGAAGGTTGTGAACAGGCGTGCTGTGAGACCCACCAGCGCAAACACTGCAAAGAGCAGAATGCTCGCCAATATCTGCAGAGTGAGCATTCCGTTGACGAAGTGCTCTCTCTCGTCCTTCTCTAGCAATGGACCGATGTTCAGCATTGGCGAAGCCACAAAGCTCATCTGCAGGGCATTCGCAAACAGCAACAGGGTGTAGGCAATGCTGTATTTCCCAAACACCGCTAACCCTAGGCCACGAACCAGAACAATTCCGCAGGCGAAATTTGCCGCGCTCACCATCATCTGGTCAGCCAGTGCAATGGGCCCCCGGCCGCGCGATAGGCGAACAGCCAAATTGGAAAACTTCGGCTTCTTAACTTCGTTTCCCCCCATATGCTCTCTGCTGTCCGATTTGTGACTTGTCCGCCGGCTAAACAGCAATCTGCATTTGCGATTGGACGCGCAGCTTCCGCGCCTCATAGGCCTGGATCCTCATTACAGCAAGGCCGATCCCCACAATTGCCCAGAACCACATCCCCCCGATCGGGCCTTCGAGGTAAACGTCGAAGCTCAAGTTAAGCATCGCCGCAAGCCAAAAACAGAGGATCCAAAGATTCACTGAAGACCAGAAGCGCAGCCTAGCCCGGTTAGCTCGCAAGTAAGCTAAAAGGAGCCGCAATACAAAACTGAGATTGATTGCAACCCAGAGAATCAACCCAGGAACGCCCATTCGCGCAAGGACTGTCATGCTGCCATTGTGCGGGCTCCGCAGCGCAATTTGGTCTGTTGACATCCCAGGTGGGCCATCTTCCAAAGCCAGGTTTATCCCGAACCCCTTACCCGTCCAGAAATACGGACCGAACACCGTGTAATCAACAATATTTTTCCACCAGCCCAATCTCCATTCTTTCGTCCCCTCAAGCTCCGTCTCGTTGCTAAAACCAAAGATACTCTTGACGCTCTCCTCCATAAAATCGGAATTAAACTGGCGCCCCCTCACCTCGAACGAAAAGATGTTGGACAGCGAGAAACCGAAAATAAGAATAGCCACGAACAGCGTAATCGAGACAGTCTTCCAACCAACTTTACGAAACTTCATCACGGAGAGCACAATTAGTGGCACGGCAATGGCCACAAAGCCTGATCGCACCGCCACTAGCACAATCAAAGTGCTTCCCACAAATGCCGTATACCCAATAATGCTGTAGAAGGACGCTCCCCGGTCCCAGGGAGCCCGCTTTTCATCAGCGAAGATTAACGAAAAAATACCTATTCCCGCTAGACTCACAGCCCCATCCCCGCCTTTAATCACGGGGAAATAAGGTTCAGGCGCCCAGGGAGGCGCGGGCAGCCGAAAGTAAATCGTAAATTGCAAAGCCAGGACAATGAATAACCCGGGGACAAGCCAGACGAAGGTCCCCTTGTACCATTTGAAGAACCGTGATATCTGATTGCTATTGTTTACAAATGCAACAAGTAGAACCGCCAAAAGACCATACCCATACAAAACTCCATCCCGAATGGCAGGAAAACCATATTTGCCAACGAAAGGGACCGTCCTCAATACTCCCCAAAACGCAAAGACTGCCCACAGCATGAGTGTCGGATCCACAAAAATGAGCATTAACCTCTGCGATCTGAGCAGGATCAGACAACCTATGAAGAGGACCATCTCACCGATGAATGTATAAGCAAATTCCTTTCCTCCGATGACATAGCCAAATAGAACAAAGACCAATGCCTTGAGCCAAAGCTCTTCTAACGACTTCTGCGTCATTGCCATGAGAATTGACTCTCCTCCACACTGCTCAAGAGAAAACCATCTTCTAGAAATTAGGAATAGGGGTCTTTGTGTGCTGTAACTTTCTGTCTTAGCACTACCGTGAGAATTGCTTTACATCCAGCTTTTCCTGCTTCTCACGCTGCAGTCGTTTACATTCGGAAGCTCCGAACCGCAGTTCCAGCTCTCGAAGAATACATAACGCGAGATTCTCGCCGCTTTCAGCTTCCGAATCCGTCGCTGTTACTACATTGTTCGATACGATATTATAGGCCCATGCCTGCCATCTTGCCAGTTGTTCGGTGGATGGTGGAATGCCCTCATTGAGACCATCCCCAACGCACTGCTCATACGTCTTGGGAATCAAAGCAACTTCAATCGGTCGAGGAATAAGTGCTTGTATGTATCTCAAACCGGCAGTCGACCGAAATCCATACTTTCCTGGATCCAACCCAATATCCGCGTTGCCGCCGCTGTAAAGAACAAACTGAATCACTGACTTTGGCAGGAATCTATCCTCGAAATAGTATTTCCAGGTCCGACGCCCAGTTTCATAAAGGATTCGCAGCCAGTGTTTAGGCCAGCTTACGCGTTCTTCAGCCGATACATGCTGGGGGCGCTTCGAGCTATCCCAATAGTCTTGAATGCGAACCTGAAAGCAACCATTCAAGTACTCCTGAGCCCCTTTCAAGATTCTTCGTTTACTTGAGAACTCTGGGCCCACTATTTGAAAAACCATACCTGCACTGAAACAATATAGTTTGATCGGCCGCCCAATGCGACTCCAGAACACGTTTCGAATTCCTCTCCAGGGGTGCCGCAAAGCAAACCGGGCATTGATTGCCCATTTCAGTCTCCCCCCTAGGCCTGCCACGCCCTCCACCCCAGCCTTTGTCGCCTTGCAATATCTATCGGCCATGGGAATGCCGAGCAAACTTTGAAGATAGCGAAGTATATCCTTATCTTCAACAGTCTCCAATGCATATTTCAGTCCGAATCTTTCCAGGTCGCCGTACAAGATAGGCCTAAGTTGCGACTTGACGTAGTGACCTACCTTGCTGACTGGAAATGGCCCCCGATAGAAGTCGACCCTCAAATCACTCGTCTTGCCCCACTCTTCAAGCAATGTTGCCGCTCCCATGACCATTGTGTCTTTGAGCATCGGGTCAACTTCAAGCCATGACAGTCGCCCGCGATCCTTTCGAATCAAAAACAATTGCCATGTCCCATAAGGACTCCAGCGAACTAACAGACGGTCCCATCCGAGTTGTTGACCTACCGCTTCGCATTGGGCAATGACCTTCGGAGCATCTTCAGACCGCACAAGGATATCGAGATCGCGACCTATACCCGCAGGGTACCCGTAGAGCCCATTGATGAGAACATAACTTATGCCAGCATCATTCAGGGATTCAGCCAGCGTCTCCGCAGTCAGAACCCGGAAGCTCTCCGGGTCGTTTGTGCACATCATCCAGCATCGCCTTTCAGTCTTACCCTGTACTCGTTGAGCAACAGCGCAGCTGTCTTTTCCCACGTTTGGTTTCTGACGAATTCTAGGCCTCTCTCAACCATCAGCTTCAGTGCGGCCGGGTTGGTGGCTGCCTTGATGATCCCCTCTGCAATCGCCTCCGGCCGCCCATCGCATACGATTCCGGCTTGGTTGCTCTCGAGAGTTCCTCCAGCGTTTGTTCCCCTTGTCACCAGGACTGGGACCTTACACGCCATGGCTTCCAGCACTGTAAGTGGGAAGCCTTCGAACCTGGATGTCAGCGCGAACAGGTCCGCGCTGGCAAGGGCGGAATACTTCTCCAAGGGATCATACAGTGGGCCAACAAGAATCACATGTTCTGTAAGCCCCAGCCTCGCTATGAGATTCGGAATCTGAGAGCTATATCTCCTTTTCTTTGGTCCCACTAGGAACAAAACGATATGAGGGACGCTTGCCCGTGCCAGTGCTATGGCATCCAACAGCCGATCTATTCCCTTATGCCATGGATCAAGCCGTCCAAGAAATACAATTTTGTAAGATTTCTCGTGCTCTGGGTACCTCTTTCCCAACCATTCAGGAACCAACAACTGAGGTATCGACTCACTACTGAACCCCTGCTCGGCCACCACTATTGGCGCGGTTACACCAAAGCTTCCCGCATCGCTGGCCTCGTCCCGCGTGTGTATGTGTACAAAGAGGGATCTGTTAACCAGTGGTAGTCCGAATAACACTCTGAAGCACCATTTACGGATAACCTGCTTCTGTCTGATGCCCGGCGAGAAGCTCCCGTGAGAACTCACGACGTACGGTATTCGTCTCTCGCGCAATGCCATCCCGATCGCAACAACGGTAGTAGACCACACCCCGTGTAAGTGGGCGATATCTATTTTCAATGTGCCATTATCAATATCCCTGAGCAATTGCTTGTCAATAGCAAATCCCGCCTTCGATGGCGGAGCATATTCGAGAATGTTGAAATTTGCATTCTTGGTATTCTCGTAGTCGCGCTTTTCTGGGAGGACAACAACGGAGACCTTATGCCCGGCTTTAACCTGTTCAAGCGCAAGCCAATAAATCACATTTCCAAGTCCAACCTTAGCAGCAGCCGGATTGATCCGCCCGCTAGTAAAGTGAACAATATGCATCGTCATCCATCCTCATAAACATTATGGTCACCGCAGTGGAATCATCCATCCCCACATGGCATTTCGTCCGCAGCCGTGCGCCTCTCCCTTCAAGAGGTGACAGACTTTGCTTTACGAAGGACATAATCGACCAGAATAAATCTCCAGCTGTCGCGTGTCCGACGGGACTTCAAATTATTCCCATTCTGATCTCGGTTAAGGTGCCAGCTCAAAGTATCTGCGACGTATAGAGCCAGGAAGCTTTGAACTAAGTCGTTCTCGAAACCACACTTCGCAAAGAAGCTACGCAAGTTCTGGTTTAGCGGGGTCTCACCAAGAATATCTCGCACAAGGTCGTTTGGCCGTGCCTCTTTTACGAGGACTGCGCGCTGAATGATGAAATGAAACAGATCGGATCCCAGTGGCGCGTCACTATCGGCGTACTCCCAATCCAGCGCAAACAATGCTCCATTCTTCTCCAAAAGGTTCCAGGGCGCAAAATCGCCATGCTTCATTCCAAAGCTTACTTCTGTTTCTCCAAACCTCTCGGCAGATTCATCGAGTGTCCATCTCACCAGGTCTGCATCGTAGGCCTCACCCGATTCATCCAATCTGGCTATCCGCTCTTGCATTCTCCTCCACCATGAGCTCTTCTGCAGATGGGACCTTGTCAGGTTCACCCCACTGAGTTCGCGCACAAACTCAAAATGGCGCGCAGAAATCTTTCGCGAAGGTCTCCAGCCCTCGCTGGGCGGGCCGGATTGTAGCAAAACGTAGTATTCTTTCCACCGTTCTGTGATCAATGCACGTGGCGTCATCCCGTTCTCAAATTCGATCGGAGAAAGTCTTTTGAGGACCTCCGCCTCGTTTTCGACGATGCTGATTGTATCTCTGTTCCAACCAATCTTCGCGTATCCCAGAGGTCGGCCCTCTCGATCCATGACTTGAATCAGAGGCTTTTGATGGACGGTAGGCGTACCGAGTGAAACTCCAAGAAACACCTCGCTTTTCCCAAGCGCCTGGGCGAGAAATTGGTCCAGGGGACAATCACGCAGGACGGATGAATTGTCAGAACCGACTCTCTGGATCGATACGCGTTGCCGTAGCAAAGGTTGCGCAATTCCCAGCCGCAGGCCAGTTGCCAAGCCCCATTTGAATGACCTTGCCAAGGGCTTCTGTGCGCTGTAAGTCCGAAGTGAATTTACCGCCGGCTTGCGCGACTCAAGCGGAATTAGAAAGCGAGGTGCTTTCAGGCTGGGAACGACGGCAAACTTCCCCTTAGGGTCGCTTGGTCCCTTGTGCGCATCAGTGATATTCGAATCACTCGTCGCGGGGGCGCCTGCGAGCATCCGCAAGACAGAGTTAAGCATGTGAGCCTGGGTGATCTGCCCTCCCAGGTCGCCGCTACTGCTGCGCACTTGCCCCCTCAGATAACTGGCAATTCGCCGCGCAACTTCTATTGGCTTGCTGTTTATTCGAACAACGGCGTCGACCTGCTCTTCGCTGAACAACTTGAGCCATACAGCGAACTGCCTTTCAAGTTCTGCACTGCTGAGTTCTGCCTTCCTGCCAAGAATTCTGGCTGGCGCATCATAAAGCAGGACCACCGCATCCGGTTTAGGAATGACTTTCCAAAGTAGCCTCGTCCCCCGTGCGGACTTCAGCCCAAAGCGGACGGGATCGACATGCATATCAAGTGCGCATCGATCATATAAGATAACTTGATTCCGAAGCTTCTCAGGTCTGTCCTGAACAAAGTGTCCGACAATGAAATCCAGGCCGTAGTACGCAAGCCGCAGAAACTGGAACCGGCCTGGACTCCTGCGCGGCGGCCCTCCCGACTCAGACTCAGCGCTCCCCATCCGCGTCAGGCGCCCTAAAGGCGGGAGAACGCGTGGGCGCCAATGGCGGATGTTACCGCTCACTTCGCTTGAACTCGATATAAGTTCCTTGCTAAGTTGTTCGATCGTTGTTGATTTACCTGTCCCATCAGGACCAACGATCGCAACAATTGAGCCATGCAAGGTACTATTCGCTTTTAGCATTGCCGGTGCACCATCAATTGCATGAGACATGGTCTCCAAGCTTCTCTCTCGAAGCACGGTCAAGGTGCATCTTCGCTTTCACTTCTTCAAGAGAAGCAAGTCGTCCTCGGTTCTCTTAGCCTGACCTGATCCTGGCAGCGGACGCTCGTTCAACGACAACATGGTCATGACTCACTTCCATCCCGTGAAGACTCGATTGGCCCTTGTTCGTTCCAGAATATCGAACTAGGACTCGCTTCTCCAGCTATATAACTCGAGCTGTGAATCTTAGTGCCACACTTCCCTTCACAGTTGTATGGCTCCGTCAGTAACTCTGTGTTCACTCCCTGAATGAATTCCGTTTTCCAACTTTATTGAAAGGAGAGGTAAACGGTCACGGGATAGCGCTCGATCCTGGTTCTCTTTACGTTCCCAGGATCCGCCCTCAAAGATCATGCCCTGGCCGCGAGGATTCGAGAGTAGAGCCTCAGATAAGCTGCTAGCACCCGCTTATCTGAAAATCTATCTTCGACATCATGTGTAGCTGCAGGACGTCTTAGGCTTTCGGACATCGCAGTTGCAAGATTCCTCACAGCATCTCCTACAAGAGAGAAATAGTTCGCCTCATCTTCAGCGACGTCTTTCAATATCGGGATATCGGAGCAGAGCACTCTAGCATGGTGCAATAGGGCCTCTGCAACGGGAAGGCAAAACCCTTCAATGCCTGAAGTCACAACAAAGAGAGCACAATTTCTATAGAGCCACCTCAGCTCATCGTCAGCAATGGAATCCAGGAACATCGTCTTATTAACAATATCTAATTCCTTCACCAAGTTACCTAACATCCTGGTTTCGGGGCCGCGTGCACCAACGATGACCAAGGGATAATAGAGGTCATTTGATTTCGAAAACTTCGCAAAGCCGCGTATCAAGAGATCAAGATTCTTGTTCTTTCGATGCTGCGCCACGCAAAGTATAAATGGAGTATCGCTCACCCCTTTAGGTCTATAAAGCGAATCGAGGCCATTGTCTGAAATCTTGACGTAGTTACCTGTCACCTCAATCGCAGAAAGGCGAGCTGCCTCAGGGAAGAGCGCGTCGAGGCGGCTTCTTGTAGCGCTTGACACACATGCAATTCCATCAACATTATGGATGCACTGTCTAAGGATCATGCGATTGACGAAGTAATTAGGAAATCCAAAATTGCTCGGCAGATCGTATGGATAGAGGTCGTGCAGCGTCACAGCAATCGGGCAGGCAAACAACTTTCGAAATACTGGAACGGGGAATGAATGGTGGACCAGGCTGGAAGAGAACTTCCTTGCGAGACTGGGAACATCTGTTGCAAACCAGCGATTTCGGGCCAGCGAACTGTTCTTGATATCCACGGACACAATTTCAATTCTGTCTGCGAACGAGCCGAGCAAGGATTGATACATCTCTTTTTGCCATGCGCCCACCGCGAGCACGAGATGCTCGACGGCTCCGTGTTGCACAAGCGCCCGCGCATGATTTGCAGCCACTCGGCAAATTCCCGTTGGGCTAGTATCTCGCCCGAGTCCATTCAAGAATATGCGAATTGTAGTTCTCCAATACGACGCAACTGTTCAGGAGTGAACCTGGTGCATGAGCCATAGAAAGACACAACGAGAACTGCATCTCAATAACTATATGGCACATGCCGGCCGAACGTAGCGTTTCGCCTGCTGCTCGAAGCAAGCATCGCTTCCAATGTGTTCCCTAACAGCAACGCCTGGATGAATCGGGGCGCACACCTCTCTTTTAGAGAGGAATGGACTTGGTCACTAGGCTAGCTCCGCGAGCCAAGGATCGAAGCCCAGATAGGTTGCGCAACCAACACTGAGCCATGCTCGGTAAAATGAGCCTGATCGTATGTAACTACATTCTTCCATTCTGGGCCTGTGGTGGCGATGCAACTTACCTGGTCGCAGAGATTTTCAAAAATCGGCACATAAATCGCACCCGCGTTCAGCGTTGTTGCCTTCACTAGAGTGTCGTCGTGAGCGCGTACCAAGTCTCGCGTCAAACGGTGGGGAACGGCTTTGCCGGGATTGCGGTGAAGTTCGCTGAGCAGGAGCCCCGGCACGGGTACCGTCCAAAATGGCGCAGCACCTATTACAACTACCCTCGGAACTCCTGCAGCCTTCACCAATTCCAAAGTATGCAGAAGCATCTCGGCGCGCGTGGCGCCAATAGGCCCGGGGGCAAAATAGTAGTCCCAGGCAGCAGACAGAACAACGATGGAGGGTTTCAGATTCCTGACTCGATCAAGAACTGCATTGTTGACCGATAGGCAGGCCGGTCGTTCTCGTAATCCCATCCCTATGATTGGAGCGCACCCAACTGCCGTGTATTGCGCCAAACGCACTTCCGATCGATCTTGCAACGTGCGGAATCCGGGGACGAGGTCTGCAGCATGGGAGTCTCCCCAAACGAACACCAGAGGCTGCGCCGCGCGCCACTCTTGAGTATCTACACAACTGCTGCTAAACGAAACAGCGAACTGGTCTTGACGAAGAAAACAGGTGCCTTCTCGATACGAAATGAGGGCATCGCGGGCATAATCGTGATCCAGGGCGACAACTGCACTCGGTAGCCTCGCCGGAAATCCCCCCATCAATACGACAAGAACGCCGAACGTGCCGGTTAGCGCAACACAACCGAGCAACCACAGCGCCCCTTTCCTACGCTGCTCTTTCTGCTTGACGTGACGAATCGGAAGTTCAATAAGACGGTATGTCAGATACGCCAGAAGAAAAGCGAGGCTAATCATCGCCCCCTTTTGGAGAGTGGATATCTTGATTCCCCAATTAAATTTGGCAATCCGCATAAAGGACAAAATTGGCCAGTGCCACAAATAAAGAGGGTAGCTGATCAAACCTACGAAGACGGCGGGTTTGCAGGAAAGTACGTACCGGTTGACCCATGAAGTCTGGCCCGCGGCGATTACCAGGGCTGCTCCAATGGTTGGCAGCAGAGCCCACCACCCGGGGAAGGCATCAAATTGATCGACGCAGAATACGGAGACTAATAGCAATACCAATCCAAGGAGCCCAATGCCATGCTGCCATTTTGCAAGCAGTTGGCTTTCCCAGTGAGCCTGCAGGCTGCGTTGCATAGAAAGCGAGAGCCCAGCACCAACAAACAGTTCCCAGAGCCGGGAAAAGGGCAGGAAATACGTGGCCGCACTGTATCTGGAAACAAATGCCACATTCACAAGCATCGAGACTGCGGCAATCGCCAGAAATACTGTGGGGAGCGTCCAGTGCGATCTGGATCGATAAAATACCACGCAGATCACGGGAAAGATCAGGTAGTACTGCTCCTCAACACCGAGCGACCAAAGATGCAGGAGCGGCTTCAGCGCGGCTTCCGGAGAGAAATATCCAGACTGCCACCACAACACAAAATTTGCCGCAAACGTACTACCACCAAGGACTTGCCTGCCGAGTGTCACAAAATCAGTCGGCAGCAGAAATATCCATCCCGCCACGCAAACAGCAGATAAGACCAGGAATAGCGCCGGGTAAATCCTGCGAATCCGCCGAATATAGAATTCAACAATGCTGAATGCGTTGGATTCCAACTCTTTGTAGATGATAGAAGAGATTAGGAAGCCAGAGATAACAAAAAATATGTCTACACCGACAAACCCTCCCGGAAACTTCTCAGGAGCAGTATGAAATGCAATCACAGATAGCACCGCAATCGCACGTAGACCGTCAATATCGCTACGATAAGAAAACTTCCCGTTTGAAGCTGGTCCTATCGCAGCTTTGGTCTTTCCCTCATCTGCGACTTCGAGCCGTTCCATGCCTCGATTCATCCGAAATACCTCTTTTCGAGGCCCGCGCCGGGAAACAGTTCATCCTGTTTTCCGCCCATTGGGATCCGCCACCGAAACGTCCTCGCTGCATTCCCATCCTCATAAACGTTGAAGGTTAGGACGGCCTGAGACTTCAGAAGCATTATTAGAATGGATACGCGGACTGAGCATCCCAGCGTTCTTGCTGCCTCACTTCACTACTGTGTAGATCGAAGTGGTGGCTGCGGCGTTGATTTCAGCCTGAAGCAGAGCGAGGGTTGCCTTAACACCGCTTTGAGGCACAAATACAATGTCTTGCGGATGAAGCAAAACTGGGACAGCTTCGCCTTTGGTGACTTTGTTATACAAGGTTGCGATATCAAGTATCGTTCCGTCCGGTCCTTTGCGGATGATCCGGGTCTTGTTCGTAGATGCCTGCTGTGTTGTTCCCCCAGCCAGCGCCACGGCTTGGGCTACATTCAGTTCGCCATCCTCCTGCATTACATACCCGCCGGGCCGGGTCACAGCTCCGAGCACGTAAACAATCCCCGCCTTCTTGACCAAAATACTGTCGCCTGGATTAATATCGACATCCATTGCGCGCTCATCCTTCAACCCGCCATGGTCATGAATTGTTTCAGTAACATCGGATGGCTGACTTGCACGGTGCACCACAATCTCATTTCCCGCAAGCGGAGTCAGGCCTCCAGACATCGCAATCAGGTCCTTTAACTTCCGCGAGCCCAGGATGGGGTACCGGCCCGGAGTGGCAACTTCGCCAAGCACGACGACATTCTGCGCATTGTATTCATCGATGTTCACAGTGACGTGCGCCATCTTCAGAATCTCTGCCGAGACCAGCTTGGCACTGATGACAGCTTCCGCTTCCGGTAGAGTAAGTGAAGCAAGAGGGATCTTCCCGCCAAAAGGTATTGTTATATCGCCAGAGCTATCCAAGCGGTAGCTTCCATCGAGATCAGGTTCCTCGAAAACATGGACATCAACCATGCTTCCGGGAGATAACTTCAGATCCGCAATGCCTTCCGGAGCAACGGACTCTGCAGCGCCTCCACTGGAGTGCCCCCCGGCTGCTCCCGCTGCTCCTTTCGACCCTCCCGCCGTCGGCGCCGAGCCTGCCTGCTGTGCATGCAGAGCTGCATGCACTCCCGCTACCGCAATGAATCCCAGGAGGATCTTCTGCACCAGAACGGAACAGCCCGAAAGCAAATTAGGACTTCTTGTCTTCATTGGACTCCTCCCCATAATACTTGCCGCCGTAATATCCGTACGCATAGTAATAATCAGACGACTTTGTATTCACCATATTGAGGACCACTCCCAATATCTTGGCATGGTGCCGACGCAGGTTCTTCAACGTTCGCAGCAGTGGCGTGCGTTTGGAGCGACCTGCGCAGGCCACAATTACAACGCCATCCACAGATGTCGAGATAATGCTCGAATCTGAAACCATCAAAGCGGGCGGACTGTCGATGATCAGTATGTCAAATTGCGATGCAGCGTCGGCAAGCAACTTGGCAAACGGCGGAGCCATCAGGAGTTCCGCCGGGTTTGGCGGGAGCGGCCCTGCGCCTAAGAAGAAGAGATTCTCGACACCTGGAATTGGGTGCACAAGGCTACTGAGTTCAGAATTCGACGTCAGCAGGCTACTCAGCCCCTTGGTCGGGCGAATCCCTGTTCGTTTATGCAACGAGGGCTTCCTCATGTCAGCATCGAGCAGAAGGACGCGCTTGTTCAGAAGCGCGAATCCAGCCGCCAAATTGTAACAAGTCGTACTCTTCCCCTCGCTCGGCAACGGGCTTGTCACCAAAAGCGTGCGCGGCGGTGAACCGGCCTGTGAAAGCTGGATCGTCGTGCGTAGTTCTCGATAGGCCTCTCCAGCCTCGGAGTTGCGCAGCCCCATGACTCCACCCTGCTGTCCTGTCTCGCTGGCAACAGTGTCTGGCCCTACCCCTTTCGACACCGCTGATTGCTCGAACTTTGGAATGATTCCAATTACCGGCACGTGTGTCAGCGCCTCGATTTCAGGGCTGCTGGAAATTGTCTCGTCAAGACTCTCCCTGAGAAAGGCCAGCATGATTCCTAGTACAAGACCGATAAGCCCAGCCACTGTGAGATTCAGTCCCCACTTTGGAAACGTGGGCGACCCTGACGGGGTTGCTTCGCTGATCACCAGGACATTGGCTGATTGGGTCTCCTCTGCCAACCGGGATTCTTCGAGCTTGGTGTAAAGGTCCTCGTACAGTGCGCGCGAAGAATCCGCCTCCTGTTGCAAAACCGCAAGACGAACGCCCGAGTCGTTGATTGCATCTGCTTCGTGCTCCAGGTTCTTCACCTCGTCCTTTACCTGAGCCTCCGTTGCCTCTGCAATGTCCAATGAGGTCTTTGCCGATGATAGAGTTCTGGCAGTCTCATCCCTGATCTCCGTATCTAGATAGTCGATCTGATTATGCAGATCGATAACATGAGGGTTCTTCGCTCCATAAGTCTGATACGCTGCTGCGAGTTGCTGCTTGAGTGCAATCTCTTGCTGGTGCAAGGCCACCAAGGCAGAGAGCATATTTGATTGCGCACTGCCACCACTGCCGCCACTGGTGCTGCTCGGCCCGCTCGTACCAGCGGCCGATGCTCCGCCAGACGTAGCTCCCGCTGAAAGGCTTGTTGAAGCAAAGGCATCGATCGCAGCGGGATCTCCGGTCTTGAGGACTCTGTAGGTCGCTTCCTGAGCGATCCTCGCCGCTTGAGCTTGCACAAGAGCAGCGTTAAGACCATCCAGACGGTCCAAAAGAGTGCTGTGCAGCTGGCCGCCACCGCCACCGCCGCCCCCACTGCTGCCGCCACCCCCGCCACCGCCTCCTGACGGAACAACGATAAATCCGCTGCGCTTTTGAAAATCCGCCAGGTTCGCCTGCGCAGCTTCAACTTGCTTCCTGAGTGCATCGAGCTGGCCTGACATCCACTCGGTCGACTCCGAAGTTGAGGCATTCCTGCGCCTGAGCGTGTCCTTTATATACTGATCTACCGTGGCGTTGGCAACATCCGCCGCGAACTTTGGGTCCCTGTCTTTGTAGGTCACCTGCATGAGCCGGGTCCCCGGGATTTCTTTTATATCCAGATGGCCTTCGAACGAACCGAGCATGCCATCATTTCTACGAACATCATCTTGGAGGGGTACTGTGGAAGCCTCTTTCGAAGACTCAGCTTCAGCAGGCAAAGGTCTCCCAGCTGCCATCTTGTCTGCGAATTGCATGCGTTCAACCACTTCTCGCCCGAGCGCGGGATCTTTGAAAATGGCTTCGGCAGTTTTCAAATCCACCTTGAGATCACTGCCCCCAGTTATTGAGCTTGCAACTTCACCAAGTGAACCACTCAATTCACTCTGATCCTGTTTCAACTCGATCGTTGAAGTGGACTCGTATTTTACAGGCAGAATCGCAGACAGAAGAGCGATAGTCGCCAAGCATACGAAAACAGCCGCCAAGATGAAGCGATACCGGGAGCGAATGACCCTGATTGCCTGGCGAAGAGATAGATCCTGGCTCTCTAGGCCATCATCAACTGAAGGATGATCTGGCTCCAACGAAGAGGACATATTTGGTTTGGTCGTGGACATTGCGGCTGGGCTGACTCCTGTCTGAAAGCTAGGCTCTTACCTGTTTTGTAGAGAAGAATCGCGTAAACAGTATTCTGCTATATGCGCCTGAGTTCTAAGGTATCACATATCGAACGATTCAGAATCGACCGTTGACCTATCGCCAAACCTATTAGATGCAACGCAAAGTGCTTCTCGCACATCGCCTGATGGGCCCCTCGCGATATTGCATAAGTATCAGTAAGTTGGATATTGCTTCTTATTAGATTTGAGTTGATTTAACCATAGCGTGAAGCCCGGCAGGCGGCCAAACCCACGCGAGGTGACTGCCGAGGCATTGTTACATGAATGACTTACTGAAAGTTTGGGTCAAGTTAGACCCCCTTGATAGCGAACGCCAACGTGTGAAGCAGGATGGCAAGATCCATGAAGAATCCACGATTGCGAATGTAGTAAAGGTCGTATTGTGGATTCTCATGAATCAGAAAGGCCCTGTCGGCACTTAACTGCCAAAGCCCGGTTATGCCGGGAAGAACGGAAAGGCGCAACCGCTCGCGGGGTCCATACATCTTCACGATGAACGGCATCTCCGGCCTGGGTCCAACCAGGGACATGTCTCCCTTGATGACATTCAGAATTTGGGGTAACTCATCGAGGCTGATCCTTCTCAGCGTTCGGCCTACCCGCGTAATTCGCCAATCTCCGACAGTGGTTGGAGAAAACTGATAAGTTGGAGCATCAATGCGCATGGTCCTGAACTTGAATATTTCGAACAGGCGTCCATTCTTCCCTACGCGCTGCTGCTTGAATATGATAGGCCCCTTCGAGTCCAGGCGAACTGCCAATGCAATTAAGGCGAAGAGCGGCGAGAGACAAATCAACGCTGTTACGCTCACCAACAGGTCCAGAGCGCGCTTTGCAAACTCGTATAGATGCAAGGTCTCCGGCGGGCTGACTGTGGCAAGCATAATTCCATCAATGTCTACATAATTGACCCATGCGTCTTCGTAAATCGTCTGGCTCGGAACAAATGCCAGCATCACTCCCGCTTTCTTCGCCTCGGCAGCAATGGCGTACAGCTTATCCTGCCCCAGCGACGGAATTGCCACCACAATCATGTCAGCTTGACATCGTTTGATAAGCTCTGCAGTGACAGGGCCATGAATTACCTCCGCGCTCTGGTCGCGATGATAGCTGAGAGCATAGATGCTCTTACCCACCTGCTTCTCGTCGTCATCCACGAAGACAGTCGGATTGATTCCTAGTTTTCTTGAACGCAGCAGGACCGAAAGCACCCTCTTGCCAGTAAACCCGGATCCGTAAATAATCGCCTTGCGAACCCCCCTTCCCCTTGTATGCAACCGACGCACAATTGAGAATAGGAGCTGCTTTTCACAAACAACGGCAATTGGCACCAGAAAAACGCCAAGGAAAAGCACCCAGCGGGAAATCAGATATGCCGAAAAAATAGCAACTGGCAGGAGGATAAGGAATGCCTGGACCGAGACACGCAGAGTCCGCTCGGTTTCACTTACCCGCAGCATTCCCGAACCCTTGCGGTAGACGCCTTCCCGATCAAGCAGAACAACGAATAGGAGCGAGAAGACCAGTACTGCCTCAAGAACCCCGGAGTGCGGGTAGACAATATCTCGCCCCAGTCCAAGAATGTGATACAAACGGTACGCGCCGATCAGGCCAACAGCTGCCGCCGCAAAGTCACCGAATACTTCGGCCGCGGTTGCAAGGTGTTCAAATCGGATGTGAAAAAACAGCTTGTCAGTATGCGCTGCGCTGGTCGAAGTATTCAGGCCTTCAAATTCTGGGAAGTACGGCTTGTCTGTGTTTGTACTCATGGCGATCCTTCCTGGATGGCCTTGCTAACGGCTCGCTCTTAAAGTTCATTCTTACGGGCGGGATAGCCAGCCGTCTGGCGTTTGGGAACCGATAGGCCAGATTTGGCCGCTGCGTTTTGAACCGGATCAACCCTCATGCTTTGGCTTGATCGTAAATTTGCTGGTCAGAACGTGGTACAGGACAGAAGTCTGGAATCAAACACTTCAGCTGGAGCCTAATACCGGCTGCGTCGCGGCTATTACGCCTCCGTTTAAGTTCGCGAAGATTACCCCTTAATTCCACTCGACTGAAGTTCACAGGCTGAACCAGGCTCTTTATCTTCGGATGTTGGGTCGGAGTCAAGTGCTCCGATTGCAGATGCAACTCCTCAAAAAGCTTCTCTCCCGGACGCACTCCGGAAAACTTTATATGAAGGTCCAGATCAGGTTCCAGACCCGTCAGTCGAATAAGATCTCTTGCCAGATCCACAATCCTTACCGGCTCTCCCATATCGAAAACGAAAATCTCTCCGCCCTCTCCCAGGTCAAGAGCTTGCAACACCAGTTGGCCGGCCTCTGACGCGGTCATGAAATAGCGTCTCATCTCTGGATGCGTCACGGTTAGCGGACCGCCTGCCGCAATCTGCTCCTTGAAAATTGCGACCACACTTCCACTGCTTCCAATTACATTGCCAAAACGTACCGCAAGAAATTTGGTGCCCTGATCCCGCTGCAGAGAACGAAGTACGAGTTCTGCAACCCGCTTAGTGGCGCCCATCACACTTACCGGCCTGACCACCTTATCTGTCGAAATCAGAACAAAGTATTCCACCCCGTGGCGCGAGGCTGCAAGGGCAATTTGCCATGTGCCGAAGATGTTGTTATCGACTGCGGCAAGAATCTGCCTCTCCATCATTGGAACGTGTTTATAAGCAGCTGCGTGAAAAACGATCGAAGGACGATACTGATTCATCACTGCATTTACATCGTGGCGCTGGGCAATGTTCCCAATGTAGGGTACAAATGCGAGTTCCGGAAATGTCTGCGCCAACTCTCTCTCGAGATGAAACAGCGGCGTCTCCGCCTGATCGAAACCCACCAGCACATGCGGGCGCAGATTCGCAATCTGGCGGCAAAGCTCCGAGCCGATGGAGCCCGCGGCCCCTGTCACCAGGACCACCTTTCCCCGAATATGCCTTCCCGCGCGTTCCGTGTCAAACGATGCCTGATGCCTGCCCAGCAATTTCTCCAGCGCCACATCCAGCACCCGGTCGTTGGTCTTGGGGTCAGGCATCCAGTTCTCCACATTTGCTCCGGCAAGTGCCGGAATCCGCGCATTTCAGTCCGCGCTCAATCCACTTAGTGCACTCGTGATGGCTGACCGTGAGGTTGACGCTCCCGTCGCTTCGCCCTTGTCAAGGAATGCAAAACTTGCGTAGGCCTCAAACATCCGTTCCGGCCCAAGCTCCTTACCAAGAAAGACCCTCTGCAGCGAATTGTGGCTGATCACAATCCCCACCAGGGTTAGTACAACCGTCTTGGCATTCGTACAACGCAATTCGCCATTGTTGATCCAAGGTTCAAGATAGCGCGCAACCACTTCGATCAGTTCACCAAGGTGCCTGCGAACCAATGGATCGAAATTCTCGTTCAACTCCAAAGCGCTGTACTGCAGCAGCCGCAAAATTTCCGGCTTGTGCATCAGCGTTTTGGTCAACAGTTCAAAGGCGCGTACAAGCGCTGTCCGCCCATCGGAGGCTTCGGCAATCCCGGCCAGCAAATCGCCGCGAAAACGCAACTGCTGCAGTTCCGCTTCCAGAACCGCAAGGTACAGGTCATACTTCCGCGGATAATGCCGATAGACAGTCACCTCGTTGACCTGAGCCGCGGAGGCTACATCTCTGGTGCTGACGCCGTTATAGCCGAAGCGGGCAAATAACTCAGTCGCAGTTGCGAGGATGCGTTCGCCCGCACCGCGCCCCTTGGGGCTGCGCGCGCCCACACCGTGCCCATCCCCTGGTTGAAGGGCCTGGCTCTGGATTGACGACTTTGACATGATTCAGCGCTCCGGTGTTCCGAGGTTCCCCATGATCCGCGCCAGCCTCACGACGCCGATCGGCAAAGGAATATTCCCGCCCTCGCGTTCGGTCTCTTCCTGCCCCCGAATCACCCCTTGGCTCCGTGACGGCCGCTATTCAAGACGAATCAACGACCCGTCACCGCAACTGGAGATTCGGAATCGTGCATAGAAGGGTAGGGTTGGGGGCGGGCCGCAAGATGTAGAAACGGCTTTGCAGCCAGGTTCCCATGTCTATCTTGGATTTGGTGATGCAAACACTTGCTTACAGACAAACGACTTGTCTATAGGAACGCAAGGCTTCGCCATCCTCACTTGGGTGAGCTCTAGATTTCAAAAGTTCCTGCGTACCCTGAAGCTATTGAATATCCTTATGTGACGCCGAGGGACTGAAATAGATGTTTAGTACCGTGTTTAGCGAGAATGCCGGGATCAGGAAGCATACTCCGGGGGTTCATTGCAACATTCCAGTAACATATCATAGCATCCGTCAAGCCGATGCTTTTTCTTCAAGAAAACATTGTTGAGGCGGGTACGCGGGCAATGTGCAAGCTTGCGCTTGCACACATCCTGTCAGGTTTCCCTCAGAACAAAGGAACTTTTTCAGCCAGGAAAGCGTTGAGCCGCCGGCTTCGATACACCTTGATTGCCAGGAGCGAATTCCTCTCCTTCGAGCCTTTCCGGCACAGGAAGAAATCCTGCCAGGCATGACCCAGTCGCACGGTTTGGACCCGCCGCGCCCTGTTGGTCCAGTGCGCAGAGCAAGCCAGTCAAGTTGTCCCCTTGGCGCGATGTTTGTTCTGCCAACTTAAACCCAGGCGGTCACCAGCATTCCCAACCCAGGTTCCGAGAGCCTCAACCCATCGTCGCGCCCGGTAAAGTAAAGAGCATTCAGATCCGCGCTGTCGCGCTGCTCAATGCGACCAAATCCTGACCGGCGCAACTCCCTCTCCAGTTCGTCCGGTTCGAAGAGCAGTTTGAACGGCTCCCCAGCCGACGCCACTCGCTCTGAGAGAGCCTTCAAAGCCAGACGACGCAACGGGCCAAGCGCCTCGGCAGACAAACCATAATCGAAGATCACGCAGCTTCCGGCAGGCATCCGCGTAATGTCTCCAAGAGTCGCGCGAAAAGCCTCGAGAGTGAGGTAAGGAACCACCCCCAGCCAGCCGAACACTGCTCTTTGGCCCGGATCCAATCCAGCTTCGACCAGCCCGGTGGCCAATGCCTTGCGCTCAAAATCCAGAGGAACAAATGCAAGCCCCTCCGGTTTAGCCAGGCCTGCCTCATCCATCAAGCCGCGCTTCCATTCCTGTGTAGCCGGAAAGTCCACCTCAAAAACCCGGAGCCCGGGAAACGGATTGCGCCAGGCGAACGTATCCAGGCCGGCGCCTAAAACCACATACTGCGTTACCCCCTGCGCACTCGCCACGGCTAACTGGTCCTCGACAAACCGGCTTCGCGCTGCCATGTATGCGCGAAAATCGCGCGCAACCTTGTGCTGCGCGCGTTCCATATCCCGGGCGAATCCGGTCCCCACCAGCCGCACCGTAATCGGGTCGTGGAATATCGGGGGCTTGTCCATCAGTTGGTGCGCTGCGCGCCGGATGGCCACACGAAGGGCAGTCTTGCTGGCTTGTCCTGTCTCCATCCATTGCAGTGTAACCGACAGCAAAAATATCCCTCGTTGGATTGTCACCGCGTACCATGGACCACATGAGCTGGATTGGATGGGCACTGCTCTCCGCGGCCTTTGCCGCCGCCACCGCCCTGCTGGCCAAGGTGGGCGTGGCGCATGTGGATTCGAACCTGGCCACCGCTCTGCGCACCAGCGTAGTCGTAGTCTTTGCATGGGGCGTGGCTCTCGCCATGGCACGGCCCGGTTCCGGACTGTTGACCGAGATTCGATCCCTCGATCGTCGCACTGTGCTCTTCCTCACTCTCTCTGGCTTGGCCACCTGCCTTTCCTGGCTCTGTTATTTTCGTGCTCTCCAAATCGGCCCAGCTTCCCGCGTCGCTCCGCTGGACAAGCTCAGCGTTCCAGCGGTCATGATCCTGGCCTGGCTGTTGCTGGGTGAAAAGCTCACTCCTTCGGTCGTCGGCGGCGGCCTTCTCATCACCGCAGGGGCCATTTTAATCGCCCTCGGCTGACTCATCGCGCGGTGCGGAGACTTGATCAAATTCTGCACTTCGCCCGTGATATTCTGGCAACTAACATTTTTTATAAACTCCGGAGAATATATGTCAGAATCGTCCAGCGAGTCAGGTTACATTCCCTCCAGGTTCCGCGTTGTCGCGGTAGTGTTGTTCGCAATCCTGAATCTCGCTGTCTACTGCGTTCGCGCCCTCAGTGTATGGCGCTATGGCTCCTTGTTCAGCACCGAGAGCGGCGAGTTTCTCATGATTTACTCCGTCTGGAAGGGAATGCGCCATTTGCCTGTATATGATTGGCCTTTCACTTATCCGTTTTCTGTTTCGCTCTACAACTATCTCTTCTATGAAACCTACTCAGTTTTCTTGAGAATCATCGGCGCATGGGATTCCGGCATTCTTACATGGGGGCGTTTGTTCACGTCGGCGTTTGCAGTTCTCGGCGCTCTTGCACAATGGAGACTCGTACAGGGTCGGTTGAATCTCCGCGGCGCCTCTAGCGCGCTCTCGCTTCTTTTTGCGTTGAGCCTGTGGTTCTCCACTTCAATGATCCGCTTCTGGGCGCTTACCATACGCCCTGACCTCGCTGCGATCTCCATGGTCATGATCGCCCTCTGGATGGTTCTCCGTCCGTCTCGATTTGGATTCGTTATGGCGGGACTGTTCTTCTATCTTGCATGGTCTTTCAAGCAGTCTGTTGTGCTCACGCTTGCCGCTGTTTGCCTGTTCCTGCTGTTTCACAAGCGTTGGCGCGACTTGTCTGTTCTCGTATCCGTATTCGCCGTGCTCACCGCGGCAACGCTCCTGCTGGGCAATCCCACTTATCGATTCAGCATCCTGGTTGCGCCCAAACTCGTGGTCGGATTCTGGCTGCAAGCTGCGTGGGATCAGGCAAAACCCTTCTTGGTCGAGAACATTTACTGGCTTCCCGTTCCCTTTGTTTTCTTTCTCACTGCGGGCGTTCGACGGGCCCATAGTGCCTTCCGTCTGCTCATCACAGTCTTTTGCCTTACGTTTGTCGGCGGGTTTCTTGCCATGTCAAAAGCGGGTGGCGCACCCAATTACCTCCTTGAGAGTTTTATTGCAGCGTCTACGATTTTTCAGTTTGCAGTTTTCACGGCGCCTCTCCCCATCATCAGCTTTCTGCTTCTGCTCGGCAGTGTCCAACCTGCGCTGCAACTGGCCATCGCGCCCAGCGGGCGGAATACCTTCGGGACCGTGCAGCTTGCCAGTGCGGACGAATTCGCAAACGCCGTCAAGGTGCGTGATCGCCTGGCGCAGTTGAAAAAGCCTCTCTTCACCACCGACCAGAGCTTTTCCATGCCTTGGATCTCCACCGACGATCATTTTCCTGCCTTGGTTATCGATCCCCAGTTTCAACTCGCCGTACGGCAGCGCTGCGAGAAGGGAGGAATCGAAGGCATGTTGCAAAGAGGGGAGATCCCAACCGTCATCCTCAATACCGGCAACGCCTATGAAACACAGTTGAATTCCCGATACGTGAAGATCGGTTCCTTTCTCCACCAGGGAGTTCCCTACAACCAAGGCGTGTCTTACGATATTTATTCGATCGAGCCACCCATCCCATCGACTGCTGCACTGACAAAGTAACCCTCAACTTACCGGACAGGGTGAAGGCTGTGTATCGCATCGATGTTAGTAAGGTCTCCTTTCCTTACTCCAGGCAGCTCAATCGCAGCTATCTCATCTGCTTGTTACGACCTCCGCGAAAGGCGCGCCAAGGATACTTATGCTGGACATTTATCGTCCCTATTATTGAAGCTTCACTCTGCTTCGTGTATCCTTGGCCAGAACCCGGTGTGATGCGAAGATAACTCACCCGTAGGACTTGACCGCAACGGATGATGAATCTTCTCGATAACTGAATTCAATAAGGCAAGCTTCGGATGCAATGATTCCCGTTTACCATCACACACCGCGATCATTCCCGCAAGCCCCTACCACCGGAACACGATAAGCCCACTCGACAAAAGCACCCTCCCCGCGCAGGCCTGCCGCGCCAGCTCAGAGCGCCCCGATTGTCGCGCCCACCGCAGTCACCTCCGCGAATCCGCTAAACTCGGACGAAGCTTCGGCACTATCCTCGAGGCCACAAGTCCGAATTCACCGCAATGCGCGAAGCGGGAACTTCTTCGCTTGTTATCATCAATGAAGGCCCCTGCCCTCAGAGCGCATGGGAGCCTCCCTGAGGTTTTCAGTTTTATCCATGACGCCAGCCTCCCAGGCCGTAGTCCCGGCACAAATCGACTCGCCCCCTGCCGACACCGTTCCGCATGGGCCGGCCCATCTCCACGCGCCCAGCCCGGGAGCCACCGCCACGCTCATCCACGACCTGCGCGAACTGTTCAAGGTCAAGGTTGTGGGCATGGTGCTGGTCACTGGTTGGGGCGGATTTTATCTGGGCTCCATGCAATCCGGCATCTCCAGTGTGCAGCCCGGACTCCTGGACGCCCTCTTCGGCATCGGCCTGGTCTCGGCTGGAGCCGGCGCGCTCAACGAGGCATTGGAGCGTAAGACGGACGCCCGCATGGTCCGCACCGCCCAGCGTCCTCTCGCCTGCGGACGCTTCTCTCTGGCTGAAGGCATCCTTGCCGGCCTCAGCGCGCTCACCCTTGGCGCAGTCTGGCTGCTCATGCGCACCAACCTGCTCACCGTCTCCCTGGCGCTGCTCACGGCCTTTTGTTATGTGGCCATTTACACACCCCTCAAACGCCTCACCTCCCTGGCCACGTTCATTGGCGCGTTTCCCGGCGCCATGGGTCCGCTGCTGGGCTGGACCGCTGCCCGCCCCCACATCGAGTGGCCGGCCGTGGCCCTGTTCGCCATCCTTTTTGTCTGGCAGTTCCCTCACTTCATGGCCATCTCCTGGCTCTACCGCGACGACTACGCTCGCGCCGGCATCCGCATGCTGCCCGTCGTCCAACCAGATGGATGGTCTACCGTGGCCGAGGCTCTCTTCTTCGCCGTGGCCATGATTCCCGTCAGCCTCGCTCCCTGGTTCCTCGGCATCACCAACAACGTCTACGCTGTCATGGCCGTTCTGCTGGGCCTTTTTTACCTCGCCTATACCATCCGCTTCTCCGGCATCCTCCGCACCACGGATGAGACCGAGAGCCGCATGCTGGCGCGCGACCTTCTCAAGGTCAGCGTCCTTTACCTGCCCCTGCTATTCACCACGCTCATGCTCTGCGCCAACCAAAAGCACTGAGGAATCCGAATACAATGACCACCGCTGTCGCTCCCCGATCCAGCACCCGGCCCGCCATCGCCGCCATCCTCCTCATCAGCGCCGCGGCCACGCTCTTTCTCTTCTGGCTTATCTACGTTCATCCCGCCGCGGCCTCGAGCACTCAGTACGCCTTTCTTCCCGCACTCAATGCCCTCCTCAACGGCCTCAGCGCCACGGCTCTGCTCATCGGCTACACCTTCATCCGCAGTCGCCGCATCCAGGCGCACCGCTCCGCCATGATCACTGCCTTCCTCTTCTCCACCCTGTTTCTGCTCAGCTACATCGCACATCACGCCTTGCACGGCGACGTGCGCTACCCCCTCCACGCCGCCCTGCGTTCTGTCTATCTGCCGCTCCTCGCCAGCCATATCGTCCTGGCCATTGTGGCTCTGCCGCTGGTGCTGGTTACCTTCTTCTTCTCGCTCACCGGCCGCATCCCGCAGCACCGCAAAATCGCTCGCTGGACCTTCCCGCTGTGGCTCTATGTTTCCGTGACAGGGGTAATCACCTACGTGATGCTGCGCCTGGCGCAAGGCTAGGAATGCCCATGCCCGCAAGCCCTCAAGAACCGAATCTGGCCAATCGGAACCCCGCCCAGCCCGACGACGGCACGCGCCAGCTTCTTCAGTGGGGCGGTTCGATTCTGGCTGCCGGCATCGTTGCCGGCTTGCTTCTGGTGACGCTCCTCGGCGGCTTTACGGCCACCGGCGCCAGCACCAACACCGGCTGGTTTGCCCTCATCGTCACCATGATGTGCATCCCATTTGGCGGTTTGCTCCTGCTGCTGGGCGTAGCCAAATGGTTCCGCAATCGCCGCCTGGCGCGCATGCGCTGATCCAGCTTCCTCCTGAACCTATCCGACGCTCAAACCTTCCGTCCGCAAGGCCTTGGCTCCGGACGCTGAACGGCAAAGCTCAAGAAAGGGACCAAGGTCTTAGAAGTTCCAGACCAGGCCGCTGGAGACTCTTCCAAAGTTCGTGGGTAACCCGGGAATCCGGTACGGAATGAGACCCTTTCCACTCGCGAGGGCAAAATAGCTGTACTGCAATCCGCCGTCCACGCGGAAAGCCAGGCGCCGCGAGATTCGCGTATCCGCGCCACCGCCTACGAAGCCGACAAACGAAGCAGTTTCGCCTGTTGTCTTGTTCGCCCCCCAATACCTGCCCACTCCACCGTCCCCGCCCATGCCCTCGACATACACCGTCTCCCTGCCAAGTCTCTTGCTGTATTGGGCGCCTCCCATGATGAAGTAGGGCTTTTCCGGCGCTCCCAGGTTGGTGCCGCTGTATCCGGAGAAGTCGAGCTTGAATCGCAGATTGCGCCAGGACGGGAAGCCCAGAGACGCATCCCACCCGTTCATCGGCTGGTGCGACCCGGTCACTCCATTCAGAGAATTGGAAAGAAAACTATAGCCGCCATATAGCTGGAAGCGCGCAGGCGATAACTGGGAGCCCGCCGGCGTCTCCACCTGGGCGTGGAGCATAGAGGCAAGGCAGAACATTGCGATCAGCGAGAGGAGACGAGATGGCATTCAGAGCCTCAGGTTATAGAGTCTTCTCATTCTACCCGTTCAGTTTGGAGCCTGGAAATCATTCGACCGGGCATCCATGGCACAGCCAGACCTGATCTCCGCACCGTCCTTGACCCGTCACGCGCGCCGGTCGATCGCGTGCGTCGCCTACTCACCTTCCGGCAGGGGCAATCGCCTGCAGCGCCTTCGTCCGTCTGCTATTCTTTCTCCTTACAGGAGCGCAGAAGCATGGCAAGAAGCGTGAACAAAGTGACCCTTTTGGGCAATGTAGGCAAAGACCCTGAGATCCGTTCCACCCCCGGTGGCACCATGGTGGCCAACCTCACTCTGGCTACCAGCGACCGTCAGAAGGACGCGCAGGGCAACTGGCAGGACCGAACCGAGTGGCACAACCTGGTTGCCTTCACCCGCACCGCCGAGATCATCCGCGATTACGTCAAAAAAGGTTCCAAGCTCTATATCGAGGGCAAGATCCAGACCCGCAGCTGGGACGACAAGGAGTCCGGGCAGAAGCGCTACCGGACCGAGATCATCGTCAACGAACTCGTCCTGCTCTCCGGGCGCGAAGAAGGCTCCGGCGGCGGCCAGGGCGGCTATACCCGCTCAGCCAGTTCCTCCAGTTCCGCGGCCAGCTTCGACCAGCGCCCAGCCACCGGCGCCGCCGAAGACCTTTCCCACACCGAGATCTCCGACGACGACATTCCGTTCTAGGATTGCCCGGTCCAGTCCGCTGGCAACTGACCGTTTCCGGCTCGTGCCCGGCAATTGTCAGTTGTCAGCTTTCTTTCATCAGGGCCGCCATCAGCGTATCCCGCCGTTCGTTGGCCATGAAGTCGGCATTCTCCAGCACGCGCAGCCAGACATAGACAGCACCGGCCGCCAGCACCAGGAAGATCGGTGCCGCCAGCCACATGCGGCCGAGAAACCAGCAGAGCGCAAACACCGCCGCGCTGATGGCCAGAAATCCCAGTTGCACCAATAAGCTCATCAGGGCGCTCGCCTGCGATCCCCGCTGGCGCGTGATGCGCCCCGGATTCACGCGATAGGGCATCTTGATTGAAAAGATGTTCCCCGCAGCCAGGTTGCAGGGCAGAGAGAACATCACCCACCCCGCCGTAGCAATCACAACGTCGAACTCGGGCACTCCCAGCCGCAACACCGCCAGCACTCCCGCCACCATGGCCACCAACCCGAAAAGCATCGCGTGCAGCAGGTTCTTGGCCAGCAGCACGGTGCGAATGGGTGTGGGCGAAAGAAAGTACAACTGGATCCCCGCTCCCTCAGTTCCCAGGTTGTTGTAGAACACCTGCGTAAAGCCCAGCTGTGCATAAACCATGCAAACCGGCAGGGCGAGAGGAAACATCGGCGTCTGCACCGCGCCACTCCTGATAAAGACACCAGAAAAAACCAGCACCAGCAAAAGCGGCGCGCCAATGGCATAAAGAAGCGGCAGCGTGCGCAGCAGCGAGCGGATTTCCTTCTCGATGACAGCGGCAATCGCTCCCGATCCTCCCATGCCGCCCCAGTCAAAAGCCGCAACGCCGGCCTCGGCCCTGGTTGCTCCACTGCTGCGTGTTGAAGCTGCTTTGCCGCGCGCAGCCTTGTCCCGCGCCGGCGCTGTGCCCAGATTCTCGCCCCGGTACTCGGCCTGCAGGCGCAGCGCCAAAGCCGCCCCGATGATCAGCACATAGAGTCCCAGAACGCCCAGCAGGGCTAACCCCGCACCCGGCTGCTGCGCGACAGCCTCGCGAAGCGACTCCGCCGCCAGCCCCGGTGGAAGCAATTTTTGTACGAGATTGGCCTTCCTCAGCAGCGGTTCGTAGCGCTCCTGGGCCTCGCGCAATTGCTCGGCCTGGGCCTGGTGGCCGCTGCGCCCGGAGTGCCGCTTCTGGTAGAGGGCCGGGTTCATCAGTTGCAGGCTCAGGAGCGCAACCATGAAGATGGCTCCGAGAATCTCGCGCGTCTTGCGCTGCCGCAGCCACCGCTCAATCCATGCAAAGATGGCTCGCACCAGCAGAACGTTGAAGGCGGCAAAGATCAGCAGCACCAGGGCGGTCCATGGCAGCAGCCCCGGCCGCGCCGCGGCAACCCCGATCCCCATGCCCAGGCAACAGATGGCGCCCAGGATGGTGGAGACATCGAGCAACCCGAAGACCAGGTAGAGCAGATAGTAGGAGCCGAAATGCACCGGAAAGCGCAGCAGCACCCCCAGGTCGAACTGCTCCTGGTAGGAGGCCACCATCACCGGAATGGCCTGCCAGAAAAAGCACAGGACCCAGAAGAGGATGGGAAGTAGCCGCCAATCACCGCCGGAGACGATGGCATAGGTGCCCACGCCCATGCCCGCGCCCAGTGCCACACCCAGGCCGCCGTAGATCATCCACGCGATGCCGGTTGCGCCCAGGTCGAGGATGCCGTGAATGGAGCGCAGGCCACTGCGGAACATCTCCCAGCGCAGGCGGATCATGGCGCCGTACTGTGCGCGCGCCAGCGGACCCAGCATGCCGCCGCCGGTGGGCAACAGCGCTTGTTCTCCCAGCCCGCCGGGGCCGGCTCCGGCCAGGTCAACTCCGCCTATGCCAGCCATGACAGCTCCTGCGCCTGTTCCTGCCCGCCCGCACCCACAATGGAGAGGAAGATCTCCTCCAGCGTCAGCCGCTGCTCCTGCTCGGCTCCGGGCAGCGTGGAAGCGACACCGGCGCGCAGCGCCTCAATGGAACCGTTGGCCACCAGCCTGCCCTGGCTGATGATGGCCACGTGGCTGCACAGCCGCTCCACAATCTCCAGCACGTGCGTGGTTAGAAAAATGGTGGCGCCGCGGTTGATCATGCCGGTGAGCATGGTCTTCAGCATGCCGGCCGCAATGGCGTCCACGCCCTCGAAGGGCTCGTCGAGAAACAGCACCCTGGGCCCGTGAATCACCGCCGCGGCCAGGGCCAGCTTCTTCTGCATGCCGTGGGAGAAGTCGGTCACCAGCTTCTTGTCCTCGTTGGCCAGCTGCATGAACTCCAGCAGCTCCTCGGTGCGCCGGTGGGTGGTGGCGCGGTCAAGCCCATACATGCGGCCCACAAAGTGCAGGTACTCGGGGGCCGTGAGCCGGCCCAGCAGCGCCATGCCCTCGGGAACCACGCCGATCTGGCGCTTCAGGTCGAGCGCGCTGGCTGCAAAGGGCTGGCCCAGAATCTCAACCGTGCCCGCGGTTGGCTCCAGCAGGCCGGTGAGCATCTTGATGGTGGTGGACTTGCCGGCTCCATTCGGCCCGAGAAAGCCGAAGAACTGGCCCGGAGCCACGCTGAAGGTCACATCGTCAACGGCCGTCAGCGCGCCGAAGCGCCGCGTGAGGCCGTGGGTTTGAATCGCCGCGGTTTCCATGTGCGGCAAGAATAACAAGGTTGGCCTGCCGCACCAAACCTGCCGTCTGTCGCGCCGCTCGAAGCGGAGTTTCCCGGCCGATGCGGAGGCTTCACAGTTTCACAGTTTCACTGTCTCACGGGATTGTGGGGGGGTGGGTCTGTTTCTTCCCCTTTGAATTGCAGGCCGCCGGGTTCCGCATCGTGGCTATCGTTTATGAGCGTACTCCCGCGGGTGGAAATTCTCTGCAAAAAGCCCGCAGATCTTTTCCGGAGGCCGTCAGCGGCTGGAAGGTACGGCTTCATCCAGGTGCTTTTCCGCCTCGCGCACCATGGCGTCCTCCGGAAATTGGGCACGGAACTGATCCACCAGCTTGTGTGCTTTGGCCGGCTGCCCATCCATGGCGTACTGCTGGGCCAGGCGGGCGGTTAACTGATCGGAGTAGGGATACGCGACCACCCCTTTCTCCAGGATGCCCTCGGCCTGCTGGCCGCGGCCCAGGTTCTCCAGCGCCGTGGCCAGGTTGAGGAAGGTGATCGGGTCTTCCGAACCGTTTTTCATGGCCAGTGCAAAGTCTCGCGCGGCCTGGGCGTAGTCCTTGGTCTGCGCCAGCGCCACCGCTCCCAGCGAGGCCAGCACGGTGGGATCGTTGGGCCGGGTTTTGCTCAGTTCGTTGAGCTTGCGGAACCAGAGCGGCCACAGGCTGGGGTCTCTGCGCGCCGAGGTGAAGTAGGCCTGTAGCTGCGCCAGGTCGGGCATGCGGTCGCCCGCTTCCCCCGCCGGCCGGTTCATCCACAGCAGGCCGGGCAGGTCCGGCTTCGGTTGCTCGAAGGCCACATCGGGCAGCGGCTGGCCGGGGAAGCGGACGATCCTGTGCTTGGTGTCGTTGGAGTGCGCGATGCCCGCCACCGGGCGCTTCTCCATGTGGCACTCGACGCAGTAGTCGGCTGCCGCCACGCGCCTGGGGTCTTCCGGCTTGAGCGTGCAGCTCTTCACCGTGTGGCAGGTAAGGCAGGCGGCGCGATACGCGGCTTTCTCCCCGCCGGGGTTGGGCGGATGGTGGATGGAGTGGCAGGTGGAGCAGGTGAGCTGCCCGTGGCTGGCCTGGTAACACTTGCTCAGCTCGAGCGTGGAGTTCTTCCACCACAGCGGCTGCTCCAGGCTGCCGCGAATGGGCGGATTGGCCTCAAGCCGGTCGGCCTCCGCGCGCTGCTCGGGCTTGATGGGCCGCTTGACAATGGCGATCGTGTCCGCCAGCGGCGTGCCGGGCCGGTAGTCCATGACCGACTTGCCGGGATAGACGACCTGCGCGTCGCCGGCCTGGTGGCACTCCTGGCACAGGTCGTCGGCCAGGCGCGGGGAGATTTTGGCGGGGTTCACGATCGAAGTGTCGACTTCGTGCGGGCCCAGGATTCGCTTTGGGTTGGCGCGCATTTCCTGAACGTGCAGCGCGCCGGGGCCGTGGCAGCTCTCGCAGCTTACACCGAGCTCGCCAAAACGAAACGGCGGATCCTTGTACATGCCGTCGCGATTAGGCACCGGGTCGGGCTCGCCGTTATGGCAGAGCAGGCAGCCGGTGGTCATGACGCGCGTGAAGCCGACGTCGTCTTTCACGTAACCGGGCGAAAGCTCCCAGGTCTTCGAGTGCGCGTAGTAGCTCAGCGGCGCTTGCAAAATCCACGGACCTATCTGAAACAGATAGGTATAGCCAACGCTCTCGCCGCCGGTGACGTAGTCGATCTTGTGTGCGACGTCGTAGACTTTGCGGCCGTTCTTATCCAGTTCGTAGACGCCCTGGTAGAGATCGCCGTTCTGCTGGTAAACGGTGTAGTAGCGTTTGTTGGCCGGGTTGAAGACGGTTACCGGCTGGGGCACACGGGCCAGGTCGCTGGGGATGTTGGCCAGCGTCATGGACTGGCCGTGCGGGGTGGGCATGTAGTCGCGATTGATGTCGGCATGGCAGCCGGACTCGCCGCAGGTCTTCGAGCCCACGTAGGCCACGGAGGGATCGGTGTTGCGGAAGACAGGCGCGCCGGCGCCCTGCGCGCGCAGCAGGCCCGGCGCGGCCAGCTCGGCAACCAGGATGCAGCCAGCAGCGAGATGGCACAGACAAACGAAGGCGGAAATCCGGTGGTGACGCGGCATCAACAATCAAACCTGGAACCAGAACCGGCGCGCTCTCAGTTTCAAAAAATGGGCGCACTCAGCTTTGCATCTGGCCGCCTCAGTGTAGAGCGCGCTACTATCTCTAGGCAAGGAGCCAACCCCATGCTGCAAGCTCTGCACGGCAGGTTGATGTGGGAGATTGCCGGCCGCGGAATTCGCGTCGCAATCCCTGTTCGCCGCGGCCCCTTTGCGGCCATCTATGCACCCCTGGTTACCATCTGCCTGGTGTTCGCGACCGTTCGCTACTGGAAGCTGTTGGCAGGGCCTCACGCTGAAGATACCAACTTCGCCCTGCAGATGGTCGCGCTGGGCATTTACGGGTTGGGGTTCATTTACTTCGTATGCTGGCTGGCCTGGACCATGACCGGCGATACGCTTGTCACTCTGATTCCGCCCGAGGTGAAGATTCAGAAGCGGGTCTTCGGCGTTGAACTGGCCACGCGCACCTTTCAAACCGGCCAGATCAACCGCATACGTTTTGTGCCGCCCACACGACTGGCCACGCAGAAGTCCGTGCTGAACCCGAACTCCAGCTGCATCCGCTTCGAGGCTAACAAGAAGTCCGAGCGCTTTGCCAAGGGGATTACCGAGGACGAAGCGCGCGCGCTGATCGACAAGATGCTGCTGATCTACGAATTTCCGCGGAGCTGGTTCTGAGGAAACAATCTCGAGGACCGCGCCGACATTACCCTGGGGGCTAAAGACCGGAGTCATCTAGTCGCAATTGCGGCACGGCTGACGTCATGCCCTTTCAAAACTCAAACGACCATTGGTGCATCGGACACCGCTAGCTCGGCACCTCTCGCGTGACTGGACCAAGCGGGTCGTTGTCCCGGTCCGTAACATCCACAAGAGCCTCCAGCTTTTCCGCCAGTTCCGTCGTCCAGCTACCCTCCGGCGCGCGCCAGCCCCAGTTCCCTGCGCCCACGGCCGGCGTGTTCATGCGCGCCTCGGAACCCAGTTCCAGCAGATCCTGCGCAGGAACAATGGCCAGTTCGGCCACGCTGGCATTGGTGGCGCGGATCAGCGGCCACACCGGGCGGCCGCCAACAGGCCCCACAAACGCCTCCACCGCCGCGCGGGTGGTCGCGTTGGCCGTGGACCACCAGCCCTGCGTGGTGTCGTTGTCGTGGGTGCCGGTGTAAGCCACGGTTCCCACGGTGAACTGGTGGGGCAAGTGTCCATGCGCCTCCCAGCCGTCGAAGCCGAACTGCAGCACCTTCATTCCCGGCATGCCCAGTTCCAGCCGCAGCGCGTCCACCTCCGGGGTAATCACGCCCAGGTCCTCGGCAATCAGCGGCAGCGGTCCCAGCGCCGCTTCCAGCGCGCGGAAGAGTTCGAGGCCGGGCGCCTTGACCCACTTGCCGTTGATGGCCGTTTCCTCTTCCGCCGGAATCGCCCAGAAGGCCTCGAAGCCGCGGAAGTGATCCAGCCGGACAAGATCGTACACGGCGCAGGCGCGGCGAATGCGATCGATCCACCAGTCGAAGCCGGTGGCTGCCAGCACATCCCAGCGGTAGAGCGGGTTGCCCCAGCGCTGGCCGGTGGGCGAGAAATAATCCGGCGGCACGCCGGCGATGCGGATGGGCTTCAACTCCTCATCCAGTTCGAACAGCTCCGGGTGCACCCACACGTCGGACGAGTCCATGTTGACGAAGATGGCCACATCGCCCAGAATCCTGATCGCGTTCTTTGCGGCCGCCGCCCGCAGCAGGTTCCACTGCCTGGCGAAGGCGAACTGCAGCACCTGCTCCACGGCCAGCGCGCGGCCATGCTTCTGCGCAACCTGCGCCAGCGCCGCAGGCTTGCGCTTGCGCACCGCCTCCGGCCACGCCGTCCACGCGCCGGTATTGAACTCCCTGCGCAGCACGGCGTAGAAGGCGTAGTCCACCAGCCAACCGGCTTCGTCCAGGCAAAACTGCTCGAACTCCGCCCAATGCGCAGCCAACCGGGGATCGTGCGGCGCGCGATCGAGAAAATTCCCCGCCGCCTCGTGCAGCAGCGGTAACTTCTGATGTTCCACCCTTTCGAAGTCCACGGCGCCGGAACGCCCGGCGAGGCCCGCGATGCGGTCGACCTCGATCCAGCCCCAGTCGCAGAGAAACTCCAGGCTGATGAGGGATGGGTTGCCGGCAAAGGCCGACGAGCCCGCATACGGCGAATTGCCGTAGCCGGTGGGGCACAGCGGCAGAACCTGCCACACATGCTGTTTGGCCGCGGCCAGAAAGGCTACAAACTCATGGGCGGCGGGACCCAGGTCGCCGATGCCTCCATAGGAAGGCAGCGAGCTGACGTGCAGAAGCACTCCGGACGAACGAGAGAAATCCATGCCTTCATTATCGGATGGAGGGGTGCGCGTGGTCGATTCCACACCGGCGGGGGCGGGTATATAATCCCTGTGTCCGGCCAGAACCGGCCGCAAATCCCAGCGAAAAACTGCGAGGAAATCCTTCCGTGCGCTCCCAAATCTGCCGCTCTCTTGGACTTGTCGTGATATCGATATCAGCAGTTTCGGCCGCGGTACACGCGTCGCCCGCGCCGGCCGTGCCCGCACCCATGACCATCAGCGGGGACTGGCAGTTGCAGGATGTGGCCAAAGTTCCGCAGGCCGGCGCGGAAGTTTCACGCGCAGCCTTCAACACCCGCGGGCTGGTATGCGGCCACGGTTCCCGGCACGGTGCTCACCACGCTGGTGAACAACCACGTCTATCCCGAGCCGCTCTACGGCGAAAACAACCGGCCCGAAAACATTCCCGAGAGCCTGGCGCGCACCTCGTACTGGTATCGCACGCACGATCGACGTGCCCAAGGCGTACAAGGGCCAGCGCGTCTGGCTCAACTTCGACGGCATCAACTACTCCGTCGACGGTGTGGGTCAACGGCGTGCAGGTGGGCACAACGCGCGGCGCCTTCATCCGCGGCATCTTCGACATCACGGCCAACGTGAAGCCGGGCAAGAAGGCCGTGCTGGCCGTGCTGGTGGCGCCGCAGCCCCACCCCGGCATCTCCCACGAGCACACCCTGCGCAACGGCATCGGGACAGAACGGCGGCGAGACCGCCATCGACGGGCCTACGTTTCTCTGCACCATCGGCTGGGACTGGATTCCCGCCATCCGCGACCGCGACACCGGCATCTGGCAGAAGGTCTTTCTCTCCGCCACCGGCCCGGTGGTGGTGAAGGATCCGCTCGTCACCACCGACCTTCCCCTGCCGCGACCGACTCGGCCGACGTAGCCGTGCAGGCCACGGTCGAGAATGTCAGCGAACAAACCGGTGACAGGGCGTGCTCGCAGGGCAGCATCGAAGAACATTGCCTTCGAGCAGCCGGTCGAAGCTCGCCCCGCACAGCAAGCAAGATCGTCAGCTTCGATCCCAAGACCACGCCCGCGCTGCACCTCGACCATCCGCGCCTCTGGTGGCCCAACGGCTACGGCGCCGCAGAATCTCTACCAGCTGCATCTGAGCTTCAAGGTCGGCAAGACAGGTTTCCGACGCGCAGGACGTCAGCTTCGGCGTCCGCAAGATCACCTACAGCGTGCCCGGCACCGACACGCTCACCATCTCCGTCAACGGCGTGCCGATCTTCATCCGCGGCGGCGACTGGGGCCTGGATGAAGCCCTGAAGCGCATCCCGCGCGAGCGGCTCGATGCCGCAGATTCGCATGCACCAGCTGGCCAATCTGAACCTGATCCGCAACTGGGTGGGCCAGAGCACCGGCGAAGACTTCTACGAGCTGTGCGACAAGTACGGCATTCTGGTCTGGGACGAATTCTTCCAGCCCAATCCCAGCGACGGACCCGACCCCACCGACCTCGACACCTATATCGCCAATGTGCGCGACAAGATTCTGCGCTTCCGCAACCATCCCTCCATCGTGCTGTGGTGCGCGCGCAACGAGGGCTTTCCGCCGCCGGAGATCGACGCCGCCCTGCGCAAGCTGCTGGCCGAGCTGGAACCCACGCGCCGCTACCAGCCCAGTTCCACCGACGGGCCGGGCGTGCGCTCCCACGGCCCCTACCACTGGCGCACCCCGCGCGAGTTCTACACTGTCACCGACGACTACTTCAAGACCGAGACCGGCACCGTCTCCGTGCCCACTCTCGAGTCCATCCACGGCATGATGCCGAAAAAGGACTGGGAGACGATCAACGACGACTGGGCCGAGCACGACCTGGCCAAGGGCGCGCAGCAGCGGCGACAACTATCCCGCTGATCCTGGCCGCGCGCTACGGCAAAGTCGCCAACCTGGCCGACTTCGTGCGCAAGGCGCAGTTGATGAACTACGAGGCTTTCCGCGCCATGTACGAGGGCCGCAACGCGCAGATGTTCCATCCCACCACGGCGGTCATCACCTGGATGAGCAACCCCGCGCAGCCCAGCTTTGTGTGGCAGCTCTACCACTACGACCTGGAGCCCAACTCCTCGCTCTTCGCCGTCAAACACGCCGGCGAGATGGTGCACATCCAGTTCAACGAGGCCACTGGCGAACTGCAGGTGATCAACAACCTGCCGGAGCCGCTCACAGGCGCGGTAGCGCATGTCTCCATTTACGATCTCGACGGCAAGCTGGCCGCGCAGAACGAAGTGAAGGTCACGGCGCCGGGCTCGGCGGTCACGAATCTTGGTGCGGTCGAGTTCCCGGCTTCCATCTCGCCGGTCCATTTCATTCAAGCTGGAACTGCGTAACTCCGAAGGCAAGCCGATCTCGTCGAACTTCTACTGGCACGCGGCCGCGGAGCATCCTGACGACTTCACCGCTCTGAACCAGTTGCCCGAGGTGAAGCTGGAGGCGCAGATCTCCAGCAGCGAAACGGATGGAAGGCGCGTGGTCACCGTCAGGCTGCACAATCCGACCAAAGACATCGCGCTCATGGCGCACCTGCAGTTGCGCCGGGCTCACTCTGACGAACGCATCCTGCCGGTCTTCGCCAGCGATAACTACATCTCGCTGGCAACCGATCAATCAAAGACCATCACGCTCGAAGCCGACGCAAGCGCATTCAATGGAGAGGACGCGCTGGTGGTGGTGGATGGGTGGAACGTCACGGTAGCGCCCGCATCGGCAAAGGGAGTTTCGATTGCTCCCAACGTGGACGCCCAGCCCGGTCACTGGCCCACCACAGGACTGCCGTTCCAGACGGTCGGGCTGCGCTGACGGCATCTGCAAGCCGCAGCCGCCATCACAATCCGGGTCGTTCGTGAAGAGGTACGGCACAGGCCGTGCCCCTTCAGCGTCTGTGCATAGCCCAGCATTACTGCAAACCAGATTGAACTTCGTCTCGAATCCCGGCCAGCGGGTGCAATTTCCTTACAGATCTAAACCGGTTTATGATATAAACCTAAATTATGGACCAGCAGCACCGCCTCCTCTTTCTCACCCACCGCTACTACGACCTGCAAAGCCTGCGCTTTGCACCCGTATGGGCAGCCTTGCTGGCGCTTGGGGCCGCTGTGAAGTGGCTGAAGATATCCTCAACGGCTCTTGGCCCCGCGGCGGATTGGAGCGTCTGCCTGGCTGTGCTCGCCGTCGAGGGCCTGTGGTACTGGATGGCCAGCCTCTACTACCAGCGCCGCTTCGGCTGGCTCAAGCCCGATCCGCTGCGCCTGATAAATCAGCGGCGCAGAGGTCCGCTGTTCTTCCTGTTCTGGACCTCCATGCTTGCCTGGGCAGTTTATTGCGGGCTGCATCAGTCGAACGCGTTCTTCCCCTACCTTCTGGCGGCCCTGATGAGCCAGCCAATGTTCGACGCGGAGAACCCGCCGCTGCGCCGCATCGCCTACGGGCTGGGCGGTTTGCTGATTGCCGCGGCCGCCCTGGCAAACCGCTTTGCTCACCTCGATGGATGGGTCTACTTCTCCAGCCTTTGCGCCGTCATGCTGGCGCTGGGCGTCGCCGATCACATGCTGCTGCTCAGCCTGCTGGGCCCAGCGAGCGAGGAAGCCGATGCCTGAGAGACAACCGGGATTTCCCGAGGTGGACCGGGTGATTCACGAGCCGGCGCGCCTTGCGATTCTCACCGTTCTCTCCGCCTGCACCAGCGCCGACTTCGTATTTCTGCAGGCGGCCACCGGACTGAGCAAAGGCAACCTGTCGGTGCAACTGACGCGTCTGGAAGAAGCCGGACTGGTGAACATCGAACGGGTGCTGCTGGGCAAAAAAACGCGCACGGAAGTGGAGCTTTCACGCCTCGGCAAACGGCAGCTTGGCGACTATTGGCACACCATGAAGCGCATTCAAGCGCAAGGCGCTGCCCAGCGGATCTGACGGCGATCGCGGCGCACACGCAGCAAGGCCCGCAACCATCCAGGTTGCGGGCCTTGCTGTTGCCACCATTGAAGCCCTGCGGTTTACAGGCCCGGAACCTGCGGGCCCTGTTGCGCCTTGGCGTTGAGCTGGATGCGCTTGTCCTTCTTGTATTCGGCCATCACGTTGCTCAGGAAGACATTGAACGCGTCGGAACGGCGCTGCTCCAGAATCTGATCGCGTGTCTGGTCAAAGTTTTTTGCGATCTCGTCCGCGGTGGGCTCCTGCTTGTCCAGAATCTTGGCCACCACGCCGTTGCGTTCCGCGTTGATGGGCCCGCTGATGGCGCCCACGCTCATGTCGAGCAGTTGCGGGGCCACCTGCGCCACCTGGCCCAGGTCGGGAACCTGTCCGTCGGGTGCAACCAGGTCACTGGTCTTCAGCGTAGCGCCCATTTCTTTGGCCGCCTTGGCCAGATCGTTCTCGGCCTTGGCCTTGTTGGCTAGTTCCTGCGTCTTGGCGTTCAGCAACTGCGGCAGCTGTTCGTCGCGATAGTCATCGAGAACATGCGTCTTCCAGTCGGCAAACACGGGCGCATGCGCCGGCTGAATACCGGTGACCTGGAAGATGGCGTAACCCTCGCCAGTGGGCGCCGACTGCGGCGGATCGCCCTGCTTGGCATCAAAGGCCTTTGCGATCAGCTGGGAGCCGTCGGGCAGCGCGGCAATCACGCCGCCTTTGCCTACCGGAGGCGTGGTGGCCACGGCCAGCTTGTGCGCGGCGGCGGTCTTCTCCAAGCCGTTCCTGATGGCCTCGGAGGTGAGCGAGTGGGCGTAGGCTTCTTCCGCGGCCGCCGCCTTCTGGCGGATCAGCGTGGCCTGGATGGTGGGCAGCACCTCGCTGATGTCCTGCGAGTGCGCCGCCTTGCGCTCTTCCACCTGCACAATGTGATAGCCGAACTGGCTCTTCACAATCTCGGTGTCGCCAATTTTCTGCGAGAAGATGGCCTTGTCGAACTCCGGAACCATGGTGCCGTGCTGCGCAAAGGGCAGCTCGCCGCCGGAGTCCTTGCTGCCCGGGTCGTCAGAGTACTTCTTGGCCAGGTCGGCAAAGTTGGCTCCGGCCTTCAGCTGCTTCAGAATATCCTCTGCCTTGGCCTTGGCGGCCGCGTCGGTCTTGGCATCCGCACTTGCATCCACCTTGATGAGAATGTGCCGCGAGCGAGCCTGCTCCGGCGTCTGGTACTCGCTCTGGTGCTCGTTGAAGTAGGCCTTGATCTCCTGCTGCGTGGGCTGCGGAACACCGCCGGGAATCTCGTTGGGCGTAAACGCGAAGTAGGTAATCACGCGCTGCTCAGGAACCGCGGAAGCATAGCGTGCCGCGTTCTTCTTGAAGAAGGCTTCCAGATCGCTGTCAGAGGGGTTGATGCCCTTGCGGATATCGTCGGAAGAGATGACCGCGTAGTCGAACTTGATCTTGATGTTGTTCTTGCGGTAGTCGTCGCGCACTTCCTGGTCGCCCACGGTGACGCCGCCGGTGATGAGCGCCTGCAAGCGGCGGATGGCGATGTCGTGGCGCACGTCGTCTTCAAACTCGGAGACCGACATGTTGAAGCGGTTGGCCACCAGCGCCGCATACTGGTCGTCGCCGATGAACTTGCCGCCGGGAAACAGTACCGCGCCGGCAGAGCCGGTTTGCAGGTACTGGCGCACATCGTCTTCAGTGGCGCGGATGCCCAGCTTCTCGGCTTCCACCAGCAGAACCTCCTGCTGCACCAGCTGCTGGCCCACGCGCTGCTCAAACAGGTTCAGAATCACCGGGTTGTCAGGGTAGCGCTGCTGCGCCAACTGCGCCCGGGCCATCTTGTCCACCTTCTCCTGGCTCACGGATGCGCCGGAAGACAGCAGCTTGCTGTACCAGTGGGGATACACCACGGCATAGGTATCGGCGGACGCGGCGCCCTGGCCGGTAAGGCCGGGGATCAGGTACACGACCATGGAAATGGAGGCCATCCCGATGATGACCACGAAAAATGCCTTGACGACACGGCTGTCTCTTTGCAGGAAACGAATCATGCGGGTACTTGAACCTTCTACTCTCTACGCGCGGGCAGGGTGTGGCCTCTCCAGCCGGCACGGGCCAAAGGGCCAGGGCTGCAGGGCGGGCATCTCCCTTGGGATGCGCAATTATCGCGCAATTCTCGATTGGCGCGATTCTCTGCCATTATAGACGACAGACAACCCGGAAGTCCGGTTTGGGTGCTCAACCCCAAATTGACCTGGGAGAAAGAAGCTGTTCGAGCGGTATACAGAAAAGGCCCGGCGTGCGATCTTCTACGCTCGCTTCGAGGCCATCGCGTTCGGCTCGCCCGAAATTGAGCCCGAACATTTGCAGCTGGGACTGCTGCGCGCCGAAGGCTGTTTCGCTGCGCAGGTGCTGCTTGAGCAAGGCGCCGAATACAATCGCATCCGCAGCGAGCTGACTCGCCCCCGCAGCGGCCCTCCCGCGGCCTAGAGCCTGTTGTCTGCCGCCTGTCCGGAGCCCGCATACGGAGCGCTTACGCCTCTTTAAATCCGGATCAGACGATCCTTTAATCCGGATTAGACGCTCCTATAATCCGACTTGGATGAGATCTTATCCCGGACGAGGTGAAACAATAATCCGAATTGGACGAACACATAATCCGGATCAGACGCTATAATTGTCCGAGATGGCCGATAAAGATTCTCGGATCTTCGCGAGGTTTTCCGCGACGCGCATCGCCACCGCGCTGAAGGATACCCCGGTGATCCTGCTCATCGGCCCGCGCCAGTGCGGAAAGACAACGCTGGTTCGCCACCTGCTGGGCAGTAAACGCGAATATGTCACTTTGGACGACGGCACCGCGCTGGCTGCGGCACGCAACGACCCGGCCGGTTTTGTGCGCGGATTCAATCGCATCACCATCGACGAAGTGCAACGTTCGCCGGAACTGCTGCGTGCCATCAAGCAATCCGTCGACAGCGACCGGCGACCGGGCCGCTTTCTGCTGACCGGCTCCGCCAACATCCTCACCCTGCCGCAGGTATCCGAGAGCCTCGCCGGACGCATGGAGATCGTAACGCTTCTGCCTATCTCACGGGCGGAGATCGCGGGCAGGAAGCCATCCTTCCTCAAGGCGGCCTTCGCAGGCCGGACGGCGCGGCCGCGCGACCTTCTCATCGGCGGCGAGCTGGTCCAGACCGTGGTCACCGGTGGCTATCCGGAGATGCTCGAGCGCAAGGACCCCCGCCGCCGCCAGGCCTGGGCACGCGACTACGTCCGAGCCATCGTGCAGCGAGACGTGCACGATATTGCGGAGATCGAAAAGAGCGACCAGTTGCCTCGCCTGCTCCAGGTTCTTGCCCATTACTCGGGACAGCTCACTAACTTTACGCAAATCGGCGGCCAGCTGGGACTGGACGACAAGACCACGCGCAAGTACATCGGTATTCTCGAACAGCTGTTCCTTCTCCACCGACTCTCACCCTGGCACCGGAACGAGCTCAACCGGCTGGTCAAGACTCCCAAGCTGCACTTCCTCGACTCCGGCCTGCTTGCTTCCCTGCTGGGGCTCACCGCGGAGAAGGTGACCGCCGACCGCCATGCATTTGGGGCCCTGCTGGAGACGTTTGTCTTTGCCGAGGTGTTGAAGCAGGCCGGCTGGTCCGACACGACCTATACGCTCAGTCACTATCGGGACAAGGATCAGGACGAGGTGGACATCCTCCTCGAAGACGGAAGCGGATCCATGGTCGGAATCGAGGTGAAGGCAAGCGCGACCGTGTATGCCAGCGACTTCAAGGGACTCCGCAAGGTGAGAAACATCCTGGGCGACCGGCTCAAGCTGGGCGTTGTGCTTTACGACGGAGAGAACACTGTCCCCTTCGGAGATCGCCTCTTCGCCCTCCCAATCTCAAGTTTGTGGGTCTGAGCCTCTACCAAACGCAAAGCGGGCATCCCGTCCTCCGGGATGCCCGCCGTGTTTTCTGATCCCTGTTCCCTGCCTTTACCGCCAGTAGTAAGCCCCGCCCACCATGTAGTACGGGCGATAGTAAACCGGGCCGCCATAGTAGTAGGGGTAAGCCCCGGCATACTGCGCGCCGTAGTACGGGTACGGTCCACGGCGATAGAGGCTCGGTCCGCCCTGGTAGAGGCCCTGCGCCAGCCGAGCGGCTTCCTGCAAGCTGACCGGGGTAACGGTCAGCGGCGTATTCAAGTGGAAGGTTACAAGCGCTTCAGCCGGAATCCAGACCTGCGGTCCGGAAGACGCCGCACCGGCTGCCGTGCCTGCCGCCACGCCCGCGCCTGCGCCCACCGCACATCCAAAGCCGCGGCCCACTGCGCAACCGATGATGGTGCCCAGAATTCCGCCACCCACGGCGCTGCCCACGGTCTGACCGGCCTTGTTCGGCCCCTTCACCTTGAACTGGTCGCTATCCAGCGGATAGCTCTGCCCACCCAGGTCGAGCGAAGTCAGCTTCAGAGCCAGCTCAGAGCTGCCGCCCAGGTCGCCGGAGCCAACGTGCTTGACCTCGGTCACCACACCGTGCACCGTGGCGCCCTTGGGCAGGGCCAGCACGCCGCCAACGGCAACGTCGCGAATCACGGTGAGCTGGATCGGCTGGCCGTCCTTGGCGTGCTTGCTGTCCAAAGACTCGCTGGTGCGCAACTGCAACAGCGTTCCCTGCGGAACGGTGACCGGGCCCCTGGCTTGCTCGTATGCCGGCGCTGGAGGCGGGCCCTGAGCATACTGCCCCTGCGGAGGATAGGCGGGCGCATATTGCGGGCGGCTCGGTGGATAGGGAGCCGGAGGCGGCGCCTGGGCCTGATTCTGACCCTGATCCTGACCCTGGTTGGGCATCGGCAACGGTCCATCGGTGGCCGCTGGAGGCGGCGGCGCGCCCTGGTCATCGGGCTGCGTATCGGCCATCTGCTGGGCACCCTGGTCAGCAGCCTGCGCATCCTGGGGGTTGCCAACCTTCAGCTGGTTGTTCACCTTGGTTACGCCCACCACGTGCCCGGCGATGGACTCGGCCAGCTCGCTGGAAGCGTCGCTCGCAACCGTGCCGGTCAGCGTCACCTCGCCCTGGATGGTGGCTGCGGTAATCATGTCGTTCTTCAGCGCCTTGGAGGCGTCCAGTGCGTGCACAACGTCCATTTCGATCTGGCCGTCGGTGCGCTGGTCAGTCCCCGCCGGCGTGGAAGTCTGCGCCTGGGCAACCGCAACCGCACTGCACAGGACTACCATGCCGGTCCACGCCAGAACCTGCGGAATCATCTTCTTGACTAACGAGCGATTCATTGCTTAATTTCTCCTCTGCCTGAGGTGCTGCTCCCTGCTTCACCTGTCTGGACGATTTCATCCATTTAGACGGGCTTCTGCGGGAGCCGTCATCGGTGTGAACACCAACCACCGGAAAAAGTTCCGCACCCTCCATCAAGATGCCGGAGGGTGCGTTCTGGAGTCATTATCCCTCGCAAGCACCCCGCCGCTCCGGGTTGTGGCAACCAAATCCAGCGCCCGGCATCCAGCCGGGAAAGAGGGCAAACGATGGTGGAGCGGCTGAAGTGCGGCAAGGCATTTCTTGGCGGTAATCCAGGCGCTGCTGGCGCTGGGTAAGGTACTCAATGCCAGCGGTTTGGAGCCCTCCCTGCGCGAACTGGTCAAGATACGAGCATCGCAGTTGAAGGGCTCCGCCTGCTGTATCGATCTGCACAGGGACGCCCGGGAAAAAGATGGGGCGCAGTTGGCGCGTACAATGGTTGCCGTAGTTCCAGGCTGAGCAAGGAGAGCAGGGTGAAACAGATCAAGACGGCAATTCTGGGTACGGGCTTTATCGGCCGCGTACATTTGGACGCAGTGCGTCGGTTGGAATGGGTGGAATTGGCGGCCCTCGCCGACATTCACGTTGAAGGCGCCCAGCGGTTGGCCGCGGGCTTTGCCATTCCCGCCGCGACGGCGGACTACCACACCATCCTGAACGATGCTGCAATTGAGGCGGTCCACATCTGCACGCCCAACGCAGAACACTTTGCCATGGCCAAAGAGGCGCTTCTGGCGGGCAAACACGTGGCGTGTGAAAAGCCCCTGTCGACGACCGCGGAGCAGGCGAGACAACTGGTGGATCTTGCCGCGGAAAAGGGAGTGCGTAATTGCGTCTGTCACAACCTGCGCTACTACCCCATGGTGCAGCAGATACGCCGTATGCGCGAAGCCGGCGAACTGGGCGAGATCCTCTCCGTGCAGGGCGGCTATGCGCAGGATTGGCTGCTGCTTGACACGGATTGGAACTGGCGCATCGATTCCAAGGTCGGCGGCGCCTCGCGCTGCATGGCCGATATCGGCTCGCACTGGTTCGACATGGCCGAGCACATCACCGGCTTGCGTGTCAGCTCCCTCTGCGCCGATCTGCAGACTTTCCATCCCACCCGCCGGGAGCCCAAGCGCGCAATCGAAACCTTTGCCAACAAGCTGCTGGGCCCTGAAGACTACATCGAAAGGCCGGTCGACACGGAAGATTTTGGCGCGGTCATCTTTCACATGGGCGGGCGCGCACGCGGCAGTGTGGTTGCAAGCCAGGCCGCGGCCGGACGCAAGAACAGACTCAGCATCGAAGTCTACGGAACAAAAGCTTCCGCCGCATGGGACCAGGAGCGTCCCAATGAGCTGTGGATTGGCCACCGCGAGACAGGCAACCAGGTCTTGCTTAAAGATCCGTCCCTTTTGAAGCCCGAGGCACGCGGTTATGCCGACCTGCCGGGCGGCCACGCCGAGGGATACGACGACACAACCAAGCAGATGTTCCGCCGCTTTTACGCCGCGGTCGGCACTCCCGGCGCGAGTCCCGAGTATCCACAGTTTGCCGACGGGCTGCGCCAGCTGGTCATCGTTGAGGCCGAGCTCGAGAGTCATCGGACGCGAGGCTGGATCGATGTTCCCTCGATCTGATCCGGGATTGGAAAATACCCCAGGGCCCTCCGGCCCTGGGCGTGTTGAACAAAAGGAATTGAGGAAGCTATGAAAGGCATGTTTTCAGAACCAAGCCGCAGGCGTTTCGTGAAAGGGGCGGCCGCGCTGGCAAGTGCGTTCGCGGTTCCGCAACTTGCCGCATCCGATCTGTTTGCGCCCCGGCTGGATAAGATACCGCCCGCGACCGGCAAAGGCGACGGGTTCAGGTCCCTCTTCGACGGCGTCTCACTGAATGGCTGGACCCGGAAACCGCGCGACTTGCAGCGGCCCAGCCTGGGCAACTGGAGCGTTCAGGACGGAATCATCGTGGGCGGCCAGGAAAAGCCCGGATTCGGGTGTTACCTGGTATCCGACGAGACATTCTCAGACTTTGAACTGGAAATCGAAGCGCGGCCCGATTGGATGGTGGACACCGGTATTTATGTGCGGACCACTGCGCAGGGCAATGTCGGCTTCCAGACTCTTCTCGATCACCGTCCCCACGGCGGAATTGGCGGCTATTTTGGCAATTGGGTTGGCAACTTCCATGCCGTCTCCTACTGCTTTACGGGGGAAGTTGGCCCCGATGGCCGCCTGCTGCGTCTCGTTCCCGAAAAGCCCTCCGAACCAGTGGACAAAACCAACCTGGTTCCACTCGATTACGCGGTGCCCGTGGAGGAGTTTCTGCGCAATTGGAACCTGAACGGTTGGAATCGCTTCCGCATCCGCAGCGTGGGCGCGCTGCCCCATCTGACCACATGGATCAACGGTCTCAAGGTCGCCGAGCTGGATACCGCCAGGATGAAGATGTACAGCTGGGATCCCGACAAGGTGCTTGCCACCGTTGGACGCGCAGGTCACATCTCACTCGAGGTTCACGACAACCTGCCCTCCGACCCATTGGCCAGCCAGCGCTGGGCTCCGGGAGCTGTGTGCAGATGGAGAAACATCTACGTCAAACCTCTCTAAGAACGCCAGGAGAGTTGCGCAGCGGTCTTGGAAAAACTACAAAGATGAGGCGAAAGCGCAAGGAGCCCTTGCAGCCGGGGGGCTAACCTCCGGCTGCCCTTAAGCCAGCGCCCTGTCAATGGCGGCCGCAATCGTCTTCAGCCCGGCTGCGATATCCGCTCCCAGGTGCACGCGCAGCGCCCGCCGCCCGCGCGACTCCAGCACCGCCAAATCCCCGGCGGCCTGCGCGTCGATCACCACGCCAAAGCTGTACCTCTGCCCCGGAATGTCCACATCCACAGCGTGGTCCGCGGTGATCTGGAGAAAGACGCCGGTGTTTGGACCGCCCTTGTAATCCTGACCCGTGGAATGCAGGAACCGCGGACCAAAACCCACGCAAGTGGCTACGCGCTTTTTGTCGCGCACCTTGTGCCGGAAGCCCTGGATCGCCGCTTCGTGCTCGGGGAACATGGGCAAAAACGCCAGCGTGGCAAAGTAGTCGCCGGCCTTCACCTGGTCCAGATGCGCCTTCAGCGCTCCGGCCAGCGTCCAGCCCAATGGCCCGGCTTGCGCAGCCGCCTTCAGCGTGGCCGCGTAGGCGTCGGTGGCGTAGATGCCCACGCCGGCATCGTTGAGCACCGCCTCCCGCCGCGGAAGTGTTCCGGTCTTCTCGTACTCCGTTGTCAGCGCCCTGGTCTCAATCTTGGCGCTCTCCACGTCCGGCTGGTTGAACGGATTAATACCCATCACCGACCCGGCAACCGCCGTGGCAATCTCCCAGGTGAAGAACTGGCCAAAGATCTCGTAGAGGTCTTCGATCTCAATGTGAACCACGGGATGCCCGGCGGCTGCGAGCGCGGCCACTTTGGCGTCCTGGCTGGAATCGGCCGTTCCCTTCAGCCTCACGTAGGCAAAGATGCGGTCGTTGCCGTAGACCTCCGGCCGGCCAATGGCTTCGCGGTCAACGGGCGTAATTCCCTTGCCCAGCTTGCCCGTCGACTCGGCAATCAGCTGCTCCAGCCATGCGCCCATGTCGTAAATCTCCGGCGAGGTGAAGACAGTAATCTTGTCGCGCCCGGCGTTGGCAGCGGAGCCCAGAAGCAGGCCCAGTCCCACCGCCGGATTATCCGCGGGCGGGAGCTTGGCCGCGGCCACGGCCTTGCCGGCTTCGTCCAGCAACTGGCTGATGTGCAGCCCCGCCACGGTGGCGGCCACCACGCCAAAATTCGACAGCGCGGAGTAGCGCCCGCCGATCTGCGGGTCGCCGTAGAAGATATAGCGGAACCCATCCGCCTTGGCCACCTGCTCCATCTTCGAGCCGGGGTCGGTAATGGCGAGAAAGTGGCTCCCCGCCTTGGCCGCGCCCACGGCAAACGACATCTGGTCGAAGAAGTACTGCTTCAGCACGTTGGGCTCCAGCGTGGAGCCGGATTTGCTGGCCACCACGACCAGCGTCTCAGAGAGCTTCAGCTTGTCCGCAGCCGCCTTCACGTAGGCCGGGTCCGTCGAGTCGACGATATGCAGAGCGGGAAAGCCGGTCTGCTGGCCAAAGGTCACCGCCAGCACCTCGGGGCAGAGGCTGGAACCGCCCATTCCCAGCAGCAGGACGTTCTTGAAGCCGCCCGTCTGCACGTCGGCCCCCAGCTCGGCCAGATCGCCCAGCTCCTTGTGCTGGCGTTCCACAATATCGATCCAGCCCAGCCAGTTCTCCTCGCCGTCGCGCGTCCACAGGCTCGGGTCCTTCTGCCAGAAACGGTCAACCTTGCTGTTGGCTTGCCAGTCGGCAACCGCCAGGTCCACGGCGCCACGAAGCTCTTGGGGCACTACAAGTCGAATGCTCATATCGCTATCCATTGTGCATCAACGGCCCCGGCTTCTGAAACCGGCATTTTCACAGAAACGCATGAATTGCGATCGGGTTTGGAATTCGGGCGAAGACCGCAGATGGGGCGATGGTTTTTACTGGAACTCGACAGGTGACAATTGCCGCCGGGGGGCAAGTCCGGCGCATGGGAATTTGACAAGGAGTGCGACAGGCGGCTCGAAACCGGCCGGCCAGGGACGCGGATCTGGCCAGCAGGCACAGGGACGGGGCCGTTGAGTCTGTTCTGCTTTACGCGATATACAATCGCGTTGTCGAGAGGAGGAACGATGGCCACTAATACTTTGACGTATCACGAAGTTGCCCAAAAAAAGCAAACCCGGCGGCGCGATGCAGCACAGCAAGTGGGCGCCTCTCTGGCGGGAAACAACCTGGACGCTCTGCATACGATCGGCGTCAACCTCTTCGGCGTCGAAATCAAGCAAGCTCAGGACGACGAAAACGACTACAACACGATTGCCATCGGCCACATCTACAACAAAGACAGCCAGTCGATTCTGCTGGTGGCATGCAAGGGCATCAAGGCAAAGCCCGTGGGAACCATCGTCGCCGAGGCGAAGCAATATTTTCCCACCCTGACGGAAGGCCACACGATCATTCTTCAGGACGAGGTATCGGTCTCCGGCGGGGGTATGGATCATGTGCATGCGGAGATGGCGATTGTTCAGGCTCTTTATTACACGCTGCAAATTCCCAAACCTCAGATCCCCAGCTGCGGGGCGCAGATCGCCTGCATTTTGAAGGGCGTTTGTCCGGATTGCTCGGGCTGGCTGACGCGCCACAATATCCCCCACACCTGGCGGCGCGAGCATGTGGCCAGCAGCGGCTGGACGAACCCGCTCACCGGAGCGTTCTTCAAGTATTCGGGAACCAACCTGCAATACAACAAGCTGTTCTGGAGCGGTTTCCAGGTCGAAGGCAAGATCGACACGATGAGCTCGAAGCAGAACATGCATCCCAAATCAGCGAAGTATGCATGATCGAGGAGTAACCGGAGTGAGCAGAAGAAGGCCGCCACAGGGCTGCGGGACCTGGTTTCGGTCAGTTCCCTCGGCCCGGTCTACTTCGACGCCACCCCGGTCAGCATCTGCTCTTCGATCCAGGCCATGGTCTTCTCCATGCCGTCGCGCAGCTTGATCGAGGGCTCCCAGCCCAGGTACTTCTTGATCAGCGTGTTATCGCTGTTGCGCCCGTTCACGCCCTTGGGCGCGCTCAGGTTGTACTTCCGCTCCAGCTTCACCCCGGCAATCTCCTCGGCAATGTCCACCAGCTGGTTGATGCTGACCAGCTCGCTCGATCCCAGGTTGATGGGCTCCAGAATGTCGCTGCTGAAGATATCCATCACGCCCCTGGTGCAATCGTCGATGTACATGAAGCTGCGCGTCTGGTGCCCATCGCCCCAGATCTCAATCTCGTGTTTCCCTGCGTGCTTGGCCTCCAGCACCTTGCGGCTGATGGCCGCCGGCGCCTTTTCGCGGCCGCCCGTCCAGGTGCCCAGCGGTCCGTAAACGTTGTGGAACCGCGCCACCCGCGTTTCCAGCCCAAAATCCTCCCGGAAGTGCCGGCACATGCGCTCGTTGAACAGCTTTTCCCAGCCGTAGCCATCCTCGGGCAGGGCCGGATATGCATCCTCTTCCTTCAGGGCCACCACATCCGGGTTGGTCTGCTTGTCGCCGTTGTAGACGCAGGCCGAAGACGAGTAAAAGAAGCGCTTTACGCCGGCATCCGCGCGAAGCCAGGATCATGTGCGTATTGGTCAGCACGCTCAGCATGCACAGGGCCTTGTTGTTCTCAATAAAGCCCATGCCGCCCATGTCGGCCGCCAGCTGGAACACCGCGTCCATCCCCTCCGCCGCTTCCCGCGAGGCTTCCAGCAGCTTCAGATCCAGCACCAGGCTTTCGGCCGCGGCATTCACCTGGTACCACTCGTCGATGGGCTTGATATCCACCGCGCGCACGCTGGCCGCGCCCTCGGCAAACAACGTGTTCACCAGATGGCCGCCGATAAAACCGCCTGCACCGCAAACCAGAACTTTTGCACCACGGATGGACATCAGCTATACCTCGCTCAATTTATTCGATGCTTATCATGGCCGGGAGACCATGTGCGGACCCGGGTTTGCACGCAGCTGGCGTCGGAAAAGAGCTCAGCGGCCAGTGGGCCGTGAGTGCGGTTTTTTGTCCCATCGCGCTGCTTCAGTGTCTCATACGAGCGCCCCGAGATTTACCCCGAAGTTCCAAACAACTGGTTACCATCGTCACGCCTTACTCTCCAAAAAAGGCAGCCGCCGCCCGGCACGACCCAAATTATCCACCTCAGGCCCGCCCCACAACCAGTTGGCGGAGAAACTTGAAGACAAAGCGGGGGTTGTTCCTGAAGTAGCGCCTGGCCAGGCGGCGCGGCTCAGTCACCAGGCGAAACAGCCATTCCAGCCCGGAGCGCATCATCCATCGCGGCGCCTGCGGCTTTGTCCCAGCCAGAAAATCAAAGGCCGCGCCCACCGCCAGCATCACAGCCGGAACCTTGCCCGCGTGCTCCGCCACCCAGTTCTCCTGCTTGGGGCAGCCAAGACCGATGAACAGGAGGCGCGTCCCGGAGGCGGCAATGCGCTCAATCGCTGCCGCGTCTTCCTCGGGCGTAAGCGCCCGGAATGGCGGGCTTTCGTAAAAAGCGATGTTCAGCCGCGGGTGCTTGGAGCGCACCACAGCAATCAATGCGTCCAGAACCGCCTGGCTTCCGCCGTAAAAGCCCACCGGAATGCCGGCCTTCTCCGCCGCATCCAGCACCAATATCGTCGCGTCCGGCCCGTATACCCGCTGCGCACTCCTGGCTCCCAGCGCGCTCAGCGCCCACACCAGAGGCATCCCGTCAGGATTGACCACGTCAATGGAGTTCAGCCGGCCCAGAAATGCTGGATCGTCAACAGCTTCCATGATCATGTGGACGGTGGAAAAGCAGAGCGTGCGCGACTCCCGGGCCTGGGCCCAGGTAAGACACCGCTGCACCACTCTGTCGTAGCTGCTGACGGCCACATTCACACCCAGGATGGGCCGGGTGCTGAACCGACCAGTTACTTCAGCGATGGAACTCACGTGGGGGAATCCTCTCAATGACCCTCTGAAGGCAACCTGGCGAGCAAATTGAAAAAGTCCGGTCCCGGGACTGTCAGGCTCCCTGGGGAATGATCTTCTCCCGCGAAGGATGATGCCTCATTGAAACAGACCCCGGCAACATGAACGAGCGGCTTCTTCAAAGATCCAGCAGAGCTTGCATGCAAAGAATCGCAAGTTCACCGGAATTGGGAAATCGTTCTGAATGAAAGACAAATGCTAAAAGTCATCTCGATACAGGAACCAGTATTTCATAAAAGCGCTGCTCGGAAAACGGCTTTCGCCCAGCCCGCTCATTCTTCCCGACCTGTTCGTCCATGCCAGGCTGTTGAAAACATTGCCCCTCTTCACTGGACGTGGCTTTCGGCCGGCCTCGCTGCAAAGCCAACGCAGGCGCGCAGCCAATGCCCTTGCGGTCATCCTCGACCGGGCCGCTGACTTTTTTCAGATGGTTGAGGGCAGGCGATCCCGGTAGCGCAGGATCATGGGCGCCAGATGCCAGGCTTCCCAGTAGCGCGGTCCGTAACGCGGCGGATTGGAGACGCTGCGCCAGAGCCAGCCCAGCCCCGCTCGGTCCACCCAGACCGGGATATGCACCTGGTCTCCGGAGAGAAACGCGATGGCTGCACCGGTACAATGAATGGCCGGCTTGTAGCTCAGATTGTGCTTGAGGAAAAGGCCCAGCCGCTCCTGCGTGCCGCCGCCGAGACCGATTACGATGTGGCGCGGACGCCGCTCTTCAAGCCGCCGCAGCAACTCCATGTCTTCCACGCTGGCTCCATAGATGGGAGCGGCATAGGTGTCTTCGCTCGAGACGCTGACTCCGTTCTTCTTCAGCCACAGCTGGTTGCGATGAGCCGAGAGAACCGTGGGCATCACCCAGAAACTGGACCCGGCCTCGCGAAACTCCGGCCGCACCAGCAGCGCCCGCAGGTACTTCAGCCCGGACAGCTTGGGAATGTGATCACCCTGGATCAGGTTCCAGCTCAATACCATCAATGCACTGTCGGCAATGGCGAAATCGGCTCCGAGCAACGCCTCGCGGTAGCGCTTGTCCTGGGTCAGATTCTTGAGTGCAGGGGCAGCCGGGACCACAACCAGTCCTCCCTGGCGGGAAACCTGGTCGATCGCATCGTGCGCATCGCCCACAATGAACCGCACTCCGAGAATCTTCTGAAAGCGAACAGGATGCCCCAAGCTTGCTTTCCCCCCAAATGGAGCGAGAGCTGAGTATCGCAAACATGGGTGACGATGAAAATACTCAAAAAGTACTCATATATTGAGGTACTTACCCGCATCAGAGTAAGTTACTTTCCCCGATGAAGGCTGGAGTTTTCCCGCGCAGGGCCTTTGCGCGCTCCACCCTCGCTGCAAGGGTGGAGCGCTCTTGTGCAGCCGGTTGCTTGCAGCCGGCGGGCCAGAAACTCATCGCCGGAAGTTTCCTGAAGCTAGAGTGCTCGGCCTGCGCAATCGGGTCAGTCTTCCACGCAGTTCTGGGCGCCCAGAGCGCCTGAGGAACGCGGCGGTAATTGGGCAGTGATTGCTTGCCAGCTCAAATTCAATCTCAATGCTTCCAACTGGGCCTGTTCATGTGGTACATCGCGCCCAAGGTAAATCCCTGCGGAGAAAACTCCTGCACGCCGAAGATATGTCCCCACAACTGGTATTCGTAATCGGCGCGAAGCCAGAGGTGCTGGGTGAGACGATATTCGAGTCCTCCGCCAAGCCCGTCTGAAAATCTGGAATCCCCGCTATAGGGCGGGTGTCCCGGATACGGGGTGGGCGTAAAGTTGATCATCCCGTAACTCAAAATGTATTTGACGTAAGGCCTGAAGGTACGGAAGTTCCGCCAGGTATAGGTTGCCCCCCCGCCAAAGTTGCTTTCCACCAGATTGCTCTGGGCCGATGTCCCGCCCGCAAAAGTCGACCGGTACTCAAATTCAACGCTCAGAGGGTGCACCCAGGCTGGTCCCATGCCAATGCCAAAGTCGGCCCAGCCCATCGCGCCCCACATGCGCCCTTGTCCAAAACCAGCCTTGGGCAGATAGGTCGGAGCCGGCCCCTGGGAAAAGTCGGGGTCGAAGTTGGTGACGCCGCCGCCAAACGACAGGGGCAGTTTGCCTTGTTCAGCGTCGTAGACAGTCTGGGCAAGGGCGGAACCTGCCCCTGAAATGATGAGAGCTGCAAGCAAAATGCCGGACAGCAGCCTGAAAAACATGCTGGATCTCCTCTTAAAAAGCGAAATTGACCAAGGATTCAATGGCCCGTCCGGGCCAAACGCGGATGCGCAATCCAGCAGTTCTGTGTCGTGGATTGTGCAGACCAGGCAATTTTGTCTCAAGCGTTGCACTGCGTAGTTGCAACTTAATCAATTACCCTCGTCCCGTCAAGCACTTCCACTGTTCTTTGCACTTGCTTCCCGTCCGACTCCGGGGGCAGTCCTGATTTTGTTTCCTGCTTCCGTTTTCGTGGCATCTGCGGCCCTAGCTTCCGCCGCGGCAGCCTATTGGTTGTGAGGCCCTTTGAAGTCATAGACGGCGCCAATCGTGATTCCGGTAGGCGTCAGGGGGTGAGGGCTTCCGAAAAGGTCCGGCCAAAACTGGTACTCCCAGTCTGCCCGGGCCCAAAGACTTCTCCATACGCGCAGATCGGCCCCGGCGCCAAAAGCTGTGATGGTTCGATTGTCGTGGCGATACGTAGGCGGCGAGGCGGCCAGAGGGGGAAAGTCGATGCTTCCGATCCCGGCCAGAGCTTTGCCATAGGGATGGACCCTGTGAAAGCCTCTCCAGGTGTAAGTCACTCCGCCCAGTCCGGTATCTTGCCGCATATTGGTACCCGTGTCGTGCAGTTCTGCGTTGGAAAGCGATGCCGGCAGCCCGAAGTTGATATCCCGGCCCTCCACCTCAACGCTCAGCCCCCGCAACAGGCTCGGACCGGGCAGCCTGGTCAGGTTCCAGTCCAGCCAAACCGTCACCCCTTCCATGTAGCGCACCCGCCCGAAGGCATCCTGACCCCAGTCGATATTAAATCCTGAGACGCCTGCGCCCGCCACAAGCGGCAAACCGCCCTGCTCGGCTGCTGGAACCACCTGGGCCATGACCGGAGACACCCACAATGCTGCCAGTGCGGCCATGCACACTGCGGTTCGCCTGAAAAACATCCGGGGCTCCTTCCATCGGGCGGGAGGTCAAACGAATGCCCCTCGCAGTTCGCCAGCGACTGCAACCTGGCAAACCCTGTGCGTTGCCGAGCAAAGGTTTCGCCATCAATATGGTAGCGCGACTCCCTCAATTTCCCCTCTGCAACTTCCCGGTCAGGCGTGGCTGGTGCCCGCTCATACGACCTAGTGGAGTAATCTTCCCGCCTCTTCTTCGATGGCGGCGAGCAGCAGCTTCATCGTTTGAACCCGGGACGCGGCCAATTGTTGTGCGGCCGCCGTGCGCAATTTTCCGGGCAACTCCTCCACCGCCCGCCGCAGCACCGGAAGCACAGAAGAAAACGTGGGATAGCGGGTGTCGCGGCCAATCTTGACCAGGGCGCGCAGCGCGCCGATTGCGCCCAGCTGCTCCAGGATGTCGGCATCGCGCAGCAGAACTGCCTCCAGGCTCACCGGTTCGTCCTGGGCCTGATGCGTGCGGATCGCAGCGCCGACCGCATCCAGCTTGGCCGGCGGAAATCCCCACTCCGCGAGCAGTTCGCGCGAGCGCGCAATGGTATAGGGAACGTGATTCCAGCGGGCCAGCTGAGCCGGGTCCTCGGGGCGGTGGCCGAGAAAAACGCCCAGGTCGTGCATCCACGCCGCCGCAAAAACCACGTCGTCGTCAAATGCCAGACCCTCCCCGATCTTTGAGGCCAGCGCGTACAACCGCGGCTGGTGGCCGAACTTGTCTTCCGGCTGCGCTTCAGCGCGAATATACGTCACCACCGATTCCCGCCACTCAGCCGTCACCCCGGTCTCCGTTTGAGCCTTGCACCCAACCTTGCCGCGTGGAACTCTGCGCGGTTCACCCAATCTACCAAACCCGCCTTCGCGGCAGTACCCTCCGCGCCTCATCCGGCTTGCTCCTCAGCAGGTTGTGTTTGCTCATCGCCACAACAACCGTTAGTCTTGGAACAGTTATTCAGCGATGGGCTCTGCCCGCTAAATTCTGCGATCCGCAAGAAATGAGACACACCCGCCCATGTCAAAATCAGTTCCGATCTGCGTGATTGGGTCCGGATATGTTGGACTGGTTGCCGCCGTCTGCTTTGCAGAAATGGGTCACCACGTCATCTGCGTGGACAATGACGAAGCCAAGGTGAAGATCCTCCGCGAGGGTGGGGTACCCATCTTCGAGAACCAGCTCCCGGAACTGCTCGCCAAGCATCGCGGCCTGGGAGTGGAGTTCACCTCCGACCTGGCCTGCGCGGTGGAGCGGAGCGACGCGATCTTTATCGCCGTGGGCACGCCCCAGGGCGACACCGGCGCCGCCGACCTGTCTTACGTTGAGGCCGTGGTCTCTGAGATTGCCCGCCACATCAACTCCTACAAGGTCATCGTCGAAAAGAGCACGGTCCCGGTCTACACCAACGAGTGGATCGAAAGGGTGCTCCAACGGCACGGGGTCGACTCGAAGAGTTTCGATGTGGTCTCCAACCCCGAGTTCCTGCGCGAAGGTACCGCCGTCATCGACTTCCTGCACCCCGACCGGATTGTGGTGGGAGCCAACAATGACCGCGCTGCCGAAGTGCTCCGCCGCATCTATGCGCCGCTCACCACCGGCTCCTACTACGATCAACCCGGCTCTTTGCCCGGCACGTGCACAGCAGCCAGACCCGCCCGCCTTGTGGTCACATCGGCCCAGAGCGCTGAGATCATCAAGCACGCCTCCAATGCCTTCCTGGCCCTGAAAATCTCGTTCATCAACGCCGTGGCCAACCTGGCAGAGGCGGTCGATGCGGATATTGAAGACATCGCCGCTGGGCATGGGACTGGACAGCCGCATCGGGCCCAGATTCCTCCGCGCCGGCCTCGGATACGGTGGCTCCTGCTTTCCCAAGGACGTGGCCGCATTCCACTGGGTGGCGCAGCAGCAAGGCGTCAACTTCAAGCTCCTGCAGGAGATCCGCAAGATCAACGACACCCAGCGCGACATCTTCTTCAACAAGGTGCTCTCCGCCTTGTGGACGCTCGGGGCAAACAGCTGGCAGCCCTGGGCCTGGCCTTCAAGGGCGACACGGACGACATCCGCGACAGCCCCGCCATCGAAGTCATCAAGAAACTCCTTGAAGCGGGAGCCACCATCACCGCCTACGATCCGGCGGCCATGGAGCGCGCCCGGGACGTCCTGCCTCCCTCAAACAAGATCCGCTACGCCGAAGGCATCTACGAGGCGGCCAAAGATGCGGATGCCGTGCTCATCCTGACTGACTGGAAGGAATTTGCAGATCTGACCTGGTCCGGCTTAACCAGGCCGTGCGCTTCCCCATCGTCATCGACGGGCGCAACCTGTACAAGCCGGAAAAGATGCAGGAATATGGTTTTACTTATGTCAGCGTGGGCCGCCCGGCCAGCTATCATGCGCAACAGGGCAAGCCGCGCGGCATGACCGTGTAGACGTTGCAAATCTCGATTCTTTTACAAGGCCGGTTCGGCTCCGGCCCTCTCATCACAGCGAATTATTCGCCCGGAAAAGTGGATCTACTCTGATGCATGTGCTCGTGACCGGCGCCGCCGGATTCCTTGGTTCCCACCTCACCGACCGTCTGCTGGGCGAAGGACACTCCGTTCTCGGAGTCGACAACCTCTGCACCGGCGACGCGCGAGAACCTCGCCCATCTGGCCAAGGAGCCGCGCTTCCGCTTCGAGCAGCGAGACATCTGCCAGCCCTTCGATCGCCGGCCCGGTGGACTACGTCTTCAACTTCGCCTCGCCGGCCAGCCCGCCGGAGTATCTGCGCCTGGGGCATGGAAACCCTGCGCGTCGGCTCCGTGGGCACGGAAAACACCCTGGAAATCGCCGCCCGCTACGGCGCCGGCTATCTGCACGCCTCCACTTCGGAGTGCTATGGCGACCCGCTCGAGCATCCGCAGACGGAGGAGTACTGGGGCAATGTGAATCCGGTCGGCCCGCGCTCCGTCTACGACGAGGCCAAGCGCTTCTCCGAGGCGCTGGTCATGGCCTACCACCGCTCGCGCGGCGTCAATACGCACCTGGTCCGCATCTTCAACACCTACGGCCCCCGCCTGCACCCCAGCGACGGCCGCGTCATCTCCAACTTCATGATGCAGGCCCTGCGCGGCGAGCCGCTCACCGTCTACGGAGACGGAAACCAGACCCGCAGCTTCTGCTACGTCGACGACCTGATCGAAGGCATCCTGCGCCTGTCGCGCTCCAGTGAGCACATGCCCGTCAACATCGGCAACCCCAACGAGTTCACCATTCTGGAGTGCGCCCAGGCGGTGCTGGAAGCCACCGGCTCAAAGAGCGAACTGCGCTTTGTGCCCCTGCCGCAGGACGACCCCGCGCGCCGCCGCCCCGACATCACCAAGGCCCGCACCCTGCTCGGCTGGGAGCCGCAAATTGCCCTCAAAGAAGGCCTGGCCAAATCCCTGCCCTTCTTCCAGAGCCAGCTCAACGGTTAGCTCTGCGCTTTCTAAATTCATCCGCGACGCGCAGATCTCTGCCCGGTTCTGCTGCGCACCCTGGCTGGCGTCAGGGTCTCAAACCACGTCAGCGCGGACCTAACCAGTCTCGATGTCAATCTCGTCATCGGTCTGGAATGACGATCATTCTGCGGTTGTCCTCTTCCCAGGCACTCACCTAGGTTGAAAGCGTGTTCCACCCGCCAGCTCCCCATTTCTGGAGTGGCTGAAGCGCGCCGGCGCAGGCAACCTAACCGTGCGGGGAAAACGGCCGTCAAATGGAAAAATTCCCTGCGCTGACTTTTCCCATGCCCGCGCCGCGATATCCAGTTAAGATTGCATCACGAATTTGTCCGGAGGGCTCAATTGAAAAATCGACTTGGATGGCTTCTCTGCTTGATGCTGGTAGCTTCGCCCGGATGGGCGGCCAAGAAATTGACTGTCGAGCAGCTCAAGGACCTGCTGAGCCAGCTGCAGGCTGCCCAAAAGTCCGATGCCGAAGTGGCCACCGCTCTGGAAAATGTGGAACTCACCGAGCAGCTGACCACGGCGGCAATGGATAGTCTGGCTCAAAAGTACCCCGGGCAAAATACCGCACAACAGCTCTTCGTGCTGGAGATTCGCAGCGCCGTGCTGGCTCCGCCGGCTGCCGACATCCCTGCGGTGCCAGCGCCTGACGCCGCCGCGCAAAAGGCGATTCTGGATAAGGCGTTCAACTATGCCGGCAAGACCTTTGCGCAAATGCCTGCGGTGAGCGCGACCAAGACCATTCGCCGCTTCCAGGACGATCCACCGTTCGTTCGCCCCGCCGTGGGTAACTTCGGCGCCCCACCCCCTTCCTCCACGCAAATCCGCTATGCCTCCGCGGACGATTACTCCGTCACTTTCCGGGACGGCGCCGAGGCGAATCCGTTGCTGAATGTGAAGAAATCCTGGGGCGACAACGGCGTAATTGCTCCGTTGGGCCAGCAGCCGATTCTGAACAAGGTGCTTGAGGATGCGCAGGGCTCGGGCAGAATTGGTTTTGCGCGCTGGGAGTCGATCAACGGTTACCAGGTCGCAGTCTTTTCGTTTGCGGTCGATAAGAAAAAGTCGCACTATGCATTGAATTATTGCTGCTTTCCCGAGGACCAGGCGTCAGGCGGGGCCGAGCAGGATTTGAACATGCGCGGAGGCACCGCTGCGGGTGTGGGCGGGTTCTCGCCCGTGGCGACAGGGAACGCTCAAGTCCAGGATGTCTATCCGGGATTCTCCAACTGGAAGGCGTTCAAATCCACCGTGCCTTACCACGGCGAGTTCGCGGTCGATCCAAACTCGGGAGTCGTGGTCCGGCTGACCACCGTCGCCGAGTTCAAGTCCGGATGGGTGCACCAGGAAAATCGGCGCATCGATTACGAGGAGGTGAAGGTTGGAGATAAGACTCTGGTTCTTCCGGTCCGGTCCATGATCGACACAGCGGAGCAGCCCTTCGGCGATACCGAGACCAAGGATCCGAGTGTGCGCCATACGCTGTTTACAGCGGCGTACAAGGACTACAAACCCGCAACCTAACTCAACCCATCCGCACCGAACGGCGGCCGCGCTTGCGGCCGCCATTTTGTTTGCGCGCGAAGATTCTTTTCGTTGTGCCGCAAACCGTTCTATGCTGAGTCTCATGTTCCCTCCCTCCATGTTTGAAAGCATGTTCCACCTGCCGCTTCCCATTTTGGAGAAGCTTGCCCGCCCCGTCCTTGTCTACCTCGTGCTGGTGGTGTTGCTGCGCCTCTTCGGGAAGCGCGAGTTGGCGCAGCTCAACCCCTTTGACCTGGTGGTGCTGCTCTCGCTCTCCAACACCGTGCAGAACGCCATCATCGGCGACGACAACTCGGTCACCGGCGGCGTCATCGGCGCCTTCGGCCTTCTCGCCATCAACTGGCTGGTGGTGCGCGTGCTCTTCCGCTCCCGGCGCCTCACCCGCGCGCTCGAAGGCCGCTCCGCCATCCTCATCCGCAACGGTCAGCTCGATACACAGGCCATGAACCGCGAAGCCCTCACCCGCGAGGAGCTGCTCTCCGTCGTCCATCGCCAGGGCTTTGAAGACTTCCACCAGGTCCGCAAATGCGAGCTCGAGCCCAACGGCACGTTCTACGTGGAAGCCTTCGATCCCTCCGCCGACGACAAGCGCCACACCGAGCTGCTCGCCCGCCTCGACGCCCTCAGCCGCGAGGTAGCCGCGCTGCGGCCGCAGGCCGCTGGCGATTGAACGACTCGTTGGGCCGGGAAGGCGCGCGCTGACGCGGTCAGGGACGAATCAATTCGAACGGCACATCCAATTGGAATTGCGTCCAAACCCGGTTCGCTGTCCACGCAGTAGCACCTTTGGTCCTGGCCAATGCAAGACAGGCCTGGTCGCCCAGAGAAAGCGCTCAATTTACCCGGGCATAACTGGCTGCGAGCTCGGCATCAACCGGACCAAATGAGACCAACTCCACTCCAGCCAAGGGAGCAGTCAACTCCTCGGCGGTCATCTCTCGGTTGTCGAGCTGAGTGCGCGTAAGCACCTCGCACCAGTTCACCCAACTCATAAAGACCTGCACCTTTGCGCCAGGCTGTTGGGCATCAAGCAGTGCTTCTACCCGGTCTCCGCCAGGCTCACCTTGAACCATTGCCAACACCGCAGCTGAGTCCAGCACAACCTTGTTCACGGGCTGCTTCCTCACGCTTTTCGGCTAGGAACTCATCCAGGATTCCTTCCAGACTCCCACGTTGCTTGATGATCCCAGCCCGGATGCTTGCGAGTGCCATCTTTCGGCTCAAGATCCGAATCGCCCCGCCATCATTCGTCACCGTCAATAGGTCCCCCGCCTTGAGGCCAAGCTCTTTGCGGATTGCTGCTGGAAGCACAATCCTGCCACTTTCGCCGAAAACCACCGTTTCAGTCACAATCTGCCACCTCTTAAATTTATGGCATGATATTTAGATTCTGCCACGTATCGGAAAAACAGCCAGAAGCTGCTTAGTTCTGCCGAGAATAAATGAACGACTGAGCTGTCTACCTTGCGAATCTTTGATTATTTCTGTTGCAGATATATCCGCAATGGATATATCATGCCTCCATGACTACTGAGACTCGCCCCCTTGCTCCTCTCAGCCCGGCCGTCTTCGCCATCCTGCTTTCTCTCGCCGAAGGAGAAAAGCACGGCTACCAGATGATGAAGGATGCCCGCAGCCCTCAGGGCGGTGGAATCCAGATGGGTCCCGGGACCCTCTACGGCTCCATCGATCGCATGATGCGCGACAGCCTGGTGGAAGAGACCGGCATCTCCGACGACGAGCGCCGCCGCTACTACCGCCTCACCCGCCAGGGCCACTCTGTTCTCGCCGCTGAGCTCAGCCGCCTGGATGCCGCCGTCTCCTCCGCCCGCTCCCTGGGCCTGCTTCCCAACGGAGGCCGCGGATGACTCCCTCTGCGCCCTCTACCCTTCGCCTCGAAACCCTCTACGCCTTCGCCCTGCGCCTCTATCCGGCGCACTTCCGCCGCGCCTACGCGCCTTCAATGCGCCAGGCCTTCCGTGACGCCCTCGCCGACAGGGAATTCCCCCGCCACATCTTCCTCGCAACAGTCCTCCGCGACCTGGTCACTTCTCTCGCCAAGGAGCATCTCTCCATGCTGTTCAACACGTTTGCCCGCCCCGCCCTGGTCTTCAACGCCCTGGTGCTCACCGCCCTGGCCACCGGACTTGCCCTTGCGCTCTACACCATCCCTCAGCAGGTCCTCCGCCAGGGCGCCAACGATCCGCAGATCCAGATGGCCACTGACCTGGCGGCCATCCTCGATCGCTACGGCGTTACCGACGGCTTGTATCAGGGCGCGCTCCTCCAGAACGGGGGCGTTGTCGACATGGCGCGCAGCCTCTCGCCCTTCCTGATCGTCTACAACGATCAGGGGCAGCCTCTCGGCTCCAATGCCCAACTCAACGGTCAGACTCCCACTCCCCCCAAAGGTGTTTTCGAGTACGCGCGGAATCACGGCGAAGAGCGCTTCAGTTGGCAGCCCATCCTCGGCCGTCAGAACGGCGTCCGCATTGCCGCCGTACTTGAGCGCGTCAACGGCCCCCAGCCCGGCTTTGTCCTGGCCGGACGCAACCTGCGTGAAGTCGAAGCACGGATCGGGCAGGTCCAACAGATGGCCGGCCTTACCTGGATCGGGATGCTGGGCGTGATCCTTCTGGGTACCGCTGCATTTGGCTGGTACACGCGGCCAAAACCCGCCTGATCTTTGCAGTCCGGCAGCCGGGCACGCTCCAATGGCCAGCCAAACCCGGCCAGGAGTTGATTCGCCCCAAAACCCAGCAAGAATGGCGGCGAAGCCGCGCCTGCCTTAATGGCAAATTATTCCCACTCGATGGTGCCCGGAGGCTTGGACGTGATGTCGTACACCACGCGGTTGATGCCCGCGCACCTCGTTCACAATCCGGCTGGAGATGCGCTTCAGCACCTCGTACGGCAGCGGCGTCCAGTCGGCCGTCATGCCGTCTTCCGAGTGCACCGCCCGCACCGCGCAGGTGTAGGCATACGTCCGCTGATCGCCCATCACGCCCACGCTCATCACCGGCAGCAGCACGGCAAAGCTCTGCCAGATCTTCGAGTAGAGCCCGGCAGCCTTGATCTCCGCGACCACAATCTCGTCGGCCTCCTGCAGCAGCGCCACGCGCTCCGGCGTCACCTCGCCCAGAATGCGCACCGCCAGCCCCGGCCCAGGAAACGGCTGCCGGCCCAGCACGTCTTCCGGCATGCCCAGGTCGCGCCCAATCCGCCGCACCTCATCTTTGAACAGATCGCGCAGCGGCTCAATCAGCTTCAGCTTCATTCCCAGCGGCAGCCCGCCCACGTTGTGGTGGCTCTTGATGGTCTGGCTCGGCCCCTTCACGCTGCTCGACTCAATCACGTCCGGATAGAGCGTTCCCTGCACCAGCCAATCCACGCCGCCGGTCTGCTTGGCAATGCGCGTCGCCTCATCGTCGAACACCGCAATAAACTCCGCGCCAATCCGCTTGCGCTTGGTCTCCGGATCGGTCACCCCGGCCAGCTGCTTCAGGAACCGCTCGCTCGCATCCACAGCCACAATGTTCAGCCCCAGCTTGTCGCGCAGATTCTTCTGCACGCTCTGGAACTCGTTCTTGCGCAGCACGCCGTTGTTGACAAAGATGCACGTCAACTGGCTGCCGATGGCCTTGTGCACCAGCACCGCCGCCACCGACGAATCCACGCCGCCGGAAAGCCCGCAGATCACATGCCCCCCGCCCACCTTGGCGCGAATCCCCTCCACCGTGGTCTGGATAAAATGCGCCGGCGTCCAGTCCCCCGTCGCCCCGCAGATGTTGAAGACGAAGTTCCGGATCAGTTGCGGACCCAGCGGCGTGTGGTGCACCTCGGGATGAAACTGCACCGCCCAGATGCGCCGCTCCTCGTTGGCAATCGCCGCCAGCGCATTCGATGTCACCGCTGTCCGCCGGAACCCTCCGGGCAATTCCTGCGCCTCGTCCCCGTGGCTCATCCACACCTGCAGAGTGGCCGGCAGCCCGGCAAACAGCGGCGTCGTGCCGTCCTCAATGGTCACCTCGGCGTGCCCATACTCCCGCAGCGGCGCAGACTTCACCTTGCCGCCCAGGTGCATGGACGATGAAGTGCAGCCCGTAGCAGATGCCCAGCACCGGCACGCCGAGTCCGAGCACCGCCGGATCGGCCGCCGGCGCGTCCGCGTCGTACACCGACGACGGACCCGCCCGAAAGAATGATGCCGAGCGGCTTCAATGCCTGAATTTCCTTGAGGGGCGCCGTGCAGGGCAGCACGACGGAGAAGACGTTCAACTCGCGTATGCGCCGCGCAATCAGCTGCGTATACTGCGAACCAAAATCGAGAATTACGATTGTCTGGGTGTCCACTCCCTAGTGTGGCAGGGGCAGGGCGGGGATGTAAAGATCGGAAAACCGGGGCAGAATCTCGCCACGCAAGTGCTGCCTCCGCTTATGCTGTACATGCACGAGAGACCCGGTCGATCGCGCGACCTTTCCAGCCTCACACACATCTGAATCTTGGAAAGCCTCAAGGAGCCCCCATGCGTGCCGCCGTTGTCCACGCCTTCGATGCCCCGCCCGCCTACGCCACCTTTCCCGACCCCACGCCCGAAGCCGGAGAACGCGCCGTTACCGTCACCGCCGCCGGCCTGCATCCGATCGTCAAGTCACTGGCCAACGGCACCCACTACGGTTCGACCGGCAAACTGCCCTTTGTCCCCGGCGTCGACGGCGTGGGCCGCCTTGAAGACGGAACCCGCGTCTACTTCGGCGGCGTGCGCGACCCCTGGGGCACCTTTGCCGAGCGCGCCCTGGCCAACGGCCGCATGTGCATCCCGCTTCCCGACGGCCTCGACGATGCAACCGCCGCCGGCATCGCCAACCCCGGCATGTCTTCGTGGGTCGCTCTCAGCGCGCGCGCCAAGTTCGTCGCCGGCGAAAGCGTGCTCATCCTCGGCGCCACCGGGGTCGCCGGCCAGCTCGCCGTGCAAATCGCCAAACGCCGCGGCGCCCGCCGCGTCATCGCCGCCGGCCGCAATCCCCAGGCCCTCGCATACCTGAAAAACCTCGGCGCGGACGCCGTCATCTCCTTCGACCAAGAGCCGGACGCACTGGCCGCCACCTTCCGCAGCGAGATCGTCGGCGAAGGCGTGGATGTGGTGCTCGACTACGTTTGGGGCCAGCCCGCGGAAAGCGCGCTCAAGGCCATTGCGCAAAAGGGCCTGAGCCGAACCGCGCCGCGCATACGCTTTGTGCAGATCGGCTCCAGCGCCGGTCCCACCGTCAGCCTGCACGCCGCCACGCTGCGCAGCTCCGGGCCTTGAGTTGCTTGGCAGCGGCTTCGGCAGCGCCTCTCTCGACCAGATCCTGGCCGCCGTCGCAGAGTTCTTTAAGACCGCGGCGTCAGAGCCCTTTGTCTTCAACGTGAAAACCGCGCCCCTCAGCGAAGTGGAAACCCTTTGGAACACGCCCGAGCGCGGCACCCGGATCGTCTTCCAACCGTGAAGACGGCTATTCAGACTTACTCGTAGTGGTATCGCGCCTGTAGAAAATAAACTCGATCAGCGGTGACGCGGTAGACGAGGCGGTGCTCCTGTGTAACCCTCCGGCTCCAGGTACCACTCAACTCAAATCGAAGTGGCTCAGGCTTCCCAATGCCGACGAAAGGATCGGCAAGCACTGCCTCCACGAGTTCCAAAGTGCGAATCGCCGCTTTGCGATCGTTTTTGACGAACCAGATTAAGTCTTCACGAAAAACGGGATCAAATACCGCGTCGCGTTCTGAGGGTCTTTTGCGTACTTCTCGGCTTGCCATCTCGTTCCTTGATTGGTCTTGACGGATCTATCTCTATCTATTTACAAACCCACCGATTTTCGCAGTTCCTCCACTGTTTCAACTCTGCCTTCCTCATTTTCCGAGCGCCGCAGCGCCCCCAGCAGTCGCTCCGCATTCTTAGGCGAACGCAGCAGGTACGCGGTTTCCATCAGGCTCGACAATTCATCGGCGGCGACAATCGCCACGTCCCGCCGCCCATGTCGCCTCTTCACGACCAAGACTTCTCGGTCATCCGTTACGCGGTCAAGGAAAGTCGCCAGATTCTCCCTGAGCGAGGTGTAAGTTGTTTCGATAGCCATCGCAGGTCACCCAGAATTCACCGTACAGTTTTCCTGTACGTTTGTCAACTCTCCTGCCCGACATTCGCGAGAAGCCGGTTCTTCCTAAAATCCCGGACCCCTGTTCCCTATTCCCTATTCCCTATTCCCTATTCCCTTAGTCCCTTAGTCCCTGGCCTTTATAAACCACCCCCGCCTTCATCACGAACTTCACGTCCTGCAGCACCCGCACGTCGTCGAGCGGATTCTTATCCACAGCGATAATGTCGGCCCACTTGCCGGCTTCCAGCGTCCCGGTCTTGGCCGTCCAGCCCATCAGGTCGGCGGCGTTGATGGTGGCCGTTTGCAGCGCCGCCAGCGGAGCCATGCCCAGCTGGTTCACATACACATCCAGCTCATGCGCGTTCAGCCCGTGCGGATACACCGCCGCATCCGTGCCCAGCGCAATCTTCACCCCCGACTGCATGGCGTGCTTGATGTTGGCCTTGGCCACGGCAATGGTATCCAGCATCTTCTGGTGGTAGAAGGGCGGCAGATTGCCATACTGCAGCATCCAGTCTTCCAGGTAGAGCGTGGGCACCAGGTAGGTGCCGTGCTGCTTCATCGCGGCAATGCCTTCGTCGTTGATGTAGCTGCCGTGCTCAATCGAGTCCACACCGGCCTCGGTGGCCCACAGAATTCCCTGCGCTCCGTGCGCGTGCGCGGCCACCTTGCGGCCCAGCCGGTGCGCGTCGGCCACAATGGCCTGCATCTCCTCCAGCGTGAACTGCGAGGCCTGCGGATCGTCGCCTTTTGACAGCACGCCGCCCGTGGCGCAGATCTTGATCAGGTCGGCCCCGTACTTGATGTTCTCCCGCACCTTGTGCTGCACCGCGGCAATACCGTCGGCCACGCCGTCGCCCACCGCGTGGTACTTGATGGGCAAAAGGTTATCGTCGCAGTGGCCGCCCGTAATGCCAATCAGCGGCCCGCTCACCAGCATGTGCGGCCCTGGAACCTGGCCGGAGTTGATGGCGTCGCGCAGGTCCACGTCGGTAAATCCGTAGGCCCCCACGTTGCGCACCGAAGTAAACCCGGCCATCAGCGTGGTGCGCGCGTTCACCACCCCGTTAATGGCCTCCTTGGCGTCGGTGGAGATGATCTCGTGGTAGGGATCGAAGTCCGTGTTCATGGTCAGGTGGGTGTGCACGTCAATCAGCCCGGGCAGCACCGTCAGCCCGCCCAGGTCCACCACCGCATCTCCCGCCTGCGCCGGCACGTTGGCCGTGGGCGCGACGGACTGGATGGTCTGGCCCACCACCACAATGGTCTGCGCGTCCAGCAGCTTGCCCGTCTTCACGTCCAGCAGGTGTCCGGCCCGCACCAGCGTCCGTTTGGCCGCGGGTTGCGCCGCAGGTTGAGCCAAGCAAGTCATCGCACCGGCCGCCAACATCAATCCAACCGCAAAGCTTCTCCGCGTCAACATGCAATTGCCTCCAAAGGAAATCTGTCTCGGAGTGTAGCAAACGCCATGCGCCGCGGTCGCGGCCCGTGAGTCGATGGCCGCGCGCGCGGGGCAGTTTCCGGAATGCCGATTCGCCGAGAATCGGGGCTCAAATCGAATCAGGATCACAATCGGCCGCGGGTCATTCCATCTTTTAGCCGACAATCCCAAATTCAACTCCTCGCTTTTGACTCGCAGGCGATACAATCACTGCCGTCGTGAAGAGCAAGGGACTTTGCGCCTGGAGGACGTGATGGGCTTGGCGGCTCGCTGGTTTGCACCTGGGGCGGTGTTCTCCGCAGCAAGTTTAAGTACTTCAGCCCATCCGTCGAAGGCAGGACTCTATTTCATGCTTGCGCTGGTGCTGCTCATGACCCCGCTATGGATTTCCGCTCTTCGGGGCAGGCGAACGAACCGGGAACGATGGGCGGCCATGATCAAAGTGTTCGATCCCGGCACGGGTACAGTGCAGGCCAAACGAGTCAACGGAGGCTTCCGCGGACGCGCGGCTGCCCTGTTCTACAGCTATATAGGATCGAAGCATGAATATGCCTTTTTCAATATCGAAGTCGCCTGCTCTGCTCCGCTTGGTTTTTCGATTCACCAGCCCGCCGCAATTGAGATAGGAAGGGCGAAAAATGCCTTCGAGATCGGAGATCCCGGGCTCGATCAAAGCTTCCATCTTTCGAGCGACGATCCACCCCAGATCCGATCCTGGTTCCTGAACCCGGAAGTTCGATCCAAGTTCGTCGCGCTTCTCTACCGAGGCTCAAGTCGATGCAGCCTGACGAACGAAGGGGGAAATCTGACTTGGCAGATGCGCAACGACCTTAGCGAAGACGTCGCCTTTATTTCGTCGGCGGAAGCGGGACAAACGCGGATCCGCAAGAGGCTCGACAAGGAAACGCGATTCGAACACGAGCGCGAGAAAATCCGGGAGGTCCTTGAACAACTTGTAGTGTTAGCGGGCAAGCTGGAAAGCGGAACCTGACCCAATGACAACCCATCTTTCCCCGCGGGACCAGGGACTCCCACAGCTGCTTCGTCTCCTTGTCGATTCGCTGAGAATCCGGTGTGTCGATCGGCCCCGGGCTCAACACGTTCACCCGGATCTCCCTGCCCTTCAGTTCGTTGAGCCACGTGCGTGCGAATGAGCGCAATGCCGCCTTGCCCGCCGAAGACACGCCGAAACCAGGAAAACTTTTCACCGAAGCAATCGACGCGTTTATGAAGATCGATCCGCCATCGTTGAACAGCGGCAACGCCTTCTGAACCTCAGGCGGCCGAGGCCCGCGCGGGAAGCTTGCCCGTAAAAGCATGATCGCCGGTCAGCAGCGGAGTTACTTGAACGGCCGACTAACAATCCCAGAAATTTCGGGCTGTAATTATCTCGTAAGTGTTCTGAGAATCGGTGTAAAATGAAACGCCGCGAATCGACAAGCGCAAGTCGCGGCGAATTCGCTCCGAACACATGGAGATACTATGGCGAGTTGGAACACGTGGGGAAACCCGCTCTGGGGTGGAGTGTCGCTTTACCTGAATCAGCAGGAGACCGAGTCATTCTTGACCGCTGACAACTATGCAACAGCCGCGGCTAGCGCGGTTGCGGCTGCCGGTCCGCCTCCGATCTCGGCCGCCGCTGGGGTCATTGCCGCGTACTTGGCGTTGAACGAGCAGGCCGCCTCGAACGCGGATAAAGGCAACGGCATCTGCATCTCTGTTCCGTGGGAGGCGCTGGCAAATCCGATTTTCATCACGATCAGCGGCGGGCCCACTGGCAATTGTGGTTCTTCTCCGGCGAACAACCAGCAGCATGTGAACTACATTGATTCAAGCGGTCAGGTCCACGAGCTGGTATTTGCGGGCAGCAAATGGAGTGTGAATAACCTCACGCAGATGGCGGGAGCAACCCCCTATCCAGCCGCTCCATGGAGCCTGATGGACGGCTACGAGACGACATTTAACAGCCAGTTTCAGCAGCACGTCAACTTTGTCGGGGCTGCTGGGCACGTCCGTGAGCTGTTATACACCGGCAGCAATTGGACGACAAATGATCTTACCGATCTCTCGCACGCGATCACGGTTCCGGGACACGGCGCGCTGGCAGGCTACCAGTCGCTGTGGAATAACCAGCAGCACGTGAACTTTATCGATTCCTCAGGCCAGGTCCATGAGTTGTGGTTCCAGGTGGGCGGCACTTGGAGCGCCAACAACCTAAGCGAGCTGGCGGGAGCGACCGCCTATCCGGCGGCACAATGGAGCCCACTGGCCGGTTATGTCACACCGTGGAATAACCAACTGCACGTGAATTACATTGACGTCAACGGACATATCCACGAGCTGTGGTACTCCAATAGCGGCGGCTGGCAGCACAACGATCTTACCGAGTTAGCGAATGCCGAAGATTTCCCGGCCGCCGGGCCACCGTTGATTGGCGGTATTCGAGGACGCGGAAGCCCGCTGGCTAGTTATGCGACGCTGTACAACAACCAATCCCATGTCGATTACCTGGACTCGTATGGCCACGTTCACGAGTTATATTACTCGGACAGTTGGCAGCACAACGATCTGACCCAAGAGGCAGGTGCAACCGAGTATACGGCTGAGTCCGGCAGCACTCTCGACGCTTACGAGACGCTGTCCAACAGCCAGCAACACGTGAATTACACCGATTCCAGCGGCCACGTTCACGAGTTATATTACTCCGACAGCTGGCAGCACAACGATCTCACTGAAGCGGCGCACGCAACCGACTACACGGCTTCGCCAGGCAGTTCTCTTGACGGCTACGAGACCATGTTCAACAACCAGCTGCAGCAACACGTGAACTACATCGATTCCGGCGGCCATATCCACGAGCTCGTTTATTCCAATGGCGCCTGGATACACAACGACCTTACCAATCTAGCCAACGCAGGCGGCGCCACTGCTGCGAACCTTAGCCCGCTGGACGGGTACGCGACTTAGGGCGTATCGACAAGTACTGACGCGCAGCGTTGCGAGCGAAAATCCGGCCAGACGAAGCCGAGCCCGATGGCTGTGGCGGGTCCACTGCCGAGGGCGAGAATGAAGTATGGCCGGATTTCCACCCCAGCGACGAAGACCTGTCGCCGAGGACCCCGGATTGGTGCCGCAACCCGGAGGGGCGGGGCCATTTTTCCCATTTCGTCGTCGATCGTCACTCGCATACCCAAGTATGCGTCGCTCCTCTCTCCTCGAACTGAGAAAAAATGGCTCCCGTCGCTGTCGTGCCAGTATAGGTCGATACGCCCTAGTCCTGAAAAGCGCCGAAGTCTCCGCGAATTAACCGGAATAGTGCCGAATCGCGGCATAACGGGTTGAACGTCTGGGGCCAAACCCCTGGAATCTTGGCCTTGGATCGCCAATCCGAAAACCACCCCGTTCATCCACCGTCCTTCACCCCCTCCCGCCCGCGTGATAGCCTTTTCACCATCGCAGCCCGCTCCGGATTGGCTGCGCCAAATCTCGATCCTGGCCGCTCGTTGGGCGCGATCCGCGCCGGCACATACCGCCGGTTGACCCCTGGCCAGTTGACCGCACTTCCAAAGAGGAAACCGAATGAACTGTTCCCGCCTTGCTTCCACCTTGATTCTGGCCGCCGCAGCCACGCTGGCCCAGCTTCCAGCCTCCGCACAATCCAGCGACGCCAAGCCCGCCCCGCCCACGCCCATCCACAGCTTCGACCTCTCCGCCATCGACAAGACCGCCGACCCCTGCACCGACTTCTACCAGTACGCCTGCGGCAACTGGGTCAAGGACAATCCCATCCCCGCCGACCAGGCGCGCTGGGCGCGCTCCTTCTCGCTGCTCGGCGAGCGCAACCGCTACCTGCTCTGGCAGGAGCTGGACGCCGCCGCTCAGGACCCAAAGACTCCGCTCGAAAAGCAGTACGGCGACTACTTTGCCGCCTGCATGAACACTGACCTCGTCGAGAAGAAGGGCCTGGAACCGCTCGAGCCGGCTCTGAAGCGCATTGCCGACCTGAAAGACGCGCACGGCCTGGCCCCGCTCATCGGCTCGCTCGCAGCGCGAAGGCAGCCCCGCGCCGCTGTTCCGCTTCGGCGTCAGCCAGGATGAGAAGGACTCGTCCAAGCAGATCGCCCAGATCGGCCAGGCCGGGCTCTCGCTGCCCGATCGCGACTACTACCTCAAGGACAAGCGCTTCCAGAAGACCCGCGAACAGTACCTCGCGCACGTGACAAAGATGTTCACCCTGGCCGGCGACTCGCCCGACCAGGCCGCCAAAGAAGCTGCCGCCGTCATGGAGATTGAGACCGCGCTGGCCACGGCATCCATGGACCGCACCGCCATGCGCGATCCGGAAAACCGCTATCACATCTACACCCTCGCCGACTTCCAGAAGCTGGCGCCGGACTTCGACTTCGCCGTCTACTTCAAAGACATCAAGGTGGGCTCCTTCGAAACCCTGAACGTCTCCACCCCCGACTTCTTCAAGGCTGTCAACGATCTCATCTCCAAGGAGCCGGTCGACGCCTGGAAGTCCTACCTGCGCTGGCACACCATCCACGGCTCAGCGGCCAACCTGCCCAAGGCCTTCTTCGACGAGAACTTCGACTTCTTCGGCAAGACGCTTGCAAGGCCAGAAGGAGCCCACGCCCCGCTGGAAGCAATGCACCGCCATGACCGATGGCGCGCTCGGCGAAGCCGTCGGCCAGGACTGGGTGAAGCAGAACTTCCCGCCCGCCGCCAAGGCCAGCATGGACCAGCTCGTCGCCGCTCTCGAGAAATCCCTCGGCGACGACATCAAAACCCTGCCCTGGATGAGCGACGAGACCAAGAAGGCCGCCGAAGAGAAACTGGCCATGATCCGCAACAAGATCGGCTATCCCGAGAAGTGGCGCGACTACTCCGCCCTCAAAGTCAAGCGCGACGACCTGATCGGCAACCTGCATCGCGACGCCGTCTTCTCCGCGCAACTACAACCTCAACAAGCTGGGCAAGCCGGTGGACGAGAAGGAGTGGGGCATGACGCCGCCCACCGTCAACGCCTACTACAACGCCTCCAACGAACGACATCAACTTCCCCGCCGGCATCCTGCAGCCGCCCTTCTTCGACTTCACCATCGACCCCGCCGTCAACTTCGGCGGCATCGGCGTCGTGATCGGCCACGAGATGACCCACGGCTTCGACGATGAGGGCTCCAAGTACGACGGCAAGGGCAACCTGCGCGAGTGGCAGACCGCCGAAGACCGCAAGGCCTTCACCGAGCGCACCGACTGCGAGGCCGACGAGTACAGCGGCTTTGAAGCTGCTCCCGCCCACGACGACATGCCGGCGCAGAAGCTGAACGGCAAGCTCACCCTGGGCGAGAACACCGCCGACAATGGCGGCCTGCGCATCGCCTACATGGCCCTGCTCGACACGCTGGCCGCCGAAGGCAAATCCATCAACGACAAGATCGACGGCTACACGGAGGCGCAGCGCTACTTCCTCGGCTTCGCCCAGGTCTGGTGCCAGAACCAGACCGAGTCCTCGGCCCGCCAGTCCGCGCTGACCGATCCGCACTCGCCCGGCCGCTGGCGCGCCAACGGCTCGGTGCAGAACTTCGACGAGTTCGGCAAGGCCTTCGGCTGCACCAAAGGCCAGCCCATGTACCCGGTCAACTCCTGCCGCGTCTGGTAACCCCTGCGGTCGGGCAGCCGCCTCCGGCCTGGAGAACCCGGCGCCGGAGGCGGTTCCACATCTCCCATCATTTCTCGCTGGCCTTTCGGTGACCTTTGGCCCTGCTCAGGCGTCAAAACCGAGACCGCACCCGAAATCCCAGTCTTGAAGTCAGCCGGGTGCCGCATAGTGCTCTCCCGGCGCCGGGACAGCTCGAAAAATGCCCTGTTTTGCCCAGTCTTTCACGGAAACTAGGCACAACACACCCTTGGCTTTTACAATGCAGCAGGGACCCATCCCAACCCAGCTCTGCTGTGGAACTAGCAAACTTGGCGGCACAAGCCGGACCAGGATGAAGGATTCGCATGAAGTTTATGAAATTCGGCAAGGCACTTCTGATAAGCGCCCTCGCTGCTGGGGTCGCCCTCAGCATTACATCCTGCGTCAAGAGCTATGCGGTCAGGTTATTTGTACGTAACGGGCAACGTGACGGCTTCCTCTTCAACCACGAGTGACGGCATTATTACCGGATTCGTAGTCGATCATAATACCGGTAAACTGAATCCCATTGACGGACTGCCCATCTCCTCCGGCGGAGCTAACCCGGTTCGCGCCGTCCTCCTCTCGGGCAGCCGTTTCCTGTATGTGCTCAACCGCGGCGTCAACTCGTCGGGCGGCTCCGATTGCACCACCGCCGACCCCTGCCAGAACGCCAACATCACCGAGTTCGCGGTGGGCGGCAACGGCATCCTCACCGCCCAGGAGACCTTCTACACCCAGGGCCTGAACCCCTTCCGCATGATCGGCGACTCCACCGGCAGCTACATCTACGTGCTGGACCACGATGCCCCGGATAGCTTCGCGGTCACAGGCACGGCACCCACGTTGAAAACTCCCAACAGCTGCTTTGAAGCGCTGGGCACCGCCACCCCCTCCTGCGGCGACATCACTGCCTTCCTGGTCAACCAGACCACCGGCCGCCTGTCGCTCGTGGTGAATCAAGCCGCCAGCGCGAACAACCCGACCACCCTGCCGTACTTCCCGGTGCCCCAGAATCCCATCGACTTCGTGTTGTCGTCCAGCTACGTGCTCACGGTCAGCGGAACGCCCACTACCGGCGACTCCGTCTTCCCCTACAGCTACAGCTCGGGCAATGGCCAGCTGAGCATCAACCAGAACAGCTCCCAACCGCTCACCAACGCGGGTAACAGCAACGGATTGGTTGACAACGCCACGGCCATCGTCAACGGCACCGGCTACGTCTACGTTCTCGACAATGAGCCCATCACCTACACACCCAGCGGCTCAACCTCGCCAACCGTTTCGCCCAGCCAGGTCCTGCCCTATACCGTTGGCACCGGTGGCTCCCTCCAGGCGCAGACCGGCGGCATCGTTCCCGATGACCCGACACTCTCCAACCCCATCTACCTTCTGGTGGAGGCAAAAGGCAAGTTCCTCTATGTGGCCAACCAGGGCAATAACACCGCCGGAACCAATTCCGAGAGCGGCCTGGCCGGTTATGTCATCGACCCCAGCACCCACCAGCTCAGCTTTATTCCTGGTGAACCCTTCGGCTCCGGTTCCAGTCCGCAATGCATGGTCGAAGATCCTTCCGATCAGTTCATTTACGAGGCCAACTTCAACGACTCCAGCGTAACCGGACGCGTGGTTGACCCCAACTCAGGCGTTCTCAACAATATGGTTGGCAGCAGCGGCGTGTTTGCGCTGCAGGGACCGGCAACCTGGTGCCTCATGGACGGACGTACGAACTAATGCAGCTCCTTTTCGTCCGCGTCCCTGAGCCGTGCGGTCCAGGGGGCAATTCCCGGCAGCCTTGCCAGATTGCCCCTTGTACACTCGATGAAGGGACCGGACGGAAAGGGAACTTGAGGAGCGACGCTCTAATTTGAGTTTTCAGAAGGGCCGGACGCAGCCCGCACCGCGGTTCCCGGCCTGTACCTCGATGCTTCCATGGAGTTCTCAAGAACGTAGCCGAACACCGGACGTGAGTTTTCCTTCGCAAGCGCCTGGGTTCGATTCCAAAACCGTTTTTTCGGGGTTTGATTTTTCGGCCCCCTGATGAAAGATGCGCATGAAGTTCAACAAATCGAGCCAGCTCCTGCTGGTCTCCGCGGCCAGTCTGATCGCAGCTGGACTTGTGACCGCCTGCGGCACGTTAACCACGGATTTTGTCTTCGTGTCCAGTTCCAAGGCGGCCGGATCCAACAGCTTTGGACAGATCGACGTCTTCGAAATCAACAGCGAGTCCGGCTATATGCGCCAGATCCCCACCTCGCCCTTCCCATCCGGCGGACGCAACCCCGTGGCTGAAGCTGTCTCCACCGACCAGTACAACCTGTATGTGGTCAACGAAGACGACAACAGCATCGTGCAGTTCGTCATCGGTAACGATGGCAAGGTGTACCCGCAGAATACGGTGAATACCCCGGGCATCTTCCCCATGGCCGTTGCTGTCAACGGAACGAATCTGTTTGTGGTGGACACCTACCAGCCCCTGCCCATCTGCTCCAACGCCGACCCCTGTTCGGGATCCATCGGCGTCCTTCCCATCACCGTCGGCTCCGGCTCGCCGCCCAGCGACACGCTCGGCGCCCCGGTCGCCAACGGCAACCAGAACTACTGGCCCCTGATCCTGCCCGCCAAACCGGCTGACGTCATCGTGCCCACCGGTGTCAACGTCCTCGCTTCCGGCGCCGATGTCTATGTCACCGCCTACGACTCCTCGGTAACCCCCAGCGTGGGCTACGTCTTCGGCTTTGCAGTCGGCTCCGGCGGCGCGCTCACTCCGCTCAACGGCGGCGTGCCCTTTGCGGCCGGTGTCACCCCCTCGGCCATCGCCAGCGATCCCACCAGCACCTACGTCTACGTCACCGACTCCATCAAGGGAGAAGTCCTCGGCTACTCCGTCGCCTCCGGACTCCTCACCCCGCTGAACGGCAGTCCATTTGTAGCCGGCGATGCACCCGACGCCATCGTCGTCGATCCCATCTACCCGTATGTCTATGTGGCCAACGCCTCTGACTCCACCGTGACTGCCTATTCCGCCAGCAGCGGAGCGCTCACCAGCCTGGGAACCTACGCCACCGGACTGCAGCCGGTCGCCATCGGCATCGATCCTTCCACCAATCACTTTCTGTTCACCGCCAACTTCCTCGGCAGCGGCGCCACCGGCACCGTCTCCGGCTTCGAACTTAGCCCCACGGCCGGCACGCTCATTAACTCTGAGGACTCTCCCTTTCACTCCAACGCTCAACCCACGGCCGTGGCTGCCATTCCGCACAACACGCCCAAGAGCAGTACCAGTTCGCAGTAGCGCGGACCGGCCCCCGCGCCAGACCGTACCGGATTCAGTAGCAACACCCCGCAGCTGGCTTTTACAATCAATGCGGGGCAACCTAAACGAGTTTTCCTGGGGCTTGCAACCGATGGCCCTCGACGAAGGAAGCGCATGAAGTTCAACAAACTGAGCCAGCTTTTTCTGGTCTCTGCAATCGGCCTGTCCGTGGCCGCCCTCTTGACGTCCTGTGCCATCAACACCATCGACTATGTCTTTGTTGCCGATTCCGCCGGCTCCGGAAGCGGCAGCGCCGGCCAGATCCAGACCTACGATTCAGACTCCGGCACCGGAGCACTGCGCATCGGACAGCCTACCGTGCCCAGCGGTGGCAACAACCCCGTCTCCATGGCCGTTTCCGCGGACTATTCCAACCTCTACGTCGTCAACCAGGGCAGCAACAACGTCGTGCACTTCGCCGTAGCCGGCAACGGCGTCCTCACCCAGAAGGACGTGGTCACCACCAGCACAACCCCGGTAGCCGTGGCGGTCAACACCGCGGAGACCTATCTCTACGTCGTCTCCGGACCCGGTCCGTCCGTGCTGACCACCTACGCGCTGTCCAGCGGCACCATCGGCTCCGCAGTGGACCAGGTCACCCTCAGCCTCGCCGGCGTCGGCTACCCCGATGACACCATTGTGCCCACGGGCGTCAATGTCCTCACCAATAACAACGCCGTCTACGTCACCGCCTACGATCAGTCGGCTTACAACCCCGGCGGCACCACCACCAGCTCCGCCAATCCCGGCTGGGTCTTCGGCTACACGGTCGGCACCGGCGGCGCCCTCACCGCAACCGCCAACGGCCCCTACAAAGCCGGCGTCAAGCCCGTGGCCCTGGTCTCCGACCCCACCAACCGCTTTGTCTATGTCACCGACTTCGCGTCCAACGAACTGATCGGCTACACCATTCAGGACAGCGACGATCTCGTCTTCTTAATTAACGGGCCCTTCAAGACCGGCAATGAGCCCGACGCTATCACCATCGACCCGCGCGGCCTTTACCTTTACGTCTCCAACGGCCTCGACTCCACCGTCTCGGGATTCGTCATCAGCCTGGCCACAGGCACTCCCTCGGCCGCGGTGAGCGCCACCGGTACCCAGACCAATCCAACAGACACGACCCCCGTGGCCATCGTTGTCGACCCCTCCATCGGGCGTTTCGTGTACACCGCCAACCATGAGGGCAACGACCTCTCCGGCTTCGTCCTCAACCCCAACACCGGCGCTCTCACTGGCACGCAGTCGGCGCCCTACCCCTCCGGCTCTCAACCTACCGCGTTGGCCGCCGTCCCGCACGGCAACCACGCCGTTCAAGTCGTCAGCCCGTAGCGCGGATTCATCTCCAACCAAAAAGCCCAGCCAACCCGGCTGGGCTTTTTGCTGCCGCGGATTCCCGGCGCCAGCATCCTTCGCTGACCGGCAACTCGCGGACTTGTTCACTGGCTTACGACCCGGGAGATCCATCCTTCCTCATTGGCCGCCAGAGCCCGAAAATCTCATGCCGCGCAAGAGGCGGCTGCCCCGCCGCAGGTGGCTCAGAACTCTTCCCCGTCCTCAAGCTCCGGTAGAATATCGTCCTCGCGCGCAATCCACACATACAGCGCCGGCAGCAGAAACACCCCGATCACCAGGTTGGCCAGCAGCCCGCCCACAATCACAATGGCAAACGGCCGCTGCGAGTCAGATCCAATGGCGTGCGACAGCGCCGCCGGCAGCAGACCCAGCGTCGCCACCAGCATCGTCATCATCACCGGCCGCAGCCGCAGCACCGCCCCCTCCACCGCGGCCTCCACTATATGTTCATGGCTCGAGGCTTCCATCCCCTTGCGGCGCGCCCGCAACTGGTTGATGAACTCGATCATGATCACGCCCGTCTCCACAGACACACCAAACAGCGCCAGAAATCCCACCGCCGACGACACCGAAAAATTCGTATGCGTGATGAACAGCGCCAGCGGCCCGCCAATCGAAGCCATCACCACGCTCACCAGGATCACCATCGCCCACTTTGCCGAGCGGAACATCGTGTACAGAATCAGAAAAATCGCCAGCACCGTGATCGGCACAATCAGCGCCATGCGCTTGTTGGCCCGTTTCTGGCTCTCGTATTCGCCCGCCCACTCCAGGTGATAGCCGCTCGGCAGCTTCACGTTGTGCTCCACCTTGCCGATCGCCTCTTCCACCGTCGAGCCCAGGTCGCGGTCCCGCACGGAATACTTGATGGCAATGTACCGCTGCCCGCCTTCGCGATTGATCTGCTCCGCCCCGTCGTCGGTCGTCGCCGTAGTCAGTTGCGCCAGAGACACCCGCTCCCCCGAAGGCGCCAGCAACCGCACGCTCTCAATCGCCTCCCGCGTATCGCGGTACTGCTGCTGGTAGCGCAGCGTTACATCGAACCGCGCCTCGCCCTGCTGCACCTGCGTCACAGCGTTCGCGCCCACCGCCGTCTGCACCGCGTCCTGCACGTCGGCCACATTGATGCCCCAGCGGCCCGCCGCCTTGCGGTCCACCTGCAGGTTCAGGTTCGGCTGGCCCACAATCCTGAATATCCCCAGGTCGCCAACTCCCTTCACCGTCGCCATCTGCGCCTGGATCTTGTCTGCGGTCGCCTCCAGCGTACGCAAATCGTCGCCGTACAGCTTCACCGCCAGCTCGCCCTTCACCCCGGAGACGGCCTCTTCCATGTTGTCCGAGATGGGCTGCGAATAATTCCATATCACCCCGGGGAACTTGCTCAGTTCCTTGTCCATCGCCGCAATCAGCTCATCCTTGTTGCGATGGAAGACCGGCCGCCACGCCTCCTTGCGCTTCAGGTCGACAAAGTACTCGGTGTTGAAGAAGCCCGCCGTATCGGTCCCGTCATCCGGCCTGCCCGTCTGGCTCACCACTTGCGTTACCTCGGGAAACGAGGCCATCACCAGCCGCGCCTTGTTGGTAAAATCGATGCTCGCCGTCGGCCCTTCGCTGGGCGGCAGTGTCCCCCGCACCCAGATCGATCCCTCGTCCAGGTGCGGCAAGAACTCTGACCCGATGGGCCCACCCACCGTCAAGTAAACCGCAATCAGGAACAGTACCGCGGAGATACCCACGGTCACCCGGCGATGCACAATCGCCGCCCGCACTGAAACCCGGTAGTGGCTGATCAGCCAGCGCATGATCGGGTTCTGCCACTCCTTCGCGCCCTTGCGGAACAGCAGGCTGGCCATCACCGGCGCCACCACCACGGCAAACAGCAGCGCCCCCAGCAGCGCAAACGTCACCGTCCACGCCATCGGCTTGAACAGCCGCCCCTCCACCGCCTGCAGCGTAAAAATCGGCAGGTACGAGGCGATGATGATGGCGCGCGCATAGAACACCGGCCGCAAAACCTCGTGCGATGCGTCGCGGATCTTCTGTCCCGAGGTCCGCGTGTCGTCCTTCAGCGCCAGGTGGCGGACGATGTTTTCAATCATCACCACTGACCCGTCCACCACCATCCCAAAATCCAGCGCCCCCAGCGAAAGCAGGTTGGCCGGAATGTGGCTCAGGTCCAGGCAGATGGACGCAAACATCAGCGCAAATGGAATGGTCAGTGTCACGATGATGGCCCCGCGCACATTCCCCAGGAATAAGAACAGGATGATCGCCACCAGGATCATCCCCTCGCTCAGGTTGTGCTCCACCGTCTCCACCGTGTACTTGACCAGGTCTGACCGGTCGAGGAACGGCACAATTTTCACGCCTTTGGGCAGAATCCCCGCGTGATCCTTGCTTCCATTCAGCTTCTGCACTTCATCGTGAATCCCCACCAGCACCGGGTCGGAGTCGTCGCCCTTCTGCAGCAGCACAATCCCTTCCACCGTGTCGGGATTGTCGATCACCTTGCCGTCGTCGTACACCTTCTCGCCGTCCACGGTTTTGTACGGCTTGGCAGCCTTCCCAATCTGCCCCAGGCGGATCTTCGCCCCCTGCGTCACCGTGGCAATGTCCTTGATGGAGATCGCCGTCCCGTTCCCGGTCTTCACCACCGTGTCTTCAATGTCCTGCACGCTCGTGTACAGGCCCTTTTGCACCACGTTGATCTGCTGCGATCCCTGCTCGATAAAGCTGCCGCCGCCGTTGGTGTTGTTGTTGGCAATCTGCTGCTCTACCTGCCCAATCGACAACCCATACGACACCAGCTTCTCCGGATCCAGCTTGATCTGGTACTCCTTCGTCGGCCCGCCGAAGCTCGAAACATCCACCACACCCGTGACGCCCTTGAATGACTTTTCCAGAAGCCAGTCCTCCAGCGACTTCCTCTCCATCACGTCGTACGCCGGGATTCGTGCTCTCCACCGTGTACCAGTAAATCTGACCCACCGGGCTCCAGTCCGTGCCCATCTGCGGCGTCAGCCCCGCCGGAAGGCTCACCTGTCCCAGCCGCTCCAGCACATGCTCGCGGTTCACATCGCTCTTTGAGTCGTCGTCGAAGATCAGCATCAGGCTCGAAAGCCCCGCCAGCGTCGTCGAGCGCAGATGCGTCAGGTGCGGAATCCCCGCCATCTGGATCTCGACAGGCACCGTAACCTGGCGCTCGATCTCCTCCGCCGAGCGGCCCGGCCACTGCGTAATGATCTGCACGTAATTGTTGGCGACGTCCGGGTAGGCCTCAATGGGCAGGGAGCGAAAAGAGAGAATGCCCCAGGCGGTTAGTAACGCCATTCCGCCCAGCACCAGCCAGCGGCTCCTCAACGCAAAATCAACCAGCGCGCGAATCAAATTTTGGTCCCCGAAGCGTAAGGCCAAGCATACTAACCCCCGCAATAATCATCAAGATCTCACGTTTCCCTTATAACGCGGGCAAGCCCGGCCGTTATCCTGGGGGCGCATTCTTTCAAGTTCCTCATCCAAAAGGCGAGAAACCACAAATCTCACATAAGCAAGACAACCTATTCCCTGTTCCCTGTTCCCTGTTCCCTTAGTCCCTAGTCCCTTAGTCCCTAGTCCCTTAGTCCCTAGTCCCTGTCCCTCAGTCCCTCCACACTCCCATCCACTTCCGCAGCTGCCTCTGCGCCGGCTTCTCCACCAGGTGCAGCGCCAGCACCGCCAGCGCAATCAGCAGCGCATAGCTGATCCATGGATCGAACCGGATCAGCCCCGTCCGCTCCAGCACATGCGAATCGTGAATCAGGTTCCACAGGTTGAAGTGCAGCAGGTAAAGGCAGTAGCTGGCCTCGCCCACAAACACCAGCGGCTTCCACCCCAGCGCATACGCCAAAGGATTATTCCCCGCCAGGCCCAGAATGATGCAGCCGAACAGCGGCATCAGCAGCCCGTCATGGACAATCGCATACGGGACCCGCGCCCCCAGCCACAGAATCAAAAAGGTCGCGACAAATCCGCCCACGCCCAGAATCAGCCGCAGCCGGCTCGTCCGCCCAATCATCTCGTCCACGCTGGCCAGCATCACCCCAAACACAAAGCTCATCAGGTGCGGCAGCGGCGTGTATTTCAGCACCTGCAGCCACGGCCCCCAGCTCCACCGGTCCGGGTGCGCAATCCCGTCCGGATTGAAGGCAATATACAGCGCTCCGGGAACCATCCCCAGCCCCCACACCACCGCCATCTTGGCCAAAAAAGGCCCCGGCCGCTCAGGCTTTTTGATCTTTGCCAGCCACGGAAACGCCACGTAGTACGCTGACTCGGCAGACATGGTCCACGCCGGTGTATTCAGAAACGTGGCAATCTCCGGAATCCACCCCTGCAACAGCAGCGGCGAAAGCACCATCCCCGACCAGAACATGGTGTGCGTGTGTGCGTGGTACTCCACCGGAACCATGCGCCAGCTCAGCAGCAGGCTCAGCAGGTAGATGGGATAGAGCCGCGTAAACCGCGCCTCCCAGAACCGCGCCTTGTCCAGCTCCCCGCTGCGCGCCCGGCCCGCGTAGTTATACGCCAGCACAAACCCCGACAGCAGAATAAAGAAGCTCACCGACGCGAAGCCCGCGTTCACAACCGGCGCCAGCCAGCCAAACCAGTTTGGATTGGAGAAATGAAAGAGGACGATGTTGACGGCCGCAAAGGTACGCAGCCCCGTCAACCCGTTCAGCCGTGCTGGCTTGCGCACTTCCACTGCGTAGCTTCTAGCCTCTAGCTTCTAGCTGTTAGCTCTGTCGTGCCCGGTGCAACATCCAGGTGGGGCGGGCAGTGCGAACCACCATGAATTGGCTGGAAGCTAGCAGCTAGAAGCTAATGGCTGCTTCTCACGCCGTCACCAGCGATCCCACCTTCTCGCCCAGAACCACACGCTTGATGTTCCCCGGCTGATTCATGTTGAAGATGATCATGGGCAGGTTGTTGTCTTTGCACATGCTTACCGCGGTCAGGTCAATCACCTTCAGCCCCAGCCGCAGCACTTCCATGTAGGTAATCTCGTCGTACTTCACCGCGTCCTTGTTCAGCACCGGATCGGAGTTGTAGACGCCCTCCACCTTGGTGCCCTTCAACAGCACATCCGCCTTGATCTCCATCGCCCGCAGGCTGGCTGCCGTATCCGATGAGAAAAACGGATTCCCGATCCCCGCGGCAAAAATCACCACGCGCCCTTTTTCCAGGTGCCGCACCGCACGCCGCCGGATATACGGCTCCGCCAGCTGGTTCATGAACACCGCGCTCATCACCCGGCACTGCACGCCGCGCTGCTCCAGCGCATCCTGCAGCGCAATCGCATTGATCACCGTGGACAGCATGCCCATGTTGTCCGCGCTCACGCGGTCCATCTGCTTGGCCTGCTCGGAGACGCCGCGGAAAAAATTGCCTCCGCCCACCACCACGCCAATCTCCGTGCCCAGCGCGTGCACATCGGCCAGTTCGCCGGTAATTTCCGCCACCTTGCCGGCGTCCAGGCCAAAGCCCTTTTGCCCCGCCAGTGCCTCTCCCGAGAGCTTCAGAACGATGCGTTTATACATGCCTTTTCGAGTATCGCACAGCCAGCGCTGCCCCGTTTCTCACACCGCGGAACCGCCCGTTCCACGCACCCAGCGAGCCCACCACTCCATTCCCATTCCGATTCGGCTCATCCCTTCTGTAATCGCCCTTCTGTAATCGATTGACCGATCTTGGACTTCTGAACAGTCGACACTGGCGCGCAAGGGCGATTCGGGCTATGCTCGCTGCAGGGATGTCGCCGATGAGCCCATTGCTTCAACTCGCATCGCAACTGCCGCACGCCGGCCTGCGGCGCGTTCTGGCGCTAGCGCTCTTCCTCTCCGCCGGATGCCTCGTCGCGGCTCGCGCCCAAAGTTCCTCTCCGGCCCTCACGCCCCAGCCGCAGGCAGCCGAGCCCTCGCCGCAGGGCGCGCCTTCAGTCCTCCCCGCCGCTCCATCACCCAGCGCTCCACCGGCTTTGGCAAATTTCAGCTCAACCCCAGCCCAGTTCCGCAGCCGCTCCATGCAGAACTCCTACCAGCCCAGCCCAGGCTTCGACAGCTTTCGAGGAGCCTCCAGCTTCGCCAGCCCATCCGGCAGCAGCATCGGCTTCACCGGAGCCCCGGGGGGATTTTCGTCCGGCCCTCCCGCATTCGCCGGCTTCGGCGCCGCACCCCAGGGCACAGGCAGCTTCAGCCCCTTCCGCTCCGCCGCCATGGGTGGGCGACCGGGCGCATCCAGCCCGCTCTTCCCCGCCGGCGACGGCCCCAACCTGAATAGTCTCTTCGGACAGGCACAACCCGGCCAACCCTCCCTCAATCAGTTGCTGCGCGGCAGCTACCGCCTCCCCATCGACTCCTCCACCGGATTCCGCCTCTCCTACCAGGGAATGTACCGCCCCGGCCCGGCCTTTTCCGAAACCGGCCTGCCCTCCGCCTCCGCCCTGTTCACCACTTCGGACCTCGGCAATGGCGTCTTCCTCTCCGCCGGCACCGGCTACGGCAGCCATTCCATGGCCGGCGCTCCCGCAGCCACCCTGGGAAACACATCGACCCCCGGCGCCAGGCACTCCGGCCCCTCTGTCGCTCTCAAGCTTTCCTTTTAGCTCGCCCCAAACTAAAGTTTCTTTTCCCCCTGCCGATGATTTCGGAAAGGGGGTCGTATGCAGGAAAATCAGGTCTATCTTTGCTCCGAGCTGGTCAGGATTTCCACGGGCCGGAATGCCGAAGTGGGAAACCTTGAGTCCATCACCCCCAAAGGTTGCACCCTGTCCATGCCGCAGGGCCCGCCCGTCGGAACCACGGTCCGCATGCAATGCCTGGAATGCCCGCAGGGAAAGAAGTCCTGCACCGAATGCGTCTTCCGCGGCCGTGTCGCGCGCTGCACCAGCGACGTCCCCCTCGGCAGCACCGTCGATGTCCACTTCGACGGCTGCATCTGGTCCCCGCAACGCTGGCATCCCCGCCACCTGACGGATATCGCACCCGGTTTACAAAGCTAAGATGCAGAGTCTCCCGGCGCGAGCCCCTTGGCGCTCTCGCGCACCGGCCTCGTCAGGTATGACACCATCAAATCGGTCACCTCGGCCTCCAGCGCTTTGTCGTCCAGCGGCGCAACCTTCTCCCATACTGAATCGTTTTCCAGCGTCCGCGCCTGAATCACCGTAACCCCGCTCAGAATGGCAAACAACGCCGCCCGTTCCGCGTCCGCATGCGTCATCCGGTCGCGAAACAACAGCAGCACCGCGGCAATCCGCTCGTAATTCCCCGCAATCATCCCCAGCGCGCGCTCCCGGAACTCCAGGTCGGGATGATGCTTCAGAAAGTGCTCCAGCGCGCCCAGCACCCCCGGCTGGGTGCGGAATTGCCGCACCATGGCCTGCGCCAGCGCCCCGGCCACCGTCTCCAGCGTCATGCCGGCAAACACCTCTGGCCGCAGGTTCTTTTTGTTGAACTCCACGCCGCGCTCAATCAGGTCAAGAAACGCTGCCCGGAACAGCGCGTCCTTGTCTTCAAACCGCCGATAAACGCTTCCCACCGACACCCCGGCCTGTCCGGCGATCCGCGGAATCGTCGCCCCCTCCAGCCCGTGGCTCTCCAACACCGCAAGCGTGGCTCCCAGCAGCTTCTGGAGCGTCCTGCGGCTGCGTTCCTGTTGCGGCTTTCCGATCTCCGGCTTCATCGCATCCAGTGTAGCGGCACAGACTCCGTTCCCACGCCATCCGCCCGGGCATCCCCAATCCCGCATGCCCGTACCCGGTCCAGCCTGGAAACACGCGCTGGCTCGTTGCCGCCCATGGAAGCGGAATGCGAGCCGGTTCCGGCGATTTGAATGCTTTTCGCCTTGCACGCGCGTACCTGGACCCGGATCAAACCGTCTCACTTTACATAGACCGCCGCTCGAACGGGAGGAATTGCCTCATGTTCGCTTCCGCCCCCCTCGATACTCTGGCACGTGACCTGCGCTATAGCCTGCGCACGCTGGCCCGAAATCCCGGATTCACCTGCGTTGCATTGCTCACCATCGCGTTGGGCATCGGCGCCAACTCGGCCATGTTCAGTGTGGTGCAAGGCGTAATTCTGTCTCCCTTGCCGTTTCCTCAGCCTGATCGTCTCGTATTTCTCTGGCAGAATCGGCCCGGCGTCCCCCAACTCGATGCTTCGTTCCCGAACTTCGAGGACTGGCAGCGCACCTCGCGCTCATTTGATTCCATGTCTGCAATCCGCTTTCATAACTTCGATCTCACTTCGCCCGGAAAGGCCGAGCACCTTATGGGCATTCGGGTCACGTCGGCCTTTCTCGCAACCCTGGGCGTGAAGCCCGTAATCGGGCGGGATATCGGATCGTCAGACGACTTGATAAACGCGCCGCTGGTCGGTCTCATCAGTGATCGGCTCTGGAGGGAACGATTTGGCGCAGACCAACGCGTGGCAGGAAGATCGGCCGTCCTGGATGGCAAGAGCATTACGGTCGTGGGAGTGCTCCCCGCGGGCTTCCATTTCCTCGCCGACGCGGACGTCATTACCCCTCTGCGACCGGATATGCCCGCCATCTTTGGGGAGCGTTCCGTGGACGCTATCGCCGTGCTCGCGCGCCTCAAACCCGGCGTGACGATGGGACAGGCCGGGGCCGAAATGAATGCGGTTCAGTCGGACCTCGACCGTCAATATCCCGACGCGAACCGCGGTGTCGGAATCGTGATGGCCTCGCTGAAGCAGGAAATCATTGGCGACGTAAAGGGAACCGTCTTGCTGCTGTTTGGCGCTGTCAGCCTTGTCTTGCTCATTGCATGCGCGAATGTTGCCAGCCTGCTGCTGGCGCGCTCAACCGCGCGCGCACGTGAGTTTGGCATACGCGCTGCACTTGGCGCCAGCCGCGGCCGCATGGTGCGGCAACTACTGACCGAAAGCACCGTGCTGTCGCTGGCGGGCGGCGCGTTGGGCATCGCGGTTGCGTGGTTCGGGCTGCGCGCGCTGCTCCTGGCGCTCCCCTTCAATCTGCCGCGTTCCGGAAACATCGGCCTCCATTGGCCCGTCCTCGCTTTTTCACTCCTCGCTTCAATCTCTTCGGGAATCCTGTTCGGACTGGCTCCAGCGCTCCACTCCGCAAGGGCCCCTGTGCAGGACACCTTGCAGAAGTCCTCGCGAGGAGCCACAAGCGGAAGGAATGCCAGCCTCAGGCGGCTCGTCATGGTGCAGTTCGCGCTTACTCTCGTCCTGATGACGGGCGCGGGATTGTTGTTGCGCAGCATCCACAACCTCTGGCACGTAAACCCGGGATTCGATACGCAGCACGTAGTCTCGTTCCAGGTGGGTTTATCGCCATCGTTCACCCACACTCCGGCCGGAACCAGGGAATCCTACCAACAACTGCTTGCACGAATTCTCGAGGTCCCCGGAGTCGAAGCGGACGATATCACGAACATCGTTCCCCTCTCCGGCGGTGACAACAGTGGCCCCTTCTGGGTCGGCACCGCCCAACCGGCCTCACTCCAGGAAGCTCCCCACGCCCTTTATTTCTGGACCGGTCCCGATTACCTGAAAACCATGGGAGTTCCACTGCTGCGGGGCAGGTTCTTCACGCCGGCGGATCAGGTGGCTTCCGGCAAGGTGGTCGTGATCGATACCGTACTTGCGGAGACCTTCTTTCACGGCCGGAATCCAGTTGGGCAGACGCTCACCGTCGGCCATTGGGGCGCGGCCCGGATCGTAGGCGTCGTGGGCCATGTTCGTCACTGGGGGTTGGACGATCCCGGGACCTACAACCCGCGCCAGATCTACATTCCCGTCTATCAACTGCCGGATTCCATGGTCACGGATTTCTTTCGCAACCTCACCATACTGGTGCGTACAACGCTCCCTCCCGAAGCTGTGATGCCCGCGATTCGCAATGTCGTTTATGCCTCCTCGCCTGATCAACCTGTCTATGGAATCAAAACGATTGACGAGGTCGTCTCAGAGTCCATGGAATCGCGCAATCTTTCGATCATCCTGCTTGGCAGTTTCGCTCTGCTCGCGCTGCTCCTGGCTTCCATTGGCATCTACGGAGTTGTGTCGTACTCGGTGATGCAGCGGACTCCGGAAATTGGTATTCGTATGGCCCTTGGCGCAAATAAGGGACATGTCTTTCGTCTGATCGTGAACCAGGCGATTTCGATGGCTGGCGCCGGGCTGGCCATCGGTATCATTGCCGCCATCGCGCTGGTTCGCATTCTCCCAGGCTTCTCTCATTTGCTCTATGGGGTAAGCCAAAATGACCCATTCACTCTGTTGGGCGTCTCCGCGGTGTTGCTGATTGCGGCGGCCCTCGCCTGCTTTGTTCCCGCAAGCCGAGCCATGCGAGTTAACCCGATGGATTGCCTTCGGGCTGAATGAACGCCCGAGGCCGAACCGGCGTCCGGAACTTACACCCTTTGATCGAATCGTCGCCAGGGCGCTGTGACAACGACCGGAGCCTCTGGAAACCTGGTCAATCGCCAACAGGTGAATCCACCACGCGCAAGGCAGATTCCGGAACTCCCAGCGCATCGCCGCCCGGTCGCCGGCGCTCGCCATGGCGTACAGCATCTTTGCATCTTCTCTTAACAGGAACCTGGCGTCGGAGCGGCGTTTCCCTCCCGGTTCCCCAGCGACAGGTCTTTGTCGCTGGGCTGATTGCCGGGTCCCCGGCAACAGGTCTCCGTCGCCGGGCTGGAAACAGGCGCCATTTTGAGCTGCTTCATCTACTTGACACAATGCGAATGAATATTTACATTCGCATCACGGAGAGGTGACTCATGCTCTTTCCTTCGCCCTCGACCCCGCTCCTCTGGCACATCCTCGCCTTCCTGCTCATCGTCGTTGGCCCCCTGCTCAGCTACTTCTACGAGCGGCCCCTGCTGCGCGCCATCTCCAGTTCCCGCCAAAAGATCGGCTTCTACGGCTATGTTCTTGCCGTCGAGTGGTCCGTTGCCGCGCTGGCCGCAGGCGTCGCCGGTCCCGCCAGCCTGTTCTTCCCGCCTGTGCCCCACGGCCAGGGACTCCCCGCCTATGCCCGCATTCTCATCGGCGTACTGCTCGCCGCCTTTTTCCTCCTCGCCCTCATGCCCTTCCTCCAGAGCCTGCGCGGCGAAAAATACCGTGCCGCCTACGCCCGCGCCTACCAGCGTTCTCTCGACGAGGTCTCCCGGGTGCTCCCTGCAACCCACCAGGAGCGCCTCTGGTTCGCCGCCGTCTCCCTCACCGCCGGCGTCTGCGAGGAACTCATCTGCCGCGGCTTCCTCTTTCGCTACTTCGACGGCATCGCCCTGCACCTTCCCCTCACAGCGACCCTGCTCGTCGCCGCCGCCATCTTCGGCCTCAACCACATCTATCAGGGCAAAATCGCAATCCTCAAAACGGGCGTGGCCGGCCTCGCCCTTGGCGCGCTTTTTCTCGTCACCGGCAATCTGCTGATCCCCATGCTCCTCCACGCCGCCATCGACCTGCAAATGGTCTTTGTCCTCCGCCCCGCCAAACCCCAGCTGGACCAGCCCATTCCCACCCCATCATCCTAGCGCCCAAAAAAGCAAGGCCCGGAGCAACCGCCCCGGGCCTTTTCTATTCCCTATTCCCTATTCCCTGCTTTTCATCACTCCGCCGCTTCCACGGCTGCCGTCGTCGCCACGGTCCAGTCCGGCGCGCCCACCTTGAAGCGGGCAAAGCGCCGCACCGTGATGTTCTCGCCCAGCTTGCCCACCTTGGTCGCGATCAGCTCCTTGATGCTCACCGCCTGGTCCTTGATGAACGGCTGCTCCAGCAGGCAGACCTCCTCGTAGAACTTGGCCATCTTGCCTTCCACAATCCGCTCAATCACCGGCGCCGGCTTGCCCGTCGCGGCTGCCTGTGCACGGAAGATCTCCTTCTCGCGCTCCAGGTCCTCGGCCGTCACGTCCTCCGGCTTCACGTAGCGCGGATCGCTGGCAGCGATGTGCATCGCAATGTCCTTCAGCAGCTCCTGGAAGTCGTCCGTGCGCGCCACAAAATCGGACTCGCAGTTCACTTCCAGCAGCACGCCAATCTTTCCGCCCGCGTGGATGTACGTCCCCACCGCGCCCTCGTTCGTGCTCCGTGCCGCCTTCTTCTGCGCTGAGGCCATGCCGCGCTTGCGCAGCACCACAAACGCTCCCTCGATGTCTCCCTGCGTCTCCTGCAACGCCTTCAGGCAGTCGCCCATGGGCGCTCCGGACTTCTCGCGAAGCTCTTTTACCAACTTGGCATCAATCTTTTCGCTCACTGTCGTCATCTCTCTTTTCCTGTTTTTCCCCAAGCCCAACCCAGGGCTCTCAGTTCTCAAACCTCGCCCCCGGCTGCCTGTGATTCCTGCAGCCCTTGGCAGCGAAGCTGCGTCTGCCGCACCGCAGGTGCCAAAAGAAAAGCGTGGCTGTCAATTCCTGGCGGCCACGCTGTCCTTAGTCCTCGCACATTCGTGCGAATCAAGCTCAGCCCTCGGCGACTTCCGCCTCATCCAGAGCCGCCACCGCAGCCGGCGCCTTGCGAATCCCGCCGCCCAGTGCCGCTTCCAGGTCCACTTCTTCCACCGGCGCAGCCTCAACCGCCTCGGCTTCCAGCGCAACCGTCTCCGGCAGCTCCTCGGTAAAGGCCTTGTCGCCCACCAGGTTCACGCCTTCGGCAGCCGAGTCGGCAATCTTCGACGTAAACAGCCGAATCGCCCTGAGCGCGTCGTCGTTGCCCGGAATCACGTAGTCCACCACCGTCGGGTCGCAGTTCGTATCCACAACCGCCACCACCGGGATGCCCAGCTTGCGGGCTTCCTTCACGGCAATCGCCTCGTTGTTCGAGTCCACGATAAACAAGCGCATCCGGCAGCCGCTTCATCGTCTTGATGCCGGCCAGGTTCGCCTGCAGGTGCTTGCGCTCCCGCTCCAGCTTGATCACTTCCTTCTTGGTCAGCAGCTCGTAGCGGCCATCCGTGGCCATCTCGTCCAGTTCCTGAAGGCGCTTTACACTCTTCTGCACCGTCACCCAGTTGGTCAGCAGGCCGCCCAGCCAGCGCTGGTTGATGTACGGCATCCCCGCGCGGTTGGCCTCTTCGGCCACGGCATCCTGCGCCTGGCGCTTGGTGCCGACAAACAGAATCGTCTTGCCGCTGGCGCACAGCTCGGTGACAAACTTCGACGCGTCTTTGAATAGCTTGAGCGTCTTCTGCAGGTCGATGATGTAAATTCCGTTGCGCTCGCCAAAGATGTATTCCTTCATCTTCGGATTCCAGCGCTTCGTCTGATGCCCGAAGTGAACACCCGCTTCGAGCAGCTCCTTCATTGTGATCGTGGCCATTGGCCTCCTTCGTGGATTGCATCGGGGCTAGCCTTCGCCTTGCCCCAATTGAACCCGCTCACGCGGGAGATTTAAAACCAGGCCTTTAGCTGCTAGCTTCTAGCCTTTAGCTTGTCCTTGCTCGCTTCAACCGCCAAAGGCAATCAAAAGCAGCCGGAACACGCTCAAAAAAGCTAACAGCTAGAAGCTAAAAGCTAGTAGCTGCAAGCGCTTTAGCGCTTGCTGAACTGGAACCGCTTGCGGGCGCCCTTCTGCCCGTACTTCTTCCGTTCCTTCTGGCGCGCATCGCGCGTCATCAGGCCTTCCGCCTTCAAAATCTTGCGCAGCTCGGGATTGAACTGGACCAGCGCACGCGCTATGCCCAGCTTTACCGCATCGGCCTGGGCCGCCACGCCGCCGCTCTTCACGGTGGTCACCACGTCAAAGCTTCCCGCCAGCTCCGCCACCACCAGCGTCCGCTTGGCCGCCACGCGCTGCTGCTCGGTCACGAAATAGGTCTCAAACGGCTTGCCGTTAACCTTCCACTCACCCGTGCCGGGACGCAGAAACACACGCGCAATCGCCGACTTGCGCCGTCCCGTCCCGTAATACTGAACCAGATCTGCCATTCTCTTTTCAGCTCCTAGCTTCTAGCTTCTAGCCTCTCGCTAAAAGCCGTAAAACTCCGAATCCCAAATGCCTGAGCTAGCAGCTAGAAGCTAGCAGCTAGCAGCTGCTCTTACTTGATCTCCATCGCCACCGGCGTCTGCGCCTGGTGCGGATGCTTGTCGCCGCGGTACACCTTCAGCTTCGTGCCCATCGCCCGCCCCAGCTTGCTCTTCGGCAGCATGCCCTTGATGGCCTGCTCCAGAATCTGCTCCGGCTTCCGCACCAGCAGCCGTGCGAACTCTTCCTCGCGCAGCCCGCCCGGGAATCCCGTATAGCGGCGGTACAGCTTCTGCTGGCTCTTCAGGCCGGTCAGGCGGACCTTCTCCGCGTTAATCACGATCACGTGGTCGCCCACGTCAATGTACGGCACATACTGGGGGTTCAGCTTGCCGCTCAGCAAATCGGCGGCCTTGGTCGCCAAACGACCCAGCGTCTGACCGCTGGCGTCCACTACATACCACTTGCGGGGAATGTCTTTCCCACTCGGAACAAAGGTGCCCATCTCTCTCCTGCCCTCTAAAAAAAGAACCTGCCCAATCTCATGCTGCGGATTGAAGGGTACGGGCTTCAGCCCGTACAGCACCAACCCCAAAACCGGTGGGCTTTAGCCCCTGAGGGAAGCCTTTCGGAATGGATCAGCCCGAAACCCTCAGCAAAACCGCCGACCACCAAATACCCATTGCGCAACCGGACTTCACTCGCGCAAAACGCGCAAGGGCCCCCGGTTTCTGCCCACATCCAAACAAATCTGTTCGGGTGAGAACTGCCCGTGCCGGCCCTCCAAGGGCTCTCGGCCTGCCGAATCTGCGCCTGCTTCCACGCCTTCAGCAGCCTGCCGCCTGTTCCAGTCAACCCCCATCAGGGGCATCAACCAGCCGGTCCGGGTGCATACACACAGACCCCAGGCGCAACACCGCGCAAGGTCTCCAGAATACCCCAATCGGGGTTCAGAGTCAACGAAAAGTCCAGCCCGCAAGGCAATGTTTCACGCCGCGCCACCCATTCCACTTCACTTCCGTTCACCGCACGGTTGGCGCGCTGCAGCCTAGCTCTTCTTTGACGTTACCGCGGAAAATGCCGCTACCGCCTGGATCACCCGCTTGCTGCCGCAGTGCGGACACTCGACGCCGCCCTTTTCAACGTCCGCCATATGCAGAGTCCGGGTGAACTCCTTGTTGCAATCCTGACAGAGAAAAACATATTGAGACATGGCCGTTCTCCCTGCCAAATCATAGTCCCACTTGCGTCCCATGGAGCAGCTTCTCTGAAGAAACTTTGCTTGCCTTGCCGGGTGTCTGCTGTCCCATCCTTGCGGCGTCTTTGTCTTTTGTCGCAAGGGCGGGAAGCCTCGAACCCTTCCCGGTCACCCGAAATCGCCAAAAACATCCCCTTCCGCGCAAGCATCGTCCGCCGCACCGCAGGTGCGAGCGCCCCCGGTCTCGCTTCTGAGACCCGGGAGACTACAAACCTCATGGCGCGCAAGCGCCGTCTGCCCCACCGCAGGTGGCCCCCACGCTCCGCTTCATCGGATGCGCCTCCGTATTAAACACCACCGCATCAAAATCCAGCACCGTCTCCGGCGCATACAGCAGGTAAAGGTACTTCAGCGTCTCCGCAAAAAAGAAGCTCTCCATCGAGTCCCTCTTCTCCTTCGTCCGCACGTCCTCCAGCGCCGCGTACCCCTCATCCGTCCGGCAATACTTCACCAGCGCATCAAAGTAGGTCTTGCCCTGGCCAGGTACTTTGCGTCGTGCGTGGCGTGGTACAGGTAGTAAGTCGACTCGATAATCTCCGGCCGCAGCTCATACCCCGGGCTGGTGATCTGCATCTTCGCGTAGTCCAGCTGCTCCGGCTCAACTCCCGCCAGGTTCCACATCCTGTAGCTCGACTCCTGCAGATCCGCTGCTTCCCTCACGTCCTCGTCCAGCACCAGCACCGCAGGAAAGAATGCGTCCAGCGCACCGTAAAACGTATGCGTGCGCGCCCCCGTATTCATGTCCGCCTGCCCGTACCACAGCCCGTCCGGCCGATGGTCGGCCAGATACTTCTCAATCGCCGTCTCGCTCTCCCGCCACATGCGCGCGCAGTCCTGGTCGCCGAACAGAATTGAAGCCTTCAGCAGATATTCATAGTAGGAATCGATGCCGCCCATGATGCCCGCCGTCGGATCCGCCACGCGCCCGTCTCCACATCGATCGCCGATCCCACCAGCCCAATCGCCGACCGCCGCTTGTACAACTCCACCACCGCCCGCTTGGCCTTCTCGTAGTACTCCTGCTTGCCCGTATGCCGCGCCAGCATGCCGTACTCGATCAGCAGGCTGCCAATCTCCGCCGGATTGCTCGTCGCCCCGCGCACCGCCCCGGTGTGCAGATTCACATACTCATACGGCATCCCGGTGGGCGAGTTGAACATGGGCAGCATGCGCCGCCCCAGCTCATCGGCCAGCTCCAGCAGCCGCTTGTCGCCCGTCAGCTCGTAGCCGGAAAGCAAACTCCCCAGCAGCCGGATGGTGATCTCAAAGTCCTTCACGTAGATGTCCTGGTCCAGGTTCAGCTTTGTATCGATCAGCAGCGCGCGCCTCGTCCGCCTGCGGCTTCAGCCCCATCAGCGTCAGCGTGTCCAGCGCATCCACCGGCGTCATCAGCAGCGAATGCCCATACCAGTCGAATGGCTTCTTGCTCAGCGGCTGCAGCTCGTCGTGCCCCCACGCATATTTCTTGTACCCCTCCCACGCATGCAGCGCCTCGGCCCGCACCCGCTCCGCCATCGCCGCCTTTTCCGCCGCCGTCATCGCCGAGGCAGTGGGCGCGGCAACCTCACCGGAAGTTGCCGGGGAAGCACCGGGCGCAGACGCGCAGGAAAGCGCGAAAAAGAAGGCCAAAACACCCGACACCGACCGCAGAATGCGCATGGTTTCCCTCATTTCACAACCATCCATGATACAAAGCCTGTTTGGCCCAGTACCCACACATGCCCCAAAGGCGAACCGGCTGGGAGCACCCACTCTCTAAGGCAGGATTACAAGTCGAGCGTTGAGCCGCCCGGCTTGCCTGTTCAAGCTGCTCGACATCTGAGATGCGTCGTCCCTGTTCGCTCGCCCCTGCCTGCAGAAAGGGATCAATTTATCGACCGGACCCAGCATAAAATGACGCAAGTTATTGAACTTCATAACGTGTTGACGCAGAAAGCGATTCTGCCTCCCTTTCGGGCTTCTCGCGCGGGCGTGCTTCTTCAAAAGAAGTATTCGTCGCTCGATGCCAGTCGAGTGGTAATATTGTGCGCGAAATCCACCAGGGCGCCTCGTCATGATCCAAATCTGACCGTGCCCCACCAGGCTTCCGCAGCAAAGGAGAAATTCATATGAGTTCCAGCGCACAAGAGCCTGGCGCAGTGCAAGAGTGCGCCAAGTGTGGGTTGCTGTATTCCGTAGCTTCCGATAAATGCCCATCGTGCAATTCGGAGATGCCTGCCAAACCCGCGCAGCGAGCCGGAAACGGCAACTGGGAGATGCTTCCGATTTCGGCATTGATACCCGGAGTTGTGATGGCTTACACCCGCAGCCACCTCAGTGGACCAGCATGGCTCCTGCCGACGGGGCTAGCCTACGCATTTTGCGTTACCAATCCGAATTTTCGTTTCAACGGACTGCAAAAGATTATTGCCACCCTCATTGCACTCATCATTGGAACGTATGGGCAGCAAATACTAGCCTGGTTCATGCATCCCTAGCAGGCTGCGGAAAAACTCAATCGAAGTCGCTGTCTTGAAAGGGCACGACTTCAGTCGTGCCATAAGTACAACCAAATCAACAGGGCTTTAGCCCCTGAGGGATGTTCCGGGAGAACTTCATACGTAACCTGGACTTTTCCGCAGCCTCCTAGTGTCCTGTTTCTGAAGTTCGCAACATAAATAACGCTGTCGTCAAGCGAAGCTTGGCCCGATTTTGGGCCAAGTGGAGTCGAAGGACCTGCATTTTGGGGGCTTCGACTTATGCTGCGAACTTCGGGGACACCACACGAGCAGGCTGCGGAAAAACTCAATCGAAGTCGCTGTCTTGAAAGGGCACGACTTCAGTCGTGCCATAAGTACAACCAAATCAACAGGGCTTTAGCCCCTGAGGGATGTTCCGCGAGAACTTCATACGTAACCTGGACTTTTTGCGCAGCCTCCTAGGGCATATCATCTAATCCCCAGTGGGCAGCGACGGGAGACAATTTTTCTCATATCGAGACAAGAGAAGCGACGCAGACCGGGTGCCGCAGGAGTTTGCATAGAATTACGGCCCGAACGAGCACAATAGGCATAGAGGAGATCGGCCATGCAGATCTGGCGCTCTGCAAAACGCCTCGAATTTCTCAACTTCTTCTCCTTCACAATGCATCAAACTATGGATTTCCTTCCAGCCCCATGAAAACAATCGAGTTCCATGCAAAAAGGACGTAAATAGACCATCATCTAAAGAACTTGCACGCCAAGCTATTCGGGAAACCGGGCCTTTTGCACCATAAACAGTGCAGAGTTGTCGCAGCCAGTTTTGCGCATGTGAGGGCCGGAACCAAGCCCGCGCAAACGCTCGCCCAAGGCGAGAGGAGCCAAACTTGTCAAGAGGGCGCAACCGCGCAGCCTTGGAGAAACCGCAGTCGATTGTTAGAGTGGGAGCAACCTGAAACCGCCCTCACCGCAGTCACAGCATCGGCGTCAGCTCTACGGGAGCCGCTGCCCGGGCCGCACGGTCACGCATGAGGGGGAAGAGAGCCTCCGTTGAAGAAGCCATTGCGCGTCTTTGCCGCCGCCGGAATCGTGGCCGCCGGCCTGTGTTTCGTGGTTGCCATGTACATGGTGGGCCTCAGCGACAAGAACGCCGCCGGCCGCGACTTCATCTCCTACTGGGCCGCCGGCCAGTTGCTGGTCCACGGCCACAACCCTTACGACTTCCAGGCCGCGCGCAATCTTGAACTCGCCGCCGGCAAAGACCCAGCCGAGCCGCTGCTGATGATGCGCAACCCGCCGGTGGCCTTCTTCATAGCCCTGCCGCTGGGCCTCGTCAGCCCCAAAACCGCCCTTATTCTCTGGCTTTTGGTGCTGCTCGGCGGCCAGTCCGTCGCCATTCTGCTCATCTGGCGTATGAACGGAAGCCCTGACAGCCGCTATCACCTGCTGGGCTATGCCTTCGCCCCCGCGCTCGCCTGCTTCCAGGCCGGCCAGTTCGGAATCTTCCTGCTGCTCGGCGTCGTGCTCTTCCTTTACTTCCACCGCACCCGCCCGTTCCTCGCTGGAGCAGCATTGCTCCTCTGCTCCCTCAAGCCGCACCTGTTCTTCCCGTTCGGAATAGCTCTGCTGCTCTGGTCCATCTCCGCCAGGACCTGGCGCATCCTGGCCGGCATGGCCGCCGCGCTCGCCGCCAGTTGCGCCCTCTCCTACGCGCTCGACCCCAACGCCTGGGCGCAGTACTCGTTCATGATGCACCAGGGCGGCGCGCTTGACGAAGCCGTGCCCGCCCTCAGCGTCTACTTCCGCATCCTCATCGATCGCCCGCTCGTATGGCTCCAGTTTGTCCCAGAGGGCGCTGCCTGCCTGTGGGCCGCGTGGTACTTCTTGACCCGCCGCACCCGCTGGAACTGGCTCGACCACGGCCTGGTGCTGCTGCTGGTGGGCGCCATGTGCACTCCCTTCGGTTGGCTCACTGACGAGTCCATGCTGCTGCCCGCGGTGCTGGCCGGAGTCTACTGCGCCCTCGCCGCGCACCGCTCCCTCTGGCCCATCGCCATCGCCGCAGCAGCCGCTCTGCTGGAGTTCTTTTACGGTCCCAAGATCACCACGCCGTGGTTCCTCTGGACCACCCCGGCATGGCTCTGCTGGTATCTCTACGCCACCGGCCGCTTCAGCGCTCACTTCGCTGAGCCCGCCCTCGCTGCGCCCACACCGTAGAATCGGAACATCATCGGCCGCTGCGCCGTTGATCCAGGGAGACCGCCCATGCCTAACGTACTCATATCCACCGCGCGCGGTCCCATGGCCTCTCACCTCGCCACCCCCTGCGACGCAGGCCAGGTACCCGCCGTCGTCGTCATCCACGACATCTTCGGCATGAGCCAGGACCACCGCAACCAGGCCGACTGGCTCGCCGAGGCCGGCTTCCTCGCCCTCTCCATCGACCTCTACCACCAGGGCGGCATGATGCGCTGCGTGCGCTCGGTCATGCGCGAGATCGCGGCCCACTCCGGACCCGCCTACGACGATGTGGAGGCCGCGCGCAGCTGGCTCCTCGGCCAGCCCAACTGCAACGGCAAGGCCGGAGTCATCGGCTTCTGCATGGGTGGCGGCTTCGCGCTGCTGCTCGCCTCGCAGCACGGCTTCAGCGCCGCCAGCGTCAACTACGGCGGACCCCTGCCCAAAGACTTTGAGGAGTTTCTCCAGACCCCCTGCCCCGTCGTCGCCAGCTACGGCGCCAAGAGCAAATTGGAAAAGGGCGTCGCCGAGAAACTGGAGGCAACCCTGCAACGCGCCCTTGTCGATCACGACGTAAAGGAGTACCCCGACGCCGGCCACGCCTTCATGAACCAGCACGACGGCCTGCTCTTCAAAGTCATGCGCATCGCCCTGGGAGCAGGCTGGAACGAAGCAGCCGCCATGGACGCCCGCCGCCGCATCGCCGCCTTCTTCCACACCCACCTGGACGGCTAACGCAGAAAAGCGGGCAGTTCACTTCATGCGCGAGTGAACTGCGCACGAAGTGAACTGCCCGCCTTGGTAAAGCTGAAAGCTGAGACCTGGAAGCTAGAAGCTGCTCTTCAAGCTGCCGTCAACTCGGCCGACCGCACCCGAAACCGCTTCATCGAAATCGACAGCGTGCGCTCGATCTTGCGCAGGTCGCCGCGTTCGCTCGGTCCCGTAAAGGTGGAGGCTACGCCGTGCGCCGAGGCGCGGCCGGTGCGGCCCACGCGGTGGACAAAATCCTCCGCAACCTTGGGCATATCGAAGTTAATCACATGCGCCACGTTGGCCACGTCAATGCCGCGCGCGGCAACGTCGGTGGCAACCAGAATGCGATGACGCCCCTCGGAGAAGCTGCGCAAAGCCTGGTTGCGCTGCGACTGCGTACGGTCGCCGTGAATCTGCGTGGCCGAATGGCCCGAGCGAACCAGCCGCCGCGCCACGCGATCCGCGCCGTGCTTGGTGCGGACAAATACCAGAAAGCTGCCCGTCTCCGCACCCAGCAGGTGTTCAAGAAGCTCCTGCTTCTTGTCCGGCTCCACTTCAAACGTGCGTAGTTCCACGTTTTCGGCCGGCTTCAGCACGGAACCAATCTCAATGCGCGCCGGGTTGTTCAGATACTTGCGCGCCACTTCCTTCACCGCACCCTCGAGTGTGGCCGAGTAGCACAGCGTCTGCCGCGTCGCCGGCAGCATGCCCGCGATCCGCGCAATGGCCGGCTGAAACCCCATGTCGAGCATGCGGTCCACTTCGTCAAGAACGAGGATCTTAACCTGGTCCAACCGCACCAGCTTACGCTTGAGGAAGTCCTCAAGACGGCCGGGTGTGGCGACGATGATTTTTGCGCCGCGCCGTATGGCTTCCAGCTGCGAGCCCTCGTGCAGGCCACCCACCACCAGGGCCACGGTCTGCTCTGAACTGGTGCGGAGGTCGCGAAACGCCTTCTCCACCTGCATGGCCAGCTCGCGCGTGGGCAGCAGAATCAGCGCATGAGCCGCGGGTCCCTTCGTTGTTGCTTTTTGCAGCAGTTCCACAATCGGAATCAGGAAGCTGAGCGTCTTGCCCGTGCCGGTCTGTGCGGTCGCCAGCACGTCGCGGCCTTCCAGCGCCGGAGGAATCGCGCCCGCCTGCACCGGCGTGGGGGTTTCAAACTTGTTTGCGTTGAGCCGCGCCATCAGCGCCGGCGAGAGAGAAAACTGTGAAAACTGAGTCGTCAAAATGTTTTTCTATTCCTGTGTTGTTCCGGGAGCCACACACGTTCGCTGCGGCCTGCAACCGGAACCCGTCATGAGGCGCGCACACGTACACTTCAGGCGCGAGCCCGCTTTCAAAAAAATCAATGCGTAGGGGAGAACCGAATACGTCCCTGGGACTGACCTGCACATCATTCCAAATGCTGCAGGCCCGGAGCTGCCACACGCTACCAGTACGCCCATCGGCACACCGCCGAAGGGCAACCCTGCTCCACTCATTTCCCGGCTTCATTCGAGCTCCAGGTCGCGCCAGTCCAATCAAGGAGGCTGCAATCCTCGAACCCTTCGCGGCAGACTGTCTTTACAGTCCAATGCGAAATCTCCGGGTAGGAGACTGATGGGTATACGCTGTAGGGGCTTGGGGGAATTCTGTGCCAGGCAAACTTGCCGGTATGAAGGGCAAACCGCTGCTCACGGCCAAATCACTGAGCGCAAACCCAGTGTAGCACATCTTCGCTTTTCTTTTCTCTCACACGAACGTGGTGTGCCCGGCCCTGAAGGTGTTTTGCCGGCTGGAGCTCCCAGGAAACTGCAGTTTCCGATTGCATTTCGGTTTCAGCGCTGATTACACTCCCGCAAACGGGCTTCCTCAGCAAACTGTTCCCCGGTTTGGGGCCCACCCCGTGCCGAACATTCGAGAGTCGCATGCTTTCCTTCGACCAGATGATCGCCCTGCTCAAGCGCCACTATGGAGAGCCAAAGGCCCCTCCGGCGAAAGGCCCGTTTGAACTTGTTCTCTGGGAGAACGCCTGCTATCTGCTTCCGGACGAACGACGGCTGGAAGTCTTTGAAGCTCTGCGCCAGAAGGTTGGTCTAACAGCGGCAGCCATCGACGCCGCGACAGACAAGGTCTTGCTGCCGCTTGCAAAGCGAGGCGGCATGCGCCCGGAGACCCGCGTCTTCCGCTGGCGGGAGATCGCCCGCATCACGTTGCAGCAGTATGGCGGAGATCTCGACTCGATCCTGAAGCTCCCCTACGCCGCCGCCAGGAAAGCGCTCAAGCAGTTCCCCACCATTGGCGATCCGGGTGCGGAGAAGATTTTGCTCCTCTGCGGCGTGGCGTCCGGATTACCACTTGAATCCAATGGCCTCAGGGTTCTGGTCCGGGTCGGCTGGGGACGGCTGCAACGCGACTACGGAGCCACCTATCGTTCCGTGCAGACAGCCATCAAGGAGGAACTGCCAACAAGCGCCGTTCGCCTCAAGCAGGCCCATCTTCTGCTGCGCACGCACGGAAAAGAATTGTGCAAGGACAAGCAGCCGTTGTGCCATCAATGCCCGATGGCATCGGAATGCGATTACGCGCAATCTACGCGCTCATCTTTGATGAGGATGGAGACTTAACCGCTAACGGCCTTTGATACGGCCCGTCTCCCGTTTCACCAACTCCACAACCTCGGCCGCATTCTTCGCATCGCCGCCGCGCGGGTTGCCGCCGATCCGCGCCATGCGCGCATCCGGCAAGCCCATCCATCGCTTGCGGCAAAGAATATCGTCGATCTTGTCGTCGGGAATCACGCCCAGCGGCTCGCCGATCTGCTTGGCGATCAGGTAGGTCTTGCAATAGGTGTCCATGATCTCGCACAGCCACTCGGCGTGCGTCACCGTATCGGACCAGCAAACCACGCCATGGTTCTTCAGCAGGATGGTGTTGTGCTCGTGCACAAACGGAAGCACCGTCTCGGCAAAGGCCTGCGTCCCCGGCGTCTCATACGGCGCCACCGCTGCCGGCCCGATGAACATCTCGTACTCCGGAATCAGCCCATTCGGCGGAATCGTGCCCGTAATGGCAAAAGCCGTCGCATACGGCGGATGGCAGTGCACCACAGCCCTGGCCCGCGGGATTCGCCTTGTAAATCTCCAGATGCAGCAGCAGTTCGCTGGTCAGCGTGCGATCTCCGGCCAGGATCTTGCCGTCCAGATCAGAGAGGCAGATGTCCGCCGGCTCAAGGTCAGCCTTGCTCAGCATGGTGGGCGTGCAGAGCACATACTCGTCGCCCAGCCGCACGCTGATGTTGCCGCCGTTGCCGTCCACATATTGCCGCTCCCACAGCTTGCGGCCCGCGCGAATGATCTCCGCCCGCAGCGCATTCGCCTCGGCCGAGTTGAAAAGCTCCAGCGGCGATTCTCTCTCAGCCTGCCGCGCACGAACGGGCTCCGCCGCGTCTGTCAATTGATTTGCCGCCGAAAGCACCGTCTGCTCCATACTTGACCTCTTGCGTGGATTGCGAACAGGGCACAACTCTCCACCCCGCATTCGCGCCCATTTTCTCCAATTATAGAGGGCGATGTCGGCAGCGGCCGGTGATTCGAGTCACGCTCCGGGTCAGTCAATTCGCCTTCACCAGCCTGCGCTGCAGCGCCTCCAGCGTCTGCCCCTTGGTCTCCGGATAGGCGAACAGCACCACCAGAAACTGCACCACCGTCATCACCGCGAAGAACACAAACGGCGCGCCGCGGCCCATGCGCATGGCCAGCACCGGAAATTCGAGCGCAATGACCGTGTTCATGATCCAGTGGCTGGCATTGCCCACGCCCTGCCCCTTGGAGCGCACCGAGTTGGGAAACACCTCGCCGATGTAGACCCAGATCACCGCGCCCTGCGAGAGCGCAAAGAACGCAATGTACGTCACCAGCAGCCACACCAGCGCGCCCGGATGCGAGTTGGTGGCAAAGATCCACGCCACACCGGCCAGGCAGCTGGCTGTACCTGCCGCGCCAATCAGCAGCAGCGTCTTGCGCCCCAGCTTGTCGATCAGCGCTCATGCCCACAATGGTGAACACCAGATTCGTCGACGCCGATCGCGATCGCCTGCTGGTCGCCGGAGATCTGGCTGAACCCCGCAGCCAGGAAGATATTGTTCAGGTAATAGAGAATGGCGTTGATGCCCGCCAGCTGGTTGAACGCGCCAATCGAAATCGCCAGAAACAGCGGATAGCGGTACTTCCACTGAAACACCGGCTCGTGCGCCGTGGCGTGTTCCTCGGCCAGCGCGCTGCGAATGTCGGCCAGCTCGGCCTGCGGATCGGGGTCGCCCATCAGCTTCAGCACTGCCAGCGCTTCGTCAATGCGATTTTGCGAAGCCGACCAGCGCGGGCTGCGGGGAATGCCGAACAGCAGCGCCAGGAAACCGACAGCAGGCACAGCCGCCACGCCCACCTGCCAGCGCCACTCCGTCGCGCCCAGGTGCAGCGTGCGGATGAAGTAGTTCGAGGTGTAGGCCACCAGGATGCCGAAGACCACGTTGAACTGGAACGCGCCCACCAGCCGTCCGCGCCACTTGGCCGGGGCAAGCTCCGCAATGTACACCGGCCCCAGCACCGACGATGCGCCAATGCCCAGCCCGCCGATGAAGCCGGAAGACCATCAGCGCAGGCCAGTTCCACGCCAGCGCGCTGCCGATGGCCGAAATCACATACAGAACCGCAGTGATGCGCAGCGTCTCGCGCCCGCCCAGCTTCTGCCCCACCACGCCCGCGCCCAGCGCGCCCACCACCGTGCCGATCAGCGCGATGGCCACCGTCCAGCCCTTGCCGTACGCGCTCAGTCCGTAGAGCCTCACCAGCGCATCGATGGCGCCGGAGATCACCACCGTATCGAAGCCGAACAGCAGGCCGCCCAGCGCGCCGGTCAGCGTGGCCTTCATCAGGTTGAAGTTGGGTCGCATCGTCGAATGTCCCTCGAAATCAGAAATCATCCTACACAGCGGGCGTGCAAACGGTAAACCCGGCCCAACCTCCCTGCCTTCCCGATCGCCTGCTCACACCCATTCGCCCTGCCGCATCAGCGGTTCCGCCGCGCCCGTGGCCGTGATGCCATCAATGTCCAGCGCCCCCGATCCAATCATCCAGTCCACGTGAATCAGGCTGTCATTCGCGCCCTTGGCCGCCAGTTCCGCCGGGGTCAGCTTGTCTCCTTCGCGCAGGCATGACGAATATGCCTGTCCCAGCGCGATATGCGATGCCGCATTCTCATCGAACAGCGTGTTCAGGAAAAGCATGCCGCTGGCCGCGATCGGCGACGAATGTGGCACCAGCGCCACCTCGCCCAATCGCCGCGCGCCCTCATCGGTGTCGATCAGCTTCTGCAGCACTTCCTGCCCACGCGTTGCACGCGCCTCCACAATGCGTCCCTTTTCAAACCGCACCTGGATGCCTTCAATCATCGTTCCCTGGTGCGAGAGCGGCTTGGTGGCCGTCACCGTGCCCTCTGCGCGCTCCTTGTGCGGCGTGGTGAACACCTCTTCGGTCGGCATGTTGGGAATGCAATAGAGCCCGTTGCCCGCGGTCGTTCCGCCTCCCAGCCACAGGTGGTCGTCGGCAAGCCCCAGCGTGAAGTCCGTCCCCGGTCCGCGATACTTCAGCGCCGCGTAGCGCTTTTCATTCAGCAGCGCCGCGCGCTTCTGCAATCCCGCATCGTGCGTCTTCCACGCTGCCACCGGGTCCTCGCTGTTGATGCGCGTCGTCTGGAAGATCGCCTCCCACAGCCTGGCCAGCGCTGCGTCCGGCGCGTCTTCGGGAAACATCGCCGCGGCCCAGGCCGGCGTGGCGCTGGCCACAATGGTCCAGTTGATGGCGTGACGCGTAATCAGTTCCAACGCCGGCCGGTAGGCCTGAGAAACGGCGCGATTTGCCCGCCCCACCTTGCCCGCATCCTCATTGGAGAGCAGCGCCGGATTCCCTCCTGCAATGGCCAGCCGCGCCGCGCCGCTCTTGAACGCCGCGCCCATGCCGTCGTAGAGCCACTTGGCCGCGTGGTCGAAGCTCTCATCCGGCGCCAGGCGATAGCGCATCAGCGTTGCTTCGTCGTCGGCGTAGAGGGTCGTCACCAGCGATGCGCCCGCGCGATAAGCTTGCTCCGTGATGCGGCGCGCCAACGGCAGCGCATCCAGCGAAGCCGTCATCACCACTTCCTGCCCGGCCCGCAGGCCCAGCCCCACCCGCACCGCAACTTCAGCCAGCAGGTCCAGTTTTTGTTCGTGTGTCCGTTCTTCCGCCTTCACCGCAGCCATGCTCATGCGCTCATCTCCCCTGCACCTTGAAAAGAACTCTCGCCGCCCAGGAACCCGTTCGCGCCCGGCCGAGTACCCCAATTCTAGACGTTCCCCCAGCCCTTGCTCTTGTGCCGCGCAGCGTGGCAAGCTGAATGTCCGTGCAGGTTCGGCCGGAAGCCGCTTCCAGGCCAGTGCGCGGATTGGAATAAGTCAGGTCCACAGGCGACGGCGCCGCCCACCCATCCTTCACGCCGGCAAGGAGATCGACCCCCATGCGGCCAATCAACAGAACTCTCCGCTTACGCGTCGCGCCCGTCCTCACACTGCTCTGGATTGCGGCCACTCTTGGCGCACAAACCGCGGATTGGAAGCCTTTCGCCTATCCCGCTGACGGTTTTCGCGCCCTGTTCCCGGTTGCGCCGGAGGAGAGCAACAACAGCGTCCCTGTAGGCGGCTCGGCCTTTGAGCTGCACTCCTATGTTGCAGAGGTGGGCAACGCGGTGCTCTACGTGGGCGTCTGCGACTATGGGGCAAAAGGCAAGGCCGCCGACCCGGACGATGTCTTGAATGGCGCCAGGAAGGGCGTGGTCGAAAACGTGGGCGCTCACATCCTCACGGAAAGCAAGATCACCCTGAATGACAGCCACGGCCTCGCCGTTGAAGCAGAGAGCGATAAATTGCATCTCTCCATCCGCATCTATATGGCTGGCAGCGTGCTCTACCAGACCATGGTCACCGCGCCGCTGACCGAAAAATTTGCCGATACAGCTCGCTTCCTTGACTCGTTCCAGCTCACTCCCCGCCCCGCCGGAAAGGCGTCTGCCTCCGCCGCTCCCGCCCCGGATTGGAAGCCGTATCGCTATGCTGCAGATGGGTTCAGCGCTTCCTTTCCTGGAGAGCCGGAGCAGGACAAGCAAAACGTCTCCACAGCCGCAGGCACGTTCGAGCTGCACACCTATGCCACGCAGGACGCCGCCGTCACGCTCATTGCGGCCGTCTGCAATTACGGTGCGGCCGCCGCCGGCAAAGACCCTGGCGCCGTTCTCGATGGCGCCAAAAACGGGGCAATCAACAATGTGAAGGCGCACCTGATCAGCGAAAAGAAGATCACCCTCGGCGCCAACCCCGGAGTCGAATTTGAGGCGGAGAGCGATACCGCGCACATCTCCGCGCGTCTTTACCTGGTCGGCTCCACGCTTTACCAAACCCTGGTTGCCCTGCCCCTCAACGCCCGGTACGCAGATACCGGGCGCTTTCTCAACTCCTTCCAATTGGCTCCCCGCGCAGGCAACTAAGGATTTTATCTCGCAAACCGGAACCTGCATTCCTCCGCCGCACGGCAAGTCGATCCGGCGACACGCAGAAGTTTGCCTAAGATGAAACCGAATGGGTGGTCGTGTTGCGATTGCGTCACCCATCGGTAACTGTGTCGGGCGATATCCGGTTCACCCCATAACAGTACCTGAATAGCCACGGCATAACCCCAGAAAGAGCTATGGTTTAGCCTCCACAGTGCGCGTAGATTCGATTCACGCTATTGGGGCAATGTCGCCTGCGGCCGGACTCCTCGGAAAGGATGGTCGGCGAGGGTTCTTCAGCTCCAAAGGGCAACGCATGCCACGCCAAAGGCATGGGGATTCTTGGCGTGAATCTCGTGAAGATGGACTGCGGGCGCTCCTGGCTTGTTGCAAAAGGCATTGGTCAGATGGCCAACGTTTCGTGCAGCCACCAGCAAAGCGCTCCCAGGGAAAACGGCCCCGGAAGCGGACCGTGGGGGAGACAATGAGGAAGTTCAGTTTCGTTGTAAGCGCATTGGCATTGGCCTTTGTACTCTTGCCAGCCGCAAAGGCTGACTCGTTCATTTTCGGTGTAAGCGGGTCTGGCTTTACTGGCAGTGGCACGTTGGCCGGCAGCTCGGTCGGCGCAGGCAAGACCGGCATCACCAGCGGAACCTTCACTATCAATGGGGTGAATGGAACCCTCATTGGAAACTCGAACATGCCCGGATTCGCCGTTTACAGCGCTGGTGCCGGATATAACTACGACTATGACGACATCGTCATCACTTCAGGCAAGTCGCAGAGCCTGGATGACTATGGTCTGTTGTTCCGGCTTTCAAATGGCGGAGTGGTCAACATCTGGGAAGTCGGTGGCGTCTATTACTGGAATGAGTGGCAGGGTGGAGCGTGGTTATTCGATCCCGCTGTCGGCCAGGGCGGCCAGGAGATCGACGGGAACATTCAGGTAACCCCAGAACCTTCCTCACTGCTTTTGCTCGGCGCCGGACTGATGTTGCTGGCCGGCTTGATCTTTGTCAAGCGCACGCACCGCAGAATCAAGCCAACTTTACCAATGGCCGCGTAGAGCGCTTCTCCGCTTCCGATGCCGTGTCAAGCATCGAGCAATCCGGCGTCCTCTTCCACCCCGGCGACAGGCATCTCTCGCCGGGGACATGGGAGGGGAAACCCGCTGGAGCAGCGCCGCCACGGCAATCGACTTGTTGAAACGCCTTATCGTTCCGTGCGTTCCGCTCCTGGAAACACCGCCAGCACCCGGCACCGCTGCTTGCCCGCTGCGCTCCACATGATCGCCATATCGCTCTCCACATACACGCAGTCGCCCGCCTCCAGAAGCTCCTGCAGCCCCCCGGAGTCCTGTTGCAGCCGGCCTTCCAGCACGTAGACCAGCCCGGTGGTCTGGTGCAGGCACTCCGATGCGCATACCGGACCGCTCCCGGCAAACTCGATCATCTGCGCCGCCAGCCCGGATCCGCCGCCGGTCCCCTGGCTCGCGTGGACGGAAGCGGCCAGGGGCAACCCCTGACCCAGGGCATTCAACGGCAAAACCCTCACCGGCTCCATACCCCGGTCGTTGCCCTCCAGGTGAGCCTTTCGGGTGATGGAGAGGGAGTGCCTGGTGGGCTCCTTGAAAAAATGGCTCATTCCCACCCCGTAGACCCGGCTGATGGTTGCCAGCGTCGGCAATGTGGGAATCATCCTCTCTGTCTCCAGCTTTGAAAGCAGCGCCGTCGAGAGCCCGGTCTCCGCCGCCAGCTTGGCAAGAGTCATTCGCCTTTGCGTCCGCAACGAACGCAGTTTGAGCCCGATCGTGTATGGCTCCAGCAACCACTGGGCATACGAAACCTTCCTGGTCATGGCAAACTTCCTTTCCGGCAATCTCTGCCCCCAGTGACAGTCTGCCTGCAGCCTATCCTTCAATTTCTGAAAGATTTATGAAGATTTCCCGCTCCCGCTCCCGCAACTTTATTCCCAGCCCCGCGTTACCATAGGGAAGAACCCTCGGGACCCAGCCGGAGTGTGCCCGGCGCAATTTTCAGCTTTTCTCATTCTCTGAAGGAGTGTGCACCCCCATGCCTATCCATTTACCCTCTCGTTTCGCGCTGTCGCTTATCGCATTCACCCTCATCGCCATCGGCGCCCCGCTTGCGCTTCGCGCCGACACAGTGGTGTTGAAAAACGGCGACCGCCTCACCGGAACCGCCGTCAAACTCGATGGCGGCAAGCTCACCTTCAAGACTGCCTATGCTGATGCCATCGCCATCGCCTGGGACCAGGTAACCAGCCTCACCACCAGCCAACCCATGGTGCTGCCCACTCCCAAGGGCAAGCTGACCGTCACCTCGATTGAGCGCTCCGATGCCGGCATGGTCGTGACCACCGCCTCCGGCCCCACGACGCTGGACCCGGCTACCGTCACTGTGCTGCGCAGCCCCGCCGACCAGCAGGCCTTCGAAGCTTCGCTGCATCCAAGTTGGGCTCACGCCTGGGCCGGTGCCGCCAACGTCAGCCTCGCCCTGGCCCGCGGAAACTCCAATACCGCCACCTTCGGCGCAGGCCTTACCGCCGCCCGCACCACCCGCACTGACAAGACCTTGCTCTACGTCAACACTCTCTACAGCGAAAACGCCAACGCCATACCCTCCACCAGCGCCAACTCCACCGGCGGCGGACTGCGCTACGACCACAACGTCAATCCCCGGCTCTTCGCCTTCGGCTCCGGCGACTTCCTCTCCAACGCCCTGCAAAACCTCGATCTGCGCTCCATCATCGGCGGCGGCTTCGGATGGCATGCCAGCAAGACCGATAAGCAATCCTTCGACGTGATGGGCGGCCTGGTCTGGACCCACGAAAACTACGCCGCCTTCTACACCCCCAATGCCACGCCTCCCCCCGCCGAAACGCTTACCCCGGCCACCGTCAACAGCTTCGCCGCGCTCGACATCGGCGAGCAATACACGCGCAAGATCGGCGCCGGAAGCCTGTTCACCGAGCAGGCCTACCTCTATCCCGACCTGAGCACCCTCAGTAATTTTCAGCTCAACATGAACTCCAGCTTCAGCACCAAGCTCGGCAAAATGTTCAGCTGGGTCACCACCTTCAGTGACAACTACACCTCGTTTCCGCCCCCCGGAACCCTCGATAACGACATCATTCTCACCACCGGCCTCGGCGTAACCCTCACCCGCCCGTAGCTCATCCCGGCATTTGGGGATCGGAACAAGCAGCGTTCCGATCCCCGCGGCCATTCCTCAGAGGCTAGCTTCCGGGATTTCAACAGCCTGCTCTGATTACCGATTTTCGCCCTTCAGATTACCCCATCGGCGTCCCTCGGCCATTGACTCCCGCCCCGTGCCAACCTCAGCTCCTTCCGCTCCCTAAGTGAACGCTGGATTGATCTTGGAGGCCCGAGCATCACCAGATGCGCTCTCCGTATACGAAATTGAGTTTGCCCTCTCATTGCCGGAAGATGCGGCAAAATGACGGGACCAAAATAAAGATTTTTATATTTACTAAATAGTAATAAAGTAACCACTTTCTATTACTTTTAACTTAGGAGAAATCAGCGCAAGTCGCTTCCGGATGCCACCATTGACAGCGCATAATTGCCTTGCCGCATAAAGAGGAACGACGCGAAGAAGTCAGACCTTTATGTGGGGAACGCTGATCACCTTCTCTCCCCAGATCGTCCAGCATGGGTTTCCCGGGCAAACCAGTTTGCCTTTCGCCTCGGCGATTGGCCTGACAGAGGCTAGCACGTTGGCAAGAACTCCGAGGTTGGGCGTTGGACCGTAAGAAGGAACCTGCATCGGGCTCACAAAGTCCGGTGCACGACAATAGCGGACTTGGGTGCCCGGAGCTGGCCATCCTCTTCGCCGGATTCCGGCTTGAAGCGGATGGTTCCCTGTTTCGCGGATCGATGCCGCTTCACCTTCCTCCGCGGGAGTTGGCAGCCCTGCGGCTGCTGCTTGCTCACCCCGGCCAGATCGTCACCCCGCTGCAGCTCAAACAGGCGCTTTGGGGCGATGTGCATGTCACGGCAGACAGTGTGCCCCGATGTCTTTCTTCCCTGCGCGCCCTTCTGCAACCGGAAGACTGCATTCAGACCGTCTATAAAAGAGGTTATCGCCTGCTCGCCGCCGTGCGCACGCACCAATCCACCCCCGCCGCCTCCTTGCTCCGCCTGGCCATTGCACCCTTCTCCTCGGAAGCAGGCGTCCCTGAGCATCTTGGCCCCTCCGTCGCGGAAGAAACCATCGCCCGGCTGACCAATGCTCCAAGACCGTTGGCTTTGATCCTTGCGCGCGACTCCGTGTTCACCCTGGCCCTTGCCGGACGTACAGCCCAGCAGATTGGCGAAGCTCTCAAGGCGGATCTGGTGCTTACCGGAACCCTGCGCGCCTTCCCTGCACACTTCCGTCTCCGCGTGGAGATGATTCGTATCGCCGATGGCGTCCAAATCTGGGTTGAGGATCTATTCGTTCCTCAAAGCCAGGTCGAAGGCAGCGAGTCGGAGTTGATCGGCCGCCTCAACTTCCGCCTCAGAACCGGGCCCGCTGCATCTCAGGAGAGCTCCCGCGGGAATCCTGGCAAGCCTGCCTTCGCCACGCAACGCGGCATGGATCGGGTACCCGGGTCTGCCCCACCGCAGGAACCGAACGGAGAGACACTCTCCATCTCCGCCGCTGCGGCCGTCGAGTCTCCCCCGGATTCCACTCCCGTTCGCCGCGAAGCCTACGACTTCTTTCTTCGTGGCCATTACGACTGGCAAACCCTCGAGCGTCATCGCATGCAGGACGGCCTGCAGCTCCTGACCCGCGCCACCCTGCTCGATCCATCCCTCATCGCAGCCAAGGTCGACCTTGTGCACCTGTGCGTGACCCAGGCCATGTACGGCTTCATGGCGCCCTCTGTCTCTGCTGATCTGGTCCATCGCACTGCTGAGTCGGTTCCCGATTTCCCCTCGCAGGCGGAGGCCATCCTGCCCGCGCTGGCCTGGGTGAACTTCCATTTCGATCGCAACCTTCCCACAGCCCTCTGGGCCTTCGAACTCTCCACCCATCTGCCTCACGATCCGTGGATCACACGTATTCGTTCCATGTTCGCGCTCAGCCGCCGCCGCTTCAAGGAAGCCATCGCCCTGCTCCGTGCCGCCGTAGAACTGGATCCCTTCTCACCCTGGCTGCAAGCCCGCCTTGCGTGGTCCTATCATCTCAGTGGTCAGGCCCAGGACAGCACTGAGCAAATTGAACGCGCTCTTCGCCTTTTCCCCAATCATGAAGGCAGCGCGCTGTATGGTTCCATCATCCTGGCCTTCAATGGAGACACTGCGCGCGCCGTCACGCTGGCCCAGAGCCTGGCGCAGCGTCAGCCTTACTTCGACCTTGCTACCGCCGCGCACGCCTATGCCCTGGCTTCCGCAGGCCAGATGGAACAGTCCCTTGTCCTGCTCGAGCGCATGCATTGGCTCAGCCGTGAGCGCTACGTGCTCAAATCCTTCACGCCTGCTGTCTATGTCGCTCTCGGTCGATTCGATGAAGCAGTTGCGCATCTTCAGGCCGCCAACGAAGAGCGTTGCCCATGGTTCTTCCAGATGCTCGCCGATCCGCGCCTGAAGCCGCTCCACGGCCACCCCGGGTTCAAACAACTCCAGGCAACCCTGGCCACGCTGGAAGCTGCTGCCGAAGGCCGTTCCTGAGTTTGTGGGCTGAAGCTCTTCCCGGCCGCTCCGCAGCGCGCGCCTGATACAGTCTCCTTACACTCTTGCGCTGCGCCGGCTCTGCGTCAGCTCTTCGGAACCGATGGCCTGAGCCGCTCTTCTCGCTCCAACATCCTCTCTTCGCGCTCCAGGCGTCTCTGCTCCAGGCGTTCCATGCGTGCCGTCCGCCCTCGATCGGTTCCAAACACCATAAACTGTCCCACAATTGCGACCACCAGCGCCCAGATCATCAGCAGAAGGCCCAGTGCCGCCAGCGCAAGACCGCCCATTGCCGCCGGACCGGTGGTTGCAATGGAAAGCTGCAGGTTCGCTCCCGATAACGGGTAGGCCGCATTAAAGCTTGTGGCACCAACACCGTACGCAAAAATAATCGTCAAGCCTGCCGCCAGAAACAGTACGGCAAGAATCAATGGGCCGTCGGATTTCATCCCTGTCACCTCCCGTTTTGATTGCGTCTCGGCTCCGGCCGTGACGCGCCAGCCCTCCCCAGCGTTGGTTCTACGTTGAGATGCACTCCGCGCGGCAAAGGCCGCCTGAGCCAGAACCCCGCCCCGTGATTCGCATCACAGGTTCTGCTCCGCAATTCTTGAATAATCCTGAATCATGGGTGGACCCTCCTGCCCAGGAGGTGATATTCATCGCTCTACCCAAATTCTCCCAATCAACCGCGGAGGCACTTTGCTCTTAGGCATTCTGAAGGAAACCGCTCCCGGCGAAACGCGCGTCGCCCTCCTGCCGGAGAGCCTGAAGTCGCTTGTGGCCCAGGGCATCTCCATTACTGTCGAATCCGGCGCTGGTCTGGCCGCAGGTGCATCCGACCAGGCTTATGCCGAAGCCGGCGCCACCGTCACCGCAGACCGTGCCGCCCTCCTTGCCGCCGCCGACCTGCTGCCGCTGGTCAACGCACCCACCTCGGAAGACCAGGCCCGCCTCAAGCCCGGCGCGGTGGTCATTGGCTTCCTCAAACCGCTCGACGCACCCTACGCCCTCGCCGCCGCCATCGCCCGCCCCGCCACGCTCTTCAGCATGGAGCTCATTCCCCGCATCAGCCGCGCTCAGAGCCATGGACGCGCTCTCATCCATGGCCACCGTCGCCGGCTATAAAGCTGTGATCGCCGCCGCCGACCGCCTGCCGCGCCTCTTTCCCATGCTCATGACCGCCGCCGGCACCATTCCCCCGGCACGCGTCTTCGTCATCGGCGCAGGCGTCGCCGGACTGCAGGCCATCGCCACCGCCCGCCGCCTGGGCGCCGTCGTCGAGGCCTACGACGTCCGCGCCGCCGCCGGCGAGCAGGTCCGCTCCCTGGGCGCAAAATTCCTCGACGTCGATCTCGGCGGCATCAGCGCCGAAGGCGGCGGAGGCTACGCCGCCGAACTCACCGAAGAAGCCCTCGACCGCGGCCGCGACCTCATCACCCGCACCGCCGCGCACTCTGACGTCATCATCACCACCGCCCAGGTCCCCGGCCGCCCCGCGCCGCGCCTCATCCGCCGCGCCGCCATTGAAGCCATGCGCCCCGGCTCCGTCCTGGTCGATCTGGCCGCTCCCGCCGGCGGCAACTGCGAGCTCACTCAGCCCGGCGTCGAGCAAAGCCTCAACGGCGTCACGCTGCTGGCTCCGCTCAACCTGCCCGCCGAATCCCCGTCCACGCCAGCCAGCTCTACGCGCGCAACATCCTCAACTTCCTCGCCCTGATCGTAAAGAAGGGCGAGCTCACATCGACCTGGCAGACGAAGTGCTGGCCGGAGCCTGCGTCGCCCACAATGGCAACCCCGTCAACCCACGCGTCGCCAAGCTCCTCGAACCGGCCACGCAAACCAACTAACTCGTAAACACGCGCGAAGCCCGGCAAACAAGTGCGAAGCACCGCTAACTTGCTAACTCCGCCGCACCGCAGGTGCTCATGAACCCCGCCGTCCTCATCGCTTCCGTCTACGTCTTCGCGCTGGCCGCCTTCCTCGGCTACCAGGTCATCAGCCGCGTTCCGCCCCTGCTGCACACGCCGCTGATGTCGGCCACCAACGCCATCTCCGGCATCTCGCTCATCGGTTCAATCGTGCTGGCCGGCGCCAGGGGCTATCCCCTCCCCGCGCACATCCTCGGCTTTGTCGCCGTCACCACCGCCACCATCAACGTGGTCGGCGGCTTCGGCATCACCGACCGCATGTTGAAGATGTTCGGCAAGCGCAAGCCCGAAGCGAAGAAGGAGGACGCCAAGTGAGCATGACCACCTACTTCATGGAAGGCACCTACCTCATCGCTTCCATCCTCTTCGTCCTCGCTCTCAAAGGCATGTCGCATCCTGAAACCGCCCGTCGCGGCATGTTTCTGGCCGAGGGCGGCATGTTCGCCGCCATCGTAGGCACGCTCGTTGGGGCACACATCGTCACCTGGGTCTGGATCATCGCCGGCCTCACCGTCGGCTCCATCATCGGCGCCATCGATGGCCATCTGGGTCCCCATGACCGCCATGCCCCAGCGAACCGCGCTCTCCCACGCCTTCGGCGCCTTCGCCGCCGCGCTTGTCGGCATCGGCGAATTCGTTGTCAAAGCCAGTGAGATGGGCGCCGTCACCCGCGGCGCTCTCGGCTTTGAAGTCATGCTCGGCGCGCTCACCACCACCGGCTCGCTCATCGCCGCCGGCAAACTGCAGGGCGTCATCGCCGGCAAACCCGTTCAGTTCCGCGGCCAGAACGCCGTCAACCTCCTCATCGCCCTCGGCATGGTCTCCAGCTTCGTCTTCTTCTGGATTCACCCCGAAACCGTCGCCGCCTTTTACGCCATGCTTGGCCTGGCCTTCGTCTTCGGCGTCATGCTGGTCATCCCCATCGGCTCGGCAGACATGCCGGTCGTCATGTCGCTGCTCAACTCCTACGCCGGCCTGGCCGCCGCCGCCACCGGCTTCGTCCTCGGCAACAACGTCCTCATCATCGCCGGCACGCTCGACGGCTTCTCCGGCTTCATTCTCTCCGTGCTCATGTGCAAGGCCATGAACCGCTCCATCACCAACGTCCTCTTCGGCGGCTTCGGTGCAATGGTTGCGGAGGCCAGCGCCGCCAACGCCGGCGGCGTCATGCGCGAGATCTCGCTCGACGATGCCGCCATGCAGCTGGCCTTCGCCAACCGCGTCGTCTTCGTCCCCGGCTACGGCCTTGCCACTGCGCAAGCCCAGCACGCATGCCGCGAACTCGGCGAACTGCTTGAAGGCCGCGGCGTCACCGTCAAATACGCCATTCACCCGGTTGCCGGAAGAATGCCCGGCCACATGAACGTACTGCTCGCCGAAGCCAACGTGCCCTACTCCTCGCTCTACGAGATGGAGCAGATCAATCCCGAATTTCCCATCCACTGACGTAGCCGTCGTCATCGGCGCCAACGACGTCGTCAACCCGGACGCCCGCGACAATCCCAAATCACTCATCGCCGGCATGCCCATCCTTGAAGTCGATCGCGCCAAGAGCGTCATCGTCCTCAAGCGCGGCCAGGGCCGGGGCTTCTCGGGACTCGAAAACCCGCTCTTCTTCAAGTCCTGCACCACCATGCTTTACGGCGACGCCAAATCCAGCCTCAGCCATTTAGCCCAGGCCGTCCAGCACGTGTAGCAGGTCCTGCAAATCCATTCGGACAACTGCCCACTGTGTACGGCCCCAATAAAAAGTGGGCGGCAAAGGCTTCACCCTTTGCCGCCGCCCTGTCCCTGGGTTGTCTTGAAATTGTTGCAATCCTGCGTTGTTTCTAAACTCGCTTCCCGGTGACTGTTCCCTGTTCCCTGTTCCCTGGCCCTACTGCAACAGCTTGGTCACTTCCTGCTGCACGCTGTTGGCCTGCGCCAGTGCCGCAATCCCCGTCTGGCTCAGAATCTCGTACTTCGACATGTTCGACGTCGCCGACGCATAATCCGTCGCCTGCACCGCGTTCTGCGCGGACACCACGTTCTCCTGCTGCGTGCTCATCACCTGGCTGATCGCGTTCAGCGTGTTGATCTGCCCGCCCACATAGCCGTCCAGCGCCGCCGCGTCGCTGATCGCGGTGTTGATGTCGGTCAGCGCCGTCTCCGCGTCTGACTGCGTGGTCAGGTCGGTGCTGCTCAGGTTCATGCCCGCACCATCCGAGTAGCTCAGGGTTGCAGTTCCCCCCGTGCCGTTGGTGTCCACAGTCATGCCCGATATCGCAGTGCCGCCGCCCGTGCTCGAGTCCGTCACCGCCCCCGTGATTCCCACGTTGTAGTACTCCGAGTAATCCGCATTGGCCGTGGTCACCACCGGGTCTGCCGCGGCAACATCCACCGGCGCGCCGCCAAACGTCATCGCCGAGTTAGACGAAGTAAAGGTGATCTCCTTGCCGTTGCTGCTCAGCGTCGCATTCACCCCAAAGTTGCCGTCGTTGATATAGGTGGCCAGCTGGCTGATGTTGGCTGTCGATCCTGCTGCACCCAGCGTAATCGTGTTCTGGCCAATCTTCATCGTGCCGCTCAACGCATCCGCCGCCGCTGCCACGGTAAACGTGCCCACCTGCGCGTAATACTGCGTACCCACGGTAGGCGTGCTAGTCAGCGTCGTGGCATTGCCGGCGTCCGTAATACTGGTGCCCGATACCGTCACTGCCGAATCGCCCGAGGTCAGAGTCATGGTCGTTCCGGCCGCATTCAGCGAGGCCGTCACCCCATAGGCGTCCGTGTTGATGGTTGCCGCCAGGTTGGCCAGGTTGTCGGTGGAACCCGCCGCGCCCAGCGTAATGGCGTGACTCTTTCCGTCTGACCCCGACAATCGTCAGCGTCCCGCCCAGCGTATCTGCGCTGGCAGCCGACGGAGAGTGCGCCTACCACGCCCGCACCGTTGCTGCCCGTGCCCAGTCCCGTCCCGGAAATCTCAATGCCCGTATCGTTGCCGTTGCCGGCCGTCGTCGCGTTGGCTGCCTCCGCCGTGCTCTGGGCCGCCGTTCCCGCCTGCCCCGCCGTGGTAAACGTCGCATTCAACCCCAGCCCCGCGTTGTTGATGGCGCTGATCAACCCCTGCGCGGTGTTGGCATAGTTGGTGCCCGCGCCCACGGTGATCGCCGCCGTCGCCGTCACCACCGATGCTCCCGATCCCTTGGTCAGATAGCTCACATTGATGGTCGTCGCCGTCCCGCTCAGGCTGTCGCTGACTGAAGCGTTGGTGCCGCTCTTCGACAGATCGATGAACACGTTGTTGGCGCCGCTCGTGTAGGAAATGGCGCCCGCCGAGTCGCCCACATTCGATGAAGACAGCGGACGAATATTCAGGTCGTCGATCGACGAACCGGTCGTCGACGAGTCGCCCGTATAGATGGCGATCGTGTTGCCGGCAAACACCTGCTCCTGGTTGTAGGTCGTCGTCGATCCGATATTGTTGATCTCCGACAGAATCGACTGGTACTCCTGGTTGGCCGCCGCTTCCTGCGTGCTGTTGAGCGTGCCGTTCGAGGCTTCCGTGGCCAGCGTCACGGCGCGGTCCAGCAGGTTGGTCACCTGCGACAAGCGCGCCATCGGCCACATCCAGCAGCCCCACGCCTTCCGTCGCGTTGGTCTCCGACTGCGTCAGCGCCGTCTGGTTGGCCTCCAGCCCGTTCACCAGCGAGAGACCGGCGGCGTCGTCGGCTCCGGAGTTGATCTTCGACCCCGACGACAACTGCTGCAGAACCGTCTGCAAGCTGTTGTTCGTGTTGTTCAGATTGTTCTCTGCGTAGATCGCCGAAAGATTGTTCAAAACACCGAGGGCCATGGAAGATACTCCTTTTAGGATGCCTTGCATCTCGCCCTTGCCCGCGGTGCCTTTTCGGTTCCGCCAGGCCCTCCGCAAATCCCGGATGGGCGTTTCTGCATCCACCCCTTTCATCGGAGTCCGGCGAAAATAACTTTAGTCATATTTTCAGGAAGCCTTCTCAACCCCTCCTGTCGCGCCCCGATTCAAACTGTCTCGCTTCCTGCTCCACCCGCTGTCCCAGTCCGCTTCACACGCTGTCCGGATTCGCACCAAGCGCTGTCCTCTTCCGCTCCACGCCTTTGTCGCGTTTCGATGCAGACCGCCCGCGCCCAATCCCGCCATTCCACCACGCTCGCCGCAAAAAAAACGGCGGCAAGAGGATCGCCCCCTGCCGCCACCGGTCTTGCGTTCAACCGTATTTGCTCTCTGCCTGTAAACCTGTTTGAGAAACCGCCTACTGCGATCCCGCCCGCCATCCTGCTTCAGGCATCGGAGGTCCAGCCGGACCGGGGCCTGGATCGCATCATGCTCTGCGGACTCGGCGGTGGAGGCGCCTGCCCATCGGCTGGAGGCGGCCGTCCTGCCCGCGCCGCGTCTGGAAGTTGCCGCGTCCCTGCCGCCTGCCAGTTTCCATGCGGCGCGATCCGCCCGGTCGGCCTGCATCTGCTTCCACTGCTCCGGCGTCAGCTTGCTGCGGATTGCCAGCAGGAAGCGCGCATTCGCCTTTTCCAGCTCGGCCCGCGCCTGCGCAACCTTGTCGATCTGCGCCAGAATCTGCGCTCTCGTTGGGCTGGTCGTCCCTCATCAGCGGCTCCAGCTCCAGCTCCGCCTTCTCCAGGCTGGCCGCGCAGGTCGATCAGCTTCTCCCGGTGCTGCAGCAGCATGCCGTCAATCGCCTTGCGCTGCTCATCGGTCAGCTTCAACCGCTCCACCGTCCTTGGGATTGTTCCACCAGCGCCCATGGTCGCCCTGCGGCCGAAGGCCCGCTCCATCGGAGGCCGATGCTCCCCAAATCCCGATCCCCGGCCCGCCGCCGCCGGCCCTTGTGCCATCGCCGTTCCCGCCAGCAAGACGCCCGCAATCGCCATCCCCAGCTTCATTGCCACGTTCCCTTTCATCCTTTTCTCCTCCCCTCAATTTCCGAGGGCATAAATCGTTCAGATTTCAGTTCGCAGCCCGTTTACTTCGTTTCGTCCTCGCTCATCATCTGAGCCAGCGGCTCCATGGCGCTCGGAACCTCCTGCGACACATCGCTGTCCACCTCGGCCAGCAAATCCTCATCCGCCTGTGCCCGGGCCTGCTGCTCCCGGAGCTCCTTCTGCTGCTCGGCCGCCCGCTGCTGGGCCGCAATCCGCGCTCAGTTCCTGCTGGTGCTGCTGCTCCAGACTCCGCCGCTCACGCCGCCGGCCACCAGCACGCATCCCAGCGCCCAGCCCACCGCCAGCCGCCAGCTCCGCCGCCGCATCACTTGCGCAACCGTCCGCGGCCGGCTATACGCCGCCTCGCTCCAGGCATGAACGCTCAGCCTGAAGTCCTTCAGCGCCTGCTCAAACTCCACATCCTGCGCGTCCATAACTCTGCAATCCGTCCTGCTCCTTCAATCCGTCCGTTTTGTCTGCCCGCTTGTCCAACCAGCTCATCGTTTCCCCCCAATTCCGCGCGCACCCTTGCCACTGCCCGCGAAAGGTGCGCCTTCACCGTGCCCTCGCTCAACCCGGTCGCCCGCGCAATCTCGCTCAACTCCTGCTCTTCCACATAGCGCAGCAGAAACACCGTCCTCTGCCGCTCGCTCAATCCCTTCACCGCCTGCCAAACCTGCCTCACCCGCTCCCGCGCCAGCAACTGCTGCTCCACCGAGCTCTCGCCGCTCGGCAGCCACTCGCTGGCCTCGTCCAGATCCACCGAGTTGGTCCGCGTCTGTCCGCCAGAACTGCATCCGCCGGTTCCGCCAGTGGTCCTTCTGCAGGTTGATCGCGATGCGCATCAGCCACGTCATCGCGCTCGACTCGCCCCGAAAGCTCCCCCAGTTCCGGTGCGCCTTCAGGAAACACTCCTGCGTCAGCGTCTCCGCCAGGTCCACGTCGCGCGTGGACGAAAGCAGAAACCGGAAGATCTGCGGCCGGTGCCGCTCCACCACGCGCGCAAACTCCTGCGCCGCGGCGTCATCTAGCCGTCGTTGTGGCCATCGCTTCCACTGCAGTGCCGGCTGCCATCACCCATGTAGACGCCCGCACACGGTCCGAGTTTACAACCCCATCCATTATTCTGGGTTAAACCTTCTGCGCCGTCCGCTTAGCCCGCACCCGCCACACGAGTGCTCCAGCCATTCCGCACCAATCCCCGGAAACGGCGGCAAGTCACGATCCCAGGATCTGCCTTAACCGCCCTGGCCGCGCAGCGGCGCCAGCTCCGCGGCAGGAAACAAGGGGGGTGTTATACTCCCGGCATTCTTTCGCTGGCGATATGCATCGCCATGATCTTCCCCGGAGTCCATGGATGAAGCTCGCGCGTCCCTATACTGCCTGGCTTGCCCTGACCCTGGCCGCCCTCTTCCCGCTGTCCTCGCCGGCGCAGGATGAAAACTGGGCTGCGACCATCAACCACCTGCGCGACCTCTATCACCAGCACAAATACGAAGAAGCCCTTCCTCTCGCCGGAAAACCCTCCCCGCCCGATCTCGACAACGGCGTCCTTACCGCCTTGGAAGCCGGAAACCTCAACCTCAGAGGCACCCAACTTGTCGTCCTCAGCGCCTGCGACACCGGCCAGGGTGACGTAAAAAATGGCGAAGGCGTCTTCGGCCTGCGCCGCGCCTTGCAGGAAGCCGGAGCCCAGGCAGTCCTCATGTCGCTCTGGTCCGTTCCCGACAAGGAGACCCAGCAACTGATGCAGCGCTTCTACGCCCGGTGGCTCTCCGGCATTGAAGTGCACCAGGCCTTGAAAGATGCCCAGCTTGCGATGCGTGCGCAGGTAAAGGCTGCCCACGGCGGCAACGATCTCCCCTACTACTGGGGCGCCTTCGTTCTTGTCGGCCGCTGATCCGGCGAATCAGATGACAAGGGAAGCACCATACAAGCCCACCGGGCCAAGGCTGCTTATTTGAGCGGAGGAAGTTCCTTTCACTCGGTCCGCAATGCCTGCATGGGGTCAACGGATGCCGCACGTCGCGCAGGAATATAACAGGCCCCCAGAGCGATCACAGCCAGGAACGGAGGGACGAGTGCAAAGGTAAGCGCGTCGTGCGGCTGAATGCCATAAAGAAAGCTCGCAGCCATCTTGGCCAGGATCCATGCCGCCGGCCATCCCAGCGCCATAGCAATAAGGGTGAGCGCCAGTCCCTGCCGCAGCACCAGCCGTTCCACCGATCCAGCTTGCGCGCCCAGCGCCATGCGAATGCCAATCTCGCGCGTCCGCCGGCTCACCGAGTAGCTCATCACCCCGTAGAGTCCAATGCCGGCCAGCACCAGCCCAATGATGCCGAACGTGCCAAACAGCGTAGCCGCAAGGCGAGGCAGAAAGAAGGCTTCATGAACATGCTCGTCCATGGTCTCCTCGTTGAAAATGGCCATCGCCGGATCGAGTGCGTGAATCTGCCGTCGCACCGCCTCCGCCACTCCTGCCGGATTGCCCGTCGTATGAACCACCACCGTGTAGCCCATGAGCGAGGGATCGCTGCCGACGTTTTGCACCATGGAGCGATAGAGAACCGGGCGCGTCTCTTCGCCCAGGGTGCGAGACTTGATGTTGCCCGCAACGCCGATGATGCGGTACGTAACACCGCCCCCGGAGACCAGGACACCAATCGGATTCTTGCCATGAAGAACGCGGTCCACAAAGGCCTGGTTTACGATTCCTACCCTGGGCTCGGTGGCCGTTTCGTTGCTGAAATCGTTGCCCGCAATCAGCGGGATTCCCATGGTTTCAAGCAGGCCGGGAGAGGCCATGTAAAGATCGGTGATGGGAGCGTTCGCTGTGGGGGGTCCGCCCACAACGCTGATGCCATCGCTGCGTCCACCCATCGAGAGAGGCGCAAAATCCGTGATGGCCGCGGAAACTACGCCGGGCAGCGCCGCCGCACGCTGGCGCAACTGGTTAAGAAATGCAGCCGTCCGCTCCGGCGTGTAGCTGTGCAGTCGCGGATCCACTGACATGATCAGCAGATTCCGCGAGCGAAACCCGATGTCGATGCCCGATGCGCTCTGAAGGCTGCGCAGAAACAGCCCGGTAATGCACAGCAGAACCACCGACATCGCAATCTGCCCAACGACCAGAAAATTGCGCAGGCTGATCCGCCGTCCGGGCCGGGCAAGCGCATCTTCGCCTTTGAGAGCGTTGGCCAGCAGCGGACGTGATGCCGCCCACGCCGGTGCAATGCCGAACAGCAATCCGCAAACCACGCTCAGCGCAAATGAGTAAAGAAGTACGCGCCAATCGACGCTGATGGTCAGGTCGAGCGGAACCGGCGCAGGCAGATGAAGAGCAGACAGCGCACGCGTGGACCAGAGCGAAAGAAGGACCCCAAAGGCCCCGCCGCCCAGTCCCAGCAGCAGGCTCTCCGTCATCATCTGGCGCTGCAATCTGCCCCGCGTTGCCCCCACGGCCAGGCGCACCGCCATATCCCGCTGCCGTCCCGCCGCCTGCGCAAATAAGAGATTGGCCACATTGGCGCCTGCGATGCAGAGAACCAACAGCACCACGATCCCCAGGGCTGCGAGAAACAGGTTCAGCGTGCTGCTGTCGTCGCCCGACAACAAGCCCGCCCGCTCCGTGACAAATCCGTTGCCTTTGTCTGTTCCGGGATATGCCTGCGCCAGGCGGGCAGCCAGCGTCTTCAACTCCGCCGCGGCCTGCGCACTCGTCACCCCCGGCTTGAGGCGCGCAACCACCGCCAGCCAGTGCATTTCCCGCGAATTGGAATTGGCGAGGTCGGGAGCCATTTGTGTAGCATTCCCGAGCGGCACCCAGAATTCAGTGTTGAGGATCTGGTCCACGCTGTGAAAGCTTGGCGGCGCAACGCCGACAACAGTGAACAGCCGCCCGGAGAGCATCACGCTTTTGCCGGCGATGCTGGGGTCACTCGAGAACCTGCGTTGCCATAGCCCCGCGCCCAGCACAATCTCCGGAGCATTCTCCTCGCCGCTTGCGAATCCACGCCCCAACACCATCGGAAGTTGGAGTACGTCGAAAAAGTTGGCGGTAACTGCCTGGCCCCACACGCGCTCCGGATCGCCGCTGCCGCCGATCGAAGCCGGGAGCAGTTCATAGTAGGCTGCAACGCCGGAGAAGGACTTCGTCTGGTCGCGTACATCTTTGTAAACAGGCAACGGAAATTCGTTGCAGCACTTGTCGCCATCGTGCGTGGTCTGCAGCCAGAGTAGCGTTGCGGGGTCGCCCACCGGCGCAGGCCGCAGAACAAACCGGCTAACCATCGAGAAGATCGTCGCGTTGGCGCCGATGCCCAGGCCGATTGATAAGATCGCGATCGCCGTTGCCCCGCGATGCTTGCCCAGCGTGCGCAACCCGTACGAAAAGTCACGCAGCAGCGATTCCAGCGCCGGCAGCGTCCTGCGTTCGCGATGCGTCTGCCGCACTTGTTCCGCCCCGCCGAGTCGAATCAGCGCCCGCCGCCGCGCCTCGTCCGGCGTGAGCCCGTTACGAATGCCCGCTTCCGTATCGAGAGCAATGTGGCTCTCCAGTTCGGCGGCAAACTCCCGCTCCGCTCGGCGAGAACGGAATAAACCTCGAAGGCGAAGAAGGAAGGCGCGGAGTCGTCGCATGGGGAATCTCCTATTCGGTACGCAATGCCTGCATCGGATCGATGGCGGCCGCGCGGCGAGCCGGAAACCACGCAGCCAGTGCAGCCACCGCGCACAAAAACGCCGCCGCCGCAAGATAGATGAGCGGACTATTCGCGTTGCCGCCCAGCAGCGTCGCGCTCGAACCCATCGCGGAGTTGGTAAAGGAAACACTGGCCACCGCGCGCGCCAGCCCAATCGCCAGCATTGTGCCGCCAATCAGCCCACCCGCGGCCAGCGTCAGCCCCTGTCGAATCACCATTCGCAGAACGTGTCCCGGCTGCGCGCCCAGAGCCATCCGCACGCCAATCTCCTGCGTGCGCTGCGCCACGGAGTACGCCATCACACTGTAAAGTCCCACGGCCGCCAGCAGCATCGCAATCGATCCCAGCACCGTCATCAGGCTCGCCGCCACCTTCTGCGGATAAAGCGATGCCCCGATGTACTCCTTCAGCGGCGCAGCATCGAAGACAGTCACGTTCGGATCCAGCTCCCGCACCTGGGCGCGCAGCGTGGAGAGCACGCTATCCGGGTCGCCGTGGGCGCGGACATAGAAAGCAAGATTCATGTCTTCGCGAAACACCTGCCGAAACGGCACGTAGAAGTAAGGCGGCGCAGTCTCGCCCAGGTAGTGGTACTTCGAATCCTTGGCCACGCCGACCACGCGGAACCAGCTTCCCCACCCGTGAATCCGCGTGCCGATAGGATTACGCCCCGCAAAGAAGCGCCGCACAAACGCCTGGTTCACAATCATCACGGCGGGCGATTTGGCGTCTTCGTTGTCCTGCTCGGTAAAGTTGCGGCCCTCCAGAATTGGTATGTGCATCAGCGGCAAATATCCCGATGAGATCACGTTGCGGAAGATGTTCATGTTCTCGTTCGGCTGCGGCGTGTAGCCGTCGATCTTCAGTTCCTCCCACCAGCTTGGCTCAAAGCCCAGCGGCACGCCGTCGGAGTACGCCACATTCGTTACTCCCGGCGCGGCCTGCATCCGCTCGGCCAGGCGGCGGCAGAATTCCTTGCGCTGGGCAAGGTTGTAGCCGTTGGTATTCAGATAGAACTGGTTCAGCAGCACGTGATCCGGATTGAAGCCTGGATCGATCTGCATGGTCTGTTGAAAGCCGCGCGCAAACAATCCCGCGCCCACCAGCGTAACCAGCGCCAGGGCAACCTCACTGGCAACCAGCGCAGACCGCAGCCGGTTTCGTCCACGTCCCGCGGCTCCGCTCCGTCCGCCTGCATTCAGCCGCGGACTCAGGTTCAGCCGTCCCACCTGCAATGCGGGAACAACCCCGGCTGCCAGCGCCGCCAGCACGCACACGCCCGCCGTAAATGCAAGAACGGAGAAGTTGGGACGCGTGTCCATCGCAACCAACTGCTGCACCGGTCCCGGCGGCATCAGGTACCTGAGCGCGTGGCTCATCCACGGCGTTACCGCCAGCCCCAGCACCGCACCGGACCCCGTCAGCAGCAGGCTCTCCGTCAGCACCTGGCGCGCCAGCCGCCCGCGTCCGGCTCCCAGCGCAAGACGCGCTGAAAACTCCTTCTCCCGCGTCATCGCCCGCGCCAGCAGCAGGTTCGCCACATTCGCGCACACAATCAGAAGCACCAGGACGCACACACCCATCAGTATCCGCAGCGGACCCACCAGCAGCCCCTGCGGTCCATGTGGCGACTTCCACAGCGGCATCAGCGTCGCGCTCATTCCCAGGCTCACATTGGCATTGGCCACCGCCATGCGGTCCGCAAGAGCCTTCAGCTCCTGGCGCGCCTGGTCGAACGTCACGCCCTGTTTGAGCCGCGCAATGCCCAGCATGTTCCGGTCGTGCCGGTCGCGCAACATCCACTCCTGCACGCCGTTCAGCACGGACTGCTCCATGTACGGAATCCACAGGTCGAACGCCGTCACCGGGATCGATCCATGAAATGCCGGCGCAGCCACGCCCACAATCGTCAACTCATGCTGATTGATGCGGATCGTCTTGCCGACGATGGAAGGATCGGCGCCGTAATGCGAACGCCAATAGCGATCGCTGATCACTGCGATGGGAAACTTCCCGGGCGCGTCGCCAAACTCCGCTGGCAGAAATAGTCTCCCGGCCTCCGGCTTCACTCCCAGCACAGCGAAGAAGTTGCCCGATACCAGTTCCCCCCACACCCGCTCCGCATGGTCCGGTTTGCCCACGCTGAACGCCGCCACATGCGAGACTGCAATGCCATCCACCAGCTTGAGACGATCGCGAAAATCAATGTAGTCCGGATACGAGTTCGGCACCCACTCGCCGTTCGAAGTCACCGTCTCCACTGTCACCAGACGGCTGGGGTCAGCCACACCGCCAAGCGGCTGCAACAGAACCGCATTGATCCACGTGAATGCGGTCGTCGTGGCGCCAATGCCCACAGCCAGCGTGAGTACCGCCACCGCTGTGAACGCCCGATTGCGCCCCATCGTCCGCAGCCCGTAGCGCACATCGTGTACCAGGTCTTCAGCCCAGGGCAACGTACGCCGCTCGCGTTGCGTCTGGCGCACTTGCTCTGCTCCGCCCAGTCGTATCAGCGCTTGCCGCCGCGCTTCGGCTGGCGAAAGCCCGTTGCGAATGCCGGCATCGGTATCGAGCGCGACGTGCGCGTCCAGTTCCGCAGCAAAATCCTTTTCGTCGCGCCGGGAACGGAATAATCCGCGAAGACGAAGGGCCAGTGCTCTGAGTTTGTTCATCGACTCTCCTTTATTCCGACCGCAACGCTTGCATCGGATCGATATGCATCGCTCGGCGCGCCGGAATGTAGCAGGCCGCCAGCGCCACGGCAACCAGCAGCACGGTGACAGCAATCAACGTCCATGGGTCGTAGGCAGATACGCCGTAAAGCATCGAGCTGCGCGCCATCACCTCGGTCAGCGCCAGCGCCGCGGCCAGTCCAATCCCCACGCCAATCAGTGCAAGCCGCCCGCCCTGCCTGAACACCCAGCGCAGAACCTGCCCGCGATCCGCGCCCAGCGCCATGCGGATGCCGATCTCCTGCGTCCGCTGGCTCACCAGGTACGAAATCACGCCATACATCCCAACCGTCGCCAGCAACAACGCCAGCCCGGCAAACAAGCCAAGCAGAATCGTCGCGAATCGTCGCGCCGCAAGCGAGTCGGCAATCAGCTGATTCATCGTCGCGGCCAGGTACACCACCTGTTGCTGATTCATCTGCCGCAGCACGCGCTGAATATCGCTCATCGTTGACGCCGATTCACCGCTTGAGCGAATCACCACGTCCGTTCCCAATCCATTCTGGAACGACAGGTCGCCATCGCCGATCTGAAGAAATGGCAGATAGATTTGCGTGTGCAGCGAAAAGCTGGCGTCGTTGTCCAGTCCCCACTGCATCACGTGCCCGGACACGCCAATCACCGTCGCCTGCCGCGTCTCGCCGTCCAGATTGATGTGCCTGCCGATCGGATCTTCGTTGCCAAAATACTTGTGCGCAAAAACATCGTCGATCACAACCACCGGGGGCGCATGCTGATCGTCTCTCTCGCTGAAGAACCGTCCTCGCAGAAGCGGAATTCGCATAAGCTTCAGGTAGTCGGGATCCACAATGTAGTCCAGCGCCCAGTGCATGTCGTTGGTGCTCGCCGGCCTCGGCTCATTCTCCAGCCAGAAAAGGCGCTCGTCATCGCTGCCCGTCATGGGTAGGCTGCCATCCATCATGGAAATGCTCTCCACGCCCGGCACCGCCAGAACGCGTCGCTCCACCTCGCGGTAATATGCGCGCGCCTCATCCGCCGAGGCTGTGCTCATCGATGGCGGCGCGGCCAGGCTGAACGTTGTCACTCCTTGCGGATTGAAGCCTGGGTCAACGCTCGACAAAACCATCATGCTGCGGATCGTCAGCCCCGCTCCGGCCAGCAGAACCAGCGCCATCGCCATCTCAAACACCACCAGCAGATCCTGCGTGCGATGCCGCGTTCCGCTCACGCCGCGCCCGCCCTCCCGGAGTGAGTCCTGCAGTCTTGGACGCGACGCCTTCCACGCCGGCAGCAATCCGAACAGAACACCCACGCCCAATGAGATCAGAAGCGTAAAGCAAAGCACAGGCAAGCTGAGATGAATGTGCGATGCCCGCGGCAGCGCCACTGGAACCAGTTTCAGCACCCACCGTGTTCCCCAACTCGCCAGCAGAAGGCCCAGCGCCCCGCCGGCCACCGCCAGCATCGTGCTCTCCGTCAACAGTTGGCGAACAATGCGCACCCGTCCCGCGCCCAATGCGGAACGAATCGCGAACTCCTGCATGCGTGCACTGGAGCGCGCCAGCAGCAGGTTGGCCACATTCACGCATGCAATCAGCAGCACAAAACCAACCGCGCCCAGCAGCACCAGCAGCAAGGGCTGCACCCGCCCCACAACGTATTGGCGCAGCGGAACAAGGTTGGCGCGAATGCCGTGATCGGCCTGTGGATATGCGGCTGCCAACCGGTCGGAGACACCGTTCAAATCCGCCCTGGCCTGCGCCAGAGTCACGCCTGGCTTCAGCCGCGCAATGCCGTGCAATCCGAGACCCGCAAACCGATTGGTCAACGCCGGCTGCTGCCACTGTCCAACGGGCACATACAACTCGCCCGCATCAAAATTTCCGAACGACAGATCGAAGTCCTCACCCAGCACGCCAACAATTGTGAAGTTCCTGCCATCCAGCGTCACGGTCTTTCCCAGAACGTCCGGACTGGAACCAAATTTGCGCGCCCAGAATCCCGCGCCGATCAGCACAATCGGGCTGCGCCCAATCTCATCTTCTCCAGGAGCGAACAGGCGTCCCAACACCGGTTTCACTCCCAGAATCGAAAAGAAATCGGACGAAACGTAGTCGCCGGCCACCCGCTCGGTGTCTCCGCTTCCTGTCAGCGTAAACCGCCGCTGGTGGCCGATTGCAAGTGCGGCAAGAGTCGTGTTGTCTTTCTGCCAGTCGCGGAAATTTGGATAGGAGATCGAGCCCTGCTCGAAGTTCGCCTTGCTCTCATGCACCGCCAGCAGTTCGTCCGGCCGTGGAAACGGCAGCGGGTTCAGCAGCACGCTGTCGACAATGGAAAACAACGCCGTGTTCGCGCCGATGCCCAGCGCCAGCGTAAAAATAGTCACCAGCGCAAACCCCGGATTCCTGCTCAGCACGCGGCAGCCATACGCAACATCTTGCGCAAGCGTCTCCAGCAGCGGCAGCCTGCGCCGCTCCCGCGCGGCCTGGCGCGTCTGCTCCGCGCCGCCCAGCCGAATCAGCGCCCGTCGCCGTGCCTCTGCCGGTGTCAAACCCTCGCGAATCCCGGCATCCGTATCCAGTGCGACGTGGCTCTCCAGTTCGGCATTGAAATCCTGCTCCGCGCCGCCCCGGCTCAGCAGCCCGCGAAGACGATTGAGAAGTGCGCGAAGTTGGCGCATGGTATCTCCTTAGGCCCCTTCGGCCGGGGTCAGAAAGCGCGCCAGAATCGCCGTGGTCTGCTCCCACTCTGCCGCCGCCTTTTTTAGCTGCCGATGGCCAGCCTTGGTAAGCTCATAAAACTTCGCCCGCCGGTTGTTCTCTGACGTGCCCCAGCTCGACCGGATAAACCCTTCCTGCTCCAGCTTCAGCAGTGCCGGATAAAGCGTTCCGTAATTCAACTGCAGCAGGTCCCCGCTGGTCTGCTCAATCCGCCGCGCCAGCCCATAGCCGTGCTGCGGGCCCATCGCATCCAGCGTACGCAGCACCATCAGCGCCAGAGTTCCCTGCCAAACATCGGTCTTGTCGCCCATCGCTTCTCCCCATCCCGTTTCTATTGCCAACCAATAGGAGAACTCTACCTCAACTTCTATGGGAATGCAATACGAATAATTTTTGAGCCCGGTTCCATGAAATTTGAAAGCCCCTGCAAATGTGGTAGGCTGCGCGTAGATATATATTGTTCATTCCAGGAAATCAGGAGGCTCGCCTGTGCTGCTTCGTGTCTTTGCTCTCACCACGCTGACCGCTCTTGCCCTTCCCATCGCCGCGCAGAATCCCGCCGATCTGGCGGCTTCTGCTGAAAAGCAACTGCCCGTCCTCACGGCGACCTACAAGCACCTTCACGAGAACCCCGAGCTCTCCGGGCACGAGGTGCAGACAGCAGCCTACGTCGCGGCAGATCTGAAGAAGCTCGGCTACACCGTAACCGAGCACGTGGGCAAGTACAAAGACGGCACGCAGGCCGAGGGCGTGGTGGCCGTGCTGGAAAACGGTCCCGGCCCGCGTCTGCTGCTGCGTACCGAACTTGACGCCCTGCCGGTGGAAGAGAAAACTGGCCTGGACTACGCAAGCCATGTGACCACCACCAATGCGCAGGGCCAGACCATCCCCGTAATGCACGCCTGCGGGCACGACCTGCACATGACCGTCATGATGGGCGTTGCGAAGGAGCTCATCGAGCGCAGGAGCCAGTGGCACGGAACCGTAATGATCATCGGGCAGCCGGCCGAGGAGACCATCGGCGGCGCGGAAGCCATGCTGCGCGATCATCTCTATGAGCGCTTCGGCCGTCCTGACTTTGTCGTCTCCGAGCACGATTCAAGCGGCGTGGCCACCGGCGCCATCGCCGTCAAGGGAGGCCCGCTGCTGGCCAGCGCAACCTCCATCGTCGTCACCATCCGCGGCATCGGCGCGCACGGCTCGGCGCCGCAGGCGGGCAAGGACCCCATCGTGCTCGCTGCCGAGTTCATCCTCGTGGCGCAAACCATCGTCAGCCGCCAGGTCGATCCGCAAGAGCCGGCCGTACTCACCGTGGGCACCATCCACGGCGGCACAAAGAACAACATCATCCCCGATGAAGTAGACATGGGCCTCACCCTGCGCACTTACTCGATGGACGTCCGCGACCAGATCATTGCCGCGGTGCGTCGCGAGGTGAAAGGACTCGCCGAGGGCTATGGAATTCCCGAGGACCGCATGCCCACCGTCACCGTAACCGAGAGCGCGCCGGCCACCTGGAATGATCCCGGCCTGGCCGAGCGCATCAGGGCCTCGGCTATTGCCGCGCTGGGAAAGAGCCGCGTAATGGAAGGCCAGTCCGCCATGGCAAGTGAAGATGTAAGTCTGTTTACGCTCGACGGCAAGATTCCCGGCGTCATGTACACGCTGGGCGCGGCCGACCCGGTCAAGCTTGAGGAGAGCCGCAAAACCGGCATCCCTCTGCCCGGTCCCCACTCACCGCTCTTCGCGCCTGTCTACGGCCCCGCCATCACCACCGGCGTAACCGCCATGACCGCCGTTGCAATGGATCTGCTCAAGTAGCATTGCCCCGCAAGCGCCTTGGCTCCATCGCTTGGAGCGCTGCGTGTTCAACGATCAGTAAATCAGCTTAAGCGAGAACTGAATCTGCCGCGAAGTTCCTGCCGTCTTTGAAATCTCGCCGAACCCCGAGCCGTTCAGAATGTTCGCCGGCAGACCCATGTTCACAATGTTGAACAGGTCGAAGAACTCTGAGCGGAACTGCAGATCCACGCGCTCCGCCCCGCTTTTGCGTAGCCCGAAAGGCGTGTCCTTGATCATTGCAAAATCGTAGTCGTAATACGCCGGCCCGCGAAAGCTGTTCCGCCCCAGCGTGCCGAAGACGCCCTGGTTCGGCCCCGTGCCGCCCGCCACGTGAATCGGGATCGAGAAGAAATCCGCGGCATTGTTCGCCCCCTCGCCAAAATAATCCTGGCGATTCGCTCGCGCGGTCGACAGGTGCGGCACGGCAATCTGGTCGGGCCGGTCCACACCGTTTGAGCCCGCGCCCGTCTGCTGAATCCCGCTGAACACCGTAAACGGCAAGCCCGAGCTGAGGCTCGAAATGCTCAGCAGTTCCCAGCCGTACGTCACTTTCCTGCTGATCGGCCTGAGCAGGTTCACGCTCTCCAGGTGCAGGTCCTGGGCCACGCTCAGGCTGAAAGAGTTGGTTACGTCAAAGCCCGAAGGCCCCTTCTCCGGATGCGTGTCATACGGGTTCTGCGAGAAGCCGGATGCCACGGCGCCCGTAGAGCCCGTTCCGCCGAGAACCTGGCTGGTCGTATCGATCGATTTGCCCCACGTGTAACTCGCCTGCAGGCCCGGCCCGCCATGACCCACCGACCCGGACAGCGAGGTCTGCAGCGCGTGGTAGCTGGAGTGCGCGTCGGCCGTGATGATGTTCTCCACCCCGAAGCCGCCAATCACATCCCCCGCGCTGTTGAACTCTGTGTGCGGAGCAAACGCCGCCGTCGCCCCGGGGTACGCATTCGGAAAGCTGTAGCGCGGCAGCTTCTCCGCAGCCGTGCCCACATAGGCTGCGTCGCCGGTCAGGTTGCCCACCTTGCGCTCCAGGCCCAGCGTCCACGTATACAGCGTGCCGTTGCCGAATGCCGGGTTGATGCCGCTCAGGTTCAGCGGGCTCACCACGCCGCCCGGCGTCAGCGCGGCCATGTCCGTCTCAAACCGGTTCACGTCCATGATGGTGTTGGCAGGCTCGCTCGTTGTCCTGCCGGACGCAAAAATGTTCACCCCCGAAGGCGTATAGATGTTGGGCAGTTGCGCGGGTGTCAGTTGGAACCCATAGCCGATGGGAAACACCTGGGCAGAAACCAGGCGTGGATAAAAGGTGAACGGCGTTGAGCCGGTAAGGAAGTTGTCCTGCCAGATGTTGGGCGGAATGGCAGTGATCCCGCCGCCCGCGTGCGCGGAGAACTTCGGCGTCACTTGCCACGAGGCCTGCACGCGCGGATCCCACGCCTTCCACTCCGTCCGGTACCCCGGCTGCGGATTCACCACAAACTGCTGCACGCCGTCGATGTTTTGAAAACTTGACGTCCGGTGCGCCCGCTCCGTGATCGGCGTGTACAGCTCCCAGCGAATCCCGTAGGTCCAGCGTGAAGGTGGGCTTCAGCTTCCAGGTGTCCTGAAAGTACGCGTTCACATTGTTGCGATTGATGGCTGCCGGGCCGATGTGCTGCCCGCCGGAGACAAACGGAGGCGCTAGCGCGACAGTGTAGTCAAACGAGCTGCCGGAAAGAAAACTCGACAGCGTATCAGGCAGCGGATCGCCCACCTTGATATTGTGCGTCCCGCTCTGCGAAGGAATTGCCTCGGTCGCGTAGGCCGTTCCGCCGCCAAAATCGTATTCGCCGTTGGGGCTTATTCCGAAGTACGTCGTATCGCGATTGCCGCGGAACTCCGCGCCGAACTTGAACGCGTGGTCCCCTTTCGTATAGGCCACGCTCTCGCTGCCCTGGAACAGGTTCCCGTACGCCTGCATCACTGAGCCGGCTGCCGCGTTGAACGCCTCAAAAAGTCCGTCGTTGAACTTCACCGCCGGGTCGGTCGTGTCGCTGGTCGGAAACCCCGGCGTCGAGCGCGTAATGCTGATCAGCGAATCGAAGACCAGGTGCGGCGTCGCCGTTCGCGTCCACGAGCCCATCACGTTGCGCTGCCGGTCGATGTACTGAATCCCGAAAGCTGGATCCAGCGCCGTCTGGTCGGGATTGGTCGTCGGACCGGTCAGGTTGTCGAAGTTGAACCGCGCCAAAAACTGATCCTTGGAAGAAAATTTGTGGTCCAGCCGGATCGAAAACTGGTCCGCATCCGTGGCCACCTTCGAGGCAGTAGCGTAAGTCCGCGCCCCATACGGGCCGGAAGCGTCGTTGGGCAGCGGATATCGCGCCAGGATCGCGGCAATCGCCGGATTCACCGGCACCTTCAGCGTATCCGTGCTGCCATCCGCGTAGGTCACCGGATCAATCCCGGCGCGCTCTGAAGGAGCCGGCAACGGCATCACCTGCGTCGTGCCCAGCACCTGGCGAAAACCCTGGTACTGGAAGAAGTAATAGGTGCGTCTTGCGGCCGTCGTACACATGCGGCAGAAACACCGGGCCCGCCGTTGGTGAATCCAAACTCATTGCGCCGGAAGGGTGGAATGCGTCCCGGATACGCAGGCGTGGGGTAGTCAAAGTAGTTGCGCGCATCGAACGCCGAGTTGCGCACGAATTCGAACACCGATCCGTGAAATCCGCTGGCCCCCGATCGCGTGTGAATATTGGTGAACCCCGCACCGCCGCGGCCAATCTCGGCCGGCATCCACCCCGTGCTCGAGTCGATCCCTTCCACCGCGTCCACGTTGAAGTTGGAGAAGGTCGACCCGCCCATCTCCGGATCGCTGATGTCCGCGCCATCCATCGCAAATGTTGCCTCAACCCCGCGCTGCCCGTTGATGGCAAACTGCGCGGTAAAGTTGGTGGCGCCGTTGATGTCGGTCATGGTCCCGGCCGCCAGCAGCAGCAGCGTGCTGAAGTCCCGTCCGTTCAGCGGTAGCTCGCTCACCGCCTGGCTGGAAAGCTTTTCGCCGCCCGTAGCACCCTGCCCTTTCAGAACGGCCACCGTCAGTTCACCACGGCCAGACAGCGTAATCGCCACCGCTGGCGCCGCCGCGGTCAGGTCGATCGATTGGGCATACTCGGTCTTCTGGCCGTTGTACTCAACGGTCAGCCGGTACTGGCCCGGCCCGGCGCTTTGAATCTGAAAATTTCCATCGGCGCCCGTCTTGGCGCCTGCCGCCACCGCACCGCGTGCAAGCGAGATCTTCGCCCCGGAGATTGGCGCCCCGCCCGCGTCCAGCAACACGCCCTTCCAGGTCACCTTGGAATCGCTCTGCTGGCCAAAGCCTGCGGTTACAAGACCCAGCGTTGTCAGCAGCAGGAAAGCCTTTACAAATTTCAGGAGTGTCGAGCCGCGCAGCTCGCTCCCTGGTTTCAATTGGATCTTCACGTGAGCTTGGCCTTGGAGACGATGAACTTGGCCTGGAACGATTGCGGATGGTGGTACAAACAATTTTCCGGGTTGCTTAGGATTATACCGTTGCTCGGAGACAAACGATTGCGCAATCATCCAATATCCGCAAACACTGACCGCCCTCTTCGCACGTCAATGCGGGTGACTCGCCGCCGTTCCCTACAATAGAGAGCGACGCATGGCATCCGCAGACCCCATTTCCGGTGCAGGGCACACAGCCGCCTCTGACACCATTGCCGCCGTCTCCACCCCTCCCGGCCGCGGAGGCATTGGCATTGTCCGCCTCAGCGGTCCCCAGTCTGCTGAGATTGCATCGCACCTGGTCCGCCTGCGCCACCCTTTGGAGCACGCGCACGCCCGCCTCGCCGATGTGCTCGACAGCTCTGCCCCCGAGGTGGAAGAACAAGCCCCGCTCCCCATCGATGAAGCCCTCGTCACCTGGTTCGCCGCGCCCAACTCCTACACCGCCGAAGATGTGGTCGAAATTGCCGCGCACGGCTCTCCGGTCGTCCTCGAACTGCTCCTGCGCCGCGCCCTCGACCTCGGCGCGCGCCTCGCCGAGCCGGGCGAGTTCACCCAGCGCGCCTTTCTCGCCGGCCGCCTCGACCTCACCCAGGCCGAAGCCGTGCGCGACCTCATCGAGGCCCAGACCCTCACCCAGGTCCGCCAGGCCGCCAGCCAGATGGGTGGCGCCCTCAGCCGCCGTGTGGCTCCCGCGAAGCAGGAATTGGTTGAGCTCATCGCCCTGCTCGAAGCCGGAATCGACTTCGCCGAAGACGACGTGGACGTCACAACGCCCGCCGAAATCGCCCGCCGCATTCACCAGCTCACGCCGCCCCTCGTCGCACTCGAAGCCTCCTTCGCCCGCGGCCGCATCGTGCACGACGGCCTCACCCTGGCCATCGTTGGCCGCCCCAACGCCGGCAAAAGCTCCCTCTTCAACCGCCTGGTCGAGCGCGACCGCGCCATCGTCACCGCAACCCCCGGAACCACCCGCGACCTGGTCACCGAGCGCATCTCTCTCGAAGGCATTCCCCTGGAGCTGGTCGACACCGCCGGCCTCCGCGAAGGCCTCGAAGAAGCCGAGCAGCTGGGCATCGCACGCAGCCGCGAGGCCCTCGCCGATGCCGCCATCGTCCTCGTCGTGCTCGACGCGACCCAGCCCCTCAACGACGAGGAAGACCGCCTCCTCGCCGCCGTCGAAGGCCGTCCCGCAGTGGTGGTCATCAACAAGTGCGACCTGCCGGAAACAACCCAGCCCACCGCGAGCCTCCGCGGCCTGCCCGTCCTGCGCACCTCCGCCCTTACCGGCGAAGGCATCGCCGCGCTCCGCCAGCAGATCCTGGCCCTCGCCACTGGCGGCGCAGCCTCCGAGCCCGGCATGCTCACCACCCTCCGCCATCACCAGGCCATTGCCACCGCCCTCTCCGCCCTGGCCGATGCCGCCCGCGCCAATGCTGGCAACACTCCCCACGAGATGATCCTGCTCGACCTCTATCGCGCCCTCTGGGCACTCGACTCCCTCACCGGCCAAACCACCTCCGACGACATCCTCAACCTCATCTTCTCCACCTTCTGCATCGGGAAGTAAACTTGGGTCCGGTGCATTGTGAGAGCGTTCACGCTCGGAACCGCTGCCGGTCGAGCACCGGACTTCGCCTCAAGCATCGGAAGCAATACCATTGGAGAGGAAACCCATGATTCGTTACGGACTGCTCGGCTTCGGCAATCACTGCGAAAAGCGCCTCATTCCCGCATTCCCCGCCGCAAAGGACTCGATCCTTGCCGGCCTCTGGCGCCGTGATCCCCAAAAGGCCGCCGCCAACGCCCGCACCTACTCCGTCCCCGCCTTCGCCACCGCTGAAGAAATGTGCGCATCCCCGCAGATCGACGCCATCTTTGTCACATCGCCCGACGCTTTGCACCTGCCCCACGTCCTGCTCGCTCTCGCCCATGGCAAGCCGGTCCTTTGCGAGAAACCCCTCGGCATGCGCGCCGAAGAAGTCGTGCAGATGCTCGCCGCCTCCGCTGCCGCCGGCCAGTGCCTCGGTGTCGCGCAGAACTTCCGCTACAACTTGAGTCTTGAGGTCATGCGCGATTGGATCGCCGCAGGCCGCATCGGCCGGCCGGTCCTCGCCCACTCCCAGTTCTGCTACGCCGCCGATACCAGCCCGCGCCAGTGGATCTACGATCCCACCCTCGCCTGCGGAGGCCCCATAGGCGATGTCGCCATCCACTGTATCGATGCCCTGCGTTTTGTCCTCTCCAGCCGCGTAGCCGCCGTCAACACCCTGGCCCGCGCCGACGCACAGTCCGCTCCACTCGAGGCCTACGCCGCCATCGGCCTCGACTTCACCGCAGGCGCCATGGGAGCCGTCACCGTCTCCACCCGCGGCGACTATCGCTCCCTGATCGAAGTAACCGGCGAAACCGGAGCCATCGTCAGCCAGTTCGGCCTCACCGTCGAGACCGACATCGATGTAGAACTCTGGCAGGACGGCAAAATCGCCAAGCGCAAAACCGTCTCCAACGCCAACGGCTACACCCTCATGCTCGACGCCTTCTCCCGCTGGGTCCAGGGCCAGGGCGAGTACCGCGCCCCCGCCGCCGACGGCCTCCACAACCAGCAGATCCTCGACGCCGCCTACAAAAGCTGGCACACCGGCCAGCGCCAATCCCTCCCCCCGGCCTAGAAACCAAGGCAGTCGCATGATTTGCCAATCACGGGCACAGAGATCCCCTCAGCCGCTCAATTCGCGGCCAAAATACTCCCGGGTCCCGGAGGGACCGGTCGAAAATAGCCCAGGGCGAGCGCAGCGCTGCCCTGGGAAACAGGCAACACGTCTCCATTGCGCCCCAGCGGGGCGCTTTGAAATGCGCATGGTTCCCCCACTGCAAGGGATCCCCGCCGTCTGCCCCACCGCAGGTGCCCGCAGGCGGCGCGATACACTTGAATTGACCTATGTTTGAAAACCTTACAGACAAACTCCAGCGCGCCTTCAAAACCCTCCGCGGCCAGGGCACGCTCACGGAAGAAAACATCGCCGAAGCCCTGCGCGAAATTCGCGTAGCCCTGCTCGAAGCCGACGTCAACCTCAACGTCGTCAGCGACCTCATCGAGCACATCCGCGTCAAAGCCGTCGGCACTGAAGTCCTCACCGCCCTCTCGCCCTCCGAGCAGGTCATCAAGATCGTCCGCGACGAGCTCATCGCCCTGCTCGGCAAAGACACGGCCCGCTTCAAATTCGCCTCGCAGCCGCCCACGGTCATCCTCATGGCCGGCCTGCAAGGCTCCGGCAAAACCACCACCTCCGGCAAGCTCGCCGCCTGGCTCAAAAAGGGCGGCCATCGCCCCATGCTCGTCTCGGTCGACGTCTACCGCCCCGCCGCCCGCGAGCAGCTCAAAGTCGTCGCCAAATCCATTGAAGCCAAGCTCTACGAAGGCGACCAGAAAGGCGAGCCCGCCGGCTCCGCCCTCGTCGAGCGCCTCGCCAAAGAAGCCCGCCGCGAAGCCCGCATCATGGGCTGCGACACCCTCATCGTCGACACCGCCGGCCGCCTCCACATCGACGAAGAGCTGATGGACGAGATGGAGCGCCTCAAAAAGCTCCTCAACCCCAGCGAGATCCTCTTCATCGCCGACGCCATGACCGGCCAGGACGCCGTCAACTCCGCCGCAGGACTTCCACAAGCGCCTCGGCCTCACCGGCGTCGTCCTCACCAAGATGGACGGCGACGCCCGCGGCGGCGCGGCGCTCTCCATCCGCCACGTCACCGGCCAGCCCATCAAGTTCATCGGCGTCGGCGAAAAGCCCGACGCCTTCGAGCCCTTCCATCCCGACCGCATCGTCGGCCGCATCCTCGGCATGGGCGACATGATGTCGCTCATCGAGAAGGCCGAGTCCACCCTCGACCGCAAAAAGTCCGAGGAGTTCGCCAAGAAAGCCCTGCTCGGCGACGGCTTCACCCTCGAAGACTTCCGCGACCAGTTGCGCCAGATCAAGAAGCTGGGCTCCATGGAGATCGCATCCTCAAGATGCTGCCCTCGGTCGGCCCCTTCGCCGGCCTGCAGCAGGCCTCCAAAAACGTCGACGAAAAGCAGTTCGCGCGCCTCGAAGCCATCATCAACTCCATGACCCCCAAGGAGCGCCGCAACCACGAAATCATCAGCGGGCACCCGCCGCAAGCGCATCGCCAAAGGCAGCGGCACCGAGGTCCAGGACGTAAACAATCTCCTCCGCCAATACGCCCAGATGGCCAAAATGTTCAAGCAGATGGGCAAAGGCGGCCTGGCCAGCAACATGATGCGCGGCGGCATGGGCGCCATGGGCATGGGCGGCAAACAACGCTTCGGGCGCTAAAACTTCGCAGCCTCACCAACCGTCAAAAGAGCAAGCATGACCGCCACCACCCTGCAGGACCAACTCGACGAGATCACCGCCAACACCCGCCAGCTGGTCCAGGCAGAGCGCCTGGCCGTTGGCGAACAGCGCCGTCGCCGAGCTCTTCGCCTCCGGCATCGAGGAGAACATCCTCCCCGTCGGCGCCATCGCCCCCGAGTTCGCCCTCAAAGACGCCATCCGGCCGCCTCGTCCGCAGCTCCGACCTTCTCGCCCTCGGCCCGCTGGTCATCAAGTTCTTCCGCGGCCGCTGGTGCTCCTACTGCGTCACCGAGCTCGAAGCCTGGCGCGACCTCTACGGCACCCTCCGCGAGCGCGACGCCCTCATGGTCGCCATCGGCCCGCAGACCCAGCGCCAGAGCGACTTCATGGCCGGCCAGCACGGCCTTCCCTTCCCCGTCCTCCACGACCCCGGCAACGCCCTCGCCGAAAAATTCGGCCTCGTCTACACCGTCCCCGAGTACCACCGCGCCTACTATCTCTCCATCCTCGTCAACATCCCCTTCGTCAACGGCGAGTCAAGCTGGCGCCTGCCCCTCCCCGCCACCTACGTCATAGGTCCTGCTGGTCGCGTAGTCTTCGCCGAAGCCCACGCCGACTTCCGCGTCCGCCCCGAGCCCGAAGAAGCCCTGGCCGCCGCCTTCGCCCACCACAGCCGGTAGCTAAGCGCGTATCCCCATAAACTTGATCCTGAGCGCCAAATAATAGGTTTTCATCGTGAGCCCCAAATAATAGATTGTCATCCTGAGCGCCAAATAATTGCTTGTCATCCTAAACGCCAAGTAATAGCTTGTCATCCTGAGCGAGCGCAGCGAGTCGAAGGACCTGCATATGCTTTTCAGTCTATCTTTATCCATAATCTAGGTTTCGTTGATCCATTGCGCCAGCAAATCATCTGCTTTTGCGCGGCTAACTCCACGCAGCAGAAACACTTTACTCCGCGATAACTCCCCACTAACTATCTCTACCTTATTCTTCCCCACACCGAATAACTCGGCAATAAACTCAATCAGCGCCGAGTTAGCCCGTCCCTCCACCGCCGGAGCCCGCACCGCGATCTTCAGCCGCGCCTTCTCGCCCTCGCAATAAATTCCCAAAATCGCCGTCTTCTTCTTCGCTCCCGGCAGCGCCCGAACCGCCAGCGTCACACCGCCCTCAACGTTGCGCAGTATCCCTGGTTCCCCCGTCATCCTGCGTCCCCCGTCCACGGCTGCCGCTTGCCAAACAGCGCCGTCCCCACGCGAATCCGCGTCGCGCCCTCTTCAATCGCCAGCCCAAAATCCCCGCTCATCCCCATCGACAGCACATCCAACCCTAACTGCGGATAACTCGCCGCCCACTTATCCCGCCACGTCCGCAAACTTCTGAAGCAATCCCTTGTAACATCCTCCGCCACACCCCACGGAGCAATCGTCATCAACCCCTGCGTATGCAGATGCGGCAATTCCGGCAGCCGTTCCAACAGCGCCGCCGCCTCATCCGACTCCGGCTCCAGCCCTGCCTTCGTCTCCTCCGGGCTCAGCTTCACCTCAATCAGCACCGGCAGCCGCTTGCCCAGCTTCCCCGCGGCCTCATTCAGCCGCTCCGCCAGCCGCACCGAGTCCAATGAGTCGATGGCATCAAATAATTCCACCGCACGAAGTGCCTTGTTCGTCTGCAAATGCCCAATCAGATGCACAAGAATCGGCGCAGCCGCATCCCGCCGCAGCGCCGCCAACTCTGAAGCTTTTACGCCAAACTCCTGCACCCGGTTCTCGCCAAACAGCTTGAGCCCCAGTCCGGCCGCCTCGGCAATCGTCGCCGCCGGATAGGTCTTCGACACGGCCATCAACTCCACGTCGCTGCGCGCACGCCCAGCCCTCCGGCAGGCCGCCGCAATTCCCTCTTCCAGTCGCTCCAGGCGCTCCGCCAACTCCGTCATCGCGTCCCCGCTCCGGCCCCAATCACTCGTGCGAGCCTCCCGCGAGCGTCTGCCGCACCGCAGGTGCCGGGCGTCCGCCGCACCGCAGGTGCTCAGTGTCCGTGCTCCTCGAGATATTTCTCCGCCTCCAGCGCCGCCATGCACCCCGAACCCGCCGCCGTTATCGCCTGCCGGTAGCGCCGGTCCTGCACGTCCCCGCATGCAAACACGCCCGGAATCACCTTTCCCTCGTGCGTCGTCAGCACATTCCCCGTCGTCTTGATGTACCCATCCTCATCCAGGTCCATCTGCCCCGCAAACATCTTCGCGTTCGGCTCGTGCCCAATCCCCAGGAACAGCCCGCTGATCGCCAGCTCGTCCTCATTCCCGGTCTTCACGTCCTTGCAGTTTCAGCCCGCGCACTTCCTTCTCTTCCACACCCAGCACTTCCTCGCACAGCCGTGTTCGTGCGCAGCGCAATATTCGGATGCGCCATCGCCCGCTCCAGCATGATCTTCGACGCCCGGAACGCCTCGCGCCTGTGCAGCAGTGTCACCTTGCTCGCAAAGCGCGTCAGAAACAGCGCCTCTTCCATCGCCGAGTCGCCTCCGCCCACCACCGCAATCTCCTTGCCGCGGAAGAAAAACCCGTCGCACGTCGCGCAGCTTGAAACCCCATGCCCAATCAGCGCCTGCTCGCTCGGCAACCCCAGCCATCGCGCGCTCGCGCCCGAAGCCACAATCAGCGTCCGCGTGTGCACCTCGCCTGCCGAGGTGTGCAGCTTGATCGGATGCGCGCCCAGTTCCACCCGGCTCAAATGCGCCAGCTGAAACGTCGCGCCAAACCGCTCCGCCTGCTTCTTCATGTTCTCAATCAGCTCCGGCCCCTGAATCCCCTCCGGCCAGCCGGGAAAATTCTCCACCATCGTTGTGATGGAAAGCTGCCCGCCCGGCTCGTGGCCCTCCAGAACCAGCGGTTTCAGTCCAGCCCGGCCCGTGTAGATGGCCGCCGTAAGCCCGGCGCATCCCGAGCCCAGAATTACCGTGTCGCGAATCTCAGTCATTTATGTTCTTCCTGCCCTCATTCTAGATGCTCCACTCCCCGCCCGGATTCTTCCGCAAACCGCACAGCCAGCCACCAATTCACCCCAGCGGCGCAGCCAGCAGACCCGGCCGTTCCTGAGCCAGCTTCACCACCAGCTCGCCAAACAGCGTGTTCGCCCACGCAAACCACGGCCGCGTAAACTTCCCCGCATCGTCTTTGTCAAACGACTCGTGGATGAACCCCGTCCCCGCCGTCGTATCCCGCAACCAGCGCAGGCACTGCCGAATCTCCCCCTCGTCCGTCGCCGTCAGCGCCCGATACATGATCCCCATCGGCCACACCATGTTCAGCCCCTCGTGCGGTCCGCCCACGCCCTCCGCCACCCTTCCGCGAAAGAAGTAGGGGTTCCCCTCGCTCAGCGCAAAGCCTCGCGTCCGCCGGTAGAGCGGGTCGTCCACTGCGCAGCAGCCCAGATACGCCAGGCTCACCAGCCCCGGCGCATTCGCGTCGTCCATCATCAGCGCATTCCCATACCCATCCACCTCGTACGCCCAGATCTCCCCAAACTGTGCATGCCGCGTCTTTCCATACTGCGCCAGCGCCCGCTCCACCTCCGCAGCCAGCGCTTCCGCCTCCGCCGCCAGCTTTGCATCGTCCAACGCATGCGCAGCCAGCTCCGCCAGCTGCCGCAAGCTCACCACCGCAAACAGATTCGCCGGCACAAACAGCGGATAAATGCACGCATCGTCCGACGGCCTGAACCCGGAGAAGATCATCCCCACCGCACGCGCCGGATTCCCAAAGCCGCCCAGCGCCAGCGTCTCGCTCGGCACCGTCGACTCCCGCTCAAACGAGTAAGGCCCCGGCCCATCCTTCCGCTGCTGCGCGCGCATGGTCCGCACAATCGTCCACGCCGCTTCCTTCCACCGCGCATCGAACGGCCCCGTTTCCGCCGTCGCCTTCCAGTACCCATGCGCCAGCCGGATCGTGTAGCAAAGCGAGTCCAGCTCCCACTTCCGTTCCCCCACCCCCGCGCGATGCTCCGTCTTGTCGTGCACCGCCCAGCTCAGCGGCGCGGCCTTTTCGTCGCGCATAAACGCATTCGCATACGGATCGATCAAAATCATCCGCGCCTGCCGCCGAATCACTCCCTCCAGCAGTTCCCGCAGCCGCGCATCTTCTTTCGCCAGCGGCAAATACGGCCACACCTGCGCCGACGAGTCGCGCAACCACATTGCATCAATGTCCCCGGTCACAATGTACGTGTCCGGCCTGCCTTCAAAACTCCCCGGATACACCGTTGTATCCAGCGTGTTCGGAAAACAATTCTCAAAAATCGTCGCCAGCCCCGCATCGCCCATCTTCTTTTGCACCTGCGGAATCAGCGCTTCCACCGCCGCGCTCGTAAAATGCCGGTCCGCCTTCGCTGGCCTTGTATGCGGCAACTCCGCTGCCCACGCCGGCAACCCGCCCCGCGTCAGCGCCCACGCCGCGGCCGCTCCCTTCAACCATTCCCGCCGGCTTAACTCACCCATCGCACCCATCCCTTCGCACGCCGTGCTGCACTCCGCGGCTTTCCTCTTTATCATGGCATTCATGGCCAACCTCACACTCATCTACGGACTCCGGCTCCTGCCCGAGGGCGAAGTCACTGAAATTCAGGACGCAACCCTCAAACTCGCCAACGGCCACCTGGCCCACGTCACCATGCACTCCATCGAAGGCTCCCGCGAAGAGATCGAAGCCCAGCTCAAACGCAGCCTCGACGCCTTCTTCGACTTCTACCCCGAGATCTGACCGCGCCCCATCCCGCGCGGCCATTGGCTTCCTCTGGGACAGCCAGCTTGGCTCATGCTCATGAGCTTTTCTCAAACCAAGACAACTGCCATCCTCGCCCGCTCTCCATGAACCGCCCCTCTGTCCTTCCCCCACACAATCTCAGAGTTTCCTCATGAGCAGTTCCAACCGTCATTAGCCTTCTCCCCATTACTTAGGAATGTCCAGCCTGCCTGCCCCGCGCCGATGAATCCTCTGTGTCCGCCTGAGAGTCGCCTCACCGCCGTACCCGAGCCGCTCTCTCAGCCGAACCAGAGATTTCTGACCTGGAGCGCCTCACGTGCCGGCCCTGCTCTCCTCTCATCTCCGCCGCCTCGCGTCCATCCTTCCCGCCCTCCTGCTCCTCGCTCTCTGCCCCGCAACCGCCCACTCAGGCGGACCCAAATACGTCGCCGGCGTCAGCTTCTTCAACCCCGCAAACCTCGGCCAGCCCATCCACTGGTCCGGCGGCCAGCTCAACTATTACGTAGACCAGGGCCCGCTCAACGCCTCAGTCTCCAACCAGCAGGCCACCGCCATGGTCGACGCCGCTGCCGCTCTCTGGTCCGCCATCCCCACCGCCGCCGTCACCCTCACCGACAAAGGCCCGCTCAATGAAGATGTCAACGGCTCCATCGATCGCCGTCACCAACGGGCAAATCACCGCGCCCGCCGACGTCACCCCCGCCGCCACCACCTATCCCTTCGGCATCATCTACGACGCCGACGGCTCGGTCATCGACGCCCTCTTCGGCGCCGGCGCCAGCCAGCCCACCAGCTGCCAGAACAACGGCGTCCGCTTCTGGCTCGACAACCTCAACCCCGACACCACCATCGCCCACGGCATCATCCTTCTCAACGGCCTCTGCGCCACCACCCCCGATCTGCTCGCAAATGATGAGCTACGAGTTGGAGCGCGCCTTCGGCCGCATCCTCGGCCTCGACTACTCCCAGGTCAACCCCACCGCCCTCACCGATGAGCTCCCCGGCGGCACTGCCGGCTGGCCCGTCATGCAGCCCCTCGGCGGCGTCTGCGGAGTCACCGGCGGCCAGTGCATCCCCAACCCCACCGTCCTCCGCTACGACGACATCGCCGCCCTCAACCGCATCTACCCCGTCACCGCGCAGAACCTCGCCAGCTTCCCCGGCAAACAGCTCACCGCCGCCAACACCGTCTCCATCCAGGGCACCATCACCTTCCGCACCGGCCTCGGCATGCAGGGCGTCAACGTCGTTGCCCGCCCGCTCGACGCCAACGGCAATCCCCTCTACCAGTACACCGTCACCTTCGTCTCCGGCGGTTACTTCAACGGCAACCACGGCAACCCCATCACCGGCTTCAACGACGCCAACGGCAACCCGCTCACCCAGTGGGGCTCCAACGACCCCAGCCTCCAGGGCTTCTTCGACCTCAGCGATATGCCCGCTGCCTCCCGGCGTCACCACCGCCAGCTACCAGGTCACCTTCGAGCCCATCAATCCCCTCTACATCCTTACTGAACTCCGTCGGCCCCTATCTCGACGGCCAGGTCACCCCCTCCGGCACCCTCGCGCCCATCGCCGTCCCCAATCTCGCCGCCGGCAGCTCGCAGACCCTTACCGTCAACGTGCCAGACTCCGCCGTCGGCGGCTATCAGCGACGCCATCGGCACCCAAACCTCGCCGCGCCCCATGCCCGCCAGCGGCCTGTGGGCCGGCCGCCTCAGCCAGATCGGCCAGACCGACTGGTTCACCTTCCCCGTCCGCGGCAACCGCACCTTCACCATCGTCACCCAGGCCCTCGACGAAACCGGCACGCCCACCGAAACCAAAGCCATGCCCGCCATCGGCATCTGGGACGCCTTCGACCCCGTCGGCGCAACCGCCATCGGCGCGGCTCCCGGCATGAACGGCCTCGCCCCCGGCGAAACCTGGCTCCGCGTCACCTCCATCGGCTGACGACGTCGTCCGCATCGGCATCGCCGACCAGCGCGGCGACGGCCGCCCCGACTACCCCTACAACGGCTGGGTTCTCTACGCCGACACCGTCTCAGCCCCCGCGTCTGCCCGCCTCCGGCGGCCCCATCGTCATTCACGGCATGGGCTTCCGCCTGGCCGACACCGTGCTGGTCGGCGGCCAGCCCGCCCTCGTCACCAGCATCTCGCCCAACGAAATCACCGCCATCGCCCCGCCGGCCGCCGTCAGGCGTTACCGGCTCGGTCGACGTCGAAGTGGACGACCTGCCCGCCTTCTACGCCGCGGCCATCGTCTCCGGCGGCGTCAGTTACGACTCCGGAACCGGCGACGCGCTCACCCTCCTCACCGCGCCCATGAACACCGTCCCCATCGGCGTCCCCATCCCCTTCACCGTCACCGCGCTCGGCGCCAATCTCGCCCCCGCCGGCGGCGTCACCGTCATCTACACCGTCACCAGCGGCACCGCCACCCTCGCCTGCGGCCAGCCCGTCTGCTCCGTCACCGCCACCGGCGATGGCCGCGCCACCATGAACGTCACCGCCATCGACTCGACCTGGTCCATCGTCACCGCCTCGCTCACCAACGGCTCCAGCCTCCAGGCCCAGTTCGCCGGTGGAACGCCCCCAGCCCTCGCCGCTCTCACCCCGCGCCAACTCTCGCTCGCCGCCGGCGCCACCTTCACCTGGACCGTCCAGGCCCTGGTCCTCTCCAACGGCCTTCCCGCCGCCGGCCAGGCCGTCGCCTGGCAATCCACCACCACCGGCATCGCCGCCCAAGACGCAGCTGTCGCCATCACCAACTCCGCCGGCATCGCCACCCAGACCCTCACCGTCGGCCCCTTGCCGAAGGCCAGACTGGTCACCATCAACGCCTGTCTCAACGGCACCAGCCAGTGCGTCGCCTTCACCGCCTTCGGTGCGCGCCCCGAGTACGCCGCTCTCCAGGCCGTCTCCGGCACCACGCAGAGCCTCTCCCTCCAGGAAACCCCCGCGCAGATCACCCTCCGCCTCCTCGACATGGACGGCAACCCCATGGCCGGCGGCTCCGTCACCCTCTACCAGGCCCTCTACGCCTGGGCCCCGCCCTGCGGCCCCCACAGCGCCTGCCCACCCTCCACCCTCCTCGCCACCCAGACCGCCACCGCAACTTCGGCCCTCGACGGCACCGTCACCTTCACCCCCGCAACCCTCCCCGGCGTCCCCACCAGCCTCCTGGCCCTCGCCACCTCCGGCAACACCTCCACCATCCCCATCGCCATCGAACAGCACCCCTAGCGTCCCAAGTGCCAAATCATTGAATCCATATAACTTTCATTTTCAATGAGCCGTCATCCTGAGCATCTTGACTCGCATTGGCGAGTTAGGGCTGAATTGAACATTCCACACCGAAAAGCGCCCCGGAGGGGCCGCAGGAAAATAGCCCAGGACAAGCGAAGCCCAGTCCTGGGTATCGGGCCAAAATCCCCCCCGCCCTGTAGGGCGCAGTGAAATGGCCCGTGTTCATTAGGAGCAAACCAAGCCCCAGGCGTCCTTCAGCCTGGAAGTGGTGAGTCGAAGGATCTGCGGTTTTTTCTCTCACGGGTCCGAATTCGAACCTATACTGCAAAGCTTGCAGCCGGAACGCTCGCGACCTCCACAGCCTCCGCCGCCCTCGGAGCCATCGATCCATCCAGCGCCTCGCGCATCAGCTGCACCGCATGCCTCTCCCATTCCGCATACCCACAAGCATGCATCTGGCTTGCAAACGCATCCGCCTTTTCCCACTCCGCGTTCGCCTCCTCCAACCGGCCCTCGCTCCACCGCAGCGCGCACACGCTAATCCGCATCTTTTCTTTGAGCTTGAAGTCCCCGTGGCTCTCCGTCCGCTCCCACCACCGCTTTGCATATAATTACGTCTTTGTGGCGCACAATGGTTTTGAGATATTTCAGAGACACCCATCCAACGCAACGCCGGGTCGAATATTTTCGTCGCATGTTCGCCTCACACCCCACCCCTCCCCCCCTTTCCTTCCAGTCCCATGAAAACAATCGCGTTACGCCTGAAAAATGGTCAAAATCGGCCTCATTTATAAAGACCCCAGGCATCTCGAGTTCCGCGCCCGCCTCAAAAAAATCTCCGTCCACCCCGCCATCGGCAACAACGGCAATCCTCCAATTCCAACCCTCACCTTCCGCTAATAACCCATTCCCACCTGTAACCGGTCGGCTTTCCCTGTATACGGCTGTTAACAGCTCCCAAAAGCCTCCGCTCGTAACTCATTGAAAAATAAATCCATTCACTTTTTTGAGAATGGCCCGTAACTTGCTATTGTCTCTTGGTATCGTGTTTTTTGGTTACCAAAGGACCGGTTCGGCTGGTAACCTTGGAAAACAAACCCAAGGTTGCGGCTGGCATTCATGGGGGAGCTATGGCGGACACGTCCATCGCAATAGAACCAACCGGCAGTGAACGGCGCGCGCAGATTGTTAAGCGCGGCTTCTCCTTTCTTTCACCCGTCGTCGCCGGTCTCTTCCTCGCCGTAGTCATCGGGCTCTTTACCCACAACCTCACCATCGACACCCGCGTCAACGAGCTGCTCATCTTCGCCTCCGGAGCCGCTGCCGCCGTTCTGGTTCTGCGCCTCCTCGTCCAGCGGGAGCGCCGCGTCGCCCTCCAGCGCGTCGTCAGTGAGATTGTCGGCGAAAACACCTCGCCCGAAATTGCGGCCATGCGCATCCTCGAGGCCCTCTGCGTCTCTCAGGGCTGGGATGTCGCCCTCAAATGGGAAGTCAATGCCGAAATGAACCGCCTCGACTTCTGCTCCGGCTGGAGCGCTCCCGGCCGTCAAACCGAGAGCTTGATCAAGGAAGCCACGGAATCCAGCCTCGCCCCCGGCGTCGGCCTGGCCGGACGTGCCTGGCAGGAAGGCCGCCCGGTCTGGGTCGCCGATCTCGCCTCGGAGCCCGGCAGCGCCCACACCAAGGCCGCCCAGCAACGCAGGATGGTCTCCGGCTGCGCCGTTCCCGTCCGCGCCGGCAATCGCATCCTCGGCGTTCTCGAGTTCTATTGCCACTTCTGCCTCCGCGAAAATCGCGAGACCATGGCCTCCGTCGAGACCGTCGCCGCCTCGCTCGGACAGATGCTCGCCCGCTCCCATGATCGCGGCTGGGCTGAAAAACTCTACCGCCAGCAGGAGATCCTGCTCAACTCCGTCGCCGACGGCATCTGCGGCCTCGATCCGCAACGGCCTGGTCAGCTTCGCCAACCCCGCCGCCGTCAGCATGCTCGGCGCCGCCACCTCCAGCCTCACCGGCAAACCGGTCCACGAGCTGCTCCACGGCTCCGCGCCCACCGGACAGCCAGTGCGGCGACGATTGCGCCCTGCTCCGCGCCACCGGCCGCCTGCAGCTCATGGCCACCTCCGGCGAAGACACCCTCTACCGCGTCGACGGCAGCCCCTTCCGCGTCGACTACGCCATCACCCCGATCCTCGATCACGGCCGTCTCTCCGGCTCCGTGCTCAGCTTCCGCGACATCAGCCAGCGCTACGCCCTCGACCGCCTCAAGGATGAGTTCATCTCCACCGTCAGCCACGAGCTGCGCACCCCGCTCACCGCCATTCGCGGCGCGCTCGGCCTGCTCTCCGCACGGCAGCCTGGTCGAGCTGAACGACAAGGCCGCCAACCTGCTGCGCATCGCCCTTGCCAACTCCGACCGCCTGCTGCGCCTGATCAACGACATTCTCGACCTCGAGCGCATGCAGAGCGGCCGCGAGCCGCTGGTCTTCCGCAAGGTGCAACTGGCCAGCTCGTGCGCCAGGCCATGGATTGCATGCCGCCCGTGGCCGACGCCGCCGGCGTGCAGCTCATCCAGCGACACCACCCAGGTGGAGATTGCCGCCGACCCCGACCGGCTGCTCCAGGTGCTGACCAACCTGCTCTCCAACGCCATCAAGTTCTCCCCGCGCAACTCTGACCGTCTCCGTCCTCATGCGCCCCGACCTCAACGGCGTCACGCTTTCCGTCGTCGATGCAGGCCGCGGCATTCCCGCCGACAAGCTCGAAACCATCTTCGGCCGCTTCCAGCAGGTCGACGCTTCCGATTCCCGCCAGAAGGGCGGAACCGGCCTCGGCCTGGCCATCTGCCGCACCATCGTTCACCAGCACTCCGGCCGCATCTGGGCAGAGCGCAATCCCGTCCGCGGCTCCACCTTCCGCGTCTTCCTGCCTTACAATCCGGTTCCCATCGGTACAGCAGACGCGTCTTCGATCCTGAAGACGCAAGAGTCGCTGCCATCATGGCCGCCGCCAGCGCCGACGACCCCAGAGATGCGCCCCCGCCTGATAAAGATGGAGCTAGCCAATAACTAGTTCCTGATCTTGGCCCCTGGACCTGTCTTCTGCTTCTTCCGCCCTCGCTCCCGCATCATGGGTAGTGAGGTACCACGAACCTTGGCCATCCCCTCCCAGGCTCAACAGCCGCCCGCACGCCCTCGCGTCGTCATCGTCGGCGGCGGTTTTGCCGGCATCCACGCCGCCAAAGGCCTGGCCCAGCTGCCCGTCGACGTCACCCTCGTCGACCGCCGCAACCACCACACCTTTCAGCCGCTGCTCTACCAGGTGGCCCTCGCCGTCCTCTCCCCGGCCGACATCGCCCAGCCCATCCGCACCATCCTGCGCCAGCCAGCCCAACACCGAAGTGCTCATGGACGAGGTCGCCGGCATCGACGCCGCCGCGCGCACGGTCACCCTCGGCCAGCGGCGCGCAGCTCTCCTACGACTACCTGGTGCTGGCCACCGGCGCCACCCACTCCTACTTCGGCCACGACGAGTGGGCTCCGCTCGCGCCCGGCCTCAAGACCATCGAAGACGCCACCGAGATTCGCCGCCGGGTGCTGCTGGCCTTTGAGCTGGCCGAGCGCCAGATGGTCGAGCACGGCTGGCACCCGCCGCTCAATTTCGTCGTCATCGGCGGCGGGCCCACCGGCGTCGAGCTGGCCGGCGCCATCAGCGACATCGCCCAGCTCTACATGCGCCACGACTTCCGCCACATCGACCCCGCCAAGTCCCGCGTGCTGCTGCTCGAAGGCTCGCCGCGCGTCCTCGCCGCCTATCCTGAAGACCTTTCCGCCAAAGCCGAAGCCGCGCTCACGCCGCTCGGCGTCGAAGTCCACACCAACACCCATGTCACCGACCTCGGCCCCGGCTGGGTCGAGGCCGGCGGGCAAGCGCATCGAAGCCGTCGTCACCCTCTGGGCCGCCGGCGTCGCAGGCCTCGCCGCTGGGCAAGCTGCTCGGCGCGTCCCCGGCTCAGACCGACCACCGCGGCTGCGTCCTCGTCGACGACCACCTCAATCCCGCCGGGCCTGCCCGAAGTCTTCGTCCTCGGCGACCTGGCCCACTTCGAGCAGGACGGCCACCAGGTCCCCGGCGTCGCCCAGCCCGCCATGCAGATGGGCGACCACGTCGCCAAAATCATCGCCGCCGACCTCGCCGGCCGCGCCGCGCCCACGCCTTTCGCTACTTCGACAAGGGCGACATGGCCACCATCGGCCGCATGGACGCCGTCGCCAAAGTCGAGTGGCCCTTCAAAGCCCACTGGAGCGGCTTTCCCGCCTGGATCACCTGGCTCACCGTCCACATCTTCTTCCTCATCGGCTTCCGCAACCGCCTCTCCGTCTTCGCCGCATGGATCTGGACCTACTTCACCTTCACCCGCGGCGCACGCCTCATCACCGGCGACCAGCGCCTCCCCGGCTGGCAGGACCAAATCGATGCGGGCGCTGGAGCGCAGATTGACAAACTAAACCGGCGCGGCTGACCATGGCATGGTTGTCATTTAAAGGGAGCCATCATAATGAACCAGTTGGCACGCCGTCAGTTCCTCGTCACCGGGTCGGCCGCGGGCGCAGCCGTTGCGCTCGCGCACTCCGTTCCCAATCTTCTGCGGGCCGAACCTGCAGGCCGCGCCATCGGCATTCAGCTCTACACCGTCGCGGCCGATCTGGTCGCCGATCCCCCGGGCACATTGCATGCGTTGGCCAAAATTGGCTACAGGCACGTTGAGTCCGCCGGTTTCGCCAAGCTCTCTGCCAAGGATTTTCGCAAGGCCCTTGACGATGCCGGGCTTCACTGCCCCAGTGCTCATCTTGGTTTCAGCGCCGCCGATCCCAGCCCGCTCTTCAACGATGCTCACGCCTTGGGAGCGCATTACGCGGTGAGTTCCGTCCTCATTGCCGCGGCCCCAACGCCCTCCGCCGCCTCTCCCGGTGCCGGAAGAGATGCCTTTATCCACGCGCTCGCTAACCTCACTCTCGACGATTTCAAGAGAACTGCGGACCTTGCCAACAGTATTGGCGCGAAGGCCAGGCAGGCGGGACTTCAGTACGCCTATCACAATCACAACTTTGAATTCAAAGACCAGGGCAACGGCCAAACCGGCTACGATCTGCTGCTCAGCCAAACCGATCCCGATCTGGTGAAATTCGAGTTGGACTGCGGCTGGATGGTCACTGCCGGGCGCAATCCGATCGACTATTTCAGCAAGTACCCCAATCGCTATCGCATGATTCATGTCAAGGATTTCCTGCCTGGCGGCAAGCCAACCACAAGTTTGATGGGGCCGGACAGCCCCAAAGGAACCGAACTCGGCCGGGGCCACATCGATTACGCGCCCATCTTCGCGGCCGCCAGTGCCGCAGGGGTCGAATACTTCTTCTCCGAGCAGGAGCCACCGATCGTCGGCATGACCGCGCTTGAAGCAGCCAAAGTCAACTACGACTACATGCGCTCGCTCAAATAGCAGGGCAATCGCGAGAATGAGTTTTGTTGCCGCTGGAGGTTCCATCACGTCCAGAAACTGCGGAAGCAGCCGTACTCTTCCCGGAGGGAAGAGGTGAAAATAGCCCCGGACAGAGTCCGGGGAACAGCGTGCCAATGGGTATTTCGCGTCCCGTAGGGCCGCGGCGAGCCGTCTCCTTTCCGCTTCACCGTGTTCATCCGATTGCCCTCGCTCAAATAGAACCAAAGGCCGCGTGCCCCAGCCGTTCGGGTAAACTGGTAGAGCCATGCTCGACTTGGGATTCGTCCGCGCCAACCTTGAACTTGTCGAAGAAAAGCTGCGCGCCCGCGGCGCCGACCCCGCTGCCCTGCTGGGCGATTTCCGTTCCCTCGACCAGGCCCGCCGTGAAGCCATCACCCTTGCTGAGCAGTCGAAGGCCCGCCGCAACGAACTCTCCCAACAGGTCGGCGCGCTTAAAAAAGCCCGTGAGCACGAAAAAGCTGCCGCCATCATGGACGAGACCCGCTTCCTGAAGGACAAACTCGACGAACTCGACAAGACTGCCGCGCAACTCGACGAGCAGCTTCGCCTCTCGCTCGCCAGCATCCCCAACCTCACCCGCGACGAAGTCCCCGCCGGCCAATCCGAAGCCGACAACGTCACCGTCAAGACCTGGGGCCAACTCCCCGTTTTCCCCGCCGGCTTCACCCCCAAGCCCCACTGGGAGCTTGGCGAATCCCTCGGTATCCTCGATCTGGAACGCGCCGCCAAGCTCTCCGGCGCGCGTTTTGCCGTCTACATGGGAGCAGGTGCCCGCCTCGAGCGCGCTCTCATCAGCTTCATGCTCGACTTCCACACCGCGAAGCACGGCTACACGGAAGTCCTGCCGCCGTTCATGGTCAATAGCAAGTCCCTCTTCGGCACCGGCCAGCTCCCCAAGTTCGCTGAAGACCTCTTCCGCTGCTCCGATGCCGATGCCGAAGCCGTCGCCCGCGGCGAGTTCAAGGACAACGACCACTGGCTCATCCCCACCGCCGAGGTCCCTGTCACCAACCTCTACCGCGACGAAATCCTTGACGAGTCCCGCCTTCCCATCTGCCTCACCGCCTACACGCCATGCTTCCGTGCTGAAGCCGGAGCCGCCGGCAAAGACACCCGCGGCATCATCCGCCAGCACCAGTTCCAAAAAGTAGAGCTCGTGAAATTCGTCAAGCCGGAAGACTCCGACCGCGAGCACGAGCGCCTCACCCGCGACGCCGAAGAAATCCTCGAGGCGCTTGAACTCCCCTACCGCCGCGTCCTGCTCTGCGCCGGCGACACCGGCTTCTCCTCCGCCAAGACCTTCGACCTCGAAGTCTGGCTTCCCGGCCAGCAGCTTTACCGCGAAATCTCCTCCTGCTCCAACTTTGAAGCCTTCCAGGCCCGCCGCGCCAACATCCGTTACCGGCCCGCAACGCAGGGCGCCAAGGCAAAGCCGGAGTTCGTCCACACCCTCAACGGCAGCGGTCTCGCAGTCGGCCGCACCTGGCTCGCCATCCTCGAAAACTATCAGCAGCCCGACGGCTCGGTCCTCATTCCGGCAGCTCTCCGCCCCTACATGGGCGGCCTGGAGCGCATCGCCCCCGAGCCCCGGGGAGTGAAGGAACTCTGATGCCCTCCAACAGCCCAGCTCTACCCACCCCGCAAGCCGCAGCCCCGCAAGCCCCACGCACCGTCAAGCAGCTTCTCCTCAGCTACTTCTACTGGACCTACTCCCGCGGCAGCTTCCACTACGACGTCATGGTCACCCTGATCCTGCTCTTCATCTTTCTCACCCCGCAGATTCCCGGCTGGAGTTATGGCGACAAGCCCTCCAGCGCCGCCGTGCTCACCCATCCCATTCAGGTAATCGGCGACGGCGGCCACGGCCTCATCATCACCGTTCTGGTCTCTGACGCCAACGTCCCCGCCGGTGGCTCCTACGCGGTGGTCAAGAAGGCCCTGCGCAAAGCCATCGAGCCCATCACCGGCGACGCCGTCTTTGTCGAAAAGTGGGAGATCGTCACCGACTCCCAGGGCAATCAGGCCTGGAAGGTCTGGGCCCACCGCTAATTCACCTTCTCCGCATGAAAGTCATGAATTCAATCGCGGCAAAATTGACTTGTCATCCTGAGCGACCGAAGCGAAGGGAGTCGAAAGCCTGCCCTGAGCGTAGTCGAAGGGGACCTGCATTTTCGCCCTCAAGCGTTGCACGACATTGAGAAGTAAAACGCTTGGCCATTTTGGCCGGCCTTGACGCACTTTTCTGCTCCTTCGCGCTCCCTCGCGCGTCGAATCACTAAAGGAAGTTCATGCATTTGAGAATCAAGCTCGTCATTGCCGCAGCCCTTGCGTTCGCCTTTTTGCCCCCTCGCTCCTCCTTCGCCGCTCCCCAGGATGATCTGAAGACTGTTCTTGATCACCTCAACGTCGCCGCCGCCAACTTCCGCTCCCTTGCCGCCGATGTCGAATTCACCGACGTCACCACCCAGCCCATCTACGACAAAGACGTCTTCAAGGGGATCGTTTACTACGACCGCAAGGGCGCAGCCTTCCGTATGGGCGTCCACTTCAGCCAGCACAACAGCAAGCCCTCCACCAAGGCCTACACCTACGTTGGCGGCGTCCTCAAAGTCCACGAGTCCGGCAGCGGTCAGGTCAGCACCTACGCCCAGGCCGGCAAATTCGAGAGCTATGTCATGCTCGGCTTCGGCGCCAGCGGCAATGACCTCGCCTCCAAGTGGGAGATCAAGCTGATCGGCTGGGAGACCATCGCCGGCGTCAAAACTGCCGAACTCGAACTGGTCGCCAAAGACCCTGATATCCGCAAGAATCTCTCCAAGGTCACCATCTGGGTCGACCCCGACCGCGCCATCAGCCTCAAGCAGGTCTTCACGCTCAGCAGCACCAGCACCAAGGAATGCTCCTACTCCAACCCCAGGCTCAACGCTTCCATCCCCGGCGACGCATTCAACTTTCAGGCCGAAAACCAGGCAGCCAAACACGCCCAATAGCTCCGAACGCAGTGAGGGGGAACGGACCGGCTCCGTTCCCCCTCACTGCATTTGCGATCAGGAATTGCCTATCAATGCTATCTAAGCTACAGCGGAAGGAACTGCCTGCCGTTCCCCTTCCAGTTTGGTGCCCATCTCGGCAGCGGCCTGCGCCAGCACCCGGTGGTGAATCGTAAACAGCGCCAGCTCCAGCCGGTCGCTCACACCCGTCTTGTCGTAGATCGAGCGCAGATAGTTCTTGATCACCTGCTCCGTGGTCTTCAGCCGGATCGCGATCTCCCGGTTCTTGCAGCCCTGCACAATCAGCGCCACAATCCGCATCTCCTTCGGCGTCAGCCGGTCCCGCACCCGCGTCCCCACCATGTCGTCTTCCAGCGAATCCGGCTGCATCAGTTGCGGCGGAATCCAGGTCTCCCCGGCGGCCACGCGCCGCACGCACTCCACCAACCCCTGCCCGTTCACGTTCCGGAAAATTACCCCGCGAAATCCCAGGTGCAGATAGTTCCCCGCCGCTTCGCTGTTCTCGGCAATCACAATGCCCCGGCTCCCCGTCGTCTCCAGCAGCATGCGCAGCCGCGTCAGGTCTGGCTGCAGCGATGCGGCAAAAAGAACAATCGAGCCCGGAAACGTCGTGATCGCGTGGTGCATCCGCTCCAGGTCCGTGCACTGCGCAATAATCCGCATATCCTCGTCCGTCGCCAGCACTTTGGCGGTCCCTGTTCGAAAGATTGCTTGAGAATCGGCCAGGATAATCTTGTTCATCACGTCTGCCTCGCAAGTCGGATAAAGAAACCGTGCTGCTCGCTCAAATCTTCCCGCCGGAACGCGAATGCTTGAGCCCGGACAATTGTCTCTGCCCTTGGCTGCACTATCGGCACAAACAGACGGAGTCTTGCAATTGACCACATTTGCGACACTGAATCTTCCTCGTTTTCAGTGGGCGCCAGGCGCGCATTTCAGTTCGCTTCGCCCCGCCCATCTTCTCCAGAATCACGGTCTCAACCGCCTTCTGGTTACTCATGACCACCCTAGGCGAGTCTACTCCCGCTGTACATCCCCAATCCGAGGGATAGGCCTGGGGCATGCGATACACTATGGGGCGAACCGAAGGCTCTAAACTGGGATTCTATGGCGAGGCCGATTCTACTGGCAGTTGACGACGACGTGAATGTCCTGGAAGCCGTTGTCCAGGATCTCCGCCGCCAATACGGCGCAACCTACCGCGTCATGCGCGCGGCCAGCGGACAGGCCGCGCTCGATACCCTCGCCCAGCTCAAAACCCGCCAGGAGCCCGTTGCCCTCATCCTCAGCGATCAGCGCATGCCCGGCATCACCGGCGTCGAGTTCCTGGAACGCTCCCGCGCGCTCTATCCGGAGTCCAAACGCGTCCTGCTCACCGCCTACGCGGACACCGAGGCGGCCATCCAGGCCATCAACTCCGCCCGCATCCACTACTACCTCAACAAGCCCTGGGACCCGCCCGAGGAAAAGCTCTATCCCGTCCTCTCCGACCTGCTTGAGGACTGGAACGCCGGCTACCAGCCCCCCTTTGAAGGCCTGCGCGTCATCGGCCACCGCTGGTCGCTCAAAGACCACAAGGTGCGCAGCTTCCTCTCCCGCAACCACGTTCCCTACCGCTGGCTCGACCTCGCTTCCAGTGAGGATGCCCGCACCCTCATGGCCGAGCGCCATCTGGACGCCGATCATCTCCCCATCGTCCTGTTTGCCGACGGAAGCGTCCTCGTCGAACCCGAATACGACGTCCTCGCCAAAAAGGTCGGCCTCAGTACCCAGGCCGCACAGGATTTCTACGACATGATCGTCGTCGGCGCCGGTCCCGCCGGCCTCGCCGCGGCCGTCTACGGTGCCAGCGAAGGCCTGCGCACCCTGGTCATCGAACCCATCGCCCCCGGCGGACAGGCCGGCTCCAGCTCCCGCATTGAGAACTATCTCGGCTTTCCCTCCGGCGTCACCGGCGCCGATCTCGGCCGCCGCGCCCACATCCAGGCCTCGCGCTTCGGCGCGGAGTTCCTCACCCAGCGCGCCACCGGCCTGCGCATCGACGGCCAGTACCGCTTCGTTCAGCTCGCCGACGGCCGCGAAGTCTCCAGCCACGTCGTCATGCTGGCCCTCGGCGTCAACTATCGCAAGCTCGACATCCCCGGCGCCGACCGCCTCACCGGCCGCGGCATTTACTATGGCGCTGCCCTCGTCGAGGCCGTCTCCTGCAAGGACGAGGAGGTCTTCGTCATCGGAGGCGCCAACTCCGCCGGACAGGCCGCCCTCCACTTTGCCCGCTACGCCTGCAAGGTAACCATGCTGGTGCGCGGACCTGGCCTTGCCGCCACCATGTCGAAATACTTGATCGATGAGATCGCCAGAACATCCAATATTGTGTTGGAGGCCCACACCCAGGTGGTGGAAGCCTTCGGCGAAGAGCGTCTGGAGGCATTGCAGTTGAAAGGTCCTGAGGGAGAACGCCGCGAACCGGCCTCATCGCTGTTTGTCTTCATCGGCGCGGCGCCCGGCACGGCCTGGCTGCCAGGTTCCATCCTGCGCGATGAGCACGGATTCCTTCTGGCCGGGCCCGATCTGCGTTCGGAAGGCAGGCTCCCCGCCAGTTGGACTGAGAAACGCGAGCCGTTCTTGCTCGAGTCCAGCGTGCCGGGAGTCTTTGTGGCCGGCGACGTCCGCCACGGCTCCGTCAAGCGCGTAGCCTCGGCCGTGGGCGAAGGCTCCATCGCCGTACAGTTCGCACACCAGTATCTGGCAGGGTTCTAAGGGAAAGCGAAGATGAAACAGGGCGGACAGGAAATCGTGATCGAATCGGTCCCCTTCGAAGAAGTCGCCGAAGCTCTGCGCAAGACGCGCCCTTTCGCTGAGACCGGCCCGGAAGCCCTCACCGGCCTCCTGCGCGTCGACCGCATTCGCGCCGAAGCCGGCGCTGTGCTCGTCCACCCGGGCGAATCGATCCGCTACTACTGCGTGATCCTCGAAGGCGAACTCCGCGCCGAACGTCCCGAGCACGATGGCTCTTCCACCGTAGTCAGCGTCGCAAAAGCTGGTGAAGGTTTTGGCGAAGCCCCTTTGCTGATCGGTAAGGTGAGCGCGGACTTCGTCGTCTCGGCAGCGCAGGATACCCTGCTCGTCCGCTTCTCTGACCAGGACTTCTGGACCCTGCTCGCCTGCTGCCCCTCGGTGCGCACCGTCATCCTCGCCAACATGGCGCAGCGCTTTCAGTCCTATCAGGTCGAGGCACTGCACCGCGAAAAGCTTGTCTCCCTCGGAACCCTTGCCGCCGGCCTCATGCACGAGCTGCACAACCCCGGCTCCGCGGCCAAACGCGCCTCCTCGCAGCTGCGCATCAATCTTCTCCGCCTCCAGCAGCTCAGCCTGCGCTTCAGTGACCAGCCCAAGACCCACGTCCAGCTCGACTGCATGCGCAGCCTCCTCGAGCAGACCTTGAGCGGCTGCCATGCCCCCGCCATGAGTACCATCGAGCAGTCCGAAGCCGAAGAAGCCATGGCCGAGTGGCTCGCCCTGGCCGGAGTAGAAAACGCATTCACCATCGCCCCCGCCCTGGTCGCCATCGGCCTTAAACAGGAAGAGCTGACCTGCGCACGCGAAGCCTTTGACGCTTCCAGCTTCTCCGATGCCCTCAACTGGCTCGAAGCTCTCGTCTCCAGCGTCAGCCTGGTCTGCACCATCGAGGAAAGCATTACCCGCATCTCCGAGCTCGTCATGGCAGTCAAGAAATTCGCCTACGACGAGAAATCCCCCGCCAAGCAGATCGATATTCACGACAGCCTGCAGAGCACCCTCACCATCCTCGGCCACAAACTGCACATCAAGGGCATTCATGTCGACAAGCAATTCGCCGCCAACCCCTCCATCATCCACACCCGCGGCTCTTCCCTCAGCCAGGTCTGGACCAACCTCATCGACAACGCCGTCGACGCCTCCCCCGCCAACGAAAAAATCCGCATTGAGACCTGGATCGAACCCGCCGTAGATCCCGCCTCGACCGGCCGTCTCGCCGTCTGCATCGAAGATCACGGCCCGGGCATCCCCCCCGAAGCGCTTCCCCGCATCTTCGAAGCCTTCTTCACCACCAAGCCGCAAGGCTCCGGAACCGGCCTCGGCCTGGAAATCGTCCACCGCATCGTCACCCAGAAGTTTGGCGGCGCCATCGATGTGGAATCCCACCCCGGCCAAACCCGCTTCATCGTCCGCCTGCCCCTCACGGCACCCTCCGCCGTCCCCGCCATTTGCACCCTCCCCACGCCATAGGCTTCCGTTGTCCCCAGTTGGGAATAAGGACGAGAAGACCAGGGTCCAGGCTCCGATCCCCGACCCCAATCCCTGATCTCTGATTTCTGATCCCTGATCCCTGTCTCATTGCACATAATTACGCCCCTCTGGCGCATAATGGCTTTGAAAGGGTCGAACCAGGGGAATCCCTCGCCTTATCGCACCAAATATCCATGAACCAAAACCACCAGCCCCTGGCCCCTCGAAATAGCTAAACTATTGGTTTTTCAACATATAATTGAAAACAAACACATTACATGCAAAAATAACCGATTTTCACCATCAACCCGTCAACCGTCTTCGTTCAATCTAAAGGACTTAACTCTTCAAGCCTAGCAATTGCAGTCTTCTGTTCCCTGTTCCCTAGTCCCTAGTCCCCTGGTCCCTATTCCATCAAGTTGCTCCCTTCTCTGCCGATGCACACAGAGAGGGCACCGCATGGCCGACCGCGCTGAACTTCTTGAGGCAACGCTGGACAGCATTCCGGAGGGCATCGCCCTGCTCGGTGAAGACGGCGCCGTAGCCTTCTGGAACCAGGCCGCGCAGTCCATCACAGGACAGGCGGCCATCGATATCCTGAGCCGCCCCCTGCCCGAACTGCTCAGGCCCCTGCTCGAGCTCTGCCCCGCTCCCGGGGAATCGGACCCCGGCGCCAGCCTCGAATCGGGCCGCGGCTTCCTCGTCCATACGCGCCACAAGCTTGGCCACGATGTCTCCGCCATGGCCCGCATCCTCCTGCTGCGCGACGCCCTCGGCCAGCGCATCGGCACCGCAGTGCTGTTTCATCCCGCCGAGTGTCTCGACGCCCTGCCCCATGGCGAAGGCGAAAGCGAAGACCTGGAGGCAAGCCAGGCCGACCTGACCGACCGTCTTGAATCCCTCTTCGCGGACTTCACCCAGGGCGGCCTCACCTTTGGCATCCTCTGGATTACCGTCGACCAGGCCCACGATCTCCGCAAAACACACGGCGCAGGCGCCTGCGAAGCCATGCTCACCAAGGTCGAGCACTCCCTGGCCCACGGCCTCCGCCCCGGCGAGCACCTGGGCCGCTGGGGCGCGGATGAGTTTCTGGTCATCTCCCATGAGCGCACTCCTGCCATGCTGGCCAACCATGCCCAGATTCTTGCCGGCCTCGCCCGCACCGCGGACTTCCGCTGGTGGGGCGACCGCGTTTCGATCACCGTCAGCATCGGCGCCGCCCAGGCCGAATCAACCGGCTCCCTGGCCCAGTTGCTCGAACGAGCCAAGGCTGCCATGTTCACCAGCCTTCATGCTGACGGAAATCAGATCACACCTGCTCCGGAGGGGCACTCATGTTCGCCATCATAGGCATTCTCGTTGTCTTCGGAGCAGTCATCGGCGGCTTCCTCATGGAGAAGGGACACATACTCGTCCTCGTGCAGCCGGCCGAGCTGCTCATCCTCGTTGGCGCCGCCACCGGCACCCTGCTCGTGGCCAACCCGATCCACATCATCAAGGGCATCGTCGCCGGCCTTCTGGCCATCCTCAAAGGTTCCCAATTCGACAAGAAACGCTACCTCAGCACCCTCAAAATGATGTACCAGTTCCTCAACAAGGTCCGCAAAGAAGGCCTGCTCAGCGTCGAAATGGACGTCGAAAAGCCCAAGGAAAGCTCCATCTTCAAAAACTACCCCGAGTTCCTCAATGACCATCACGCCCGCGACTTTGTCTGCGACACCCTGCGCACCGCCATCACCGGCGGCGTCGAGCCCTTCGACATGGACCAGATGATGGAGCTCGACATGGAAGTGCACCACCACGCCGAAATGCAGCCCGTCAACGCCCTCACCACCGTCGCCGACGCGCTCCCCGGGCTGGGCATCGTCGCCGCCGTGCTCGGCGTCGTCATCACCATGGGCTCGCTCGGCGGCCCGCCCGAGCAGATCGGCGAAAAAGTCGCCGCCGCCCTCGTCGGCACCTTCCTCGGCATCCTGCTCTGCTACGGCGTTGCCGGCCCCTTGAGCTCCAACATGAGCAAGATCCGCCGACGAACACAACGAATACCTGCACGTCCTGCGCGTGCTGCTGCTCGCATTCCTCAAAGGCTCCGCGCCCATGATCGCCATCGAGCTCGGCCGCCGCGCCATTCCCGCCCACGTCCGCCCCAGCTTCGACGAGATGGAGAAGAACTGCAAGGGCCAAACCGCCGAAGCAGCTGCGGCCTAAACCTTTTGCCAACACCCTGGGAGAAATTCGGCAATCATGGCAGCCAAGACCCAACCCATCATCGTCATCAAGAGAAAAGGCGGCCACGGCGGCCATCACGGCGGCGCGTGGAAGGTCGCCTATGCCGACTTCGTCACCGCCATGATGTCGCTCTTCATCGTGCTCTGGCTCATGGGCTCCAGCGAGAAAGTCAAGCGCGCCGTCGCCGGCTACTTCAACGACCCCAAGGGAACCTCCACCCAGCTCGGCACCACCATGACCGGCACCGGCTCCACTGTCTCCCAGGTCAGCACCAAGGATCTCGAGCAGCTGAAAGATAAACTCGAACAGGAGATCAAAGCTCGCAAGGAACTGGAAAAACTCTCCAAGCAGATTGAGATCACCATCACCCCCGAGGGCCTGCGCATCGAGCTCATCGAAGGCAAGGACGGCACCTTCTACCAGAGCGGCAGCGCCCAACTGAGCTCCAGCGGCCAGGAGCTTCTCTCCCTGCTGGCCGCTGAGCTCAAAACCCTCCCCAATTCGCTGCTCATTGAGGGACACACTGACGCCACCCCCTACTCCAACGACATCGGCTACAGCAACTGGGATCTCTCCGCCGACCGCGCCAACTCCGCCCGCCGCCTCCTCCAGCAGGACGGCGTCCGCACCAACCAGGTCACCCAGGTGCGCGGCTACGCCGACCAGATGCTGCGCGTCAAAGACAACCCCACCGACCCCTCCAACCGCCGCATCTCCATCCTCGTCAAAAACGACACCGAATCCGTCCCCGATATCCCCGCGCAAAAAATCCTCGACGGCTCAACCCCGCTGCCCAAACTCGAGAACCAGCCCGCACCGGCCGCCGCACCATCGGCAAACAAACCCGCACCGGCGCAGTCTTCATCTGCATCCACCACATCCGCACTCAGCAAGCCCCCCGCCGGCGCTCCAACCACCAAACCCAGCCTCCTGGACAGGCTGAAAGGCATCCTGCCCGGTGGCAAAAAGTAGCCTGAACCAAGCCGGAAGGGGAGGTCAAGTGCACAAATTTTCGGACACAATCTCCCCGGATGGTGTACTCTTGTCTGCGAGTGAGAAAGCGTTTACTCAGAGGAGCTTCCTTCCATGACGATCGTCGCCGGCGTTGACTTCGGCACTCTCAGCGTTCGCGTTACCCTGGTCGATAGCATCAAGGGTCCCATCGGCACCGCCTCAGCCTCTTACCCCCTCCACCGCCGCCGCGAAGACCCCAACTTTGCCACTCAGTCTCACGCCGACCAGATGGCAGCCCTTGCCGCCGCAACCCGCGACGCGTTGCGCTCCACCGGCGTCGGCGGCGATTCTGTTGCAGCCATCGCCCTTGACACCACCGGCTCCAGCGTCATCCCTGTCGGCGAGGGCCTCGAGCCGCTTGACGACTACTACCTCTGGTGCGATCACCGCGCCTTCTCTGAAGCCGAAGAGATCACCGCCAAGGCCCATGCCCTGGGCTTTGAGGGCATCGAGTGGTGCGGCGGCGTTTACTCCCACGAGTGGGGCTTCGCCAAGCTGCTGCACTGGCTCCGCCACAATCCCGAAAAAAGAGAAAAATTCGTCACCGCACTTGAACATTGCGATATGGTCGCCGCTACGCTTGCCGGCATCACCAGCGTCGCCGAACTCAAGCGCAGCGTATGCGCCATGGGCCACAAGTGGATGTGGAACCCCAAGTGGGGTGGCCTGCCTCCGGAGGAGTTCCTCGTCGCCGTCGACCCGCTCTTCACCGGCATCCGCGCCAAAATCGGCGGCCAGTTCCTCACCAGCGACCACCTCGCCGGCCATCTCTCGCCCAGGTGGGCCCAGGCAATCGGCCTCCGCGCCGGCATCCCCATCCCCGTCGGCGCATTTGACGCCCACTGGGACGCCATCGGCTCCAACTGCCGCGAGGGCGACGCCGTCAACGTCGTCGGCACCTCCACCTGCATCATTGCCATGGCCAAACAGGCTGAGCTCGTCCCCGGCGTCTGCGGTGTCGTCCCCGGCAGCGTCCATCCCGCCTACACCGGCATCGAAGCCGGCCTCTCCGCCGTCGGCGACATCTTCGACGGCATCGCCCGCCGCGCCGGCACAACCGTATCCGCGCTCTCTGAAGGGCTCGACGCCTACAAAGCCGGACAGACCGGCCTTCTCCGTCTCAGCTGGGACAATGGCGACCGCACCGTCCTCGTCAATCCCGAACTCGGCGGCGTCACCCTGGGCTGGAATCTCATCCACACCGCGCAGGACGAGCTCTTCGCGGCAATAGAAGGAACCGCCTTCCACACCCGCATCATCCTCGAGCGCATGGCTGAGCACGGCGTCCGAATCGACCGCGTCATCAACGCCGGAGGCATCCCGCAAAAAAGCGAAGTGCTCAACCGCGTCTACGCCAACGTCCTTAATAAACCAGTCCTTGTTCCCGCCGGCATCCCCACCAGCCTCGGATCCGGCATCTTCGCATTGCTAGCCGCCGGCGCCTACAAGACCATCGAAGAAGCCCAGGCCGCCGTCTGCCTCCCGCTGCGCACCGTCAACCCAGACCCCAGATCCGCCGCCGTCTACGAGCAGCTTTACAAGCACTATCGCGACGTCTACTTCGCCCTCGGCCTCCGCGACGCCGCCCCCATTGCCCTCGGCCGCGTGTTACCCGAGCTGAGAAGAATCGCCGCCGAGGTGCGTAAGGCAAACTGAGCCGCACCCATCAGTCAATCGAATTCGATTCTCACCCGATCGAAGATCGAAGAATCACGGAGCACGCCATGCACCGCCGCAACTTCCTCAAAGCCGCCGCGGCCTCCACCGCCGCATCGCTCATCTTCGGCCGCCGCACCGCTTTCTCCCAACAGGCCGGCAGCCACATCGAGATCCTCATCGACGAGCCCATCGCCACCATCGCCCCGGAGATTTACGGCCACTTCACTGAGCATCTCGGCTCGGTTATCTACGACGGCATCTACGTCGGCGAAGACTCGAAAATCCCCAACCAGCACGGCCTTCGCTCCTCCATCATCGAGAAAATGCGCGCAATTCACGCCCCCGTGGTCCGCTGGCCGGGCGGCTGCTTTGCCGACAGCTACGATTGGCGCGACGGCATCGGCCCCAAAGACAAGCGCCCCCGCCGCACCAACTTCTGGACAGACCAGTACCCCGTCTCGCAGCAAACGCGCAGAATACCCCAGGTCTTTGACACTAACCAGTTCGGCACCGCCGACTTCGTCCGCTTCTGCCAGCTTTGCGGTGCGGAACCCTACATCGCCGCCAACGTCCGCTCCCTCACCCCGCTCGACTTCGACCACTGGGTTGAGTACTGCAACTCGCCCGCCGGCTCAACCACCCTCGCTGACACCCGCGCCGCCGACGGATTTCCCGACCCCATGAACGTCCGCTACTGGGGTGTGGGCAACGAGAGCTGGGGCTGTGGCGGCAACTTCGACCCCGAAGACTACGCCATCGAGTTCAAGCGCTACACCACCTGGGTGCCCGGCTACGGCGTGCCGCTGCGCCTCGTCGCCAGCGGCCCCAACAGCGACGAGCAATCCTGGACCCGCGGCTTTTTCAACAAGCTGTATCACGGCCAGCCCAGCACCGACCCCCACGGCGTCTGGGGCCTCAGCGTCCACCACTACGCCACCAACCTTTCCCGCGGCAAAACCAACGACTGGAATGCCGAGAAGGGCGATGCCCTCCAATTTGAACCCATCGACTGGTATGAGTTGGCCCGCGAAACCAACCGCATCGAGAGCGTGATCCTCGACCACTGGACCGCGCTTGGCGAGTTCGATCTCGGGCATCATGTCAAGCTGGTCGTCGATGAGTACGGCCCTTGGTACAAACCCGGCACAGAGAACGCGCCTGAGCAGTTGCTCGGCCAGATGATTACCGTCCGCGACGCCGTCATGACCGCCATCTCACTCGATGTCTTCAACCGCAACGCCGACAAGGTGGGCATGGCCGCCTGCGCCCAGCTGGTCAATAATCTGAACGCCCTCTTCTTCACCCGCGGCGAAAAGTTCTGCACCACGCCCAACTTCAACGTCTTCGAAATGTACGCCGCCCACCAGGGAGGCACAGCCCTGCGCACCGAGTTCTCCTCGCCGGAGGTCCACTACGACCGCGACGGCCAGCCCGCCACCTTCTGGGGACTCAAAGGTTCCGCCTCTCTCAAGGGCAAAACACTCACCCTTACCGCCGTCAACCCTGACGTTGGACAGCCCCGTGACGCCGAAATCTTCCTCCGCGGCGCATCCGCCTCCAGCGCCCGAGCCTGGCTCGTCGCGGAGTCCGATATTCACGCCCACAACACCCTCGAACACCCCGATCAGGTCAAAACCCGCACCGCCGAAGTCACCCTGCGCCCGGGCTCACTCAGCTTCACCTTCCCGCCCGCCTCCGTCGTCAAGATCGAAGTCCAGCTCGCCTGACCGATCCAACAGTCACGCCAAAACGCGACAGGCCGGAGCAATCGCTCCGGCCTGTTGCGTTCTTGCAGGTTCCCGTCGGTCAGAAATCCAGTCGCAGTCCAAACTGCATCCTGCGATAGGTCGACAGCATCCCGCCGTAGGCCCCAAACGTCCCGCTGGTCAATCCCCCACTCAGATTGAGAGGACTGTCGTCGAAGCGGACCGTGTTGGCAATGTTGTAGACCTCGGCGGCAAATTTCAACTTCAAATCCTCGTGCAGATCCCAGGTCTTCGCCAGCGACGAATCCACATCCAGGTAACCGTCTCCGCGGAAGTTGTTGCGCTCTCCCGCTTCTCCCGGATAGGGCAGCCGAATCGGAGTCCCATAGGCAATTCCGTTGTTGATGTTTGTGGCCGTGTCTCCGGCAAACACCTGCGGCACGCCATCCACAATATGCCTCTTCACTTTCACCGGAGCGGTATTCGGAGAGGCCACCACCCCAGCCCCTTCAAGCTGCCAATTCGTTGACCATCCGGGTTCGTAGACGGAGAACGGCAGCGGACTTGCCCAGCGGCTCAGGCCGGAGAGCTGCCATCCGCCAATCAAAGCATCCGCCACGCGGTTTGCCCCGCCCAGGAAGGTCTTGCCGCGCCCGAACGGAAGCGCATAGACCGCGTCCACCGTCACCAGGCTGCGAATATCAAAGTCTGACGGCCCCTTGTTCAGCTTCGGCTTCCACGAGTTCTGAATTCCCGCTCCGCCAAAGGAGTCGCTTGAAAATTCATTCGACCGCTCAGCGCCCGACCCCATATCCAGAGACTTGGAAAAGGTGTAACTGGCGTCGGTCGTCAGGCCATGGCTCGACGGATGCCGCAGCGTAAACTGCAGCGCGTGGTAGGAACTGGTCCCGATCGACGACCATGCGTACAGGGAGGAGAACTGGCTCTGGAAAAAGTCCCACTGCGGTCCATTGTTTCCGTACAGATCCAGGTCGTAAATTGCAGAGGTCTCGCCGGCGCCGTCACGATAGTACGACCAGTAGTTCGTGTAAATGTTCTGCGTCACGCTCTCTCCGCTGGTTGTAACCGCTTGCCCGAACACGTCCTCAAAGTACTTAATCGCCGGCACTGTCGCGTTGGGGTTGTCGCCATTCTGATCGGTGAGCTGCGACAACTCGTCGGCGGCAGTGAAGTAGTCTCCACCGCCCTGAGGATCCACATAGTCAGCCGGCTCGGCTAGGTCGAGCTGCTGCAGCAAGTGCCGTCCCAGCCGGCCCACATAGGCCTCCTCGAACACGAATCCACCTCCCAACTCATGCTGGAACGAGAAATCCAGCCCATACGAGTAAGGCGTCTTCAAGTGGTTGTCGATCCCCCAGGTGATGGCCAGGCCGCAGTTCAGCACCGTCGATGCCGCATTCGAACTCGATGCCGGCTCAAAGGGATACGTCACCGTGGTCGCCGGGCTCGGGCAGCCGGAAAGCGCCGGAATCGCATGCGGTCCGGTAAAGCGCGGCGAGTTCTGAACCGTGTAATACGAGGCCGGGCTGGTCACGCCCTGGTTCAGCCCGAACGAACCCTCCTGGTCGAACGAGTTCACAATCCCCTGGCCGAAGTGATCGTAGTACATCCCAAATCCGGCGCGTATGCTGGTGCGCGGGTTGGGCGCATACACAACCGCCAGGCGCGGAGCAATGTTGGCCTTCTGCTTGGCCCAGTACCCCGGCATTCCGTTGGCCTTCCCGCTGGGCGCAAACTGCAGCGGCACAACATACGGCGCAGTCTGCGGATTCCCTGCGGCAGCAGCCAGCCGCACGGCTCAGAAACCACGCATGCGTGTCGATGGTCGGAGAAACCTGCTGGCCCTTCGTTTCATAAGGCGCCTGCAAAATCGAGTGCCGGATACCGAACGTCGACCGTCAGGGTCGGCTTGATGCGCCATGAATCCTGCACGTAATACTCAAACTCGTTCGCTTTGAAATGGCGGTTGATAAACGCGCCATCCGGGAAAAGCGAGCCGCTGGTTGCGCTGGTCACCGAGTAGTTGTAGACCTGCGTGGTCGACGGCACTGTTCCCACCAGAGAGTCATATGCGATCTCATAGGAATTTTCAAACCCGCTTCCCACCGCCGGGCAACTGCCGCCCAGCACGCAGGGATCGTTCGGTGCGTCGTACAGCCAGTAAGGGTTGGTGCTGGCGTTCGTGTAAGAGTTCGCATCCGTGCCCCGATTGTTCTCGATCCCGCGCCAGTTCCCGCCGATGTTGAGCGTGTGCGTCCCCTTCGTCCAGGTCATGTCGTCGGTAATGTTATGCACCGGCACATTCACCACCGTGCTCAGGGCGTCCGACTGCGGCTGCGCAAGAAACCTGAAGTTCACCCAATCGCCCGTCCCTGTCCCAATGCCGCGCGTCGAGTAGCCCTGTCGGATAAATCCGTAGCGCAAATCGTTCACAAGATTCGAGGTCGGCGTCCAGGTGTGCCCCACCGCCAGGCCCTTGGTGTTGTCAATATGGGTAAAGGACGGGGGTTGGCCGGGCAGGTTTTCGTCTCCGGCCTGCGTGTCCTTTTGCAGGTTGCCGCGGAAAAAAATCTGCTGCTTGCCCGTCAACTGGTAATCGATCTTCGCAATGCTGGTGTTCAGCGTGCTTGGAGCCGGCGAGGCAAAAATGTAGCCCTCGTTGTTCACGCCGTCACCCACTGTGCTCAGAATCCCATAGAATCCCGCCGACGCCAGCGGTTGGTAATACGCCAGCACATTTGGATTCGGCCCGCACGCTATGTTGGTCTGGCAGTCCGAATCGATCGCCGTCACCTGCGAGGCGGTCAGCCAGTGCGTCGCGCCCGTGTTGTCCTGGTAGCCAAGCCCCCCGCTATAGAAGTTCTGGGTCGGCACAATCTGGTCCACGATGTCATCAATCGACTTCCGCTGCCCCTCATAATTCACGAAAAAGAACAGCTTGTCCTTCTTGATGGGTCCCCCCACCGCCGCGCCGAACGTGTTCTGCACATAGTGCTGCGGAATGTTCGGTTCCCCTAAAACCAGTTCCGTGTACTTGTTGAACCACTCGTTCGAAACCGTGTTGGTCGGCCGGTAGTATTCGTACGCCGCGCCGTGAAACGCGTTGGTCCCTGCTTTCGTAACCAGCGAAACCTGCGCCCCGGAACTGCGTCCTGATGCCGCCGTCCCGTTCGACGTGGTCACGCGAAACTCCTCCGTCGAGTCCAGCGTCGAGCGCAGCACGCCGGTAAACGCCGTCCCGTTGATCTCGTCATTGTCGTCCATGCCGTCCAGCGTAATATTGCCCTGGTCAGACCGCCCCCCGTTCACCGAGCCGCTGCGGCTGTCCATGGTATCGTTTTCACTCGGATTGCCCAGGTACAGCACACCCGGCTGCAGCGTCAGCAGCGCAATCGGATCGCGCCCTTCCATCGGCAGCGCCTGAATGGTCGAATTGCCCACCGAGTCGCCCAGCGTTGCGTCCGCCGTATTCAACGTCTGCGCAGAGGCGCTCACGTCCACCGTCACCTGGCTGGCCTGCACCGTCAAAGTGAAGTCGATCGTCGCCGGCTGGTTCACCAGCAGCTCTGCCGTCTTGCTCTGGTCGCCGAAACCGTTCGCCGAAACCGTGATCGTATACGCGGCCGGCGGAATCTGCGCAAAGGTATAAAGACCGGCGCTGTTGGCGATCGCGCTCATGGTCTTGCCGCTGGCCTTTTCCAGCAGGGTAATCTTGGCTCCCGGAACCAGCGCTCCGCTCGGATCCTTCACCACCCCGCGCAGCGAGGTCGACGCTGTTTGGGCATAAACGAGCCCGGCCGAAGTCAAGATACAACAGATCATCCAAATCCATAAGGACCGTTTCACGTCTACTCCTCCACAATTACTCATGATTGGCGCATCGTGCGAAACCACTCAGTCGTTCCTGGTCAGGTGGCTTTTTGAGCACTGGCTTGGGCTCAAAGCGCTGGTTTCTTTCCGTCGTCCAGCCAGTCTGAGAACGGCTGGCATCCATCGGGAAAACCGCTCAAAAGGACATCTATCGGGGAGACGTGTCCTTGCAGAGCCTCTTACTATCTTGTCCAATCTTCACACCATATTCAACTAAAATCAACCTCCGACAACCCCAGCCGCAGCCCCCCGGAAACACGTTTTTCGATCAGGCGAAACTACTGCTGCTGTTGCATTTGCTGTAAGTCGACAAACGGAATGCTCGCTTTCGGGTGGCTGCTGGGCGCGCTCCACCAGCACGCTCCAGTCCTCCGGAATCGGCAGCTTCCGGTCCAGCGCCGGCGGCTGCTCGCTGGCCTCCACGTGCACCGCCACGTACAACTCGCTGTCCGTACTTGCCGCGGAAGATGCCGTGCGTCGGCGGCACATCCGCATAATCGCGCCCCACCGCGGTGCGGATATGCCGATGGTGCGCCACCAGGTTGTTGGTCGGATCGAATCCCACCCAGCCCAGATGCGGCAGCAACACATCCACCCATGCGTGCGTCGCGTCCGGCGTCGACCGGTCGTGGTCTTCGCGGCTGCGATAGAGATAGCCCGATACGTAGCGCGCCGGAATCCGCACATGCCGCAGCAGCGCGATCATGGTGTGCGCAAAGTCCTGGCAGACGCCCTTGCCGCTCACAATCGCCTCGTCGATGGGCGAGTCCACGCGCGTCGATCGCGGCACGTATTCGAAGTAGTCGAACAGCCGCTGGTTCAGCTCCTGCACCAGCATCAGCGGATCGTCGCGGCGCGTCACGCCCATCTGTTTGGCCAGCAGCAGTCAGCGCCGGCGTCTCCACGGCAAACTGGCTGGGCAGCAGCATCTCCCAGTAGTCGCCCGCTTCAATCATGTCGTCCAGCGCGTCCCACGCATCCGGCGAAAGAAATGCGGGCACATCGGGCAGCACCTGCTGCTCCACCACCGACTCGGCAACGATCACCAGCTGGTTGTGCTCGCCGGGAATGTCGAAGTGCTGCACGTTGTTGCCTAGGTGGTCGCGATAGCTGAACACGCGGCAGCGCGGGCTCACCGAAAGCGAAAACGTCAGGCAATGCTGGTTCGTGTCCGAGCGCGGATGCATGCGCGTCTCCATGATGCTCTCGCTGATCGGACGCGAGTAGCGGAACCGCGTCAGATGCCGGATGGAATAGAAGTTCATGGTTTCGACATTCCTTCAGGAGTTGCGTCCTCCACAGCTCCTAGCTTCTAGCTCCTGGCTCTTTGCTCGCGCGAACTCAGAACATCGACTGCCGCAGGGTACATCGAAGCGAACAAGCTGAAAGCTAGCGCTAAGCTGTCTTACACCGCCAGCGCCGACTGAATCGAGTAATGCACGTAATAGCGGTAAATCAGTTCATGAATCGCATGCCTGCTCGCGAATGGTATGCAGAAATGCCGCCGGTGTCGCCGGCCAGAATTTCGCCAATGGTGGTATAGCCCAGCATGGCGTGCAGTTTCCCGATCACCGCCGTCAGCTCGTCCGGTGGCCGTCGCCCGCCGGTGCGCTGGATCGATTCGATGGCGTGGCGGATGCCGTCCACGCAGTAGCGAATGGCGTGTGGAAAATCGCGATTGAGAAGAAGGAATTCGAGAATGCGGTCGGGAGAAATATCGGCGGTGTAGACCTGGCAGTACGCTTCGAATGACGTACAACAGCGCAACAGCCCCACCAGTTCCAGGTACTGGTAGCCGGAGCGGTCATGTTCCCTGCTCCTGAAGAAGCTCAGGCTGGTAAACCTCCAGCAGCGTCGCCGTCGCATAGGCCCGTTCCAGGTACCGGCCCAGCCGGATAAACTGCCACCCCTGCCCGTGAATCATCGTGGTGTCGCTCACGCCTTTGAACAGGTGAATGCCGTCAATGATCGCCGGTCAGAAAATCGTTCATGCTGGTGCGGAACTGCGCCTGCGCATGCGGCGAGTGCATCTGGTGGTACAGCCGGTTCAGCCGCTGCCACTGCTCGCTGGAGATCTCTTCGCGCACCTGCCGCGCATTTTCCCGCGCCCCATTCACGCAAAACGTCACTGAAGCCGGATGCAGGCTGTCGAACACCAGCCGGCTCGCCATCACCTCCAGGCCGCCGTCCCACTCCATCCCCGTGATCTTGCCCAGCGAGGCCATCATCCGCTTCCAGCGCGTCTCCGCGCTGGTGTCGCTGGTGTCCAGCATCAGGCCCATGGTTACGTCCAGCTGGCGCACGGTGTTCTCCGCCCGCTCCAGGTAGCGGCTCATCCAGTAGAGACTGTCCGCCACCCGCGATAGCATCGTGGTACTCTCCCGAACCCCGTGTCTGCTTACGATTCCAGAACCCATGTGTCCTTGCTTCCGCCGCCCTGCGAGGAGTTCACCACCAGCGAGCCTTTCTCAAGAGCCACTCGCGTCAACCCTCCCGGTACGATGTTCACCTTGTCGCCGAACAAAATGTAAGGCCGCAGATCCACGTGGCGCGGCTCCAGCCGGTTGCCAATCAGGCATGGCGCGCGCGAAAAATCCAGCGTGGGCTGGGCAATATAGTTCCTCGGATTGGCCTCGATCTGGCGCGCAAACTCTTCCCGCTGCCGCGCTGTCGATTGCGGCCCGATCAGCATCCCGTACCCGCCGCTCTCGCCCACCGCCTTCACCACCAGCTTGTCCAGGTTGGCCAGCACATGCTGCCGGTCCTTGTCCTCGGTCAGCAGGTAGGTCTCCACGTTGTTCAGAATCGGATCTTCGTTCAGGTAGTAGCGAATGATCCGCGGCACATACGCATACACCGCCTTGTCGTCGGCCAGCCCGGTGCCGAACGCATTCGTCACCGTCACGTTCCCCGCGCGATACGCGTTGAACAGCCCCGCGCACCCCAGCGACGAGTCCGAGCGAAAGATCAGCGGATCGCTGAAGTCGTCATCCACCCTGCGGTAAATCACGTCCACCCGCTTCAGCCCGTCCGTGGTGCGCATGTAGACCACGTTGTCGTGCGTCACCAGGTCGCGCCCCTCAACCAGATCGATGCCCATCTGCCGCGCCAGGTAGGTGTGCTCGAAGTACGCCGAGTTGAACACCCCCGGCGTCAGCAGCACAATATTCGGCTCCGGCCGTCCCTCCGGCGCCAGCGACCGCAGCGTTGCCAGCAGCAGTTGCGGATAATGCTCGATCGGCCTTACGCCGTAACTCGAGAACAGCTGCGGAAACGTCCGCTTCATCACGCGCCGGTTGGTGAGCATGTAGCTCACACCCGAAGGCACGCGCAAATTGTCTTCGAGCACCACAAACTCGCCCGTGTTCAGCCGCAGCAGGTCAGAACCCACCACCGCGATGTACACGTTGCGCGGCACCTGCAATCCCCGCATCTGCCGCCTGTAATGTTTGCAGCTATATACCAGTTCCCGCGGCACCACCCGGTCGTTCAAAATCTTGGCGTCGGAGTAAACATCGCGCAGAAACTCGTTCAGCGCCGTAATCCGCTGCGTCAACCCGCGCTCAATCCGGTCCCACTCCGCCGCCGTCACCAGCCGCGGCAGCAGGTCGTACGGGAAGATCCGCTCCGTCCCCTCGTCGCGCCCGTAAACGGTGAAAGTAATTCCCTGCGTCAGGAACGACAGGTCCGCCGACTGCTTGCGACGCTGCAACTCCTCCTGCGGCAGCCCCGCCAGCGTCTCCGCCAGCGCCTTGTACTGCGGCCGCACATCGCCGCAGGCCTCGCGCATCTCGTCGAAGGCCTGGTCGAGCGGATAGTCTCCGAACAGCGAATCCATCTCCACTGGCTGACTGGCGCTCATGGGCCGGGGCTTTCCTGGTCACAGATTCAGAGCCCCAGCGGCACCAGGGATCGCGGTCCGCTGGGGCATTCCCGCCCCATCGTACCGCTCCACTTCCCAGCCCATCCCGCTTGAAACCCTGTTCTATAGCTTTTAACACACGGGGTATAAAGGCGCCATCAGGAAAGGGTGAGGGGTGGGCGGAATGCCTGGAGGCCCAAGACTGCGAACTCGGGGTTATGCTCCGAGACAAGGTAGAAATTCGCAGACATAGGGTTGTGCCTGCCCGCGCTGCGTCAGAGGCGAGAACGGAGATCCGGCCAAGCAACTGACCGTCCCCGCCGACCTTGAAACGCTCTCAAGAAGCGCCTCTCCAGCGGCTGCTATGCCAACGCTGATGATCTGTTCCGCCGCGCCCTACTCATCGGCTAAACCAAAGAATCTGTGCCGACTCCAGGGGAACGAATGCCTCCGGGTGATGGGCAACGACTCTGGGGGTATAGTCGCTCGCCGGCCTGTCTGCGCGGATGGCAACCGAGTAGCGCCACGCATTTTCACCAACCAGCGGCTCTCCCCGAACCATGAGATGGCGGACCGGCTGGCCATCCCCCGGCGAATCGGCGTACATTTCTACCTGGATAGCATCCGGGTCCATTTCATCAAGATAAACCTGCACTTGAAAGCGATGCTCTTCTCCCTCAGTCTCCGCATGCACGGCGCCGAAGCGCAGCCTCGACCAGTGATCGGCGAGTTTGCGTTGCCAGTCCAGCAGACTCCCGGCTATCCCGTGTCCATCCGAGCTGCGCCGCAGGTAAGCGGCCGCGAGTGGAACATAGTGTTTCTCGGTGTACTCCCGTACGCATCGCGTAGCGGAGAACGCCGGGGTTAGTCGGGCCATGCTCTCGCGCATGCGATGGATCCAGCCGGACGGCACGCCGTTTTCATCGCGGTCGTAGAACTCCGGGATTACCTCCTGTTCCAGCAGAGTGTAGAGTTGCTCGGCTTCCGCAGCGTCCCACGCGGGGTCGTCGCCGTGCTCGCTTCCGTCGCCCAGAGCCCATCCAACCTCGGGCGTGTAGGCCTCGGCCCACCAGCCATCGAGTTCGGAAAGATTGAGGCCGCCGTTGACCAGCACCTTCATGCCGCTCGTGCCGCATGCCTCCCACGGACGCCGGGGAGTATTCAGCCAAACGTCGACGCCCTGCACCAGCTGTTCGGCCATGCGCATGTCGTAGTCGGCCAGAAATACCACCTGAGTTCGCGCCGGGGTGCCGCGGATGAAATCAACCCACTGACGCAGCATCAACTGCCCCTGGGCATCCTGCGGGTGCGCCTTCCCTGCGATGACAAGCTGCACTGGGCGCGACTGGCTGGTGAGAATGGCCAGCAGGCGATCAGGATCGTGCAGTAGCAGATTGGGGCGCTTGTACGTCGCAAAACGGCGTGCAAAGCCGAGGGTCAGCGTATCGGGCTCAAAGATCCTCTCCACCGCTCCAATCTCTGCGGCCGATGCGCCGTGTCCGGCGATCTGCCGGGTCAGCCGTCCACGGATGAATTCCACCAGCGATTTGCGCGAGGCCGCGCGCATTTGCCACAGGTGCACATCGGGAACACGGCGGATATCTTCCTCAATTTTCTTGAGATCGCTGTCCCAGCGCTGTTTGCCGCAGGCCTCGGTCCACAACTCATCGGCTGCCTCGGAATCCCAGATAGGCACGTGAACGCCGTTGGTGACGTGGCCGATCGGCACCTCCTCCTCGGGCCAGCGCGGGAATATGTTCTGAAAGAGGTGGCGGCTGACCTTGCCATGCAGTCGGCTGACGCCATTGACTGCGCCGCTGCCGCGCAAAGCAAGCAGCGCCATGCTGAATGGCTCCGATGCGTCCTCAGGATTTTGCCGGCCAAGAGCAAGCAGCGTCGCCATGGGAATGTGCATGACATCCTGCGCATAGTGGCGGAAATGCCGCTCCATCAACGCCGGAGCAAACCGGTCGAAGCCGGCTTCCACTGGAGTGTGCGTTGTAAACAGGTTGCCGGCACGGGTGACGGTGAGCGCGGTATCGAACGGCACCTTCGCCTCCTCCATGTAATCCCGAGCTCTCTCTAGTACTGCGAAAGCGGCGTGTCCCTCATTCAGATGGCATACTTCGGGACGGATTCCGAGCGCGCGCAGCAGTCGCCATCCGCCGATTCCAAGCACCTGCTCCTGGCTGATGCGCAGTTCCGGGCCGCCGCCGTACAGCTCGCTGGTGATGCCCCGGTACTCAGGCAGGTTTGCCGGATCGTTGGTGTCCAGCAGGTAAAGCTTTACCCGCCCCGCGCCCACCTCCCAGGCACGAACCCAAAGCCGAAAGCCCGGCAGTGCGAGCGCGATGCGCAGCCACTCGCCGTTTGCCTGGCGAACAGGACGGATGGGCAGTTGCCCTGGATCGTTGAAGGGATACAGCGCCTCCTGCCGCCCTTCGGCGTCAATGCGTTGGCGGAAATAGCCCACCTGGTACAACAGCCCTACACCCACTATGGGAACGCCCAGATCGCTGGCAGCCTTGAGCTGGTCGCCGGCAACGTTGCCCAGCCCGCCGGAATAGATCGGCAGGGCATCGCTCAACATGAACTCCATGCTGAAATATGCCACGCAAGAGAATGGGGGTTCGGTGAACGTTCGCTGAAACCAGCTTGCCGTCTGCTCGCGCCGCTTTCTTCTTTCCAGAACCTCATCGAGCCTTTTCCGGAACCCCGCGTCAGCGGCCAGGACCTTCAGCTTTTCCCGCGATACGGTCTGGAGCATGACCCAGGGATTGCGTGTGAGTTGCCACAACTCAGGATCGAGCTGGCTCCACATGTCGTCCGCGGCGTGGTTCCATGACCATCGCATGTTGAGCGCAATCTCAGTTAAAGCTTCTATCACGGAGGCATCTGCGGAACGATCTTGCGTCACCTCAATCTCCATTCGGAATCGATATCATGCGGCAGGCTTTAGCTTCCCACTATTGTGGATGGATTCCTCGAAAAAAGGTTGTACGCTGAGCAATTGAAAAATGGCTGCGAAGCGTACAACCTTCCACCCTGAAAGCAATCTATTCGAGGTATGGCTGTCTTGCTCTGAAGCTGAATGCATTTGTCTATGAAGCAATGACGCACTGTTCATCTGCCTTTGGGTAAAGGGAGGATAGGCAAACTCAGATTTTTTACTAAACGCTTCTGGACGGTCACGCCTTAGAATCCGCAATGAAGCGCCCTTAGGGGTTGCACGAATCGGGTTAAAGACAATTGCGGCGGAGATGATCCGGAATTTGTGGATCAGTGTACAGACATTCTATCGCCGGAACAGGCAGTCCCTGGGCCTTGTGCCGGACCATCCAGCCCCTTGCGGTTATCCTTAATTCTGAATGTCGTACGTTCTTCTAGCATTGGGCGTCCTCGGGCTTCTCACCTCCACCGGCTTCGCGGCTATTGTGTTGAGCGCGGTGCCGGGCTATCGGAAAGAGCGGCGCCTCGCCCTCGTCCAGATGCGGGCCCGACCCGGCTTTACCCCGCCCCTCACCCTGCTCAAGCCATTGCTCGGCGCAGAGCCGGGTCTCGAAGCCGATCTGGAGACCTTCTTCCAGCAGGACTACCCAACCTACGAAATCCTGTTTTGCGCGCGCTCGCCCAACGATGCGGGTCTGGAAATAGCGCGCCGGGTCGCCTCCCGTTACCCCGCCGTCCCGGCGAAATTCCTCTCCACCGGTGGCCAGCCAGACTACATCAATTCCAAAGTCGCTTCCATGGAACGGATGGAAGCCACCGCGGCTCACGACATCCTCGTCATCTCCGATAGCGACGTCCGCGTCACTCCCGACTACCTGCGCGCCGTTGCGCTCCCTTTTGCCGACCCACGCGTGGGCGGCGTCACCTGCCCCTATCGCGGCGTAGCTGTCGAAGGCGGACTGTGGGCGCGGCTGGAGGCTGTGGGCATGTCTGTCGAAATGACCAGCGGTGTGCTGGCCGCGCGCCGCATGGAGGGCATGCAATTCGTACTGGGACCAACCATGGCATTTCGCCGTGCGACGATCCAAAAAATGGGCGGATTCAAAGTCACAGCCGACTACTGCGCCGACGATTTTGTTTTGGGGAACGAGACGTACAAAAGTGGTGAAAGAGTGGAACTCAGCCACCACGCCATCGACCACATGGTCATCAACTCCAACTTCCTTGACTCCATGAAGCACCAGGTGCGATGGATGAAGTCCACGCGCTTCTCTCGCCCCGCCGGCCACTTCGCCACATCGCTCAGCTTCAGCCTGCCTTACGGCCTGCTTGCGCTGGCCGCCGCCGCGGCTCTCGGCCACACTGGGTTGGGGGTTCGCGCTGTTCGCCTGGAGCGTGGCCACGCGGCTGGCGCTCTCCCTCGCCGTGGGCCGCGGCGTGGTGGACGACGATAGCTGGTTGGGCCTGCTGATCCTCTACCCTGTCCGCGACCTCATGGGCTTCTGCTTCTGGGTCGCCGGCTACTGGGGTAATCGCATCCTCTGGCGCGGCCGGGTCTTCGAACTGCTCCCCGGCGGCAAGATGCGCGCGAAAGTCTGAGGTCGTTCGATGCCGCCGATCAGACATCGGAGCGCGAAAGTCTAACCTCAGCACGAACAACTGATCCCTGATCCCTGACGCCTGATCTCTGCTTTACGGCAACGGCCTGTCCGTCCACAGCGCCTTGTCCGCCAGGGTCTGCACCGGGTAAAGCCGCCCGGCCAGCAAACTCTCAGCCTTCTGTTGGTTTACATCCTGGGCAAACAGCCACTTCCGCTCGCCCGTGCCCCATTCCTTTGAAAGCCGGTCTTCCGAGAGAAAGATATCCGGCGCATCCGGATAGCACGACCCCCACAGCAGCGGCGTGCCTTCCCCATGCTGGCCGCAGCGCGGCAGCACCAGGTCCGCCGGCTTGTGAAAGAAGTTGTGCGTATAGAACACAACCGAGGACGCGTCCGACTGCTCGCCATAAATGATGAACGTGTCGGCCGGCGTGCCTTTTTCCATAATGGTGTCCGCGAAGGGCTTGGACCCGAGCATGGGCCCAAACCGCGCGAAGGCGATGTGCGCCGCCACCAGGAACACTGTAAATGTGAGCGCAATGCTCACGGTAGCCGCCAGGTGCCTTCCCTTGATCCGCAGCACCCAGCCCAGCGCCGGGCCAAACAGCAGAGTCACCGCCGCCAGCGCCGCCGGCAGCCGCAACGCCGCAAACGATGGCCCCGTCAGGTCAAAGAAGTGCGACATGGAGAGCGTGTAATCGCCCACCGCGCGGTGCGCCAGCAGCGTGCCAATGTCGGAGACGTAGGGCAGCTTCCGCGAGTCCCACAAGCCCCACGTCAGCGCCAGCGCGGCCAGCACACCGATCACGGTGAACACGCCCTGCGCCCAGGTAAGCCACGCCGTCGACAGCAGCGGATTGCCGCTGCCTTCGTGAGCGTCCGCGCTCCCGTCCAGTCCACGCTTCTCTTCAATGCCCGCCACCACCGCGGCAATCAGAATGAACAGCGGCGGCCACACCGGGAACGTGTAGTACTCCTGGTTCGACGAGATGGAGAAAAACAGCAGCGTCCATGCGGAGAACAGCGTAAGCAGCCACACCGAGCGCACCCGGAACTTGAGCCGCAGCACAAAGCTGCCTACGTCTTCGCGAATGGCGTGGTCCAGGTAGAAATCCACCGTCTGGCCAGCATCATGCTTGAAGTGTTGCAGCCAGTGGTGGCGCGTCTTCCATGCAATCGCAATCAGTGCCGGCAGGAACAGGCTCCAGGGAAACAGCCACACAAAATGCAGCAGCCAGTACCACACTCCGGGCAGCTTGTTGTAGTCGTGCGGATAGCGCAGGCTGAAGAAGCGCAGGAAGTGCTCGTTGACAAAGTAGAAGTAGAAGAACCCGTGCACGTTGCCGATGGTGGGGTGGTTGCCCACCGCGTGCCCCTGGTCGGGGTTGGCCAGGCCGCAGAGAATATGCCAGGGCGCGGCGATAAGCAGAAAAACCAGCGCACCGGTAAAAAGCCTCAGCTTCCGCCAGCGCCGCCATTGCCCGGTCAGAATCAGGTAAGGCACCGCAGCGCCCACAAAGAACACCGGCGCAATCAACCCTTTGGTGAGTGTGGCCAGCGCCACACAGGCGTAGGCCCAGTAGAACCGGCTGGGGAGCCCATCTTCCAGACCCGTAATCAGCCCATAGAGCGCGATCAACAAAAAAAGGCTCAGGTACGATTCCGGAATGATGAAGCGCGTAAACAGAAACGGGCCGATCGAGCTGAGCACGCCCAGGCCCGCATAAAGCCCCGCGCGCGCCCCCCACGCCCGCTTCGCCCACACCCACGAAAGCCAGCACAGGCCCAGCATCGCCAGGGCGTTCGGCAGGTGCGTGGCAAATGTGTTTTCACCAAAGATCTTGTAGCTGACGGCCACCAACCAGTAGGGCAGAGGCGGCTTTTCAATGTAGCGGATGCCGTTGATCTGGCAGGTAATCCAATTGCCGCTATCCACAATGTGCTGCGCAGCCTGGGCGTGCGAGGCGTCCACGTCGTCCATCAGCGGAGGCGAAAAAAGTGAGCCAATCTGAACCGCAAGATAGATGGCGGCAAACAACAGCCAGGTAGCCAGCGCAGAGGGGCTCTGCGCAGGCCTGTGGCTTGTTGAACTGGTGCTGTATGAGGATGAAAATGCCATTCCATCAAGGATAACAGCCGGTCTGCCGAGCACGCGTGAAGATCTGTTGATTGGCCCCGCCGCGTGACCGCCTGATTCGGCGCACCCTACACCCTCGACCGCACTCCCCGATAGCGCCGCCAGAGCAGATATCCGGGCGTGCCCAGAAGCACCAGCCAGACCAGGATCTCCGGGCCGGCCTCTTCAATAAACAGCATCAACCCCAGCAGCGTTTCAGCCGCGTTCCGCATGCCGGTTACGAATGCGTTGCGCACCTGTGTGCCCACTGAGGCCGACGGTGACCGGAACTGCTCCTTCAACTCCTCGCTGATGTGCAGATCCACGCTGGCAAAATCCACGCGGTGCTCCAGCGCCTGCTGCTCGGCCTCCATGCCTTCAATCTCGCCGCGCACCCGCGCAATCTCCTCTTCCACCTGCAGCACGTCTTCAATCTTCCCCGTCCGCTGCGCCAGAATGTCGCGCATCCGCTGCTCGGTCTCACGCGAGTTCTGCAGGCGTGCCACCAGGTCGGCATGCTGCTGTGTCACTTCTTCTCCGGACTGCGATTCGTTCTCGACCCGTCCCAGCGCCTTCAACTCCGCCATTGCCGTTGCCAGTTCAGGCGCCGGAATCCGCAGCGAGTCCTGCAGGCTCCGCTGAACATTCTCCTCCGTATTGGCGGTAAGCTGCGCGGAGTAGCCGCCATGACGGACCAGAATTGCGTCAAGAGCAGCGCGCGCCGCCGGGAAATCCTTCACAACAATCGCTAGCGTCACAGTCCGCGCAATCATCGGCCCCGTTGCAGCCGGGCCGATGGTTTGCCCGCCGCCACCGCCGTTCATGCTGATCTTTCCCTCGGCCCCGGCGTATGCCGGAGCACGGCGGCTTCCATCAGGCACAGGAGCGGGTGGCGGCGCTGCCTCCAGGGCTTGGTTTGCCGCCAGCCTGGTTTCCTGATTCACAATGCCGGCCACTGCCGCAGGGGAAGGCAACGCTTTTAACTCAGCCGCCGCCCTCCGGGAACTCGTGTTCGCCGTGTCCTGCCCATCGGCTGAAAAACTCCCCGCCGATGGCTGTGACTGAGGATTCACGAAGGTCACCATCTGTTGCTGTTTGGCAAGCGAGCCATGGAAAATCAGGGCTCCGCTCACTGCCAGCACGCACACAATCACAACCAGTGCGCCGCCACCCGTGGCCCACCGCGGCATACCCCACAGCACAAACCGGGTGGCGCCGTCCGGCTTGCCGGAACCTGCACTCCGCACCGCCTCTTCCATCACAGATTCTCCCCGTGCAGGCGGCGCATCCTCCACCGTCCAGCCGTTCATCTCCCGCGAAACCGCGCGGAACTGCTCGGCCAGCCTGCGGCATTCCGCGCACTCCTCAAGATGGGCGGAAACCGCGCGTGCCTCTTCGCTGCCAAGCTCACCGTCGAGCAGCGCCATCAACTCTTCCGGAGCAACGGGATGCGCGTTGGCGATCATAGAGCCTCCTTGTTTGCGGAAGTCGAAGCTCCCGCCCTGGCAGCCAGCAACTCGTGCAGCGCCATCCGCGCCCGAAATAGCCGCGATCGAACCGTATTCAGCGGCAGGTCCAGCAACTCGCCAATCTCCGCATAACTCAGCTGCTCAAACTCGCGCAGCAGCAGCACCTCGCGGTCCATCGCATCCAGCCTGCCCACCGCTTGCCGCATCATCGCCGCGGTATCCTGCCCAGCCGCAGTCACCGGCTCCGCTGCTTCATCCGGCGCGCCAAGGAAGGTCGCACGAAACGCCGCCTTGCGCCGATGCGCCCGCAAAATCCTGAAGGCAATTGCATAGAGCCATGTGCGGAAGAGCGCCGAAGCCTGGTACCGTCCCGCCGCCCGCACCACCGCCAGAAACGTCTCCTGCGCCAGCTCTTCTGCCTGCGCCGCATCGGCCACGCGTCTGCGGAAGAATCCAAAAACCGGCTGCCGGTAGCGCCCAAACAGCGCGCTGAATGCCGCCACCTCTCCACGCGCATACGCCAGCATCAACTGCTCATCGGAGTCCTCGCCGGCAACAGCACGATCATCCGGCTTCGGGCCAGCGTTAGCCGCGTCAGAGTGCAGAACGAATGCCCGCAGTGCGTCTTCCATGCGCTTTCATCCTCAGCCCTTCAACCACGGTAATGCCGCGAACAAACAAAAAGTTCCCTGGGCATTTCTAATTTGACGAATCCTTTGCCGGGAAGTCCGGTGGCCTGGTTGTGTATCTTTGCCATGAGGCACTGATTCCCCATCCCGGAGAGCCAGGCGCAAGCGGTTCTCCAGTTGCTGTCTGGGGGAACAGCAGCTTCTAAGTGGCCTTTTCCTTAAGAATAAGGCCACCTTGCACGACCCGGTAGAGACCACCTGAACTGGAGAACCGCCTCAGACCCATGCCCACCTTTGCCGCTGTCGATATCGGTTCCAACTCCTGCCGGCTCAAGATCGCCAGGGTCGTCGCCCATAAGCTGCGCACCCTGCACGAAGATCGCGAGGTCACCCGCCTGGGCGCCAGCGTCTTCGAGTCGGGCCTCATCTCGCCTGAGGCCATGGCCGCCACCATCCAGGCCCTCAATCGGTTTCAGCGCGCCGTGCAGACGCATGGCGTGGATCAGATCCGCGTGGTGGCCACGGCGGCCATGCGCGATGCCCGCAACGCCGCGGCCTTTCAGGCGTGGGTGAAGGCGGAGACCGGCTGGGCTCTCGAAACCATCTCCGGTCTGGAAGAGGGCCGCCTGATCCATCTCGGCGTCATGGCCGGGGAAAGCGCGGCCGCCAAACCCAGGCTGGGCGGCCGCGTTCTGCTCATCGACCTGGGAGGCGGAAGCTGCGAGATCACACTCTCCGAGCACAAGCGCATCAAGGAGACCATCAGCGTTCCCCTCGGCGCTGTGCGGCTCACAGGCGAATTCCTCACCGCCGACCCAGCCCCTGCCGATGGTCTGGACCGCATGCGCCGCTGGATTCAGCGCGAGTTGCGCCGCGCCCACCGCAGAATCCAGCCTGCAAACGTCACCACCGTCATCGCCACTTCAGGCACCGCGGCCGCCCTTGCCGAAGCCTGCGCATTGCAGCAGACCAAGGCTCAAAAGAAGCCGGCGAGACAGCGCGCCGGCAAGTCGGCAACCCGGCCTGTCAGCCCGCCCGCCAGTTGGGCCGCTACCAAAGACGTGCGCAAGCTGGCCAACCGGCTGGCGAAGATGACCCTGCCGCAGCGCGAGGCAGTGCCGGGCATCGGCCCCCGCCGCGCGGAGATCATCGTCTCCGGCGCCGAGGTCTTTGCCGAGTTGCTGCAGAGTTTTTGCCTGGACGGTTTCCGCTACTCGCCCCTAGGCCTGCGCGATGGCATCCTGGCCCAGATGCTGGCCGAGCAGGACGCCCGCGCCACAGCCCACCGCGAGTTCGAGCATGAGCGCTGGGAGAGTGTGCTCGCCACGGCGCGCCGCTACGGCGTCGATCCCCGCCAGGCTGAGCCGGTGCGCGCCCACGCCGTGCAGCTCTACCGCGATTTGAAGCCGCTGCACGAATTGCCGCCCGAGTACGAAAGCTGGCTGGCTGCGGCCGCTGTCCTGCGCGATACCGGCAAGTTCATCAACCACCAGGGCCATCACCGGCACACGCAGTACATCGTTTCCAGTTCTGAAATCTACGGCTACACGCAGCTCCAGCGCACGCATGGTCTCGGCCATCGCGCGCTACCTGGGCAAGAGCCGTCCGCAACCGGGCGACCGCGCGCTGCGCAACATTCCCGCCGGCGAGCACAAGCACGTGCATCGCGCCGTGGTGCTGCTGCGCCTGGCCGTGGCGCTCAACCAGGACCGCGCCAGCGACGTGCTGCGCGTCGCGGCCAAGGTCTATCCCAAGCGGGTTTATCTTGAAGTGGAGCCGGGCCGCACCGGGCGCGGAGCTGGAGCTGTGGTCGCTGCGCAAAGAGGCCGACTTACTTCCGCGAGGTCTTCGGGCGCGAGCTCTTTGCCACGCTGGCATAGATGGAGCGCGCCATGCGCGGATCGATCAGCCAGTGCAGCAGCGGCGGATGCCGGTCCAGTGTCCACGCGCGCCACCGAGCCCTTGCGCATGCGGATCGCCGCGCCGCCGTTGCCGGTAATCAGCCGGCCCAGGAACTGGAAGATGTTGGGATTGTGCCCCACCACCAGCACTCCCTCGCGGTCGGAGTATTTGGCCAGCATCTGCTGGAAGTCGGCGTAGTCGGCGTCCAGGCCCAGCGCCGGGCTGACCTCGACCTTGGCTTCGTACCCCAGCTCCGTGCCCACAAACTGCGCCGTCTGCAAGGCGCGCTTCAGCGGGCTGGAGACGATCACGTCCACCTGCACCTTCAGCGCGGAAAGCAAACGCGCCATCAGCATGCACTGGTCTTTGCCTTCCTTGATCAGCGCCCTCTTTGCATCGAGCTCCGGATTCTCCCGGCGGAGTCCGGCGTTGGCATGACGCATCAGATAGAGATTCATAGACTTGAGTGCGGAGGGGTCCGTTTTTCCGCTCCGGATTTTGCTCCATTTCTGTCCCAGTTTTTCTCCACTGGAGCAACGATATTAACACGCCTGTAACAATTTGTGTTGTTTCAGAAGGCCCCTCACCCAGCGGCCACGGTCGTGTTCGGAGCCCTGGCGGCCCAAAGTTCGCTCACCAGCAGTCCGCCCAGGCGGGGTCGGCGCTGGAGCAGGAAAAAGCCGGCTGCGTTGAGCGCTCCCGCATAATCCGGCAGGCTGCGTACACCCAGCCCGGTCAGACAGCCAAAGACCCCATAGAGCCCGGCAACCACTGGCCGCGCTATAAATCTGCCGAACCACCCAGGCGGCACGGCGAACTCCGAGACAACCCACAATGCTGGGTGCGTGACGGCGGCCCGCAGCCTCGCCGCCAGCAATTCAACTTCCCCCGTGGTCAGGCAGTCGAGAAAGAAATGCGTAGCAACCAGGTCATAAGCCGCGCCGGCCTCAGGTTGCCAGTCGCGTATGTCCGCCAGGTGCGTATGCACTCTTACCGCCTCAGGCCCAGCGCGGGCGACCAATGCCCGGAGCATGGCGGAACTGCCATCGACCGCATCAATCTGGACGCTGGAATTGGCCTTCAGCAGGCGCGCCGTGAACCGTCCATCACCGTCGCCCAGAACCAGGGCGCGACGGCACCCAGACAGATCGCCCAGAAACGTTTGCCGCGTCAGCGAGAGCCACGGGCCAAAGCTCAGGAACTCCATCCAGCGGTAGAGTCCGGCCAGCGGATTGAAGTCTGGCGGCTGCTTCATCCCAGCAGCAGCGCCAGCGGTGCCAGCAGCACCAGGTCGGCCGCAACGCGCAGAGCCAGCGGCGTCAGGCGCCCCCGATTCCGGTCAAGCAGCGCCAGCAGCAGGGCGCTGACAGATCCCGCGGTGGCCAGGGCAGCCATGCGGGGCTGCGCCGCAGAGAAAGCCCCTGCCAGCGCCAGCCCCGCCAGGGCCAGCAAAAATGCGGGAGCCAAAACATCCCACTCGGCGTATTCACTCTCCTCAGCCTCCCAGCGGTCAATCGCGTGGCAATTGAGCCAGGCCAGCAGCGCAAAGAAAACTGCGTCTTCCGCGATGGGCCAGAGCGGCTCCTGCGCCGGCAGCCGCGCCAATACAGGCAGAGCGCAGGCCGCGGTGAATAGCATCCCCACCAGGAATTCCTTCGTCAACAGCGGGAACAGGCAAGCGCCTCGGAAGCCCGGAGATCTGGCCGGTGAGTGCACGCGCGTAAAGTAAGCCAGCGCGGCCACCGCCAGCACCGAGTTCCGTTCCCGCGCCACCATGGGCATCAGGGTAAAGACGATTCCCGCAGCCGCGCACGCAGCAGCCACAGCCACGGGGACCAGCACGCGCCTGTGGCGATGGTGGAAGCTGTGGCGCTCGCGCAGCGATTGCAGATTGGCGCTGCGCAAAGCGGTGCGCGCATCCAGCAGGCGGTCGGCAATATAAACAGCCCATGCAGCCAGGGCCAGCAGTACCGGAATCCACGCAGGCAGACGAACCTGCGCCGCCCAGGCGAACGCCAGTGACCAGACCACGGCCACCGTAGGCGCATCCAGGCTGCTCAAATGCCAAAGGCGCAGCAGCACGGCCGCGTCCAATCTGCGGCCCGCGGTGGAAAGGCGGCGCGGCACGGTCAACTGCGCCGGCGGATTGGGGAAAGTCTGCGGCACTGCCTCTATCTTAGAAGCGCCAGGTGCCCGGCTGGTTTCACCGCATCGGTAACAAACTCTACCGCCGCGTCCCGCTGTGATGGGCAACCGCCAGCTGCCACTTCTCAGCTCCTTCAGGTCCAGCTCACCGTCTCTTCCACCATCGTCTTGATCTTCGCGTTCACCGCATCCACGCTCATGAAGAACGGCGCGCTCAGGCACTGGATCCTCAACTCCTGTGCTTCAGCCGAGTAGTTCCACTCCACTTCTACCCCGAACTGCGAGGCGGTGCCCGAAGTGCCGCTCAGGTCGAGACCGGCCGCGCCGGCCTTCTGCACCAGGATTGCGTACTGGGCGGGGCTGATGTTATTGAACACCTGGGGCGCGGCTGGCGCCATGAACGCTCTCCTTCGCGGGTCCGGTTCGAGCGGCAGCTGCGCTCCATTCAGGACCAGGGACAATGCAATCGAATGCTAACAGTTTTGCGCTCAACCCCGTGTAATTCCTTGACGGTTGGAAAGTTGAAAAACATTGTCTGCTCATTCCGCCTCCGCTATTTTCGAGCCACTCAAATAACTACTTTCGCCGATTGCACATCTAATCTGGCAGAGGCAGAGCGCAAGGACCGGAAGGATGCGCCGCATGCGGCACGCTGGCCTCTGCAGGAGGAGCGCGAATGAAGAACCCGCGGAACGTGGTTCTGCTGGCACTTTTGCTGTTGTTGCTGTGTGCTCCGGTTTTTGCCCAGAGCGGAGGACAGGGTACCGGACTAGCTGTTGTCACAGTTCTTCCCAAGCACGAGGGCGATGTAGCCGCCAGCGTGGCGAATCAGGACCTCTCGGTCAAGGTGAATGGCAAGAACGCCAAGGTAACCACGTGGGCGCCCTTCAAGAGCCCCTCAGACACGATCGAACTTGTGCTCCTCATCGACGATTCCGCGCGCGGCAGCCTTGGCACCCAGCTCAGTGAAATTGAAGCGTTCATCAAGACCCTGCCGCCCAATACCAAGGCCGCCATTGCCTACATGGAGAATGGCCGCACCGTCTTCACTGCGCCATTTTCCACCGACCGCGATCAGGTTCTGAAAGCTCTTCACGTACCCGCCGGCACGCCTGGCTACGCTTCCAGCCCTTACTTTTGCCTTTCCGACCTTGCCCAGCACTGGCCTTCGAACGATCCACGCGCACGCCGTGAAGTGGTCATGGTCACTGACGGCGTTGACCGCTACCAGATGCACTACGATCCGGAAGACCCCTACGTGGAAGCTGCAGCCAACGATGCCGTAAGGGCTCACCTCGTGGTTTATACCATTTACTGGGTTAGCCGCGGCCGCGCCGACGCAACCGCTTACGAGAACAACGCCGGACAGAATCTGCTCTTGGAGATAACCGGCGCTACCGGAGGCAAAAGCTTCTGGGAAGGGATGGGGAATTCCGTTTCGTTCGAGCCCTATCTCGAGGAGCTAACCCGCCGCTTCCACGACCAGTTTGAGCTTGGATTTGTCACTGCCACGAATGGCAAGCCCGAGGTGGAAACCTTCAAACTCAAGCTGAGCGCTCCAGGCGATGATGTGAGTGCGCCGCAGAAGGTGCTGGTTGCCCCTGGAGCGCAGATGCAGCATTGACCCCGCGGCAGCGCAGGCTCATGTCAGTCTGCTGCGTCAGCCTTTTTGCCTGCGGCCTTTGCGGGCGCCTTTGACGATTGAGGACCTGCGCCGGGCTGGCTCACGCCAGCCTTCGGTATCGCGTCCAGATCCGTCTTTCCTTCGGCCAGTTGCATCAGGAAGTCCTGACTCGCGAAAGCTGCCGCATTCTTCAGCACCTTGTTCGCCCGCAGATAGGTTCCGTCCGGCTGCTGCAATCGAGCCTTCAGCGTGTCCGCCAGGTAGGCCGGCAAAATCTCCTCGTGGATCCGCGCCCTGGCCCCCGGGTCGCGCACCGGAAACACCACCTCGCAGCGCTCGAACAGGTTGCGCGGCATCCAGTCCGCCGACCCGAGGTAGATCTCGTCGTTGCCGCCATTGGCAAAATGAAAGATCCGTGAGTGCTCCAGAAACCGGCCCACAATGGAGCGCACGCGGATGTTCTCCGACAGACCCTTCACCCCCGGGCGAAGAACCGAAAGCCCGCGAATGATCAGGTCAATCTCCACACCCGCCTTCGACGCGGCATAAAGCGCCTCAATCACCGAGGGCTCCAGCAGCGCGTTCATCTTGGCCACAATATGCGCCGGCCTTCCCGCCTGCGCGTGCTCCTGCTCACGCCTGATCAGCCCCAGAAAACTCTCCGCCATCGTCAGCGGCGCCACCAGCAGCGGCCGGTAGTCGTCAATCTCCGCGTGCGCCGTCAGGTAATTGAACACCATGTGCACCCGCTCGGTAATCTGAGGATCGCAGGTCAGCAGGCTCAGGTCGGTATAGAACCTTGCCGTCCCGGGGTTATAGTTCCCCGTGCCCAGGTGGCAGTAACGCCGCGTTACGCCGTCTTCGTCGTGCCGCACCAGCATGGCCAGCTTACAATGCGTCTTCAGCCCCACCACTCCGTGGAAGACCTGCACTCCGGCGTCTTCCATGCTGCGCGCCCAGCGAATGTTCGAAGCCTCGTCGAACCGCGCCATCAGCTCCACCACCAGTGTTGCCTCTTTCGTGGCCGCAGCCTCAATCAGCGCCTCGCATATCGGCGAGTCCTCGCTGGTCCGGTACAGCGTCTGCTTCATTGAAAGCACAGCCTGGTCCTTGGCCCCCGCCTCAATGAACTCCACCACCGGGTCGTACGAGTCAAACGGATGGTGCAGCATCACATCGTGCTGCCGCAACTCCTCAAAGATGTTTGCCGACTTGCGGCTCAGATGCAGCGGCCTGGGCGTGAACGGTATAAACTTCAAGTCCGGCCGCTTCACATCGCCATAAAAAAACATCAGGCGCGACAGGTTCACCGGCCCCTCGCCGCGAAATACCCGGTCCTCTTCGAGCTCAAAGTTCACCCTGAGCCGCTCCACAATCTCCGGATCGGCCTTGGTCTCAATCTCCAGCCGCACCGCATCGCCCTTGCGCCGGTTGTGCAGCTCCACGCGAATGGTCTCCAGCAGCGAGCGCGCTTCTTCTTCCTCAAAATAGAGGTTTGAGTTGCGTGTTACGCGGAACGCGGCCCGCGACAGCACCTCGTAGCCGCGATACATCCCGCCCAGGTTCTGCGCAATCAGGTCCTGCAACAGCAGGTAGTCGAAATGGCCCTCCGCCGCCGGAAGCCGCACAAACCGCGGCAGTGCGCGCGGCACCGTCACCACCCCCAGCACCTGCGGTCCCGAACTGCGCCGCTTGGCCCTCAGCAGCAACGCCAGGCACAGAGCCTTGTTCAGCACGCGTGGGAAAGGATGCGCCGGGTCAATTGAGATGGGCGTCAGCAGCGGGTCAACCTCACGCTGAAAGTAGCTCTGCGCAAATCCACGTGCCTCGTCGCCCAGCTCCTTCCACTCCAGCAGCCGTATCCCCTGCTTGCGCAGCTCCGGCACCAGCTGTTGGTTCCAACAGCGATACTGCGCCGCCACAAACTCGTGAATCTCCTCCGTCAGCACCGCCAGCGACTCATCCGGACGCAGCCCATCGAACCCCGGCTCGCGATATCCGTCCTCGATCCGCTGCATCAGCCCGGCCTGCCGCACCTCAACGTATTCATCGAGATTGTTCCCGGTAATGGCCAGGAACTTCACCCGCTCCAGCAGCGGATTCCCGGCATCCTCAGCCTCTTCCAGCACCCGCCGGTTGAACTGCATCCAGGAGTAGTCGCGACCGTTAAACAGCTTTTGTTTCTGGTTCGTTCGGGCCATTGTGCGTGTCCAGTTCGCCGTGTTGGCAGTCTACAGCCTTTTCCAGAGAAGCGGAACCCGGCTATTGTTCGGCCCCGGAAACCACCCCATAAGGCAATGCATACAAGATGACCGCGGCCGCCGGTGTTAACACCACGCTAAAAACCGAATTGTAGACCGGCCTTTGCGGAGGGAGCAGGGGGTTTCAAACCCCCTGAAAAGCGGTCGAATCGCCCCGGCCTTCAGGCCCGGGCCTCCGCAGGCTTTCCAGAATACAGCGAAATACACATGTAGTATCAGACCCGGTCAAACAAGGCCACGCGAGGATCCTGGCTGTTCAACTTGGCCAGCTCTCGCATGATCTCGCGGCTGCGCTCATCGTTGAGCGTGGGGACCACCACTTCCACCGTCACAATCTGGTCGCCGCGCTGGTCGGGACGCTGGGAGTTCTCCACCCCCCGCTCGCGCATGCGCAGCTTCTGCCCGCTCTGCGTGCCGGGAGGAATCTTCAACTGCGCACGGCCGTCAATCGTCGGCACATCCACTTTCGCTCCCAGGCTGGCCTCGGCAATGGTCACCGGGACGGTGAGCTGAATGTCGTCGCCCACCCGCGTGAACACCGGGTGCGTGCCAGTGCGGACAATCAGAAACAGGTCGCCCGCCGCGCCGCCGTTCAAGCCCGCGTTGCCCTTGCCCTGCAGGCGGATGCGCTGTCCGTCGCGCGTTCCAGCCTTGATGCGGAAGTCCACCGTCTCCGTGCGGCTCACAACGCCTTCCCCGTGACACGTGGCGCAGGTGTTGGTGATGCGGCCGGTCCCGTTGCAGCGCGGGCAGGGGATATTAAACTTCATCCGTCCGCCCATCTGCGTCACCTGGCCGCTCCCGTTGCACTCCGGACACTGCATCTGGCCCCCGGTCGAAGTCTGGCCGTGACAGGTCGGGCAGGTCTCCTGGCGGTTCACCTGGATGCGCGCCTGCCCCCCGCGGATGGCGGTCCAGAAGTCCACCGTGGCCTGGTATTCCAGGTCGGTCCCAGGCTGCGGGCCGCGCGGGCGCTGCGGATGCTGCGCCCCGGAAAAGATGCCGGAAAAGATGTCCTTGAAGCTGCCCCAGGACTGCGAACCCGCCCCTTGCTGCGGCCCCGCCCCGCCTTGGAACCCGGAAAAGTCGAAGCCGCCGAAGTCCACCGGGGGCTGCCCGCCAGCCTGCTGCCGGGCATACGCCTCTGCCGTGGCCGGGTCGATCTGGTCGGAGTAGAAGCCCACCTGGTCGTACACCTTGCGCTTCTTCTCGTCGCTCAGCACGTCGTTGGCTTCTGAGATCTCTTTGAACTTCTCCTCAGCCTTCTTGTCGCCGGGATTGACGTCCGGATGATACCGCCGCGCCAGCTTCCGAAAAGCCTTGCGGATATCGTCCGAGCTGGCCGTCTTCTTCACGCCGAGCAGTGCGTAATAGTCTTTGTTTTGCGTCGTGGGCATGTGCGTTTTCTTATCTCAATTCATCCTACGGGATTCGATGCGCATTTAGGTGCATGATCTCCACCGGATTTGACTGCGCTTCCTCGGGAAAGACTCACATTCGCCACCGGCTACGCAAAGGGGTGGGCAACCTAGGTCGCCCACCCCAAAGTTCCTCCGCCGTCAGGCGGGTCTGCCCCACCGCAGTTGGCCTACTTCTTGTCTTCCACGTCCACGTACTCGGCGTCGATGACCCCTTCATCCTTCTTCTGCTCCGCCGCTGGCTCGCCCCCTGGCGCTCCACCCGGCGCTGCGCCGGCAGCAGCCGCGTTCGCCTTGTACAGCACCTCCGCCAGCTTGTGGCTGGCGTGGGTCAGCTTCTCGTGCTGATCCTTCAGCTCCTTCGAGCTGGGCGTGCCTTCCAGCACCTTCTTCGACTCGGCCAGAACCGACTCGACCTCGGTGCGCTCCGGGCCCTGGATCTTTTCGTCGTTGTCTTTCAGCATCTTTTCGATGTTGTAGACCAGCCCATCCAGGTGGTTGCGCGACTCAATCTCGTCGCGCTTCTCCTTGTCCTCGGCAGCGTGCGCCTCGGCCTCCTTGGCCATCTTCTCCACCTCGTCCTTGCTCAGGCCGGAGCTCGACGTAATCGTGATGCGCGTGTCCTTGCCCGTGGCGTTGTCCTTGGCCGTCACGTTGAGGATGCCGTTGGCGTCGATGTCGAAGGTGACCTCGATCTGCGGCACTCCACGCGGCGCCGGAGGAATCCCCGCCAACTTGAACTTGCCCAGAGTGCGGTTCTGCGCAGCCAGCGGGCGCTCGCCCTGCAGAACGTGGACTTCCACTTCCGTCTGCGAGTCGGCAGCCGTCGAGAAGGTCTCCGTCTTCTTGGTCGGAATCGTCGTGTTGCGCGGAATCATCTGCGTGGCCACGCCGCCCAGGGTTTCAATCGCCAGAGTCAGCGGCGTCACGTCCAGCAGCAGAAGATCCTTCACCTCACCGGCCAGAACGCCGGCCTGCACCGCCGCGCCCACGGCCACCACCTCGTCGGGATTTACGCCCCGATGCGGCTCGCGGCCGAACATCTTCTTCACCATCTCCTGGATCTTGGGCATCCGCGTCTGCCCGCCCACCAGGACCACTTCGTCAATCTTGTCCACGCCGATCCCGGCATCCGACAACGCCTTCTTGCAGGGCTCCAGTGAACGGTCAAGCAGGTCTTCCACCAGCTGTTCCAGCTTGGCGCGGGTCAGCTTCCGCACCAGGTGCTTCGGTCCGGTTGCGTCGGCAGTCACGAAGGGCAGGTTGATCTCGGTCTCGACGGTCGTCGAGAGCTCGATCTTGGCCTTTTCCGCGGCGTCCTTCAGCCGCTGCAATGCCATCTCGTTGCCCTTCGAGCTCAGATCGAGTCCCTGCTCCTGCTTGAACTCGGCAATCAGCCAGTCCACAATGCGCTGGTCCAGGTTGTCGCCGCCCAGGTGGGTGTCGCCGTTGGTCGACTTCACCTCGATCACGCCTTCGCCCACTTCCAGAATGGAAATATCGAACGTACCGCCGCCAAAGTCATACACGGCGATGGTCTCGTCCTTCTTCTTGTCCAACCCATAGGCCAGCGCAGCCGCGGTCGGCTCGTTCACGATGCGCTTCACATCCAGCCCGGCAATCTTGCCGGCATCCTTGGTGGCCTGGCGCTGCGCGTCGTTGAAGTACGCGGGAACGGTGATCACCGCCTCCGTAACTGTCTCGCCCAGGTAGGCTTCGGCGCTCTTCTTCAGCTTCTGCAGAATCATGGCCGAGATCTCGGGCGGGGTGTACTCCTTGCCCTGCGCCACCACCCCCACATGGTCGCCCTGCTGCACAACCTTGAACGGCACCATCTTCATCTCGTCGTTCACTTCGTTGTAGCGGCGGCCCATAAACCGCTTGATGGAGAAGATGGTGTTCTCCGGATTGGTAATGGCCTGGCGCTTCGCCACCTGGCCCACCAGCCGCTCGCCGCTCTTCGAGAAGGCGACAATCGAGGGCGTAGTGCGCGCACCCTCTTCATTTGCAATCACTTTGGGCTCTCCGCCTTCCAGCACCGCAACGCACGAGTTGGTCGTGCCGAGGTCGATTCCAATAATTTTTCCCATGATGGATTCCCTGCCTGTTCTTAAAATTCTGACTCTATTAAGATGCATCATTGAGTGACTTAGTGTCAACTTTATTTGATTGTGTTCGCATAAACCATCGAGCCGCCGGCAGAACAGCCGTCCCAGGGAAGCGAAATTGGGCGCACGCCGCCCCCACAAGGGCAAAGCGGTGCAGGGGAGCCGTGCCTTCCGGGTTCTAGGTTGAGTCTCCCGCCGGCGTGGACCACGCTCGACGGATCAAAATGTAGCGCCGATCTCCACACCGGCCGTCGTGCGGGCGTCCTCTCCTGCACTTTTTAAGACCATCCGCAGTTGTTTCTTATCAGGGTTTGAGCGGTGCTAGTCCGGGCCAACGAGTCCCGATCCGGCGGTTCCATCCTCGGAATCAGACTCGCCAGGCGCCAGCACCGGCTCGTCCCTGCCCTTCTCCGGGTCGTACAGGTGTTTCACCATCCAGTCCTTCAGCAGGGTGGCCGACTTCTCGGCCACATTGCCATTCTTCCAGTAGAAGACCAGCCCCGGACGCATCTCCGCCTGCAAGTCGCACGTCTCCAGGTTCCACGGCTTCCCGGTCTCCGGCAGCAGAACCTCCAGCGTCCTGTCCTTCTTCTTCCAACGGGCGGGGAAGGTCGCATATCCGTTGGAAATCTTCAGCCCGTCGATGCAACTGAAGCTGAACTGGAAACCGCGCGGCTCGCCATCTTCAAACAGGTCGGCCACGCCCATGCCATTCACATAGGGTTCAGGATCGGACAAGTGCCTGGGCTCGCGGCTCGTGCCCGGCCGCACGGCAAATTTAAGAATATGCACGCGCAGCGGGTAGTCGCCGGGGTCGGGCTTGCTGGCGTGCGCTGCGGTGGTCAACACCAGGCACGCTGCAACTGCGCTCATTCCGAAGAGGAAACATGGCCACATATATCTACCATCCTAACCTGAACCTCGGCTGCATTTTCAGCCCGCCGGAACAGAACGCCCGAGCAAGAGACTGACGTGCGTCACATGCGGTAATGGCCGTGGAGGTTTAACTTCTAGGGTTCGCGCCCATGCCCACTGCTGCCGCTCAAGCCCGCTACCCGCTCACCCAGGGCGTAAACCCCTGGCTGGTCACGGTTTCGGTCATGCTGCCCACCTTTATGGAGGTGCTGGATACTGCCATCGCCTCGGTCGCGCTGCCCTATATTGCCGGGTCGCTGTCGGCGTCGAACTCCGAAGCAACCTGGGTGCTGACCAGCTACCTGGTGGCCAATGCCGTGATTCTGCCGGCCTCCAACTGGTTTGCGCGCCGGTTCGGGCGCAAGCGCTTCCTGCTCTTCTGCGTCGTCATCTTCACCGTGGCCTCGTTCTTCTGCGGAGCGGCGCCGTCCCTCGGAGTCATTCTGCTGGCCCGCGTGCTCCAGGGAGCGGGCGGCGGCGCACTGCAACCGCTCTCGCAGTCCATTCTGCTGGAAAGCTTCCCGGTGCAGAAGCGCTCCATGTCCATGGCGGCCTATGGTCTTGGCATCGTGCTTGCCCCAGTGCTCGGCCCCACCCTCGGCGGCTGGCTCACTGACACCTTCAGCTGGCGCTATGCCTTCTACATCAACATCCCGGTCGGCATTCTGGCAGTGGTGCTCATCAGCCGATTTGTGCACGACCCGCCGTACATCAAGAACGCCAAAGTAGGCGCATTCGACAACATCGGCTTCGGCCTGCTGATGGTCTGGACCGGCGCCCTGCAAATCGTCCTCGACAAGGGCCAGGAAGACGACTGGTTCGGCGCGATCTGGGTGCGCTGGGCAGTCGCCGCGCTGGTGGCGGCGATGATCGGCTGGATCTGGCACTCCTGGACCAACCCCAACAGCCTGGTCGACCTCCACGTGCTCAAGGACCGCAACTTCCGCACCGGTTGTTTCCTCATTGCGCTGCTGGGCATGTGCATCTACATCACCATTGCCATTCTGCCCCTCTACTACCAGGAGATTCTGGGCTACACAGCCTTCACCGCCGGGCTGGTCGTGGGCCCGCGCGGCATTGGATCGTTCCTCGGCTCGCCCATGGTGGGCTTCCTCGGCTCGCGCATCGATAACCGCAAGCTGCTCTGCGGGGGGTTCCTGGGCTTTGCCATCTGCTCGCTGATCTTCGGCACGGTCGACCTGGACATTGGGCCCTATACGCTGCTGATTCCGATCATGGTCACGGGGTTTGCCCTGAGCTTTGTCTTCGTGCCCCTGTCGACCATGATGATGGCGACCATCCAGAACAAGGACATGGGCGCGGCCACCGGCCTGGCCAACATGCTGCGCAACATCGGCGGTTCCATCGGCATCTCCATGGCCACCACGGCCCTGATCCGGAGAGCGGCTCTTCACCAGAACGAGCTTGGCGCCCACCTCGGCCCCAGCAGCGCCGTGCTGCAGCAGAACGCGGCTGCGGCCGCCTACTACCTTGCCCACCAGGTTGGCCCGGCGCAGGCCCGGCCGGCAGCCCTCGGCCTGCTCTACGGCCTCATGCAGCAGCAATCCGCCCTCATGGCCTATGTGGATGTCTTCCGCTGGACCGCGCTCCTTGCCTTCTTCTGCGCCGCAGCAACCTGGCTCTTCAAGAAGCCCAAGAAGCACGCCGCTCTGCCCGAGGGGATGCACTGAGGAATTTACGTCTTACGGAACGCCCTGTAGACCGCGTCGAGAACACGGAGGTTGCTTTCCGGCTCCCTCATGGGGATCCCCAATAGACCCTTCAGGCCGGTCGCGAAAAACTCATCGCCGCAGCAATTCCCGAAGACTTTGTAACAGTCGCCCACTCGCTTCGACGACCACCGGGGATGAAACCTGCGCCAACCCATGCTCCCGCTAACTCGCTAACCTGCTATGCCCGCGAAGCGGGCGCTAACTTGCTGAAAGTATCCTTGAAATCCATGCCCTTCCGGCATTGCATGGCTCAGGATGAGACCACGGCCAGATCGATCCCCTCGTGGCATATCTCCACGGTCTCGAAGGCAACATCGCTTGATCCGGCATTGAGCGGGGGGCCGGACCAGCGGCATGGCCATGCGTTTTGCACATTCCAGCGCAGCACGTCGTTGTGCTGGGCATCCTGAAGCACAATCGCGATGCTTCGCTTGTCGGAAACGCCGTCGAGAATGTTCTTGACCCAGTTCCACAGGTCGGTGTTCTGGGTGAAGCCGCGCTTCAAGGTGATGTTCGGGTATCGCGCCAGGCCGGGCAGTTTTTCCGCCGTGCTTTGAGGCGATGTTCCGGTGCGGTAGTCAACAATATCGATGGAGACGTCGAGCCCGTGAACCTCACTGAAAGTGGCTGAAGCGATGGAGCCGATCTCGACTCTGAAGTTCGAGACCAAATAGGGGTTGATAACTGGCGGCATCCTGGACCTCCGTTCCTGCGGCATTTGCCGCCCGGCAAGTATACGACAACGCTTTGCACGCCAGCTCAACCGGCGAGGTTGACAAATCTGCCCGCCCCCTCCTCATACCTCTCAATCCGCCCGCTCAGAATGTCGTAGTACCAGCCATGAATCCGCAGCCGCTTCTCGGCAAGAGCCCTCTGGATGTACTCATGCGTCCGCAGGTTGTCCAGCTGCACCAGCACATTGGCGTGGGTCAGTGCGGTGTGGCGGGTCAGTTCGCCGGCGTTGCGCTCCACTTCGTCCACATAGGCCCAGGCCGGCTCCACGTGCTGCAGCCAGTCCTTCACGCTGTCCAGGCCGGCAAGATTTCCCGGATTCATCAGCGCGCGGATCACCCCGCAGTCGGAGTGCCCGCAGACGATGAGGTGCCGCACCCGCAGCACCTGCACCGCGTACTCGATCGTGGCGGAGACGCCGCCCGCCGGCTCCCCGGCTCGCGGAATCACGTTGCCCGCGTTGCGGCAGATAAACAGGTCTCCGGGCTGGCTTTGAAGAATGAGATCGGGCACAATGCGCGAGTCCGCGCAGGTCACAAACAGCGTCTCCGGCTGCTGCCCTTCGGCCAGAAGGTGAAACTGGTCACGCCGCGCCGGGAATGCCTCGGCCAGAAACCGCTTGTGCCCTTCAATCAATCGCTCCATTCCGCCTCCAGGTCCGTTGGGAATTGGGCCGCATTCGGCCAGCCCGCCACAGCCCAGCCTATCGCACCCCGCTCCAGGCTGATATTTTGATGCGAGACAGTCTTGCATGAGACCAAGAAGGAGATTTGGCGCGATGAAGATGTTTGAAAGATTCCCTGCGTTTGCGGTTGTGACCATCGTTTCGCTGGCCTGCGCCGCCGCGCCGGCCCAATCCGTGGACACCATCGATCCTGGGGTGAAGGCCCGCATCGACCGCATCGCCGCCCAGGTGCTGGAGCAGCGGGGCATTCCGTCAGCCTCGATCGCAGTCGTCGATCACGGCAAGCTCGTCTACACCCACGCCTACGGCCTGGCGCGCCTGGCCACAGACACCCAGCCCGCTCTCCCGGCCACGCCGGAGATGCGCTACTCCATCGGGTCCATCTCCAAGCAGTTCACCGCCACCGCGATTCTCCTCTTGCAGGAGCAGGGCAAGCTCTCCCTGGACGACGCGGTAGGCAAATACATCCCCGGCCTCACAAGCGGCGACCAGGTGACCATCCGGCAGATTCTCTCCCACACCTCCGGCTACCAGGACTACTGGCCCGAGGACTACCTGATGACTCCCATGATGAAGCCCGAGACGGCGCAGCAGATCGTCGATTCCTGGGCCAAAAAGCCCCTCGACTTCGAGCCCGGAACGCAATGGCAATACTCCAACACGAACTACGTCATCGCCGGCCTTATCGTGGAAAAGGTGAGCGGAGAAAAGCTGATGGACTTTCTCACTGAACACATCTTTCACCCGCTGGGCATGAAGTCGGTCTGGAACTCCGATGAAGTCAAGCTCACCTCGCCCGATGCCACGCCCTATGTGCGCGCCGCACTGGGCCCGCTGCGCCTCGCGCCCAAAGAGGGCCGTGGCTGGATGTTTGCCGCCGGCGAGCTGGCCATGACGCCCCACGACCTGGCGCTCTGGGATGAGAGCCTGCTTGCCGAAACGATCCTGAAACCCGAAAGCTACAAGCAGATGTTTACCGAGGTGAAGCTGAAAGACGGCAAAGGAACGCACTACGGCCTGGGCGTCCAGGTGGACGAAAACAACGGCCACCGCGCCATTCAGCACAGCGGCGAGGTAACCGGCTTTGTCGCGGCGAACTCGGTGCTCATCGATGACGGGGTTGCCGTTGCCGTGCTCACCAACCACATGGCCGGCGGAGCCGGCCAGATTGCGCAGCTGATTGTGGGCGTGGTGGCCGGCAACAAGAACCAGACTGAGATAGAGCGGCAGACACTGGAGATATACCGTGGCTTGCAGCAGGGAAAGATCGACCGCAGCCTGCTGGCGCCGAATCTGAATGACTACTTCGACCAGCAAACCGTGGCCGATTTCCGCGACAGCCTCGGCCCGCTGGGTGAGCCCATCGTCTTCCGGCAGACGTCCAGCCAGCTTCGCGGCGGCATGACCTTTCGCGCTTTCCAGATCGTCTACCCCGGCAAGCGCCTGGGCCTCACCACCTACACCTACCCGGACGGAAAGCTGGAACAGTTCCTGGTGGGCCCGGCGGAGTAGCGTTCGCATTGGGCTCCACCGCGGACGGGCGCATGGCCACACAGGAGAAATTGCCCCATGCCGATCCGTATCTCGGAAGCAATCTTGGAAACAAAGCGCCGCGACTCGCGCAAAAAACAAGGTACACTGTTCTTGGTAAACGCTTACCGGTCAAGTCACATTTGAGGATACTGCAATGCTGCTCGCCGCTCTTCGCCTCGAAGTTCTTCGCGCCAACCAGGAGATTGCCCGGAGAGGACTCGCTCCCCACACCTTCGGCAACGCCAGCGGCATTGATCGAGGATCGCCCGGCTCGGGCGCGGAGCCGCTCGTGGTCATCAAGCCCAGCGGCGTAGACTACGCCACCATGACCCCCGGCGATCTCGTCATCACCGACCTCGACGGGAAGATTGTCGAGGGCTCGCTCCGGCCGTCAAGCGACCTGGATACACACACTTACCTCTATCGCGAGTTTCCCGCGATCGGCGGCGTCGTGCACACGCACTCCGAGTTCGCCACCTCGTGGGCGCAGGCGGCCCGGCCAATTCCCTGCCTCGGTACCACCCACGCCGACTACTTCCACGGACCCGTGCCGGTGACCGAGCCGCTCAGCGCCGAAGAGGTTGCCGAAGCCTACGTGCGCAACACGGGAGCCGTCATTGTGCGGCGCTTCAAGAAGCAGGGGCTTGACCCCATTGCCGTGCCCGGCGTGCTGGTTGCCGGCCACGCTCCCTTCACCTGGGGAAAAACCGTGACCGAAGCCGTGGAACACGCAGATGTGCTGGAATACATTGCCCGGCTGGCCTTCCGGACCGTGCTTCTCGGGTGCGTCCGATTCCGGAATCCCGGTGTACGTTTCCGAACACCACTACCTGCGGAAACATGGCCCGAAGGCGACCTACGGACAGGGTTAGCTTTGATGTCTGTTTGAATGCAAGAAAATGTTTACCAGCAGTAAATTACGTCAGGACTGGGTTTCGATTTTCCACGTAACCTGCTTGCCCTCAAATATCTACCGGTTTCCATAGCCATATCCCTTTTCATGGATGCCTCTCCCGTTTCCTGCATCCTTTTCATGAGACGGTAAAAAGCTGCGGTTGACAGAATGCGGAACCGCGCGTCCCTATCTTGCGTATTCTCAGATAATTGCGAATCGCCGCGAATAGCCCTCCGATTTTCATGAACATGGCAACCGACGTGCAACAAGTCAAGTCGATGTAGATCGATTCCCCCATGGAAACCAGCCTTCTCAACCGTTTGCAGGCGACACTGCTAGCCATAGCCACGGCTGCGCTGGTCCTGCTTGCGGTTCTGAACTTCCGCCAGGAGACCCAGTTCCAGCAACCCGACGACGGCGTCTGGTGGCGCGAGGTGCAGGGAGGGCTGGAAGCAGTCAAGGTGCTTCCCAACAGCCCCGGCCAGCGCGCGGGAATTCAGGAAAAGGACCTTCTAACCGCGGCAGAAGTGCTGCCGGACACCTCCGCGAAAAGTTCGAGCCTGCAAACGCAGGACCTGCTCACGGGCGACAAGCCGCTTGCAGCCAACCCCACCCTGCGCGCTGAGATGCCCGCCAAAGAACGGCTCCCCAAGAGTTCCGTCGTCCATCTGGCCGACCTGGAGCATGTCCTTTACCGCAGCCGGAACCTACGGAAAGGCCAGCTACGCCATCACCCGCGGCGGCATCCCGCTGGATACACCGGTGGTGGTCATTCCCGAGCCGCTGGACCGCAGCCTGGCTCAGGCGCAGCGCGTCATCGGGCTGGTCTACCTGGCCATCGGCATCTATGTCCTCTTCCGCCGCTGGACAGCGCCGCGCGCCACCCACTTCTACCTCTTCTGCCTGGTTTCGTTCGCCCTCTGCGCGCTGAAATACACCGGCGAGCTCGACAGCCTGGACTGGACCGTCTTCTGGCTGAATGTCCTGGCTGAGTCGCTGCAGCCGGCGCTGTTTCTGCATTTTGCGCTCAGCTTCCCCGAGGAGCGGTTCAAGAACCTCCGCCGCCGCTGGCTGCTGCCGCTCGTCTATGCGCCCGGCGCCGCTCTGCTCGGCCTGTGGCTCTGGGCCATTGATACGCGCAGGCCACGGGGCTGCTCAAGCACCGGCTCGACCAGACCGGCACCGGCTACGATGCGCTCTTCTACGTCCTGGCCGCGCTGCTCTTCTGCGCAGCTACAGCCAGGCCAACACCCCGCTGCTGCGCCAGCAGTTGAAGTGGCTCACGCGCGGAACGCTTCTGGCCGTGCTGCCCTTCACGCTGTTCTACGCCATTCCCTTCCTCCTCGACCTGCAGCCGCCCCGCCTGCTCACCAATCTGGCCGGCCTCTCGCTCGTCTTTCTGCCGCTCACCTTCAGTTGGGCCATCGTCCGCTACCGGCTGATGGATACCGACCTGATCTTCAAGCGCGGCGTGGCCTACACGCTGGCCACCGGCCTGCTCCTGGGCGTCTACTTCGGCGTCATCGCGGTGCTCGCTGTGCTGGTCCACCACGGCTTGCCGGAGGATGTGCGGGAGTGGGGCCTGGGCATCTCCTTCGTTGTTTTCGCAATGACCTTCGATCCGCTCAAGCGCCGGATTCAGGGCTGGGTCGACCGCGCCTTCGACCGCCATCGCTACGACTATCGCAAGGCGCTGGTCGAGTTCGGCCGCGGCCTCAGTTCGGAGACCGATCTCGAAGCCCTGCTGGAATCCATCGTCGAGCGGCTGCCCCGCACCCTGCTGGTGGCGCGCGTCGCCGTCTTCCTCATGCGAGGACTCGGGCCGCCTGCGCCTGGCCGCCTCCCACGGACTTGCCCGCCGAAGTCTCGGTGATGCCGGAGCGCGGCGATGCGCGCGCAGCGGGACTGACTTCGCTTTCCCTCGGCTTCCTCGACTTCGACCAGGCGCAGGACCACTCGCACATCTTCCTCGAGAACGCGCAGGCTGCGTTGCACCTGCCCGAGAGCAGCAGCGCACCGCCGCCCTGCTCGACCTGAACTACTATCTGCCCTGCCGCGTGCAGGACGGCCTCGCCACGCGCACCATCGCCGTCATCGGCCTGGGCCGCACCATCGGCGGCGACTTCCTCTCCAGCGAGGATGTGGAGCTGCTCGAATCGCTGGCCAGCTACATCGGCATCGCCCTCCAGAACGCCAGCCTCTACGCGCGCCTCGAAGAAAAGATCGGCGAGTTCGAGCGCCTCAAGGAGTTCAACGAGAACATCGTCGAGTCCATCAACGTCGGCATCCTGGCCCTCGATCTCGACGACCGCATCGAGAGCTGGAACGCGCAGATGGAAGCCATGTACGCGCTCAGCCGCGCCGAAGCCATCGGCCAGGCGCTTCGTGCCGTCTTCCCCGCGGAGTTCGTCGAGGCTCTGGACAGCTTCCGCAACGAGCAGGGCGTGCATCACCTCTACAAGTTCCGCCTCACCACCCGCGCCGGCGAGCAGCGCACCGCCAACATCGCCATTGCGCCGCTGCTCTCGCGCGATTTCGTCTCCGTCGGCCGCATCATCCTGGTCGACGACATCACCGAGCGCGTCTCGCTGGAGACGCAGCTGGCGCAGGCCGACAAGCTCAGCTCCATCGGCCTGCTGGCCGCCGGCGTGGCGCACGAGATCAACACCCCGCTGGCCGTCATCTCCTCCTACGCGCAGATGCTCTCCAAGCAGCTCAAGGCCGACGCGCGCCTCGGCCCGGTGCTCGACAAGATCACCCAGCAGAGCTTCCGCGCCGCCGAGATCGCCAACGGCCTGCTGAACTTCTCGCGCACCTCGACCACCGAGTTCCGCGAGACCAATCTCAACCAGGTCATTCGCGACACGCTCTCGCTGCTCGAGCACCAGTTCAAGACCGCGCAGATCATCGTCGATCTCGACCTGGCCGAGGAACTGCCCCCCATCCACGGCAACCCCGGCAAGCTGCAGCAGGTCTTTCTCAATCTGCTGCTGAACGCCAAGGAAGCCATGCCCGACGGCGGCCGCCTGCGCGTGGCCACCCTGGTCAATGGCCATGTCGAAGCGCGTTGTGACCGACTCCGGCACCGGCATTGCGCCCGAGCATCTCAAGCGCATCTACGATCCATTCTTCACCACCAAGACCACGCCCAGGCCAGGCGACCGCCGCGGCACCGGCCTGGGACTCTCCGTTTCCTACGGCATCATTCAGGAGCACGCCGGCAAGATTCATGTCGAGAGCGCCATCGGCGCCGGCACAACGTTTCATCTTGAGTTTCCGCTGTTGAGGAATTCCGTTCATGCCTGAGGTTGAACTGCCTTTGAATCATGCCCGCTCCCGCGCCTGCCGCCGACTGCGACAGCTCCAACGGCCGCCAGCATCCTGGTCATCGACGACGAGGCCGCCATCCGCGAGTCGCTCGAAGTGCTGCTGACGCTGGAGGGCTACGCGGTCACCATGGCCGCCGACGGCGAGGAGGGGCTGCGCGATGCTGGAGCAGGAGAACTTCGACCTGGTGCTGCTCGACCTGGCCCTGCCCGGCCAGAGCGGCCTCGAACTGCTGCCGCAGATCAAGGAGCGCCAGCCCGAGCTGCCGGTCATCATGATCACCGCCTACGGCACCGTGGACAACGTCGTCGAGGCCATCCGCGCCGGCGCGGAAAACTTCGTCCAGAAGCCCTGGGACAACGAAAAGCTGCTGGCCGACATTCGCTCCGCCGTCGCCCGCCACAAGCGCCGAAGAAGAGAACCTGCAGCTCAAGCGCACCCTCAAGCAGCGCTACAACTTCGCCAACATCGTGGGCAAGAGCGAGATCATGCTGCAAGGTCTTCGACCTCGTCGCGCAGGTTGCGCCCAGCCGCTCCACCGTTCTGATTCAGGGCGAGAGCGGCACCGGCAAGGAGCTGATCGCCAAGGCCATCCACGCCAACTCGCCGCGCAAGGACAAGCCCTTCGTCCCCATCAACACCGGCGCCATGCCCGTCGGAGCTGCTTGAGTCCACGCTCTTCGGCCACGTCAAGGGCGCATTCACCTCGGCCGTCGCCTCCAAGAAAGGCCTCTTTGAAGTCGCCAACGGCGGCACGCTCTTCCTGGACGAGATCGCCACCATGGGCATGGACACCCAGGCCAAGATCCTGCGCGTGCTGCAGGACCGCCGCTTCATGCACCTGGGCGGCATTCAGGAGATTCAGGTGGACGTGCGCATCATCGCCGCCACCAACATCGATCTGCGCCAGGCGGTGCGCGACGGCCGCTTCCGCGAAGACCTCTTCTACCGCCTCAACGTCATCACCGTCGATCTGCCGCCGCTGCGCGCCCGCCGCGAAGACATTCCCCTGCTGGCCAGCCACTTCCTCGAGTTCTACGCCAACGAGAACGGCCTCGCCCCGCGCAAGCTCTCCGCCGACGCCCTGCGCGCCCTGGTCGATTACGAGTGGCCGGGCAACGTGCGCGAGCTGGAAAACTCCATCGAGCGCGGCGTCGTGCTCTCCTCGGGCCCGGTCATCGGCTCCGACCTGCTCCCCGGCCACATCACCGGCCGCAGCTTCCAGGACGCCCTGCTCGAGCACAACCCCAACGCCTCGCTCTTCGACATCCTCGAAGACATCGAGCGCCGCATCATCATCGAGAAGCTCGAGCGCTGCAACTGGAACCAGACCGACGCCGCCGAGCAGTTCCGCATCCCGCTCTCCACCCTCAACCAGAAGATCAAGCGCCTCAACATCGAGATCCGCAAAAAGGGCCGAGAGTAGACCAGGGATCGCGGGGTAGCGGTTCGTCGCCGTCGGTTCACCGTGAATAACCTGCCATCCTGAGCGGAGCCTCTCGCAGCCTTATCGCGAGAGGCGCAGTCGAAAGCCCGCCCTGAGCCTGTCGAAGGGGACCTGCATTCGCACTTCGGAACTCAGGCTACAAACCTTGAGCACAAGACGCTGCCTTCACCCATCCCCTCAAAAACTCCCTCAATTCCCCCGGCGGCTTCAGCCAAACATCCGCCTCCGTCTCCCGCTGACTGCTGCGCACCAGCACGCTCAGATGCGCGCCCTCCAGCGCATTCACCACGCGAAACGCCGCCTCGTCGGTCAGGTCGTCGCCCAGGTACGCAACCGGCCCATGCCCCCCGCCTCGGCCACAACCGCTGCCACCGCCCCTCCCTTGTTGCGCCCCGCGCGCAGTTCCAGGCCCGACTCGAACTCCAGCAGCGCCAGCCCATCCATCCGCGCCAGCGGCTCAAACAGCGCCCGCGTGCGCTGCTCAATCAACAGCTGCGTATGCCGCGCGTGCCCGCGCCAGTGCATCACCGCGCCGTTGGCCTTGTCCTCGAACAAGCCGCCCAGCGCATCGCGCCGCAGCCGCTCCTTCAGCTCTTCGAGCCGGGCCTGGGTCTCCGGCGGCGCCAGTTCCAGTTCTCGCCGGCCATCGGGATAGAGCCGCTCCGCCCCGTGCAACCCCCATACCTCGAGCGGCTCCTCCAGCGCCAGCAGCGGAGCAATCTCCTTCGCAGGCCGCCCGGTAACGACCACCATGCGTGTGCGCCCCTGGCGTTGAATCTTCCCCAGCAGCTCGCGTACCCCTGCCCACGGCCGCGCCAAAAACCGGTCCACCCGGAACGACGCCAGCGTGCCGTCATAGTCCAGCAGAAGCAGCGGCCGCCCCGCCCCTGCAAACGTTCCAAAAAATTCTTCCAGTTTTTTTGCCGCTTCGGGGGTCAAACAGGGCCTCGCATCTAGGCCAGTTTACCCTGCACCACCGCGCGGGCTGGAACACCAACCGGTCCGGCGTGCGCCGGCTCTGCCTGTTCCGGAATCTCCATGCGCAACTCGCGCAGGTCGCCCAGGATGCTCGCAGCCCAGCGATAGACGTTGTGGTCCATCACGTGGCGGCGCATGCGCTGCATGCGCGTGCGGCGTTCTGCGCGCGTCATCTCCAGTCCCGCGATGGATGGCCTCCGCCACCCCGGCAATGTCGTAAGGATTCACCAGCAGCGCATCGCGCAGTTCAACCGCCGCGCCCGTAAACTTGCTCAGCACCAGCACGCCGTCCTCATCCGTCGCGCGCCGCCACGATACTCCTTGGCCACCAGGTTCATGCCGTCGTGCAGCGAGGTCACCAGGCACACTCCGCGGCGCGATACCAGCGGTTCACCTCCTCGTGGCTGCATTGGCGCTCGATCAGGACAATCGGCCGCCAGTGCGCCGTCTGGTAGCGCTGGTTGATGCGCTCCGCCGTCTCTTCCACCTGCCGCCGCAGATCCATGTAGCTGGGAATGCGCGTCCGGCTGGGCGCGGCAATCTGCACCATGGTCAGCCGCTCGCGGTGCCACGGATGCTCCTCCAGCAGCTGCTCAATGGCCAGCAGCGCTCCACGATCCCCTTGGTGTAGTCCAGGCGATCCACGCCCAGCGCCAGGCTCTCGCACTGCACGCCAAACTCGTCCAGCAGCAGTTGCCGTGCCGCACGGGCATGCCTGACCTGGCCAGCCCGCGTCTCCCTCGCCATGGATGCCTGCCGATTGCCAATGGGCCGGCTCAAAAGCCACGCTCACCGGGTAGGGCCGCACGGTGCTCATATGCCCGTGGCGCCGCACGGTCATGTGTTCGCGGTCGGTGCGCGACTCCAGCACGCGGTCCACCGTGGCAAGAAAGTTGTTGCAGTGCAGCGGAATGTGGAAGCCGATCAGGTCCGCGCCCAGCAGCCCGTCCAGCAGCTCCGCCTGCCACGGGCAAATGCCGAAGGCCTCCGGATTGGGCCAGGGAATATGCCAGAAGATCGCCACGCGCGCATCCGGCCGCGCCGCCTTGATCAGCCGCGGCAACAGCGCAAAATGGTAGTCCTGCACAAACACCATGGGGTCGTCGCTGCCCTCCATCTCTTCCAGCAGCGCGGCGGCAAACCTCTCGTTCACGCGCTGGTAGCACTCCCAGTCCGACGGCGCGAAAAATCGGCCGCGTGTGCGCGATGTGGCACAGCGGCCAAAGCCCTTCGTTGGCAAAGCCGTCGTAGTAGCCCGACTCCTCTTCCGCGGACAGCCAGACGCGCCGCAGCGTGTAGCGCGGATCGTCGGGAGGAACGCGCAGCCGGTCGAACTCGTCCACCGTCAATCGCGTCGTCGCTGCCGCTGCCGTGCGCCACCCACACGCCGTCGCAGGCCCGCAGCACCGGCTCAATCGCCGTGACCAGCCCGCTCGGAGGCACAATGCACACCGTCTCCCAGCCCTTGCGCACGTGCATGTACGGCTCGCGGTTCGAGACCACAAAGATGCGGCTGGAGCCGAATCGCTCGCGCATGTGCACGGCCAGCCGCTCCGCGGTCCACAATGCTCGCCGGCATCGCGCAGCCGGGCCTCGGCCTGGGCCGCGGCTCGCGCCGTCAATCAGGCTCTCCGCCATGGTCTCCACTTCGCGAGCCAGCGGGGTGAACAGGCTCAGCTCCGCAATGCTTTCGTCCGCCAATCTTCGCCGGTATGCCCCATCCGCAGACGCCGCAGCCGCTCCGCAACCCGCAGTCATCGGCCGCATCAGGAACCAGCGCACCATCAGCAGTGTGACCCCGACAATCAGAACCACAAAAGCGACAATCCGCCAGAAGCTTCGCTGCCAAACCGCGTTGCCCTCCGCGCGGATGTAGCCGGCGTCCGCCAGAACCACCAGCACCCCGCTCAGCTGCCCATTGCGTCGCGCAGAGGAAATGCGTCCTCCAGCCACTGCGAGTTCGCCGTCATGCCCGAAGACTGCCACCTCCGTGCCCCTTGCGCATCGACCTTGAGCACGGGATCGGTCGGCAGTGCCTTGAACAGCTCCACGGAGCCCGTCGGGCCAGCAGCTCGCCCTCGGGGTCGTAAACTGCCAACCCCAGTGTCTCCGTCAGGCCTTTGCAGATGCTTCAGCGCCGGTTGATCGGGTCGACGTCTCGCCGGCGGCAATGGCCTGCTCCAGCTCCGGCTCCAGGCTTGCGCCCAGCCATGCGCTGCGGCGCTCCAGTTCGCGCCGCAAGAACATGCTTGTGCGCCAGCACATCAAAATAGGTCGAGCCAACAGAAACCAGCGTGATGCCCGCAATGAGCGCAAGGATCAGCCGCATGCGGAAAAACGGCATGTCATCCCTCCTTGTTCTGGTCGCAACAGGCCTCTCGCCTTGGACACGGCCCCAATGCCTATTCGATGCGCTAAAGGTCCTGCAAGCCACGGGCCATGCGGTAAATCATTGAAAATACAGGATGCTAGGCGCAACACCGGCAAGACCAATATGGATTGTTTACCGCTGGCCGGAAATTTCCTGCACCCGAGCCTCGAACCCACCTCAACCCGGCCAGCCAGCAGCGGCCTGGCCCCGCTCATGCGCTATTCTGTCCATGACAGCACCTTGCTTAAGGAGACCGGCACATCCCTCAACCGCCGCGCGAAAACCTGAATGGCGATCAGAGCTCGATCGAAAGAACCGCCAAGAACATCGTGCTCACCGTGCAGGACTATTCCCTGTTCGCGTACCGCGCCGTGATGAATCTCTTCCGCCCGCCGCGCTACTGGACCGACTTCCTCATCCAGGCCGACATCATCGGCGTCGGCTCCGCCGCCATCGTCCTGCTCTCCGGCTTCTTCACCGGCGGCGTGCTCGCCCTGCAATCGGCGGCCACGCTTTCCGCAGTTCGGCGCCACCGCCGTCACCGGCCGTTCGTCAGCCTCACCATGATCCGCGAACTCGGCCCGGTGCTCACCGGCATCATGGTCGCCGGCCGCAATGCCTCCTCCATGGCCAGCGAACTCGGCTCCATGGTCGTCACCGAGCAAATTGACGCCATGCGCGCCCTGGGCGTCGACCCCATGCGCAAGCTGGTCACGCCGCGCATCTTCGCCTGCATCGCCATGCTCTTCTTTCTCACCATCGCTGGCCGACGCCTTCGGCATCATGGGCGGCGGCTTCGTCACCGTCTTCATGAACCACCAGAACGGCACGCAGTACTTCTCCATGGCCTGGGAGCACCTGCACTTCCCAGACATCATTCAGGGCCTGGTCAAGCCCCTGTTCTCCGGCTTCATCATCGCCTCCATCGGCTGCTTCTACGGCATGCGCACCACCGGCGGTACCGAGGGCGTCGGCCGCTCCACCATCGATGCCGTCGTCTTCTCCTCCATCATCATCATCTTCGCCGACTTCCTCATGACCCAGGTCCTCCTCACCCTCTTCCCACCCCTATGACGGAAACCCCCGCATCCGCCCAGCCCGGCGCTTACCACCCCGGACC
>CAVZNB010000002.1:0-511751 GCA_963776535.1 uncultured Acidobacteriaceae bacterium | reverse complement strand
CCCCATGCCCGCCGAAGCGCGGGTACCGGCGGAGGTGCGCGTGGGCTCGGTGCTGGTCACTCCAGCCACCGTTCTGGCTCCCATGGCCGGCGTCACAGATACCGTCTTCCGCCGCTTCATCCGCCACGCCAGCCTCTTCACCGCCGCGCTTCCGGACTCGAACTCCCCCTCCGAGTCCATCGACTCCGCCGTCACCAACGCCCAGTCCGGCTGCGGCCTGCTCATGACCGAGTTCACCTCCGCCGACGGCCTCGCCCGCATGCGCGAGTCCAAGCGCCGCCGCTATCTCACCTTCTACGACGACGAGCACCCCATCGGCGCCCAGCTCTTTGGCTCCAACGCCCAAACCCTCGCTGAAGCCGCCCGCATCGTCCAGGACACCGGCTTTGACACCGTCGACCTCAACCTCGGCTGCCCCGCCAAGCGCGTCGTCGGCTGCAACGGCGGCTCCGGCCTGCTCCGCGACCTGCCCAAAATCGGCGAAATCTTTCGCGCCGTCCGCAGCGCCGTCACCATCCCCTTCACCGTCAAGTTCCGCATGGGCTGGAACGACATGCAGATTGTCTGCGTGGACCTGGCCCGCATGGCCGAGTCCGAAGGCCTCAACGCCGTCGCCCTGCACGCCCGCACCCGCGAACAAGGTTACAGCGGCCAGGCGCAGTGGCAGTGGATCGCCGCCATCAAGCAGGCCGTCGCCATTCCCGTCATTGGCAATGGCGACATCCGCACCCCCGAAGATGCCGCCGCCATGGTGGCTGAGACTGGCTGCGATGCCGTCATGATTGGACGCGCCGCTCCCGCCAACCCCTGGATCTTCCGCCAGATTGCCCAGTACACGGCCACCGGCGCCTACGACCGGCCCACCGTGGAAGACCGCTACCGCATGATCCGCGCCTACTTCCAGATGCTCCTCGACGAGCAGGAAGCCACCAGGGATCTGCCGCGCAGCGACCGCATGGGTGAATCCGCAGGAAAGATGAAGCAGTTCGCCACCTGGTTCACCCACGGCGTGCCCGGAGGCGCAAAACTCCGCGCCGCCATCTATCATGCCCGCACCGGGGCTGAAGTCCTGGGCCAGGTTGAGCAGTTCTTTGCTGCGCGCAGGGCTGAAGCGACCAGCGAACTAGTTACCGATGACTCCGATGACGCAACCCAGGCGTTTCCCCAGGATGCACTCGTCTGTGACTAAAGCGCTCAAGTTTTCGGTCTGCCCTCCGCGCGCCAAACCATCCAGTTCTGGCCAGTGCCCCAGCGCAAACCGGGTATATAGTGAACTCAATCCGTTGGGAAGGGCTCGCATTGCAGAAGCTGGGGCGGAATCTGAGGAGATCCTTGAACACCTGGATGGGCGGCATGGCCGCTCTGGGCCTTGTCGCGTCCGCCTGCCTGGCCCAGCAGTACAGCTTCCGCACCAGCGCCGCCGGCCTCGGCAACCTTAACATCAACTGCATCGTGCAGGACCACTCCGGCTACCTCTGGGTGGGAACCGAGAACGGACTCTACCGCTACGACGGGAGCGCGTTCCGCCAGTTCGGCGCCGTCGATGGGCTGCAGGGCCACATCATTCAGAGCCTGTTTGCCGGACCCGACGGAACCCTTTTCGTGGGTACAACAACCGGCATCTTCTTTGAGACGCAAACCGGCCGCTTCGCCCAGATCCATCCCCCTGCCCCGGTCACCGACTTCTCGCAGAGAATCGGTACCGTCTTCACCGCCATGGCTCCGGACCAGGTGGCCACGGCAGACCGCGGCGGCGCATTCCTGCTGCGCCGCGCCGGAGCCGTCGGCTGGAGTGCCGAACCGATGCGCCTCGACGGCAGGGCCATCTGGAGTGTGCTGGCCACCCCCGACGGCGCCCTCTGGTATGGCTGCGATGCCGACCTGTGCCGCCTGCAGAACGGGAAAACCACCCACTTGCGCAGCCTGCTCAACCTGCCTGAGGAGAACTGGCTGCACCTGCACCTGGCGCGCGACGGCCACCTGTGGATTCGCGGCTCCACCTACCTCGGCGAGATCATCCCCCAGGAAAACCGCTACCTGCCTCACCCGCTTCCTGGCCGCTCCAACAGCGTGCCTTACTCCGAGCTCACTGAAGACGCAAAGGGGCACATGGTCGCTTCCCAGGGTCCGGATCTTGGAATCTGGGAAAACAACCACTGGCAGATGGTCACCGCTGTCAACGGCCTTTCCCGCTACGACATCTCCGAGCTGTTCGTCGACCGGGAAGGTTCTCTCTGGATCGGGATAATCGGTCACGGCCTCATGCGCTGGGTCGGCCAGGACCAGTGGGAGAGCTACACCGTTGCCAACGGATTGAGCAACGACATTGTCTGGGCCTCGCTCCGCGACCGTGCCGGACGCCTCTGGGTTGGTACCGAGTCCGGCCTCGACTATCTCCCCGCAGGCAGCAAAACGCCCAAAACCTGGCACGCGCCCGGCATCCAGACCGACCGCTCCGTCTCTCTGGATGAAAGCCCCGACGGAGCCATCTGGATGGGGTCGGCAGCCGGCAACCTGGTGCGCATCGATCCTCAAACGCTGGCTGGAACCCAGTGGAAGATTCCTGAGGTCTTCCGCGTTCTCTGCGATGCCGGCAACCGCGTTTGGATCGCCACCGACGGCGGGCTCTATCGGGTGGATTTGTCATCCGGCGATCGCTCTCCTCACCTGGTGGAAGACCCGGGTCTGACCCATCCCCGCCAGCGCTTCAGCGACCTGGCCCTGGACAAAGATCATCGCCTTTGGGCCGCGAGCGATGGAGGACTCTACCGCTTCGACGCTTCCGGCTGGCACTCCATCGATCCCGGCCTCAGCGGCGTCAATCCCACTTTGATCGCCGCCGACCCGAACGGAAACCTCTGGGCCGCCGGCGCATTTCCGGGAGTAATCCGCCTGCGTATCTCAGGGGACCGGATTGTGGAATCGGAGCATGTTGTCCGCCCCCGTCTGCTCTCCGAACAGATCGTCTCGCTGCTGGTCGACCATCGTGGCTGGCTTTGGGTTGGCCAGGATGCGGGCTTGACCGTCTACGATGGCCGATCCTGGCGCAGTTTCACTCAGGACGACGGGCTCATCTGGAATGACGCAGACAGCTATGCGCTCGCCGAAGACCGCGACGGCAGCATGTGGATCGGCACTTCCGCCGGCCTGTCGCACCTCATGCATCCCGAAGCCGCCGGCGAAGGAACGCCCTCACCCCCTGTGCTCTCGCAAATGACGTTCGGCGCGCAGGAGATCACCAACCATGCCGAGATTCCCTGGAGCGCAAACCCGCTCACCATCACCATCTCTTCGCTTAACTTCCGCGACGCCAGCCACATCCACATCCGCTACCGTCTGCTCGGCGTCGAGTCAGAATGGGTGGAAACCGCCGAGCGCAGTGTGCGCTATGCCCGCCTGGAGCCAGGAGCATACCGCTTTCAGTCAGTCGCGGTCGATGAAAACGGCGGCGCTATATCACCCGTGAACGACGTCTCCTTTGTCATTGCCCCCCTCTGGTGGCAGAGCGGCCCGCTGCGCCTGGCCCTCATCCTGGCCCTCGCTCTGGGCGTGGTGCTGGCGTGGCGCTGGAGCGTTCATCTTCTCGTGCGCCAGAAACATAACCTCGAACTGGCCGTGCAGCGGCGGACCGAAGATCTGGAACGGGAAAAGAACGAACTGCTGCGCGCTCGCGAACAGATGCGCCACTTTGCCGAGCACGACGACCTCACCGGTCTGTGGAATCACCGCATCATCGTCGAGCGCCTGCGCCAGGAGGCGGACCGCGCCCGCCGCGAAGCGTCGCCCCTCAGCGTGATCCTCGTCGATCTGGATCACTTCAAAGTCGTCAACGACACCTATGGTCATCCGGCTGGAGACCAGGTCCTCAAAGAGGTCGCCGCCATCTTCGAGCGTGCGGTGCGCTCCTACGACTGGGTTGGCCGGTACGGAGGCGAGGAGTTCCTGCTCATTCTTCCCGGCTCCGGCTTTGCGGGGGCGCGCGTGCGTGCCGAGCAACTGCGCATTGCCGTTCAGGAAGCCTGCATCCACAATGGCAAAAAAGCCTTTCCCATTACCGCCAGCTTTGGTGTCGCATCCGGTTTCCCCGCCAACTATGAAACCCTCATCCATGCCGCTGACACGGCCCTCTATCGCGCCAAGGACAATGGCCGAAACTGCGTCGTCGCCACCGAAATCGCAACTGAAGACAAGGCGGAAGAATATGACATCTAAAGTCCTGTTTCTGAAGTTCGCAACATAAATAACGCTGTCATCCTGAGCGACGCTTGGCCCGAATTTGGGCCAAGTGGAGTCGAAGGACCTGCATTTTGGGGCTTCGACTTATGCTGCGAACTTCGGGGACACCACACGAGTGTCCTGTTTCTGAAGTTCGCAACATAAATAACGCTGTCATCCTGAGCGACGCTTGGCCCGATTTTGGGCCAAGTGGAGTCGAAGGACCTGCATTTTGGGGCTTCGACTTATGCTGCGAACTTCGGGGACACCACACGAGTGTCCCGAGTCTCAATTTCTCCGCATCATTGGCGATCTCATTCTGAGGGAACGGGGCCGCAAACTGAAAAACTCATTCGGGTAGTAGGCCGGGGATTTATCCCCGGCACAAGGCCAATTCAATCAATGCGGGCTTCGTAACAAGGGCACGGCTTAAGCCGGGCCGTAACCGGCGCAAGATCAAGCGGGCTTTAGCCCCTGCAAAAGCCAATGGTTGCCGGCCCGCAGCAGATGAAACGATAGCGCCGATCTCCGCATCGGCACTTCCGGGAACCCTCCATCGTTGTTTCTTATCCCGGATGCCCGTCGCGAACTTCACACGCCATCGGGCCCTTTTCCGCAGCCTGTGAAAGATCCTCAGAATCATCGCAAAAAATCCTCCCGGATTTGCCGATCATTTCCGTCGTTGAGCGCAGAATAATCTCATGCCTACCCTGCGTTCATTTGCAATAGAAACAGTGACCCTGCCCGAACCACCAGTTTCAAGGCACCCCACCCCCCCTGCAATCCCGTGAGACTGTGAATATGTGAAACTGTGAATCCCGCCCGGCATCGCCCGGCAATACATCTAGCTCGCCTCAGGCACGCTCAGCGGCAGCCGTATCGTCGCCCGCGCCCCGTCGCCGTCTTCGCGGTTCAGCAGGCTGATCTCTCCGCCGTGCGCGCGTGCAATCTGCTGCGCCAGCGCCAGCCCCACACCGCTCCCCGCCGGCTTGGTCGTGTAGAACGGCACAAACAGGTTCTCGGTATTGGCGATGCCCATGCCGCGATCTTCGATCGTCACCAGCACCGCCGCCTCGTCAAGCCGCCAGAACGCTCGAACCGGATGCGATCCGTTGGCCAGCGAAGCGTCCACGGCATTGGCCAGCAGGTTGATGAACATCTGTTCCAGCTGGTCGGGATCGGCGTCCAGCACCACCGGCGGTCCCGCCTCCAGTTGCACCGGCAGCCGCTGCTCCAGAAGCACCACCCGCTCCAGCAGCGCTGCCAGCGACACCGCTTTGAAATGCGGCGGAGGCAGTTGCGCCAGCAGCCGGTACGACTGCACAAAGCGGTGCAGCGCATCGGCGCGGCTCTCCACCACGCCCAGCCCGCGGCGAAAATCGCGCAGCGTGGCGTCGTCGCCCTGCATGTTGTCCACGCGCGCCAGCAGGCTGCCGGCAATGGATTTGATCGGCGCCAGCGAATTCGAAAGCTCGTGCCCCAGCACGCGAATCAGCCGCTTCCACGCAATCTGCTCCTCTTCCTGCAGGGGCAGGCTCACATCGGCCAGCAGCAGCAGCGTATGCGGCGCGCCATCCTGCCGAAACACCGCCTTGCGCAGCAGCCAGCGCGTCGACTTGACGCCGAACGAATGAATGCTCTGGTCCGGCGCGGCCAGCAGCTCTTCCAGGCCCAGTTCCCGTGCCGTATGCCCAAAGCAGCGCGCATGCGACAGGCCCAGCAGCTTCACTCCCGCATTGTTCACCAGCTGCAGGAGATTCTCCCGGTCGAATGCAAACAGCGGCGCGTGCATCACTTCAAGAATGCGCGCCAGCAGGGCCGTTGCTTCCAGCGAGCGGACCCGCTGCTTCTGCAGCAGGTCCGCCAGCGCGTTCACCTCCGCGGCCAGCTCGCCGAATGCATCCTGACTGCCGGCTCCGCGCGCGCGGAAAGAGTAATCGCCCTCGCGCAGCGAAGACACCACGTTGGAAAGCGTCTGCAGCGGACGCACCAGGCCGTCAATCATCGCCGCCGCCACAATCGCGAGATAGAGCAGCAGGCACCCGGTCAGCAGCAGCACGGGCGTAAGGGAGATTTCCTTCTGGTAAAGAATCGATTCCTGCGAACAAAAGACCGGGCAGCGACAGCAACAGGCAGTAAAGCCATGCCCGGCGGACAACCGAGCTGCCGGCGCCGGCGTCGTACCCGTTCAGAGACCATATTTTTCGATGCGGCGATACAGAGCGGCGCGGCTCAAGCCCAGCGACTCGGCCGCCTGGGAGATGTTGCCGTCGCAGCGGCGCAGCACCTTGCGGATCAGCAGCGCTTCCACTTCGTCGATGCTCATGTTCTCAAACGATTGCGGCGCGGACTTGGCTGCCGCAATCGCCAGGTTGGCCGGGTCAATCTCATCGCCGCGGCACAGCAGCACGGCGCGTTCCACCGTGTGCTCCAGCTCGCGCACATTGCCCGGCCACGGATACTGCATCATGTGCTGCATGGCAGCCGCGGAGAAGCCGCTCACCTGTTTGCGATAGCGCGTCCGGTTGCGATTCAGAAAGTGCCCCGCCAGCAGCGGAATGTCTTCGCGCCGGTCGCGCAACGCGGGCAGATGAATCTCCACCGTGTTGATGCGGAAGAGCAGGTCCTCGCGGAAGTTGCCCGCCTTGGCTTCTTCGTGCAGAAGCGCGTTGGTGGCGGAGAGAATGCGCACATCCACGCGCCGCGTCTGCGACGAGCCCACGCGCTCCAGCTCGCCCGTCTCCAGCACGCGCAGCAGCTTGGCCTGCTGGCGCAGCGGCACGTTGGCAATCTCGTCCAGAAACAGCGTGCCGCCGTTGGCCAGCTCGAACCGCCCAATGCGGTCGGTGCGCGCATCGGTAAACGCGCCCTTCACGTGGCCGAAGATTTCGCTCTCGAAGGTTCCCTCCGGCAGCCCGCCGGCATTCACCGCCACCAGCGCCATGCGCGCGCGCGGCGAAGCGGCATGCAGCAGCTTGGCCACGATCTCCTTGCCCGTGCCGTGCTCGCCGGTGATCAGCACGTTGGCGTCCGACGGCCCAACCTGCGCAATCAGCTCCAGCACCGGCTGCATCGAGGGCGCGCCGGCCACAAACTCCGGCATGCCCTTCGGCGCGCAGCAGGCGATTTTCCAGCTCCAATTGCCGCGCGCGGCGCAGTGCCTGGCATGCAGCTCGGCATGCACGCGGATCAGCGAGAGCAGCCGCTCGTTCTCCCACGGCTTCTGCATAAAGTCGCGCGCGCCGCGCTTGATCGACTCGACGGCCAGGTCGATGTTGCCCCACGCCGTCATCACGATCACCGGCAGCCGCGTATCGTACTCCTGGATGCGCGCCAGCAGGTCCAGCCCCTCCTGGCCCGAGGTGGTGTCGCGCGTGTAGTTCAGGTCGATCAGCAGCACATCGTAGTCGCGTCTGCCCCAGCGCTTCCAGCAGCAGTTGCGGCGAGCGCACGCAGTCCACCGCGATGCCCTGCGGGCCCAGCAGCAGCTCCACGGCCTCAAGAATATGCGGCTGATCGTCGGCAACCAGATACCCGAATTCGTTCCTGCTTACTTGGAATGGCTTGCCTCCTGGACTTCGCCCGCGTTCGCGCTCGGAGATCGAGACTGTGCGGGCTATCGCGGTTCTTGGATTGCTGGGCATCGAGTCCCTCTCAGTGATTCTACGGCGCACGAGTCACCACGCCCAACTTTCGCGTCGTCGATGGAGACCCCGGTCCGCTCCAGCGTCTCGCCGATGGCGCGGTCGATATCCACCTTCGCCTTCTCGTAGGCCGTTTGCGCAGTGTCCAAAGCGGACTCGGCCTGGGCCAGCGCGCTTTCCGCGTTCAGCGTATCGAGGCCGGATTTCGCGCCGAGCACCTGTTCCTGTTTGGTGATGTCGAAGGTCTTCTGCGGCAAGGTCGCGCGCTTTCTGGGCTGCATCGACGTGGGCCTGAGCCTGTTCAAGAGCAAACTTCGAGTTGCGAACGTCGAAGCGAATGCTCTTCTGCTGCTGCTCGGAGGAGATCTGGCTCTGGCGGTACTGCAACACGGCGCGGAATTGATCGGCCTTGGCCTGGCGGTTGCGCAGATTGATGGAAAGCGTCATCCCGACCTGGTATTCCGGGGACGAGTAATTGAATGTGTTCGCGAACATGCTGGGGAAGCCCGTGGGCAGATTGGTGGTGCAATCCTGCGTGCTGAGGGTCGCACTAGGGGTTCTCGGGACCGGCGGTGCCTGCGCCGGCGTAGAAGCCATACATGTTGAGAGTCGGCAAAAGCTCGCTGTTGATGTCCTTCAGGGCCTGCTTCTGCACTTCGGCCTGCATCTGGTAGATGGCAACCTCGGGCCGCTTCTTCTCGGCCTCGGCGATGAGTTCGTCGATGGATTTGTCGGCATTCGGGTCGGGCTCTGCCTTGCAGGTCGAGGGGAATGACGGGCATCTCGTCGATGGTGGGATCGTCGACCTTGGTGAGCGCGTTCTTCATCAGCAGCTCGTTCAGCCGAAGGCTGGCGCGCGCCACCGTGAGGTTGCCTTCGGCGGTGGCCACGGCAGACTGATCCGTCATGACCTGCATCGCGGGGATGGCCTGGAGTTCGAGCTGCTTCTGATCGTCGGAGAGATTCTTGTTGGCGAAGCCGAGAGAGCGCTCGCTGATCTGCTCGCTGTCGTAGGCATTCACCAGGTCCCAGTAGATATTCTCGACCTGAGTCACGGTGGCGATGACCTGTGCCTTGAAAGCAAGGTCGGTGATCTGGGAGTTGCGCTTGGCAATGCGGATATAGCGCTCGTTGGTGGCGAGGCCGAAGCCGGCCAGAATGGGCTGGGAGATCTGCAACGTGAAATTGGAATACAGCTCGGGATTGATGAGGTTGTAAGGGGTGTTGCTGGCGACACGCTGGCCGATGATAGTTGATCGAGAGGTTGGTGCCGATGGGGAACGACTGGGAGTAAGTTCGACAGGACCTCAATCGTGTTGGTCTTCAGAATCGGCACGCCGCTCAGAACCTCGTTGGCCTCCTGGGTGACGGTGTGATCGACGTAGCCCCTGGAAGGTGAGGTAAGGATCGAACGACGAAACGCTGGTGCCGGCGCCGAGGGTCGAGGTGACGATGCCGCCATTGCCGGCGGAGAATCCGGATCCGGACGAGCCGCCTCCGCCGCCGGTGGAAGCGGCAAAACCGCCCTGGGTGCCCTGGACGATGGCGGTGTTGACGCCGTTGGCAGCGCTGCCCGCTTTGGTGCGCAGGATATCGGTTTGAGCGATGGGGAAGTTATAGCGGAAGTAGGCCAGATCGAGGTTGTTCTCGATGGCCACCGCGATCGCGTCGCGCAGTGAAATATAGATCTTTCCATCGCGGATGAGGTTCTGCAGGCGCGGTGAGTTGCTGAGATCCGAGTTCAGGCGCGGTGCTGGGCCTATAGGGCGCAAGCGGGTTATGCGAGTGGGGCATGGGCACGTGAAACGGTCGCGGCGGAGCAAACGACGGCTGCTGCGCCTGCTGCATCTGCTGCGCAAGGGTCGGTGGAGGCGCAGGGGTTGCGCCTGCCGCGGGCGCCGGAGCCTCCGGCGCCGTTGCGAAGTCGGCGGAAGCAGCCCTGCTCCTGCGTGGAGGGCGTGGCGGACGACGAGGACGGCGAGGCCTGTTGCGCCGGCTCCGCCGCCAAAGCGAGATTGACTTGCAAAAGAAGAATGGCGGCCGTGGCTTTGATGGAACGGGCCGAATTGGACTTGAGATGAATCACTGTGCACCAACCTCCGTTGTCCTTGGCTCAACTGCCTCATCGCGCGTGAGCCATCCGTCGCGCAGCTCGAGGATGCGCTTGCCGTAGCGTGCGTTTTCTTCCGAGTGCGTCACCTGCACGATGGTTGTGCCGGCGCGGTTGAGCTCGCAGAAAAGCTCCATGATCTCGCGCGCCTGCGTGGAATGCAGATTGCCGGTCGGCTCATCGGCCAGCAGCAGCGCCGGCGCGTGCACCACGGCGCGCGCAATGCCCACCAGTTGCTGCTGCCCGCCGGAAAGCTGCGAGGGAAACAGATCCTTCTTGGCGACAATCTGGAAGCGGTCGAGAATGTCGGCCACCATGCCCTGCCGCTCTTTCGCGGGCAGGTTCTTGTAACTCAAGCGGTAAGTCGATGTTTTCGGCGACGGTAAGATCGTCGAGTAAGTGATAACTCTGGAAAACCATGCCGATGCGCTGGCGGGCCAGGTCGGCGCGCTGCTTGCGGTTCAGCTTGTGGGCAGGCGTTTCGTCGAACCAGTACTCGCCCAGCCAGCCGTCATCGAGCAGTGCCAGCACGTTCAGCAGCGACGACTTCCCTGCTCCCGACGGGCCCATCACGGTGACAAACTCGCCTTCGTTGATGGTGAGCCGGATGCGGCGCAATACCCAGGTTTCGGTGTGGCCGGTCTTGTAACTGCGTTCAACGTTCTTCAGTTCGATCATGATATTCCTGTTACTCCGATCTCAACGCTAGGATAGGGTCGACGCGCGGCCGCGCGGCGCGCCGGCAGCCATGCGGCCAGTAAGGACGCCAGTGCAAGTACCAGTGCAACGGCGGCGTACGTTGAGGGCATCGTGCGCGCCGACGCCGTAGATATAGCTGCCCGCCAGTCGCGCGGAAAACCATGCGAGCACTCCGCCGAGACTCAGTCCGATAACAACCAGCAGAAGTGCCCGGCGAAGCACGAGCTTGAGAATGCTGGCCTGCGGCGCGCCCAGCGCAATGCGCAGGCCGATCTCGCGCGTGCGCTGCGCCACCGCAAAGGACAGCAGCCCATACAATCCCACGGAAGCAATCATCAACGCCAGCGCCGGCAAATCCTTCCAGCAAGTGCGCAATCAGCGTCTGGCTGCCAAAAGAATCCTCGACCGCCTCGTGAATGGTCTTCACTTCGGTGGTGGTCGCATCGGGAGCAACCTCGTGCAGCACCTTATCGAATTCCGCCGCAGCGCGTCGGCGGGGATTCGCGCCGCGAATCGCCACCTGCATAAACGCAATGGCAATGCCGTAGAGCGGCGTTCCCGGCTCAATCTGCGCCAGGCAAAAGTAGATCTCCGGCCGCGTCGCCTCGGTCACATCCGTCTGCTTGATGTCGCTGATCACGCCCACGATGTGCGCGTTGTGCGAACCGTCCCGTCTTGCCCATCGAGTAGATGTGGCCGATGGGGTCCTGGCCGGGAAGATACTTGTTCGCGAAGGCCTGGTTCACCACCACCACCACAGGCGAAGAAGCCGTGTCGTCTTCCGTAAAGAACCGGCCCCTCGCCATGGGGATGCCGAGCGCCTCGATCAGGCCGGCAGAGGCCAGGCGGCCATCGGCCATCGGCGACTTTTCCCGCGGGGAATCCTTGCTGATCCAGTTCCCCGCCGATGCTGACGTTCATCTCCCTGCGCAGCGGAAGCACGGAACTGAGCGCCGCCACCTGCACGCCGGGGATGGCGCGCAGACGCTCCAGCAGCGGCAGATACGACGTGCGAACAATGTTGGTCTGCATCAACGGATCGTTCGGTTCCTCGTTCGATGAGCCGTTCAGGATGACTCCGCCGGTTAGGACATTCTGTTGAGAGAAGCCCAGCGGCACCTGCCGCAGCGCATGAATGGTGCGCAGAAACAGCCCCGCTCCCACAAGAAAGACGAGAGTGAGGGCCAGCTGCGCGACCACCAGAACCTCGCGCGTCCGATTCTGACCGGTCGACGCAGTGCTCGTAACGCCGTGCAGCGACTCCTGCACATTGCGGCGCGATGGCGCGCAGGGCGGGAATGATGCCGGTGATGCACGCGGTGACGAGCGTCAGCACAGCCAGCGCAGCCATCACGCGCCAATCCACATGAATGGCGGAAGTGAGTGGCAGATTCCGGGTGATCTGCCGCCACAACATTTTGATAACGGCCTGGCCCACCAACATTCCGGCCAGCGCGCCAATCCCGCTGAGAAGCAGGCTCTCGACAACGGACTGCTGCAGCAAACGCATGCGGCTGGCGCCCAGTGCGGAGCGCACCGCCTGCTCGCGCACGCGCGAGACGGCGCGGGCCAGCATGAGGCTGGTTACGTTCAGGCAGGCGAGAGCCCAGATGCCGAAGACCACCCCGGCAAGGAGAAACAGCGGCCTGCGCGCCTGGGCGTTCAGAGACTCTTCATAGCCGCTGATCTTGACGCGCGTCGGCCAGTCGTCGTCCTTCGGAACCTCCTTGGCAATCACGGCTTGTGCGCGATTGAATTGGTCGGCCAACTGGGCTTGCGTCAACCCCTCGGGCAGCCGCGCATAAACGCTGTAGGGAAACTTCGCCGCGGCGCCGCTCATCGCCGAGCGAGCCGCCGGAGGGATCTCGGCCGGTGACCAGATCTGTAGAGAATCTTCGCCCACTGGAAACGCGAAGTCGCGCGGCATTACGCCTAGAATCGTGTAAGCGCTGCCGCGAATGCTCAGCGTTTTACCCACGATCTGCGCATCGCTGTTATAGAGCTTGCGCCACACGTCTTCGCCCATCAGCACCACGTGATTGCGGCCGGGGTCGGTCTCCTCTGGACGGAATACGCGGCCCAGGATGGGCTGCACGCCCAGCATGGGGAACAGGTTCGCGTCCACATCCGTGCGCTCCACCTGCAAACGCCCGCCAGGCCCAACGATGCTGGCCATTGAGCCACCGAGCGCGGCTCCCATCTGCAATCCGTGCCCGCCTGCATCCCGCAGTTGCAGCATGTTCGCGTAGGTCATGACGAAATACGGCATGGGGCCGACAAGTTCGACCTTCAAGATGCGATCGGAATGCGCGTAGGGCAACGGTCGCAGCAGGATTCCGTTCAGCACGGTGAAGACGGCGATGTTGGCGCCTATGCCCAGCGCGAGCACTGCAATCGCCGCAATGGTAAAGCCCGGCGACTTGCGCAACTGGCGCACCGCGTAGCGCAGGTCCTGAAGAATCGATCGCATCGTACGCCTCCTTTCGTTGCCGTCCGCTTACTCGTTGCGCAGCGCCTTCATGGGTTCCACCGCCGCTGCGCGGCGCGCTGGCAATGCCGCTGCCAGCAGCACCATCACCAACGTCAAAAACAACGCGCCCCCCAGCGTAATGGGGTCAAATGTGGTCACCCCGTAAAGCTGGCTGCGGAACAGTTGCGCCAGTCCCACCACCGACGGCAGCGCCACCAATACCGCAATCCCGGCAATCAACGCCATCTCGCGCACCACCAGCAAAACCACGCCGGACCGCTGCGAGCCCAGTGCCAGCCGCACGCCGATCTCCCGGGTGCGCTGTTCGGTGGAGTAGGCCAGCACGCCGTAAAGCCCCACCGCCGCCAGAAGCATGGCCAGAACGGAAAAGCCAATGGCGAGAAATGCCAGCGCCCGCTCATCCGATGCGCTGCGGCTCACCTGTTCGCCCATGGTGCGCAGCCCATCCACCACCAGTGTTGAGTCAACCTGATGGATAGCCTGGCGAATGGCCGGCTCAATTGTCTCGGGCGCCTGCGCGGTCCGCACGTAGACCACCACGCCAGTTGGATGGTTGTCTTGCAGATAGGGTAGATAGACCGCCGGTCCCATGGCGGTGCGCAGATCGGTATGCTTGATGTCGCCCACCACCCCCACGATCGTGATGTCGAACTTCGCGCCATCGCCCCCACCCTGCCCAATGGCGCGGCCAATCGCATTTTGCGGCGTGCCAAAAAACCGTTTCGCGAAAGCCAGGTTCACGATGGCCACATTCGGCTGGCCCTTGGTATCGGAAGAAGTAGAATTCCCTGCCCACCAGCATCGGCTGACGCAGCGTCGCGAAGTAGCCGGGCGTAATCAGCGGCTGTTCGAAGTTCATCTTCTCTTCTTCAGCTGGCTTATAGCCCTGAACGGAGAACGTGTAGAGGTATTTGATCGCCGGAAAGCTCGGGATCGGTGGTTGCGGCCGCGGACGTTACGCCGGGAATGCGGCGCAGCGCATCAAGTGAATTGGTGACGATCTGCGGTGTGCGGTCTTCGCCGTAGCCGGAGCTGGTGGGATCGAGCGAGAAGACAGCCAGGTTTCGCAGTATCGAAGCCGACATCCTGATGGCGAAGATTTTCGAGCGTGCGCACGAACAGGCCCGCGCCGCCCAGCAGCATCACGCTGAGCGCAATCTGCGCGCCCACGGCCAGTTTGCGGAAGCGCTGCGAGCCCTTCGATGCGGTGCCGGAGTTCTGGCGCAGCGCGTCGGCCAGATCGGGACGCAGGAAGTGAAACACCGGCGCGATGCTGAACAGCAGGCTCGCCAGCAGCGAGACCGCCAGCGTGAACAGAAGAACGCGCGCATCGATGGAGGCCGAGTACGGCTCGCTGCCAGGATCGGAGCTGGTCATCAGGCGAACCAGCGTGGTGGCCACCATCGGCGCAAGCGCCAGCCCGGCCGCTGCTCCGGCGATAGCCCGAGCAATCCGCCCTCCACCAGCAACTGCGCGACGATGCGGCTGCGCTTCGCGCCCAGCGCGTAGCGCATTGACATCTCCCGCGCGCGTCCCGCGGCGCGCAGCAGCAGCAGCGTGGCCACGTTGATGGCGCACAGGAACACCAGCAACCCGGCCATGCTCATCAGGATGACGAGCGGCTTCTCCAGATCCATGCGGCCGGGAGAGAACCCCTTTGAATCGTCCAGAACCTTGAGGTTCGATTCGTCGAGGAATCTCCTTCTGAACCGTTCCGTGCGCGACTTGTAGAGCGTCAAATTCATTCGTCCGCAGCGAGTGCCAGAGCGGCCCAAGGCTCGCCTCCGCCTGCGACCGGGATACGCCTGGCTTGAGCCGCGCCACCATCGTAAGCCAGACGGACTGGTGATTGTTCAGATCGTCGCGCGGCGCCATCCACGGCATGGCGATCTTCAACCATGCTGATGGGAATGAAGACGCCGGGCTTGTACCCGCCGATGGCCGAGTCGAAGTTCTCCGGCGCTACGCCGAGGATGGTGAAGGAATGGCCGTTGACAAGAACCGTCTGGCCCACAATATCGCGCGCTGCGGCAAAGCGTGCTCTTCCAGTAGTTGTAGCTGAGCACCAGCACAGGGTTGGCATTCTTGGCCGTATCGTCCTGCGGAGTCAGCAACCGGCCGGCGGCAGGCTTCAGCCCCAGCATCTGAAAATAATTCCCGGTCACCACTTCCGCGTCCTCGCCTTCGGCCTGGTTGCGCCAGGAAACGCCCACGCCCGTCTTGTCCGCCGCCAGCATCCCCTCAAAAACCTGGTTCTGGTCGCGCAGATCCTTGTACATCGGATAAGAGAAGTAATTGAAATGATCCGGCTGTCGCCGCCAAAGCTGCTCATCGAGCCGGAGAACGCGCCGTTCCACTCAAAGCGCACCAGCTCCTTCGGCCGCTCCACCGGCAGCATGCGCAGCAGCACCTGGTCGAAGAGCGTAAAAACAGCCGCGTTGGCGCCGATGCCGAGAGCAAGCGTGACGATCACGGTCAGCGTGAAGGCCGGCGATTTGCGCATCTGGCGCAGGGCGTAGCGAATGTCCTGGAGCAGCGATGTTCATTCCTGGTTCTCCTCGAGGAAACTTGTTTGGTGCTCTCTACTCGGCCCTCAGCGCCTGCATCGGTTCAATGGAAGCTGCGCGCCGTGCCGGCAGCCACGCCGCCGCGGCCGCCGCAATGAATAAAAATCCCAGCGCCCCTGCAATGGAAGCGCCGTCCAGCGGTCGCACGCCAAAAAGGACCGATCCCTCAAGCCGCGCCGCGCCGAACGACAACGCGACCCCAATCAGCAGGCCCGCCGCGGCCATGCGCGCCGTATCCCGTAAAACCAGCAGAGCGGTTGCCCCGCGCGATGCCCCCAGCGCCATGCGAATCCCAATCTCTTTGCGCCGCTCGGTAACGCGGAAGGCTAGAAATCCGTACAGGCCCACCACGGTCAGGAACAGACCAACCAGGCCCAGCGCCGTTACCAGCTCGGCCATCATCTGGTAGTTGCCTGCTGAAAACCGAATCAGTTCCGGCAGCGATGTCACCATCATCGGATCGAGCAGCGGATTGGCGTGGATGAGAACCTGCCGCACATCCTGGGCCATGGACATTGCATTCTGGCGGGTCCCGAGCACAAAGGTCAATTCACCCATGTTTGCCACATGCGCCTGGTACTGCTGAAACGGGATGTAGAGAAATGACTCGGGCATTTCACCAATCTGGTTGATCGGCGCGTCTTCCGTGACGCCCACAACACGCGCATCAACGTGGCCATCGGCCAGCTCTACCATCTGCCCGATGGGGTTCTGGCCTGGCCAGTACTTTTCCGCCATGGTCTGGTTGATAAGCACGGCTACGGGCCCATCGGCATTGTCGGCTTCCGTAAAGCCGCGACCTCGAACAAGTCGGGTGCCAGTCACTTCCAGGAAGCCCGGACTCACCGCATTGAATTTGATTTCAACCGGATCGCGCAGTTCGGGATGGCTGGGCAGCAGAGCTTTGACGGCAATGCCGCCCTCGGAAAGCATGAGCGGGGAGCGAATGCCATAGGCCACATTCGTGACGCCAGGCAGGGCGCGCAGCTCTGCCTGCACAGCATCGCGCATGGGCCCATCGGGATCCTGCGTAAAAGCAACAAGCACTTGATTGCGGGTAAGCCCGATGGGCTGGGTGCGCGTGTTCAGGAAACTGCGTACCAGCGCGCCGGTTGAGACGAGCAGCGCAAAGGAGATGCCGATCTGCAGCCAGACGGCGGCGCGGCGCAGCGTTGAAGTGCGGCCGGTAGTGTGCGATGTCTGGCCCTGCTGGAGCGCGGGAAGCAGTTGCACGCGCGTCACCTGGACCAGCGGCACCAGGGCAAGCAGCAACATGGTCAGGAGTGCCAGCCCCCCGGCGAGCAGAAAAACGCGCCAGTCAATCTGGAAGGTGGTTGCTGCTCCCATCGATACGAGCATGGCCGGTTCGGAGACCAGCAGGCGCGGAAGAAGAGCCGCAAGCGCGCCGGCCAGGCCAAGTCCGCCCGCCCAGCCCAATGCGCAAAGAAGAAGGTTCTCCAACAGCAGTTCGCGCGCGACGGCCCAGCGCGTGGCCCCCAGGGAAAGGCGCATGGCAACCTCCCGCGCGCGGCCCAGGGCACGCGCCATCAGCAGGTGGCCCACATTGACGGTGCACAGCAGCACTACGCCGGCTACGATGGCAAACAGCACCAGGCCCCCGGCTCCGGCCTGCGCCATGCGGTAACGAAAATCGGAGACCGCGCGAGCACCGCGGCCATGGTTGTTGACCGGGTCCGAGACCTGCAGCGCCGCGGCCACCGTCGAGACCTGGTTGTTTGCCCGCGCAACTGTGGCTCCCGGAGCCAGCCTGCCAATCAGATTGAACCAGCGAAATTGGTTCGATGTCAGCTCGGAAGGGCTGACAATCGCTGCCCAGCTCTCAGCCGGCATCCAAAGATCCCGATCGCTGTTAGCATCCACCTCTCTGAAATCTGCCGGTAAAGCGCCCCAAACATCCACCTGGCGGATCTGGGTGGGGCCGTGGCGCAGGGGGATCTGACGGCCCACAATGCCAGGATCGCCGCCGAACTCCTGCTGCCAATAACGGTACCCCAGCATGACGCCGGGGCGCGTGCGCAGCAGTTGCTCATCCTGCGCGGTAAAGATGCGTCCCGCCGCGGGGCGAACGCCAAGCGTCTCAAAGAAGTTTGCTGAAACAACGTCGGTGAGCAGCAGCGCAGACGTCCCATCCGGGCGCGGCATCAGAGCACCTCGGCGGCCAATGGCAACCAGGCCTTTGAACGACGAAACCCGCTGCGCCATGGTGGTGTACTCCGGGTAGGTGAATAGGCCCTCAGAGTCAGACTCCGTGGTGCCGAACACGCGCACCAGTTCGCCTTGATGCGGCACCGCCATGGGATGCAGCCAGAGCCCGTCGATGAGGCAAAAAATAGCTGAACTCGCTCCCAGACCCAGCGCCAGCGTCAACATCGCCGTCACTGCGAAGCCCGGCGCGCGCCGCAACTGGCGCACCGCGTAGCGAATGTCGTTCAGCAGCTTCATCGCCATCTCTCCTTTACTCCGTGCGCAGCGCCTGCATGGGCTCAATGGATGCTGCGCGCCGTGCCGGAATGAACCCCGCTGCCGATGCGCACAGCACCAGCATCAGTGGAGCGCCGGTAAGAGCCCATGGGTCGTAACTTCCCACGCCATAGAGCAGGCTCTTCATCAGGTAGCCCGCGTAAAATGCGGCGGGGATACCCAGCACCAGCCCAATCAGCACCTGCCACAGCACCCCGCGCATCACCATCGCCACCACGCTCGCTCGCGTCGCGCCCAGCGCCATGCGAATGCCGATCTCGCTGGTGCGCCGCGCCACGAAGTACGACATCACGCCGTAGAGTCCAACCGAGGCCAGGATCAGCGAGAGAATGCCAAAAAGGCTGGAGAGCTGTGCCACCAGCCGCTCCTGGTCAAAGTTCCCTGCCACCTGCGCATCGAACGAGCGAAGATCGGTCACCGTAAGATTTGGATCGACGGCGGCCAGCGTGCGCCGGATCAGCGCATCCGCGTTTTGCTGCGGAACGTTGAAGTTGGAGGACCATCGCGTCCATGAACATCGATTGCGTCTCGATCGTGTTCATCTCCGTCTGCTTGTAGACCTGTACCGTTGCAGCAGCGGGCGCAGATAAACGGGACGCACGTCGTCGCGGGGGTTGTTCATCTTGAAGTCGCGAAAGACGCCCACTATCTCCCAACTCGCCGGAGTACTCCGGATAGTCGATGCCGAAGTGCTGGCCGATCGGATCCTTGTTAGGGAAAGAATCGCTTGACGAATGCCTGATTGACCACGGCTACCTGCGGCGAAGTTGCCGTGTCCTGATCGCTGAAACCGCGGCCGCGCACCATCGGCACGCCGATGGAATCGAGAAAATGCGGACTTACGCGGTCCCAGGTCGAGCCGCATTTTGAATTCGGACCCGGCGCGGGATGACCCTGTTGAATCACGCACTCGCCCCAGTTGTCGCCCTCCAGCGGGCTGTACATCGCCATGCCCACGGCTGCTACCCCCGGCAGCGACGAAAAGCGGTCTTCTATCTCGCGATCGAGCGCCGGAAGACGGTCAACATCGTAGCCCGCACCGGCTGGATCGAAGTGCAGTACATAGCGGTTGGCCGTAGCCACGCCGAAATTCTGGTGCTCAAGATTGGTGAGCGTCTTGGTCATCAGGATCGCGCCGGAAAGCAGCACCAGCGACAGCGCTGCCTGAAAAACCACCAGCGCTTTTTGCGGCAACGATGAACGGTCCCTCGTCGCACGGTTCACGCCGCGCAGCGCTTCCGCCGGCTGCGCATGCGACGACAGCCACGCGGGTCCCACGCCGAACAGGACGCCTGTCAGCAACGAAACCAGAAACGCGAAGCCCAGTACCATCATCGATGGGCTGGCGCTGATGGGCATGTTCTTCGCATCGGGAAAGGCCAGCGCAAGAATGGTCCGCGAACCTGCATAAGCAACGGCCAGGCCCGCCAGCCCGCCTATGCAGCTCAACAGAACGCTCTCGGTGAGAATCTGCCGGATGACGCGGCGGCGACCTGCGCCCAGGGCCATGCGCACCGCCACTTCGGCGCGGCGCGTGGCAGCGCGCGCCAGCATCAGGTTGGCGATGTTGGCGCAGGCAATCAGCAGCACAACCGAAGACAGAATCATGAGCATCTTGAGGCCGGTGCCTGTCTCCTGTTGCAGGCTCTGGATGCCTCCGCCCCCCGGCACCACCACCACGTGCTGCTTGGGAATGATGGCCGCCCCGCCGTGTTCCGTGTAGGCCGAGCGGCCTGAAAGCCACTGCCGCAGCGCCGCCGATAGCTTGGTCTGCAGCACTCCGATGTTGGTGCCCGGCCGCACGCGGCCCAGCGGATAGAGCCAGTGCTCGTCGGCATGATGCAGGATGGAACTGTCTGCGCCGCGAAGGTACGGTTCCTGCTGCACGGGCAGCCAGAAATCCGGCGGATTGTCCGTGACGCGGTCGCCGAAGAATCCCGGCGGCGCAATGCCCACGACCGTGAATGGCCGCGTTTGAATGAAGATCGTCGAACCCACAATGGTTGGATCGCCTGCGTATTCGCCCTGCCACGCACGATAGCTGATCACGGCTGCGGGTGCAGACGCAGGCGTATCGTCGTTCTCGCTCAGCAAGCGGCCCGCATACGCTCCCAGGCCGAGAGTCGAGAAGTAGTTGCCGGAGACGAACTCCGCGTGCAGCGACTTGGCAATGTCGTTGCCGCGGCGCACGCTCCACTGTCCCTGACCAGCCTGCACCGCGGACAGTTGCTCGAACTCCGGCGCCGATTGCTTCAGATGCAGAAACAGGTCGTAGGAGAAGATGTCAAAGTCGCCGTTGTCGCCCACGAATCCGCCGTTGACGCAGCAGTCGTCGGTGTCGCCGATGCGATAGAGCTGCGCGGGATCGGCGACCGGAAGCGAGCGCATCAGGATCCCGTGCACCAGCGTAAAGATTGCCGTATTGGCGCCAATGCCCAGCGCCAGCGTGACGACCGCGGTGATCGTGAACCCCGGCGACTTGCGCAACTGGCGCAGCGCGTAGCGCAGATCCTGTGTCAATCTTCCCATGTTTCCTCCCTCCAATTTCCAGCTACTCGCTGCGCAATGCCGTCATTGGCTGAATGGATGCCGCCCGCCGCGCCGGCAAAAGGCCGGCGATGAATACGGTGAGCAACAGCAGCGCAGCGGCAATCGAAAAGCTAAGCGGGTCGAACGCGCCCACGCCGAACAACATCGCGCGCAGCAGCCGCACCGCGGCAATCGACGCCAGTCCGCCGCTCAGCAACCCAACCCCCGCGGTAAACGCGCTGCCCCGCAGCACCAGGCCGAAGATGCCGCCGCGCGACGAACCCAGCGCCATGCGCAACGCAAACTCCCGCTGCCGCTCCACCACGGAATAGGCCATCACCGCATACAGTCCCAGCATCGCCACCAGTACGCTCGCCAGCGCATACACGCCCAGCAGCTCCGCCGGAATCCGCGACATCTGGTACTGCTCACCTGAAACCTCTTCCAGCGTCTGCATGTCTTCCAGAGGCAGCGAGCTATCCAGTGCGGCCACCGCCTGGCGCAGTTGCGGCACCACCGCATCGGCCGTGCTGCGCGAACGAACCGCCAGCGTAAAACTCGCATGGTAGGCCTGGGCCATCGGCAAAAACAGCAGCGGCGAGGGATCGGTATCCTCGGGATCGTGGTACGCGTAATCGCCCACAATTCCAATAATCTGCCGCGGCTTGCCCATCGCCACCACGCTCTGCCCAATCACATCTCCCTTGGGCCAGTAGCGGCGCGCCATCGTGCCGTTCACAATCGCCACGTTCGCACCAGTCGCGTCGTCCGTGCGCAGAAAGTCGCGCCCCTCCTGCATCCCAATCCCCATGGCGTGGAAGAAATCCGGACCGTCGAAGTCGGTCACCACCTCCATGTCCTCGCCCTTGGCCGGCACATACCCAGGAACACTGAAAGCCTGCGTGTTGCCCGATCCTGAATCGCCCATCGGCAAGTGCGTCGTCAGCGTCGCGGAAGCCACTCCCGGCGCATTGCGCAGCCGGTCGAGCAGCTGCGACTCAAACTGCAGCCCGCGCTCCTCGCTGTATCCTGAGCGCGCAAGGTCGATGCCCGCAGTCATCGTGTTCGTCCGGTCAAACCCCGTACGCCGGTTCAACACATTCAGCGAAGTCCGCGTGAGCAGACCGCAGCACACCAGCACCACGAAGCAAAGCCCCAGCTGCACGCCCAACAATATCCGTTGTCCCAGCCGCTTGCCTGAGCCGCCCGCAACCGCCGCACCGCCTTCATGCAGCGCCTCCTTCTGCGAGACGCGCAGCGACTGCCGCATCGGAACCATGCCGCACACCAGCGTCACCAGCATGGCAACCCCGCTCACCAGCAGCAGGATGCGCACATCTCCGTGCAGGTTGAAGCTCAGCGCCATGCCAAAGTTGGGCAGCAGCACGTAAAGCCCCCGCGACATGCCAACGCTTGCAGCCCATCCCGCCAGCGCCCCACCCGCTGCCAGCAAGCCCGTTTCCACAAACACCTGCGCGGCAATCCTGCCGGGCGCTGCTCCCAGCGCGGTGCGGATGGCAATCTCGCGCCTCCGCTTGGCCGCATGCTGCGCCAGCAGCGACGCAATGTTGATGCACACCAGCGCCATCAGCAGAAGCGACGCACCCAGCAGCACCGGCAACTGTTGTCCAACCAACCCGAAGAGACCCCGTTCGAAGTGCGCCGAATCGCGCAGGTTCAGGTTCCAACCGTTGTAGTTGCCTTCATGCTGTTGCAACGCGAAGGTCCTTGCCAGCGTGTGCAACTCCGCAGCCGCTGCCGCGTCGCTCACTCCAGGGCGCATACGAACCACCACCTGCAACCCGTAGTGCTTGAGCGGATCGGGCGGCGCATCGGAAGATAAATCGCGCAGGCTTGACAGCGGCACCCATGCCGATTCCGCAAGCCCCCCGAAGATTCCCGCATACCCCGCCGGCCCCACGCCAATCACCGTAAACACATGCCGATTGATCGTGACCGCCCGTCCCACAACATTCGGGTTTCCTGCAAAGCGCGCCCGCCAAAGCCCATCCGACAATACAATCTCGTCGTTCGCTCCCCACGCCTTGTCGTTCCCATCTGCCTGGAAAAATCGTCCCGCCTGCGGCTTCAATCCCAGCACCTGAAAATAATTCGCTGAAACGGTTCCCGCTGCAATCGCCTCCGCCTGCGTCGCCGGAAGGTTCATATTCAGCGTGGTCATGGAGAACGCCGCCGCATCGCTGAAGGATCGCGATTGCGTTCGAACAAATTGAAACTGGTCGTAGTGGACCGAGTAGCCCTCGCTGCCCAGCACCGTGGCGTCTATAAAACGAAGCGTGCGCGCCCGCTCCACCTGCGGCCACGGATTGTAAAGAACCGCGTTCGTCCACGTGGCCACCGTGGTAAGCGCGCCAATGCCCAGCGCCAGCGTCAGCACAGCCGTCAGCGTAAAGCCCGGCGATTTGCCCAGCCGACGCAACGCATGGCGCAGATCCCGAACCGCGTTGCGAAGCTGCATGGCTACGCCTCCACTTCTTCGGTAAGCTTCTTCAGCTCGTCTTCCGAGACCACCTTTCCGTCGAACAGGTGCACTTCGCGCTGCGCATGCTTGGCAAAGCGCGGATCGTGCGTCACCATGCAGATCGTCGATCCCTCGCGATGCAGATCGGCCAGCAGGTGCATCACCGCTTCGCCGTTCTTCGAGTCCAGGTTGCCCGTAGGCTCGTCGGCCAGCAGAATCGAAGGCGAACCCGCCAGCGCCCGCGCCACGGCCACTCGCTGCTGCTGGCCGCCGGAGAGTTGCGCCGGATAGTGCCGCATGCGGTGCGCCATGTTCACCCGCTCCAGCGCTTCCTTCACGCGCCCCTTGCGTTCCGCGGAAGGCATGCCCGCCCGGTACGTCAGCGGCAGCTCCACGTTCTCTTCCACCGTCAGGTCGCCGATCAGGTTGAAGCTCTGAAAAATGAAGCCGATCTCCTGGTTGCGGATCCGCGAGCGGTCGCCGAAGCTCAGGTTCTCCACCGGCTGGTTGTTCAGCAGGTAGCGCCCGCCCGTCGGCGTGTCCAGCAGTCCCAGAATCGACAGCAGCGTCGACTTGCCGCAGCCCGAAGGACCGGACATCGCCACATACTCGCCGCGCGAGATGGTCAGGTGAATTCCGGAGAGCGCGTGCGTCTCCACTTCGTCGGTGTAGAAGACCTTGGTCAGATCCTCAATCTCAATCAGCTTGTCATTCGCCATCCTGTCCCCCTCTGTATCAGTTGTCAGCTCTCGCTGTCGTCCTTAGTCCCTTAGTCCCTGGTCTTTGCTACTCCAGCCGTATCCTGTCCACGCCGTCCTCGCGCGACATGTCGGAAAGAATCACCTGGTCGCCTTCCTTCAGCCCTTCCAGGATCTGGATCTCGTTCACCGATTCGCGTCCCACCTTCACCGGCACTCGCACCGCGCCCTTGCCATCCGGATCGATCTTGAACAAACTCAGCGTCGAGTTCTCATTGCCCAGTGCCGGACGTCCCACGTAGAGGATGTCGTTCAGCTTCTCCAGGTCGATGGTCCCGTCCACGCTCAGGTCCGGCCGCGCTCCCGGCGGCAAAGGCCCATCCAGTGCTACGTCAACCGTGACCGTTCCGTTCAATACAGATGGATCAATTCTGGAAACATGCCCCGGAATGATGCCGTTATGCGTGTCAATCGAGGCCGGCTGGCCAATCTGGATGTCGCGCGCCTGCGTCTCGGCAATCTGCAACGCGGCTTTCAGCTTGTCCAGCTGGATCACCTTGGCCACGGAGGTGCCTGCGGTCACGTGCTGCCCCACCTGCAGCGGAACCGGAAGCTGCGCCAGCACCCCGGAGATCCCCGCCCTCACACTCAGAGCCGCGTACTGTTTCTCGTAAAGATCCAGCTGCGCCTTGGCCTGGTCCACCTTGGTCTGGGCTGAAGCCAGTTGCACCTCGATCGCCTTCGCGTTCACGTCCAGCTGCTGCTCGGAAAGCTTCTTCTGGGTGGTCAACTGCTCTGCCGTATTCTTTGAAGCGCTCGAAACCAGTCCGGAAACCACGCCCAGCTTATAAAGAGCCTCGTCGGTCTGCGCCTGCCTCTGGTCCTGGGTATACGACGCGTTCACCTGCGCCGCCGCAATCTTCTTGTCCATCAGGGTGCTGTCCAGCGTGGCCTGCAGGCTCTTGTAGTCGGCTTGTGCGCCCTTCAGCGCCAGTTGCGCGCTCAGCATCTCCTGATCCAGCTGCGGATCGCTCAGCTCCATCACCACCGTATCCGGCGTCACCTTGGCCCCGGGCAGCGCAATAATCCGCACCACCGTCGCGTCCGTCTGCGCCGGGATCAGCTCAATCGAGTCCTCGCGCGGAACCAGGCTCCCTGTCGACCCGCGCACTTGGCGGATCATGTTGCCGCGCTTCACCGTATCCGGCCAAATTGTGGACCGGTCCACGGTGGGCGCCGCAGGCTTCAGCCGCGAAACCCCGACAACGGCAACGGTCAAAAGCACTGCGCCAACGCCAGCCCATACAGCGTACTGGCGCATCTTCTTCTTTTTCAGGTCGGGCCGAGCGATATCCATCACGCCTGGGTATTGCACTTGCCATGCCAAAGGAGACTAGGACGGACACGCTGAAAACAAAGCACTTCGGCCCAATCCCGTGTGATGCCGATCCGTCCGCAGTGACCGCTTCCGTCCCACCGGTGTTCGATATCGGACAGTCTGCCGGATTCCACACGGCGCCCTCGGGATGCTTCCTGAGAAGCAATCTCCGGTTTGCCGACAAGGCGAGCGGACCTTCCGGCGAATGGATAGAACTCCTCTGCTGGCGCAGAGATGGTGGAATCCACCCAACTCCGCGCGGGGAATGCCCGATGCTTGTTAAGCACCCCCAGCCTCTGAGCCACGGCTGTGCAATCATGAATGAACCCTTGGAGGACGTTTCCAATGAACCAACACCTGACGCAGCACGGCACTACACAGGAAGCCGACACCTTCACCGATGCGGTTGAGGCTGCTTCATCGATTAAGAGAGAGTACGTGGACCCGAGAATAGACTGGTACAAGACTCACACGCTCTTTCCCAGGTGGTGTTTTCGTGTCGTTGGCATCGCAACCATCTTGCTCAGTGTTACGCTGCCTGCAGTCGCAGCGAGTGGTTGGCCGAAGAAGGATATCGCACTCTCTGTCATGAGCGTCTCCATCGCCGCGCTCACAGGTCTGAGTTCGTTCTATCGCTGGGAGAGGACGTGGCGCGGTAACTCCTCTGCACAGATGGCCCTCGAACAACTCTGCGCCAAATGGAAATTGGAGTTGACCAACGCTCGGCTGGTTCTTTCACCGGAAGAGCGCGTCAAGCACGTTTACAAAGCTACCGACGACCTGCTGACAAACGCGCGGAGTGTCGTTTCCTCTGAGAGTGAGGGATTCTTCAGCGGCCTGCAGTTCCCACAACAGAACAGTGGGCCGAAGGGCTAGCTGATGCACCCTCCCCGCTTGTGCCCGGAGCACCGGCAACCCGGTAGGTACCTTCCAGACAACACTCGACAAGACAGCTAGCGCTCAGTGGAATCGCCAAGCGCTGCTCGTTGAGTTCCCAACTCCCGATCTTGCCCAAAAATATCCCGCGTTGCCCAAAGACTGGTCGAAAAGCGAACGTCTCTGGCAAAGCCCCCTTGGGGAGTTTTCCTCGTGAATTCCACCGGACTTCAGGCCCGGTTCTCTCCGGCCTCAGCAGCGTTCCACCGCCAGCGCCACCGCGTTCCCGCCGCCCAGGCACAACGCTGCAATCCCCTTCGTCTTCCCGTAGCGCTCCATCGCGTACAGCAGCGTGGTCAGCACCCGCGCCCCGCTCGCCCCAATCGGATGCCCCAGCGCCACCGCGCCTCCATGCACGTTCACCTTGGCCCCATCCAGCCCTAGGTCGCGCAGCACCGCCAGCGCCTGCACCGCAAAGGCCTCGTTCAGCTCAAACAGATCCACCTCGTCCAGCAGCCAGCCCGCCCGCGCCGCCACCCTCCGCACCGCCTCAATCGGCGCCAGCCCAAACCACTCCGGCGCTCCGCCGCTCGTCGCCTGCGCCCGGATCACCGCCAGCGGCTTCAGCCCCAGTTGCCGCGCCCGCTCGCTGCTGGTCACCACCAGCGCCGCGGCCCCGTCGCTCACCCCCGGAGAGTTGCCCGCCGTCACTGTTCCACCTTCCTGAAACGCCGGTTTCAGCCGCGCCAGCACCTCCACCGTCGTCTCCGGCCTGATGGGCTCGTCCACGCTGAACACCGACGCCGCCGCGCCTTTCTTCGCCGCCGGAATCTCCACCGGCAAAATCTCCTCGCGAAAGACGCCCTGCGCCGTGGCCGCCGCGGCCCGGCTGTGCGACTCGGCCGCAAACGCATCCTGCTCCTCCCGCGTAATCCCGTACTTCGCCGCGATCATCTCCGCGCCCACGCCCATGTGGAAGCCTTTGTACGCCTCCCACAGCCCGTCGTAGATCATCGCGTCCACCAGCGCCCCGTTGCCCATCCGATACCCGCCGCGCGCCTGCGGCAGCAGGTACGGCGCGTTGCTCATCGACTCCATGCCGCCCGCAACCACCACCTCCGCATTCCCCGTCTCAATGGCCTGCGCCGCCAGCGCCACCGCTTTCAGCCCCGAGCCGCACACCTGGTTCACCGTAAACGCGCCGGCCTCATCCGAAAGCCCTCCATAAATCGCCGCCTGCCGCGCCGGATTCTGCCCCAGCCCCGCCTGCAGCACGCACCCCATGATGCACTCGTCCGGGACTCCGCCTTCGATCCCCGCTCGCCGCACCGCCTCGCGCACCGCCAGCGCTCCCAGCCGCGGCCCCGTAAACCCCTGCAGAGAACCCTGAAACTTCCCCACCGGCGTGCGCACGGCAGAAACAATCACAGCTTCCTTCATCGTGTCCTCTCCAACGTGCGCCTTGCCCGTTCATCGCTTCATCTTAGAAGTTGATCTTCCCTCCAAGCTGCACCTGGCGGGGGCCGTTCGAGGTATAACTGATCACCCCAAAGTTCGGGTCGTCCACTGACGTGTCCGGCGTCCCGAACACCGGATGATTCAGCGCATTCTCAGCCTCCAGGCGCAGTTCAAAGGTCATCCCTTCGCGCAGCTTCGACAAGGGAAACTCCTTCTCCACCGACATGTTGGTATTGAACGCCCAGGGGGTGCGGACCATTCCCGTGGCCCGCGGAGCATTGCCGAATGCATAGATCGGCGGCAGCTGGAACGCCTGAGGATTGGCAAAGTAATTATTGATCCACACGGAGTCGGCCCCCTTGGTGCGCGTTGGCCGGGCCACAATGTTGGGCCGTTGTCCACCATACGTGGGCAGCGACACTCCGTCGTACGTGAACGGCGTAATCGGGCGGCCGTCCGCAACGCGCCAAACTCCGTTGGTCTTCCATCCGCCCACAATCGCATCCAGCAGCGCAGGCATATTGCCGAGCAGCGCCTTGCCGCGTCCCACCGGCAGATCGTAGGTGTAGCTGAACTGGTAAACAAACGGAATGTCAAATGTAGAAAGGCTCCGCTCCAGCCACGGCTTGTTGGGGTCCACAAGGCTCGAGAAACTGCCCAGCCATGTGGTGTTGTCGTCCGGAGCCGACGCATCGTCCATCGACTTTGACCAGACGAAGCTCACCAGGAACTGCAAGCCGTCAGAGTAGCGCTTCTCCGCGGTAAGCTGCATCGCGTGATATTCCGAGTTGGCGATCGGCGGCGGTTCAATCGTGACGCCGCCCGGGAACTGCGGCCACGGAATATCCAGCATGTACTGCGGTATCTGCTGCTCCGAAAGAATACTGTTGGGGTCGGTATTGATCCCGTAGAACGGGTTGTTCACCATCGTGGTCAGGTTATTGATCTGATTTGCGTTCTCACCCTCCACCCACGACCCAAGATGATTGATGTAGTTGTCGCCGGAGTAGTAAAGATGCGTACCCTTCTTGCCCACGTACATCATGTTGGTCTGAATCTTGTAGGGCAGCTGCATCTCCAGGCCGAAACTCCAGCTCTGCTCATAGGGCGTATTGGTCACGTTGCGCAGCGGTCCATTGGCGCCGTAACCATAGTCGTTCAACAGGCCAAGTGTGTTTCCCGGCGCCGGAATCAATCCACTCTTGGTTGGGTCCGTCGGAGCAGCCGCGTTAGGAAATGGATTGCTCAAGTGCAGATACGGCGTCGCACCATCGTTCTGATAGTTCGTAATCTGACCTGTGTACTGGTTGAATCCCTGCGAGCCATACGGCGCCACGCCCGTTGCGCCCGACCGCGGCTGTGAGTAGTAAATGCCAAAGCCCCCGCGCAGCACCGTCTTCGGATCCAGCAGCAGGGCAAATCCGAAGCGCGGCTGAATGTCCTTCCAGTCGCCGTTCACAATCTTGCGCTCGCTGTTGCTGGCGAACACCTCGCCGCCGGTCAGCGTCAACCCCGGCACCGTGACCGGGAACTGCGCGTTCAGGTCCAGCCAGTTCTGCCGGTTGAAGCGATCCGTCCTGGGGATGGATACGTCGTACCGCAAGCCCATGTTCAAGGTCAGCCTGTGGCTCACCTTCCAGTTGTCCTGCACATACCAGGCAAACTGGTGGTCCTCGGTGGCGGGCCGGTCCTGGATCTCGTAGTACCCGCCTCCGTCCGTATACCCCATCAGGAAGGTCGCCATCCCATCGCCGCCGCAGGTCGCAAATGCATTCGGACATTGCGATGTGCCGTTATGGTCGAAGTTGAAGATGCCGTTCGGCGCGTTGGTCTGGATGTAGTTCATTTGGTGCTGGCGGCCTTCAAATCCGAACTTCATCTCATGCCCGCCCATCACCTTATTCAGCGCCACCGTCAGCTGCCCCGTATCCTGCCCTTGCCGGTAATTGCCGTACGGATCGCCTCCGATGGTTGTATACCCGGCGGAATAGTAAGTGCCCTGGTCGATAAACATCGAGGGCACTCCGTAAAATCCGTTCGAGTTCAGATACTCCGGAAATCCCAGCTTGCTCACCGGATCGGCCACCCCGCCGTCCCCGTTGTACGCCAGAATCTGCTCCGCGCCGCGCGTGAATCCCAGCGTCGTCGTCAGCAGCAGCGTCTTGGTGAAGGTGTGCTCATCGGTAATCGTAAACAGGTGCGCGGTGCCCTTGTTGGGGCCGCCGGAGCAGGGATCGGCGAAGTTGCCGAAACAGTTAAAAGCGACTGAACTGTTCCACTGTTGCGAGTACTTGGCGCTCAACAGGTTCTTCTCGCTGAAACGGTGGTCGATCTTGATGTCGAATTGGTTGTTGGGGTTGCTGCTCGCCCCCGAGGCAATCCAGTTGTCGTAGATGGTCGGGTTGGCCATGTTCGGCGTAGGCTCGGGAAACATCTTCATCATCGCCTGCGCGATCGGGTCGATCAGGTCCCCCGGCGCTCCCGACAACTGGTAAGGCGTGCCCGCCAGTTTGGGGTTCCCCGGACTCGCATACGCGCCGATATTGTTGTAGGGAATGAATGTCTGGCGATACGCTCCCGCCGCGGTCGAACCATCCGGAGCGGCGGCCTCGTACACCCCGGAATACGGATCCCAGATCTGCCCGGCCGGAACACTGCATAATCCCGTATTGTCGAAGCTCCCGCCCTGCGAAGTGCACACCACGCCAAAGTCCCCGTTGTTGCGCTCCGCGTCCGTGGGAACCCCCGCCTGGTACGTCCCCATCGAAGTTTGCCGCCAGCCGTCGAAATCGTAGAAGAAGAATGTCTTGTTCCTCCAGATCGGCCCGCTGACAATGCCCCCAAAGTCCTGCCGGTGTACCGGCGGAATCGGGATGCCGTTCAGATTGTTGAACCAGTTGTTGGCGTCGGTGATCGTGTTCCGCGCGAAATCGTACGCCTCGCCATGAAAGCTGTTCGATCCGGAACGCGTGATCATGTTCACCACCGACGCCCCGGAGAATCCATACTCCGCGCTGAAGTTTGACTGCTCCACCCGGAACTCGTCCACCGCCTCCGGGGAAGGCGTGTAGGTGACATTGGTGACGCCCCCGTTGGGCTCGTAGTTGGTCACCGTCGCCCCATCCATCAGCACGTCGGCCGTCGAATTGCGGCTCCCGTTCGACACAAAATTCGTCCCCGTGCAACCAACCGAACACTGATCGTCCGTCTCCGTCACCCCCGGCGTCAGCATCGTCAGGTCCATCACGTAGCGGTCCACCAGCGGAAGATCGTTGATGAACTTCCTGTCGATCACCAGCCCGGTAGTTGCGTCCTCCGCGTCCAGCCCCGAGCTCTGCGAGGTCACCACAACGGTCTGCGACGATCCGGATACTTTCAGGTGCACGTTCGCCGTCGCGTTTTCATTCACGTCCACACGAACGCCCGTGCGCACCACCTTGTCAAAGCCCACCATCTCCCCGGTAACCGAGTACATGCCCGGAGGAATCGAGCGGAAAAGATAGCGTCCGCTGCTGTCGGATGTTTCGTGGAACTCGTACCCCTTTCCCTCATCGGTCAGGGTCACCTTCGCCCCCGGAATCACGGCTCCCGTCGGATCGCTCACCAAGCCGGTTACCGTACCAAAGTACCCCTGGCCAAACATCAGTCCCGGCATCGTTAAAAGAAATGCGAGCAGCCCTACCCAATAGAAGTGCGAAAACACCTTACATCCACGTCCGTGAAAACACCCGCTCTTCATAAGTCCTCCAAAGAAATGTTCACGACTGGTTAGCCGACCTTCCTGAATCCATGCAGTGGGACAAGTTATCTGACATCCTAACCCCACCCATAGTCAATAATCTGACCATTTCGCGGGAACCTGCGCATGCGGGACAAGCCTCGTAATCAACGCACAAGCTCCCCACCTCCGCTGCAAGCCATGTCGAGAGTCAAAGTTCTTCGTCCTCTGAAATCCAGCCTTCCGCCACGCCGCACATTTTTCCCTAACCATCCACTCGCAGCACGGGTCTACTAGACTTGGAACCAGTTCCGCATCTGAACCTGGAGACAATCCCGGGCTCAAATCCGGCTGAAAGGCGAACACATGACTTCACTTCTGCCTTCTTCCTCGCTTTGCTTCTCCCGTTGGATCTTCGCCTCCGCAGTTGCGCTGTCCTTTGCCTTCACAGCCGGATGCGGCAGCCCCAGCAGCCCACCCACTCCAACCCTCACCGGAAACACCGCCGTCACCCTGCTGGCCACCAGTACCGCCAACGATCAGTTGCAGCTCCTCGACATTCAGTTCAACAGCGTTACGCTCACCAGCCAGTCCGGCAAGACCGTAACCCTGCTCTCCAACAGCATCTACCCCGAGTTGATGCATCTCAACGGCTCCGCCGAGCCCCTCGCGTCCGCCACCATTCCGCAGGACATCTATTCGTCCGCCGCCGTCAACATCGGCAGCGCCCAGTTCACCTGCGTCGGCCTCGACTCCTCCGGCGGGCTACAGACCAGCACCTATGCCTACGGCCAGACCCCCGCTGCCAACGTCACCGTGAATATGCCCTCGCCCATCACTGTCACCGGAACCTCCATGGCCATCTCCCTCAATCTCCTCGTATCCCAGTCCGTCACCTTTGGCGGCTGCGAAAACGGCGTCAACAACCCCTACTCCATCACTCCAACCTTCGCCGTCACCCCGGTCACCATCGCTGCCCAGCCCAGCAACGCAACCAATGGCCTCTCCACCGGCCTGCAGGGGCTCATCGCCTCCGTTGATTCCGGTGGCGCAACCATCACCGTGTCTGGCGCTGACGGACCCAATCTCACTGGCGCCTCCTGGCAGGTCGCCACCAACAGCACCACATCCTTTTACGGAGTGACCGGCGCAGCCCAGCTCGCTGCCGGAATGCCCGTGGACATGGACGCAGCCATCCAGGCGGACGGCTCTCTCCTGGCCACGCGCGTCGCAGTCTACGATTCCGACCCCACCACCCTCACCGCCGCCAGCGGCCCCCTCGTCCAGATCGCCTCCTCACAGCCCACCTTCTTCGCCACCGGCGTTCAAGGGCAGGGCTACCTCGTGGGAGCGGGCATCGGCACCACACCCTACAACTACGGCAAGGCTCTCTTTCAAATCTCAAATCGGCCCGGAAACCTCACCAGCCTTCCCTTCAACGCCGCATTCAGTGACGCCAACATGGTTCCCGGCCAGAGGGTTCTCATCACGACCCACGCCACCGCCGAATCCAGCGGGCCCACCTACGTCCCCGCAGCCACCATGACGCTCATGCCTCAGACCATCGACGCCACCGTCAGCGCAAGCGCCTCCAGTGGCAGCTTCACCACCTACACGGTCCAGCTGGCGCCTTACGACCTGTTCCCCGATCTTGCCGTGCAAGCCGGTCAGACTTCGCTGCTCACCAATCCCGGAACCATGGCCGTCTACGTCGGCAGCAACACCCAGCAACTGAACAGCGATCCAATCACCGTGGGCAGCACCCTGCGCTTCCACGGCCTCGTTTTCAACGACAGTGGAACCCTGCGCATGGACTGCGACCAGGTCAACGACGGTGTAGCCGAGTAGTCCGCGGCCGCGGCCCAATGCACCTCCGCGTCGCGCCAATTTTTCTTGCCGCTGATTTGCAGAGAATTACCCGCTTGGCGCGCACAATTGAAGAATGAAGGGCAAAGCCATCGCCGCAATCCGCCGGGACACCCCGCCCAATCCCTTTTCCCTGCTCCCGGCGGTCCACAGTGCCGCACCTGAGATTGGTTATGAACAAGGGACGAACATGCATCAAACTACGGATTTCCTTCTAACCCCATGAAAACAATAATGTTACACGCAAAAAATGAGCTAAGTAGCGATTTCTAAAGAACTTACATACCAAAATAGGCGAAGATAAGGGGAAGAACAACCTCCGGACAAGCCTGATCTCTGTTCCCCGCCTTAGATCCGTCCCGCCGCCCGCAGCTCGCCGAATCTCGGCATCGTCGAAGATCCGCGAGCGGATCAGGAAGCGCACGCCCTCGCCGTTGTCCAGCGAGAACATGCCGCCGCGTCCCGGCACCACGTCCAGGGTCAGCTGGGTGTGCTTCCAGTACTCGAACTGGCTCTTGCTCATGTAAAACGGCTCGCCGTCCACCTCGCCCAGCTGCACGTCCGAGTCGCCCACCAGGAACTCGCCGCGCGGATAGCACATCGGGGAGCTGCCGTCGCAGCAGCCCCCCGACTGGTGGAACATCAGCGGCCCATGCTTCTCGCGCAGCACCCGCGATCAGGTGAATCGCCAGATCGGTTGCCAGCACCTGCTGCGGTAACTCCGCCATAGCGCCTGTTCCTAGTCCCTCAGTCCCAGTCCCTCAGTCCCAAGTCCCTTAGTCCCTGCCTCTCAGAAGAAGCCCAGCTTCTTCGGGCTGTAACTCACCAGCAGGTTCTTGGTCTGCTGATAGTGGTCGAGCATCATGCTGTGCGTCTCGCGGCCAATGCCCGATTGCTTGTATCCGCCAAACGCCGCGTGCGCCGGATAGGCATGGTAGCAGTTCGTCCACACGCGTCCGGCCTGGATGCCGCGCCCCAGCCGGTAGCAGCGGTTGGCATCGCGCGTCCACAACCCCGCGCCCAGCCCGTAGAGCGTGTCGTTGGCAATCTCCAGCGCGTCCGCTTCGGTCTTGAAGGTCGTCACCGAGACCACCGGCCCGAAGATCTCCTCCTGGAAGATGCGCATGCGGTTGTGGCCCTTGAAGACGGTCGGCTGCACGTAGTAGCCGCCTTCGAGTTCGCCGCCCAGGTGAGCGCGCCCGCCGCCGCAAAGCAGCTCCGCGCCCTCCTTGTGGCCGATGTCGATGTAGCTGAGAATCTTCTCCAGCTGCTCGCTGGAAGCCTGCGCGCCGATCATGGTCGACGGTTCCAGCGGGTTGGCCTGCTTGATGGCCGCCACGCGCTTGAGCGCCCGCTCCATGAACCGGTCGTAGATGCTCTCCTGGATCAGCGCGCGGCTCGGGCAGGTGCACACCTCGCCCTGGTTCAGCGCGAACATCACAAAGCCTTCAATCGCCTTGTCGAAGAAGTCGTCGTCCTCCTGCAGCACGTCGGCGAAGAAGATGTTGGGCGATTTGCCGCCCAGCTCCAGCGTCACCGGAATCAGGTTCTGGCTGGCGTACTGCATGATCAGCCGGCCCGGTCGTGGTTTCGCCGGTGAACGCAATCTTGGCCACGCGCGAGCTGGAGGCCAGCGGCTTGCCCGCTTCCAGGCCGAAGCCGTTCACGATGTTCAGCACGCCCGGCGGCAGCAGGTCGCCCACCAGCTCCGCCCACACCAGGATGCTGGCCGGGGTCTGCTCGGCCGGCTTGAGCACTACGCAGTTGCCCGCGGCCAGTGCCGGCGCCAGCTTCCACGTGGCCATCAGGATGCGGGAAGTTCCACGGAATGATCTGCGCCACCACGCCCAGCGGCTCGTGGAAGTGGTAAGCCACCGTGTCGTGGTCGATCTCGGAGATGGTGCCCTCCTGGGCGCGGATGCAGCCGGCGAAGTAGCGCCAGTGGTCGATGGCCAGCGGCAGGTCGGCCGCCATCGTCTCGCGGATGGGCTTGCCGTTGTCCCAGGTCTCGGCCAGCGCCAGCAGGTCCAGGTTGTCTTCCATGCGCTGGGCAATCTGGTTCATGATGTTGGCGCGATGCGTCGGGCTGGTGTGCCCCCATGCCGCGCGCGCCGCGTGCGCCGCATCCAGCGCCGTCTCAATGTCCTGCGCGTTGGAGCGCGGAATCTCGCAGAACACCTTCCCGGTCACCGGGGTGACGTTCTCAAAGTACTGGCCGGACACGGGCTCAACCCACCTGCCGCCAATGTAGTTGCCATAACGGGGGCGAAAGCTCACCGTCTCGCTGAGCTTGCCCGGATGCAGTGCTGTCGCTGTCGCCATGTCGAATTCTCCTCCAGAAGATGATCCGCTCGAGTTGCGTCCGGGGCGCATCGTTTCGCTCGGGTTCCCGGCTCGTGCGGTTGGACGTACGGCCAATGGCCAGGGAAGCCAGAAAGCGAGAAACCGCCCGGGGACTGCGGCGCACGAATCATACACGGGGAAATGCACCCCTGTGCAGTCCCCCATGTTAACCCCATGAAAAATCTCAGTGGATTCCAACTGGAAAGTCAGAGCAGCTTCCCATCAACCCACTGGAAGCAATTGGATTATCTGGCACTGGCTGGCGGCACAATCCCGTTCATGCGCAGGTACTCGACCATCTGACCGTAATGATCGAAGCCATGAGCGACGCCGAAAGCAGCCAGGGTAGCCCGCGTCTGGAAACCCGGCTCCGGCGATTTGATCACTTCAAACGCGTTGGCCGCCGTAAGCGTCGCGATGGCCTTGTGGGCAAAGGCAAACGAGCCGGCAAGCGCGGCCACAACGTCATCCTTGCTGCTCAGCTTTTCAATGCCCTTTACATCCACATCGGGCTTCATGCCGCTGATGATGCTGTAGAAAAAGTAATTTGCCTCGGCAACATGGGTTGCCTGCTGAGCAAAGGTGCGCACCGTCGCAAACTCCGTCTTCTGCCCCGGTACAAACAGCGCGGCGCTGGGAGCAAAGCCGAACTTGTCAGCCGGCATGGCTTTCACCGCGCCCATCATCTCGCCCTCGATCAGGGTCAATTGCGAGTCCAACGCAGCCGCCGGCGTCGCAATAGTCCCAACGGCAGGTGCCTGCGCGGCTCCTCCCGGTCCCATCTGCGCACCCGCCGCCAGCGCGCTCAGTCCCAACGCACAGCAAGCAGCTAGCTTTACGAATTGCATTGCAAACCTCCCGCTCCAGGTGTCTCCTGAAAGCGAATTCAGCTTAGCAGAACGCAACATGAGAAAATGACTGGGTTGTTTACGATGCAAATCAACTTCCCTAAACTTCCGCCGCAGGCGCTGGTGCTCGCCCTGGCCGGACTGGCCATCGCCAGCCCGGTGCCAGCCGCGCCGCAAGAGCCTTCCGCCAGCCTGAAGCAGGCGGATGCGGACTACCGTGAAGGCCTGGCAGCGCTCAATCGCAATGACCTTAAGACCGCCCAGGCCAAATTTGAAGACGTTGTCCGCCTGGCTCCATCGGCGCAGCAGGGCCACAGCGCGCTGGGCGCAGTCTTGGAGCGCGAAGGCCAGCTCCCAGCCGCAATCGCGGAGTTCCAGAAGGCCGTAGCCATCAAGCCCACCGACACCGCGGCGCTGTTGAATCTGGCGGGTGCGTACGATCGAACCGGAGCCCCGGCCAAAGCAATTCCGCTTTATTCAAGAGCAGTCGCGGCCGCGCAGGCGCAGAAGCACCCCATCGCGGCTGGTGTGCTGGCTTCCTTCGCGCGCGATCTGGCAGGCGCCGGGAAGCCCGATGCAGCAATCGCCCGCATGAAAGAGGTCGTTGCCTTGCAACCGCGCGACCCGCAATTGCACGACGATCTTGGTTCGCTCTACGCGCAATCCCAGGACTGGGCGCATGCCGAGGAGGAATTCTCCGAGGCTATCCGTCTCAAGCCGAACTTCGCCGAGGCTCATCTCCATCTGGGCTTTGTGCTTCAAGCCGAGCAGAAGAGCAATGCGGCACAGGAATGGCTGCAAGCCTGCAAACTGGAGCCGGAGAATGCAAACCTCGCTTTGGTTGCGGGGAAGGCTCTGGCAGACGCAGGGCAAGATCGGGAGGCAGAACCCATCCTGGAACGGGCCCACAAGCTCCTGCCCCAATCAACCGCGGCAGCCTACCAACTGGCGCTTGTGCTGCAGCGCGCAGACCGGCTGGACGAAGCAACCCCCCTGTTCAAGAGCGTCGTCGAAGCCGAGCCTGACAACGCCGATGCGCTGGTGAATTTTGGACTGGCATTGACCCAGGCGCATGAAGCCCGGGATGCTGTCCCGTTCTTACAGCGCGCCATTGCCTTGCAGCCCGCCAATGTCACCGCGCATCTGAACCTTGCCGCTGCCTATCTTCAGGTGAACGAAACAGACGACGCCATTGTCGAGTTGCAGGCTGCTCTCAAACTCGCTCCGGATTCCCCGCAGCTGCACTACAACCTGGGCGCAGCCTACAAGATCGAAGACGATGCAGCCCATGCCATTCCGGAACTGGAGACGGCCGCAAAGCTCGATCCCGCGCGCTATGAACCAAACTATTTGCTCGGCGTCCTTTACATGCAGGAAGCGCACTACGATGAAGCTGCCTCGCGGCTTGAAGCGTCCCTGAAGTTGCATCCGCAGAATGGAGACGCGTGGGCAACTTTGGGCAGCGTCTACAACAAGCTCGATCGCCTGCCGGAGGCAGGTACAGCACTCCGCGAAGCCATCAAGCAGTTGCCCGATCAAGCTGATCCGCACCTGACACTGGCGGCGGTGCTGGTCAAACAAAACCAATCCGCTGAAGCTGCCGAAGAACGCAAGACCGCAGCAAAGCTGATGCGCGCGCACATGAACTTCCAGCGGGCAGAGGTTGCCACCAACTCCGGCAAGTCGCTCATGAAAGACGGCAAACTCGACGACGCTGTCGTTGAGTTTCGAAACGCAATAACCTTCGATCCCGGTTATGCTGAAGCCCACGCAGAGTTGGCCGAAGCGCTGGAAAAACAGGGTAAGACCGCCGAGGCAGCCGAGGAGCGCGCGTGCGCAAAGGCCATTGGCAGCCCTGAACCTAATGCGCAGAATGTGCCGAACGGCCCGGCCGCTTGCCAAAAACAATGATCCGAGCCGATTTTGCCAATGTACAGCGGTGCAACCCGTGCCCTATACTGCCAGTGGCAAGGCCAGACTGACCGCCGGAACACCTTCGCTTCCCTGTTGTACTGATGTGGATTTTGAGCCGACAACCTGTCGTTCGGGCAAGATGGCAACCCTTGTCCGGGACTGTTATATCCATGAGCCGCCATGCAACCCGCATCTCCCTGCTAACGCTGTTGTTCTGCGCAGTCTCTTTCCTGTTGCTCCATCGTACCTATGGGGCCGAAGATGGCCCAGACGATCAGGCCAACGCACGCAAGGCCTACGCGGACAAAGTGCGCGAGACATACAACTTCGCCTTCGTCAAAGGCAACATCTCCTTTCCCGGTAATGCTGCCGTGGAAGGCAACGACTTTCTTCAGCCGGACGCCTTCCCCGACGCGGCCTACTGCGGCCATTGCCACCAGGAGGCTTACCACCAGTGGCGTCAGTCGCTGCATGCAAACTCGTTTCGAACTCCCTTCTATCGTGCCAGCGTCAACATTCTCCCCCGCACCAAGGGAATTGAGTTTACGCGCCACTGCGACAGTTGCCATAACCCGATTGGGATATTTGCGGGCGCACTCGATAAGCAGGCAACTGTCGAACGCACCTTCGACCGCGACGGCCTCACCTGCACCACCTGCCACTCAATTCTGCGTGTTGACTCCAAGCTGGGCAATGGCGGCTATGTCATGGGCGTCCCCTCCGTGCTAGTCGATGAGCATGGCAATCGCATACCGGGCATCGTGCCCGACGCGCAGATCCTGGCCCATCTCGATCGCCATTCCAAGGCAGTGATGCAGGACATCTATCGCACCCCCGAGTTCTGTGCTGCGTGCCACAAGGCCAACCTGCCCCCGGGACTCAACGACTACAAGTGGATTCGCGCATTTTCGCCGTACGACGAATGGCAAAACTCGAAGTTCTCCAATCGCACGCCGCTCACCTTCTACACCGCCGACTTCACCACCTGCCAGGGCTGCCATATGAAGCGCGCGCCCAACTCCTTGCCGGAGCCGGGCGCGAAGGATGGCACATTTGCCTCGCACAGTTGGCCAGCCGGCAACACAGCAGTGCCGTTCTACTACGGATTTGACGAGCAACTCGACAAGACCATCGCCTTCCTGCGCGGTGGAAATTATCTCAACGTGGATATCTTCGGCCTCAAACTCGGCGACAGCGACAAGTTGATTGCTCCCCTGGGCACGGTGCCGTTCACGTTGCACGCAGGGGAACCGTGCTGGAGGCCCTGGTCGTCATTCAGAACAAGAATGATCGGCCACTCACTGGTGCCGGAAGTGCGCGATCTGTACGAGGCCTGGACGCAGTTCACAGTCACCGGACGCCAGCGGCAAAGAATCTACCAGAGCGGTTTTCTCAAGCCCGACGGGTTGCTTGAACCCGGCGCTCACAGCTTTACCAACCGCCCCGTCAATGTGGTCGGCAATTTCGTTGACAACCACATGGTCTGCGCCATCCACTCCATGGCCTACGATAACACCATCCAGTCCGGCCGTTCGGCACTGGTGCGCTATCGTTTTCACCTGCCTGCGGACGTCAAAGGCCCCATCACGCTCAAGGCGCAGGTCAACTATCGCCATCTTCGCCAGAGTTATCTGAACAACATCTTCGGCGACGATCATCCCGCGTATCCCGTTGTTGAGATCACCTCGCGAACCCGCGTTCTGAACATCGGCGAAAACCAGCCGGAACCGCCGCTTCCTGGCGACAACGAAGACTGGATGCGCTGGAACAATCTTGGCATCGGCTATCTGGATCAGTTGCAGTATGACGAAGCCATCCACGCTTTTGAACAAGTCGTCCAACTGCGTCCGGAATATAAAGACGGTTACATCAATGTGGCGTTGACCTACATAGAGTGGGAAAAGTACGACGAAGCCGGCAAGCCTTTGGAGAAAGCTCTAGCTCTTAAGCCGGGCGATGCCCGCGCACTCTATTACCGCGCACTGGTCGAGCGACGCCAACGCAACTCCGAGGCCGAAGTCGCCGATCTCGAAAAGGTGATCGCGCAATTCCCGCAGTCGCGCGACGCACGCCGCGAACTCGGCATCTCCTACTATCAGCAGCACCGCCCGGAAGAGGCCATCGCCCAGTTCAAGGCGTTACAGGCCATTGACCCTGACGACCTGGCCGCCCATTACAACCTGGCCATTCTCTATCGGCGCAAGGGGTTGAAGAAGCAGGCTGAGCAGGAAGCCGCGCTCTACACCATGAAGCGTATCGATCCCGGCGCGCCCACATACTCGCTCGACTATCTGCGCAAGCATCCTGAGATCTCCAACGAAAGCGTTCCCTGGCATCTGCACACCGATATGCTGAGCGCGGCTCCGGCCCCCGGGTCGGGACAACCATAATTGAGAAGGAAATCGTATTGACAGTTCGCAACTTGAATCGCCGAAAATTCATGCAGTCGTTGAGCCGTACTGCACTCGTACTGCCCTTTGCCGACATTCTTGCCCTGGCCGCTCCCGCCCGGCAGGAGGCGCAGCCGCAGAAGATCGGCCCCATGGAACGAAGCTACGACGCCAAGCCCGCACCGCCGCCGCCCGGCCCCAAGTCGCCCATTGAGGGCACACCGCTTGGCGTCAGCTTTGTCGAGGTTGCCACCGAGTCCGGACTCACCGGCAAGACCATCTACGGCGGCGAGTTGAAAAACAAGTACCTGCTTGAGACCACTGGCTGCGGCCTTGCCTTTTACGACTACGACCACGATGGCTGGCTTGACCTTTTCTTGGTGAATGGCTGGCGCCTGGAAGGGTTTCCCAAGGGCCAGGAGCCGCATTGCCGCCTGTTCAAGAACAATCGCGACGGAACGTTTACCGATGTTTCTATAGGCTCGGGCCTCGAGCACAAGACCGGATGGGGTCAGGCCTGCTGCGTGGGCGACTATAACAACGACGGTTTCGACGACCTGTTTGTCACCTACTACGGCCAGAACGCGCTCTATCGTAATAACGGAAACGGGACATTCACTGATGTGACTCTGGCAGCCGGCTTGATTCAGCCGGGCCCGAAGATCCGCTGGAACACCGGTTGCACCTTTGTCGACTACGATCGAGACGGCCATCTCGATCTCTTTGTTGCCAACTATGTTGACTTTGACCTGAAGACCGCGCCACTGCCCGAAGACGGGCCATGCACGTACAAGGGCATCCTTGTTGCCTGCGGCCCACCGGGATTGCCTGGAGGCAAGAACATCCTTTATCACAACCAGGGCGACGGAACGTTCGCGGATGTAAGCGAGAAGTCCGGCATGTGGACAGCCGTCGGAACTTACGGCCTGAGCGTTGCGGCCTCCGACCTTGACGGCGATGGATGGCCGGATATCTATGTTGCGAACGACTCCGCTCCTGCCACGCTGTACCAGAATCAAAAGGACGGCACCTTCCGCGATATCGCTGTTGAGGCTGGCGCCGCACTGTCGGCGGAGGCAAAACCCCAGGCAGGCATGGGCGTTTCCATCGGCGATTATCTCCGGGATGGCAAGTTCGATATCGTCAAGACCAACTTCGCCGGCGACACTGATTCGCTCTACACCAATCTCGGCGACGGCAACTTCGAAGACCACACCTATCCGGGCGGCCTGGGTGTGAATACCCGTCTGCTCGGCTGGGGCGTGGGCTTCTTTGACATGGACAACGACGGCTGGCTCGATATTCTCATGTCCAACGGCCACGTCTATCCCGAGGTCGATACGTCCAAGACCGATTTGAAGTATGCCGAGCACAAGTACCTCTATCGCAACCTGCGCAATGGACGCTTCGAAGATGTAACGGAAAAAGGTGGGCCGGGAATCATGGAGAATGCACCGGCACGCGGTTGCGCTTTCGGCGACTACAACAACGACGGCGTGATGGATATTGCCGTCAACTGCATCAACGGGTCACCGCAATTGCTGCGCTGCATCTCGACGCTGAACCGCAACTGGATCAAGATCAAGCTCGTCGGCACCAAGTCCAACCGCTCGGGAATCGGCAGCCGAGTCACCGTTTCGGCAACCACAACGCCCGATGCGGAGCGGCCACTGGTTCAAACAGAGGAACTGCGCAGTGGGGGCAGTTATTTCTCCCAGAACGATCTGCGGCTACATTTCGGCCTCGACCAGGCCAAGCATGTCGATCTGGTCCAGGTGCGCTGGCTGAGCGGTCAAATCGACCAGTTCCGCAACCTCGACGCCAATCGCCTCTACGTGCTCGAAGAGGGCGGAAAGATCCTGAAGTCCGATCCGCTCACACCCGCACGGCTCAAGACAAAGGCATAGGCATCATCATGGTTCGACTTGTCGTTCTGCTATTTATGATCGCCTCCTCAAATGTCGCCGTGGGTCAGGCAGTCGCCGCATGCCCATGGCTCACTTCCGGGACGGCGGCAAAACTCCTGGGCGGCGATGTCACGGTGATGGCGCGCGTCGACGCAACCGGGGCCGGTTCCTGCAGCTTCGCCCGTCAGAACGGAGCAACCTCTGCGTCCATCGAGATACTGGTCGGCCCCACAGACACACATCCCTGTCCGCAGGGCAGCATGCAACTGAAGGCGCTTGGCAATGAAGCAATGCAATGCCGCGTCGCCAAGCCGGCGCAACCAGCCGAAATCATTGCCGGGCGCATCCGGAACATCTACTTCGTTGTGACCATGACCAACGTTTCCGGAGCCAATACAAAAGAGCCCTCCGATCCACGCCTCGCCGATTCCTACGGCGCATCTGCGCTTGAGCGCGTTGCGGAACTGGTGGTTGGGAACCTCTATTGAAATGCTGTGCCACGGAGGCAACTCCGCGCGCAGCAAAGGTCACTTGACGAAATCCAAAGAGTATCCCGCCCGAATCGCCTGCTGAAATGCACTCCAGTTGCATGAGCCGTCAGCCTGGCCGCAGCCGGGCACGAACACTGGCACGCGCTCAGGCGGGGCTTTCAAGCTGAGCGGTGTAGCATTTCGCATTTGATCCAGCGTCTGCGCAACGTAGAAGGCCCGCACAAAATAGTCGCCTGTGCCAAGCTTCTTCCAGAGTTCAAACACCAGCGCTCCGCCCGGCGGCGTATCGTCGCGCCGGCCGTCGATCAGCCAGGACAGCCCCAGGCTTCCGCTTATGTTCGCGATATTCGTATCGTGCCCAACCAGAATCAGAAGGTGGTCTCCGGCTTTGGTCAGCGAACCCGCCACGGCATGTCCCTCAGCTTCCTGTCGCATCGACTGAAGAATGTGGAAGAGCAAATTAGAAGATTGAGCGCGCGCAATATAGGTGGTACGTTGCGAGATGTCTTCATTCGCCGTATGCAGTTGCAAAATGTCGCGCAGCTTTTCAATTTCCACGTGGCCCCACCCCACATTCGCCGCATCCTTGCCTTCGGCATATTCAAGCAAAATATTCTCCGCCATGGTCGAGGCCACGCTCAGCGGAGTGTGCAACTCCACCAGGTGGTCCCCTTTGCCCGGCGCTATCGATGATGGAATGGCGAAGATGGATTCAGGCTCAGCTGTGCCGGTTTCCGCGCAGCTCGCTCCAGGTTTGCAGCTACGCAGAATGGCCTGGAGGGTTTCCAACTGTAAGCGGTACGCCTCAGAAATCTCCTCCGGATGATTCCCTATTCGTCCGGCCAGTGCCGTCGTGGCCAGAGTTTTGTCTGGATGACCCACACCGGCTTCGATCGAGTGAAAAAGCGGATCGGGCGTTCCCTCCGGGAGAGCGCTCACCGTCAGCTCGCATCCCGGTGCAAGGCCCGCAGCCAGCGCCTTCCCAGTCTCGCGAGTGCGCTGGTCAGAGTCGGCAATAATCCTGATGTGTTGCGCATCAGCGCAGCCCCTTGCATCAAGCAGGCCCTGCGAAGCCAACAGTTCACGGTCGTAGGCGCCGAACTGCGTCATCAGGTGAGCGCCATGTTCCGTAAGGTAGCCCGGCGGAACACTCCACGATGGCCAAGGCTGCCGGGAGAATGGATCCAGTTGCCCGGGCTTGCCGGTGGGCGAGCGCACCCCATGGCGGCTCATCATCACTACAAACTTGAGCTCTTCCTGTTTCTCCACCGGGGCGCTTGCCTGCTGTGCGTTCGGCGCTTGAGCTTGGAGGGAGAGCGATGCGCCGATGCAGTGCCAAAGCACAACTGAGAGAACACCACATGACAGGCTGTGCATGAAAACTCTCCTCAATGAGTGTTTGTAGAAAAGACTCGAATTTCCGCTGATTTACCAGCTGTACCCGGAATGCCAACATACAGTAAGCCCTGCACTGGAACCAACAGCGCGGTCTTAGCTCCCGGAACGGTATGGACCACTCCAAGCGAATGCAATGTCCTGGCTTCGTCAATATGGTAAGTGTCGATCTCGCCCGCTCCGCTGACCAGATACAGGTTGCGGAGTGCCGGGTCGTAGAACAAATCGTCGCCCTCCCCCGCAGCAGGCGCGCTTCCGATCTCTTTCCCGGTTGCGGCATCGATTGCAATCAGCATGCCCGGCTTCCGGCAGCCAACAAACAGCATCTGGTGTTCGCGATCGAAAGCGAGCGGAACATTGTCGGCAGCCTTGGTCAGTTCCCAGGTTGCGCTGATCGCCTGCGTCTCCGGTGCAATCACCGCAACTTCATTCGAATCGGCGATGTTTGCAAAGACACGCCGGCTCTGTGGATCGATTTCAAGAGCTTCAGGATGTGTCGGGACAGGAAGATTTGCAACAAGCGTGAAGTTGTCCGTGTTCACGACTGCAATTCGCGCGGGATTCGCCGCATTGCTTCCGCCGTGACCCACAAACAGGCGATGGTGCGCATCGTCATAGACCATGTCGTCCGCATCTTCGGAGAGTTTGATCTTTCCGGCAAGAACGAGCGGGGCTCCTTTGTAGACCTGGAGTTCACCAAGCGTGCCGTCGGCCACATACAGGCTGCTCGTCGCTCCCACCCACACCAGCCCGTGCGGCTTGCCAAGCCCGCCGATGCTCTGGGCCACTGTGTTGCTCTTCAGGTCGATTACTTCCACCGAATGATTGCCCGTGACCGCGGCAAACAGACGATTACCCGCCAGATCAATGGTGAAGTGGTCAAACTTTCCGTTGACATCCGGAAGAGGAATAGTTTGGCGAAGCGTTAGTGAGCCAGCCGACTGCGTGTTCGCCGCGATCGCGCTGGCGAAAAGCAAAATCAGGACAAATAGGCGCATTCAATGATCCTTGTGTTCCAGGCAATGCGCAGGCGGCGCAGAACCCTTGCAACGCCCGCGCATGGTTCTACTTCTCAACAGCCGACGACCAGCGCAGACTTGCAGAGTAGGTGGGCTTGTAGTATTCGCGCTGGGTCATGTACTGAGGGCTGCCGTTGTAGAATCCGAAGACCTCGTTGCTCATATTCAGTCCGTCCACTGTGAGCAGCAACCCCTTGAAGAGCCGGACGCTGCCCTGCGCATCTATTTGCATGTGCGGATAGAAGTAGTTGTCGGCAAGTGGCCCCTTAGGGCCGCCCGGCGTGTCCTGGGTTGGATCGGGATAGTTATCGAAATACTGGTAGGCCTGATCGTTTGCACCGTTATAGCTCATGGCGAAGTGAACCTGGTATCGGCCACGCTCGTAATAGGGTTCCAAATTGAAGGCATGCCTGGCCTGACCAATCAGCGGCGGATGGTCTGTGCGATCGGGTATCCCGTTGGTGTGTGATTGGGTGTAGGCGTAGTTGGCGCGGGCTCCGAGGCCAGCCAAACTCCCCGGCAGATTCGTGAAGCGCTGATCCCATGCGAACTCTAGTCCAGAGACGTTAGCACCGGCCGCATTGATGTTCTGCGCTGCAATATCGGGGTACCCGTCGCCCGCCGGATCTGAAGATGCAGGCGCATAGGCTGTGTAAGTGGTGACAATTGGATTATTGAGTTGCTTGTAAAAATACCCTACCTGTATGAGGCCAAAGGGCTTCAACTGCTGCTCAACAAGCACGTCGTAATTGTTGGCATGCGTGGGCAGTTCACTTGGATTTCCAATCGAGTAGCGAGGCACGGAACCCGCCCCGTTGTCTAGAAAATAGGGAACCAGATCGTACTGGTTGGGGCGCGAGATGCCGCGTGCATACACCGCACGAATTGCGGTCAGTGGGGCCACCTCCCACCGGGCCTGAATGCTCGGCAGCGGGTCCCAGTATCCCTGGTTTCTCTTTGAAGGCGTCGTCCCCGCCCAAACGGGGTTGCCGTTGGGGTCATAAATCGGATTTCCGCTGGAGTCCACCTCAGTTGTGACAATGTATCCCAGAGTGTTCTCCGTTGTTCCTTCAATACGAAGGCCTGTCTGCAACCGGAAATGATCCCAGTTGATGGTGTTCATGATGTAGCCAGCGCCAACGCGTTCCAGCAGGTTGAAGTTGTTCGAGTCGGAGCCCTCGTGTGTGAGGTCCTCATCCAGAGCAAACTCGCCAGGGTTAACTGCAAAGTAGGCCGTTTCTTTGTAGTAATTCGTAAATGGGCCAACGTGGTAACTGCCGTCGTAGTAGTTCGGGTCTGCAAATCCGCTCTGAAATTGAGACGCTACGATGGTGGGATTCCCATTGGCATCTAATGGAGCGTCGTAGGTGGGCGTGTACGCATCTTGATACTTATGCGCATTGCGATACTGGCCGCCAAATTCAAAGGTTGCCGGACGTGAGCCGAGATGATAATTCAGGCCCATGCTTGCCCACTCCTGCAGGTTCAACTGTGCTGTCCGGCCGGTCGTGGTAATGAACTCTGTCATTCCATAGTTGTTGAGATCGTAGACGGGAGATGAGGCAGTCATGCAAGGTGCCGACCATTGCGGTCTGTAGATACTTTGAGGGGTGCCAACATAGCTGCAGGTTGGCATGTTTGCCTCGGTGTTGTTCGCCGCAGGCGAGACCTGGCCCCAATCTACTTCCGGGTTACCGCCAGAGTTCAATTCACGCGAGCGCGACGCTGACGAACCCCAGGTAACCCACTTGTTGGTGAAAACGTGGTTTCCGCCAACGGAGAGACTGCCGATCATGAAGTCGGGACGGCGCGTCGACTCGTAGTATGTTTCGCTGTTCTTATCGGTTTTCAGTTCGTAATACCATTTGTCTCCCCAGTCCTTGAAGTCCGAGAGCAAGAAGTGGGCAAAGAGACTCGAATGGTCGCTCAGCTTATAATCCGCGCCCATTGTTCCTCCCCAGCGGAGGCGCTGGTAGCGATACTCGCGCTGGGTAATCTTGTCGTAGTACGGGGTCGCCGTCCCGTCTGGATTTGGCTGCGGATCCGGCTCAATATCGTTAATTCCGCGTCCGTTGTAATCGTATCCGGCGCCCATGATCACACCCCATCGCTTGCCTGCACCGAATCGCTGCCCAAGTGTCAGGTCCACCTTGCCCACGTAACGTCCGCCCTCAATTGGCGTGTAGCCCAGGTCGGTACCGAATGATAATGTCGGTCGCTCACCGGCCATTTTTGTCACAAGGTTCACCGATCCGCCAATGCCATCAGCGTCCTGGTTGGCGGACAAGGTCTTATTTAGTTCGATCGATTGAATCATGTCGGAGGGAATAGTTGCCAGATTGATCTGCCGGACAGCGGCCTCGGGTGAGGGGATCGTCACACCGTCGATGGTCAGATTGGTCAGGCGCGGATCGAGCCCGCGCACCTGAATGTAAACTCCCTCGCCTTCATCGCGCTGCAAGGTAACTCCCGGCATGCGCCCAATCGCGTCCGCCATGTTTGCATTCGGTAGAGAGAGTATCTGCGTTTCCGGCATGACCTGTAAGATATTCGGCGCATTGATCTCTTCGTTGATGGCCTGCAGTTCGTTCTTACCGCTCTCTGCCGTCACCACAACCTGCTCGCTGCTTGATAAAACAGCAAGCTGCACATCTGCATGCAGCGCCTGCCCGGCAACCACTGTCACGCTCTTTGTGAATACTGAAAAACCCGCACTCGTGGCTTTCAGCGTGTAGGTTCCCGGCGCTACTGCTGGAAATATAAACTCCCCCAGCCCATCCGAAGTGGCTGACAATCCGGATTGGGTCAGTTGAATCGATGCTCCCTGGATCACTGCCCCAGTCGAATCGGCGACACGCCCGGTAAGAATGCCCTTGGCCGACTGTCCCCACGCGGTAAATGTCGACACCAGCAAAAGAAGGATCAAAAATGGCAAGCGCCTCATATGGCCTCCTGGCTCAGCCGTTCACCACGCTCCACCCATCAGGTGTGGTTTCTTGACTGGCTATAAGCTGGACCTTAGGGCACTTTGTTAAAGAGCCGTTAACAATCCGGTAAATATTCCCTAAGGTTGGCCGCAATTGTGCTCAACACCACTGGTCCGTGGTGAAATGAAGGAAGGCACGAGCGCGATCCATCACTCATGCGCCCGTCCGCGGGATAGCGTCGCATGCGGATCCTCATCATCGAAGACGAAACTCGCATGCTTGAATTGCTGCGCAAAGGGCTCTACGAGAGCGGCTTTACCGTCATGACCGCCCCTGACGGAGAGACGGGCTTGACCATGGCCACTGCCTATGAGCTTGACGCAATCGTGCTGGACATTGGGCTTCCCGGCCTGAACGGCTGCGCCCTGATGCAGGCTTTGCGGGCGCGCGGGTACATGACTCCCGTTCTGATGTTGACGGCGCGCGACACTGAAGACGACATCATTCGCGGCCTTGATCTCGGCGCAGACGACTACCTGACAAAGCCATTTTCCTTTCCCGAACTGGTTGCGCGGCTGCAATCCATCACACGCCCTCAGCGCAAAGAGACCGGCGGATCGATCAAGGTGGGTGACGCTGCAGTCGATCTGGCTCGACATTCGGTCACCCGAAACTCTGAGAATATCGATCTCACGCGTCAGGAGTTTCTGTTGCTGGTCTGCCTCATGAGGCGGGCAGGGCAGTGTGTGTCCAGAAAGACATTGCTTGACGTGGTGTGGGGACCAGACCAATCGGTGGGTCCAAGCGCTCTGGATGTACTGGTCAACTCTTTGCGGGCCAAGTTCGACGTCCCCTTCCGCAAGAAGCTCATCGGCACCGTACGCGGGTCAGGCTACATCTTCAAACAGGATCCCGTCGTCCAACGGAGGGATGTGCAATGAGTTCACTGCCGATTCGCGTTAGGCTCACTCTCTGGTACTTCGCCATGTTCGCTTCGGCCGCGACGCTGCTTTGCCTGGCCAGTGTGTGGATGCTGAAACGAAGCGTGGATGAAACCGAGTATCACGAACTTCAGGAGCGCGCTGAAGATGTTCAGTTGGTTCTCAGCCATGAAAGTTCCGACCGCAGCCTCCAGCAACTTAACGAAGATTTTGCGGCCATCTATGAGCTAAAGGACGACGGCAAATATCTGCAGGTGCGCGACGATCAGGGCAATTGGATCTTCCGGTCCAAACGCATGGTGGCGCAGAATCCCGATTTGCCCGCCCCTGGCCAGTTGCCAAAGGCCGGCGTGACCGCGGAGTTCCACCAGGGGACTCGCTATGTCCGCATCCTAGCTTATCCCATCGGCGTCCGAGGCAGGCTCTATTCAGTCCAGACGGGCATCGCGCTTAACAAATCCATCTCGCTGGTGTCGAGCTTTCGAATTAACCTCATTCTCCTGGCTCCGATCGTGATTCTGCTCGCAGGATTGGGCGGACACTTCATGAGTCGCAAAGCGCTTCGCCCCGTGGCAGAATTGGCCCGGGAGGCGCGCCGCATCAACGATCGCAATCTCGACATCCGGCTGCCTGTCACTCAGGCGACGGACGAAATCTCCGACCTCTCTCGCACGTTGAACCAGATGCTGGAACGCATCGATAATGCCTTCGCCAGCGTGCGGACATTTACCGGCAACGCTTCTCACGAATTGCGCACCCCCATCTCGCTGTTGCGCACCGAAATTGAAGTTGCGCTGTTTCGTCCACGCGATGGCAAAGAGTATCGTGCCATTCTCGCTCGACTGCATGAAGAGACCGTGCGCATGACAAGCCTCGTCGAAAACCTCCTCTCCCTGGCGCGCGCAGACGGTGGCGCTGAAACCATCTCGTTTGCCCCCATCCGGGTGAACCGTCTGTTGAGCAAAGCTGAACAAACGTGGAAAAGCCCCATGCAGCGATCCCTGCTCGACTTTCGCGTAGAGACTCCGGGAAATGATCTCTTTGTGCTCGGAGACGCTCTCAGCCTTCAACGCTTGCTTTCGGTCCTGCTGGAAAACGCAGGCAAATATACACCTCCAGGAGGTTCCGTCCGGCTGTGCGCCGCGGTGAAGAACGACCGCATCGTCTTCTCCGTGCATGACACCGGCATCGGAATCGCCCCGGAACTTAGGTTACGGATTTTTGAACGCTTCTTTCGTGCATTCTCGGCGAACGGAACATTGCCGGGCTCCGGTCTGGGCCTCGCTCTCGCCAAGTGGATCGCCGAGCGCCACGGCACTGAGTTGTGCGTGGAAAGCGACCAGGGATGCGGAAGTTGCTTCTCCTTTTCCTTGGCAAAAGCGCCTGCCGCTTCTCCGGGCGTCAAAGCACCCAACGAATTGTGTGCAGAATCTGGGAGAGCCTCAGGACTGTCTTCTCCCCTTATGCCTTAAACCTTAACCACAGCGGGGAAGAGCGAGGATTGGATCCGCAGGACCCGTTATTATCACACCCATAATCGAGGCACACATGCCTCAGGAAAATCAGCCGAAACTTACGGAGATTCCATTCCAGCAGAAACTGATGCCCAATCCAGGACAGGTCAAACGACTTGATCTGCGTGATAGGCAAGGCGGGGATCGAACCCACAACCCCCAGCATAGAAGATGGGCTATTCGGGTATGGCTTCAATCTCCCCCCCATGCCCGCGATTGCTCCTTGTTCAGTGTTCATCCGGTCTTCCGAGCGCCGCCAGCCCTTGGGCGCTACTCCGGTCTGTCTTTCCGTTTCATTTAGGGTGAACACAAAAGTGGGCACAGCTGGTGGCTAGGATTTCACGTTCCACGATTTGAGGCACACGGCGGTCAGTTGGATGCAGGTGAAAGACGCAGACAATCACACGGTTGCGCTCATCCTTGGACTCAAGGATTTGCGACGAGCGGCAAAGTATCAGCACCTCAACTCGGCCTTCCCTTCGGATACGGTGAATCTACTGGACGGCGCCTATGCGGAATCCTTGAGAGGACCTCAAGAGGCCGGGATTGGGGTGAGATCGAGTTCCCATCAAAAAACTTGGAGGGCCGATCGATCGTTTCAAATTGCAAGGGATCGAAGGACTCCTCTTCATAAACCACCTTTCCTGCTGTTCTCTTGATGGTGTGTACCCGTAATTTAGACCGGCCGCTGGTGCCGGCAGATCTGGCCTACGGACCTGCACGTTGCCATAGGTACCATTTCCCGCCGCTGCGCGGTCTAACGCCATCGGCGTTCAAGTTCAATGCATCCGCAATCGTATCGATTACTTTGCCGGCTTGGCGTAGGGTGACGATCTGTTGAATGACGTTTGCTTCGCCAGGACGGCCCCTGTATGGTTTCCTGCCCTCACAGGAACCCGTAGCGGCTTTCGTCCACACCCGCGCGCCTTTCTTCCGCTTGGCAACGAGTAACGTCTTCTCATACTGGAAGAATGCCCCGAGCATTTGGCGCATTAAGATGCGACTGGCATCTTCGGAGTAGAGATCCGGCTGATTCACGCTGACAGTGGTCAATCTCTTGCACTTGGAGTCCGCAATGATGTTCTCTTGCACAGTGGTCAAGGCGCTTAGCCAGATGTTTTGAACAAGCGGATGGTTCGTGTAGTACGTTGCTGACAAATACTTCGCCTTCGGGTACATCGTCTGGCCGGAACGGCTTGTCTGAGGCATTACGAAGGGTTACTTCTGGTCAAGCAAAAGTTACCTCTGACGCAAGAAAAGAGAACGAAGCTGCGGATACCCGCTTGCGTCCTTATAGGTCATCTGTCTAGCATTCTCACCCATCCGAGTATAGGCAGCCTTTCGCTACCCTCCGGGTTTCTGATTGCCACCGTCCTCCCCAATGAGAATGGTGGTAAGTCCTTGATGGGCGATGACGCAAATGGGCCAGTTTTTACCGATTCCATTGTCAGCATGTTTTTTCGCAATTCAACTAGGAGTGTGTCGGAGATACGGAATTTCCACAATGTAAGCCTTCGTGAAATCAACTACTTACTTAACAACGCAGAACCTGTAGGCTGTTGATTTTAAAGGGAGAGAATTCTATTTCCGAGAGACCTCCAGGTGACTGTTTAGCGCGAATGGGGTGGTAGCAGCATCTCGCGCTGCCTGGGTGTCCCTCATGTTCGCTGCGCGAACTGAAACCTGGGGGGAACTCAATGTACGACCGTGGAATGAATCCTGCGCGGAAATCCCAAAGCCTTTTTCTGCTGTCGCTGATCTCGATGCTCAGCCTGTTTTCTTCGGCCGTCGTCGTTGCGCAGACCACCGTTTCCGCAACATCGATTGTTTTTGGCGAAGTGATGGTTGGCACTACCAGTTCGATCCGTGCTGTTGGCTTCAAGAACACCGGGACTGCCTCGATTTCCATCACTTCGATCAGTGTGACAGCGGGAGGTCCGTATGCGCTTGCCACGTCCTCATTGCTCCCATGCCCAAGTTCAGGCTCGTTGGCCGCCGGCGCAACTTGCTACGTCGGGGTGACCCTCACTCCTACCGGTTTAGGCGCTCAGTCAGCGGGCACGCTGACCATCGTCAGTACCGCAACCACCGGCGGTACGCAGACGGTGTCATTGAGCGGGACGGGGGTCAACGCGACTGCGTTGTCGGTTACGTCGGTGGCTTTTGGCAACGTTCAAGTCGGCACGGCCAGCGCGGCGAGGACCATTTACCTGTACAACTATCAAACGACGAGTATCACCATTTCACCGCTCAGTGTGGCAGCCCCCTATGCCATTTCCACGGGGACGTGCGGGAGCACACTGGCCGCAAACTCTTACTGCACCTTCCTGCTGAGCCTGACTCCGACAGCCTTGGGAGCGGTTTCAGCCACTTCGCTGACGGTGACCACGAGTGCGCCCAACACCCTGGCGCCAGTGCCGTTGACCGGGACGGGAGTCAATGCGACTGCCCTGTCAGCCACGGCGATGAATTTTGGCAGCGTTTATGTTGGGACGACGAGCGCGCCCATAGGCGTTTACCTGTACAACTACGAACTGACGCCGATCGCGATTTCACCGATTACGGTGGCAGCTCCTTATTCCATTTCGAGTACCACGTGCGGAACTTCGCTGGCAGCCGGCGCCAATTGCAAAATCTCGGTGACTCTGACGCCGACGGCTCCGGGAGCGGTTCCGGCCACTTCGCTGACGGTGACCACCAGTGCGCCCAACACTCTGGCGCCGGTGACATTGACCGGGACGGGAGTCAACGCGGTTGAGTTGTCGGTTACGGCGGAGGCTTTTGGTGACGTTCCGGTCAACACGGCCAGCGCGGCCAGAACCATTTACCTGTACAACTACGGATTAACCTCGATCACGGTTTCACCGATTACGGTGGCAGCTCCCTATGCCATTTCAAGTACGACGTGCGGGAGCACGCTGGCCGCGGACGCCAATTGCAAAATCCTGCTGACCTTGACGCCGACTGCCATGGGAGCGGTTCCGGCCACTTCGCTGACGGTGACCACCAGTGCACCCAACACGCTGGCGCCAGTGATATTGACCGGAACGGGTGTGCCGCCGACTGCGTTGTCGGTTACGTCGGTGGGTTTCGGCAATGTGGTTGTCAATGAGCCAAGCACGGCAAGGACCATTTACCTGTACAACTTCCAAACGACGCCAATCGCCATTTCACCTTCAGTGGCAGCCCCCTATTCCATTTCCGCGGGGACGTGCGGGAGCACGCTGGCCGCAAATTCTTACTGCACCTTCCTGCTGACCCTGACGCCGACGGCCCTGGGAGCGGTTCCAGCCACTTCGCTGACTGTGACCACCAGCAATCCCAACACCCCGCTGACAGCGACATTGACCGGGACGGGCGTGCCGCCAACTGCGTTTTCGGTTACGTCGCTGGCTTTTGGCAATGCGGTGATAAACGAGCCGAGCGCGGCAAAGACCATCTACTTGTATAACTACCAACTGACTCCAATCACCATTTCCCCTTCGGTGGCAGCCCCCTATGTTGTTTCGGGGGGAACGTGCGGGAGTACGCTGGCCGCGAGTTCAAATTGCACCATCCAGCTGACCTTGACGCCGACGGCCCTGGGAGCGGTTCCGGCCACTTCGCTGACGGTGACGACCAATGCGCCCAACACGCTGGCCCCCGTGACAGCTGACCGGAACGGGGATTAACGCGACTGCGCTTTCGACGACGACGGAGAGTTTTGGCAATGTGGTGATCAATGAGGCGAGCGCGGTCAAGACAATTTCCCTGTACAACTACCAACTGACGCCAATCACCATTTCACCGCTCAGCGTGTCAGCCCCCTATGTTATTACGGGGGGAACGTGCGTAAGCACGCTGGCCGCGAGTTCCAATTGCACCATCCTGCTGACCCTGTCGCCGACGGCTCTGGGAGCGGTTCCCGCCACTTCGCTGACGGTGAGCACCAATGCGCCCAACACCCCGCTGACCGCGGCTCTGACCGGGACGGGGATTCCGCCAGTCGAACTCTCGCCCACTTCGCTGTCGTTCGGGACCCAGTATGAGGGCACGACGAGCGCAGTCAAGACTGTCACGCTGACCAATGAACAGAATGTCCCTCTGAACATCTCTTCGGTAACGATCGGGGGCACCAACAGCAGCGACTTCGGAGTGACGAGTTCTTGCCCCACTGTGCCTGCGTCCGTCCTGGCAACCGCACACTGCTCGCTGTTTGTAACCTTTGCGCCGACCGGAACGGGAACGAGAACGGCAACACTGAGTGTTGCCGACGATGCCCTGTTCAGTCCGCAGACATTGACGCTAACTGGCTCAGGAAATGCGCCGGTGACCGTAACGCCGGCTTCGATCGTCAATTTTTCTGCGCCCGTGGGCACCACCAGCTCATACCAGACCATCACCATCAAGAACAGCAATGTTTCGCAGGCAGTAAACATCTTCAGCTTCCAGCTGGGTGGCGACTTCAAGCAGACATCTACGACCTGCGGCGCCGCGCTGCCTTACACCCTGATCGCTGGAGCCTCCTGCAATGTGACGATGAGCTTTGCTCCCACCATTGGCGGCACGAGAGATGGCCAGCTACAGGTGTACGACAATGCAGTGACCAGCCCGCAGGTGGTGAACCTTTCCGGAACAGGCACCTCTCCGCTGACGATTTCGCCTGCATCGCTTACTTTCAGCGCTCAGAAGGTCGGGACGCTGAGCCCGCCGAAGAACATCACGCTGACCAATCACGAAGTGCAGCCGGAGACCTTCACGCTGACTACGGCGGGCAATTTTACCGCGACCAGTAACTGCGCCAGCGGCACGATTGCGGCCAATTCAGCCTGCATCATCTCTGTGGTCTTCGCTCCCAGTGCTACCGCAACCCTTGGTGCGCTCGCCGGCTCGTTGAGCATTGCAGACTCGGCGGCAATTGGTTCACCACTCACGGCTGTGCTGACGGGATCGGCCAGCGCTACCAATCCGGCCGCGGCCGTGGCCGTAGTTGCGCCTGGGGCGGGAGCTGCCGGCACCTCGGTACCCGTGGTCATCACCGGCAACGGCTGGACACACTTTAGTGCTTCTTCGGTGATCAGCTTTGTCGAAACCACCAGCAAGAGCACGTCCTGCGGCCTCACTGTTACGGGACAAACCCTGGTCTCTGCGAACCAGATCAATGCCACGCTGGTGCTGGGCAGCGGATCGAGCGAAGTCTACGGAGCCTGCAATCTTTCGGTTGTAACCCCGCTCACGGGCGGAGGAAATGAGACGGCGCAGTTGACCTCCGCCTTTATCATTGCCGATCCTTCCAACGCCCACATGATCACCGCCGTCACACCGGCCTTTGGTATCCAGGGTCAGACACTGGATGTGGACCTTGCATCTACGGGCACTAACTTCGTGCAGGGCACCACCTATGCCAACTTCGGCGACGGGGTCACGGTCAACTATCTCTCCATTACCGACGCGACCGATGCGCAGGCAAACATCACGATCAGCAACACTACGCCGGTCGGCTACCGTACCATCACAATGGTGACGGGCGGAGAGTTTGCGACCTCCAGTTCAACTGCCTTCCAGATCGGTCCCAACAGCGCCACGCTGTTGAGCGTGAGTCCGAATTCGGCGGGACAGGGAACGAGCGTTCCTGTTACGTTGACGGCATCCGGCACCCACTTCCTGCAGAGTGCGACCCAGGCTTCGTTCACAGGCGGCATAGTGGTGGCCAGCGTGCAGGTCACCAGCCCGACGACCGCCGTGGCGCAACTTGCCGTGCCGGCCAACGCGGCGAGCGGATTGCAAAACGCAATGGTCTCGACCGGCGGTGAAATCGCGACGCTCCAGAATGCATTCGGCGTATTCGCTACCACCCCGGTTCTCACTTCAGTTTCGCCGAGTTCCGGCCAGCAGGGTCAGACGTTGAACGTGGAGATCCAGGGCTTCAATACGAACTTCAGTCAAGGCGCCATTGTGGCGGACTTCACCGGCGAAATCGCGGTGAACTCAATTATCGTGAACTCCGCGACCGATGTATTGGTCAACATCACTATCAGCCAGAACGCAAATGCTGGATCCATTACAGCGAACCTCACCAGCGGCCCGTCGGGCAGCGCGACCGTCTTCCCGTTCACCTTCACAGTTACGGCGTCGAGCGCATCGATCGTAAGCGTCACGCCGAACAGTGTTCCGCAGGGTGGACAGGTGACGCTCGCCGTGGTGGGCTCGAATACCAACTGGGTGCAGGGCACCACAACTGCCGGCTTCTATCCGGTCCCGGTTCCCGAACCCGGCGTGGATGAGGTCACGATTAACAGCCCAACCAGCGCGTCGCTCAACATCGCGGTCCCAACCAACACCCCGCCGGGAACGTATGAATTTTATTTGGCTACCGGCGGTCAGGTGGTGAATGCTTCGGTCACGGTCTACGCTTACGCGCCGACGCTGACGATGAGTCCGGCCAACGGAGTGGCTCCCACGGGTACGGCTTCCAACAGCTTCAGCGTCAGCTTTACCGGCCAATTCACGCACTTCAATCAGTCGGCCACTTTGCCGGTAGTAGGCGGCGAGGGCGTGACCCTGTCGAACTTCAAGGTCACCAGCCTGGTCAGCGCCACCGGCACGATCACCATCGCGCCCGCAGCCCCGGTGGACTCACGGAAGATCACTCTAACGACGGGTGGAGAGATCGTAAGCACCTACTTCAACGTCGGCGGCGCTTCGATTTTCAGCATCTGGCCGGATGACTCGCCGCACAACAACACGCTGGATGTGGCGATTACCGGCGTGAACACACACTTCAACTCTGCCACCACCACCGTCCTGTTTGGCCCGCAAATCACGGAGAATAGCGTTACCGTGTTCGATGCCACTCACCTGACAGCCAACATTACAACCAGCTATCTTGTCGGCGGCGTGTCGACGTCGTCCCCGGTCGGATGGCAGCAGGTCTACGTCAATACGGGCGCGGAGCAGGTGATCAGCAGCTTCCTTGTCGACCCCCCGTCCGTTCTGAGCGTAGATCCGCAAAGCGCAGCGCAGGGCTCTACGGTCGATGTCACCATTACTGGCTCATCGACGAACTGGGGCTCTACAACGGAGGCCATTCTCGGTGCGGGCGTTACCGTGGCGAACCTGACGGTGACCAGTCCGACCACGGCTACGGCGACTATCTCGGTCTCCCCCACTGCTCCTGTGGGGGGCAACAGCGTGGTCATGATTACCGGCTCGGAGATCGAAAGCAACTTCGCTTTCAGCGTGACCCCGGGCGCGGCTGAAATCGTCAGCGTCCTGCCTCCTGGCTGCAGCGCAGTCAACAGCGCGCTGACATGCAACGGAGTTGCCGTTCCGGCGGCCACACTGCCCTGGCAGGTGATGCAACTGCAGACGACGACTCTGAACCTTGTTGGGCTAGGCACACACTGGCTGCAAGGTGAAACATCAGTAAGCTTTGGTCCCAACGTGTCCGTGGATAGCCTCACGGTTACGAGCCCGACAACGGCAACTGTGCAGATCACGGTGCTCTCCGGTTCCCCGGTAGGCTACGCCGCGCTGACCACATCCACCGACGGCGAGGTCGTCACACTGCAGCAGGCGATCGACATCGAACAGGGATTCCCAACACTGCTGGCCACCACGCCCGGCGGCGCAGAACAGGGCAATATCTTGAATCTGCAGGTACTGGGCCGCTTCACACATTGGCAGCAAGGAGTCACCACAGCCGCGTTCAACCGGGACATTACGGTGAATTCCTTCACGGTGATCGACAACGAAAGCGCCATCGCCAATATCACCGTGAGTCCACTGGCCTACATCGACACGCCCTGGTGCCTGCCGGTCACGCCCAGCTCTCACACCATCACCATCACCACCGACAGCGAGCAGGTGAGCCTGCCTGGGACGTTCTGCGTAACGCAGGGTCCGGCAGAAATCACCAGCGTCTCTCCGGCATCAGGGCTGCAGGGATCGACAGAGACGGTAACAGTTACGGGTTCGGCGACGCATTTCGAGCAGGGGGTGACGACGGCGAACTTCGGCTCCGGCGTCAATGTCAGCAACGTGACTGTAACCGGCCCAACCAGCGCCACGGTCGCACTCGGTATCACCACGACGGCGCCTTCCGGCTTCCAGACCGTGACCATGACCACTTTGGGCGAAGTGGCCAGCCAGCAGTATGGATTCACCGTGGGACCGGCCGTTGCCGAACTCACGGAAGCCATACCCAACCAAGCCGAGCAGGGCGTGCAGAACCTAACCGTCCAACTGATTGGCCAGTACTCGAACTTCAGCGCCTTGAGCACCGCTACCTTTGGCGCCGGGATCACGGTCAACAGCGTGGCGTATGTGAGTTCCACCGAGGTTGACGCCAGCATCAGCATCGATCCGCTCTCCTACGCGGGCTTGCGCCTGGTCACAGTGACCACACCTCAGGTCCCCTGTGCGATTCTGGCCGGCACGCCCAACGCCTGCCCGCCGGGCTCTCCAGGCGGCAGCACTGGCAGCGAAATCGTCTCGAACAACGCGTTCACCATCATTCCAGGTCCGGCGATCATTAGCCAGGTTGCGCCCGCCACCGGCAACCAGGGACAGGAGGTCGTCTTCACCGTCAGCGGCTCGGCGACGCACTGGGCGCAGAACTTCACACAGTTCTGGATTCCTGGAGCCGGTTCCGATCTGACCATCAATTCGGTGATCATCAACAGCCCGACCAGCGCCACAGTGGATATGAACATCTCTCCCACGGCCAACCCCAATCCGCGTTCCATCTTCATGGTGACGGCAGGCGAAGCTCTGGCCGACAGAGGAGCCTTTGTCATCACCGGCGGCATCCCGGTGGTTACGTATCTCAACCCCAACAATGCCACGCCTGGGACCAACCAACTCGAAGTGGTGATCAACGGGCTCTTCACGAAATGGGACTCGACCTCCACGGTAAATTTCGGTCCCGGCATCACGGTCACATCTTTCCAGGTAGATGACAATACGCACATCGAGGCGTTGATCAATATCGATCCCGCGGCTCAACTCGGTTACCGCACAGTCCAGGTGCAAACCGGAACGCAAATTCTCACCGGGAACTTCCAAGTGGCCGCGCCGGCGCCGCCGCCGACCCCTTATATCTGGTACTACTGGCCGACCTCCGGGCTTCCCGGTCAGACCTTCACCATCAGCTTCAACGGCCAGAACACGCATTGGGATCCGACTCCGGTGACGGGAACCCAAGTGAGCTTTGGCAGCGGCATTCAGGTGAATACTTTCCAGGTCACCAGTCCTACCACGGCCCTGGCTAACATCACCATCACCGCAACCACGGCGCAGTCGAACCTGATCGTCTTCACCACCGCCTCGGAGACGGAGACCGTGGGCTTCAACGTGGTGGTTGCCCAGCCGACTCTGAGCATCGTCGATCCCGGCTCGGGAATGCAGGGGGCACAGGGCCTGACGGTCAACATCATCGGCCAGTACACCACCTTCGATAGCACTACGACGTTCGCTTTCGGGTCGGGCGTCACGGTGAACGGGCCGCCGACGATTCTTGGGCCCACCATCGCCACCCAAAGCGTCAGCGTCAATCAACTGGCACCGCTGGGCATCAGCAACGTGACTGCGACCACGCCGGACGCCATCGGCTCCGCGCAGGTGGTCGGCGGCGCGGCCTTCACGGTCACGCCCAGTCTGGCGCTGATTGCGGCCATCGCGCCCAACACAGCACTGCAGGGCAGCACGATCACCGTCGAAGTCACCGGCCAGAACACGCATTGGGACTCGGCAACGACGTTCCAGTTCGGTGCCGGCATCGTAGTGACCAACACAACAGTAAACAGCAACACCGACGCCACCCTTACGCTCACCATTCCCGCCCTGGCGGCAGAGGGCCCGGGCAATGTGACCGCCCAGACAGCGGGCGAAGTAGCCACCATCACCAACGGCTTTGTGGTGCAGCCGGGCACTCCCCTGCTTCTCTCCTCCGGACCAGTTTCGCTGCCTCAGCAGAGCAGCGCCATCTTCACCATCCTGAGCCAGGCAACGCAGTGGTCCGCCGCAAACCCGCCGACGGTCTCCTACGGTCCAGGAATCGTGTTGACCAACGTCAGCGTGACCGGACCTACTTCGATGACAGTCGACGGTTATGTGCAGCCCACCACGAACGTCGGATGGCGCAACCTCACTGTCACCACCGGCACACAAGTATTGGGCATCCAGAATGCGGTCTATGTCAGTTCCGGACCGGCGGCGATCAATTCCGTATTGCCCTCGACCGGTGGCCAGGGCGTGAACCTGCCCGCAGTGCAAATTAACGGCACGAACACCAACTGGGTCCAGGGAGTCACGCAACTCAACTTCCCCGGCGTGCTGATCAACAGTTTCACGGTAGACTCCGCGAATTCGATCACCGCAAACATCACCGTCTCCGACTATGCACATGCAGGCCAGGTTTCGGTGACCGCGACTACCGGCGGGGAAGTCGCCACGGGAAGCAATGTCTTCACCATCACCCAGACCCAGCCGGAACTGCTTGCCGTGGTGGCCTCCAGCGGATATCAGGGGCAAACCGAGAACGTCAACATCACCGGAGAGTTTACGCACTTCGTGCAGGGCACGACCACAGCGAACTTCGGCGCCGGCATCACGATAAACGGGGTAACCGTGATGAGCGCGACCACAGCAATGGCGAACATCACCGTGCAACCTACGGCGAATGTGGGTTACCGTAATGTCTCAATCACCACCGGGAACGAGATAGTCTCGCTCAACAATGGTTTCAACGTCACGGTGGGTCCGGCGGCCATTGCAAGCTTGAGCCCGGCGAGCGGCTCACAAGACACCACGCAAACCGTGGTGGTTACGGGCAGCCAGACGAACTTCGCCAACGGCACAACCACGGCCGCATTCGGCGGAGGCATCTCGGTTACTGGCGTCAGCGTCACCGACGCGCTCCGCGCAACCGTAACCATCTCGATCCCGAATTCCGTGCCGGTTGGTCAGTACAATGTCACCCTGACCACAGGCGGGGAAGTTGCCACGATCCTCGGAGGATTCGGCGTCACCGCCGGTAATCCAATAATTTCCGCCGTGAACCCGCCGACCGGTCATCAGGGCGACACCAACCTGAGCGTCAGCCTCACGGGTCTGAACTCCCACTTCGTCAACGGAACCAGCACCGCAATCTTCGGCGCGGGCATCACTGTCAACGCCCTCACGGTATCCGACTCGACCGACGCCGTGGCCACCATCACCATCGATCCGGCCGCCGCCATCGGCTCCCGCAATGTGACCGTGACGACAGGTTCTGAAGTCGCCACCCTCACCGGCGGCTTCAGTGTACTCGCCGGCCAGCCGCAACTTGTCTCAGCCGCACCTGGCTCCGCCCAGGCGGGCACCACGGTCAATGTCGTCATTACCGGCGAATTCACCACCTTCCAGCAGGGCTTCTCGACCGTGACCTTCGCCTCGGGAATCACCGTCAATTCAGTCGCGGTCGCGAGCATTACGCAGTTGACCGCCAACATCACTCTTGCCTCGAACGCCCCGGTGGGCAGCAGCAATGTTACGGTCACCACCAACGGCCAGACCGAGACCCTTATCAACGGCTTCACCGTTACGCCGGGAACGCCGGCCATTTCCCAGATCAATCCCAACATCGGCTCGCCCGGCCAGACCGTGACGGTCACAATCAACGGCCAATACACCAATTGGGGCGCAACCACAACGGCCAGCTTTGGCCCTGCAATCAGCGTGGGCGGCGCCGCAGAAGGCGCGCCTGGCCCGGTCACTGTCACGAACGCAACCACCCTGACAGCCAGCCTCACCATCGATCCGAATGCCGCCTTCGGTCCGGTCGACGTGATCCTGACCACCGGATCTGAGATAGAGAACGTCGCTGCCGGATTCACCATCCAGCCGGCCGTGGTATCGCCGCCCACCGTGGTCTCCGTGAGCCCCGCAGCCTTCAATGGCGGCATGCCCACCAACAGCAACATCATCGTGGTCTTCAGCCAGCCGATGATGCGGAGCACGATCAATACCAGCAATGTGCTGCTGTACTTGACCAGCAATCCCAACCAGGGAAATATTGCCGTGCCTGGCACCGTAACTCTGGACGCCTCGGGCCTGGTGATGACCTTTACGCCCAGTGCCCTGCTGGCCGTCAATTCGCAGTACTCCCTGCAACTCACAAACGGCATTCAGGATGCCTCGGGCAACACCTTCTCGTACAGCCAGTGGCCCTATAACGGCTATTACTACTTCGGCCTGAGCACCACCTTTACCGCAAACACGACGACGCCCACAGTGGTTGCTGCCAATCCGCTTTCCAATTCCAACGTCGTTGGCACCAATGCGTCCATCCAGCTCGAGTTCAGCACAGAGATGGATGAGGCCACCCAGGCTGGGCTGACCGTCAGCACAGGCGGCACAAATGTTGCCGGATCATGGAGTTGGAACAGCAACATCATTAACTACTACTATTGGGAGGATTCCGGGCCGGGGAACATTGTGACCTTCACGCCCACGTCACCCCTCGCAGCCAATACCACCTACACGGTCAGCTACGGCGCGCCACTGGCCGATACTGCAGGCAACGCCCTGACGCCGGGCTCGTTCACCTTCACCACGGGCAGCGGTGCGGACACCATAAATGACAGCGCGGCAGTGGGTCTTTCCTACTTCCAGAGCAACCTTGGCACCAACTTCGCGCCCAAGGTGACTTTCTCCAAGCCGGTCAACCCGATCGACATCAACACGGGGACTCTGTTCCTCTACAACTACGACAGCGGCAAGTATCTCAAAGGCGCAGTCAATGTCGCTGCCAACGGTCTCAGCGCCACCTTTACCCCGTCTCTGCCGTTGCTTCCCAACACGGCCTACACCCTCTATATGAGCAGCGGCTACTACGACATGGATGGCAACTACCTATACGGGACCTACGGATATTTCACCACCGGCGCCGGAACCGAGCTTACTCCGCCTACGGTGGCATCCATCTTCCCGGCCAACGCCACAACTTCCGTGCCGCTGAATTTTCAGGTCGTGGCTCACTTCAGTGAGGCCATCGATCCGACCTCGTCTTACTCGATTACGGTGACGCCCGCGGGCGGTTCGCCCATCGCCGGCACTGCAACACTGGCCAGTGACCAGGTAACCCTGACCTTCAGCCCCACCGCCTCTCTGCTGGGCAATACCGTATACACCGTGCAGGTCAGCGGCTATGCGGATTTGGCGGGCAACGCGGGCGCAACCTTCACCAGCGCCTTTACCACGGCAACCTCTGTCGCACCGCTCAACCTCTCGACGGGCCTGGATGCCAGTGGCAACCTCATCACCACCGGCGACACCCCCGATGCAAACTGGGTGGTGGTTCCGAATGGATCGACCACGCCGCAGCCGCTTCTAGTCATGGGCCCAGGGAATGCTGACTTTTATCCGTACATGCCGGCCAATGGGCCACTCTCGTCCTGGGTCACAATCGATCCCGATCTGAACACTGGCAATTCGCTGGGTACGTATTCCACGACTTTCAATCTCACCGGCTACAGCCTCAACAACCTTTGCTTCGACGGGGCGATGGGAGTGTACGGGGAAGGCACCCTCCTGTTGAACGGGACTCCCATCACCGGGGCAATCTCCGCACTCTACAGCCTCGCGCCGTTGTCGATTACCCTGCCACAGTCGGCTTTGAATGCAGGTTCGAACACGCTCTCGCTGCAGTGGAACCTGACTGGTTACAACTGGGAGGGCTTCCGCTTGCAGGGCATGATTGAAACCTGCGGCGCCAGCCTCTCGAGCGGCTTGTCGGTGGTAGGCACCACCCCTGCTTCCGGCGCGACCAGCGTTCCAACCAACACCACAATAACCATCAACTTCAACAACCCGATCGACCCAGCGACGGTGAACGCCAGCACTCTGCCGGTGATGATCGGTTGGAATGGCAGCGCAGGGATCGCGGGCAGCTACCAGGTAAGCGGCAACACGGTCACCTTCACGCCCGACAGCCCCTTCCCGGTGAATACGCTAATCTACCTGGGCAACTGCAATGGGCCCTACGATACGGCCGGAGAATCAATCCCCGGCTGCTATTCGTACCAGCTCGCCTCCTTCACCACCGCCAGCACAGCCACGCCGGTCACACCCACCCCGCCGCCGTTCCAGGTTATGGCGTTCACGCCTGCGGCAAACGCAACCAACGTAGGCCTGCGCGCGCCTGTGGTGGCAACCTTCAACCGCTCCGTCAATCCGTACACCATCAACCAGACCGCCGCCACCAGCGACTTCGCCCTCTTCAACGGCGATTCGCAGAGTCCCTGGTGCCAGAGCTACTCGAGGTCGCAGGACAACTCGACGGTTCAGTTCACCTGCTACCCATTGCCGTACAACTCCACCATGACGGCGATGCTGAACAGCAACATACAGGATTTCGCCGGCGACGCGCTGCCCAACTTCACCAGCCAGTTCACCACCATGCCGACCGATTCGAGCGGCGCGGGGTCTGTCGTCTCCACGCGGCCGGGCACGGGCAGCAGCGGAATCGGCGTCAACTCGCCCATCGTGCTCTATACCAATCTGCCCATCAATCCCGCCAGCGCCAATGCCGGCCTGCAGGTGGCTCAGAACAATGTGGCGCTGCAAGGCTCAGTGCAGGTGCTGGATAACGGCTACACGCTGGAGTTCACTCCCAGCTCCGCCTGGACGCCGGGAGCGCTGATCCAGTGGTGGACCACCGCCAGCCTGACCGACGCAGCCTACGGCAACAGCTTCAACGCCGCGAGCGGATATTTCTATGTCGTCGCCGACACCAGCACCCTGACGCCAACCGTGCAGGTTATGTCTCCGCCTGACGGTTCCTACGCCGCGCCCAACTCGTTCGTCGACGTCCAGTTCAACACTCCGCTCAATCCGAGCACGGTCAACAGCAGCAACATTTATCTGTACGACAACTACGCCGGCTTGAACGTATCCGTCACGTACTCGATGCCGCAGCCGAACGTTGTCCGCATGGTGCCTTCGGGCAACTTGAACGCCAACGACTACATCATGCTGCTCGTCACCACCGGCCTGACCAGTACAACCAGTGTGCCGGCCACATCTGTGGGCATGTGGACCGACTACTTCTACACCGGCAGTCCCGTTGACACGAAGCTGCCGACGGTCACCAATGCGGTGCCCTACAACGGCGCAACCAACGTGGGGGTCAATGTCACTCCGGGCGTGGTCTTCAACAAGGCCATCGATCCGGTCAGCGTGAACAGCAACACCTTCCAGGTGACGCAGGCAGGCACGTCTCTACCCGGGAGCTTCTGGATCAGTTCCGACGACACGCGCGTCGAGTTTGTGCCCAACGCCCCGCTGCCGGCCAGCACCAACCTGACGATGTCGCTCAACGGCGTCCTCGACCCCGTCGGGAATCCCCTGAATTTCACCTCAAACTTTACAACCGCGGCCGGGCCCGACGTCACCGCGCCGACGATCGTCTATACCAGCGTCGGTAGCAACGAAAGCATTCCCATCAACTCATCGATCACGGTTCAGTTCAGCGAATCGATGGATGTGACCACATTCAACTCCGGCAACTTCTTTATCCAGGACACGCTGCTGAACCAACAAGTTCCGGCAACGCTCTCCTGGAGCAGCGACCAGTCGGTGGCCTATCTAGTGCCATCTGCCCCATTGGCGGCCGGCCGCGAGTACTACCTCTACGTCGCCGGCGGCTCGGACCTGGCGGGTAATGAAATGACCGGGTCATATTATTCCTCCTACACCTACTTCTACGCCGACTTCACCGGCGCCTCGACCGCTCCCACAGTCGTCAAGCTCAATCCTCTGAGCGGGGCAACAGGCCTGGGCACGAATGTCTTCATCGAAGCGCAGTTCAGCGCGCCCGTCGATCCCAACACCCTCACCGGCGTCACCCTGACCGCGAGCGGCGCACCGGTGCTCACCTCGCCGTCGCTCAGCGCAGGCAACACGGTTCTTCAGGTCCAACCCCAGACTCCGCTGGCGCCCAACACCACCTACCAGCTCACGATTGCGGGCGTCAAGGACCCGGCCGGCAATCAGGTCGCCACCGTCACTGACTCCTTCACCACTGGCGCCACCTTCGATATCAACCCCCCGGCGGTGGTCAGTTACGATCCGCCGAACTACTCCACGGTGGGAACAAACGTCGTTCCCAAGTTGGTGTTCAGCAAGCCGCTCAATCCGGTTACAGTGTCCAACAGCACGTTCAATATGTACCTCAACGACACCGAACAGTGGATTCCACTGACTGTCACGCTCTCGGCCAATGCGATGGAAGTCACGTTGCAGCCGCAGATTCCGCTGCTGCCCAACACTCTCTACGAATTCGGGGCCTGCTGCGGATATCAAGACCAAGACGGCAATAATGGCGCTGGATTCAACCTCTACTTCTATACCGGAAGCGGAGCGGTCGCCGCGGGTCCCACGGTCACCGTCAGTCCCACTCCGGGCGCCATGGGAATTCCGCTGAACGCACAGGTACTTGTCACCGCCAGCGCGGCCATCGATCCCACCAGTTGGAGCCAGACTTCGATCACATTGCTTGATTCGGGCAATAACCCGGTGGCAGGCACCGTGACCATGACCACCAACCAGACGCTGACCTTCGTGCCCACCAACTCGTTGTCGCCCGACATGACCTTCACAATTAATGTCAACGGCTTCACCGACGCCAACGGCAACGCAGTCGTGCCTTCCAGCACGACGTTCACAACCGGAGCAATCGCTGGCACCGGCGGGCTCAATCTCACTAGCATCAATATTCCTTTGGGGTCGACGAACGTCTCGGCCACTGCGCAGATTGTTCTCACCTTCAGCCAGATTCTGGATCCGACGACGGTGAACAGCAGCACGCTGCCGGTGATGAACGCATGGGCTGGCCTCACCCTGGCCGGGACCTACGCGATCAGCGGCAACACGGTCACCTTTACTCCCGCCAGCCCCTACCCGGCCGGTTCAACAGTTTACGTCGGCGAGTGCGGCGGGCCTACCGACGTACTGGGCGATGTGTTCTACGGCGGCAGTTGCTGGCCGCAGCAGCTGACGTATTTCACCGTGACCACGGCAACGCCCGATACGACCCCCTTGACGGTGGTTGCGGTCAACCCCGCCAACGGCGCCGCCAATGTGCGTCACGATCTACCTGTCTCGGTCACATTCAACAAGTCGATCAATCCCGGCACCGTATCGAGCTACAACCCCTCCACTGGAACGACCGTCTACAATGCGCAGCTCTACGCGGGCCAGGATCTGCAGACCAACGGCAGCGTCACGATGTCGGCGGACAACCGCACCATGACCTTCAACTCCGGCGCGCTGCATGACGCGACAACCTACACCATTACCCTGCCCGCCGGCGGCATCACCGACATGTCGGGCAATGCGCTGGCCGCCAACTTCCTCAGCACGTTTACCACCGCAACCAATCCCGCAACAGGCGCCGGCAGCGTGACCGCCGTGAACCCGTCGTGGAACTCAACCGGAGTCCCGACGGACACGCTGTTGACGCTTTATGTCAACCGCCCGGTCAATGCCGCCACGTTGCCGGGCAACCTAACTGTTACCGTGAATGGCCAGGTATACGGCGGAACCGTTGCGTCCACGGCCAGCGGCTACGAGGTGCAATTCACGCCCGGCACTCCGTTCCCCAACGGCGCGGTCGTGCAGTGGTTCTTCTCAGCCAACGTGCTGGATGTGAATGGCAACGCCTTCTCTGCCAACAGCGGGTATTTCTACACCGTGGCCGCCGTGAACCCGGCGACCGCCTCACCTCAGATCGTTGCAATCAGCCCCGCTTCTGGGACGGGCATGATGCCTACAAACGGCGAGGTTGACATCGAGTTCAGCTTGCCGATCGATCCAACCACTTTGATCGGCAACGTGTTCATGTACGACGCAACCGTCGGCACCAACCTGCCGACCACCATCACCCAGCCCTCGCCAAACATCGTGCGTTTGACGCCCAATTCGCTGTTGAATCCGGTCTCGCCATATTACCTGTGCGCCAGCAACGGCAGCGTCTTGGGAACCAATGGAGTTGCGGCCCAGACCGATTGCTATTGGGCCGACTACATCACCACCTCCAGCGGACCGGACACCAACTCAGGCACAGTCAAGATCGGACCGCCGAACGGCGTTGTGAATATAGGCACCAATGCCTTCATCCGGTTCCAGTTCTCCAAGCCGGTAGACATCACCACGGTCAACGCCACCACCGTCCAGGTGACCAGCGGCGGCAATCCAATCCCCGGCACATGGACTTACAACTACAGCGGCGCTGATGTTCTGGGCGCCAACTTCTACCCGGTCAATCCGCTGCCGCCGTCAAGCGCAATCCAGGTGAACGTTAACGGCCTGCTAGATTACGCCGGCAATACCTTCAGCCCGGCCAGTTCCACATTCACCACCGGACCACTGCCTGACTTCACGAGCGCCTACGCCTACCAGGACTTCTCCTACGGGCAGACAGGGGTTGCCACCAATGCATCCTTTACCTGCCGATACACGAAGCCCATGGATCCGAGCAGCATTACCCCCTCGGGTGTTTACGTTTATAGCTATGTAACCAACGCCAGCATTCCGGTGGCTTACACTTTCTCCTCGGATCTGATGGCGGTGACCATGACGCCGACAACCCCGCTGTTTGCTGACTCCCAGTATTACTACGCTTGCGGCGGGGCTATCGACCTCACAGGCAACGCGCAGAGTTCTTATTACTGGTGGTCGTCCGACGACGTTTTCTACACCGGCAACGGCCCCAGCAGCGCAGGGCCGACGCTACTCTACGCCAACCCGCCCAACGGAATGACCAACGTGCCGCTGAACAGCAACAACGGTCCGTGGGCCGGCACCAGCCTCGGCCTTCTCTTCAACGAGCCGGTCGCGGCAGACTCGCTGAGCAACATCACCCTCACTCCGGCCGGCGGAAGCCCGATCCCGCTCACCGCCTATCCAGAGAACGGCGACACCATCGTGGCCTTGCAGTTGCCTTACGTGTTGCAGCCCAACATCGCCTACACCTTCAACGTCACCGGCGTGACCGACTACAACGGCAATCCGATGACTCCGGTTACCAGCACCTTCACCACCGGTTCGAGCTTCGACTGGACCAACCCGACCGTCATAGCCACCAACCCGGCAAACGGCGCGCCCAGCGTGGATGTGAATACGCAGGCGCTGTCGGTGACCTTCAGCGAGGCCATGGACCCGGTCCTCATCAACAGCGGCAACGTCTACTTGCAGCTGCATAACACGGCGACTCCGGTACCGGCCACAATCACCTTCTCGCCGGACTATACGACCGCGATTCTGACACCCGCGACGCCGCTTGCCGAATCGACGATCTACGATCTTGTGTACTGGCCCAACAACTGGTATCTCACCGACATAGCCGGGAACCCGTCTTACAGCTACGGCGTGTTCTCCACCTTCACCACCAACACAACCACAGCCTTAAACGGCGCGTGCGGATCGGCCAACGGCCAGTCGTTCTCCGCGGCGCCGGCCGCCAACCTCTGCTCCGCCGGTACGGCCTCTGCGATCACCAATCCCGGCTCCTGGACCTGGACCTGCAACGGCCAATATGGGGGCACAAACGCGTCCTGCTCAGCCAATGTAACGCTGCTGAACGCTCCCGTCGCGCAACCAGCCGGCCTAGTCTCGTGGTGGCCGGGGAACGATAACGCCAACGACATTATTGGCGGCAACAACGGAACTCTCGAGAACGGCGCTTCCTTTGCGCTGGGCGAGGTGGGCGATGCCTTCAGCCTCAATGGAGCCGATCAGTATGTTTTGATCGGGGAACCCGTCCCAGCCAACCTGCAGATCCAGAATGCCATCACGTTATCGGCATGGATCTACGTGACGGGCTATCCGGCTGGCGGCGCAATTCAAGCAATCGTGGGAAGCGAGGATGACGCCACGGTCGGCGGTGCGAGCATCTACCTCGATGGACGCACCAACCCGGAGGGCTTGAGTGGTGTCCCGCTAGGCCACATCGAATTCGCCCTTGGGGACGGGAGCACAGGTTACGCTGCCGAAACAACGACTCAGGTTCCGCTTAACCAGTGGACGCTGATCACAGCCGCTCAAACAGCGAACAATCCCGCCCAGATCTACTACAACGGGGTACGTCAACCATCTGTGACGCTCGGGACAGTCTGGAATGGCACGATTCTGTACACCGGGACATGGTTTGCTATTGGAGAAGCGCCTATCGATAGCTCCCCCTTCACGGGCCTGATTGACGAGGTGCAGGTCTATAACACGGCTCTGACCGCGAACCAGGTCCTGGGTATCTACAACGCGGGCAGTTCCGGCATGACCCCGCCCTAGGGCGTATCGACAGATACTGACGCGCAGCGTTGCGAGCGAAAATCCGGTCAGACGAAGCCGAGCCTGATGGCTGTGGCGGGTCCACTGCCGAGGGCGAGAATGAAGTAGGGCCGGATTTCCACCCCAGCGACGGAGACCTGTCGCCGGGAGCCCCGGACCTTCCACCCCTGCGACGGAGACCTGTCGCCGGGGACCCCGGACCTTGTGGTCGCGTCAACTTTCGTTCGTCAAGTATATCAATGCACAAAATGGCCGATTTTGCATGTAACTTATTTAGTTTCATCGGCATAGAGCAAAACCAGAAAAATCGATGTAGTCCTGGACCGGGCTGCGAGGTCCGGGCTGGTTTTTTCCGGTTTGAGGAGGCTGGAGATTTGCATGATCCAACCCATCAAGACCAGTGTGCGCCGGATGCGCATAATTATGTGCAAATGCGCGAGGGAGAATTTGCCGACGCGGGATGAGAGTCCGGCGCTGTGCGGGACAAGTCCGCAGCTTTAGTCAGGGCAAATCCAGAGCTACCGTGCCCCGCTGAATCCGAGGCAGGTTGCCGTTCCTTCCACCCCAGCGACGAAGACCTGTCGCTGGGGAATCTGCCGACATGCGGCAGATATCCCTGGCTTCATACGCGGCGTAGATCGCCCCCCAGAACCAGCGCTAAAAAACCACGTCCACCAAAAATCGCGCCAAATCAGCTTCCGGAAGCCAATCGTGCAGAGGAGGAGGGAATAGCAAAGACTGATTCACATCGTCAGGAAGCAAGCTCTTGCCCATAGCCAGAATCGTAAACCGGGACCAAAACTCTCATTTTAAAAACTAACCAAAGGGGGCAATGTGTCTCCGACAGACTGCTAAAGCCTTTCAGCAACGCTCTTGGCCTGGGTGAAGAGGTAGAGGTAGTCGGGACCGCCAGCTTTAGAGTCGGTGCCGCTCATGTTGAAGCCGCCGAAGGGGTGCGCGCCGACCATGGCTCCCGTGCACTTGCGGTTGAGGTAGAGGTTGCCCACATGGAACTCCTGGGCGGCGTGATCCAGCGTTGCGCGGTCGGCAGAGTAAATGGCGCCGGTGAGGCCGTACTCTGTGTTGTTGGCGACGGCGAGACCTTCCTCGTAACTCGAGACCCTGATGATGGCCAGCACCGGCCCGAAGATCTCTTCCTGGGCAAGCACGGCGTTGGGGGCGATGTCTGCAAAGACAGTGGGCTCAAGGAAGAAGCCGCCATCCGGGGTCTGGGGTGTTGTACCGCCGGCGATGAGACGGCCTTCCTTCTTGCCGATCTCGATGTAGCCGAGCATGGAGTCGAGTGCGGCCTGGTTGATGACCGGGCCGAGGTTGTGGTTGGCGGCAGGATCACCTACTGTGAGTTTGGCCACCTTTTCGCGGACGCGCTCGACAAACACGTCGTAGAGCGGCGCCTCAACGATGGCGCGGGAGCAAGCGGAACATTTCTGCCCGCTGAAGCCGAAGGCCGAGGCGACGACACCGTCGACAGCCGCATCGAGATCAGCATCGGCGCAGACCAGGATGGAGTCCTTGCCGCCCATCTCGAGGATGGTTCGCTTAATCCATACCTGGCCCGGCCTAGGCTTTGCGGCGCGCTCGTGAATGTCGAGCCCGACGGCCTTGGAGCCGGTGAAGGCGATGAAGCGGGTTTTGGGATGCTCGACGATGGCATTGCCGAATGTAGCGCCGGAGCCGGGACAGAAGTTGACCACGCCGCCGGGAATGCCTGCCTCTTCTAACACCTCGACAAATTTGGCGGCAATGGTTGGCGAGTCGCTGGAGGGCTTCAGAATCACGGTATTGCCGGTGACGATGGAGGCCGCGGTCATACCGGCCATGATGGCGAAGGGGAAGTTCCACGGCGGAATGACCGCGCCGACGCCGAGCGGGATATAGCGCAACTGATTGCGTTCGCCAGGGTACTGGATGGGGGTGGTGGCAGCGGACAGGCGCAGAGCTTCCCGAGCGTAGAACTTAAGAAAATCGATGGTCTCGCCCACGTCGGCGTCGGCCTCGGCCCAGTTCTTGCCTACTTCGGAGATGAGCCAAGCGCAGAACTCGAAGTGGCGGCTGCGGATGATTTCCGCCGCGTTCAGCAGCAGCGAAACCCTTGTTTCCACTGGAGTTCGGCTCCAGGACTCGTAGGCGCTGAGGGCCGCGGCCATGGCTTGTTCCGCGTGCTCCGCGCCAGCCCTCTGGTGAACTCCGACGATCTGCGCGGGTCGCGCGGGGTTGAGAGAGCGAATCTTGCCCTCGGTCTTGAAGCTGCGGCCGCCGATGACCAGATCGTACTCACGGCCCAGTTGGCTGGCGACGTGGTCGAGCGCGGCCTGCATGGCGCGGGCGCTTTCAGGGTTCTTGAAGTCGACGAAGGGCTCATTGGCAAAGCCGCCCTGGGGCAGGCGCGGCTGAATCTGGGTAGGAAGGGTCGCGGTAACCATAGCGAATCCAGTGTAGCCGCAAAGGGAGCGGATTAGCGAGACGGTCAGCCGAGACGGCGGAACTCCCAGGTTTCAAAAGCGAGACCTGGGGCACCCAGCATCAGGTTGGCGACAGACTATGGCAGCACGTAGCGCCGGCTGGCCTAACCGGCGAAGACAGAGCATTTTTGGGAGTGCCTGGAGGCGAAGCCACAGAGCCCGTGTGACTTACGAACTCTGGGTGATGAGGCGGGCGGGCGATGGTTCATCCCACCAGCCTCTTCCTGGAGCTCCAGTACGGCGCTGGCTACCTCTTTCCGTTGTCTTTGAAGTTCAGCGCAATGTAGCAGGTCGTGTAGGAGTGGCTGGTTGACACATTCGTCAGGAATTGGCCACCGCCGAAGTAGCCGATGCCGCCGCCCAGGTTGAAGTGCTTATTGAGTTCATACCAGGAGTAGGAATCTATTTCCGCCCCCACATGGCGGCCGTTGGCGGTTTTGTTGAATACGATCGAACTGCCGGAAGTGTTGTAGATCGAGTCCAGCGCCGAAGCCGCCCAAAAGTCCAGCCCCTGCACCGTGAAGGTGAGCCGCCGGTGAGGTTCAACGGTTGCGCCCGCGCGCACCGCCTGAATGTTCTGCCAGCCGAACAGGTCAGTGATTCCAAAACGGTCGTGAGCTGTCGGGTAGATGGTATCGAAGGTGGAGTGCCTTGCATTCGTTGCTGGATTGCTGTTCCCGGAGGCGTAGTCGTACTGGGTAAAGACGCGCGGCTTGGCTACTACATTGAGGAACTGGTATGCCGCGCCTGCCTGCCCCGCCCAGGCGTGGATGCTTTCCGGTCCCACCGTGCCGCCTTCGAGGATCAATTCGCCACCGTAATCGAACGCCGCGTGTAGTTGCTCCTTGAAGCGGACGCCACCAGCCTTTTCGTTTTCCTTGCCGGTGGCCTTGGCGGCGGCCGGTTCGACGACCTCTTTCGGCTGCACCCGCCACAGGAAAAACGGCTCAAGGTTCGAGTGAGGCACCAGGTCATCGATGCGGCCGTAGGCTCCGTAGATATTGTTGCCTTCCTGATGGGGGCTAACGCCATAGGCCTGCGGCACGACAGCCGAGGCGGCGAAGAGACCCAGGTGCTCGCGCTTCGCATTCAGGTTCAGCACCGCCGCATCGTAGGAACGAGCCTGATTGCGCCACTCGGAGTCGGCGACGACGGTGTTGTTGTAGTTGATAAGCTGGCGGCCCACGCGCAGGTTGAACCAGTGCTGTTCGGGCGCGCCGAGTTCGACGTAAGCCAACTTCAGATCCCAGCGAACCGTGTTGGGCGGGCCGATGGGCGGGTTTTGGAAGCCCGCCCGGGCGTCCTGCACCTGCGCCGTAACCCGGAACCAACGGAACGTACGCAGATCCACCTGGAACCGGAATCGGTTCAACAGGTAAGAGTCATCGGCATTCGCCTTGAGGCTTGAATTGTTGTACGCCTCGAACCGAAAGCGCTCCTCGGCCTGCACATCCATCCAATTGGGCAGCTTTTCGTCAAGGTAGGTGGACGGGGCAAAGTCATGAACGTCATAGGGCGCCGGGTTGCCGGTAGTGCGCGCGGCCGCGCCGTTCAGGAAGCTCAACGGGTTCGAGGCAGGCCCGGTGATGAATACGCCGTTGTACCCTGACGTCGCGTGTTGCGTGGTGATGTCGTCCTGCGCGGCCAAGGGCAGGCCGGCCGCCAGAGCGAACAGAAAGAGCAAAGTGGAGGTCGACAGCGGCAACCGGCGCGGAGAAGCAGACCTGACAGCATGAGGAATTTTTTGTGTACGCATGAAAAGTTACCTCCAGATTTATCGCGTTCCGTGGCACAAACCCGCAGGTCAGGCGTAGCGGAGCGATCGAGTAGTTCAGTTTTTTGTTGGTGTTGATTGAAAAGAAAAAGCAGGCGATCGGGGAAGAATCAACAACAACAGCGCGGGCGCACGGGGAGCGCGGCGCAGGAGCCGGTGGATAGACCGTTCAGGGAGCCAGCGACAAATCGGCCGACTGTGAGGGAAAGAAGTTGATATCGGTGCCGGAACACTTGAGTCCTCTGCTCATGGGCGGAGCGTCAGGATTGAATTGAGGATGAAAGCCGGAAAATCGCGCAGGAGCCAGCGGGCGCTAGCGAAGGGAGGGACAACAACACGCGACTCTGTGGGCTGCGGTGTACATGACCTGTTGTTCCAACATAACGGGGAATGGATGTGTTGTCAACGGTCATTGCGGCTGCGGGCAGACGCGATGGATTTGAGAAAGGCGGCCTGGGTTTGCTACTCTTTCCGGCATCGGCGCGTCCGACCGATCGGGGGTGTGCAATGCGGCTTACGATGCTCGCGGTGTTTCTCTCTACCGGGGTTTGCGCGTTCTGCCAGACCGCGGCCCCGTTTCCTGCGAACCCGGATCAGTTCACACTGAATCCGCCGATCGTGATTCAACCCGAGCGGGATTTCACGAAACTGCCGTCGAACATCAATGCCTTCGGGACAACGCCAAGGCAGCTCATCCTTGTTCCCACACAGAGGAAGATCGTTGTGCTGCCGGAGAGTGGCTTCAACAGGCAGATCGACAAGCAGATGATTGTTCATCCGCCGCAGTCGAGCCTGGGGGAGCAAGCGCCGGGGACACTGGTGGCGCAGAATCTCTACCCGGGGCTGCAGTTGCTGCCAATTGATGAGTTGATGCTGAAGGCTGAACCGATTCCGACCATTTGGCCGAACCTGAAGATGCAGCGGATTCCGGTTGCGTGGCCGAAATTGGAAATCAAGCAGATGGAGAGCGGGACGACGGCGCAGGCGGCGAGAAGATAGTTGCCGGCCAGGTACAAAGGGCAGCATTTCAATTGCTCGCCGATGAGGAACAACCGCAGGTCCTTCGACTCCCTGCGCTTCGGTCGCTCAGGATGATAAAGATATCAAGGGCTGAACGCCAGTTACGGAGTTTCTGTCAGTGCTTCGGTGCGTTTGCTCATCTTTGCGGTGCGCTGGATCTTGTCCCAGTTGAAGGGCTTGCCGTCGATGGCGCGCTTGAGGGTCTTAAACAACACGATGGAAAAGACCTGGCGGTAGGCGAAGCGCTGCAGCCAGATGTGGAAGAGCAGCCATCCGTCGCCCTTGTTGGCGGGGTGGCGGCGCTCAAGGGAGAAGGCTACCGACGAAGTGACGAAGTCGATGATGAGGAAGCCGAGGAAGAAAACCAGCAGCTTGTCGAAGCTGGCGGCTGAGGCGGCCTCGGGGTGGTAGTGGCGATCGACGAGATAGTTGAAGACGCCATAGAGGAACATCATGTCGATGAAGGGCGAGACCAGCGGCAGGAACATCTGGAAGATGAGAATGTTGGGCAGGGCAAACAGGCCCATGGCCTTGTTGCGCACGAAGGCGGCGCGATGCTTCCAGATGGCCTGCAGGGTTCCGAAGGACCAGCGAAAGCGCTGGCGCATGAGGCCCTTGGCGTCGATGGGTGCTTCAGTAAAAGCGAGCGAGCGGTCTTCGTAGTCGACGCGGAAGCCCTGTTCGAGCAGGTTCATAGTGAGGTCGGCGTCTTCGGCAACGGTGTTGATGGGATAGCCGCCGGCGGCCTTGACCGGGGCGGTGCGCCAGGCGCCGATGGCTCCGGGGACAACCGTGACGACATGAAAGAGGTCGAGTGCGCGGCGCTCGAAGTTCTGGCTGGTGATGTATTCGAGCGCCTGCCAGCGTGTCCACAGGTTGACGCGATTGCCGACCTTTGCATTGCCGGCCATGGCGCCGATGCGCGGGTCTTCAAAGTGCGGGATGAGCTTGGAGATGGCGTCTGTGGCAATGACCGTATCGGCGTCGATGCCCACATAAATCTCTTCCGTCATGCGGTCAAGAGCGTAGTTGAGCGCGGCGGCTTTGCCTCCGTTGGGCTTGGCAAGCACCTGGACGCGGCCAGCTTCAATTTCGCCGGCGTAGGACTCCGTGGCCACTTCGACTGTGCGATCGAGGGAGCCATCGTCGATGACGATGACGTGCAGGTTCTTGTAGTCGGAGTTGAGGACAGACCGGACGGTGCGGACAATGACCGTCTCTTCGTTGTAGGCCGGAATGAGGACGGCGACGCGCGGATTGAAGCCGGGCGAGGCTTTTGCGTGCGGCTTGCGAAGCCGGTCAATGACGGCAAGGATGCCGATGAACAGCAGGCGCGCGCCCATGAGAATGTCGCCGACAAAGAAGACGATGACGATGAAGCGGCCGATGATCTGGACTCCGGAAAAGGCGACCGAATCGGGCAGGGCTCGGAGGAACTGTGTGAAGGTGAGCTTGGGCATGACCTCGGCGGTGGTTTTGCCGAGAAGTGCGGATACCGGGACGATGGTGTAGCCGTGCGCGCGCAGTGAGTCAATGAGGACAGGCAGCGCGGCTACTGTGGCGGAGCGGTCACCGCCGCCGTCGTGCATAAGGATGACGGAACCGCGGAACTGCGGCTTGGTCTTCATGATCTGGAGTTGTTCGAGAACGGACTGGGTAATCTCTTGCGGCGACTTGCGCGGATGTTCATTCCAGTCATTGGTATCGATCTTGCTGCCGACGACGATGAAGCCCTCGTTCTGAATGGGCACAATGGGAGCTGCCTGGTCGTCTGTTTCGGGCTCTTCGTCGATGTCGTAGGGCGGCCGGAAGTAGAGCGGCTGCACGCCGAGTTTGCTGGCGAAGAGGCGCTCTGTGAGCTTGACCTGGAGATCAAGCTGTTGCGGCGAGATTTCGCTGATGTCGGGATGCGTGTAGGTGTGGTTGCCGATCTCGTTGCCTTCGCGGTAGAGCCGCTGCATCAGTCCGATGTTCTCCGCAGCCTCAGCGCCGATGAGCATGAATGTGCCCTTGACGTTCTTCTCCTTCAGGATGTCGAGTATCTTTGGTGTCCACTTGGGATCGGGCCCATCGTCGAATGAGATGGCCACTTGATTGGGATGGTAGCCGTAATACTCCACCGTGTAGGCGCGTGGATAGACGTCCATGTGCTCATCGTAGATAAGCTTCTTGTGGGGATCGGATTCGTCGGTATCGATGGTGACGGTGCGCTTGCCGGCCTGAGGCAGGCCGGTGACGCGCATGATGTCACCCTGGCCCTCGATGTCGATGTCATGGCCGGAGGGTACGGAGTTGAGCGCCTGGAGCGAGTCCGGACTGCTGGGCTTGTCCCAGACGTTCCACAGAGAGCTGTCTTCCATGCCGAGACGCCACAGGGCGAATGTGGAGAGGCCTAGCTGGCGGGCGGCGCGCAACTCATTGAGGATGGTGACACCATCAAGGAACCAGACGACGTGGCGCTGGTTGGTGTCTTCATCGATGTACTCGAAGTGTGGATTGAGAGAGTTGTCTTCGAGGTCAAGATCGGCGTCTGCATCGGCGGCACGCTGCCAAGCATCGGAGACATGGAGATCTTCAGTGTTGATGACCTGGGGCTTGACCGGCTTGCGGCGTGAGCCCTTTTTCGGCGGAGCCGGTATGGAGAGTGTCCAGTCGTATCCATAGCTGCCGACGGCGCAGATGATCTTCTTCTTCGGCACAATCTTGAGCACTCGCGTCAGGTTGTCCACAAACCAGTCCTGGCCGGCGATGGGGCCTGGATCGCTGGTGGTCTGGTGCTCGTCGTAGTTCATGAGAATGATGCCGTCGGAGTTGGCGGCGATCTTTTTCAGGTCGGCGTCGGGTGTGGCGACCGCGACATTCACGTAGAGGCTCAGATTACGCGGATGCAGGTCGCCGTAGAGCTCCTGTATGAAGGTCAGATACGCGGGGCCGGCGTCGTCAGGAAGGCTTTCAAAGTCCAGCGAGAGGCCGTGGTAGATTGGGGATGCCGTGAAGAACCGGACGATCTGCTCACGAAGGGCGGCGCGCTTGCCTGCGTCCTTGAGAATTGCACCAAGATTCGCGTCCCAGGCACCAGCGGCAGCGTTGAAGTTGTTGAGATGGGGAAAAATTTCCGTGTCGACCCGCGCCGCCTGAATGACGCGCTTCACGCGGTCGGAGTCGTCGGGGTCGTGGACAGTAGCGCCATCAACGACGGGATAATCGCGATGGGTGTCGTTGTTGGTGGCCATGAGCGTTCCCGTGGGAGCCGTGACGTGGAGCCATTGCGGGAACAGCAGATCGATCTGGCGAACATGCTCTTTGAGTGAGGAGTAGCTGGCCGGATCGTCCTGGACGTAATAAGCAGCGCGCAGGCCTTCGCCGGAGTTGAAGGGAATTTCAGAGGGCTTGCGGGTGGTTTTGCGGCGTTCTGGACGGGCGCTCTTGCCACTTTTCAGGACGGGCTCGGGCAGGGCCTTGAAGTTATGCTTCGGGGTGGGGAGCAAGAGCTCGGGGAGGTGCTGATAGCGTAGGACGTTAAAGATGAATCCGACCAGAACGAGCGTGGACAGGACGGCAACCGCGTCAAGGATGCGGCGCAGGCGCTTCCAACGCTTTCGTTGGGGGTCGAAGAATATCTGTTTATCAGGCATCTACAGCTCTTTTACCTTATCGCGCCTTCGCTGTCTCTCTTTTGCTTCGTCTCTCAGCTGGACGGTTGCCTGCTGCGGTCCGGAGTTCCTGCGTCAGGAAGGCCCAAGCCTGAGACTTGTCTATCCTGAAATGGCCTCGGGTTCCACTACCATCATAAGGGGCAAGGCTATGGAGTACGAATCGTGAGAAGTCTGGAACGGAGAGGCACTGGATGGCGCTAAGCCGCAGAATGAAAGGATTGAGCGGGGCGCTGGCGGTGGTTTGCGGCGCGTGGATGCGCCTGAAGATGCTGACGGCGCTTCCGCAAGTCTCAGGGGATACGCTGCTTTACGGGAACCTCGCCAAGAACCTGCTGCATGGCCGGTTTGCATTGACGGATGGCAGCGGCGTGGCGCATGCGACACTGATCCGCCTGCCCGGCTATCCGTTGTTTCTGGCCGCCTGTTTCCGGCTGTTCGGGGTGGATAACTACACGGCCGTGAACTACGTACAGATTGGGATGGAACTTGCGGGATGTTTGCTGCTGGCGGATTTTGTGCGGCGAATTGCCAGCGAGGAAGCCGCGCTGTGGACGCTCTGGCTGGCTGCCCTTTGCCCGTTCACAGCGGCCTACGCCGTGGCACCATTGACGGAAACGCCGACCCTTTTCTGCATTGCATTGGCGCTTTGGGCGCTGACCCGTTTCCATGCGCGGCCGGGATGGGGAAACGCGCTGGCATTCACCTTCGCGGTTACCTTTGCGGCGTTGCTCAGGCCCGATGGCGCTTTGGTGGGCATTGCCCTGGCACCCGCACTACTGGTTGGGCTCTGGCGCGGCGCACTTGCTGGCCAGGACTTATCCGAGCGCCCAGAGGAACGAACCTGCCCGGAGCCTTTCTGGACAAGGAACCAGATCTCCAGCCAGCGGGCTGAGCCCGGAACCGTCAACCGGCCCTCAGCTCTCCGACTGCTGCGCATGGGGGTGGTTTGCTTTCTGCTGGCGCTGCTTCCTTTTGCAGTCTGGACGGTGCGGAACTGGCGTGTGTTCCATGTATTTGAGCCGCTGGCGCCGCGTTATGCGACCGACCCCGGCGAAGCCACCAACCAGGGATGGCAGCGGTGGGTGAAGACCTGGTGCCTGGACTTTGTATCCACCTCCGACATTTACTGGAACGTGCCGGGCGGGCCGTTGGACCTGAGCAAGCTGCCCAGCCGGGCCTTCGACTCGCCGGGCGAGTATGAAGAAACGGCAGCGCTGGCTGCTGCCTACAACGACAATGGCCAGGATCTGTCGCCAGAGATCGACGCTGGATTCGCACGGCTGGCCGCAGAGCGTGTGAGGGCTCATCCGCTGCGCTACTACCTTTGGCTGCCGCTGGGCAGGATGCTCGACATGTGGCTGAGGCCGCGCGTCGAGAATCTGAACATCGATCTTGACTGGTGGGTCTACAGCCACCACTATGCAGAGACGCGTTTCAGTTGGGCCTACGCGGGCCTGAATGCGGCCTACCTGCTGCTGGCGCTTGCGGGGCTGTGCTTTCGGCCACGCTACTGGTTCTGGATGGTGCTCTACTTCGTTCTGCGGAGTGCCTTGCTGATGACGATTGAGGCACCCGAGGCGCGCTACACGCTGGAGTGCTTTCCGATGCTGTTCGCGCTGGGCGGGATCGGAATCTATGAGAGCTATAAGAGGTTTAGGCGGTTATTTACCAGTCCTGGAGTAAGCGCGGCCTGAGTTGTGGGTTGGCGCTGGCGCGGAGAAGCAGAGTGACCGCGCGACGATTGGAGCCGTACTCACCAGGCGAGAAGTTCGTCGCCTGTGGACGAGGACAGGAACGCGACCGGGCCATCTGAGGGGCGGGGGCAGTCGCCGAAGCACTGAATGGATTCCGGACCGGCAGTGCGGGCCCACTGGAGGGCTTGTTCGGCCTCGCGCAGGGCGACTACAGGGGAGCGGCCGTGGCTGGGAGCAAGGCCGAAGCAGGCGGAGAGGCGGATGGCCTCGCCGTCCACGCGGAAGGGCGAAGAGAAGACCTCTGTGCGGATGCGCTCGGCCAGCAGGACGGCGTTGACGGCGCTGCATCCGGGCAGGACCAGGAGGAACTCATCCATTCCCGGGCGGCCGAGGAGGTCGTAGCTGCGCAGCAGGCGGGTGATGCGCTCGGCCACCTGGCAGAGCAGATCGTCGCAGGCATGCGAGCCCAGGCGAGAGTTCCAGTGGCCGAAGTCGTCGACGTCGAGCAGGAGGACACTGAGGCAGCTGTTCATACGTTGCACGCGGTCTGTCTCGCGGAAGAGCAGGTCGAGGATGGCCTGACGGTTGTAGACGCCGGTGAGGTGGTCGAACTGAGCGTTGAGGACCTGTGCCTCGCGGAGGGTTTGCAACTCGCGGGATCTGTGACGGTCGCGAAGCGCCATCTCGATGCGCAGGCGGAAGTACGGGGCTTCGGCGGTGCGGGGGACGAGGTCGTCGATGGCGCCTTCGGCAAGGCGGTCGATCCAGTTCTGCGTAACGGTGTCCGAAATCAGGACAATGGGCAGGCGGGCGGTGGTTTCTTCGTCGCGGATGGCGGCGAGGAGGCGGTCGATGTTCACGCGCGGGTCCATGCCGGGGAGGATGGCGTCGAGGAGGGCAAGCGCGTGGGGTTTGGTGAGCGCAGCAAGAGCGGCCTCAGCGGAAAGAACAATCTCAACCTCGGCGCCGGCGGCGGTGAGGAGCGGTTCGAGAGCAGCGAGCAGCGCGGGATCAGGCGAGGCGAGCAGGTAAGAGATTTTGTCCGAGGGAGGCATCCGTGGACCTTTCTGCTGGATGCATCGGCTCGGATTAGAAAGTATTCAGATATCTACCAGGAATTCTTAGGGATTTTCTATGACCAGTGACGGAGATTTAAGTGCCTAAGGTACTGTCCCTGAAGGTCCCAGCATAATCCCGAGGTGCAACCGCAGATCCTTCGACTCACCACCCCCAGACTGGAGAACGTCTGGGGCCCCGTTCGCTCAGGATGACAGCCCGTTGGGGGGAATTGAGGGCGAGCGAATTATGATGCGAACTTTTGGGACGCCGAACCAGCGTAGCTTGCCACCTTTCCTACTGGAGACGGTTCGTGGTATCCCATCCATTTCACGATGGGACTGTGAGATGGATGGGGTCCCGAATCGTCAGCGGTGGGTCAGGCGGCGCGTGTGCGTCAAGCGGTCAATCGATGAATTCGACCTGGGGAGCGATGGGGATGATGCCGCGCTCGTGGCCCAGGTCGAGAAGTTTGCGGATGGCTTCGCGGCCGTCGGGGCCGTAGTCGAGGGTGCGCTCGTTGACGTACATGCTGACGAAGCGGTTGGCCAGGCGCGGGTCGAGGTCGCGGGCAAACTGCATGGCGTACTCGAGGGCTGCTTCGCGGTTGTCGAGGGCGTGCTGGATGCTGTCGCGGACGGCCTTGGTGACGATGCGCATGGGGTCCGCGCCCGAGGGAGCGGCGAATGGCATTGCCGCCGAGCGGCAGGACGAGGCCGGTGGTCTCGCGCCACCAGACGCCCAGATCGATGACCTTGTGGAGGCCGCTGGAGGAGTAAGTGAGCTGGCCCTCGTGGATGATGAGGCCGGCGTCGAAGTTGCCGGCCAGAATCTCGGGGATGATCTGGTCGAAGGGGACGGCGACGGTCTCGATGGCCGGGTTGAAGATTTTGAGCGCCAGGTAGGCGGTGGTGAGGGTGCCTGGGACGGCGATTTTGATCTTGCCGAGGTCGTCCGTAGTGATGGGCTTGAGGGAGACGATCATGGGGCCGTAGCCCTCGCCGACGCTGCCGCCGCATCCCATCAGCGCGTAGTTGTCCTGGAGGTAAGGGTAGGCGTGGAAGCTGATGGCGGTGACGTCGTAGAAGGCCTCTTCACGGGCGCGGCGGTTGAGGGTTTCGATATCGCAGAGGGTGTGGGTGAAGCGATAGCCGGGGACGCGCACCTTGTTGGTGGCCAGCCCGTAAAACATGAAGGCGTCGTCGGAGTCAGGACTATGGGCGATGGAGATATCGATGAGAGCGGGTGCGGCAACTCCGGATGCTTGTGTATTCACGGTAGGCAACGTTCCTTTCGGGGGAAAAGCAACAGCAATGATTCGAGGCGACTAAGTGGTGCGGGGGCGCAGGCGGACCCAGGCGGCGGCGAGTCCGGCGGCAACGGCGATTTTGAGCGCGTCCCCGGGCAGGAAGGGCAAAACGGCCAGCGAGAAGACCGACTGGAGAGAAGCGTGGGTAAGGGCGGCAAGCCACAGGGCGCCGCAGGCGAGGATGACGAAGCTGCCCAGGGCAGCGCTGAGGCAGGCGGGGTTGAATCCGCGGCCGGTGCGGCGGAAGAGAAAAGCGATGAGGGCGGCGGCGAGGGGATAGGCGAGCAGGTAGCCGCCGGTGGGTCCGAAGAGATGGGCGAGGCCGGGGACGGCCGGTGTGGGGGCGAAGACGGGCAGGCCCAGAGCGCCTTCCAGGAGGTAAGCGCCGAGGGTGGCGGCGGCGAGGCGGGGGCTGAGGAGCAGGCCGAGAAGCAGGACAGCGAAGGGCGCCAGGGAGAGCGGAACCGGGGTGAAGTAAAGCGGGATGGAAACGTGGGCGCAGAGGGCGGCGAAAAAGCTGCCGGCGAGGACGATGCCGGCGGAACGGGGCCAGGCGGACGGGCGAGCGGGGGCGATGCTGCTGCCTGCGGCCAACGGTGCGGAGATTTGTTTGCTCACGAGAGAACCTTCCACTTGAAATGCTGCCACTTGCGATGCTTCCCCTTGCGATGCTTCAGATTTCAATTTCCGGGTCGGCTTCCTCGACCGTGTTCAAAGCCGGATTGCCTGCCGGGCCCGCGTCGGGGTTGCTGTGTAGCTTCGACCGCTGGAGCCAGATGTGACGCGCCACGCCAGCGGCGGCCAAAAGCATGGCTCCAAGCGAGACGAGAAGGCAAATCATCAACCAGCGCATGGCAGTAAACCAGGCTCAGGATACCAGACGGGGCGGTTGATTCAGGGCTGGCGGAGGGTGGCACGGAGCCAGTCGACGTAGGGCTGGCTGGCGGCCTCGACGGCCAGGACCACGAATTCGGGGGTCTGGTAGCTGTGCAGGGCGAGGAGGCGGGCTTCGAGAGCGGCGAGTTGTTCGGGGCCGGTTTTGAGCAGGAGCAGCGTCTCGGTGGAGGTTTCGAGCTGCCCTTCCCAGTGGTAGAAGGACTGGACGGAGGGGATGAGGGTGGCGCAGGCGGCGAGGTGTTCCTCGACCAGGGTGCGGGCGAGGCGGCTGGCTTCGCCGGGGCTGGCGGCAGTGGTAAGGACGATGCGGACGGGCGGAGATGCGTCGGTCATGGGCGGCTTCCGGGCTGAGGGCGTTGCAAGGTCCAATGTAGTCCCAAGCCGGAGCGATTTTTTCCTCAGGCTGTGGTTCGTTGTGCGCAGGGCAGCTTTCAGTGTTCAGTTTTCAGTGTCCATACGCTGCCATGCCTCAATGCGAGGCTTGGGGTACAGGACGCCGAGCCCTCTGTTTGTCGGGTGGCTCGCAATGGCGGCTCTCCGCAGCGCGGGAGCTTCACAGTTTCACATTTTCACTGTCTCACGGGATTGGGGGCTCTTTTTCTTTACCAATTCTGGGGAACCATCGAGGCTCACCGAGCCAGCGAAAGCTGGATTGCCGGGGGTGGCGCAGGATTGGACTGATGGCTGTGGCCTTCATTCTTCAATTGTGCGCCGAGGAAGGGTAATTGTACGCAAAGCAACTTTAGGCTTTTGGCCCTTATCTTTTAACTTCCAGCTTCTAGCCGTTTTGAATCCTGGATTTCAGTCGGGCGGCCTTGCCCGAAGACCCGCTCATCGCGATGAGGCCGCGATGAACGGGCACAGTTCCCGATCGGGTGATAGTTGGGCCATCTGCCCTTGCCAGCGTGCATCCAAACGGCCGGCTTGCCGAGCGGGGCGGAGTGAGGCAGTATTGTCATTGCGGCTTGAGGAACCGGCCGCAGGTGGAGAACAGAGATGACGACAGCGATCAAGTTTGGCACCTCCGGTTGGAGGGCGATTGTGGCGGACGAGTTTACGGTGGCCAATATCCGGCTGGCGGTGGCGGGGATTGCCGCTTATGTGAAGACGCAGCCGGAGCCGCACCGGGTGCTGGTGGGGCGCGATCCGCGATTTCTGGGCGAGAGCTTTGTGGCCGAGGCGGCGCGGGTGCTGGCCGGAGCCGGGGTGACGCCGATCGTGATTCCGGAGGCCGCGCCGACGCCGGCGATTGCCTACGCGGTGCGCGACGCTGAAGACTTCAGGGGCGATCAACTTTACCGCCTCGCACAATCCGCCGGAGTACAACGGCATCAAGTTCTCGACGCACGACGGCGCGCCGGCGCTGCCCGAGGTGACGAAGCAGATTGAGGCGGCGATTGCGGCACGCAGGCGAGCGGGGCGGCGATTGCCCAGGGCAATGCGCCAGCGGGCGGCTTTGAGACGGCCGACGTGAAGCCGGCATTCCTCAAGCGGCTGGCAGAGCTGGTGGATCTGAAGGCGATTGCGAAGTCGGGGATCAAGGTGGTCTACGATCCGTTCTGGGGCGCGGGGCGCGGATACAGCTCCGACCTGCTGCGCGAGGCGGGCGTGGCGGTGGAGACGGTGCACGACTTACCGCGATGTTCTGTTTGGCGGCCATGCGCCGGAGCCGGACGACCACCTGCTGGGCGACGCCAAGGCGAAGATGAAGGAGATTGGCGCGGCGCTGGGCATTGCGACGGATGGCGATGCGGACCGCTTCGGCATTGTGGACGGGGACGGGACGTTCATCCAGCCGAACTACATCATTGCGCTGCTGTTCGACTACCTGGTGGAGACGCGCGGCTGGAAGAACGGCGTGGCCAAGAGCGTGGCGACGACCAACCTGATCAATGCGCTGGCCGAGTACCACAAGGTTCCGCTTTATGAGACGCCGGTGGGGTTCAAGTACATTGGCGAGCTGATTATCGCGGACAAGATCGCCATTGGCGGCGAGGAGTCGGCGGGGCTGACGATTCGCGGCCACGTTCCGGAGAAGGACGGCGTGATTGCCGGGCTGCTGGTGGCGGAGATGGTGGCCAGCGCGCGGCAAGAGCCTGGGCGCGCAACTGAAGGAGCTGTTTGCCAAGGTTGGTTCCTTCTATCCGGTTCGCGAGAACTTCCGCTTGACCCCGGAGGGGAAGGCCGCGTTCACTGAGAAGATGAAGGCCGATCCGACCGAGCTGAGCGGGCGCAAGGTGAGCAGCGTGGTGCGCACCGACGGGCTGAAGCTGATTCTGGAGGACGGCTCGTGGGTCTGCTACCGGCTCTCCGGAACCGAGCCGGTGGTGCGGGCCTATACCGAAGCGCGCAGCGAACAGGACATGGAAGCGCTGAAGGCGGCGGCGGAGAAGTTTGTGCTGACGTAGGACGGTGGTTAGTGATGAGTGGTTAGTGGTCAGGGGCGCGGCATTGGCTGCGCCCTTTGCCGACTGAATGAGGCGAGATGGCGGACGAGAACGTGGAAGTGGGGAAAGGGCGGCGGAGACGGCTCCTGTTCCGCTGGACAAGCGGGCTCAAGAGTTTGCGCAGCGGGCGTGGCGTCCGGCGGGGACGGTGGTGGCCGTGGGACTGGCGCTGCTGCTGATGTTGCACGTGGTGAACGGCAAGAACGGGCTTACGGTGTGGCACCAGAAACGGGCCGAGGACAAGCAACTGCAGCAGGAGATCGAAACAGCTGCAACAGGAGAACGACCAGTTGCGGGAGCATGTGGAGCGCCTGAAGAGCGATCCGGACGCGATTGAGCGCGAGGCGCGGGAGAAGCTGCACTATGCCAAGGCCAACGAAGTGATTGTGGCGCTTCCGCCGGAGGCGAAGGATCAGGGGCAGGCGACTGGGAAGTGAGAGGGCCGGCTCTCCCAGGTTTCAGAAGCGAGCCCCTTGGGCTTCACTCCGGTCAGGCTTGGGGGCGCGAGGCAGGTGAGACGGGAAGCGAGCCCTGACTCAAAAGTCCACGTGAGCGCGTACGGAACCGACCCAGACGGGCCCGCGGTCGCGGTTGTAGCCGGGGTCGCTGATGTGCTGCACATCGAGTGAGTAGAACGTGCCTCGCCAGGCATGCCAGTTGTAGTATCCCTCGACAATGTTTTCACGGCCATAGTTGAGCTTGCCGTCGCCCAGCAGGAAGCCGAGGCCGCCCAGCTTCAGATATTCCTGGTGGTCGGCTTTGATGGCGTTGGAGACAACGGCCAGGCCGATCTTATCCACGGGGCGGCGCCAGCGGGTACCGGCGTAGTCGGCGCCGAGTTCGACCGTCTGGTCCACCTCGGTATAGGCGAAGGACTCGTGCTGGCCCTCATTCCAGCCGAAGCGGCCAAAGACGCGCAGATTCTCCGTGACCTCCTGCTCGGTGTTGTAGCCGAGGCCGTACTTGAGCGCGCTAAAGTGCTCGTGAAGCGATGATCGAGGTACGGTAACGCCGTACTTTGCGGTGTCGGTGCCGTTGAGGAAGTCCTCGACCGCCTCGCGATAGGTGCCCATGTGGGCGCGGTTGGCGTAGAACAAGAGGCGTGCGACTCCCTTGCGCTTTGGAACAAAGGCTGCGGCGCAGCTCGAACTCGCCATTCTGGCCGTGGGCGCGGCTGAAGGCCCAGTCCAGGTCGATGCCGTTGGCGACGACGGGCATGGCGAAGATGCCATAGCGGACGGACCAGATGCGATCGTCGTACTCGGCCATGCCGCCCACGGTGTAGCCGCGGGTGTCGGCGGCGTAGTCCCATGCGCCGTTGTTGTCCACGGTCCAGTTCAGGAATTGGAGATGGCAGTCGGAGCCGGGGCCGTTGATGTCGAAGAAGTCCGGGCAGGGTGAGTTTGCCGACGCGAAACTCGACGCGGCGCAGGGGCACGCTGGGTGCGAGCGCGAAGAATCCGGGCTCCTGGCTGGTGGTCTTGTTGGTGAACCCGAAGACCTGGTGAATCTGATAGCGGGCGATGTAGGGGGACTTGCCCAGGTTGGGGTTGCGGACCACGTCGAGGTTGCTGAATCCGGCCAGGCCGTAGGCCTCGCTGAGGCCGCGGCCTTCGGCGGCTTCGATGTCGAGGATGAAGTCAGTGTTGTAACGGATGGAGTGGTTGGGGCGCAGCGCGGTGTAGAGTGTGCCCACCATGGAGGTCTTGTACTCGCCCCGGGGATGAAGCTGTTCTTCCCCTGGTAGGGGGAATGGAAGGGCAGGTCACCCTGGATGATGATGTTGGCCTGGCCGGAGATCCACCAGAGGCTGTCTTCGGCGTGGGGCGCCATGGCAACGATGGGGGCATCGTTTGGTTCGTGGCCCACGGGGCTCATGTCTGTTGATTTCTTGCCGATGCCGTCCTGGGCCGGGGTGATTTGAGCGGGAACGAGCTGGCTGGGGCCGACCTGAGCGAAGAGCGGCAAGGGGGCGGTCTGCGGTTCGGGCGCAGGGGGAAGGCTGTCTGGAGCCTGTGCGAAGGCAAAGGCAGGGACGGTAAGCAAGCAGAAGGCATGCAAGGCGGATAAAGATCAGCAGGGAGGTGGGACGGGGGAGTTCAGCCGGTTCGGCAACGGTGCGGAGCGGATTGAGACAGCGGCCGAAGAGGGAGGTCATGGGAAAGCCTTTGGATTGGTGTGCGAGCCTGGGGCAAGCGGGCATAGAATGAAAGCGGAACGATACCCCCACCCCCTAGATACTATACCGGGGGTGGGTATTGTCAAGAGGAGGCATCGAATGTCGCACCAGGAACGGGAAAAGGTGAAGCTGCTGCAGAGGCTGCGCAAGCTGCGCGGCCAGCTGGACGCGGTGGAGCGGTCGCTGGCGGCGGACGAGGACTGCGGCGGTCAACTGATGCTGCTGGCGGCGGTGCGCGGCGGCGTGAACGGGCTGATGGGCGAGGTGCTGGAGACGCATATCCGGTTTCACCTGGTGGATGGAGCCAAGGAACAGATTGCCCCGGAGCTGGCCGAGGACCTGATCGATCTGGTGCGGGCGTATCTGAAGTGACGGCAGAGACCAGGGGTCAGGGGTCAGGGATCAGAAATCAGGGACCCGAGGCCAGTGACCAATTCTTCGCGCGCGTACGCCCTCCTTGTGGGTCCTGACGGCGGGGTGGTTCGTGCTTATGGTAGCGGGCGGGTGGTGCGGAGATTGTTAAGGTTTGGTTGATTTGGAGGGGTGGGTGAGTGAGTCTGCGCGACGGAGGCTGCGCGCCGCGGCAAGGCGAGCGGCTGGCAAGGTTGGCGGGGCGTACGGGGCCTGCAAACTGAATTTGTGAATTCCTGCATACGAATATGGCAATTTCGATTATGATTCGGACTCATCGGGTTCCCGGCTGCTAAAACGCATCCATTCTGCCGGAACAAGAAAGAGGCTGATTATGGCGAAATCCCCCCGTGCGATCGCTGCGCCATTTGCGGAGCAGGCTCGCGTAGTTCTCAAAGGAAGCGAAAAATCCGCAATCGAAAAAGCCGTGCATGTGAAGGCTACGCCGGCAAAGGCGAAGGTTACGGTTTCGTTGATTGTTAAACGCAGGAAACCGCTGAAGATCAACCTGAGCGGCCCCGCTGCCGGCCCGGTGCGCGTGAGCCGTGAGGAGTACAAGAAGAACCACACGGCGGACCCGCTGGCAATGAAGCTGATACGCGCGTTTGCCGACGAGTTCAACCTGGGGGTGGTGGAGGATTCGACTTCCGCAACGCGGCGGACAGTGCAGTTGACGGGAACGGCGGCCGATATCCAGAAGGCATTTGGCGTAGAGCTGAACCAGAAGACGATTGACGGGGTGGAGTACCGCATGCGCGAAGGCGGAATCCACCTGCCTGAATCGCTGATTGGATCAGTGCTGGCGGTGCTGGGGCTGGATAATCGGCCGCAGGCGAAGCCGCATTTCCGCATAAAGGGACTTGAAGCCGCGGCGGACTCTGGAACTGCGCCGGCGGCTGCGCCAACAAGCTACACGCCGCCGCAGGTGGCCCAGGCCTACCAGTGGCCATCCACAGCGAGCGGTGCGGGACAGACGATCGCGATTATCGAGCTGGGCGGCGGCTACCGGCAGGCCGATTTGACGACCTATTTCCAGGGGCTGGGCCTGACGGCTCCGGCAATCTCCGCGGTGAGCGTGGACGGCGGCAAGAACGCACCGACGACGGCGACCAGCGCGGACGGCGAGGTGATGCTGGACATTGAAGTGGCGGGGAGCGTGGCGCCGGGGGCGAAGATTGTGGTGTACTTCTGCCCCAACACGGACCAGGGATTCACCGACGCGATTACCACGGCGATTCACGACGAGACAAACAAGCCGAGCGTGATTTCGATCAGCTGGGGCAGCGCGGAAGTGAATTGGACGCAGCAGTCGATGACGGCGCTGGATGCGGCTTGCCAGTCCGCAGCGGCGCTGGGCGTCAGCATTACGGTAGCGGCGGGGGACGACGGATCGTCGGACAGCGCGACGGGAAACAATGTGGACTTCCCTGCTTCCAGCCCGCATGTGCTGGGCTGCGGCGGGACCAAGCTGGACGCCAACGGATCCGCGATTGTGTCCGAGGTGGTGTGGAACGAGCTGGCTGCGAACGATGGCGCCACGGGCGGCGGGGTGAGCAACGTGTTTCCGCTGCCGAGTTGGCAGGCGAACGCGAATGTGCCGGCGCCGAGTACTGCCGGCGGGGGGCGCGGTGTGCCGGATGTTTCCGGAGATGCCGACCCCGAGACGGGCTACCAGGTGCGCATCGACGGAACGAACACCGTAATTGGGGGCACCAGCGCAGTGGCTCCGCTGTGGGCGGGGCTGATTGCGGTGGCCAACCAGCAACTGGGCACACAGGTGGGGTTTATTCAGCCGCTGATTTATGCGGCCAATGCGGCGGTTGGGTTCAACGACATCACGGAGGGCAACAATCCCGCGTTTTCTGCCGGTCCCGGATGGGATGCGTGCACGGGGCTGGGGTCGCCGAAGGCGAGTACGTTGATTCCCTTCCTGGCGCCAGCGGTCGCGACGCCTACTCCGGCACCGACACCGGCTCCCGCTCCGACCCCAACACCGACACCAACACCGACGCCGGCACCGGCTCCCACTCCACCCCCACCTCCGGCCCCGCCGAAGAAGAGGAAGCGGAAGAAGAGGAGCGGACCGGAGGAGGTGAGGCCGGTGGAGAAAAAGGCAGGCAAGAAGACTGCCGGAAAGAAAGCGTCGGGGAAGAAGGCGCCAGGGACGAAGGCTTCCGGCAAGAAGGCGGAAGAGAAGGTTGCGAAGAAAGAGGGGAAGAAGGTTTCCAAGAAGCTCTCCGGCAAGAAGGCGGCGAAGAAGACCGTGAAGAAAGTCGCCAAGAAGTCCCCGGACAAGAAGGCCGGGAAAAAGATTTCCGGGAAGAAAGCGAGGAAGGCGGAGAGGAAGGCGGAGAAGAAATTGGAGAAAAGGGCTGGCAGCAAGGCGGGCGGGAAGAAAAAGAAGAAGTAGGCACCGGCCGGCGGAGTCACCCTCAGCGCAACCGCGTCAATGAGGGTGACTGGCCGGTTCGCAGATTCGTCTGGGGTGGAAGAGAGTTTTGCCGGGTGGGTGTCTGTGAAGTTTAGTAGGCAAGTCGAGAACCCGAACCGCAGGTCCTTCGACTACGTTTGACGCAAAAAGCGCGTCAAACTCTGCTCAGGATGACGGCTCTTTTCCGATTCGAACTCTTGCGGACCACGCTCGATTCAAGAGCTACTCCCCGTCTGGTGGGACTTGCTCGAGGAGGCGCTTCCAGGTTTTTTGATTTTTGCGGAAGCCGCGCTTGAGATCTTCGAGGATGAGCTCGAAGTCGCCGTTGGTCTTGAGGTTGTTCCAGGAGGGGTTCTTCTGGAACCAGGGATAGTTCTCGTTGCCGAGGTAGATGGCGCGGCGGAGCCAGTGGAGGGCTTCGCTGGAGTCGCCTTCGACGGCGAAGTAAGTGGCCAGGCGATAGGCCATTTCGCTGTCGGCCTCGGCGGCGGCAAGATCGTCGTCCTTGAGGAGGGCCGCGCCGCGCTCCCACGCGCCGGTCTGCACGTAACAGATGGCCAGAGTGGGTACGGCGATGCGCAGCGAGCCGTCGTCGTGGACCACGCTTTCCAGAATCTCAATGGCTTTGTCGAGGTTGCCGAGGCGCATCTGCTGGTAGCCGGCGGAGGTGCGCAACAGTGGATGGCGCGGTTCGAGAGCGAGGCCTTTTTCCAGCTCGTCGCCGGCCAGCTCAATCTGGTTCTGGTAGTGGTAGACGCGGGCGCGGTGGTTGTAGAGGATGGGGGCGCTGGCGGGGTTGAGCTTGAGGGCGCGGCTGAACTGGTGGAGCGCCTCGTCGTACATGCCGTCGCCGCGCAGGGCGATACCGGCGACCATGTGGACGTTCCAGTCGTTGGCGGCGCCGGAGAGCAGGTTGGCGATGCCGTGGCGCGCAGACTCCTTTTCGCCGCGGGAGAGGAGCATGTAAATGCGGTAGAGATTGGCCTCGGTGGAGGCGGGATCGAGGCGGAGAGCCTCGTCAAAGTCGCGGCGGGCGTGCATGACATGGATCTGGCCGCCAAAGCCGTGGCGGACGTACTGCAGCTCGGCGATGCCCAGGCCACACCAGCCGGCGGCAAACTCGGGGTCAGTGGCGGTGACACTGGTGAACAGGGCGTGGGCGCGATCAAGGTCGGCGCGTGAACCGGTGCGGACCATGAAGGAGCTGAGCAGCGCGCGGGCCTGGAGATAATCTTCGCTGACCGGACCGGGGAGCGATGCATTGAAGCCGTTAGCGCCGTTGGCCTGGTCGCGGGCTCCAAGGCGAGGTGCGTCGATCTGGGCCACATTCATGCGGTCAGCTGCCGAGAGACCGTGCAGGGCGGCAAAGACTTCGTTGGAGATTTCGGTCTGTACGGCGATGAGATCGAGTGAGGCAACACGGATGGCGCCGCCGGAGCGCACGCTCTGCGAGGCGACGTCGAGGAGCTGCCAGTTGAGGTCGAAGCCCTCTTCGGAACGCAGGAAGCTGCCGGCGAGCACAAACGAGACCAGCAGCTTCTGGCCGACGGAGAGCGGGTCCATTTGCGCGATGGGCATGTGCATGAGGGTGCTGGAGGGGCGGACGACGAGGGCGGGAATGCGGGCCAGACGGGCGGCGATGGCGTCAGCCAGGGCGAAGCCGTAAAGCGGGGCCACTTCGGTTGCGCCGAGGTTGGTGAAGGGCAGGACGACGAGGGAATTTTGCGGAGCACGGTCGACGGCCGACTCGCGAAAACGTTCGGCCAGCATGGAGAGAAAGCCGGTGTTGCGCTTTTCCGCTTCGGCCTCGGTGGTGGGCAGGTTGGCAGCCGCATCGCCGGGAATGATGCCGGTTTCAATCTGCAGCGCCTTCATGATGGTCTTGAGGGCCTCGCGCACCTCGGCGGCAGAGGCGTAGCGCGCGCCTGGGATTCTTTTCGAGGCAGCTGGCGATGACGCTCTTGAGCTCCGGCGAGATGCCGGGGACGATGCGGCTGAGATCCTCGGGGTCAGAAAACTGGATGGCACGAATTGCCTGGAAGTCTTCGGCGTCCGGGCGCGCAAAGGGATGGCGGCCGCTGACGAGCTCATAGAGGATAACGCCGAGGGCCCAGACGTCAGACTGAACGCTGGACTGGCCGGTGACGAACTGCTCGGGAGCCATGTAACGGATGGTGCCGCCACGGGCGGTGTAGGTGGCGGCGACAGAGGCGTCCTTGGCGAGGGCCGGCTTGGAAGGGTCGAAGTTGGCGTCTTCCGGGCGGAGGCGGCGGGCCAGGCCGAAGTCGAGGATTTTGACCAGGCCGCCGTCAGTGAGCATGACGTTCTGAGGCTTGAGGTCGCGATGGAAGATGCCGAGACCATGGGCGGCCTGGAGGCCGTCTGCGATCTGGATGCCGACGGAGAGGACCAGTTGCAGGCTGGCGGGACCGCGGGCGATGAGCCGGTCAAGCGACTGGCCGGGAACGTACTGCATGACGATGTAGCCTTCGCCCTCGCTTTCACCTACCTCGTAGATGGCGCAGACGTTGGGGTGCTCGATGGCGGAGGCGAGGCGGGCTTCGCGGAGGATGGTGGAACGGATCTGCTGAGCCGAAAGCAGGCCGGTACGGATGATTTTGAGCACGACGGGGCGCTGGAGCAGGGTGTCGTTGGCCAGGTAGACCACGCCGCTACCGCCGGCGCCCAGCTTGCGGAGAATCTCGTAATGTTCGATGGTTCTTCGCTTCATCTAGAACAAGTTTACCGGTTGCGCCATCAGGAAAGTCTCAAGGGACGGTGAATTGGGGGTAAGTTTAGCGGAATGAAACGCTTGTGGGTGGGGTTTTGGGACAGAAAGTTGGCGGTTCCCGGGGCTCAGGTTGGGTTTTGGACATGGCCACCGGCTTGAGGAGGGGAATGTTTGAGGAGCGGGAAAGCAAGCCGGAAGACGGCCGGGGAGCCGCGCGGGGAGAATCTGATACCTTCAGTACTGAGAATGAGGCTGCGGGGCGGATTGGGAGCGGGAATCGGTTGGCGATGGGGCGCTGCGGCGGTGTGGGCCGTGGCTCTTGGCGCGGGAAGCCTGGGAGCGCAACAGGCGGCTCCGCAACAGCCGGGGTCCGAGACGCAGAAGCCGGCAGCAGGCGACGTCCAGCAGCCCCAGGGACAGAGCGAACAGGTACACACCGGGGTGAGCAGCGGGCTGGACACGGTGGCGCGGCTGGATGCACTGCTGACGGACCACCAGTTCTTCCGGGTAGAGGCGCAGCTGGACCAGATGGCGCCGGAACAAGCGCAGTTTTACCGTGGGATCTTGGCCAACCGCGACAACAATCCGAAAAAGTCAATTGAATTGCTGACGCCGCTGGTGGAGAAAGTGGCAGCGAGCGGCAACGTGGAGCAGGAAAAACTGCTGCGCAAGGCGCTGGCCGAAGACTACCTGCGCACCGGCGATATGGCCAGGGCGGCCAAGGCCTACCAGGCGCTGGAAGAACGGCTGCGGGGCCACCTGAGCCCTGAGGAGCAGGAGGAGATTGAGCTGCCGCTGAAGCTGGCGCCTCTGGCTGCGGCGAACCCTCCGATGACCGTGGAGCCGTACGAGCCGTTTCTGCTGCAGATTACACGGAACACGCTGGGGTTGACGGAGCTGCCGGTGTATGTGGATGCGCGTCCGCATAGCTGGATGATGGACCCGACGGCGCCATTCAACCTGATTGCGCGGTCGCTGGCGAAGGAGGCGGGACTGAAGGTCTCCGACGAGTTCGCCACCATCCACTCGCTGACCGGGCGGCCGATGCAGGTGCACATGACGGTGATTCCACGGTTCACGATCGGGGGACGGATCACGTTCCGGAACATGACGGCGTTTGTGTTTGAAGACGCGGACTATGCGTTTCCCAAGTCGCACTACCAGGTGGAGGGGGAGCTGGGGTATGCGGCGCTTTCCGCGCTGGGAAGCTTGACGATTACGGGAGACGCGACGATCGAGGTGCGGCCCTTCAAGCCGATGCTGGCGACAGAAAAAGAGGACCCGCCGATGCCGGGGGCGCGGTTTTTTCTGGATGGCGACCAGATGATTGTGGCGCTCGGACTGAAGGGGCAGGAACGAATGTTCGTGGTAGATGCAAGCGGGCAGCAGACGTACCTGACCTCGCGCTACTACGACGAGCACACGGAAGACTTCAACGGGATGAAGATGGCGCTGTTCTCGATTCCGGGCGCGGAGAACAAGCCGCCGCAGCCGGCGTTCCTGGCGGAGACGATTCCGCTGACGATTGGGCCGGCGGAAGTGCAGGCGCACTATATCCAGGTGATTACGCAGCCGATTGGGCTGGAGGCGCTGGACGATGTGTACGGGGTGCTGGGGATGGATTTCCTGGACCAGCTGAAGAGCTATACGTTTGATTACCGAGAGATGCGGTTTGGGGTGAGAACGCAGTAGATGCGAGCAAGCCGGCAGGTCAGCGCCTCAGTGGCCGAGGCGAGAGCGAGTTTTGTCAATGGGCTCGGGGGGTGAGGCTGGCTAGGCGCTTCTGGCTGCGGCCGGCGAGGACGAGCATGGTGACGCCGAAGAGGAGCAGCATGAGTCCCCACCAGAAGTTGGCATTGATGCCGAGGCTGGCAGCATAGATGGCGCTGCCGCGGGTGGCGATGCCGAAGGCGGCCAGGATGGCGCCGACCAGGGTGAACATCAGGCCCATGGGGATACGTAAATCGAGACTCATGATCTTCTCCTTGTTCCGAGATCGAGCAACCTGCTCCGGTGTTTTCCCTCAGGGGCTAAAGCCCAATGTTTTTCTGCCTCTTCCGGCACGACTGAAGTCGTGCCCTTTCAAACCATCAACGAATCCAGATGCTCCTTGATTAGTAAAAGAAAATATTCAGCGCCACGGCCATCAGCAACACCGCAACGGCCAGCGCCTCCGGGCTCTTCCACCACACATCGTGCACCTTGGGTGGTTTGGGGGTTAGCGAGTGGACCAGGCCGACGAGCTCGGACTCGGGGCGCGCCTTGGTGGCGAGACTCACGACGACGGTGACGAGGAGGTTGGTGCTGAAGGCAAAGATGGCGCCCCAGAAGTTCTGCGCCATGTCACTGGGGTAGTGGTGCAAGACGGCGATCCAACCGCCGTGGATGCCGGGGAGCGCTTCAATGGGCAGCGTGAGGCCATGGTGGAGGATGGCTGCGCCGGTGCCTGCAATGAGTCCCGCAAATGCGCCGTGGCCGGTGGCGCGCTTCCAGAACATGCCGAGCAGGAAGGTGGCGAAGAGGGGCGCGTTGACGAAGCTGAACACCAGTTGCAGGGTATCCATGATGTTGTTGAAGTTGATGGCCGCGTAGGCTGTGGCGATGGAGAGCAGAATGCCGCCGACGGTGGCCCATCGGCCGACCGCCATGTAATGCCGGTCGCTGCCGCCGGGGTGAATGTAGCTCTGGTAGAGGTCGTAGGTGAAGACGGTGTTGAAGGCGGTGACGTTGCCGGCCATGCCGCTCATGAGGCTGGCCAGCAGGGCGGTGAGGCCGAGGCCGAGAATGCCGGTGGGGAAGAAGTGGAGCAGCATGTTGGGCGTGGCCATGTCGTAATCGAGCAGCGGCTCGCCGCTGGCGGTGAGCATGACTTTGCCGGTGACCGGGTTGATCTTGGCCGGAACCAGGCCGCGGCCTTCTTCCACATTGTGCGGGACGACGGTGGTGTCACGGACGATCATGCCGTTGACATTGTGCTCGACGGTAGTGGTGTGCGGGGTGGGCAGGCCGATGGCCATAATACCGGGGAGGATGACGAGGAATGGAAAGAAGATTTTGGGGACGGCGGCGATGAGCGGAACTCGGCGCGCGGACTCCATGTTTTTGGAAGCCATGGCGGTCTGAATGACGAGGAAGTCGGTGCACCAGTAGCCTGAACCAAGCACGAAGCCAAGGCCCATACCGATGCCGATGATCTCAATGCCCATGGGGTTGGTGGAAGCGTGGGCGACACCCCTCCACTCGTGCATGTATTGGACGGGGACCGAGGCTTTGAGGCCGCTCCAGCCGCCGATGTTGCGCAGGCCGAGCAGAACCATCGGCAGGAAGCCTGCGACGATGAGGAAGAACTGGAGCACCTGGTTGTAAATCGCACCGGTTAGTCCGCCCAGAAAGACATAGGCCAGCACGATCGCCGATGAGAGCACGATGGAGAAGGTGAAGATACCCCGCTGTGGCCAGCCCATGGCGTAAAAGAGCCCGTCGAAGACATGCAGTGCCTGGATGAGCCGAGCCATGGCGTACATGGAGATGCCGGAGCTGAAGACGGTCATGACGGCGAAGGAGCAGGCGTTGAGAGCGCGGGTCTTCTCGTCGAAGCGCATACGCAGAAACTCTGGCACGGAGCGGGCCTTGGAGCCATAGTAGAGGGGCATCATGAAGATGCCCAAGAAGATCATGGCGGGGATGGCGCCGACGCCGTAGAACTGGGCTGTTTCCAGACCGTACTTGGCGCCGGAAGCGCCCATGCCGATGACTTCCTGCGCGCCGAGGCTGGCGCCGATGAAGGCCAGTCCGCAGATCCACGCGGGCAGGGCGCGACCGGCCTGGAAGAAGTCCTTGCTCGTCTTCATGGATTGCTTGAGCGCAAACCCGATGCCCAGCACAAAAGCGAAGTACAGCAGCATAATCAGCCAATCGACGGCGGCGAGATTCGGCACAGAAAGCTCCCTGGGACCCGCGAGGGGAATCGATAAGGTATTGAAACCACTGTACCGCAGCGGCGCGAGAGCAAGACCACGGGGTGGACCGGGATAGCCTTGACCAGTGGCCTGCGGAACAGGATTGCCCGAAAACGCTACGGCCCTCCGGAGACAACCGGAGGGCCGCGGAGACGGCAGGAAAAGGGTCCTGCCTGCTAAACCTTGGCCGCGCGCTCGGGCTTGTACCCCGACAGGCCAAAGTAAGCCACGTACAGATAGGCGGCGATCGGCAGGACGAAGGCATACTGAATCCCCACCTTGTCGGCGAGCGAGCCGAAGAGGAGCGGAATCACCGCTCCGCCAACATTTCCGATGGTGATGACGCCCGAACCCTTACTGGTCATGGGGCCCAGCTCGGCGATGCCGAGAGCAAAGATGGTGGGATACATGATGGAGTTGGCAAGGCCGCAAAGGACCAGGGTCCAGATGGCCAACGAACCGTGACTGAACGTGGAAATCAACAAGAAAGCCACGCCGAGAAAGCCCAGGCCGGCAAGCAGCTTTTCCGCCTTGATGGAGCCCATGAGCGCACTGCCCAGGAAGCGGCCGACCATGATGAAGAGGAAATAGAGCGAGGCCAGCAGGCCGGCGATGGCGGTGTTGGACAAGGGCCCGAGCAAGCTATCGAAGAAGGTTCCAAACACTCCCAGGGTCGAGATGCTGACTCCCTGGGATCGGAAATAGCTGATGGCGATGGAGGCAAGCGCAATTTCAACGCCGACGTAGCAGAAGATGCCCACCATCCCCAGGACCGTATGCTTGTAGGTCCAGATGCTGCGACCCAGCAACGCATCGCCATCCTTGGCGGGGCGGAAGGAGCGCGTGGAGGTAATGGCGGGCAGGTGCATGAACATCACCGCGAAGCCCAGCACCAGCAGCGCGCCTGCAATGGCCATGTAAGGCCCCTGCACGGTGTGCGCGATGCTCTGCTTGGTGGAAACCTTGCTGGGATCGGTAAGGATGAAGTGGGCCACCACCAGCGGGGCCACGGCCGCGCCCAGGGAGTTGAACGCCTGCGCCAATGTGAGCCGCGCGGGGGCGCTATGCTCGGGGCCCAGAATCGAAACATACGGGTTGGCCGAGGTCTGCAATGCGCAGACGCCGGTGGCCAGTACAAAGATCGCGCTTAGAAACAGCGGGAAGCTGATCAGCTTGGCCGCTGGGATGAAGAGCAGCGCTCCCACCACCATGATGAACAGCGAGATCACCATGGTGCGCTTGTACCCTACAGCCTCAATCAGCTTGGCGCTGGGAACGGAGAAGACCAGGTACGCGAAAAACCACGCCGTCGAAACCAGCATGGCCGGCCCGTAGGTTAGGTCGAAGAGCGTCTTCAGGTGGGGCATCAGGTTGCTGTTCAGATTCGTCAGGAACCCGAAGATTCCAAACAGCGCGGTGACGATGATGAACGGGACGACATATCTGGGCTCGCTTTGCGCCGCCGGTGGTGTGGATCGTGTGGCCATGAAAGATTTCCCCGCTTCCTTTGAAAAATCTACCTGGTTTTCGGTGCATTCCCATCGCCGCTCGCCAGGAACCGTCCAGCGGCTGACAGATCCCTGGCATAGACACGGGAATCGGCAAACAGCTGCGGATAAGCGGCGAGATCACTTTACCGACCCGGGCGGAGGTCCGTCCAGTGAAAAGGTTTTCATGGGTGCGGTTGGATGCCGCTGTTCTTTGGCAAGCCTCCTTCCCAGCGGCTCGCTGCCCCACTCCGGTTTACACTGAATATGCATGATTCCTACCCTTGCCTGGACTCCTGAGGGAGTCCGTTTTATCGACCAGACGAAGCTTCCTCTTGAGGAGAGCTATGTACTCGCGACTACCTATGATCAGGTGGCCGAGGTGATTGTGACCATGGTGGTGCGGGGTGCGCCGGCGATTGGCGTCTCGGCGGCCTATGGCATTGCGCTGGGCGCACGGCAGACCCATGCTGCTACCGCTCAGGAATTTGCGCCGGAGTTTGCGCGGATTTGCGCGCGACTGGCGGGAACGCGGCCGACGGCGGTGAACCTGTTCTGGGCGATTGACCGGATGAAGAAACTGTTCAGCGCATTGCTTGCAGCAGACCTCTCGATGGACAACGTCAGGGAGAGAATTCTGGCCGAGGCGCATGCAATGTATGAGGAAGATATTGCGGCGTGCAAGGCGATGGGCGCGTATGGCGGCGCGCTGCTGCCGGATGAGGGCGGGGTGCTGACGCACTGCAACGCGGGGGCGCTGGCGACATGCGGCTATGGGACGGCGCTGGGAGTAATCCGCGCGGCCGTGGAGCAGGGCAAACGGATCCACGTGTATGCCGACGAGACGCGGCCGTTTTTGCAGGGTGCGCGGCTGACGGCGTGGGAACTGATGGCGGACGGGATTCCGACTACGGTGATCTGCGACAACATGGCGGCCAGCCTGATGCGGGCGGGGAAGATTCAGGCGGTGGTGGTGGGCGCGGATCGCATTGCGGCCAACGGCGACTTTGCCAACAAGATCGGCACGTATAACGTGGCAATTCTGGCGAAGGAGCACGGCATTCCGTTTTACTGCGCCGCGCCGTGGTCGACCATCGACCTGGCGACGAAGACAGGGGGCGCGATTCCCATTGAGGAGCGCCCGGCGGTGGAGGTGACGCACCACGGCGGCAAGCAGCTGACGCCGCACGGGGTGGGCATCTGCAACCCGGCCTTCGACGTGACTCCGGCCAAATATGTGACGGCCATCTTTACCGAGCGCGGTGTACTGCGGGCTCCGTATGCGGAGTCATTGCGGGAGATGGAGCTGGTGGCGAAATAAGGCAAAGCGACTACAGTAACAGTGTGGTGCTTCCCCGCCCCAACCTGCTTGATCTGCGCCGTCGCTCGCTTCCGCGCGGGATCGTGCTCTCTGTGGGCGCTCTGCTGGCGAGCATGCGGCTGGCAGGGTTTCCGGATGCGGAGCACCTGCACGCCTCGATCTGGCAGTTTTTGCCGGTAATAGCCGCTGCGTGCGGCATGGTGGAAACGGCGCGCTGCATGCGGCGCCGGTGGAGTCTCTACCATGCCGGGGTGCTGATCCTGCTCTACGCGGAGCTGATGATTCTGGCCATGGTGGTCTTCTTCTGGGTTTACCCGCTGTAATGTACTGACAAATATCCCTTTACAGGCCGGTCAAAACCTCTCGGAAAGGGTGGCGACAGTCTCTCTTGCCGTGTAAGATTGGGCGAAACACAAATGATCGAATCCCCGCGATCGACCGGGTTCAAATTTGCAGGGGAACCAACTGGAGGAAGATATGTTGAAAGGCTTTCGGGACTTTATTCTGCGTGGAAATGTAGTAGACCTGGCAGTGGCCGTGATCATCGGCGCAGCTTTCAACGCCATTGTGAATTCGATGGTGAAGGATGTTCTGACCCAGTTCATTGCGGCCATCGTGGGCAAGCCGGACTTCAGCGGCGTGGTGGTGAAACTGAATGGCACCCCCATCTATCTGGGTAATTTTCTGAATGCTTTGATCTCGTTCCTGATTGTTGCGGCGGTGGTTTACTTCGGCATTGTGCTGCCGTTGAACACGCTGCTGGCGCGTTTGAAGAAGCCGGCTCCAGAGGCTCCTTCGTCCATGAAGACCTGCCCCGAGTGCCTGAGCGAAATTCCCCTTGCCGCCAAGCGCTGCTCGCAGTGCACCCAGCCGGTGGCATAACCACAGAACGAGCGCCGGCCCGTGGTTTGAGGCCTTCACTCCGTGGGCCGGAGCCGCTATGGGACACCGCTGTAGAGCCCAATCTGCACGGGCCCGAGCTTTTTGGCGGAGGCCGCGGCCACACCGGTGACCGGTGCAAAGCTTCTGCGCTTCGCGGCCTGGGCCTCGGGTTCAACCAGGTAACTGACGCCAGCCGCGGCGGGGAATTCGAGAGTTGTTTCCACTGCACCTGCGATCACAGCCGCGCCTGACCTGCCGGCCACTACGTGCACGCGCTGTCCCGGCCAGGGACTCCGAAGCCGAATTGACTGTGCGCTTCCGGATTCGATCACAACCGTTTGGGCCGCGCCCTTGCGAGTTTGCACGCATACCCGGCTTTTGGCCCGCACCGCAACACAGCCGTCAAAATCCCACCCCTGCGGAAGCGCCGGAGCAATGCGGATGGTACCGTCGTAGTCCTGCACCAGGGCCTCTTCGAGCGCCAGGGCAACAACGCCGGCCTGCTCCACGTAAAACTCGCTGCCGGCGTTCGTCCATCGGGCCATGCCGTTGACAAAGTTCTGGAACTTTTCGGTTGTCGCAGTGAGCGCTGACCCCACTTCACTGCCCAGTCCCAGGCGCGCCGCCTGCACCGGATCGTAACTCCAGTCGACGGCATTCGGGTTGGGCCGATGCAGATAGGTTCGCCGGGCCAGCGCCAGCAGAGGGGACTCGTCACCGATCAGGTCGTACGGCCACACCGGCTCCAGGCCTATGTTTTCGATGTTGTGCTCCTCTGCCTCAGGCATCCACGACGCAGCAATCACATCCGTACCCTGGGCATCGGACGAGTCCGGCAGCAGCGTGTGTGCGCCGCTTTGCGCCGTTCGCGGAAACGCTGGAATCCTCTGGAGCGCTGCCTTGAGCTGTGCCGCCAGGTCGCTGTCCTTTCCCAGCACCTGCGCGGCCTCAACGACCGCCGGAAAAAGCGCACGCACCGCGGCCAGGTCGGTAGTCGGGTCATTCACATCCCACTGCGTCTCATGCGCGTTGGAGCGGACGGTGTGCAGCAGTGCGTCCGGGCCGGGTTTCTCGATGGCGAGCAGAAAACGGGCCGATGACGCCATGAGCAGATAGTTCCGTTCGAGAAATTGCCGGTCGCCTGTGGCCAGGTACTGCCGCCACACCCAGAGCGAGACCTCGGCGCCGGTGGACTGCGTGCGGGCATTGTAATAGGGCTTGAAATCCGCGTCGCAGTTGAGGCCGATCGCCGGCGGGTTCCATCTGCCTTCAAACTCGATGCCGCGTCCGTTGAAGCGCATCGTCTCCGGCACGCAACTCCCCAGCAACCCATGCATGTGGCCGCGGGTCCATTGCTCGATGGCGTCCAGGTTCTGGCGGTAGAGATTGAAATAGGTGTCGTTCAACTCAGGCAGCCCCGCGCCCAGATTAGCCGCGACCTGCATGCGCAGGTTCCAGTGCCAGAAGGCCGAGGGATCCCACATGTGCGTGTCCCCGGCCGCGGAGATCATGTCCGCAACACCTGCCTGCGAACCCGGGTACTCCACTCCCTTCTCGCAGGCGGCAACAAAGAGGTAGAGATTGCGCAGGTTCTCCATGTACTGGCCCGCGCCGTCTGGCGAGGTGATCCTGATCGGTGCGGCACGGCGCCAGAAGCTGTGCCAACGGTCGCGGTGCACGGTGCTTGGAGGCTCGAGCAGCGCATGCGCCGCGATCGATTGCGGATCTCCCTTCCCGTCGAAGTGAGGCGCCGCGGCAACGACGCGGAAATGGCCGTCTGCGAAAGGCTTGAACGTTACCGTGACGGTGAGAGCGCCGGTGACCGCTGCGGAGACATCGCGGCCCTCCGCGGTAATGGCCGAGAGCGAGCCAAAAGCGCGGCCGGATGACTCGGGATTCCTGTTGTCGATCCAGGCCTGCGACAGCTGGCCCACGCGGCCCACGGCTTCGGCGCGCGGGGTGCGCGGCGCCCACAACTTGAGAATCGCCGTCTGCTCGCGGTTGGGATCGGCGCCGGTCACGTCGACAATGAGCGCATCAGAATCCGGCGCAACCCAGACGGTCGCTGTCATTCCGCCGCCCCGTTCGCGGAACTCTCCGTTCCACAGGTCCAGACGCCCGGAGTAATCCTTGGCAGAAGTCAGCACTGCCAACCCCGGAATGACCACCTGTCCCGGCGAAAGCCTGTCTGGCAGCGTGTCGTTACGGTTCAGCTGGGCGGTCAGGCCATTGGCCGACCAGACGGCCACGCCCAGGCTGCCGTTGCCCAGCGGCATGGCCTGCGCGGCCTCAACATTCGGCTTGCCCAGCACGACATCGGAACGGCCGACCACACCCGGGATGTTCACATGAAACTGCCCGCTGTCCCACGCGGTTGTCGCGTCCTCCGCGCCAGCCTGGCCCAGACCGGCACGCGAGAATGCAGCGCACAAGAAAACAAGACAGATGGTGGAGATCGGCAAACGCCTGTACGCGGGTCCCATTTCATTCCTCTCAAGTTTGCGGAATTGTAGCAGCCTGCCGGTCCCCTGAGATGCCGGACGGAACCATTCCTCAGTCGAGGTCGCGCAGGGGCTTTGAAACTGCAAACGTGCCGACGAAGATGGCCGCTGCCGTTGCGGCCATGGCAGCCAGCGCGTGCGGAGTGGGGATGTGCCGCGACAATTCGCCGGCCAGCAGCGAACCCAGCGGCGGCAATCCCAAAAAGCAGGTGGCGTAGATGCTCATGACGCGGCCGCGCATCTGGTCAGAGGCCAGGTGCTGGATGGCCACGTTGAACGAGGAGATCATGAGGATGGCGCTGTAGCCCTCGGCCAGCAGCAGGGCCTGCGAGAGCAGGAAGCTGTGCGAGTAGCAGAAGGCGACAATGGCGGAAAAGAAGACGACGCCGCCGAAGGTGACGACTCTTCCGCGATGGCGCAGATTTCCCAGCGCGGCCACGGTCACGGCACCGAGAACGGCGCCCAGGCCGGAGGCGGCCATGAGCCAACCGAGGCCGGTTTCGTCGGAGTGCAGCACGATGCGGGCGAAGTAAGGAATGAAAGTCATGAACGGAATGCCGAACAGGCTGGCGGAAGCCGTCATCCACACCAGCACGCGCATCTGGGGGTTCCGGCGGACGTAGGCGAAGCCCTGCTGGAGGCTGGAAAACAGGCCGGGGTAGTGGGATGGCTCATTTTCCGGATACTGGATGCGGGTGAGCGCGAAGAGCACGGCGAGGAAGCTGACGCCGTTCAGGAAGAAGTTGCCGGCGACACCGACCAGGGCCATGGCGTACCCGCCGAGGGTGGGACCGAGGATGCGCGACATGTTGAACTGCGCGGAGTTGAGGGCGATGGCGTTGGTGAGGTCTTCGCGGGGCACCAGGCGCGGGACCAGGGCCTGGTAGCTGGGCGCGTTCATGGACATGGCCATGCCGTTCAGGAAGGCAATCAGGACAACCTCCCAGACGGTGATGATCTTGAGCCAGGCGAGGACCGCGAGGGCAAAGGCCAGCAGCATCATGACCGACTGGGTGACGAGGAGCAGGCGGCGTTTGTTGACGCGGTCCGCCACCACGCCGCCGAAGAGCGTGAAGATGAGGAACGGAATTGAGCCGGCAAAGCCGACCACGCCCAGCCAGAAGGCGGAGCCGGTGAGCGAGAGAACCAGCCAGCCCTGGGCCACGTTCTGCATCCAGGTGCCGATGTTGGAGAGAAAGTTGCCGCTCCAGAAGAGGCGGAAGTTGGGGTTGCGCAGGGCGCGGACGATTTTGGGGAACTGGTTGTCCTGCTCGTCGGGAAAGGCGGGAGTGGCTGCGGCGGCTTCTTCGACGGCCAGGCTGCGGGGCTCCTCATTCAACTCGCGGTCGGTGGTCAGAAGAAGTCCCCCCTGGGTTCTAGTGTAAGCTTTGAAATAATTTCTGCTTCCCTGCTGGCGCTCGCCGGTATTTCAAGAATCTGGGGAAGTTCAACTCATTCAGCTCAAAGGAAAAACAGATGATTTTGCGTGCTCTACCTGGCTTGCTTGCGCTTTCGTTGCTGGGCTCGGCTGCTTTGGCAGCCCAGACAGCTCCTTCGACCGTTTTCGGCTACAGCGACTTCTCCGCCGAAGCGAAGATTGAGCAGCAGTTTATTGCCGTGCCGGACGCTAAGCTGGCCGGCCAGCACCTGAAGACGCTGACCGCCGAGCCGCACCTGGCGGCAACGCCCGAGGACCACAAGACGGCCGAGTATGTGGCCGCAAAGTTCCGCGCAGCGGGGCTGGATACGGAGATTGTCCCCTACCGCGTGCTGCTGAACTGGCCCAAGGTGGTGAAGGTGGAAGCGTTCGACCCGAGCGGGAAGCTGCTGATGAGCGGGCCGACGAAGGAGCACGTGGACGGAGACCCAGGGCAGGACGATCCGCGGGTGGTAATGCCGTTCAACGGCTCGTCAGGCTCGGGCGATGTGACGGGCGATGTGGTGTACGCGAACTACGGGCGGCTGGAGGACTTCGACCAGCTTGCAGCCCAGCATATCGACCTGCACGGAAAGATTGTGCTGGTGCGCTACGGCGCCAACTTCCGCGGGGTAAAGGTGTATATCGCGCAGCAGAGAGGCGCGGTGGGGGTGCTGATCTACTCTGACCCGCAGGACGATGGGTACTACAAGGGCGACCCCTGGCCGATCGGGCCGTGGCGTCCAGATACCGGCGTGCAGCGCGGCTCAGTGCAGTACCTGTTCAGGTATCCGGGTGACCCGGAGACGCCGGGCGTGGCTTCAACGTTGGATCTGCCCGACTCGGCACGCATTTCACCGGAGGGCAACCAGCCGCATATTATCTCCATCCCGATCAGCTATCACGATGCGTCTCCGATTCTACAGGCGCTCAAGGGGCCGGGAGCTCCGCAGGGCTGGCAGGGCGCACTGCCGTTCCGTTATCACGTGGGGCCGGGCGGGGTGAAGGTGCACCTGGTGTCAGACCAGGACTACCAGCGGCGCATAATCTGGGACGTGATTGGGAAGGTGAAAGGCAGCGCGCATCCCGACGACTGGGTGGTGCTTGGCAACCACCGGGACGCGTGGGTGTACGGCGCGGTGGATCCCAACAGCGGGACGGCGGCCATGCTGGAGTCGGTGCACGGGATTGGCACGCTGCTGAAGCAGGGTTGGCGGCCGAAGCGCACGATTGTGTTCTGCAGCTGGGACGCCGAGGAAGAGGGGTTAATTGGCTCAACCGAGTGGGTGGAGCAGCACGCCGAGACGCTGGAACGGGCCGTGGCCTACTTCAATGTGGACGTGGCCGTGGCGGGTCCGGATTTTTCGGCGTCGGCGGTGCCGTCGTTGAAGCAGTTCATCCGCGAGTTGACGCACTCCGTGCCGAGTCCGCTGGGAGCGACCGTCTACGACCAGTGGAAGATTCATGGCGAGGAAGACGACGAACATGGCGGCTCGAATGCGCCGAAGGAGAACGACGAGGTGCATGTTGGCGACCTGGGATCGGGCTCCGACTTCACACCCTTCCTGCAACATGTGGGCGTGCCGTCGACCGACATCGGATCCAGCGGGCCGTATGGGGTGTATCACTCGACTTTCGACGATTACGCGTGGTTCACGCACAATGCCGATCCGCATTTTGCGTACTTGCAGGAGATGGCGCGGGTGTTTGGGCTGGAAGCGCTGCGGATGGCCGATACGGACGTGCTGCCTTACGACTATGTCACATACGGGCGCTCGATCCAGAGCTATATTGTGGCGGCCAAGCGGAGGGCATCGGACATGGGCGCGGGTTCGCTGGACTTTGCCGCGGCGGAAGGTGCGGCGGGAAGGCTGATTGCGGCGGCACAGAGGGCGCATGACCGGCAGGTGGCCCCGACGGGCGACCTGGAGAAGCTGAACGCGACGCTGCGCCAGACCGAGGGCGCGCTGATCAACGAGGCTGGGCTGCCGAACCGGCCGTGGTACCGGCACACGATCTACGCGCCGGGTGAGTACACAGGCTATGCGGCGGTGGTGATTCCGGGGGTGAACGAGGCGATTGAGGCCAAGGACGCGCCGCGTGCGGCGCAGCAGCTGACAGTGCTGACCCAGGCGCTGAACCGGGCGGCAGAGACGCTGGAAAGCATCCACTGAGAAGACGAATGGAGTAAGGCAAACTCTGGAAGAGAAGAGGCGCGGCGCAAGCTGCGCCTCTTTTATTTGCCGGGCTAAGCTGCGGCCGGACGCACGCGTCGCTCGACGGTCTCCCGAAACAGGAACTCTCCCATTTTGAAAACGGACCGAGTACTCAGCGAGATGGCTTGCGCCCAGAGCGGCTGGGTTTGGTCTGCAAAGCGCCGAAAAGCTGCTCGTCTGCGCTGAATTTGGGCGCGGGGAGTGGTTGCATGATTGACGTATTAGCTTTTTTTGGATTCATCGCCATAATTCTGGGGCCGGTGATTTCGGCAGCGCTGTACAAACCGAGTCCGCGGGATGGCGAGGCCTGATAGATGGGCTGGCGACTTCTGCTCCGAGGGATTGCGGAGGGGTGGTTTGAGCCCCTCGAGTGGTTTGCGAGGCGGAATGGGCAGGTGCAAGCTTAGGCGATTTTGATTACCAGAGTAATCGATATCTACTTAAAGCCAGGGAGACGATCTGTCGATACCACATTATGGTAATTGGGGATGCCACTTTATGGACCGAGGGTTGCCACAATTTACTGAGGTAAATGCTCCAAATTGAAGCATTTATCTCTTGCTTTCCGGACGGAGTCGCGTAGATTAGTAATACACAAAACGATTACTCATTCGCGGGAACATTTGTGTTACCTGTTGGCGAATCCAGAATCCCTTGCAGAAACCGGGCCTGCTTCACGATTCAACCCTTAAGGAGACTGCGATGCACGACATACTGATTGCTCTGGCGTTTGTGGCCATGGTTGCCTGTCCGACAATCGTTGCAGCTTTGCCGCAGCGTGAGACGGAAGACGAAGCATAGGACATCGGCTTCGGCCGCCTCCCGGTTCCTGTTCGCCCCTAATGGCTCTCAAGTCCGTTACGTCTCAGGTTCTGCGCGTACCTTCCGGCGCCTGTTCCCTCCCCCAAAACTCCGCTTACGACCAAGGAAGCACCCAACTCCCACCGATTGGCTATTCCGTATTTCCGATTTGCTGCACTACTCTTGCGGCAGTTTGAGCCGCTGGTCCAGGAGCGTTGCAAAGAGCGGCCGGGCCCGAGGGAGATGGAGCTGTTTCCATGGGTGATTTCTTTTTGGGGGTCATGTTTCTGGCGGTATTGGTAACACCGGCGATTGTTGGGAGCCTTCTGCGCGCCGTGCATCGCCGGGGCGGCTTCTAAGCCTCGCCTGGCAGAGTTGCAGCTAGTTTCTGTTCATCTTAAAAGGGTTGTGAGCGGTGGCCCGGCAAGCACGCAAAATGCGCATGGCCCATCGGTAACTCTTCCAGTCTTACGTAATTGCGATGCCGGCTCACACTAAATAGATATTTCAAACTCTGTACCAATTCGCTACAAATTGCTGATGCCCGACCGGGTGCACGTTTCCGGCGGCGCAGATTCAAGGGCACGTTCGAGGAGGTCTCCATGTTATCGGATTTTCTGCTCGGTGTTGCATGGGTAGCGATCGTAATGATCCCGGTGATCGTGGCCTACCGTCAGCCAATTGTTTCTCACAATGGATATGTGAACAGCTACATGGATCCGGGTGGAACGGATGCGGAAGCAAACGAGCCGTCGGCCGACGCCAATCCCGAAAGCTAGGCGTCCCCCCCGCTCGGCGCGCACGGATTGCGTTCCGGAAATGGCTGATCCCGCTTCCCGAAACGACACGCATGCCAAGTGATCTAGATCACAGGTTGGTTGACCCCTGACGGTTAGGCTCGTATCGTTAGGGTTGACGATGAAGATATCTGGAAACAGCGTGCGGATCGGGATTGCGACGGTGGTGATTGTGGGCACCGTTGCGTGGCTGGCTTTCTCCGGCTATGGAGCCAACAAGAGCTACTACGTGACGATTGCGGAACTGGGCGGGATGGGCGACAAGGCTTATCACAGCCAGTTGCGCGTGGAAGGATTCGTGGTGCCTGGCTCGATTGAGCAGAATGGCACGCATGTGAACTTTGTGCTGAACGAATTTGAGAGTCATTCTCCGAAGGCAGCGACGGGCCGGCAGCTGAAGGTGACCTACAAGGGAACGGAGCCGCCGCCGGACACGTTCAAGGACGATTCGCAGGCATTGGCAGAGGGCTCGTATGGGCGCGACGGGGTGTTCCACGCCTCAGTGCTGCAGGCCAAATGCGCCAGCAAGTATGCACCTCAGGGGCCGAACCAGCCCGGCGGGCAGCCTGCCATGGGCGGACCGGCAAAGTCATCTGTCTCGACACCTGCCGCGGCTGCCAGCGCCAAACCGGCTGCCTGAGGATGAACGCTGCAGGAGCCGTTCCGGAAGCTTCGACGCCTGAGACACGGCCCGGGACACATTCTTTGTGTGCCAGCCTGAACGGCGTCTCCAAGCTTTTTGGGTCGTTTGCGGCCTTGCGGCAGGTGACCGTTGACCTGGAGCCGGGGCGCTGCTACGTGCTGATTGGCGAAAACGGCGCTGGGAAATCGACACTGCTGCGCATTCTGGCCGGGCTGCTGCGGCCGAGCTTCGGCACTGTGACCGTATTTGGCGGGCTGGAACCGCACGAGGCGCGCGCCCGCATCGGCTACATGAGCCACGCTCCCATGCTTTACGACGAACTGACCGCGCAGGAGAATCTGCGCTACTTTTGCAAGCCTCTATCCGACTCCGAAGGACGGGGACGGCCGAACTTATCGCCGGCAGAAGCGCTGCGGCAGGTGGGGCTGGACCCGGATCTGGACCGCACGCTGGGACAATATTCGCAGGGCATGCGGCAGCGCACTTCGCTAGCGCGGGTGCTGCTGCCGGTTCCGGAACTGCTGCTGCTGGATGAGCCGTTTTCCAACATGGACGTGGAGATCGTGAGCCAGATGGTGAAGTTGCTGGCGGGGTTCCGGCAGGGCAACCGGACGATTGTGATTACGACGCACCAGCGAGAACACGCGGCGCCCATTGCCGACTGGGTGCTGGCGCTGAAGGCGGGGCGTGTGGCGAGCATTTGAGCCCGGGAGTCCGACGCTATGAAGACCAACGGCGCGCGCTTTCTGGAATCGCTGGGCATCCCTTTTGAGATCCGCGAATACGAAGTGGATCCTGAGGACCTGACCGCGATCTCCGTGGCCAAGAAGATTGGCATGCCTGCCGAGCAGGTGTTCAAGACGCTGCTGGTGACCGGCGGACCGAATATCTACCGGTTCGCGGTGATTCCGGGAGACGCGGAACTGGACTTCAAGAAGCTGGCGCGCGCGGCCGGACTGCGCAAGGCGGAGATGGCGCCGCTCAAGGACGTGCAGCCGCTGACGGGGTACATTCGCGGCGGGGTGACGCTGTTTGGCGCGCGCAAGCCTTACCCGGTGTACATTGACGAGACGGCGATTCTGTTCGACAGGATCAGCGTCTCCGCCGGAGCCCGGGGGACGCAGCTGATTCTTTCGCCCGAGGACTATTTGCGCGCGGCGCAGGCGATGGAAGTGGAAGTTCAGACGGCGGATTTGACGAAGCATGTTCCCAGGGCGGCGGAGGGCCAATCCTGATGCCTCGCGCCCTGTGGACACACCTGGTGAAGGACCTGCGCATTGAATGGCGGTCGCGCGAGGCGGTCAACTCGATGCTCTTCTTTGCGCTGCTGGTGGTGGTGCTGTTCTCGCTGGCGTTTTCGCCGCGGGGGGCATTCAGCCAGGAGATTTCCGGCGGGGTGATCTGCGTGGCAACGCTGTTTGCCTCAGTGAGCGCACTGAACCAGGCATGGGCGCGGGAGATTCGCCACCAGGTGCTGGACGCGCAGCGGATGGCGCCCACACCGGGCGCAGAGCTGTTTCTGGCCAAGGTGCTGGCCAACTTTCTTTTTGTTTCGATTGTGCAACTGGTGCTGGCGCCGGTGTTCCTGGTGTTCTATAACCTGCGCGTGGAAGGGCAGGCGTGGCTGCTGGCGCTGGTGCTGCCGCTGGGCACGTGGGCGCTGGTGGCCAACGGCACGTTTTTTGCGGCGCTGTCGATTCGCAGCCGCAACCGCGAGTTGCTGCTGCCGCTGATTCTGTTTCCGATTTTCATGCCGGCGCTGCTGGCGATGGTGCTGGCCACAGGCAACATACTTACCGGCGACGGCGATCCAACGCTGTGGATCAAGCTGTTGCTGGGCTACGACATCATTTTCACGACGGTGAGCCTGCTGCTGTTCGACGTGGTGCTGCACGCGGAGTAGGCGCGCCGATTTATCCTGCACATTGCGTGAATCTGTTTTCATTCGATTCGCCGGAAAGGACAGACAATGAAAGGCCGCGGCCAGACATGGCGGGATTTAGCCAACAAGTTGCCCTATGCCGGCCTGCCTTTTGGCCTCTGTGGAACCCTGTTCAGCGTTCAAGAGGTCAAAGACTGGCGCGAGCAGGAGCAGAACGCGGGCAGGGGGTCAGGACTCGAAGACTTCTATCGCGCGCATGGCCTTTGCTGGCCCTGCCGGTCTAGAGGGTATGTGCCGGCCCCGGTGGGCATGGAGGGGAACTTGCCGCTATTCGAGGAATGCGAAGCCTGCGGGGGCACAGGTTCGCCGGTCCACCCAACGGCTGACACCGACATTCCGTCGCCGTCGTAAACTGAATACGATCGATCAGGATTTCCTATGAAGAAACTTGCAATTGGCTTGTACTTGGCGCTTACCGCGGTTCTGCTGGCCTGGGGGTTCTACCAGGCGATTTACGTTGCGCCTCCGGACGCGATGCAGGGCGAGATTTACCGGATCATCTTCTACCACGTGCCGTCGGCGTCGGTGGCGTTCCTGTTCTTCGCGGTATCGCTGGCGGGGTCGATCGGATTCCTGGCGTTCCGGCGTAATTTCGCAAACAGGGCGCAGATTGCCGACGCCTGGGCGCTGGCCGGGGCCGAGGTGGGGGTGGTGTTCTGCACCGTGGTGCTGATTACCGGCCCGATCTGGGGACGGCGGGCGTGGGGCATATGGTGGACATGGGATGCGCGACTGACCACGACGCTGGTGCTGTGGCTGATTTATGTGAGCTACCTGCTGCTGCGGCGCTTTGTGGCGGGGCCGCAGATGCAGACGCTGGCGGCGGTGCTGGGCATTTTTGGGGCACTGGACGTGCCGATTGTGTACATGTCGAACCGTTGGTGGCGCACGCAGCACCCGGCACCGGTGTTTGGGGGTAGCGAGGGCTCGGGGATGGCCCCGGCGATGGTAACCGCGCTGCTGTGGAACATGCTGGCATGGTTTGCGTGGGGAGTGCTGATCTTGATTTTGCGCTACCGGGTCGAGCGACAGCACCAGAAGATTGCCGAGCGGGCGGCGCAGGATGCGCTGGGAAGCATGGTCTAAGCAGTTTTTTTAACAAGAGGGGAGAACCAATGGACGAGCGAGCTATTTTGGATCACCAATTCACCGTGGCGGCTTACACCGTCACCTGGGTTATTCAACTGGGCTATGTGGCCTGGCTGGGAATGAAATGGCGGGCTCAGAAGCGCGAAGCGGAGCGGGCTGAGCGGAACCGGAACTGAACCCGGCATTTTTCTGTAGATATATATAATTCATACACTTACGAATGATAGAACTGGCCCGGCCCGGGTGTGCCGGCGATCGTCCATGCGCGAGAAAGCGGCGGAATCCCACGAAGGTGGGATGGGCATCCCACCAGCTGCTTGAGAAACATAGTCTTTGTGGGATTTAAATCCATTCCAATCAGGCCGATGATCCAGATGTGGACAGGCTCTCATAAGCCCACACAGGAGATAAGGCAATGCATGACCTCTTAATTGCTCTGGCGTTTATCGGAATGGTAGTTGCACCCGCGATCGTCGCCGCGAAGTCAGGCGCCGAAGCTGCCGATGAACTTGACGACTAATTGACCTTGCTCGCTGGTCAGTGAGGAGGCGTTATGTTCACAGTTCGAAAGTTCCTTTACTGCTGTGCCGTGCTGGGAGCGCTTGCATTTCTGGGCACGACCCTGGCGCAGATGGCCGCCAACGAAAACAGGCTGGACGTGCATGGGCTGCCGTCGGGAGCGGGCATATTCCTGCAAACGGCGTCAGCGGAAGCAGGGCCAGCCGTACAGAGAACCCTGACCACTATCTCATCTCATCTGCAGTCTTTCACGGATTCTGCCCGAACCTCATTGCGGCGCTATGCGGTTACGGCGCAACTGCAGCTTGGCTCGATGCCGAAAATCGATCCTACACATTTCACCGTGGGCGACTGGATGCCGAGGAGCGCACCGAACTGGATTCAGGGCGGAGCCGAATCGGCGGCACAGGCTGCCGGCAGCCATGCAAGCGACCTGGCCAAGAAGGTTCCGGTGGTGAGCAGCGTCATTGACTCGACGAAGAGCCGCTTTGCTGCCGTGCGCGACTCGCTGAACGGCTTCTAGGCTGCCCGGCGGTCTGGCTGCGGCGCGCGTCTGCTGCTTAAGCTCTCTGTGCTCCCGCTGTAAGCAAACCCTTTTAAAACGAATTGCTCTTCCCCCCGTCAGGCGATAAACTGATGGTTTGGGGGCTTGCCATGCTGGTTGTAATGAAAGCGCAGGCGACGCCGGAGCAAATCCAGGCGGTCTGCGAGGCGATTGAACAGATGGGGTTTAGAGCCCACCCACTTCCCGGAGCGCAGCGCACCGCCATCGGGATTACCGGCAACAAGGGCGAGTTTGACCACGGCAACCTGGAAGAACTCTCCGGCGTCTCGGAGGTGATTCGGGTTTCGAAGGCCTACAAGCTGGCCAGCCGCGACGTGAAAGAGGAAGACACCGTTATTCAATTTGCGGGCACGGATGCAACGATCGGCGGACGCGATCTGGCGATCGTAGCGGGACCCTGCTCGATTGAGAGCCGCGAGCAGGGCTTCGCGATTGCAGAGCTGGTGGCTGCTGCCGGAGCGCAGTTCTTCCGCGGTGGGGCGTACAAGCCGCGGACTTCGCCGTACGCGTTTCAGGGCCTGGGACTGGAAGCGCTGCAGATCATGGCCGAGATTCGCGAACGCTACGGGCTGCGCATCATCACCGAAGCCATCGACAGCGAGAGCCTGGAACTGGTGGCCGAGTGGGCGGACGTGATCCAGATTGGCGCGCGCAACATGCAGAACTTTTCGCTTTTGAAAAAGGCCGGGAAGCTGCGCAAGCCGGTGCTGCTGAAGCGCGGGCTTTCCGCTACTCTGGAAGAGTTTCTGATGTCAGCTGAGTACATAATGAGCGAGGGCAACTACCAGGTGATTTTGTGCGAGCGCGGGGTGCGCACCTTTGCCGACCACGCGCGCAACACGCTTGACCTGAGCATCATTCCCGCGGTGCAGCGGCTGAGCCACCTGCCGATTCTTGTGGACCCCAGTCACGGGACGGGCCGCCGCGACAGTGTGCTGCCGATGGCGCGGGCCGCGGTGGCCGCTGGCTGCGACGGCATACTCGTCGAAGTGCACAATCATCCCGAGAAGGCGCTCTCCGACGGGCCGCAATCGATCTATCCCGACCAGTTCGCGCGCATGATGGACGAGCTTGGACAGATTGCTCCGATTGTGGGCCGGCATCTTCCACGCAGTATTCACGTGGCCGCGGCAGCAGACTGAGCGCATGACCCACTCGACGGGCAGGTGCGGTGTGCGAGGCATTCCGGGACGCGGCGCTTTTTGTTGCACGGCGCTGGCGCTGCTGGCCGCAACCGCCTGTCACAAGCAGGACTTTCCGCAGTACCCTCCCGACTATCGCGAATACGCCTATGTGACCAACGGCGGCAGCGGCACGGTGACCGTGCTGGACGTGGTGAACGTGCGCGTGGATCGCGAGATTCCCGTGGGCGAGGACCCGGTGGCAGTGACCGCCAGCCCAACGCGCAACGAAGTGTACGTGGTGAATGCGGGCTCGGAAGGCGGGCAAGGTTCGATCTCCGTGATTGATGCGGAGAAGAACGCGGTTGCGGGGACGATTGCGCTGCATCGCAAGCCGGTTTCGATCGATCTTGACGCGGATGGCATGCTGGCTTACGTGGCCAACTCGGGGTCGAATTCGATTTCGGTGGTCGATCTGAAGGGGCGGCAGGAGGTTGCGCAGATTGGCGCGGGCGAAGAGCCGGTTGCGGCGCGCATTGCACCCGACGGAAGGACGTTGGTGGTGGCCAACCGGCGCGGCAACTCGGTGAGCATTTTCGATGCGGCAAGCCGTTCGGTGCGGGCCATTTTCGACGGCTGCCCCGGCGCGGCGGATGTGGCCATTCTGCCGGATTCGTCAAAGGCATTTGTGGCATGCGCGGGCGGGCATCAGTTGATGGCGATTGCTCTGGCGGACTCGAAGTTCAATCCGGGGCAGCCGGACCGGATGGAGTCGCTGCTGGACGTGGGCCGAGCGCCGGTGCAACTGGCGCTGAAGCCGGACGGAGGCGAGTTGTTTGTGTCGAACTCTCTGAGCGACTCGATCAGCGAGGTGGTGACGAGCACGGACGATGTGGGCGGCGCGTACATGATCGGCGACGGGCCGGTGCGCGGGTTGGTCTCGAGCGACAATTCCCTGCTCTACGTGGCCAACTTCCGCTCGCGGTACGTGACCGCGTACGCGATTGACGACGGCATACGCCTCCGACCTTCGATCCACGTGGGGGATGGGCCGGTGGCGCTGGCGTTCTCCGGCAACGGGTTCCTGACGCTGGTAGTGGATAACCGGTCAGCAGATATTGCGGTGGTGCGAACGGCGACGCGGTCGCTGTTCACGATTTTGCCGACGGGGCGGGCGCCGAATGCGATTGCGGTGAAGGCGTTCAGAGTGCCGTGATGGCTTTGAGCACCTGCACTTCGCATTGGCGTCTTGAGCAATAGAATTCCGGAACCCCGGCTGTGCAGGTCGCGTAAACCGTTGTCATGCAACATGCGCGCCGTCCTTTCATCTCCGGATCGATCCTTGTTGTCATCTGGCTTGTCGTGTGTTCCGCGATCGGGATTGTGACCGCGAAGATAGCACTCCATCCTGCTCGAAAAGTCGAGGGCGCGCAATACGAAGAACTCGCAAAGGCAATTGCTTCGCGCAACCAAGCTGTGCTGACCGATGTCTCGATCTCTGCCGCAGACGGAGTAACGCTTCGTGCCTGGAACATCCGCACGCCGCGCGCCGGGGCCGATGCTGTGATCCTCTTGCACGGCCAATCCGACAACCGCGCCGGAATGCTTGGCAATGGCGACCTGTTGCTCCGCCACGGATATTCCGTTCTGATGCCGGATGCACGAGCCCACGGGTTGAGCGGCGGCAATCTGGCGACCTACGGGGTTTGGGAGGCAAACGACATCAGGCGCTGGTTCGACTGGCTTGAACGGGCCGAGGCACCGCATTGCATCGACGGCCTTGGCGAATCCATGGGTGCTGGACAACTGCTTCAATCTTTGCGCGAAGTGCCGGGATTTTGCGCGGTGGTCGCCGAGTCACCCTTCGCCAGTTTCCGTGAGGCTTCCTATGACCACCTTGGAGAGCTACTACAAATGGGCGCGTGGGCGGGTCGAACGCTCTTGCGCCCCGCAGTTGAGATTGGTTTTCTGTACGCGCGATGGAAAAACGGGATCGATCTGGAAAAGGCATCGCCGCAAGACGCCGTGGCCGAGAGCAAGGTTCCGGTCCTGCTCATTCACGGTCTTCAGGACACCAACCTCCCTCCGCGCCATTCCGAGAGCATTCTGGCGCGGAGCGCTGCCCGCGGCAATGCGGTTGCATTGTGGGAACCGCAGGCAGCGGGTCATTGCGGCGCGGCCGGAGCCGAACCGGAGGAATACGAACGGCGGGTTATCGGATGGTTTGAAGTGCATGGAGAACCATGACTGTTCTTTGTCCGGAAGAGCGATTCGGACGATGGTCTGAAGAAGTGCTGCCGCAGGGGCTGAAGCCCACGGCCTTTAGCAAGCCCCTTCGGCACGACTGAACAGGCTTCGGCTGCCTCTAAATGTTTCCGCATCCTGTGAAGCCGTGCCCTTTCAAGGCCAGGTTTTGGAACGACGGCTAGCTCGTCTGATCCCCCCACCGCGAGACGCTGAACTGGGCGCCGGCGAAGAGGATAAGGCCGGAGACGTAGGCCCAGAAGAGCAGGCCGACGGAGACATAGAAGGGGCCGTAAAGAGCGCGGAGATCCAAGTGGGGAAGGATCTGCACAAACACCAGTTTGGCAAGCAGCCAGACGATTCCTGTGACGATGGATGTGCGCAGAACGGGCCGCCACGGGACCTTGCGGTTGGGCAGGAGCCAGTAGATGGAGAAGAAGAACAGTATGGAGGCGATGCCGGTGGAAAAGGAGAGCCACAGATAACTGATGCCCTTATAGACGAAGTTATCGGTGTGATGGAAGAAGACAAAGGTGAGCAGGCCCTGCTCGCCGGCATTGACAAGAATACTGGCCAGCGCGAGCGCGACCATGAGCAGCGCCAGGCCGAAGGCGACCACCTGGTTGGCGAGATAGTTGCGGCTTTTGGTGACGCCCCAGGCCTGGTTGAGCGCGACTTCGAGCGGCAGGAAGATTCCGGTGCAGGAGATGAGGATCATGACCAGCGATAAGAGCTGCACGCCGTGGCGCGGAGCGTGCAGCGCCAACTGGTCGGCAACGAACGTCTGGTTGGAGGGAAGAAAGTAATGCACCATGTCGTTCACGACGTCGACCATCATGTCGGACTTAAAGACGGTGCGCGACAGGGTATAGAGCAGCACAATGAAGGGGATGAAGGAGATGATGGCGTTGGCCGCGACGCTGAAGGCGTAAGTGTGCACTTCGCTGTCGAGCAGGTAGGCGATGAGGGCCTTGCCGTCGCGGCGCCAGCGGAACCACTTCGTTTGCGTCGCCGGCTCAACATCGCTCCCGGCGGAGGCAGCGGCAGCCGCCGCTAACTTCTCTGTCTCAGAATCTGAAACCTGAACCAAGTGCTGCTCCTTCATGGATGGACACTCATTCCTGGGTCGCTTTATGACGGGGTCTGCATATCGCGTAACTGCTCCAGGGGCGCTACTTCAAGGATAGACTGCCTGGAGGGGATGCGCACCGCAAGGCGAAAACAGAGGGCAAAACGCCAGCCACGAATGCTTTCCCGCTTCGGCTTCCATCACGAGATGGTGATTTTCTTATTGCTTCCTTATCCGATTCCTGCCATAAAAAGTTAGGCCTGCGCACGCGGGCTGTGAATACTTTGAGGAAGGCGTAATCGGATTGGCAGTTCCAATTGACGAGGGCAAACACTCAGCCTGGAGAGCAGTATCGAGCTGCCGCAGAGCACTTGACCGGTGCGCAACGGTGGCTCGCGGCGTCTTCGGGCTCTGTTTGGCGAGCGACATGGGGAGCTTGTGCTGAGCGGGATGAGTGAGCGCTCCGAACCGCAAAGGAGTGTACGTATGAAAGAGCAAGGCGTGGTGAAGTGGTTCAACGGGGCCAAGGGCTTCGGATTCATCCAGCGGTCGAGCGGGGAGGACGTGTTTGTGCATTTCTCCGCCATCCAGGAGAGCGGGTACCGGACGCTGAATGAGGGAGAGGCCGTGGAGTTTGTGTGCCAGCAGGGGCCCAAGGGTCTGAGCGCGGCAGACGTGACGCGGATCGCCTGAAGGGCCTTGACCGCCTCTGGGGGTGAGAGGCGAACTCAATTCCCGCTTTTCCGTGGAGTCAAGCGGGGCGAATCTACTCTGGTTTGGAGCCGGCCGAGGGCCCACTGCGCTGCTGAGCGCAGGCCATGGTCTGCGGCCTTGATCCATGTGTTCAAGACGGGGACAAAGCCGGGCAAGCCGCTGTTGCCCATGGCGACGGCGACATTGCGGCGCAGGCCGTCGAAGCCGGCGCGCCGCACCGGAGAACCATTGAAGAGCTTTTCCCACTGCGCCTCGTCGAGTGCGGCCAGCCACTCGAGCGCGGGATTTACCAGTTCGCCGCGGGGCTCAAGATCCGGGTCGGCGGCGATGGGCGCCTTGCGATTCCATGGGCAGACGTCCTGGCAGATGTCGCAGCCGAAGACCTGGCGGCCCATGCCCTGCAGTAGAGTAGCGTCGATGGGGCCCCGATGCTCGATGGTGAGGTAGGAGATGCAGCGGGTGGCGTCCATCTGGTACGGAGCGACGAGCGCGCCGGTGGGGCAGGCATCGAGGCAGCGGCGGCATGTTCCGCAGCGGTCGGGCACGGTGAGCGGCACATCCTCCTTTTGCGCCGGCAATGAGGTGAGGAGGACGGCCAGAAACCCGTACGATCCGAGTTTGGGATTGATCAGGCATGTATTCTTGCCGGTCCAGCCGAGGCCCGCGGCTGTGGCCAAGGTGCGCTCGACTACCGGCCCGGTGTCCACGTAGCCGCGCGCCTCAAATGGCCCGTGCTGGGCGTGCAGACGGGCTTGCAGGGCCTCCAGGCGCTTCTTGAGCACCTTGTGGTAGTCGCTGGGGCGGGGCGCGGCGCTGGGGTCTGTGCGGCTGGGCACTCGACTGCTTGACCATGCATAACGGGCGATCCATCCCTGGCCGGTTCCGGCAGGCGCCGTCGAGAGCGGCTCAGCACAGTTATAATTGGTAAAGCAGACCACGGCCGAGCGCGCCCAGGGAAATGGCACGCTCACCTTTGAACGCAACAGGCGACCGCCCTCATCCACGCGTTTGAGGTATTGCATACTCCCCGCACGGCCAGTGCCCACCCACTCCCTGAACCGGTCCGCATCGCGATCGGTGTTAGTGTGGGGCAGCGCGACGAGACCTGCTTCGGCAAAGCCAGCCTCCAGCGCCAGTGCACGCACGTGCTCCCTTGACAGGAGGGGCTCGAACTGCGGGACAACCGCCGAATTGGACGATGGATGAAGCATGGAACCGACGGCACTCCCTTTTGCGTAGTTGACCTTGTGTCCGATTGCGGACGCCGGGATGGGAAATCGAACACCCGGCGGCCGCACAGGGGATGGCGAAAGGCGGCTATCCCTTGTGATTGCAGCATATTCCCTCCTGGCCGGGTTTGGCCGCCGGAGTGCAACTTCAAAAATGACACGGGCTGCGGCGAAAGCGCCAACCCGGAGACAAAACAGCCTTCCCCCAAAGGAGATTTCTTATGATGAGTGCGATCTGTGAACCAGTGGCAACCCTTTCCTGCGAGACCATGGAGCCGGCGGAACTAAACCAACCGGTGAGCTGCCAACTGGTGCGCGGGCAAGTGGAAGGAGTTGTGGACCGCGTTGCTGCGCTCGTGCTCAAGTACGACGTGACGCTGGACCTGGGGGGCGTGGAGCGGATCGACGCGGCGGGGATTGCGGGGCTGGTTGCACTTTACCAAAGGGCGCAGTCGGCCGGGCACAGTTTTCGCGTGACCAACGTGCCGGAACGGGTGGCGGAGATTCTGAGTATGGTGGGGCTGGAGCGGTTTTTGATTTCCCGCAATGTGGTTCGAAATTCGCAATGCGGCTGCCGGGAGCAGCGACCCGCGGCCTGATTTCCTGACCCTAGCTTATAAACCTGCGCAGGACGCGGGTTCCCGTCTCACATGGCGCAAATTTTCACTTATGGACTCGAGTGAAGACTTCCGGCAAATGAATCGTCTGTGACGAGTGGCACATGCAACTGTATACTGGCGGCGCTATTTGTACTTGCGACGCATTAACGCCGCGACGCGCTGTCAGATGTCAGGATGACCTGCACGCGCTCAGCTTTATACCGCATTTTTGTAGGTTTGCTGAGCCTCCGTCCCGCCACCCCGGCCCCGGGAGCCGCAACCGCGGAATCCTAATACACGGAGGCATTACCCCATGACGCAGGGCGTGGTGGAACAGTCGTCTGCCCCTCAGGCAGACTCAACGTCAACCCCAATCAAGTATGTGTATTTCTTTGGCGGCGGCGCTGCGGATGGCAACGGCCGTATGAAGGACGTGCTGGGCGGCAAGGGCGCGGGCCTGGCAGAGATGACCAACGCCGGATTGCCGGTGCCCCCGGGATTCACGATTCAGACCGAGGCGTGCCGCGAATACATGCGTGGCGCAGTGAGCCCGCAGGTGGACGTTGAAATGCACGCAGCCCTGGAGCGGCTGGAGAAGCTGCAGGGACAGAAGCTGGGCGCGGGCGAAAACCCGCTGCTGGTTTCGGTCCGTTCCGGCGCCAAGTTCTCCATGCCCGGCATGATGGACACGATTCTGAACCTTGGCCTGAACGACCAGGCAGTGGAAGCGCTGGCCAAGCGGAGCAACAATCCCCGATTTGCCTATGACTCCTACCGCCGTCTGATCCAGATGTTCGGCGACGTGGTGCTGGATGTGCCCAAGAAGAAGTTCGAGCACATCTTCGATGCCGTCAAGGAGCGCGAGGGCGTGAAGTTTGACTACGAACTGGGGCCCGAGGCACTGAAAGAGATCATTGTCGAGTACAAGAAGCTGGTGCGCAAGGAGACCGGCAAGGACTTTCCGCAGGGGCCGCTGGATCAACTGGTGCAGGCCCGCGATGCCGTGTTCCGCAGCTGGCAGAACGAGCGCGCCAAGACCTACCGGCGCATCAACCACATCGACGACTGGCTGGGCACAGCGGTAAACGTGCAGGCCATGGTATTCGGCAACCTGGGCGAGAACTCCGGCACGGGCGTGGGCTTTACGCGCAATCCGGCAACGGGCGAGCATGTGTTCTTCGGCGAGTACCTGATGAACGCGCAGGGCGAGGATGTGGTGAGCGGCATCAGGACGCCGCTGTCCATCTCCGAACTGGAACGCGCCATGCCCAAGGTCTACGACCATCTGCGGGCCGTGACGTGGAAGATGGAAAAGCATTATCGCGACATGCAGGACTTTGAGTTCACCATCCAGGATGGCAAGCTCTACATGCTGCAGACGCGCAACGGCAAGCGGACCGGCCTGGCGGCGGTGCGCATCGCCATTGACATGGTGCGCGAAGGCCTGATCACGCAGGATGAGGCGATCTTCCGCGTGGAGCCGAACCAGCTGTATGACTTCCTGGTTCCGCGGCTGGTTGAAAAGGGCGAGAAGATTGAAGTGCTGGCCACGGGCCTTCCGGCATCGCCGGGCGCGGCAGTGGGGCAGATCGTCTTCACGGCCGAGGACGCGGTGAAGTATCACCAGAGCGGCGCCTACCGGTCAATCATCCTGGTACGCGGCGAGACCACGCCGGAAGACATTGCCGGCATGGAAGTGGCGGCGGGCATCCTGACCTCGCGCGGCGGCATGACATCACACGCTGCGGTGGTGACGCGCGGCATGGGCAAGTGCTGCGTAGCCGGCGCGGGCGACCTGAAGGTAAGTGAAGCCAACAAGGAACTGCGAGTAAAGGATCACGTCTTCAAGCAGGGCGACTGGATTTCGCTGGACGGCACAACCGGCCGGGTGATCAAGGGCCAGTTGAAGACTCTGCCGGCACAGCCGGACGATCCGGACCTGGTGAAGTTCATGAGCTGGGTGGACCCGGTGCGGCGGCTCAAGATCCGCGCCAACGCCGACATTCCCCGCGACGCCAAGCAGGCACGCCTGTTTGGAGCGGAAGGAATTGGACTGTGCCGCACGGAGCACATGTTCTTTGCAGAGGACCGCATTGAGCACATGCGCACGATGATCCTGGCGGACAACGAGAAGGATCGCCGCGACGCGCTGAAGAAGCTGCTGCCGATGCAGCGCGCCGACTTCGCCGGGCTGTTCAAGTCCATGGAGTCGCTGCCGGTGACTATCCGTCTGCTGGATCCGCCGCTGCACGAGTTCCTGCCGCAGCGCGAAGACCTGCTGGTGGAGATCTCTCACCTGGAAGACACCAAGCCCCGTTCGCCGCGGCTGAAGGAACTGCGTCCGCTGCTGGCACGGGTTCAGGAATTGCACGAGATGAATCCGATGCTGGGGTTGCGCGGATGCCGGCTGGGCATTGCGTTCCCGGAGATTACCGAGATGCAGGTGCGGGCGATCTTCGAGGCCGCAGTCAGCGTCAAGGCCAAGGGCGGCGATCCGCATCTGGAAATCATGGTTCCGCTGATCGGCTCGATTGAGGAGATGCGCAATCAGTCCGCCATTATCCGGCGGGTGGCTGCGGATGTCTTCAAGGAGAAGGGCAATTCAGTGGAGTACATGGTGGGCACCATGATTGAGTTGCCGCGCGCGGCGCTCACGGCCGACCAGATTGCGGAGGAGGCGGAGTTCTTCAGCTTCGGCACCAACGACCTAACGCAGACCACCTTTGGAATTTCAAGGGACGACATCAACAACTTCCTGCCGGCGTACCTGAAGTACGGCATCTTCAAGCAGGATCCATTTGCGACGCTGGACCAGGCGGGCGTGGGACTGCTGGTGAAGATGGCGACGGCCAAGGGACGTAACACGCGGCCGGACCTGAAGGTGGGCATCTGCGGCGAGCATGGCGGCGATCCGGAGTCTGTGAAGTTCTGCCACAAGATCGGCCTGAACTACGTCTCCTGCTCTCCGTTCCGTCTGCTGACGGCACGGCTGGCGGCGGCGCAGGCAGCACTGGAAGAGCGGCAGGCAGGACTGGCGCACACCAACAAGTAAACTGAACAATCGAACACGAAAACAGCAAAGGCGTCCGCCGCGGCGGACGCCTTTGCTGTCTCTGGGCGATCTGCGCTCCGCTGCGCGGCGACTGTTTTGCGGGAAGAAATGCGCGTTGAGCGAAGGCCATTCCTCAGCGGGATTTCAAGAGTTCGGAAGGGCTTTCGAGGGAAGATTGGCGGAATCTCTGGCGTACGAATCCTTATAAATGAGCGTCTTTTGGGCCTTTTGTGCTTGTAAGTTTATTGTTTTCATGAGACTGGAAGGAGGGGGGGGAGGGGTAGGGTATTCAGGCTTCTTCGCCAACCGGGGAAATGCGCTGAGGGCCGCCGAGGCTGCTAAAAAGGGGTTTGCCGAGGGTGTTCTGCCGGATTGCGCGTGCGCCTTTGGGCTTCATTCTTCCATTGTGCGCCGAATGCGGATAATTATGTGCAAACCGCCTGCGGGTGGGGCAGACCGCGCTTGCGCGCCATGAGGTTCGTGGTGTCCCACCTGTCACGGCTAACGCAAGAATCCCCATAATGCCGGTTGAAGAATCCCCGATCCCCTGGTGGTGAGTCACTTGCCCATTCTCTCCCTCAGCAACAGGGAGTTCGAAGGGTTCCTGTTTCCGGTCCTTAGTAGGTCCCCCCTCTCGCTGCCTTGGATGACTGCCATGCGGATGGCTGCGAACGAGGGGGACTGCTTCTACTTTTGCCAGGAGCGGCCGCGGATCAAGCGGATCAAATGGACGTGACGCCCAGAGGAACGGAACAAACCAGGGAATAAGGCTTCTCCGGTTTGCATTGGCCAACTTAACTGATGTAACTGCCGAGAGTGCTGCTGATCCCCTGGAAGGCGGAGTTAAGACCGGTGGCCAGCGCTTGCATGCCGGCAGTGGCGCCGAATGCAATCAGTGCAACAACCAGTGCATATTCGACCAGATCCTGACCTTCCTGAAGGTTGGCCAGTTCCTGGAGCTTGAGACGAAAGGTGATGAGCATCCTGTTCATGTGATCCCTCCAAATGGTGATGTGTGGCCCGATTAGTTGTAATGTACCCCACAATTCGGGCGACGGAATTGCTATTAAGTTGCAGTGGTGATGGCGAAGTGGTTCCGCTTTTGTGGGGTACTCAGGTAACCACAAGTGGCATGCTCTGTTACGAATGTGGGAGGCAGGGCCGGTCAACACGGGCCCGCCCGGGCAGGGCTCACCGCTTCACAACCTCATGGGGAATAAGGGATTGGTGGTGGGGCGGAAGGGGGAAACTGGCCCATTTGTGCCCAGCCTAAAATGTCTGGCTTGTTCCTCGACCGTTCGAAGGTGCGGTTCGGGTGACCGGGGCTGGCCGGGGGCGTTGGTTGGTGGGGACAGGTGGGCGCTCGCCGCGGGCCTCTGCTTGCAGCTAAGGTGAGGCGGACGGTGGTTGCGCGGCGGGAGCGGTCTGGTTGGGGGTCCCGGACTTTGCGCGCGGTGTGGACCGGAGGCTGGCAGGGGTGGGCCGTCTTGCGGAGTTTGGGCGGCTTTGCTCTCGGGAGTTGCTGGGTCGGTCTTTTCGTGGACTGAACGGCGTTTAATGAGACGAATCCGGCCCACCAACCGGCACTTCCGGAAGACCAACCCCCGGCAGTAGCCCATCAATTGCGCAGCGAGGATGCCAGCCTGGTTTGGCATAAATCGCGGTTGCGGGGTTTCCTGCAGACCCCTTACCGCCTTTCTGCGCAAAGCCGCAGGCAATCCGTCACGGCCTGGCGTTGGGAGGAATAAGCAGATTCAAGGCGTGAGGCACAATCTCTATTCTCACTGGCAGGTGGCCCAACAACTCTCCGTCGGCTTCCGCGAAGACCCGGGTTCGAGACCGGTTGCGCGGCCGGCACTCCACCGAGACGGCATCCAGCAACTCGATCTGGCGCGAGAAAGTCTGCCGGCCGAACATGACTGCCAGCAGAAAGCTGAAGTACTGATAGCGGCTGCGGGTTTTGAAAGCCACCAGGCGCAGGCCGTCGTTGTGCAGGGTAGCACCGGGAACAAAGTTATGGAGCACGCCGCCAAAGTCGCGAATCCGCACGGCAAGAAGCTGCGATATCTCCAAGGTCTTCGGCAGGCTACTGCCGCGTTGCTCAAAGACGGCTTCAAAGAGCGGAAAAGAGTGCGTGGCCCAGACGCGCAGCCCCTCGACAAGGTAGAGGACGTAGCCGAATCGCCGCTTCAGGCCGGCGTCCAGGCGGGAGAGGAACAGGGCGTCGGCGCCCACCCCTGCGGCCACGGTGAAGTAGCGCGCGTGCATCTTTCCCGTGCCGTTGGTAAATGAGATGCGCCCCACGGAGACGCGCACCGGCTGCGCCGCCAGCAGCCTGCGCATGGCTTTGACGGGCGAGGTATGCAGGCCCAGATTCGCGGCCAGTGCGTTGGCGGTGCCGAGTGGCAAGACCCCCAGGGCCACTTCGGTGCCCACAATCGATTGCAGCACTTCGTTGACGGTGCCATCGCCCCCGCAGGCAATAATCGTGTCGCAGCCGCGGCGCACGGCGTCCTTGGCCAGCGTCCCGGCGCTGCCGGAAGCCAGCGTCTCCACTGTCTCCGCATCGATGCCCGCGGCCTGCAGCACTGCAGCAGCCTGCTCCACCGCGAGCCTTCTCCTTGACGAGTATTGTCCAGAGGCTGGGTTATAAATAAGGGCGACACGCCGCATTAGAAGGCTTCCTTCAAAAGTTTGCACCTCGACCGCGAGCGCACGAATGAGCTTTGCTTCCATCTTCACATGCCGTGAGCCGGGAAAGTATCGGTTTTCGCATAGGGGCGGCAAAGGAAGCAACCCATGCAGGGCTCACGGTCTTATCGGAAATCACCATCGGGAGCACACCTGCTGTGGTTGGTCAGGCACTGGCCGACCTCTCCCCCCAAACGGGGCGGGTCTCTCAGACCCAAGAGCTCGAAGTTCTTATGAAGCAAGAGTCTTATATTCTGCATGTTATTCACTCTAGCCGAAAATAGATCCCGGCAAGCCAATGTCATGGGATCTTGGGACTGAGTCTTGGATCGAAGATCGCCGGCGCCATCGGCGTTTTGTCGGGACCAATCCCGCTAGACCGCGGGCTTCTTCCTCCCGATTGAGGTCCGCAGTCTGCCCGTTCCCAAGTGCGAGGTACAGGGGGCACCCTCATCCTGCTCTGGAAGGGGTACGGGGACCGGGAACACCCGCCTCATCAGCCATGGATTCAAGGGGTGAGCGAGAAAGCGGGCCTGGCAACTGCCAGACCCGCTTCCCCGGGGGGCACGATGCAGGGGTCGCGAATCCTATGCGGATTTGAGACGCCCCCGCACCCTGCACGCTCACATTTGTTGTTCCCACGGGCTGTCGGCCAGCTTCGCCCCGTGCTGATTCTGTCCATTTCCACTCATGCTTTGCGGCCGTCAGCGCACTGATTGGTGCGTCAATTTGAGGCTGCTCTGCGGCATTTCAGCCTGCAACGTATGGGCGGGTCCTTATGGCGGACTGGCTAATACCGCAGAGAATCCTGATGCCGCAGGTAGCCGTGGTACACGTTGTTGGCGTCAATGTAATACCCCGTAATCATCCCCCACAGGTTGTTGTTGTAGGTAAAGGTGCCTTGCGGGGGCTCGCCGGTGAGGGCGCTGTTGTTGCTGCTGCCCGCGCCCGGAGCCTCAAATGTGGTGAAATGGCCGTCGCGATCGCGCAGGAACGCGTGAAAGACACCGTTCGGTTCAGTAAACTGTCCCACGATCTCCCCGCGGTCGTTGATATTTTGAGCGACAGTACCCCAGCCCCACTCGGTGCCTCCGCCGGGAGCCGTGCTCGCGCCCGGAGCATCGAAGGTGGACATTTTGCCTTCGGGGGTGCGCAGGAAGCCGTGCCAGACGCCGTACTTGTCAATGGTCCATCCTATGATGTCCCCCTCGGAGTTGACGCTCTGGCTGCCGCTGCCCTGAGTCTGACTGCCTTGATCGAAGTACAGGTTTGGCGCTGAAAGTGGAGCGTCGAAGGTGGTGATTGTGCCGTCGGGAGTGCGCAGCCAGGCGTGACCGTAGTTATTCGCGTCGTGGTAGTAGCCCACGATTTCCCCGGCGTTGTTGATGCTGTTGGCGTAGTTGATGATGGTGCCCTGGCCGGGGCCCGTGCCCGCGGGCGGCATTGTGCCCGTGCCCCTGGTCACATCGATGGGCGTTATTGCGCCGTCGGGGGTGCGCAGGAAGCCGTGCAACATGGCTGACTGGTCATAATAGAACCCCACGACCTCTCCACGATCGTTGATTGCCTCCGGGCAGGTGCAATAGGGCTGGTATGCGTTTGGAGCGTCAAACGTGGTGAACGTGCCGTCGGGAGCGCGCACGAAACCGTGGGTGTTGTAGTTGTTGTCCGTGACGTTTCCGGTGATCGCGCCCCACCTGTTGATGCCCAGGGCGCCAGTGCCCGAGCCGGGTATTGTGCCCGCGTTCGGGGCATCGAAGGTGGTTATCCTGCCGTCGGGAGCGCGCAGGAAGCCGTGAAACACGGAGTTCCCGTCAAGGTAGTATCCCGAGACCGCTCCTTCGAGGTTGATGTACCAGGGCTCGGTGCCTTGCCAGGCGCCTGTGCCCGCGGCAGGCATTGTGCCGGTGCCCCTGCTGACATCGATGGGAAGGATTTGCTGTGCGGAGGTTTGAACCGCGATGGCCAGCATGGCGAGCACGGCCATGGCGACCAGCAGCGGCAGCATTCCGAATTTCCGACATAACTCTGAGTTGGTGTGCATTGTGTCCCCTTTCCGAATCGCAACCAGATTGACGAGCAGGGGTATGAGCCCCGGCTTGCGATGCCCGGGACTCTGCACCCGCACTTGAGTCTTGACCATTCACTGGACGTCATTTCGAAGTCATTTACGAGTTCCCGCCGATGTAATTGATATGTAACGGCTTAGAGGCCGGTATTTTGCAGGGGATCAATGGCCGCCAAGGACACTTGGAGCGTGCTAAACTTACGCCACAGGGCCCCCAGAGGGGTGAGACTGTGGCGACGCCGGTAAGCGTGCATGAAACCTGGCGTTTCGGTGTCTATGAAGTGGACACGCGAAGAGTGGGGCTGCGCCGCGACGGCTTGCCCGTCAGGATGCGCGAACAATCCTTCCTCATCCTGGTTCATCTCCTCGAACATGCCGGCGAGATTGTGACTCGCGAAGAATTGCAGCGGGTACTGTGGCCTTCAGACACCTTTGTAGACTACGACCACAGCCTCAATGTGGCGGTGATGAAGCTGCGCGAAGTATTGGGCGACTCGACCGATACACCGCTCTACATCGAGACCATCCCCAAGCGGGGCTATCGCTTCATCGCTCCTGTTTCGCAGGCGGCAGATGTGCGGAACGGGCTGGCGAAGTCCGACGGCGATTCTGCATTTTCTGGTGCGAACGGAACCGGCGAGGCGCAGCGGGCTGGATACGCGGCAGGCGAAACTCCATTTGCTCATCGCCGGGCCAGGTTTGCCACCGCTGGGTTGGGATTGATCTTACTGGCCGCGGTTGGATCGGTTGTGTTTCTGCGGACACGGCCCATTTCGATTCCGTGGCACGGCGGAAACCCGGCTTCCTCAGCCTTCCAAATTGTTCCGCTCACGGCCGCGCCGGGCTACGTGGTGTTTCCGGCCTTGTCGCCCGACGGGAACTGGATCGCTTACATCTGGGACGGCCCCGAACGCAAGCGCTACAACGTGTATGTGCAATTGGTGGGGTCGGACACGCCGCTGCGCATCACGGACATCAAGAGCGGCCTTCCCGGCGCTCCCACCTGGTCTCCGGACGGGACCGAGATTGCATTCAGCCGCTGCGACGGGAAGAACGACGGCGTCTACGTGGCGCCCGCGCTGGGAGGCGCCGAACGCAAGTTGACCCCTGTGGATTGCCAGGATCTGAGCCCGGGCCCGCTCGCCTGGCTCCCTGATGGCACCGGGATACTGATGATCGACCGCTGCGCGGAGCCGGGGTCGTACGGCGTGGTTTCTTTCTCGCTGGCGACGGGCGAAAAGCAATGCCTGACGAATTCCAGCGCTGCCACTGGAATAAGAAAGGTGTTTCAGTTTTCGCTTTCGCCGGAAGGCAGGACGATCGCATTCACCGGTTCGCCCGTTCTGAGCTGCTATGGCGACATCTATACGATTGCGCTCTCCGGCGGAACGCCACATCAACTGACGTCAGAAGGCAGCTGCTTCGCTGATTTGATGTGGACACCCGATGGCAAGTGGATTGTGTTTCTCACCAATCGCACCACTCTTTTGTCGATGTGGAGGGTTTCAGCCAACGGCGGACCGATACAACCGGAGACGGCCTACCCAGCCATTGGAAAGTTCTCGAAGGACGGACGGCGTTTTGTCTATTCAGAGGGAACTGGCGGGGAACCTCCGGCGATCTGGCGGGCGGATCTGGCTGCCGCTGGCGGCGCTGTATTGGACAAGAGGAAATTGATCCAAACCCAATCCATGGAATCGGACGCGCAGCCCACGCTGGATGGCGCGCAGATTGTGTGGAGGTCGCTGCGAACCGGCTTTGCAGAGATGTGGAGGAGCAGGGCGACGGGCGAAGACCCTTTCAGACTGACTCACCTGGATGAGTATGCAGGTTCACCGCGCTGGTCGCCGGATGGCAAATGGATCGCGTTTGACGTGAATACCAGAAATGGAGCCCAGATCTTCGTCGTCGATGCGGAGGGCAGGAATGTGCATGCGATGACGAGTGGGCCCTACAACAACGCCGTGCCGAGCTGGTCGCGCGATGGGAGACAAATCTACTTCGGCTCGATGCGCACGGGAAGCTGGCAGGTTTGGAAGCACTCTCTGGACGGCGGCGAGGAGGTGCAGGTGACGACGCGCGGCGGCTTCGATCCCTTCGAGTCACAGGACGGGCGCACGGTTTACTTTTCAAAATTTGATGAGGCCGGCATCTGGAGCATTCCGTCGAGCGGGGGAACGGAGTCCCTGGTGGTGGCGGACAAGCCGCAGGTGGGATATTGGGGACATTGGGCGGTGACAAAGACAGGCCTGTATCTGTTAAACCTTGAAGCGGAGCCGGGCCCCAGCATCGAATTCTATGACTTCGCGACGCGCCGCGTCTCAACCGTTCTGACGCTGGAGAAGAGCCCGCTACGCCTGTACCCCAGCCTGAGCGCCACCGCGGACGGCAAGACGATCTATTACACGCAGTACGACCGGCAGAGCGTGATCAAGATGATGGAGATGCCGCGCTGAGCCCGGTGTGCTGCCGGAGATGCGTCGCAGCGATCATTCCTGCGTTTTCAACCACATTGCGCCTAGATTGCTGGAGAGCCGCCTGCAGGGAGAAAGACGGGGCGGGGATGGTTTGCATCTGAATGAATGATTTGTATAGGAATCAATGAGAGGATGGGGTGGGGCTCGGGAAGGTTAAGCGGGGGCGAAGCGGGATGTGGAACACGGCCCTGGATTGCGGGAGATTCAGTATTGGCTTTTACAGTTGCTAAAGCCCGGCGTTGAATTGATGGGCGTTTATCGGCTTGACTGAAGTCATGCCCTTTTACAAGGCCCTCGAGACCTGGTTTCACATTGAGTTTTCCCGCGGGCTGCGCGGGCTGAGGGCTGGCTTGGGCTGCGAGGGCTCTACGGTGCACGGGCTGGGGGTTGGGGAGAAAGAGGTGCTGGGTTGCTGATACGGCTGGCTTACGATATTCAATTCGAGATTCCGGCGGAGGTGGCGATGGTGGCGATGCTGAACGTGCATCCCTCGCGCGCGGGCGACCTGCTGGAGCCGGACGAGTTGCAGACGGAGCCGGAGCTGGAGGCGACCAGCTATCTGGATAGCTTTGGCAACCGGTGCGTGCGGTTTGTGGCGCCGGCGGGGCGGCTGCGGCTGAGCAGTACTACGCTGATCAGGGACTCAGGGAAGATTGACCCGGCGGACTGGGGCGCGCGGGAGATGGCGGTGGGCGAACTGCCGGCGGAGGTTCTGCGCTTCCTGATGAATAGCCGCTACTGCGAGGTGGACCGGTTCAGCAACATTGCGTATGAGCTGTTTGGGCATTTGACGCCGGGGTGGGGGCGGGTGCAGGCGATCTGCGACTGGGTGCACAGCAAGGTGACGTTTAACTACCAGCAGGCGCGACCCACGAAGACGGCGATGGATGTGTTTACCGAGCGGGTGGGGGTGTGCAGGGACTTCCAGCACCTGGCGATTGCGTTTTGCCGGGCGTTGAACATTCCGGCGCGGTATGCGACCGGCTACCTGGGGGACTTTGGGGTGCCGGTGGTGATGCCGATGGACTTCAGCGCGTGGTTTGAGGTGTGGCTGGATGACAGGTGGTGGACGTTTGACGCGCGGAACAACCAGCCGCGGATGGGGCGGGTGCTGATGGCGACGGGTCTGGATGCGGCGGATGTGGCGATGACGACGTCGTTTGGGCGGGCGGATCTGCGGCACTTTTTTGTGGTGACGGTGGAAGAGGCTCCGGCGGCGGCCTGATCCGGGGCGCCGGTGGTGGGTCCGGCGCCGGAACTGGCTGGGCTATTTGGATTCGCCGCCGGGGGCGTAGTAGCCTTCGCGGGTGACGACCTGCAGGTCGTTGTTGCTGGCCTTGAGGGCGATCTTGTGGTAGCCGCCGTCGGTGTCGACCTTGTCGGGAGTGTAGGTGATCAGGTACTGGCCGCGGAGTTCTTCGGCGATCAGGCCATAGATTTCGTCGAGATTGTCTTTCTTTTTGGCTTCAAAGGATCGGCCGCCGGTGCGGGCGGCGATTTTCTCCATGTTCTTTTTGCCGTCCTGGCCGTTGGCGGCCGTGGGCTGACCTCCGCGACGGCCGCCGCCACCGCCCGGATAGCCGCCTCCGCCGCCTGGATAGCCTCCGCCACCACCGGGATAACCACCTCCGCCCATGCCACCGCGACGGCCGCCGGGAAATCCGTTGCCGAAGCCGTTGTTCTCCTGCTCGCCTTTGAAGAAGACAGTGTAGATGGTGACGTTGGCGTGGTCGGCGGCGTCGACGGCGTCGTTGAGGGTCATTTTGCTGCCGCGGTCGGCTCCATCAGAAAAGACGACGAGGGACTTGCGGCCGTCCTTGTTCTCCATCAGCTCGTGGCAGGCGAGGTAAATGGCGTCGTAGAGTTGGGTGCCTCCGCGGCTGCGGGACTGGCCGCTGTTGCGGTCGTCGCCGGTGGTCTCGGGGCCCTGGCTGGAGTCAGTGGCGCGGGTGGGGCCCATGTCGTCCAGCTCGTGGTGGAGCTTGTCGCGGGAGCTGGTGAAGTCCTCGAGCAACTCGACCTCGCGGTCGAAGTGGATAAGGAAGGCCTGGTCTTTTTGCGCCGAAGAGGGGGCGGCGCCTGCCTTGGGGTCGGCAGGGAGCATCTGGTCGACAAACTTATCGGCTGCCTTGCGCTCGTTATCGAGGGCACCAGAGACGCTGCGGCTGGTGTCTACGAGGAGGCCGAGGCGGTAGGGCAGGTTGCTTTCGCGGGTGAAGCTCTTGATGGTCTGGGGGCGGCCGTCCTCAGTGAGCGTGAAATCGCCGACTTTGAGGCTGGTGACAAGGGCGCCGTGCTTGTCGCGGACGGTGACGGGGAGGACGACCTCGCGGGCCTGGATTTTGAGGGTGGCGGCGGGCTGGTCGGCGCTGGAGGGCTGGGCGGCGGGCTGCTGGGCCGGCTGTTGCGCAGGGGCGACGGCGGACAGGCACGGGAAGACGAGGAAGGCAAGAGCGAGGGGAAAGGCAGATGGATTTCGCATAGCGTTCAAAGGGTACACTCTTTCACTGGGTTAGACGAGGGAGAGAGCGGGATGTTGACTGGGGGCTCAGGCCGGCAAAGTTTCCGGGGGAGGCAGCGGGGGGCTGGGACTCAGCCTGAGACGCAATGGGGCGATGGCGGGGTGTGACTCGGGATGGCGGGATTGCGGGGTGAAGAGCGAAGGGAAGGACGGGGCGGGATGCGCCCGATCATTCACATGCGACGTGGACTCAGGCGACGTGGGCGGAGCTGGGTGGAGCGGCGGCGGCGGGGTGGTTGGCCCACTCCGGAGGACGGCTGGCGGTTGTGGACTTGATGAGCACGAGAAGCGGTTGGGGACGGATCTCGCACCTTCCCGAAACCTCAAGACTGCATCGCCTGCGGGTGCAGTAAAACTCGCAGAATTGAAGTTCCTGGGGAACGGGTTGAACGATCTGGTTTTTCACCGAGTTCCACAGTTGACCGAGAAAACCAAGGCTGTGTGACATGTTCTTGACTCTCCTTACCTATGGACCGCTTCCCTCTGCAGTGCAGAGATGGGGAAGCGGCCAGCCGAACAGAACAGCAGCGGTGCAAACACTTTCTCCGGCAGGGGCTGCAACGCTGTTTTTCGTTGCACCCGCCCCAGAAGGGGCTCTCCCTGCAGCGCAGCAACATACCCTTTGCTACTTGGAGAATTTAACGCGCAAACGATATGCACTTAGAATTCCACTTAGGGGGGATCGAATGTCCTTTTGTGTGATCGGGAGGCAGGGATGGCCGCGAGCTTGAACCGGAACTGGAATCGAATCCCTATTTCAAGGCTGGAGGTTTGGGCTGCTCCCAGAATTGAATTGCCGATGACCCGAAGCCTCTGGACCTGGTAGGTACGGAAACCGCGTCGTGTCGAAACCATCAGAGGCGCGGAACTGGTCCGCGCCTCCGATCAGCGATTCACACCCGCCCTGCTACTGCATGATGGTCCAGATGGTGATGGTGGCCGTGTTGTCATCCACAGCGGCCAGCATTGAAGATCCGTCGTCACGCATGGAGACGGCCAGGCCAAAGGAGCCGCCCTGATTGGGATCGACTGGAATCTCCTTGACGAAGTTCCCGTCCTTGGTGAACTCGACGATTTCGCTGGGCTGATTCGGATCGCTGTTGATGACGTCGTTGTTGGTCACAAGCAGGTGGCCGTTGGGAGCTTCTGCCATGGCCAGGGCGCCGTGCAGGTGCGTCTGATCGTCATAGACAACGAACCCGGGCCCATCGCTGCTGGTGCGGGTCGCCGCCTGGTTGACGCCGAAGACGGCGTTATCCAGGGTGGAAGCCACATACAGGCGGTCAGACCTGCGGTCGTACACCAGGCCGGTGGGCGCATCGAACAAGGCGGCCGGATCGCCCTGGTGCATATATCCGGAGGCGACGGTGTACTGGCTCAGCTTGGTGAGCCCTTTCTCGCTGACTGCGAACTCAATTCTGCTGACCGTGCCGTTGAGTGCGTTGGAGAAGAAGGCAGTTGCCCGGTCGCCGTTATCCACAACCGTCATATCCCAAGGACCGTCAATCTCGGTGCTGGTGAAGGTTTGAATCAGCTTGCCCTGGTTGTTGATGACCAACAGCGAACCGGCCCGCGCGGTAGCGGAGGTTCCGTCGGCGGTGGGCAGATTGGCCACCAGCACAAGGCCGTATTGCAGTGTAGCCAGACCGGTGGAGAGGCCAAGCGGCGCGGTGCCCTGAAAGAAAACCGACGGAGATCCGGTCTGCGGAATGCGGACAATGGTCGTTCCCGTGCCCTGAAGGTTGTTGTTGTTGTTGAAATTCGATACCAGGATGTCGCCGTGCACGAGCGGTCCGGTGCCGGTAAGGAAGTTGTTGCCTACAAACGCAACGCCGTAGGGGTTGACGTCTCCATTGGAGGGTACTGTTGACGCGCTGCGTGCGGGGTTGGGAAGGAAGGGATCCTGGGTTTGGAAACCGCGGAACTGAGCCGAAGCCACTGCGGCGCAGCAGCACAGGAGGGCAACAGCGGTTAGGGTTTTGCAAACGCCAGCGGTTGAGATCCGGCGCACGGTCGAAGCACCAATCCGGGCTTCCGTAGTCAGGTGAGAGGTGGTCATGTCATTTTCCTCGGTTCAGAAGATTGCCTGCTTCGAATGCCTCCTCTGAAAGGAGTGTTTCTCTGCAGCCGTGTTGCGACCATAGCCGCCCCCGGCAAACGAAGTCGTTTGGAATGCCTTGGATTTTCGCTGCTTTCATCTCAGGAGTGGCCGAAGCCGAGTTGCGGACGAGAACCCGAAATCGTGAGGATCTGGCAAGCTGTTGCCGCGTCGATGTTTAAGGTCGATGATTGTGCATTTTCCGGGGATCTAGAATTGGCGTATGAAACCTTGGCCGGAGGGACAATTTTGGCCGAATTGGAGCGCAACTGTGCTTATTATGAAAATGTTGGCAAAATGTTGGAGTCGGGCAGAGGTGGCGATACGATGGAAGGACCCCATTATCAGTTCGGTTCTTTTCGCCTGTATCCCCTGGAGCAGCTCCTGCTGCGGGAAGACACGCCGATACCGCTCGCTCCGAAGGCCTTTGAGATCCTGGTGGCCCTGATTGCCAGCCATGGGCACCTTGTGACCCGCGAAGCTCTGATGCAAACCGTGTGGGCCGGCAGCTTTGTGGAAGAAACGAACCTGACGGTGAACATTTCCCTGCTGCGCAAGATCCTGGGAAACATGGCCGCCGACAGGCCGTGGATCGCCACCGTCCCGAAACGGGGCTACCGCTTTGACGGCCCGGTCACTTATCACACGGCGAGCGACGGCGTGGCGCCCGGGGCGGCGGCTCAGGCTGCCGGGGAAGATGCCGCCATTCCGCCGACGGCACCCTCGGCTTCACCCGCGGAACGCAGCGCTTCAAAGGGCTCATCGGCCTCCGGCGTCGCATTCACCAGGCTTGGGTCCAGGCAACGCCAATGGCTTGTAACCGCGGCGGCAGTTCTGGCGACAACGGCCTGTGTCTGGATAGGCGTGCGGATTTACGGGGTTCCTCATGGCGGGCAACTCGCTCCTATACGCACCCTTGCGGTGCTGCCGTTTCAGGCGACCGGCGCCATTGCGGAGGATCAGTATCTTGGGATCGGGCTGACGGATGCGTTGATTTCACGCCTGGGCCGGTTGTCGCAAATCGTGGTCCGACCGATTGGCGCCGTCCGCAGTTTTGGGAACGAGCATGACCCAGTGGTGGTTGGAAAGCAGCTCAACGTGCAGGCGGTGCTGGACGGAACGGTGCAGCGGGCGGGAAATCGTATCCAGGTTGCCGTCAGTCTCCATCGTGTGGACGACGGGAGAGTGATTTTGTCGGAGAGCTTTGACGAGCCTGACACGACCGACTTCGAGATTGAGGATTCCATATCGCAGCGATTGGCCAAGGCGCTGACGCTGCAACTGAGCCGGGACGAGGAGCGCCAGCTTGCCACACCCGACACGCCTAACCACCAGGCTTACGAGCTGTATACGCAGGGGCGCTATTACTGGAACAAGCGCAGCGTGGAGTCCGTGCAGAAGAGCATCGACCTGTTTCGCCAGGCCACGAACCTGGATCCCAATTATGCCGCCGCATGGAGCGGCCTGGCGGATGCGTGGATTCTGGCCGGGTCCTACGGGGACAGCTTTCTGGCTCCGAGCGTTGCCATGCCCAAAGCGAAGGAGGCCGCTGAACGCGCTCTGGCACTGGACGACTCATCGGCCGAGGCGCACACTTCGCTGGCCTATATTCACCTGATGTGGGACTGGGATGATGCAGCCGCGGAGCAGGAGTTCAAACGCGCCTTGCAGATCAATCCAGGATATGTGAATGCCCATCACTGGTACTCACACGAACTGATGGCCCTGGGACGTATTTCCGAATCGCACGAGCAGAGCGAGACGGCGCTTTCGCTCGATCCTACCGATGTTGTGATCAACGAGCACATGGCGTGGCATCACATGATGGCGCGCGAGTATGAGCGGTCAATTCCGCAGGCCAACAAGGCGGTGCAGCTCGATCCGGATTTCGTGCAGGCGCGCCGTGTGCTGGCGCTTGACCTGCTTTACACGGGGCATGGGCAGGAAGCCTGCGCGGAGTTCCGGAATGGCGTGGAGCTGTCTCACGGCGATCCGGTGGCGAACGCCTACCTGGCGCGGTGCTTTGCCCAAACGCATCGCGAGTCCGACGCCCGAAAGATATTGGCTGGCCTGGAGCAGGATTCGACAGAGCGATACGTCTCGGCCGCCGAAATTGCCGCCGTTTACGCCGCGCTGAATGACTCCGAACCGGCTCTGAAGTGGCTGGACAAAGCCTGTGACGAACATGCGGGCGCGCTGATCTACTTGAATGTGGACCGGGTATGGGATTCGCTGCGCAACAGTCCCCGGTTCCAGGCGGACGTGAAGCGCGTGAATCTCCCCGCGCAGACCGATGAAGTGTCTTCGCGCTGAAAGTTTCCTTTCACATGCATACGCAACAGAGTTTCATGGCAGAGAGACATCTTTTCATTTTCCAGCATCGGAAATGGCTTATGCCGGATTCGCGGTCAACTCGGCCGCTCCCAGTTGATCGACAGTCGCGCACCTTCTCCATGGGCCATATTCGGGCCGCCCTGAAACTTGGCTGACAGCACCGCGGTACGCGCATCCGCCCGGCTCTCAAACCGGAACGGGGGGGACTAAAGTGGCCGCATGTTCTTGGACGGAGCGTGGAGGCCGAAACAGAGCCATAGAGCTGTGCCACAGGGTGTACCACAGATTTCGCGCAATCAAGGGTTCGTGCGCCTTAGAGCGAGTTGCGGCAAAAGGAAAAGCCCGTTGAATTAACGGGCCTTAGCGGATATTAGCTGGTAGCGCTAACGGGAATCGAATTCCCTGCCGGTCCCTCTGTTTCTACAAGGTTTACAGCATGCCACATCAAATGGTTCCCCAACCGGTTCCCCAACAGCCACGGGTTCGAAGGTTGCGCTGGTCCGAAGCAGTCCCTGGAAGTCCAGAAACTCACTTCGAATCCTCGCAATTCTCCTTCACTTCCCGGCCCCTTGCCAGTATTACCTAGGAACGGAGCAACCAAATTGAGGTGATGTGGCGCTTCCATTGTGGGTATCGAAGCGACCGCATTCATGGAACTATGCTACGCCAGATCTCTGCGGCGACGTTACGGATCTTTCGCACGAAGATTGCTCCCCTCGCCAAACGCCCTACTTGCTAGCCTCCGTCACAAGTCTTTGCGCTCTAGACAAAGCGCCCAGCTGGTGTTGCTTGAGCGCCTCGATCTCGGTCCCGTCGGGATGCCAATTCTCGACAGATAGGCGCTGGGCGAAGGCCGAGCTGATCTTTGCGATGGCGGCCTGCGCATTGGACAAAAGTTTGTGGAAGCCGGCTACCTCTTGCTGAGCCGTTTCAGGGTGATATGTCAGCCGGTCACCGGTCTGCATAGCGTCGATGAGCGCATCGGGCGGAGCTTCGACCACCGGCCAGCTCTGCTGCAGAGCATCGTAAGCACCGCACAGCCGTGTCATGGCTCCGGCAAAGCCGTCCAACTCGCCGCGCGGTCAGGCCCGATGCGCGGCGAACTTCCACGGTCACCTTGCCGCTTACGCTCCCGCTCGCTACCGTAATCACCGTCGTCAGCGTGTTGCCCGCGAAGCTCCAGCCGCCTTTACCATCGGGTCCAGCCTGTTTCACAGGTTTGCCATCCACTGTCACGGCAGCGGGCGGCCAATCGCCGGGCAGGCGTAACTCGAAGCCGCGAGTCTTTGGCATTCCTGCATAACTGCCCTGAACGGGACCGATTTCGACGCGCAGGGTATCGCCAGCTTGTGCAGCCTTGATGGGCGTGCGGGCGAAAACGCCGTGCTGGTACTCGACCGAGACACCGGAGTCCTCGTAGACGGAGTAGCTGGAAGTAGCGCCCGGCGCCAGCGGCCAGATGTTCACAATGAGAGGGTCGACGGGCTTCTGGCCGGTGTTCAACATAGGCGGCTGCATAGGCACTATGGCGCCGGCACGCAGATAGACAGGAATTTGATCGATGGAGAAGCTACGCTCCACTGTGATCGGCCCGGTGAAGTGCTTGCCTGTTGGCCATTCGATCCAATCGCCTGCTGGCAGCCCCACCTTTTCGGTGGCGAGACCTGAGACCTTGTCTGCCGTAGTGACCACGGGCGCCACGAGCAACTGGCTGCCAAACATGTACTCGTTCTTGCTGGTCTAGGCGGCATCGGCTTCGGGCCAGTCATAGTAGAGCGGGTGGAAGAACGCAACGCCGGTGTCAAATGTGCGCCGCGCCTCGGTGTAGAGGTAGGGTTTAAGCGCCATGCGGAGCTGGTAGGTGGTGCGTAGGATCGACGAGTACGGCTCGGGATAGGCCCAGATGCGGCGCTCGGAGTTAGGATTCTTGGCGGTGTGCGTGCGCAGGGTGGGGCTGAAGGCGCCGAACTGCACCCAGCGCGTGAAGAGCTCGGGATCGACCGCGCCGGGCATATGGCCGCCAATGTCGTGGCTCCAGTAGGCATAGCCCACGTTGGCCGCTGTGGCTGTGAACCACGGTTGAAAGGCCAGCGACGGCCAGACGGAGATGGTGTCGCCGGAGAAGCCAATCTCATATCGATGATTGCCGAGACCGCCCCAGCGATGAAACAAGAGCGGCCGCTTGCCCTCGCGCTGCTGATCGGTGGAGTGGAGATAGTTGAGCCACCAGGTGTTGTTCACGCCGGGCATTTTGGTGTCCGGTTCCTGCTGCCAGTCGAGCCACCAGAAGTCGATACCCTGCTTCTCCAGTGGATGGAGAACCCGGTTGAAGTAATTGGTCGCCCAGAGCTTGTTTGTAGGGTCGAAAGGGACGTATTTCTTCGTCGCCGGGTCAATGCCCATGGCGCGCGCCATTGCGGGATACGCTTGTTCCCACGGCTCGATGCCCGAAGCCGGATGCAGATTGAGCGTGGCTTTCAATCCCTCAGCGTGCAAGTCGGCGAGAAAATCGCCGGGGTCGGGAAACAGCGTCTTGTTCCAGGTGTAGCCGGTCCAGCCGAGTTTTTCGCCGGACTGATCGGCCTCCCCCATGGCTTTCAATTGTTCCTGGCTGATGTGCCAGTCCATGTCGATCACCAGCACGTCGAGTGGTGTATCGTTCTCGCGGAAGCCGCGGACCAATTCATCCAGTTCCTGGTCGCTGTAAGCCCAGTAGCGCGACCACCACACGCCGAAGGCAAAACGCGGCAGCAGCGGGATGCGCCCCGCCACGCACGCATAGTCGCCGAGCGCCTTGCGGTAGTTGTGGCCATAGCCGAAGAAGTACCAGTCCACATATCTGCCTAGCTTCTCGCCCGATGGACACTCCATCACCCAGGGCCACGGGCTCTTTTCGCCTTCTTTGAAGCCGAAGTCCGTGGAGTCAAAGAGAGGCCGCGCCGAGTCGTCGACGAGTACCCATCCTGAGCGCGAGACCAGCCCCTGTCCGATAGGCTCCTGGGTCTTGCCGCCCAGTGCGTTGTCCAGCGTCCGCGTCGTGCCCTGCAAGTTTTCTGGATCGGAGAGCCCGGGATGCCAAACCACGGGCTTGTCATCGACAGTGAGCGCAATCGAGAGATTGTTCGCCGTGAACCGCCCGTCGCCTGCGGGCGTGTAAGTCAGCGTCAGCGCACTTGTCTTGATGGTTAGCGTCTTGCCGCCATCAGTAAGGCGTTGCGAGAAATCCGGCACGGGCAGCTTGCGATTCAGAAGCACAAACGAAGCGTGATCTTCGAACTTCCCATCCGCTGCCCACTCCATGCGCATCAACTGCGGCGTTAACACGGTAAACCTGACATTGCCCAGCGTAACCACGGCTTTGGGATCGGCAACTGGACTGATAACGTCCCCACCCGCCTTAAGCTGCGTCGCCGAAGCTGCCTCAACCGGTTTTTTGCGGCCCACGCCGCAGCCGTCTGCGCCTCCAATCCTACGCGCGCTCCGATGGTGAGACAGATTGCTGCGATCCAAGGCAAAACGATGCGCATACTCATCTCCTGTCTTTTTATTTCTCCGAGAGGCACATCGGTCCAACCGCGCTGACCTCGGCAGAAATTTATTTGAATTGACGCGAGGGATACTGGAGATCGCATCCGTTGGAGGACGGCAACGGCCCAACCAAGGAGGTTACGGAATCCGCAGAGCCTCTCTGAGTACCTTACGGCCGAGGTTGACCCATAATGATGCCTCGCCCGTTTGTGCCGATGTACACCACGCCGAACTTGCGCATATCGCCAACCACTACGCGCGGGCCGACGCCCCATTGATGCTGGTCGTCGTTTATGCGGGCGAATGTCATCCCGTTGTCAGTCGACCGGAACAGCTCGGGAGGACCGTTGTTGACGCGTCCCCAAAGAAAAACAGCTGGCGCGTTTGAATCGCTTGGTGGAGCACCGAACCCAAGCAGTTCTGCGCCGCTTGCGCTTTCTAATTTCGTGAGCTGGATGTGAGTGGCGCCATTTCCGTTGTGGTAAATGCCCGAGCTTTGCGATGTGAGCCAAACATCACCAGGGGCGCCGGATCGCACATACAGCCGACCGTCGGCGGGAAGGCCGGATTGGGCGATCGAAAAGCTCTGTCCACCGTTACTGCTGACGAAGAGCGTGCCACCGCTGAAACCGTAGAAGAGGCTTGCCGTCACACGATCGCTTGCTATCTGCGCCTGCGCAGGAATGCCAGAGGAAGGAGACCATTTGCCGCTGTTGCCAAACTGAACGCCGGTGTCGCCAGGAGCCCAGACGAAGGAGTTTCCATCTGCTGAAGCAGCAATCGTTCCGCCGCCCCCGGTGTTCACGCTGCCTGCAAAGCTGCTCCAGGTCATGCCGCCGTCCGTCGAAATCTGCGCCTTCGGGCCTGAATATGGTTTCCAACCTGGCGCGATGGAGGCGACGATCGTCGTGGGCTTCGTCTGCACAAAATCCATGCCCGAGGGAAGGGCTGGGGCTAACGTTTCGAAGTTTCCTTGAGATGGAGACTTCGTCAAATCGGAGAACGCGAATCCGCCCCAGTCGCCTAGACCGGCGACCAATAATGTCTTGCCAGATGGCGGCGCTACCAGGCTGACAATGGACGTTTCTTCGATTCCCAGTGCGCCCTTGGTCGACCACTTCACGACACCGTCTTTCAAACCGTCTGTCAGGTTGTAGGTCTCGTACACCGTGCCGCCTGTTCCATACATCGCATGTGCAGGGTTGAATGGATCAATCGCGATTCCACTCTCCCAATTCTGTGAACCGTTATTGATAAAGGGCGACGCGCTGCTGTCATACGATGCTCCGTTTGCGCCCACTTCGTGCCAGGTCTTGCCGGAGTCGCCCGAGACCCAGCGGGTATCCGACACGTCTGAGCGATCCACGGTTGAGACCAGCATCAATCCGCTCCGGCTCTGCGATAATGCCAGGCCGCCAATCGGTCCGCCCGGCACAGTGATCCGTCGCCATTGCCCCGATCTATAGCTCGAATCCGGCGTGAACTCCCAAAGCTCGCTCTTGCTAATTCCGGTTGGACCTTCGTGGTCCGTGTAATCGATGTAGAGCTTGTTGTTTGGTCCCACAACTACGTGCTGGATAAGCATGCCGGTCGGCTGCCCATTCACCGCCGTCCACGTGGCAGTGGTCTTCCCGGTTTCCGTGGTTACGTACAACCCCATGGCGTCTGATCCAGCGCCCGTGGCTGAAACGCCCGCATATACAGCCGCCGTTAAACCGTTCACCACATACGGAGTGACCGTGACCACGCCCGCATCGCTGGAGCGGCTGGAATTACTCATCGTCGCCGAAGCGGGGAATCCAGTCATTGCGTTCCAACTCGCGCCGTAATCAGTTGACAGATATACACCCGCGTTTCGTGTTCCGAAGTAGACGTTGGAGGTGCGATTCGGATCCACGGCGATGCGCTCGCCACCGCCGCGCCCGTTATCGTTCGAGCCGTTCTTGAAGGGCAAAGGAACCGTCGTGTAGGTCTTCCCGCCATCGGACGACACCATCATGGCCCCGTTGCCATTCCATTCGATGCTCCCGGTGATCGGGGACGCGTAGCATCCCACCGCAAGATAAATCCGTTCCGGATTCTTCGGATCGAGCCCAATCGCCTCTGGACTCGCGTACCACCAGTTCGGAGAGGGATTCATACCATCCATGATCGGGACCCAGACCTTCGTTGCCGGATCGCGCCGATAGGCTCCACCTATGTCGGTCCGCGCGAACACCAGACCCGGCTTCGTGGGATGGAACAGAATTGCCGGCACGTAGCCGCCACCGACGATTGCTACGTTGCTCCAGCGGTAAGGAACAACGCTCGAATCGGAAGCGGAGAGGCTTGAATGTCTCAGTTGACCTTTTGGAACACGCCCCGGTTGTGCGGCAAGAGAAAAAGCGATGAACAATATGAAAAATAGGACTGCAACTGAAATGCGTTTCACGCTGGTATCTCCATGAGATGCTAACGGCCTCAAAGAACGACGCAAATGAAGTTCAGTACTGTGACCAGTTAGGTGAGGTAACGGCCTGAATCGCTCGTGCGATTCAGGCCGTTTGGGTTGCGAAGACATGCAGGCTACTGCACCGTCAACGACACCTTGAACGTCTGTTGTGAGCAAGGAGATAACGCAGGCGATTCCACCCCAGCAGAGTTTGTGCCACAAGCTGCCGTAGTGCTGGTCGAACCACTGGCATACGGGTCAGCGGAACCGACCACCGTAACGGTGCTCGTTCCGGTCGGCGTGCTGTACTGCATGCTCGTGCACGCTGTTAGTCCGCTGGCAACTACGGTTAATAGAGCAATGCCAGTGAGCGTTGTCACTGTCGCCCAGGCTCCGCGCATCACTCTGCGCCGTACCGAGAACAAGAGCAACCCCGTAAAGCCTCCGACCCACCACAGCATCGAACCTTGCGCCGGCGAATTCGGGGGGTTATCTACCACAACTTTGAGCTGCGTCGTGGCCACGGCGTATGGAGTGGTGGATGTACTTGCGAGCACGGTAACCTGGCCCGGTGAAAAGACGCAGATAGCGTTGGCCGGAAGCGAGGACGCCAAACATTGATAGTTGACGACTCCCTGCCATCCGCCATAGCTGGTGTTGCTAAAGGTTATGAAGCCATCGGTACTCTTGCTGCTGGTTAGGGTTGTACCACTGGTGGAGATAACGAACGTGGGAGACGCAACTACGAATATTGTTCCCGATGCCGATGATGCAACATAATTTGCATCCCCGCTATAAGTAGCGGTGATAAGATCCGTTCCGGTTGGCAGCGCGGTTGTGGTGAGGGACGCCTGGAATGCACCTCCGGCGGCCGGTGCGATAGTTACCGTCCCTAGCGATGTGCTGCCGGTGACAAAACTCACGGTGCCGGTGGGAATGCCTACTCCAGTCGAGCTTACCGTAACAGTAAAAGTAACCGACGCTCCGGTCGCCGCGCTGTATGGGTTGACATAAGGCACAGCCATGACCAGCGTCGAGGTAGTAGGCGCCGTCGTGACCGCAACCGGGAGGGAGGTAGAGGTGCTCCCATCAAATGTGCTCGAACCAAGGTAGACAGATTGCAATGAATGCGATCCGCCGGTCAAGCCGGTAGCCAACGCGAAGGTTGCTACGCCGCTGCTGCTCAGTGTGGACTGAGCAACAACAGCGCCGTCCACCAAGAGCTGGGCGATTCCTGAAGGTGTTCCGCTGGATGATGTGACTGTGGCCGATAAGGTTAAAGGCTCGCCAAAGTATGGACTCCCGCTTGCTGGCGCAGTGATCGCCAGCTTGGTTGCAGTTGTCGCTGCTGTTTCGCCATTGCCGGTCAAAGTCACCTGAGCCGATGCGGCATTCACCGCATTGCTGTTCAGAACTAGGGTTTCGGTTCGTGCACCTGAGGCAGTTGGCTGGAAAGTGGCATCCAATTCGCACCCAGCGCCGACGGCGATCGTTCCACCATTTACGCATTCGTTGGAAGCAGAAGAACTGATGCTGAAGTCACCGGTATTGCCGCTGGCGGTGTAGAACGGAGAAGCAAGGAGAAGACTCGCATTGCCTTCGTTCTCAACCTGGACCGGCAACGATCCACTTGGCGAACCCAAGGTCCAATCGCCAAAGGCTTCCGTGGTGCTGGTTCTCGTGATCAGATAAGCTGCCGCCGCGGTGCTGTCGGCAACATACAAGTTGCCAAACTGATCCACAGCGAGTCCGTACGGGTTGGCGTTTCCAATGCCGACTTGAACATCCTCATTGGGGTTGAGTGCTCCGGAGAGATTGGGAATTCTCACGATCGTGCTGGCGCCTTGATCGACTACAAACAGACTTCCGGAAGCATCGGTCGCGAGCGCGGATGGGTTGCTGTAACCCACGGCGACCAACTGCTGAATACCGCTGCTGAAGGGCGGTGGAAGTTTGTAGATCGAACCTTCCCCAGAATCGGCGATGTACAGATTCCCGGAAGAATCCACCGCCGTTGCCAAAGGAGCATTTAGAGTGGGGCCGAGCACGGATGCAAGCGATGAATTCCAGCTTCCGTTGTAAGGCAAATATACGATGCGATTGTTTCCTGTGTCGGCGATGTAAAGATTGCCGAGCGCATCGATTGTGACGCCCGCGGGACCGCTGAGTTTCGAACCGGAGATGGCTGTAGATGAAGAAACGAGCGTAATCTGTGCTGCGCTGCTCAGCTTACCGTTGACGACCGGTACTTCTACAATCTGGTTATTGCCCGTGTCGGCAACAATCACATCTCCGGCGCCATCGACGGCGACTCCGGCTGGCTTGCTCAGTCCTGAACCAACCGAATTAGCCTTCGTGCTTCCGGGCGTGAACTCAAGTACGGCGTTTGCTCCTGCATCGGCAAAGTAGCTATCGCCTGCGCCGTCGAGTGCGACCGACATAGGCGATGTGAATCCTCCGCCCACGGAGGTAATCGTTCCCGAATCGAGCGTTAGGCCCGCCCCCTGACCGGTACCTTGAAGGTAGGCCGTTGCCAACGCCGAGCCAGTGGAATTGGTGAGTATGATGCCGCCTGACGCAGTGCCGGCAGTGACCGGCGCAAACTGAGCTGCGATGGTGCAGGCTTCGCTGGCGTTGTAGCTCGTCCCAGCCATGCATGTACCGCTTGTTGCAGAGGCAAATGCACCATTAGCCGAGAAGGCGATAGCTGCCGGCTGGGCCGCAGCGTTAAATGCAACGTTCAATGTTGCCTGCGCCGTTGAGCCAACCGCCACGCTGCCAAAATTGGCTCCGCCACGAACCTGCTCAAAGATGCTGCTGCTTGATCCACTCGTATAGAGGATCGTGCTTCCATCTTGGGCGAGGCTTAATGGATTGGACAGTGGGAGCCCAGAGGCAACCAGGTACATGCTACCGAACTGCAAAGACGTGGTGAAAGGGACTTCGTAAATGCTGCCGGTGCCGGAGTCGCCAATCAGCAAGTTCCCTTGCGGATCGAAGGCCAGTCCGAACGCTGTCTTGATCCCGGATGTAATCACCGGCGTTGGGCTGTTCGTTCCATAGGATGCCTTCGGAATCTCGTACACGATTCCGCTGCCAGACGTTGTGAAGAAGATATCGCCCGACGCATCCACCGTGATGGTTTGCACCTGGGGAATGGAATTTCCCCCCATGACAAGAACGCCGGCTCCGCTGCTGGTCTGTTCATAGATCGAGCCCGACCCGCCAAAGCCATCGGAGACGACGAACATATCACCCGACGAATCCACCGCGATATCCCCCGGATCGTACCAGTATCCGTCGATGCCGCCGATACTGCCGTTGCCCAGCACACCGAACGCGGCGCCCGGATTGGGAACGCAATTGGTGGATGGTATCTCCGTCGCTTGGCCGCTCCACTTGTTATCGACGTACAGGTTATTGTGGGTGTCGATCGCAAGCGCCCCGACTAGGCCGTCGCCTGCGCCGGTGCTTCCAAAGTAGCCGCCAATCTGCATGGATGGTCCGCCGCTGGCGGGAATTTCAATCAAGCTGCCGCCTGCTTCCATCTCGTATAGATTTCCGCAGGTATCCTGGACCACTTTCCCTGGCGACGACACTCCGCTGTTATTAACTGTTGTTGGCGAAGACACAACAACCGAGGGGACGGTCTGGGCAACGCCCGCAACCGCAAATGTCACCAACGCCAAGGCGGGCAACCACACTCTCTTTTGAATCCAGCCCTTCATCCAATCTTTCCTCAACATCTCAAGCCTCCAAGATGCGGCTCAGTGCCGCTTATCGCTTTGGTTTCCCGTTCGGTATTCGGTTAGCGCTACGGCGGACTCCGTCACCGCTATTCGTTCGGCGCGATCTGATAGGGCGGAATTGCGCTCCGCCCTCGAACGCCGCGGCTAGAAGTTGTACTTCATGCCGAATTCAAGAATGCGTACACCCCACTTGTAGGGCGTATAACCAAAACCCGCGGTTTGCAGGGTCATACCGCTAAGCGCCGCCGCTTCCGATGTGAAGCATCCCGCACCGGTGGAGGCGTTACAGGTCGGATCCGCAAAACCCAGACTCGGGATGCCGTTAAACGACGAAATCGGGTGGTTGAGGAAATTGAAGCCTGACGCGCGCAACTGCAAAGACTGCCGCTCGTCGATCTTGACATCCTTGTAGATGGAGAGGTCTGACTTCTCGTATGCCGGCCCATGCACATCAGGAAGATTCCACCACCCCTGGGTTCCCAGCGCCGGCACGGCGTAGCAGTTGCCGTTAGCGTACTGTCTGGACTGCCCCTGTGAACGCAGGCCTCGCCGCGGGTCGCAGGTCACGGTTGGCTGCAGTGAGTAATCCGAGCTTCCCAGCCACTCTGACGCATTGACGGGAATGTTGACGAAAGTAAGATTGAGGGCTGTGCCAACCACGTAGCCGGCCCCTGCGGTAAAGCCGAAGTTTGTGCTCCCATTCAGCATGGACAGATTCGGGCCGCTTTGGAGACTTGTGATGCCCGAGGCTTCCCAGTCGTTAAGCACCCAGCCCAATTCGCGGTTGCCATGGAACTTCTTACCCTCCTGATAGGAGTAAGTGAAATTTATGGCTTGCGGACGGTCGAAGCTGACGATTCCATAGTCGTGATGAGGGTTGATCGGGTCTCCTGTATAGCCAGTGTCGTAGTTCCCACGCACACCCATGGCTTTCGACCAGGTGTAGTTGACTCCAAACACCAGGGAACCACTCTGCTTGGTGAGCGAAACCTGGAGTGCGTTGTAATTGGCCCAGTTGGTGTGGTGAGGCACATACACTCCCGCGTAGTTGGGATAGGGCCGGTAATGCGACTGGAGGGTAGTGTTCCCGGCAATTGCACTCACGGGGTTGAGTTGTCCCGTCAACGGATCGGCGCCAAAGAAAGCGCCCAGAGGAATGGCGTTCATATTCTGAAGGGAAGCCGTAGCATTTTCGTTGTTAGTCGAAGTGGCAAGATTTGTGCTTTGGTTTCCAACGTAGGCAATTTCGAACGCTGCGCCGAAGGGAACCTTCTGGTCCAGCGTGAAATTGTAGTTGTAGGTCAAAGGCTGCTCGTTATCCTTCGCGTCGACCGCGTTCACGCTTACCGTTGTTCCGTTGCTTATCGCAGTGGTTCCAGTTTGGAAGCCTTGGTTAGAGCCGCCATAGAAGCCGCAGGCAACAACCTTTCCACTGGGCCCCGACGCAGGCGGATAGACCGCCGTCGCCGGAGGGGTATAGCCGTTCATGATTTGATCGAGAGTGCACTCCGAGTTTCCAGTTACGCCATGATCCACCACGTCGAGCGAAGTTCCGACTGCTGCGGAGGTAAGGTTAAAGGAGTCGCGCGACCGGTAGGCTCCCCATCCGCCGCGAAAGACTGTCTTTCCGTTGCCATAGAGATCGTATGCAAGGCCAACGCGGGGCGAGTAGAAGAGTGCTCGCGATCCCACTCCGGAGACCGGTATGCTCGGGTCCAACTTGTGCCATGAAATTCCCGGCCACGTGCTGGTGTCGTTGGTCATATTCACGTCAAATACACCTTGCTGAATCGGGGTGTACTTGGAAGGATCCCAAACCGCGGCGCCTATACCATGCGAGTCGCTCCACGGTGGAAGGTGGGAGAGACGAATACCCAGGGTGAGCGTCAGTTTCGAATTCACCTTCCACTCATCCGTTGCATAGAACTCCAGGCTGTTGAAATACATGTCCGTGCCCGGATCGCTGCTGCTTTGGCTGTAACCATAGGGGCACCCGATCAGAAAGTTGCCAACCGTGTTTCCGAGACCAGTGCCGCCGGGCGTAACGTAGGCGGATACGCCGGTCTGCCCGTTGTGGCTTTCGCTGGGAGTCGTCTGATTGATAAGGCAATTGTCGTAGCGAGCGTAATAAATCTCGGAATTGGCGTCGTTGGAACCGTCCTGATTGTTTCTGGTCTGTTCTGCGTAAACACCCGCCTTCAAGGTGTGGGTGTGATAGACCTTGGTCAGATTGTCGGAGAGATTCCAGGAAGACTTTCTGTAGTACTCACCGCGACCGCCGGCAGGCACGTTTCCCATGGAAAAGTTGGGTATCCCATTCCACTCATAGGAATAAATCCAGGGCAACTGGGTGTCGCCGTTCTTGAGAGGCCCTCCCTCGTACCCTGCTGTTTCCCAGGGCGTGCCGGTGGCCGATGCCAACGAACGATTGCCAAATTGCTCCGGCTCATTGAAGAACATGCCCGAGGCGATCAACTCATTGGTGATGGAACTGGATACGATCTTGGTAAGGTTGAGAGTCGCGTAGTTGGAGTCCCCGTGCGAATATAGCGGAGTCGGATAAGGAACGGTATCGGGCGGGTTATAGAAGACGTTGTTGAGAGGGTTTTCCGAGTTTACCTTCTCCCAGTTGTAGACTCCATACAGCTTGAGGCTATCGGAGATGTTTTCATCGACGCGGCTGTGAAGCTGGTAGCCATTATTGGTTACCGGAATATTTTCGACCCAGTTAATCCCATCGCTCACCTGGCCGGTGATGGTGGGTTGAGGAGTACGGTTGATGGCCGGATAGTACTTCGTATAGGCAGCATCCGCCGGGTTGACGGTGGCAAGCTTCCCTGCATTTATGGCTGCCCCGTTTTGGTCTACCCCACCGGGTGAGTGGCAATTGGCGCCGATGTCGGAATAGGCTCCGGGGATTGCATAGTCAATGGCGCAGTTGGTAGCCAGATCGGACGCAGGCACGTTGAACGCCTGCCCCAGGGAGGCGTTCGACAGGTCTCCGCTCAACATGGCCGGAGTCGGGATGAAGCCGGTTGTCGGCCCGCCGAAGGTGCCATTAGCGTTGGTGGTCTGAACATATTGCTCGTAACCCACCCAGAAAGTAAGGTGCTTGTTTTCGTTGAAATGCGTGCCGGGAATCTTTACCGGCCCGCCCAACGTTCCACCTGGATAAAAATACCTGGCCGGTGTCTTAGCGATAGGCACATACTGTCCGGCTGCGTTGACACTCCCCAGGTCGTTGGACAGCCAGTCGTTGGAGTTGAATATCTTGTTGCGGGCATAGGAGTAGAGCGAACCGTGGTAAGCCGACCCACCCGACTTGCCGATCGCGTTGATCACGATCGGGCCCTTGGCTTCGTCAGCGCCGAAGTTCGAGGTTTGCACCTTGACCTCCTGCACCTGGTCCATGTTGATGGTGGCTGTCGTGCCTCCCATGTCGCCGGGATCAATCACCTGCGCCCCATCGGTGGTGACGTTGACGAGGCCCTGCTGTGGGGCAGCGCCGTTGGCGCCAAAATTGGCCAGGTTTCCCGAACCGAAAGTGGTGGTGGTGTAGTCGGGACCTGAGTTCACTCCGCCTGTCCCGGCATTCAATGTAAAGCCGGGCAGGGTGCTCACCAGTTCCAGGGCGTCTCGCCCGGTGGTGGCGAGGCGGCTGATATCGGCGGCGGTAATGAGGGTGCTGTGCTCGGGGGAGTCGAGGGAAACGCCCGCTACTTCCGCAGTGACCGTAACCGTTGCCGCCACGTTGCCGATTTGCAGCTTGATCTTCGGCACCGCGAGGCTGTCCCCGGGATGCACCTCAACCCCGGTCACCTTCCACGTCTCAAAAGTGGCCTTGGTGATCTCAATGCTGTAGGTGGCCGGTTGAACCGCAAGGAAATTGAAAAACCCCTCGCCGTTGCTGGTGGTGGACCGGGTCGCTTTGCTCGCCTCGTTGATGAGCGTGACCTTGGCGCCCGGCACCAGCGCATCCACCGTGTCATGGACGACGCCAGAGATGGATGCGGTTGTCTGCGCGCAAATCGGCAGGGCCAGTAGCAATACAGCTAGCCCGATCAGGAAATGCAACGTTAGAATTGAATGACCGCGCAGAGTGGGACGCGGCCTCAATATTCCTTCAGGGGCCGGTTGTACGCTGCTTTGTTGGCAACGCAGCTTTTTGGGATTGCTTGAGAACATTTGGCCTTCCTCGGAGACTGAATTCAAAATCGAGGGCCAAGTTAGATGCAGCGGCATATGATAGTCGTGAGGATGCCCATAGGAATTTCCGATGTTTTTCCGATGGACGATAAGTCCATGAAAACATTAGGGCGCATGCGCAACCAATGATTGCCACAGACCGACGTTCCTCATTCGCGCTGGAAGACTGGATCGTGGAGCCGGAGTTTAACCAGCTCACCCGAGACGGCGTAAGCCATCGTGTCGAACCCAAGATGATGAACGTTTTGCTCCAATTGTCCGCCCAGGCGCACTGCGTCGTTTCCAAAGAACAGATTCTGCAAGCCGTTTGGTCGGGTACGTACGTCGGCGAAGACACACTGACCCGTTGCATCTCTGTTCTGCGCCGCATCCTCGAAGACGACCCGCACACCCCCCGCTTTATCAAGACTGTTTCCAAGGCCGGCTACTGCCTGCTGGTGGAGCCCCGCCCGGTCGAGGCTCCCGCAGTCGTCGAAGCCGAGACGCCCCCAATCCGCCCCGAAACGCCGGCCAGCCAGTCAGCTCCTGGAAACCCGGCCAGTCAACCTGTCACAGAGCTTCCCGCAGCTAAAAGGCGAATCTACCAGCAGCGCCCAGCGATCGTAATCGGTGTTACTGCTGGTCTGACTCTCGCCGTTAGCGTGGCGCTCTGGACGATGCACCTTCGCCGGATCCCCGTAGCATCTTCCATCCGGAGCTTTCAACTCACCACCAACGACGGCGAGCAGAGCAACCCCTCGTTCTCTCCCGATGGCAAACGCGTTGCGTTTGTCTGGACCAAGGAAAACGACACTCGCCAGCACATCTACATTAAGGAGTTGGGAAGCGAGTCTCTGATCCGTCTTACCAACCTGCCCGACAACGAGTGCGATCCAGTCTGGTCGCGCGACGGAAAACAGATCGCCTTTCTCTACACATCCTCCTCTGGGTTGGGTCTTTACATAGCTGCGGTCCCCCCAGCATCCTCTTTGCGCAAGATTTACGTCCCCGTCTCGACCCCGCAGTGGGAACAGGGAGCTCTCTCCTGGTCTCCTGACGGTAAGAGCTTCGCCTTGGCCGATGCCAATCTAGGTCAGCCCAGTTCTTCCATCTACTTGATCGACAACGAGACCCTTCGCGCGCGGCCTTTGACAACCGCGCCGGTCGGCTGGGCGGGTGATCGGAGCCCAGTCTTTTCGCCGGATGGCAAGAAAATCGCGTTCGTGCGCTCCTCCGACGGACAGGTCATGGATATCTATTGGATTCCTACCGAGGGTGGCGAACCGCACCGGATCACGCAGGATGGCAAGCTCATTTACGGTATCGCTTGGTCCGCCGACAGCCGCTCCATCGTCTTTTCTTCAAACCGGGCGGGCGAATACGCCTTATGGAGGGTTCCGATTGCAGGCGGCGCAGTACAGCGGATGCCCGTGGGGACCGAGGACGCCACGCAGCCCGCCGTCTCACTCAACAATGGAGAATTGGCTTTTGTGGAGAGTTCCGCAGTCTTCGGGATACTGCAGGTCTCCGCCGACGTTGGTAATCCTCACCACGCCTCTGAATCAGAGATTGTTTCCTCGACGGCAGAGGACTCGTATCCGTCCGCCGCACCCGATGGATCCCAGTTCGCCTTCCAGTCCTCGCGCTCAGGCAGTTTACAGATTTGGGTCTCCTCCATCGACGGCCAGTCCATCCGGCAACTCACCCGAGATAGTGACATTACCGGCAACGGAGGCCCTGCGTGGTCGCCCCGAGGAAGAGAGATTGCTTATGGTGCTCACCGCAACGGGCATACCCATATCTTTGTGATTCCATCTACCGGCGGCACCCCCCGCCAATTCACCTTTGGCGACGGCAACGACATTGTTCCACGCTGGTCCGCCGACGGCCAGTCGATTTACTTCAGCTCCATCCGTGGTGGCCGCTGGCAAATCTGGAAGCTATCGGCTGCGGGCGGTGTTCCACAGCTCGTCACAAGCGACGACGGTATCGACCCTCAGGAATCACCCGACGGCAAATGGCTCTATTTCACCCGCACCGGCGAGGCAGGTATCTGGAGGGTGCCGGCTACGGGTGGACAACCGGAGCGCATCCTCGATCAGCCTAAGGCCTGGTTTTGGGGCTATTTCGCCGTCAGCCGTAACGGCATCTACTTCCTCGACCAGCGCCAAGCTACGCCATCGATCGACTTCTACGATTTCGCTTCCAAAACCACCAAAGTCTTTGCCCGCCTCGACCGTGTGCCGCCCTATAACTACGGAATCAGTCTGCTTGCAGACAAACACGCGCTCTTGATCAGCGACAGGCGACATGCCGGCAGCCATGTTTCGATGGCCGAAGGCGTGTTTTGATTGCTGCTCTTTGGTGCGCCAGAGAATGTCGGCCACAATCGATTCCGACCCACTGCTTCATCAATCGAAGAGGCTCTCGCACCAAGTAACAGAATCAGCGAAGTTCAGAAATGGGCGTGGCTCTAAGTTCTTTGATTTTATTGGCTCTCAGGTAGGACTCGAACCTACAACCCTTCGGTTAAGAGGCCAATCATCAACCATGGAGTACGCATGTTATCAACGGCGTACAGAGGAGTAGACAGGAGGATTCGGAGTCCCCATGGCGCGCAATTCGGCGAAGAATTCGGCGAAGAATTGCGCTTGAGTGGAGAATTCGGCCGTTGGCCTTTGGCTCAACTGGCCCAACCGCTTCTGGAAACCTGGTCGTGGACAGAACGGACGCCTGAATCGATCATCGCACCTCCGGCATTGAGCTGGGATGGGAAGGCCGGCCCTCTGATTTTGAGGAGCCCTTGCCAACTTGGCCATCCGCTCCGCACTCAAACCCGCGACCTCTGCCGTGACAGTCTTGCCGTTTGAGGTTTTTCAACGACTTACAAACCCGTGGGGGACGCCTAAAACCACCGAAGTCGTGTACGACCTCACTTTTTGTGGATCAGATTGTGGATCAGGTTTCTCAGCCTTCCAACGCTTCCCCGTCGGTGAGCGCGTTGAACTATTAGGAGCACTGGAGCAACGGGTCGTTTGTCCGGAAAGCCGACTTGAATGAAGCCGCAGGCGCCACGGAAGCTGCGCCATGGGCCTCCGAGTAGCCTTTCAGCTGGTATAAGGTGCGGGGCACAAGGAGGTTTTTGTGACCCATTTACGCAGGATCATGCTGGAAGAACTCCAGCGCCGCAACGACGCTGATTCGACAGGCCGGTACTATTTGCGGGCGGTCGAACAGTTCGCCCGCCACTTTACCAAGTCATCCGACAAGTTGGGACTGGAGCATCTGCGCACCTATCAGGCCCATCTGCTCAAGCACCGGAAGCAGCGGCTTGTGATTGCCGATCTGAAACCGCCTGCTGTGTTCGGGCGAATCGCCTGCGTAGGACAGTGGATGTACCACCGGACTGCAGAGGCAACAGTGCCTTCGCGGATTCGCGCGCTTTCTCGACAAGACATGGACCAAATCCTTCACCGGTTTCCCAACATGACGCACAGGCTCCTCGATCTTGTATGCGAACACTTCCTGCATGTGCTCGCAAGGCTGGAGGATGCATCCCTGCGGCTGCTGATCCCCAGGCTCGCGAGGCTGCAGTTGAATCGGGCCGCGGAAGATGTCGTGCGCTACCTTAAGCACAAGGAGATTGCCTAACAGCTCCGCGTCTAGCGAGAGTGCGAAACCTCCGCGCTTGGCGAACTACGCAAGGCCAGAATCATCTCGATTGAACGAAAGTGCATTCGCATACTTTATCGGTCGCGCCTGGAACGCGCATCGCGCGAATAGCTCACAAATCTGACCCAATTCTTTCTCTGCCGTCCTGAGTCCTTTTCGCGGAACTGCAGATGCGTGTGTCCCGTATTGCGTGAAGCGGGCAACCCTTCCCGTGCCTTCGGGAAGATCAGTATAGGTTCGGTTCGAGCGAGGTAGATTCATTTTGATGAAGTCCAGGCCAACTTGGTTACAGGTGGAAAACGAACACAACAACGGGTGACCTGCCGCTGTAACTTTCTTCGCTGCACTCCGCTCTAGTAGGTTGCCGCTGCACTTGTGTTGTTTCATCATTGCGAATCTGGCGCACTCTCGCAACGGGTGGGCAACGAAGGTGACAGCGGGAATCCTCGGATGAATTGGAGAACAGCTCATGAAGGTCACGTCCTACATTGCGGCGCTCGCTCTATTGATTGGCGGCGCGATTTCGATTCCTACCCACGCTCAAGATCGGAACTTCCTGGTCGTCACTGCATCGAACACCCCGACCAACAACTTACTGGTCTACAACAGCGCGAACCAACTTATCCAGACTCTGCTCACGGGCGGTAACGGCGGAGTCGCGGGAAACGCAGGCGGAATCGCAACCTCTGGCGATCGTCTTGCTGTGGTCAACTTCGGCTCGAACAACGTCTCCATCTTCGTGCATTCCGATGAAGGATTCCGTTTGACGCAGGTAGTTCCCACCGCCTCCAGCCCGCTCAGTGTGGCCTTTGGCCACGGCCACCTCTACATCCTCGGAGCGACCGCCGTGGAATCGCACCAGGTCTTCGATTTCGGCGTGAGCCCAGAGATTGACGGAGAAGCAGCCTTGTTGCATGCGGACGGATCGGCAGCACAGGTTGGGGTGCTCTACCACCAGCTCATCATCTCCGAAAAGAGCAATGCGATCGAGACCATCAACCTGGCATCAGATGGCGCGGTCGATGGATCCGCCACTCTCGTGCAGAACATTCCATCGAATGTGAATGCGCCCTTCGGACTGGTGACTCGGGACAACGAGGCCTATGTGACGATTGCCCACGCGAACGAGATTAGCCTCGTTCGTAATGACACGGTCCTCACCGTTACGGGATCCGGAACGCAGAGTGCTCCGTGCTGGGTGGCTCTCGATGGTCCGTATCTCTTCTCTGCAAATTCGCCGAGCATGAGCGTATCTCGCTACCTCGTTTATGGCACGCATATCGTCCAGGCAGAAGCTGTTGCGGCGTCTTTCAACGGCAAACCAACCGACATTATCTATAGAAACGGACTGCTCGGCGTGATCGATGGCGCTGGGACGGTCTCCCACCTCTCCGTATTCGATGTCGACGGCGACGGCAACCTTACCCTCAGAGGCGTTTCGACAATCACTAGTGCCGCGAATGGAGTCGCAATCGTGTCCACCGAAGACTGGTAAGCACTTGTTCTCCTTGACGCTTACGCAACTCGAAATTCAGCATGTGTTTTAGCGTCTGCTACGCGGACCCCTCCATGGCGCTGTGACCGCCATGGAGGAACCGGTAGGCTGCGGTGGATTAGTTTGCCTTTTCGGTAAATGTGACCGAAGCTCCGCCGAGCGCGAATTGGTCTTTTGCTGTAACAGTCACAGTCCCGGCGGAGGGTGGAAGTGCCAGGGTGACGGAGGCTACGCCTGAGGAATTGGTCGTCCCGATGACTCTGGTCCCCGTCGTCGTCCCGTTCGACAGCGTGCCGGCGGAAGTGGTGAACAGAACGTCCGCGCCGGTGTTGGTGAAGCCGGCCGGGACGGAAGAAAGCGTGACGGCAAGCTCTTGCGACAGGGCCGTTCCCGCGCTGCCGGACTGGTTGTTGCCTCCGCTGACTGCAAGCGTAGAGCGGACTGATCTCCCAGCCGTTCACGATTGTGTCAACAATCCTTTTTGCATTCGACAACAGAAGCCGGCCCCGGCCGAACGGTAATATTCCGACTCCGGAGAATGTAATCGAGTGGTTGACATCGTTTGACGTGCTAACCTGACGCGCCAAGACATGGTTGAGTTGATCCACCCACCCTCCGGAGGTTTCCGCCTTTGCATGCGTGTAGGTTGCATGCAGCGTCAGGCTTCTAGAGACCTGATGCGAACCCACCAACTGGAGGGAGTTGTACCAGGATTTTCCATCGTTGGTTGCCCCATTCTCGGTAATGTCGGAGAACTCGGGATAGGGGCGGGTAAAGTTGGATCCAGACAGGGTAGCCACGCCCATCTGAGTAAAGAGGATGAAACATGCGGTCAGCAGGATTTGATCTTTGCTTTTTGCGGTCAGCGATCTCCAAACCCATGGCAGTAAGAAGAGGGCGCCTGTAAGCATTTCCGTCAGCTTGCCCGCGAGAATCGCTTCGTGGGGTAAATGACTCTGTTGAATCTGGGTATCGAACCATTCATGGAACGGCTGGAAGAATTTGAGGACTCCGAACATGAACATCTGAACTCCCAGTAAAAGCGATAAAACCTTGCTTAGGCGGCTAGACATTTTGTTTCTCACTTCCTCAATTTTCGACTTCACAGTGCCAGCTCACGGGGCGTCTTTCGGAATTGGTGCTGATCCAGGGTTTAACTCTCGGACCGAAACGCAGGGGCCGATGCAGCTATCTCCTACAGAACCTGAAGCCTTATTTCTTCCAGGATCTGGACTTGAACAAAATCCAAAAGATCATCAAATGTGAAGCAATGACCACGGGAGCATAAAACGTGTAGATATACCAGGCGGTGCCCAAGTTGAAGCTCGGAACGTTCAATTGCAAGACGCCGCGAATTCCGTTTAGCAGATCCACGAATCCCCACGTGTTGAACACCCACACAAGCGGGATAGCAACACGCCAGTTGCTCCGCAGAGCAAAGATGGAAGCGAGGGCCAGCGCCGCCGCGATGAGATCGCCGTACGCAGCACTGGAAAGGAAGGCTCTGGGCAGCTTCGGATCGACCATGCCTGGAACCAATAAAGTCATTCCCACATAGCGCGGCACGTGCACAAGGAGCAGCGGAATGAGAGCAGAATTACGAGAGAGTTTGGTCAGGTACGGCCAAACGAACCACGCAACGACGAGGGCGCAGACGCCCAAACTCAGAAGAAGCTGCAACCAGAAGATAGTGACGCTATTCATCGCGAGCCCCACGCGCGAAGTCATCTCCGCGCAAAACGCTAAGTGTGCTCATCATCCGGCTCCCTCTTATGAAACTGATTACAAGACAGACATGTCTGTCTGCCGTATGATGAATATAGACAGACCAGTCTGTCTTCTGTCAAGATGAATTCGATGAAAACACAAAAACAATCCGATCCGCGAGCGAGAATTCTAGCCGTAGCCGACCGTCTCTTCTACGCAGAGGGGGTCCGCGCGACCGGCACCGAGAAGATCATGTCCATCGCCGAAGTCGCAAAGGCGACCTTCTATCGGCATTTCGAAAGCAAGGATGCCCTCGTGCTCGCGTACCTCGCAAACCGCGATCAAGCCCTTTGGGATTATCTCTCTCAGCCCACTCCCCCAAAGGATCTGCGTGAAGCTCTGATCAAGTTCGAACAAATGGCGAGCTGGCCCGAAATGATCGGCTGCCCGTTCCTGCGTATCGCATCCGAATACCCGGACACTGACCATCCGTTTCATCGCCTGGCGATCGAACACCAAAACAAAATTGTGGACTATCTCACCGACCTGCTCAAGCCCTTCGCAATCGACAAAAGAGCGGCGGCAGCGGCGATACTTAGCGTCATCGATGGCGCCTTCTCCCTTCGAATGCTCTATGGGAATTCGAAGGTGGTTCCGATTCTCTCGCCCGCCGAGGCAGTGCTCAAAAGCTTTCAGAGTACGCGAGCTCAACGCCGCAGATGATTGGCTATCATTATGAAAGATTGGTCGGTGTCCTGCTTCGGACCCATGGGGAACAGTTATCGGACCGCTTCGAATGCCGAATCGACCCGAGGGCCGCGCCAAAATGTCTCTACCCATCGAGGATTGGCGAGGTTTCCCGACGAAAAAGGTCTGTTGCGCTATTACTGACCAATAGCGCGTTCATCAGGGCTCATTATTTTGAGGGTGTTTTCGAAACGCGTATTGGCCTGTTAGTAACAGTTGAAGTTATAGGCGCAATGCGGCTCGGGTTGCGGCTGCAATAGCGCCAATGTGCTTGGGGTTGACGAAGCCCCACACCTCACGGCTCGGGGGACGGCCGTTGATCAGGTCGCGCCGGTAGCTGAAGCAGCCCAGGTAGAGGGGCCGGATGTGCATCACCGCTTCCAGACGTTCTAGCTCTTCGTCAGTCAACTCGACGTACCGGCGGTACGCGTCCACGGCCAGTTTGATCCAGTCGCCGTTGCCTCAGGTGCCCCACATCAGCCACGCGAAGTCGGCCAGGCGCGGACCACGCCCGGCGGCCTTCCAGTTGATTGCTACTGGCCCGTTCTCGCCTACGATCACGTGATCCGGGGCGTGGAGGAGATTGCCGTGGACGAGCGCCTCAGGCAAACCTTCGCCGTCGTCCGCCGAGCGCACGAGGCCGCGTAGCTTCTCGAACCGCTCACGGTCGGAAGGGATGACCTTGGTGTCGACGGCATCCAGGAATGCGAGCGCTGCCATCAGGTCTTGTCGCGGGCTTCCCTCGTGACGGGGATCATCGCCGCTGGCCCCACCGGGACGGCGGACGGACTCGTCGAATGGCAGGGTGTGCAGACGTCCCAGCAAGTCGCCCATGATGGCGAACTTCTCGCTGCCCTCATTTCCGACAGCCATGGGCAGCGGCCCGCCGGGGATCAAGCGGGTCACGAGGACGGTCGAATCGTCGCACTGCGACACGGCGTCATCGGTCGCGAGCCGCTCCGCCGGAAAGTCCTGCCGCTCAAGGAAGCGCAGGATCGCCGCATCGCCTTCTACGCCGGCTCGCGGGCGGGCAGGTGAAAACGCGCGCGCAATCCAAGGGTCGCCGTCGCGGCGATCAATGCGAAAAACGTCGTCGTGGTGATGACTGATTTTGGTCGCGGCGACCGCGTCGATGCTGTAGCGGTCCCGGAGATGAGCGACCAACCGCTCACCGGCGGGCTGATGGACCAGGCGGGTTTGGAGTTCTTCGAGGTCGGTGAGCGCTTGGGTGTAGCGCTGACCGGTTTCCTCGGCGTGGCGGCGTACGACCTTCTTGAAGCTGGCGTCTTTCGTCATGACAAGCCTCCTCGGTGGCACCCTCGTCCCCCAGCGACGCGGTGCGGAGATGGCTTGTGATGCGAGTGACCGTGAGGGCAAATCCCCTTCACCTATGGAACTCCTGCTGGGGTGGATGTTCCACGGCTCGGCGACTGGTCAGCGCCGTGATTCCACCCTACCCAACCATTCCAGCTCGCGTCAAGCGTAGGTGTCGATATGCCGCCATCAGACAGGAATTGGCAACAACAGGCACTGTTCATCATCGCCGAGTATCAAATCGAGCTCGACTGGCCTCCAAGCTCGATTAGCTCGTTGGCCTGTTCTCGCCAAATTACCATGGAATGACTGCTGCGTATGGAAGCCTGCGATCAACCGCCGCCCATCCAGCGATCCGGAAAGCCTGTGTCAGCGACTCAACTATCTTTTCCGCCGTCCGGGAGGTATTTAATGAAGCGCATCCGACAAATCATCGTTGCATTGGTGGGCTTGTTTTATGCTGGTCTGCTCTACCCGTTGTGCACCGAGTTATGGCACAGCAAATGGTTGATTGAAATGCACGACAATGAGTGCGAGCCAATGTTCATCACATTTCTTGTCACTCTCGGAGTGTTTCTGTTGCTGGCTGTTCGAAAACCCTCAAAGTACAGGCTCGTGATTACTTTCGCGGCGTGGCAGAGCATCGCACATTCTGCAACCATGCTCATCCAGTCAGTCGAAACCTCCATGCACGGGGTTCCACGCGGTTACAACGATGTGATTCTCTTCGGAGTGATCGGAATAGCTCTGCTGCTCGTCGTTCCACCGAAAGAACAGGCAGAATCTGTCGTGTAGTCTTGCGTCGGAGACCGATCGCAATTCAGTCCATAAATCCGAACGACAATTGGGTGAGGAATATTGGAAAGAGCCTGTCCTGCCAGGAGTTCTGCTGGAACCATGCCAAATAGCCAAACCGTATTTCCAACCAGCTTGGTCCTGGAAACGCGGCAAGGTCTGTTCTCGCCGTTTGAGCTTTCGCTGCCTAAAAATCAGTACACACAATGCGACTTGTCGGACGACTTCGCACCTGTGGTTGGATGAGCGGTGGGTCCGACCCTCGTTGGGCCTCCGCTACGTGCCTGGAAAAAGTAAAACTGCCCGCCGCGCGGGTCCGTCATATCGACCACCTGTTTGAGCGCATGCAGCGTCTCAATACATACGAAGTAAAGACGAACCCCGTGACGAGAATCGGATCGAATTTATCCCAGGCACTGCCACCGCTATTCAGTTGTGAATAGAAATCGAGTAGAAGAGTGATCGCGAAACCAGCATAGACCCACTCAGTCAATCGAGGTACTTTGGGAATGAGAAGGCCCACGCTACCAAGGATGTGGGTCACGCCAATCAAAGGGATGATATAGAGCGGGTATCCGAGCTGCTGATTGGCGATTCTCCATTCTTCGGGATCGTGAATTAGATATAGTAGTCCGAAGTACATCCACATGCAGGCGACAATGCCGGTTGTTACCATTGCGGCTATCTGAGTTGCTCGACCCGCCCGCGCGGGTTTATCGATTGTGAGTTCAGCATTCATATTGAAAAGATCCTCCTCTGGCGGTTTAAATGGGTTCATTCGTTCTGCAATAAGCCGGCTCTTAGACGCGACTTAAATCGACGCGCCGGGTGGGTGGGACGGCCTCCGGAATGGCCTTTCGCCAGGACGGAACCGGACGATCAGCCGTCCGGTTCCTCCGGTTGCAGCCAAGACAAGAACTTTCTAGTTTGAGCTGGATCATTCCTGGCGTTTGCGGCGCAGTTCCCAGGGAGCCGGGCTGATTCAGCTTGCCCCGGACTTACGCCTTGACTGCATTCTGTGCAGCCGCAAACACATCGCGTGCGGACGTCGTGCCTTTTACCTGCTCCGTACCCGAGACTCCGAGGTCCATCCATCCGGCGTTCACGCCCTCAAACATTTCTTCAGCTGGTCCGGTGTGGCCCTTCGGGATACCGAACTGCTCGAACGCTTCGGCCCACCCTGCGCGCGGGACTGCAAAGGCTTTTACATCGAGTTTCAGGACTTCGCCCAATTGTCCGGCCACTTCATCCGCGCTTACCATCGAGCCCAGTTCGATGACGCGATGCCCTGACCATGCCGGCCCGGTCAGAAGCGTTGCCACCTCTGCCCCGATGTCGTCTGACGCGACCATTGTCGATTTCCGGTTTGTAGGAGTGTAGAAGACCGGTAGTGTTCCGCCTTGAGCGGCCTGTAAGCCGAAAAGAAAGTTTTCGAAGAAGCCCCCAGCGCGCACAAATGCGACCGGAGATGACAAGTTCCAAAAACGTTGCTCCAGGAGCGACAAGGCCGTGATCATCCCTATCCCACTTGTTCGATTCGCACCCATCGACGAGAGGGCTACCAACCGCGAGGGCACTACCTTACTCAGCGCCTCGACATAGTTCGCAATCATGCCCTTTGCTTCTCTGTAATCAGGCGAGGGTGCCCATACAGCCGGCAACATAACAAACGCGCCCTCAACGCCTTCGAGCGCCGCTGCTATGGCTTTCGCATCGTTCCAGTCTCCATCCATCAACTCCACACCTTGGTCTGCCCACTTCGCCGCCTTCTCGTGATTGCGCACAAGTGCTCGCACCTGTTTGCCTTGCTTCAGCAGATGCCGCGCCGTGGCTCCGCCAACTTTTCCTGTAATGCCCATGACTAAATACATGATTGTTTTCTCCTTGTTAGAACGAAAGTGATGCTCCGCTGCGAACGGCAGAGCTTGTGAGTTGCGCAGCTAGCATTCCGCTAGAGCCGTGGGTTTCCACAGTTTGTCTGTCGCATGAATCGTTACCGCCCTCTACACAGCCGCTCGGATCGCCCCGATGAGAGAGGACGTTGATCTTCGCCGAGGCCTTGCTACGTGGTCGTGACTGTCACGGCCTGACGCACATACCGGCTGCTTTCCAGTAGCTGCACCATGAAGGCTGCCAGATCGGCGCGCCCTATCTTGTGCGCCTTCTCGCCGCCCTCCGTGCTTAGCACCCTGGCAACGCCGGTCTTCTCGCTGTCGGTCAACATCGGCGGCCGCACGAGCGTCCAGTCCAGGTTGCTGCCTTCGATCTCGGCCTCCATGCCCGCCTTGTCTACCAGCAGACCCCGCAGAAACGTTTTCATAAGCAGGTGCTCGTTGAAAAAGCCGGCGTTCCTGACGCTCTCGCCCGCGCCAACCACCGAAATCTTCAGCAATCGCCGCACGCCGTTGCGCCGCATCGCGTCCACGATATTGTGTGCCGCGCTCGTTTCCCTCGTTGTCACTTTCCACGGCGTCTTGCCGCCCAGCGCGTCGATCACCGCATCCTGTCCGGCTACCGCAGCGTCGACCGCATCCGCGTCCAGCGCGTCGCCCGCAACAACTCGGACGTTCGCCTTCTTGTACTGCGCGGCACCGCGCACGAAAGCCGTCACCTTATGTCCGGCCGCCAGCGCCTCATTTACCAGCGCTTCTCCGCTCCTGCCCGCTGCTCCAATCACTAGAACTTTCATCGCTTCCTCCTTTTGCCTCGTATTTGGCCGCCCATCCAAATGAGCGATCTGACTATTAGAGGATCAGCGTAACCATTGGTTGCAAAATAATCACTGGTTTTAAACCGATGGTTATAAATTAACATTCGGTCGCAAAAAAGATCAAAATGGACTAAGCTATCAAAATGACATCAACCTCACCAAGTCGCCGGGTAGAGCGCAAGGAGAAGTTGCGGAGCGAAATCCTTGCGGCTGCCGGTAAAATGTTTGCCGATCGCGGTTACGAAGCCGTGACGCTTCGTGAGATCGCTAAAGAGATCGGTTATACGCACGCCGTGATCTATCAGCATTTCCCCGACAAAGCGCATATTCTTGCCGAACTGAGCCGCGAGACGATCGGGCTGATGATTCAGAACTTCGACGCGATCGCCGCTAAACATCTTGCACCGAAAGAGCGTCTTTTTGCGACTTCACGTGGCTTGATTCAGTTCTGCACTGCGCATCCACAGCAGTTCCGCAACGTCTTCTTCGGGCCAGAGAGCCGCAACGGCATCCGCGCCGGACAATATATCAACGACATTGGCGCGCCTTTGTTCGGACGTTTCGTGCAGCTCTTTTTCGATGTTGCCAGGGATGAAGGATTGCCAAATCGGAATGACATAGTCGTAGCCCACACCTGGTGGTTTACGATCTTTGGCCTCGCGATGCTCTTTGTTATTCAAGGGGTTGTGCCTGATTTGTCTGACCAAACTGTCGTGATGGAGCAGACGATCGCCACGCTTTGGGCGGGCGTCCACACTGTTTGCACACTTGCAGACGCAAGCCATCGCGAAACTCGCAAGCGGGCTGTCTAGGCTGGCTGATGCCGGATCAGCCCATCGGTCGGAATGAGTTCATCGCTGTTTGCTGAGAGAGCTCCCTGATTCTCTTGGAAGTGCGGTCATTCTCCAAACGTCCTGCAAGGGAAAGAATTCGAAATAGTCCCTCTCATCGAACCAGGCACACTGAAAAAGTTTTGACGGGCCCTGGACGTGCGCCCCGAAAGCGAACGCATAGTTGGCTAACTGATTCGGGCATCGATCGTTGCCGCATCGGGCTTGTAGTCGAGAAGGTGAATGAAGCGGTCGCTCACCCAAGATGTCCAGATGCGAAAACGAGCTCAACTCAAGTTACTAATCCTGGTCTAAAGGAGAAGAGTTCAGTTCAGGCGATGAATCAGCATCTTCCACCCAGCGTTTCACACGCATGATGCAATCCGGGAGACTGTCCCTGACTTCATAAACCCAGAGTCGTAGAACGTCCCATCCCATTTCGATAAGCCGGAGGTTTCTCAGCTGATCCTTGCGGATAAGCTCACCGTCCCAGTCCCTGTGGTATCTTTCGCCATCGATCTCGATGTTGAGCTTGCGTCCGTTTGGCCTCAGCAACGCGAAGTCAAGAACATAATGGTCAACAGCAAATTGCGGTACAGGTCGATAGCCCGCTCGTACAAGTGCGGGGTAGAAAAATCTCTCCCAATCGGATACCAGCTCAGGTCTTGCCACTGGCGGATAGTCGAACCCATTTCCATCGGGCAACGAAACGGTATGTGCTTTTGGGGGCGCGCTGCGTTCGGTGACGTACTTTGCAAATGCACGGAGATATTCAATGTCGCCAGATTCACATGCGTTAGCATCTCCGACGACAATGAGAGCGCCACGCGCTCGCGTGATCCCCACGTTGAAGATATTGCCCTGAGACTTTAGAAACCCATATGCACCTTGTGGCATTCCACTTGACACAACGGGCGAGAACACAATGAGATCGCGTTCGTCCCCTTGAAACCTATGCGCAGTTTCGGAAATGAAATTGCGGGACGCGAGTACCGGGGCGAGCGCATTATCCGCAGTGATAAGCTCCTCGATTAGATTCGCCTGTGCGCGGAATGGTGTTACAACACCCATCTCGCCGGAAAATCGTTGCACAATTGCAATTCTCTTAAGCTCACGGACGACGGCCTCGGCTTCGGCCCGGTTGACGGCCCCTCCATTTGAGGGCTTTATCACTTTGCCTTGGATATTGACCCAACGAACAGCGGGACCCTCCGGGCGCTTCAGGCGTCTATAATCCGTCGCGACCCTCAGCTTGCCGCGGTAGAAGAATTCATTTGAGAAATTGATGATATCTGCATGGCTGCGATGGTGATCACGCAAGACGATAATGGACTCTGATTTTGCCTTTGATGCTGCTAGATCATACAGTCCATTCGCGCGATATCCCCAGCTTGGTCCCGGTACTGTAAGAAGATCATGTTTGACCATGAGCGCCTGATCTCGTTGTGAAGTCAACCGACTGATATGGCGAAGTTGTTGCGGATCCCCAATCACAACCGCCCGCTTAGCTCGAAAGAGAAGCGGCAATGCGGATGCAATGTCACATTGGCTTGCTTCGTCGATCACGACAAGATCGAAGTCTCCTGCCACAAAAGGCACCCTTCCGCGCGCAGAGAGAGAGGTGACCGCCCAGCATGGGAGCGCCTTCGTTGTCTTCGATGCGAGGTCGTAATATCGCCGCCAAATTTGGGCAGCAATGTTTCCGCCTTCCTCATCTGTTCTTGCGATCGTTCGAAGGATACCCGCATAGTCTCCGAGAGCCGCGCGATCACTTTCATTTAATCGGTCCGGCAACAGAAAAGCAAAGTTCTGCCATGCCTCACCTGAATGTTTAGCCACTTTCTCACTCTGATACGCGATCTGCTTCGAGAGGGATCCAAGTTGAGGCTTCTTAGCGATATCTCCAAGAGCAGTCTGGTAGTCGGATGCCGACTTGATTGCATGGATGAGATTCGTCCCTGCGGCTAAAACCTGCTCGGGAGAAGTCGTTGGTGAACACAATCCAACTTGTTGTGCGGAGGTTAAGAGAGATTCGACCGCGGACTTAACCTGCTTCTTGCGCGATTCGTCAAGAAACCTCCAAAACTGTTTCTCCAGAAACGAAGCCTGACTTCGATCAGAGCGGCGGATTGCCCGTTTTAGATTCTCCGTCTTGATTTCCAATTCAATAGTTGAGCACTGTGCCGCTTCCCGAAAGACGCGCTCTGAAAGGGTCCTGCGCGCATCCTCGCAAGCTCTTTCTAGCTCGTCAAGCCACCTTCAATTTGACCGAGTTTCGGAGCTGAGCTAAACCTATGCGAGAACTGGCGGGCCGACTCCAAGGCTTCGAACCAGGCAGAAGCGAATCTCATGTAGTGCGGTGGTTTCGGCCAAATGTGGAGATTCAGTACCGACACCGTTGGAGATCATGCAGCAATGCGATGACGAGGAGTGCGAACCCCGAAGCTTGCTTTTGATGACATTCAGGAAATTCGAAGGCTTTGCGGTCTTCGAATGAAACCGGGCGAACTCTTTCATCCAACATCGAGGTGAAATATGGCGGGCATTTCGACCAGAACCACACCGATCTCCATACCACCTGACATTCGGAGAAGCGCGCAGTCGTCAGCACCCTCTTTGCGTGAAATCATTGCGAGAAAGGGATCTCGGCGGAAATCCGCGGTTGAGCGTCAGAAGCAAGACATGATTGTCATCGTTGAGCAGACATTCTTAAGACTTCCACAGGTCAAAGCGCTTACGGGCCTCTCTAAGTCGTCTCTCTACGAGTTGATGCAGCAGAAGAGCTTTCCTTCGTCCATTCTGCTCGGTCGACGCACAGTAGGATGGCTTAAGTCCGAGGTCGATGAGTGGATTTCGGAGCGGATAAAGGCCTCTCGGCAAGCTAGGACGATCGGTTGGTCACCTTCGTCCTCGTCCCGGCGTTAAGAATGGACTGAAATTCATCTCAAAAAATGAATCGCGACCGTGTCTTCCTGCCACGCCACAGTCGCGAATGCTGCGTATCGGTAAACGACTATGCCCGCCTCTGAAATTCGATCAGTTCCCCACTAGAGCAGTTCCTTAGTAGTTATATCCACGAACAGGAAGTTGGTTTAAGGTGGATTTGGCGATTACTCCGCAATTAAGCAGATGCCACGAGCCTATTCAGATGACCTGCGCAGCAAGCTCTTGAAAGCCTATGGTGACGGGCAAGCGAGCCTGAAGGAACTGGCGAGCCGGTTTGGCGTCAGTTATGGATACGCGAAGAAGATCCGCCGCCAGCAACTGGAGACCGGGCGGCTGGAGCGGCCGCCGCAGTTGCGGCACGGGCCGAGAAGCCAGCTGACGGCCGCAATCAAGCAGTATTTGCGGGCCGCAGTGGCCCGACAGCCCGATGTGACCTTAGCAGAGCTGAAACAGCAGTTGGGCGAGGCCCATCGGGTCGAGATCAGCCGATCGCGGCTGTGGTACTGGCTGCGAGGCCTGGGTCTGCGGCATAAAAAAAACGCTGCGCGCGCAGGAGCAGGAAAGCGGTGAGAGTCTGTGGCTGCGGCACGCCTGGTGGGAACTGGTAACCGAGATTGATCCTGCCGGGCTGGTGTTCCTGGATGAAAGCGGCGTGACCACAGAGATGACGCGCCGCTATGGCTGGGGCCCTCGTTCGGAGCGGGTGCGGGAGGCAGTTCCTGCCGGTCACTGGCGCACACTGACGGTCTTGGCAGCTTTGACCAGCGAGGGCGTGTTGGCCAGCATGAGCATCGAATCGCCCACGGACGGCGATGTGTTTCTGGCCTTTGTGGAGCAAGTGCTGGTGCCGCGGCTCGAGCCCGGCCATGTCGTGATCCTCGATAACCTGGGAGCACATAAAGTGGAGGGCGTGCGCCAATTGATTGAGAGCCGTGGCGCATTGCTGCTCTATCTGCCGCCCTACTCGCCCGACTTCAACCCCATCGAGCAGGCTTGGTCCAAGCTCAAGCAGCTGCCGCGTGGCATCAAAGCAAGGCTGGTCGAGCAACTGGAGCCAGCCCTGACACAGGCCATCGCCGCAATTACACCCCACGACGCGCAAGCCTTCTTCCATCACTGCGGCTATCGGATACAGTAACTATGAAAATACTCTAGCGCCTCCTCTTAGGTGGTCCAAGTAATCGCTCCACTCCTGCATAAGAAGCTTCCGATCTGGTAGGAATGCAGTTCTGTTGTAAGCACGCCCATTCGAATCTTTCACTTTGTGGGCGAGCTGATGTTCAATGAGATCGACCCGGAGTTTCAGAACTTCGTCTCCGATGGTTCGGAACGTTGCGCGGAAACCATGCCCGGTCATTATCTCCTTGGGAATTCCCAGCGATCGAAGCGCATATAACACGGCATTCTCTGACATTGGCCGTTTGTCGCTACGCGCACTGGGGAACACATATGGACTTGATCCAGTGACTTGGTGGAGTTTGCGGAGAATCGCGATGACTTGACGGGAGAGCGGAACGATTAGCTGCGGTCGCGTCTTGCTCGCAACGAATCCCCACTCGGCCTTTTCGAAATTGATTTCTTTCCATTTCGCTTTGCGCAGTTCGCCAGGCCGCACAGGGATGTGAGGCGCGAGACGCAGCGCGCAGAAAACCGTAAACGTCCCCTGGAAGCTGTCGATTTTCCGCAGCAGTTCTCCCAGCTCATCCGGCTCGGTAACTGCGGCAAAATTGACTGGCTCCGGTTTCGGCGCGAGCGCCTTGGTCACATACACCGCTGGATTCTTTTCGCACTTCCCCGCGGAGATGGCGAAGTTGAATATCGCTTCACAATCTTGCCTGGCGCGATGAACCGTCTCCCGGACTCCTCGTGCCTCCATACGGCGAAATACGGCGACCAATTCGGGAGCCTTTATCTCGGTGATCGGGTGGTCGCCAAGGAACGGAAAAATATCCCGCTCCAGCCGGCTCAGGATGCGCGATGCATGTTCCGGCACCCAGACCTCGGCCTGCTTGGCGTACCATTCCCGGCCGACCCTCTCAAAGGTTTCCCCGGAGCGCTCCACCTTTATCAGCCTGTCCTTCTTGCGCTGGAGAACGGGGTCCACGCCGGTTCTCAGGAGCTTGCGGGCTTCGTCGCAGAGCAGACGCGCATCCTTCAATTTGATGTCCGGGTAGACTCCGACTGCCAGGCGTCTTTCCTTTCCCCCGTAGTGGTACTTCCACCTCCAGTAGGTCCCACCGGTGGGGGAGATTTCGAGGTAAAGGCCGCGCCCGTCAAACAGCCGCTGCTTTTTTCCGAGCTCCGGCCGGAAGCTCCTAATCTTCTGCTCGGTCAAAGGCATGGGGCACCTCCCGGGAAGGGTTGGGGAACCACTCTGGGGGCAACTCCCCCAGATTCCCCAAGAGGTTCCCCCAGATGCCCCGGTCGGTCAAAAACGCAGCCGGACCTTCTCGGACGACTTTGTGAAGGAATACTTGGGTTTAGGAGGTTTTCTGGATGTTCTGGGACTTTTTCGGAAGGGTAATTGGTAGCGCTAACGGGAATCGAACCCGTGTTTTAAGATTGAGAATCTAGCAGCCTATCCAATGGTTTGAATCACTTACAGGCAATTTCGTGTGTCCTGTGTACCGCCATGTGTACCACGAATCGAAAAACAGGCTATTGGACCGCTTCGGAGGCTTGCGGGAACGCGGCCTTCAATCCCTCTGCTACGTTGTGCGTCTGGTACTCGACAAACTTCCCGAATCCGGCTGCAACGTGTGTCTCTGTGACGTGGACGTAATACCGAGCAGCCACGGAAGGCGAGCTATGCCCCATCAGGCGGGCAAGGGTAAAGCGGTCCATCCCGGACTGTGCAGCGCGGGTTCCGAATGTGTGCCGCCAGCAATAGAATTCAAAGCTCTCCAGTTTCGAGTCTTCGATTGCCGCCTTGTGTGGATGCTGCAAAGAGGTGATATAGCCGCCAATGCCCGCTCCCGGAAACACGAATGCGGATTGCTTCGGTTTGGCCTCTGCCGCCCTCTTGCGCCTCTTTAGAACGTCCGCTGCCCTTGGAGTGAGGGGAAGGCTTCGCTGTGCGCTATCCGTCTTGCCTTGGCGAACGTGGACCACTCCGCAAGGGGATTCCGCGCGGGCCGTCAAATCCACATCGGCCCATTTCAATGGGAACAATTCACTGTTCGGACGCATTCCGGTATCGACCGCCAGAATCGTTGCGTCCCGTAGATTTTCGGAAGCCTTCGCCAGATACTTTGCCTCTTCCGCAAAGTTCAGAACACGGTCCCGGCCCTTGGACTGCGGCAATTCATGGATGACGGGAATCCGATCCAACTTGCCCCATTCCACGGCAAGGTGAAGCATCCGCCGCAACGTCCGCAAATCGCCGTTTACGGTTACCACGGCATTCTCTGGTACTTCCTGCCTATGCCGCGCGTACCGGCTCACTGTCTCGCCTGTAATCGCGTCCAGCGGGGCATCTGCGATTGCAGCGAACGTTAGAAGCCTGTCCAGACACACGCTGTAGAACGTGTGCGTTCCCGGCTTTGTGTGCGTCTTGGCGTATTGCAGGAACTCCTTGGCGAATGCGCGGAAGATCGGCGGGCCAATCGTTGCCGGTTTCGGCCACGGATCATTCGGATGAATCTCGCCAAGCCTTAGCGCCCGGCGGTGTTCCTCTTCCACGTTCTTTGCCGCGATCTTGTTCTGTGTCTTGGCGGACTGCCGGATGCGGAAGCTCTCCACCGTCCCGTCTGCCTGTTTGATGGACCATCGGAAGTTGTACCAGTAGACTTTCCCTCTCTTGTAGAGCATGGTTGCGCCTCACTTCCCTTTCGGTTCTGACTTCGGTTTGTTCTTGCTGCCCTTTGGCCGTCCGCCCAGCTTGCCGTTCATCGCGGGACGTTGCCGCCTTGCGCTTGCTCGTTACCTCTCCTCGGCAAGCGGGACAGTAGCAGATAAGCTCGACTTTGTGAATGGGACACTTCATGCAGGTAATATACCTAACACGCTAGCTTATTGCAAGAGAATTCGCGCAGAGAACCATCCGGCATTCTAAAGCTCGCACTGTCTTAACAAGCCCGCTTTCCTCTGAAGCATGTTCTCCTTCTCACCTTCGACGGAAGCACTTAGCCGGATCAGCAAAGTCTGCGCGGGGGCTCAGCAAAGCCTGCATCATGGGCGAGCAAACCTTGCACAGGGGGGGGGATGCAAAGTTTGCTACGGTGACGCTCCGCGCTGCGCGTGAAGCGCCCTCGGCTTCCGTTTTGTCCTGGGTCGTTTCGCAAGGGGAACCCATTGCAGCGAGACATTGCAAATCGTGTAGTTATAGCTCTGACCTTCGGGCCGGGTGAACGTGACAAGGCCGTGTTCGCAAAGGCGCTTCCGGGCGTTGCAGATCGTTCGGGTTCCGAGTCCGGTTTCGGAAGCAAGCGCCCGGTCTGATGCCTTGAATGTGTTATTGCTCTCTCGATTCGCGTGTTCGCATAGGGCCAGGTACAAGAGACTCGCGGACGGTCCTAGCCGCTGCGCAAGCCCGCTTCCAAAAAACCTGTTTGGGATTTTGGTATACGGGCCAAGCTCTACTTTGCCGCGCTCCTTCACCGCGTCACCGATGGTTCGCTCAGGCGGGCTTCAATCCACGAATCAAGATCGGATTTTCGATAGCGCACCAGTTTTTCTCCGGCTTTGAAATGGCGCGGTCCTTTGCCCTCTGAGCGCCATAAGCGAAGTGTGCCAGCGGATACGCCGAGGTACCGCGCGGCTTGCTGTTCGTTGAGTGCGTTTTCGTTGCTTTGCTCAATCATGCGCTTCATCTCCCTTTGCTACGCATGATCTCGCTAGTTCGCGGGTGCTGACCATCTGGTCAAACGACAATCTCGCGCTATTCGCCTGACGTTAGCGTCAGGTAATTTGCGTCAGGTGATTAGGCGGAATCGGGACGGTTTGTCTGACGAAACTCAATTGCCTGAAGATGAATTAAATCTTTGTTTTCGGAGCGCCATTGCAGGTGGGCATGGGCGTCAGATGATTTGTCCAGCACCGCATCAATCAATGCTGACACCTCCTCATCGTGCCAGTCGCCGGTCGTTTCCTTGACATAGGCTACGAGAATAGCCTTTGGCTCAGCCCGGAAGGGATGCTTTTTCGGGCCAGTTTCTCTGATGACCTCACTCCAAGTATCCGCATAGGTCTCTAACGCTTGCGACCAAGGGACAAATTGAGCACCCGGAGAATGCGATGAACGCACATAAAGCATCAGTTCCCATAGCTTCGTACTCTCAAGCCTTCTTATTTCAACCGCGCATTCCCGTATCTGTTGGATGCTGCCTCTCGCTTTCTTTCTCAAATCGCCACGGAAGCCCGGCCAGGCTTGTCCAAGTAGTCCCTCCCATGAGTCCCAAGATGGCTGACTATAGTCCCGCAGCATGGAAAGTGCGCCTATGAGCGTTCTTTCCTCGCATCCGGCAGCGACTAACGTGCGGAGCGCTCCATCGGCGCAATGGTCTCTGATTGCTTGTTCAGTTTCAGGATTCTTGCCTGCCATGTCACCCTTCCGTGACCTTCCCATTTGAGGCTTGCAGGAAGGGCGGACGGGAAGGCGTCCGCCCGTTCGCCGCTGGTGATCGGCCAGCAGCTATCCGGCTATGCAAATATTACCGCGCCAACATACAGCGAGTAGGCGACTGCATTTGCGTAAGGGCGTACCATTTGGCAGTGTCCTAAATTGGATTGGGAGCGCGTTACATGACGCAGTCTTCTAGTGCGAAGCGGGTAAAGCGCCTGAGCGGGTGGCACCGTATCGGGATTACAGTGTCGATCGTTTGGCTAGTTGTCGGAGCATTTTGGGGCTACAAGGTGGGTGACCTCGAAGGCCTCCGGCATATGGTTTACTGGCGGAACGATTGCCGGGGAAAGTACGGGAGCGCCGCCGGACCGCCACCTTCCAAAGCGCCTGTGACTGCGTATGACGTGGACGGGAATCCCGTCCCACCGCCCGAACCTGCTACCGGCCCAGGGGCCAATTACCAACCTACGTATGACGTGGACGGGATTTCCGTCCCACCGCCTCCGCCTATTCCTTCCATGACTGACAAGTACGGTGGGCATCTTGCGCTTGATCCTGACCAGCAAGAGCGTCTTGTGGAGGCATACAAGAGGGCGGACGACTGGTGCGACCAGCAATCCCAGCAGCTTTGGCCTGCGCGTGATCGCAATACTTTGACATATGAGGCGCTCTATTCGCTCGTGCCGATTCCTTTGGGCTGGCTAACGGCATACGGCATCATCGCGCTGGTGCGCTGGATTAGAACTGGTTTCAAGGTTCCGACAAGTCCAAATTAGGACACTACCTGATTCCGACACCTTTTTATGTGCGGATAAGTGCGGAGGCGACATATGGGAGGTGGTGAACATGAGCAAGAGCAAGGGCGCAAAACCCTTGACCGTGGCCGAATTGGAGAAGGCTAAGGCCCTATCCGCACTCGGACACTCCTACCGCGCAATAGGGATGAAATTGGACCGAAGCGATAAGACGATCAAGAAGGCGCTGACCAGAAGCCCGGAAGTAATTCAGGAGGTGAAAGAAATTCAGGCCGAGCTTGCCGATAGTTTTGGAGACCTCGCGCGGCGCATGATTACGAGCATCACGGACGCCGACATCTCGAAGCTGGATGCTTACCGGAGAACATTGTCGGGCGCGGTCGCAACGGACAAGATGCGTTTGTTGCGGGGTGAGGCCACGTCGATTGACGTTCATGTGCTCCTTGATGCCGTCCAGGCGATCCGGGAAATGAGGGACGATGAGAAAAGCTCTTTTGCGCCGAAATTACTTGAGGGCGTTACGTGAGCGTCGAGGCCGGGTGGCGCGCATGGGGGGATGCCCCATGTCCCAAAAAGCATTCTTTCGACTGTTTACCATTCCGACTCGGAGCGCGCAACGCGCGAGCCAGGGTTGCGGGCATCTTTACTTGCGCGGGCCGCGCTTGAGGGGACGGGGCCGTTGCGCCTTGGGCCGCTCATGTGGATAGGGATCAGCCTCAAAGTGCTTCCCAGCGTTAGGCTGTAGCTTGTATGCGGGCATTACCTTTGCCCCTATCGTCTGACCACAGCCATCGCAGACCAGCTTCAGCAAGTCTAGGTTGCCCATGTCGTCAGCGGCTTTCGCATCTTTCTGCTGTTGCCCAGTCAATCCGGCATAACAAGGGTTTTTCAATCCGTCTGGGGACATAAAGACTCCGATTCTCTCAAGGACTAGTGTGCCTTTGGCATCGCTTCTTTTCTACCCGATGGAGAGCCATAAGTACCTTATTGGCAGAATGGTATCACGGCGAAGAATATGGGAACCGACTGCGCCAATAATGGCCGGAAAATGCCATCCCTCAACGAACCATCCACAAATCGGAGTCTTTGGACTGTGTACCACAGTGTGTACCACGGCAAGCGCTATTGTGACCAAACACGCGCTAGGAGGATTTTCGGGCAAAGGAAAAGCCCGTTGAATTAACGGGCTTTAGCGGATATTGGCTGGTAGCGCTAACGGGAATCGAACCCGTGTTTTAAGATTGAGAATCTCACGTCCTAACCCCTAGACGATAGCGCCACTATTTTCAACAACTTACCGAAGTTTTATTGCTTCCTAGCACTCATACTAGCACTAATGCTAAAATCCATTCCATCGAGCACGCCCGCAGGCTGCTCTTCCTAGCACTCGTACTAGTACGAGCGACAGGGCTCAAGGAGAGGGCGGAATGGAAACGAAGCGTCATCCGGTAAACCTTAAACAGTATCGCAAGGTGAGCGGGAAATGGCAATTCGTGCCCGTCGCTCGCGACGCCAAGGGCAACCCCGATCCACGTCTCGTTGTCATCGATGGAAAGCCCACCAATTCAAAGGGCGGCACCTTCTACCTCGAATTCAAGCACCATGGAAAACGCCGGCAGGAGTCCATCGGGACGGTTCCGCGGGAGGCTCTGGAGGCCTGGAGGACGAAGTGCGCCGTCCTCACCGGATTGATCGAGCCCGAGGAGGAGCCGGAGGAGGTCGTACAGGGCTTGACGATCGAACAGGCAATTGAAAAGTACCTGGTCGAGGTGCAAGCCACCAAAGGCGTGAAAACCTACCGGCAGTATCGAAATGAATTGGAGTGGTTCCGGAAGCACTCCAAGAAGCGGTACGTCTCGCAACTGAACCGGAGCGATGCGATGGCTCTGTTTGCGCAAGGGCGCAAAGAGCTGGTTGACGGCAGGCCGCTCAACCAGAAGACGATCAACCGCCGCGTGATTATCATGCTCCATGCCATGCGCAGCCAGGGGGCGGTCATCATTATGAACAAGGGCGACTGGCCCAAGACCATCGACAAGAAGGTCGAGATGTATCAGCCCGAAGAATTGAAGCCGTTCTTCGCGGCCTGCGATCCGGAAGAGCGGCTCATCTTCCAGGTCTTTCTCTGTACCGGATTCCGCGAACGCGAGGTGGCCAACCTTGCCTGGACAGACATTAACTGGAAGGAAGGCAAGCTTGCAGTCTCCGCCAAGCCCGAGCGCGGCTTACAGTCGTGCTGCCGGAAGAACACGGATGTGCGAGAAGAAAATCCGTTAGTTTGGAGCATTTGAAATCGACACCGTGGATTTTCTTTGAGCGGCACGTTCATCCGGCACTATATGACGCTTTTCAAGCTCGTGCGCGGGGCTTAGGAATTGGGCAGGAGCGCATACACCATGTTGCGGACGCGGATGAAGCGTGTGAAATGGTGTGCCGTATACCCTAGGCTTCGAGGACCGTGCTTTCGAGCACTGCTTCCTAGCAATAGCACTCGAAAGTTTAAGGGTTCCCTGATACATTTCCGTCTCATTTTTCCTAGCACTATTTACTAGCACAGCCCGCAAAAACTGCCTAAAAGCAGCAATTACGGTGCATTTCGAACAAAAAATGATCGCAGGAATTTCGCCGTATAAGTCTATTACTTTGAGTTAATTATTTGATTTTAGAGGAGTTGTGGAGGGCGGCCTTGGGCGAATCTCACGTCCTAACCCCTAGACGATAGCGCCACACTTGCGGGGTGGGGCCGGTGAAGGCCACCTGTCTACTCTAACAAAGATTGGGGCTGCTGCCAAAAACGGGGCTGGACTCCGAAACTGAGTTCGAAGACGGCAAATGCCGGTTCAGATGCCCAGCTTGCGGACTTCGTCGTTGTAGTACTTGCGGTAGAGGATCTCCCACTCCTGCGAGCCTTCCAGGATGATCTTGCGCTGGTTGGCGATCTTGAGGCGGGCGGCCTGTGTCGATGCGCGGCCTCCTCGGTGAGCAGGGTGGTGAGCGCCTTGCGGGCCTCCTGGCGGATGGTGTTGCGATCTTCGAGGAAGCCGACCTGGTCGATCTCGGCCAGGGTGTCGGCCACGGTGTGGGCCAGCTTGTTGAGCTTGTCGGGGCTGATCCTCATAGCACCGCCTTGTATTTCTTGGCCAGCTCGGTCTTCACCTTTTTGAACATCTCGGCATACTGGGCGCCGGACTTGCGCATCTCGTCGGAGTAGGCTTCGAGAATCACGCGCACCTCCTCGTTGATGCGGTCTTCAAGGGAGAGTTCTTCGATCAGGCCGTCGGCGACGCGCGCTTCCACCACCTTCAAGTCCCTGGTGGTGATCATCTTGGCGTCGATGAGGTGCTTGACCGTGCGGCGGGCCAGATACCCGATGTAATCGCGAGAAAAAATCATGAGCTAAGAGACAGGATAGCGCATTGGCCCAGCGCCTGTACACCGGGTGGGCTGATGGGTAGTGGGCCGATTTGGGGAAGGCATCCCTCGGGGGCTGAAGCCCGTACCCTTCAGAAGGCACGACACAGGAGCTGAGTCCCGTACCGCTCAAACTGGCCGGCTGCCGGCGGCAGTTGGGGGTGCTTGCGGGGTTTGGAGGGCGGTTAGAAGTTGACGTCGAGGTGCAGGCTGGCGACTCCGCCGGCGGGGGGATAGGCAACGGGAAGGTCATCCTGGCGGCGCACGGCCTGGAGCTCCGTGCCGCTGAGGGCGTCAATTTCGTAGCTGAGTCCGGCGCCGGTTTGGTTGTCGGCAGGGGTGAAGGAGAACGGGACAACGACGGTGCAGGCAGCCGAGGAGCCCACCAGCCGGGCAACGGCCTGGGCCGACGGGACCGGGGCAGGAGCCGGGTTGAGGCTCTGGAGCGCGGAAAGCCTGGGCGCAATTCTGGCCTTGCAGACGACTGTGGCGCCGGCGGCCACGGTGGAAGGAGCGTTGACAGTGAAAGTGATGGCGTACGCGCCGGCCGTCTGCGAGGCTGCTCCGCTGTGCGGATCCATAGCGTGAGCAGCCCAGACGGCAGCGGACATCATCAACATGAGCGGCAGAGTCTGGGGTGAATGCGCCCGGTTCATGAGTCCTCCACAGTGTCTTTATCGGGCGATGCGGAGGGTGCGTGAGGGCGTCGTGCGAAAAGTGAAGCGAGTTCTGGTTACGAAAGTGATAGGGGGTGTGAGGCTGCACCCCTCAGACCGTGGCGGCGGTTACGGTGGGTTTGCCGGGCTTCACGCGGAGGTTGTTGATGGCATATTCGATGAAGCGGGGCTCGAAGTGCGGGGGCCTGCCCATGAAGCGGCAGGTGGCGGCTACCTGGTCGGCGATGAAGCGGGGCTGATAGGCGGCCAGTTCCAGGCCTTTCTCTTCCGTGATCTTGTGGACGATGAGGTTGAAGACGTCGTCGGGCAGCTCCATGCCGCGGCGTTCGCACTCATTGTTGAAGATGGTGCGGTAGTTCTCCAGGCTGGGAGCGCCGACTTCAATCTTGTAGGGCAGGCGGCGCAGGAAGGCTGTGTCCATGAGGTCTTCCGGATCGAGGTTGGTGGAAAAGACGATGAGCTCCTCGAAAGGGATGCTGAAGGTTTTTCCGGTGTGGAGCTTGAGGAAGTCGACGCGGCTCTCCAGGGGCACGATCCAGCGATTGAGCAGGTTGGTGGGGCTGACCAGCTGGCGGCCGAAGTCGTCGATGACGAAGCAGCCGCCGAGCGCCTTCAGGTGCATGGGCGCCTCGTAGAAGTGGCCGGTGGGTTCATAGCGAAGGTCGAGCATCTCCAGGGTGAGTTCGCCGCCGGTGAGGAGGAAGGGCCGTCGGCAGGGCACCCAGCGCGCGTCGTACTCCTCGTGGCGGAGAAAGGAGTGCGAGCCCTGATTGGTGACGGGCTCAGTGCTGATGGGGAAATGGACGCTGGGGTCGTAGAGGCGGATGATCTGGCCATCGACACTGAAGGCATAGGGGACGTAGATGACATCGCTGAATACGTTGCCGAGGCAATGGGCCACGGAGGATTTGCCATTGCCAGGCGGTCCGTAGAGGAGCATGGCGCGGCCGGAGTTCAGCGCGGGACCGCACTGCTCGACGATGCTGTCATCGAAGGTGAGGCCCTGGAACGATTCGCGGATGCGGTCGAAGGATATGACTTCGTTGGTGAGCTTCTGCAGGCTTACCTGCTCGGTGAACTGATCGAGCGTGACGGGAGCAGGGCCGACATAATGCAGACGCTCGAGGGCGTCGATGGTCCAGCGGCGGCCCTCTTCAGTGAGTGCGTAACGCATGTCGATGAGGCTGTCCACGTCGCGCGTGCCCAGGGTACGAAGCAGTTGCCGGTCGACGGCCATCCGGACCAGGTCAAGGACAATAACGTAGGGCAGCTTGATGGCGTCGACAAACTGGCGAGCAGACTCGAGTCTTCCGGAGTAGATGAGCTTCATCAACAGGGAGAGCAGGTCCGCTTCGTCAATGCCGGTGGCTTTGATGTTGGCGGGCTCGGCAGGGATGCGATGGATAAAGTCCTCGAGCACCTGCTTTTCGATGGCGCCGATGACGACGAGGTTCTCGCCCAGGCGGCCACCCATTTCGGCCTGGCGCGCAAGCGCCTTCGTCACATCCTGCTCGGTAACCAGCTTAACCCGAACCAGCAGATCTCCCAAACGCATTCCGACTGCGATGACGCCCTCCCTCTTGCTTGTGCTGCCACACCTTGAAGCATGACCCGGAGGAATGAAGACCGCGCCCGAGTGTACGTTTCCAATTTGCCGGCGAGCAGGCCGAAACAACTCATTGCATATTCTATCGAACGGGCATCAATGCCGGGGTACCTGTGAAGGCGATTGCATGAAGGTGTTCTGGGACGGAGGCGCGATTGGCAGCGCCCGGCCGGGGCGCGATGGGAAGATGTTGCCTGTTTCCCAGGGCAGCGCTGCACCTGCTAATGCGCTATTTTTTTGACCGGTCCCTCCCGGACCTCAGAGCATTTTCGCGGCGCGGGTAACGGCTGAGTGAGTTTTTGACCTTCTGGCTGGTCCTTCATGCGATTGCCGCGGGGCAGAGCCGGATGAACGGGATGCAACGCAAGCGCACCATTTATAGTAGGCCTGTTGCCTTTTGAAGAGTGTGGGGGCGGCCGGTTCAACTCCACGGCCGGGATGGCGCAATCGAGATTTCAGTGGGGAGATGAAAGCTTGAGCGAGAACGCGAGAACGGATAAATCAAAGTTCGATTGGGTAGCAGCGCGCGAGGCCTGCACGCTTGCGAAGGTGTACAGGCAGCTGCAGGCGGAGATCCAGGAAGACGTGCGGGCGCGCAATGCGCACCTCCCGGAGGGTGCAACGTACGAGTTTCACGTTGTGGAGAAGGACGACGCCTTCTCAGTTGTTCTGGAAGCCAAGGATTTCACGAGGTCAGTGGCTTTCCGGTATGAGAGCCATGCCATTACGGTTGTGGATCCGAGCGGCAACCAGATGTTCGAAATCACTTTGCTTTTCACCGAAGACGGTAAATGCCGGCTGAAAGCGAAGGAAGAAAACCGCGAGTCGTGGCAAGTGCGGCGGATGGCACTTGAGGATCTGATGTTCCGCACCACGTAGATCGTTTCTCCTCGATCCGATAAGAGACGATATTTATCAGCCGCATCAGGGACGGTGCGGGCAGGATTTCGTATTGAGGCATTCCTCGGCAAGGCGGAGGCGCTCAACGGGCCGGCCGGCGACCAGATGCTCGGCGACGATCTCCGCTGCGTCCTCAGGCTGCACGTGACCGTACCAGACGGCCTCGGGATAGACGACGACCGTGGGGCCGTGCTCGCACTGATCGAGGCAGCCGGATTTGTTGATGCGCACCTTACCGGCGAGTCCGGCGGCTTTTGCGTGCTGCTGCAACTGGGTGTGCAGCTCGCTGGTTCCGTCAGTGGTGCAGGAGGGTCGTGGCGCGCCGGCGGGGCGGTGATTGAGGCAGACAAAGACGTGATGTTCAAACGAGGGCAAGCGGTGATCCTCCGGAGAGCGGCTGTTTCCAGAGTAACCTGCCGGTGCGCCAGGGCATGACGCGGGATGCGAAGTTTCCACAATCGCACCGCGCCCACCCGGCTCGATCTGCGAAAATAGAACCTTGACTATGAGCACGGACAACCTGCTTTCGCTTAAAGACGATATGGTGGCCTTCATTGAGGGGCACGGCCTGAAGCGCCTTCCCGGCTATGTGACAGAAGACATTCCCTCGATTGTGTGGGAAGGCCAGGGCAACCCCGACGCGTGGAAGGACTTTGTGGAGATGGCCAAGCACGTGGGCGCTCCCTTTGTGACTTTCAGCGAGATGACGCTGGAACGCGAAGAACTGGACGCGCTGGTGGAAGAAGCCAGCGAGATGAACTTCCCGGACGAAGAGGCCACAGAACTGGTGGAAGCGCAGTGGCTGCGCAAGTATGCCGGCAACCTGGGGTATATCCAGCTGGGCTTTGTTTACCAGGGGCTGGTGTTTCTGCACGAGACGACGACCGAATGGTATGAGCGTTTCCAGACGCTGCTGGAAGACATTGAGAGCTTCCAGGACATTGTGATCGACGACCACGATCACGACCACGACGAGGACGAGTAAGCGCGGTGAGCGCGGCGAGCGCTGAAGGAAGCGGCCCGGTTCGGCAGCCATTGGCCGGACCAGTTGCGGCTGCTACCTCTGCAATCGTGCCGGCACAGCAGCGTCCCCCGCAACGCTGGCGGATTGAGCAGCAGGATGCCGAGCGATCGGCTGCGCTGGCGAAGGACGCGCGGCTGCCGCAGGTGCTGGCGGAGCTGTTGATTGCGCGCGGCATCACGAGCGCAGAAGCGGCGTTTGCATTCCTCCATCCGGAACCGGCACATCTACACGACCCCAACCTGATGCTGGGCATGGATGCAGCCGTGGCAAGGCTGGAGCGCGCGATTTCGCTGCGCGAGCCGGTGCTGCTTTACGGCGACTACGACGTGGACGGCACCACCGCGGTGGTGCTGCTGAAGACGGCGATCGAGATGCTGGGAGGAACGGTGCGGTTCCACGTGCCGCACCGGCTACTCGAGGGCTACGGGCTGCAATCGAGCGTGCTGGAGGCGGCTTACGCCGAGGGTGTACGCCTGGTGATCACGGTGGACACGGGCATGCGCGCCTTTGCCGAAGCGGAGACGGCGCAGCGGCTGGGGCTGGACCTGATTATCACCGACCACCATTTGCTGGAAGCCGGCGACGCGGTACCGCAGGCGCTGGCGATTCTGAATCCGAACCAGCCGGGGTGCGGGTACCCGGAGAAGCAGCTGTGCGGCGCGGCCATTGCGCTGAAGCTGGCGCAGGCGGTGCTGGAGCGGCGGGATCCAGTGCGCACACGGGAGAAGACGCTGCCCAGTTTCCTGAAGATGGCGGCCATTGCGACCATCGCCGATGCCGTGCCGCTACGCGGGGAAAATCGCGTCATCGCCACGCTGGGGCTGCGGGCGCTGCGGCATCCGGCAGGCGCCGGGTTGCGCGCGCTGTTTGCAGCAGCCGCGCTGGACCCGGCGGCCAAAGAAATTACAGGCTTCGATGTGGCCTTCCGGCTGGCGCCGCGCATCAATGCCGCGGGACGAATGGACGTGGCCTCCGAGGTGATTGAGCTGTTTACCACGCGCGATGCAATGCGCGCCACTGAGCTGGCCGGCAAGCTGGAGCGGCTGAACCGGGAGCGGCGCGACACCGAGGCGGCGGCGCTGAACGCGATCCAGACACGGCTGGCGAGCGATACGGAGCTGGCCGCGGACCGGCTGCTGGTGGTGGATGGGGACGGCTGGCATCGCGGGGTGATCGGCATCCTTGCCTCGCGGGTGGTGGAGCGGACGGCCAAGCCGGCGATTGTTGTGAGCGTGGAGGATGGCGTGGCGCACGGGTCGGGACGCAGCGTGGATGGGTTCCAACTGCTGGACGCATTGGAGAGCTGCGGCGATCTGTTCACGCGCTTCGGCGGCCATGCCTTTGCAGTCGGCTTTGCCATGCCTGCCGGGAATGTTTCCGAACTGAAGCGGCGGCTGCGCCTCTACGCCGAGGAACATTTGGCAGGGCGCGCGGCGGAGCATGTGCTGCGCATTCACGCCGAGCTGCCGCTGGACCGGATCACGCCAGTGCTGGCTGGGTGGCTGCGCAAGCTGGAGCCGCTGGGGCATGGCAATCCGGAACCGATTTTTGTGGCGCGCCGGGCCCGCCTGCTGGCCGCCCCGCGCATCATGAAGGAGCGGCACATCCGGCTGGAGCTGACGCAGGATGGGCCTCAATTCCATGCGCCGGCGGGCTCCGCGGCAGCCATTCGCGGGGTGGGCTGGGATTTGGCAAGCCGTGCGGCTAACTTGCGCCTGGCACAGGGAAGCCTTGTTGACCTGGCATACCGTATCCGCGAAAACGACCATCCCGAGTTTGGCGGGCTGGAAGTGGAGATTGCGGGGCTGCGGCTGTGGCAAACCGAACCGGCCTGAAAACGCCTTGAATGCAGCAAGGCCCACGGCTGACCGTGGGCTCTTCTGCGTAGAGGGAAAAGCCTCAATTCAATAGGATTATTTTGGCTTTTCTTCCGGTTTTTGCTCAGCCTTGGGAGCGGCTTTGGGGGCAGCTTTAGGAGCCGCCCTCTCTTCGGGTTTGGGCGCTGGCCTGGGCGCGGCCTTTTCCTCCGGCCTGGGCTCAGCTTTGGCTACCTGCTTCGGCGCTTCCCTGGGCTCGGCCTTCGGCGCGGGCTTTTCTTCGGACTTTGGAGCCGCTTTAGGTGCGGCTTTCTCTTCAGGTCTGGGAGCTGCCTTTGGCTCGGCTCTGGGTGCGGCTCGCTCTTCCGGCTTCGATGCTACCTTTGGCTCGGCTCTGGGTGCGGCTTTCTCTTCTGGCCTGGGAGTTGCCTTTGGCTCGGCTTTGGGTGCGGCCCTCTCCTCAGTTCTGGGAGTTGCTTTGGGCGCGGCTTTCTCTTCTGGTCTGGGAGTTGCTTTTGGCTCGGCTTTGGGTGCGGCCCTCTCCTCAGTTCTGGGAGTTGCTTTGGGCGCGGCTTTCTCTTCTGGTCTGGGATTTGCTTTTGGCTCGGCTCTGGGTGCGGCCTTCTCTTCAGTTCTGGGAGTGGCTTTGGGCGCGGCCTTGGGTTCGGCCTTTGCAGGCTCCCTGGCTTCTGTTTTTGCGGCTGCCGGAGCAGTGTGGGCTGGAGCGGTCAGCGGCCTGGCGACAGCCAGTGTCTTTGGATGGCCGCCGTTGGCCTTGGCGAATGAAGTTGGGTCGGCCTTGGCCGCTGATGCGTGTTGCGTCTGGACAGCGGTTGGAGGCGTGTGCTTCTCGCTCGCGGCGACCTTCTCCTCGGCGGTGGGCTGGTGTTGGACGCCGCCGGGACCGCCGCTGAAGGCAGCGTGACGGGGGTTGGCCACGGTGCTGGTCTGGATGATTGTCCGATTGACGTACGTGGTGTGGATGATGGTGGTATTCACGTTGACGACCGCGGTGTTGTAGGCGAAGTTTCCGCCGCGCCACTCACCGCCGGCAAAGCCGATGCCGAGGAATCCGCCGCCGTAGTTGACGCCGCCGTAGTAGCCGACGTGATCACCCCAGTAGCCCTGGTTGAAGGCGTAGTTGCCGTTCGACCATCCCCAGTAACCGGGCGTCCACATGGCTCCGGCGTAGGGTGCGGGCACCCAGGAGCCGGGTACCCAGAAATAGCCTCCATCGGCGTAAGCCCAGTAGCCCGGAGCCCAGAGCAGGTTGGGCTGGGGGCACATGGGCTGCACATAGACGGGCAGCTCCGGGGGCGCGAAATTGACGCTGATGAGGAGCTGAGCGTGCAGGGACGCCGGGATGACCGACATCAACAGTGCAAAGAAAAGGAAACGGGCAGAAGAGCGAAACAGAAGCATGCGAAGACCTCCTGGTTCCTTCCAGCCTGCTCCGCCGCGTGAACTGATTTACCCGCAACGGTGCAAGGGCCTGGGAACTACCCGTGAGAGTAGTCCCAGGCCCATTCCCCTTCTGATCAAATCTGCACACCGGAACTGCGCGCTTCAGTCTGCCCGCAGAACCCACCTCAGGGGCGGATGCTGATGCCCATGCCAACCACATGACGCGCTTCAAGGTTCACGGGGACGTAGACGACTGAAGGGTAGGGCGGCGAGGGCAAGTATGTTGGCGACGGGATATATCCGATATTTCCCGCCACCTGGCCGATGCCGATATCGAATGCGAAGTGCGGATGCTCGCGCTGCGTAATGCGGACGGCGTAGTCCAGCGTGGTGGGCAGGTCAGCTTTTCCGGCCACCAGCGGGATGCCGTTGGGGGGATTGGGTCCCAGGCCCTTCGATGTGCCCGGCTCCTGCGTAAAGCCCGCCGAAGGCACCGCCACGATGCCCTTGAAGAGCGGCAGCGGAATCCCCAGGCCGCCGAAGAGCCTCCCGCTGAAGCGCGTGCTCTGTCCGCCGATGCCGAAGATCGTGGCATTGGTGGCCTTCCAGCCGAGGTTTGCGAGAAATGGAACCGGCTTCTTTGCCCAGGTTTTGGTGACGGCTATGTAGATGTCGCCATTGGTGTACGACTTGGCAGCCGGGACGGCAACCGGGGCGCACGCACTGGTCTCAATGCAGTACTGATCGTAGAGCTGGACAGCGACCACACCCGCCTCGCCGGTGACGAACTTGTCGCCGGTGCGCACCAACCCGCCAACCGCCACGCCTGGCGTCCATGGACCGAACTGTCCGTCCTTGATCCCCACTACTTTGCCGTGAAAGACGTTCATGCCGTTCGTGTTCCAAAGCTGGCTAAAATCCGGCATGACCGGCACCGCGGTGGCCGGCGATGTAGATCCCAACACTGCGTTGGCCATCACTATGGTGCTTGGCCCGCTATCGCCAAGCTGATGCACGCTGCGCGTGTAGCCGGCCTCGGCTCGGTTGAAAAAGGCCTCCGTGATGCTGAAGGTTTCGATCTTGCCGATCACTTTAGAGGCGTCGATGTAGTGGACGCCTATCGCCGGGTGGGAAAATATCTGGCCCTTGTCCGTATAGACAACGTAGGCCGTTGGCGTAAGGAAGCCTCCGGTCTGGCCTTCGAGGGTGAGGTATTGGGCGTGGGCGCGGCCTGCTACGAGTAAACCAGAGAGGATGAGGCCGAAGGAGGCGAGTCTGTGCAGCTTGAGCAGGTTCACTTGCTACTCCATGGGGAGTCCAGAAAGGCAGCTCCCGTGACGTTCAAAAATCACCCTGTTGTAACACAAACGATAGAGAGTCGTCTCCCCCCTGCCGATGGATGGAGGCGGGTTCCGAAGGGCGGCTGCCGCGGTGATAGACTCAGCCCATGCCGCGCGGTCTATTTATCACCCTGGAAGGCCTGGATGGATCGGGTAAAACCACGCAGATCCGGCGACTTGCCGCGTGGCTGAAAAGGCGCCATCCGGACGAGGACCCGGTTCTGACCCGGCAGCCGGGCGGAACTGAGACCGGCGACCGCATTCGCGCGCTGGTGCTGGACTCCGGGCAGACCGGGCTGGCGCCGATGACGGAGATGGCGCTGATGTTTGCCGACCGGGCACAGGCGATTGCCGAGGTGATTCAACCGGCGCTGGAGGCGGGCAGGGTGGTCCTCTGCGACCGCTTTACCGATTCGACGGAAGCCTACCAGGGCGGAGGGCGCGGGCTTGGCTCAGAGCCGGTTCTGGAGCTTCACCGGCTGTTGTGCGGGAATCTGCAACCCGATTTGACACTGCTGCTTCTGCCTTCGCTGGAGGTCTCGCTGGAGCGGGCGCGCCGCCGCAACCAACGCACAACAGAACAAAACGGGGCTGACGAAGGCCGCTTTGAGCAGGAGCAGGATGGTTTTTATCGCAGAGTGTGGGAGAAGTATCGCGAGATTGCCGCGCGCGAGCCGGGCAGGGTGGTTCTGATTGAGGGCGACCTGAGCCTGGATGAGGTGCACGCGAAGATTGTGGAGGCGGTGGCGGCGCGGCTGTTAACGCAGAAAATGGCTTGAACCAGCTCGATTCCGCTACCATGCGCGACTGTATGACGCGCTTCCGGGAGATGCTCTGGAAGACCGCTCTGCATCCGTGAGGGGAGACCCTGGAGTGACGGATTGCGCCGCTACTTCCAGGCTCCGAGCAGACGCCGCAGCAGGACAATCTGGCCCAGGTGATAGGAGTTGTGGTCGGCTACGACCAGCGCTTCGCGCAGGATGGTCTGGCCATCGCCATGGGGGATTTTGGCGAACAGGTCAGTCTTCTCGTTCTCGACGAGCGCGCACATGGCATTCAGGTGCTCGTTATAGGCGGCGACGCTTCTGTCCCAGGCCTCGGGGTTGGGAGGCGCGGGGGTTTCGGGCCAGTAGTCTTTCGGCCACGCGCGCAGTTTGTACTTTGGGTTGATGGAGAAATCCAGGATGTCCCAGAGCGCGATGCGCAGGTGCTCCAAGAGTTCCCAGGGCGAATGCTCTGCCCCTGCGGGGATCTTGCCGCGCAGTTCCACGGGGAAATCTGCGATCGCTTGTTCGAAGTCCGCATGGGCGTCGCCGCCCTGGAGCAGCTTGACCAGGTGCTGGCGCAGGGCCTTGTGGTTGGGCATGGGTGACCTTTCTCTTGCGAGTCGATAGGGTTTGGGGCAACGGAGTTCCGATGTGGCCGCGCCGGGTGGAACCAGTACTCCAGTCGTATTTCGCAGATTTTCTGGAAGACCGGCAAAGGCCCGGGCCTGAAGACCCTCGGAACTCGCTCTTTTTCAGTGGGTTGAAACCCCCTGCTCCCTCCGGAATTCTGGATCTACGACTGTATTACCAGAGCACTTTTCGATTTCACAGTTTCACATTTTCACTGTCTCACGGGATTGTAGGGGGGGTGGTGTGTTTCATGGTTGTCCCCGGCCGTTCAGAAGAAACAGCGAAGATGGAGGCGTGTTTTGCAGTGCGCTGGTCTTCATGAAGGATCTTCTCCACGAGTATTGTGCCAGCTTGTGGGGTAATTATATGCAAAAAGCAGTGAACAGGGGGGATCAGGGGTCAGGGATCAGGCGTCGGGGATCAGGCGTCAGGGATCAGGCGGGTTGCTCCCGCGTCTCCGGCAGGAACCGGCAGCTGCGCATGCGGTGCGGCGGACGGCGCTGGCGCACCATCGGGATCATGCCTCCCACTCAGCGGGAAAGGATGCCGTCAAATCGACTTGAGATGGGATGATCGCGGCGCACTCGATCCGAGTGGGGATGTTCTAGACTCAGAGCGTGGCTTCCCAGGATCTCTCCATCGGCGACTCGGCGGTCGATGCGCTTCCCCGGCTGGTTCAGCGCGGGCGCTACGTGTATCCGCCGGGTCTGCGGATGAACCTGCCCTTCTACCTGTTCCACAAGTTCTTCAAGCCGGGCAACCCGATTCTGCTGTTCGAACACCTGCGCAGTTACGGGCGGGCGGCGCACTACCGCATCCTTTTCAGCGACGTGGTTCTGCTGCACGATCCGGACGATATCCGCGAGGTGCTGATCGACAAGGCAGCGTCGTTCGGCAAGGACAGGACGCAGAAGCGGATGAAGATTCTGCTGGGGGAAGGGCTGATTACTTCAGACGGCGAGGCGCACCGGCGGGGACGGCGCATTGCCGCGCCGGCCTTTCATCGCCAGCGCATCCAGCGGTATGCGGGGCAGATTGTGGAGCTGGCGGACGGACTGGGCGCGCGATGGCAGCCCGGGCAGCCGCTGGATATTGCCGCGGAGATGATGCACCTGGCGCTGCAGATTACCGCGCGCACGCTGTTCGACACCGAGGTGACGGCGGAGATCCTGGTGATCAACCAGCAGGTGAACATCGTGATGGATCTCTACAACTACCTGGTTGCAATGCCGCGGGCGGAGCTGCTGCTGAACTCGCCGCTGCCGGGGATGCGGCGATTCCGGCGCGCCAAGGCGCGGCTGGATGAGGTGGTGGATGGGATGATCCGGGCACGGCTGGCCGAAGCGAGCGGGAGCAACGGGCCTGGCCAGCCCGGCGGCCTGGAGGAGCGCGGGGACCTGCTCTCCATGCTGCTGGCGGCGCGCGACGACCAGGCAGACGGCAGCGGGCTGAAGCTGAGCGCGGACGAGCTGCGCGACCAGGTTCTGACGTTGTTTCTGGCGGGCTATGAGACGGTGGCCAACGCGCTGACCTGGACGTGGATGCTGCTGGGCCGGAATCCGGAGGCGGACGAGCGGATGCAGGAGGAGCTGGAGGTGGTGCTAGGCGGCAGGCTCCCGACGCTGGAAGACGTGCCGCGGCTGGAGTATACGGCCATGGTGCTGTCTGAATCGATGCGGCTGTATCCGCCGGCCTGGGCGATGGGACGGGAGGTGCTGGAGGATGTGGCTGTGGGTCCGTACCGGCTGCGCAAGGGGACGATGGTGTTCTTCAGCCAGTACATTGTGCACCGCGACCCGCGCTGGTTCCCAGCCCCGGAGCGGTTCCGGCCAGAGCGGTTTACGCCGGAAGCGAAGGCAGCGCGGCCGCGGTTTGCGTACTTCCCTTTCGGCGGCGGCGGGCGGCAGTGCATTGGCGAGTCGTTTGCCTGGATGGAGGCGACGCTGGCGCTGGCGACGCTGGCGCAGCGCTGGCAGTTGCGGCTGGTGCCGGGGCAGACCATTGAGCCGCAGCCGAAGATTACGCTGCGGCCGAAGAATGGGATTCGGGCTGTGCCGGTGCTGCGGGGGCCAGGTTCAGGGTAATTGCATAAAGGTGTTTTGGGACGGCGGCGCGTTTCACGGCGCCCCGCTGGGGCGCGATGGAATCATGTTGTCTGCTTCCCCGGGCTGCGCTGCGCTTGCCACGGGGCTATTTTCAACCGGTCCCTCCGGAGCCGCGGAGCATTTTGGCGGCAAAGTGAAGGGCTGGGAGGATCGCTGGGCCTCTGGTTGGTCCTTCATGCGATTGCCCTGGGCCAGGTTGCGGCGCGCGACACGGCACTCTGAAAATGAAATAAACTCGAACGGTGGGCTTTCAGGAGTTTCTCGGCAACACGCAGACCGTTACGCATCTTCGCGAGAGCTTGCGCGCGGAGCGGTTTCCGCATTCGCTGATTCTGGCCGGGCCCAAGGGGGCGGGCAAATACACGCTGGCGCTGATGCTGGCGCGGGCGTACAACTGCCTGAATCCGACCGAATCTGACGGGCTGCCGGACTTTTGCGGCACGTGCTCGAACTGCGTTCGGATTGGCGACTCAGCCAACCTGGAGGAGCGGGTGGCGGAGGCTGTGGAGGCGCGCGAGGGCCTGCGCGAGACCGATAAGAAGGAAACGCGCATCCTGATCCAGACGCACCCGGATGTGCTGATTGTGCCGCCCGACCCGCCGCAACTGCTGATCAAGCTGGGCCAGGTGCGGCAGGTGATCCACGTGGCCTATTACCGGCCGCCGGTGGAATCCCGACGGACCTTCACCATCTTCACCTCGTCGGCATTCATGAAGGAGGCGGCGAACAGCCTGTTGAAGGTGCTGGAAGAGCCGCCGGAGCACACCTCTCTGATTCTGCTGACGGAGAATCCTCAGGAGATGCTGGCGACGATCCGCTCGCGGGCGGTGATTCACCGCCTGGGCGCGATTCCCGCCACGGATCTTGAAGCGCTGCTGGCCCAGCGGCGTCCGGAACTGAAGGCGCAGGACCGGGCGCTGGCGGCACGGCTGGCCGAGGGGGCGGTGGGGCGCGCGCTCACTATCGATTTGGGCGTTTACCTGGCGAGCCGGCAGGATGCGCTGGTGATTTTGCGCACGGCGCTGCGCGAGCCGGATTACTCGCAGCTGTTCCACGCCACGGAGAGCTACCGCGCCGGGGCCGACGGGCAGGAAAAGAGCATCAACCTGCTGCGCGCGCTGGGCAGCCTGGTGGAGGATCTGCTGCTGGTGGTGGCGGGGACACCGCGGCTGGTGCGCAACCTGGACCTTTCTGCCGAGCTGGAGCGGCTGGCGCAGGGCCTTACCGTGGACTGGATCGACGGGGCAGCGCGAGCGCTTGGACAGGTGGAGCAAGGCATGCGGCGCAACCTGCTGCGCTCGCTGTCACTGGATGCGATGGCGGTGGGGATGGAAGGAAGCTAGGGTGGTGTCCCCGAAGTTCGCAGCATAAGTCGAAGCCCCGAAATGCAGGTCCTTCGACTCCACTTGGCCCAAAATCGGGCCAAGCTTCGCTCAGGATGACAGACGGTTGGGGGAAGACTGGAAAATTCAATTTTGGTGCGAACTTCTGGAACACCACACCAGGGAAAGGGTTGCTCCCCGGCCGCAGTTTTTCCGTCAAAAATAACGAGCAACCTCCATCAGGCACCGGGCATCTTTAGGAGTACAAGCAATCTGCCACTGTTCGGAAGCCGGCATTCGATGGGCATCTGCCGCCATCGGTGCAGTGTAGTTCCGTTTGTTCAGGGTGGCTGGGTTGCTGGTTTTCAGCGAACGGTGGAAATTCGCGGTTTCAGGCAAAAGAACAGGATCTTTGAGCACGTGTGCTGGCCGAAGCGACGCATCACTAGTTTTTGAGTTTCGGCTTTTTTCCCAGAGAGGTTGTCATCTATGAGCATTCACGCGATACTCCCCCCGGTCACGGCTCCGGACAGACACGAGGGCGTCCCGACACCTTTCCGCAGCCGCGAAGTCCGCGCCAAGCGGAGCTCCGCTGCACCACTTCCCATTCGATTCTCAGCGTATGCGCCGGTCGAGGAGAGCACCTACCGGCAGGCTGAGCTTTTCTATCTGCAAAAGCAGATCCAGTCGCAAACGCCGATGGTGATTGTGCTTGAAGACGGGGAGAAGGTGGAAGGATGCATCGAGTGGTACGACCGCAGTTGCCTGAAGGTCCGCGGCAAGACGAGGACGCTGGTTTACAAATCTGCCATCAAGTACATGTACAAGCTGGGAGAACAGGGATAACCGTGAGCCGGCGGGCCGGGTGAGCGAATGAGTTGAGCCTGGCTGGTCAGGAAGAGGGCTTTGCCGCTTTGTGAAGGCGGTCGCGGATGGCGGCGCCCACTCCTTCGGCCGGAGGCAAGGGACACAGAATCACGGTACAGCCCTGGGCATCGAGTGCGCGAAGACCGGCGTAGAGGCTATGAGCCAACTCTTCCGGCGCCGACCAGCGGCCCCAGGGGTAAAGAACTGCCGCGGGAAAATCGCAGAGGACCTCGTGGGGAAGCATGATTCCGACGCGCTCTCCCGAGGAGCGCTGCGCTGCTTCGGCAAGATGAGTTCCCATTTTGGCCAGCGGCGCGTCAACCAGGACCAGACGGGCGGCGGGCGCGTAGTGGCGCAGGCCTACCCCCGGCGACGGCAGCGCGGACTGGGGCGTCTGGGTGAGCGGCTGCGCTGATTGAAAAACCTCGACGGCTCCGGCGGTATCGCGAATCTGCTGCGCGGTGACGGCACCGGGGCGGTAGATGACCATGGGGTTCTGGCAGGGGTCGAGGACCGTGGACTCGACCCCGTGGCTGGTGGGACCCGCGTCGAGCACGGCATCGATGCGGCCGTCCAGATCCGCCAGCACATGGGCCGCGGTGGTGGGACTGATGTGGCCAAAGGTGTTGGCGCTGGGGGCGGCGACGGGAACGCCGGCGCGGCGGATCAGCTGGAGGGCGACGGGATGGGACGGCATGCGCACGCCAACCAGCGGGCGGCCGGCGGTGACCGCATCGGGCACGGCCGCTGTACGCGGCAGCAGCAGCGTAAGCGGGCCAGGCCAGAAGGCATGCATCAGCTTGCGGGCTGGTTCGGGAATTTCGGTGACCAGGCCTTCGAGCATGGCCAGGCTGGAGATGTGCACGATCACCGGGTCCCAGGCCGGGCGCTGCTTGGCCTGAAAGATCTTCTCTACGGCGAGTGGATCGAGCGCGTTGGCGCCGAGGCCATAGACGGTCTCCGTGGGGAGGGCGACCAGGCCGCCGGCGCGCAGGATCTGGGCCGCGCGCTCCAGCGACTGCCGGGCGTCGACGGTATCCAGATGCGCAGGGTCCACAACCAGCCGCAGCGTCTTCACATCTCTATTGTCGCCTTTTGCGCGGGGGCGATGCCACCTGCCGTATACTCACTGCAACCGATGCCTGTCGAGACCGAAATCAAATTCCGCGTCGATGATCCGGGCAGCTTGAGCAAGCGCCTGGAAGAGGCGGGATTCCGGCTGCAGACGCCGCGCAGCTTTGAGAGCAACGTGCTCTACGACACGCCGGACCGGGCGATGCGGGCGCGGACGGAAATCCTGCGCATCCGCAGCTACGCGGGCCGATGCCTTTTGACCCACAAGCGACTGCCCGACATGGGCCCTGGCGAAGACACGCACAAGCACCGCGTGGAAACGGAGACCGAAGTCTCCGACGGGGATGCACTGGCGCAGGTGTTTCTTTCCATCGGCCTGGCGCCAGCCTTCCGCTACGAGAAATGGCGCACGGAGTGGGAGGACGGGGAGGGCCACTGCGTGGTGGACGAGACGCCGATTGGCGACTTTGCCGAGCTGGAGGGCGACGCGGAGTGGATCGACCGCGCGGCCAAGCGGCTGGGCATCGATCCAGGCGCATACATCACGCTGAGCTATGGGCGGCTTTTTGACCTGTGGCGGGAGCGGCATGGATCGTGTGCGCAGGACCTGACTTTCGCGGCAGTTGCGGAAGACCGTTTGCGCGGTTAAGCGGGTTTTCAGCGCCTTGGGGTTGCACTACTTCAGGCCGATTCGGCAGCGCCGCGGATTCCCTTCGTAATCAAATCCGGATATTCCTCTCATGACGCTCTCTTCCTGCGCCGATAAGCGCAATGGGGCAGACGTCTCTGGAGGGGGGGGCTATGTTGAAGATCCGGGTTGGACACACGGGGCGCGCATGGCGCCGTGCGGGATTTGTCCTGGCGCAGGGAGTGGTGCTGGCCCTGGCCGTGTCGGTGGCTGTGCCGGCACGGGCGGGGGGTGAGCGTGCAGTCAAGTCGAGAGTGGCGCCGGTGTATCCGGAGCTGGCCAGGCGCATGAGAATCACGGGATCGGTGCGGGTGGAAGCGACAGTGAACTCCGAGGGCAAGGTACTCTCCGTGAGGACGGTGAGCGGAAACTATGCGCTGTCTCCGGCGGCCGAGGAGGCGGTGAGCAAGTGGAGATTTGCGCCGGGAACCGAGACATCGACGGTGGATATCGACATCAACTTCAATCTTGCGCAATAAGGTTTGGCTGAAGGCGCAGACCTTGCGCAGGAGACGGGCGGCAGGTTCGTCCGGCAGTGCTGCGGGTAATTTTTCCGCGGGCTGTTGAAGCAACGGAGCGGATGAGGCGGTGTCCTGATCATGAATCTCTGGGCCGAAAGATCGCGACTGATTGGAAGGCTTTTGACGGCGACCGCCATGGTGATTGTTGCCGTGACGCTGGGCAGCATCTGCTCCTACGTCAAAATCCGCCAGGCGCGGGAGATTTCGGCGAACGTGGTGAACGCGCGCGTCCCGCTGCTGGACGCAATTCGCAACATGCGGCAGAATTCGTTTCGGTCGACTTCGGCGCTGAAGAGCTATCTGTTGTTTGGCTTGGATCCCGAGGCGGCCCAGCGCTACAAGAAGGAGCGGGCGAGCTGCTGGGCGGAGGTGGACCGGCTGCGCACTCATATCAGCCACTTCCAGCTTGCTGTGCGGGATGAATGAATGCGAATGATTCCAGGAACCGAACAGACCGCGCCGCACGGTGATCTGGACGATTCATCTGGAGCGGATTAGACTGAATCAGGATCTAGATGCCACCGTCCTCCCAGATTCCCGATTCTACCGGTCCGGCCGCGCTATCGGTTGTGCTCATTGGCCCCGACGAGCAGCGCCGGAGGGCCGTGGCGAATGCTTTGTCGGGGTGCCCGGTAGGGCTGATCCGCGAGTATTCCGCGTACCCGACCGACCTGGACGAACTGCCGCGCATGCTGGAACAGCAGTGCGATGTGGTGGTGGTGGATCTGGATAGCGATCCGGAATACGCGCTGGAAGTGGTTGAGAGCATTTACGCGTACGGCTCGGCAACGGTGATTGTCTGTTCCGCGAGGGCCAACCTGGAGCTGGCTGTGCGCTGCATGCGGGCGGGGGCGCGCGAGTTTCTTACTCTGCCATTGAACCCGGCGACCATTGCGGACGCGCTGGCGCGCATCTCGATCCGGGGTTCATCCACGCACCCGGCGCGGAGGACGGCGCGCAAGCTGTTTGTCTTCCTGGGCACGAAGGGCGGCTGCGGGGTGACCACGCTTACCTCGAACTTTGCTGTGGCGATGGCCCAGGAGTCTCAGCAGAGCACGCTGCTGATTGACCTTGGCCTGCCGCTGGGAGACGCGGCGCTGAACCTGGGCATGGTGACAGAGTACTCCACGTTCAACGCACTGGAGAACTCCAACCGGCTGGACGCCAGCTTCCTTTCCACTCTGCTGGCCCGCCACACTTCAGGACTATCCGTGCTGGCGGCTCCGGGTGAGTTTACGCCGAGCGAGCCGAACCTGGATGCGATTGACCGGCTGATTGCGGTGGCGCGGCAAAACTTTGACTACGTGGTTGTGGACGCCGGGACGCGGGTTGACCTGAGAGACGCGAAGTTCTTCGATGAGTCGGCCATTCTCTACCTGATTACGCAGGTTGGCGTGACCGAGCTGCGCAATGCGAACCGCATGATCGGGCAGTTCTTTGCATCGCGCGGACCGAAGCTGCAGGTGGTGCTGAACCGGTATACGCCGCAGGCGCTGCTGTTTGAAGACAAGCAGATTGAAAAAGCGCTGACCCGGCCCATCGACTGGAAGATTCCCGACGACTACGCGACGGCGCGGCGAACCCAGAACACCGCGATCCCGATAGCGATGGAAGACTCGTCGATTTCGCGGGCGATCCGGCGGATGGCGCGGCGGGCGAGCGGTCTGCCCGAGGACGACGACAAGGGTCATCGTTCCGGCCTGTTTGGATGGGCATCGCGCGCGTTGTCGCGGTCGCGCGCGGGGCGCGAGGCGGAAGACGACGATTCGCAGCCGATCATCTCCGGGACCTCCCTGGGCGCCGACCACGCCAAGTCCTGAGCGCGGCTTTTGACTTCCGCGCCAGTCCTCAACAACCATTGACAGTTTCCACCCGGCGATCGGAGGTGCCTCCGAGTCAGCAGGCCGCTCCCCGGATGCGGGACGAGAGCCCTGCCTTTTGGGCAATGACGCGAGGCGCGTGGTGTGCAAGTGCTTTGTATCGCTATGTAATTCTTACAATTCTGCGTGCAACTTCATTGCTTTCATAGGGCTGGAAGGAAAGTGGCAGGGGGGTGCTATTTTTGGGGCGAATGAAAGACGAAATTGGAAGCGGTTGTGCGGGACTGTGTGGCTTTCTCATGCAACCTCTACCTACCCATTGTGCGCGTTGTGGAGGAAATGATCGGCAAAGTGGTGGAGGAAAGTTTTAAATTCTTTCAAGACCGGAAGGGGCGCGGAGGTTCTGGCGATCCGGATTCGTATCAGAACGCGTCACCCAGGGTTGACATCTTCGGGTGCTTCCCTGTATGCGGGATGATTCGATACCGCGCGCGGACTCGAAGGATGATGCCTTGCTTTCCTCGAAGCATTGCTACCCGCATTCCGGCGAGACGCTCGAGGGGGCCGCTGGAGGGGCTGACGGGAAACCTGCGGCCGCCTCATCGGACCCTAGTGTGGTGTCCCCGCAGTTCGCAGCATAAGTCGAAGCCCCGAAATGCAGGTCCTTCGACTCCACTTGGCCCAAAATCGGGCCAAGCTTCGCTCAGGATGACAGCGTTATTTATGTTGCGAACTTTAGACTCAGGACACTAGTGAGCTAGATTCTCGACGACTTTGCCGGCCTTCATGACAAACACTACGTTGCGGACCGCGGTGATGTCAGTGAGCGGGTCTCCTTTTACCGCGACGAGATCGGCCTGGTAGCCGGGCGCGATGGTCCCGATCCGATCTCCCATTCCGAGCGCGTCCGCGGATGCTGAAGTGGCGCTGACGATGGCGTCCATGGGCATTTCTCCAGCCTCTTTTACGCGATAGATGAACTCCTCCGCGTTGCGTCCGTGCGATCCGGCGACGGCGTCGGTGCCGAAGACGATCTTGACGCCGAGCGCCCGGGCGCGGCGCAGAACATCGATGGTGGGGGCGATGCCACTTTGAATGATTTTGAGCTGCGCATCCGTGAAGTTGAAGCTGGCCCGATTGTCGAGGTAGTTGTGGAGCACCAGCAGGTTGGGATCAAAGGTTGTTCCGCGCTGCACCATGAGCTTGAGGGTTTCGTCTTTGAGAAAGGTGCCATGCTCGATGGATGTGCAGCCGGCAAGGACGGCATCGCGCGCGCCTGAGTCGCCGATGGCGTGAACGACCGAACGCAGTCCAACGGCCTTCGCCTCCGAGCAAACAGCTTCAATCTGTTCCCTGGTCATGGTCTGGCCGCCGCCGGAGCCGAGCCCGGAGGTTGCGAAGAGCTTGATGACGTCTGCGCCGTCTGCCTTATTCTTGCGCACGATTGCGCGCAACTCGTCCGGGGTCCACGCGTGTTGCGAATCAGAGCCGCCGGAGCCCTGAATCTGGATGAGCGAGGTGAGAATTCTGGGGCCGGGGAGCACGCCTTCGTTGACGTGATCGCGCACCGGCTTGTCGAAGGGTGAGCCGACGCTCTGCACGGTGGTGAAGCCGCCCTGGAGTGTCATCCAGGCATCGGCCTCTGTGTAGAGTTCCATCTCTTCCGGACTCGCGCCACCGGCCACCGCCTTGTGATTGGCGTCCATGTGCCACTGCAGATGGATGTGCGTATCGATCCATCCGGGCATGAGAGTGAGGTTGTTCAAGTCATAGTCGGGCTTGAGGTTGCCGGGGCCGATGGACACGATGCGGCCGTCTTCGATGACGATCTGCTGATTGTGGAGGGCTCCGCCTTTGCCGTCGAGGAGAAGACCGGTTTGCAAGACAACGCGGTTCTGGGCCTGGGCCAGATTCGGGACGAACGAGACGGCGGAGAGAAGAGCAACGGCAAGCAGGCGCATGCAGCGATTGTATCTGGACTCCTGGCGATGATCCCACCCAAAGCCGCTGTGCGCTCACCGGCCTGTTAGACGGGTTTGCCCTGCCTCCGGCCCACACTCCGGCCGCGGGCGTTCAGCGGCAGGCAAGGGCCTGATTTACTTCTCGGCGCCGTGGCATTTTTTGTACTTCTTGCCGCTGCCGCAGGGGCAGGGGTCGTTGCGGCCAACCTTCTCGCCGGTGCGGCGCTGGGAGGGCAGGCTGGCGTCGCCGGAGCCGGCAAACTGGGCGGCTTCCAGCTCGCGCTGCTTCTTGCGCTGAAACTCCTTCTCGAGGGCGTCGATGGTGGTGGAGGCCTGGCGGGTGGGGATGGAGATTTCTCGCGGGGCGGCCTCGAGGGTGGGCGGTTTGGCGGCGCTGGCCACGGGCGGCGCGGGCGGCACGGGGCGGCGCGGCTCGGGCGCGGCGTTGACCGGCTGTCCGTCAGGGCCGAGGATCTGCATGCGGAAGAGGAAGCGGACGGTGTCTTCCTGGAACTTGAGCATCATGGCTTCGAACATGTCGAAGGACTCGCGCTTGTATTCGACGAGCGGGTCGCGCTGCGCGTAGCCGCGCAGGCTGATGCCTTCCTTGAGATGGTCCATGGCCAGGAGGTGGTCTTTCCACAGGCCGTCAATGACGCTGAGCATGACCATGCGCTCGTGGTAACGCATGGTGGGGCTGGAGAGGATTTTCTCCTTGGCGTCGTACTCCTCTTTGAGTTTCTCGAAGATGGTTTCGCCGAGTTCGTGGCGGGCGAGCGCGCTCGCGTTGATGCCGGCGGCTTTCAGGCTGAGGCCGAACTGGCCGATGAGGCGATCTTCGAGGCCCTTCACGTTCCATTGGTCGGGATGCTTGTCGTCGGGGGCGAACTCGTCGAGGATGCTGCTGAGGATGCCGCCGACGTAATCTTCGAGAATGAGCTCCTTCTGGTCTGCTTCTTCGAGGAGAGCGCGCCGGACACCGTAGACGGCCTCGCGCTGCTTGTTCATGACGTCGTCGTACTCGAGCAGATGTTTGCGGGACTCGAAGTTCTGCGCTTCGACGGCCTTCTGTGCGCCTTCAATGCGGTTGGAGATCATCTTGGACTCGATGGGGACGCCCTCTTCCATGCCCAGGCGCTCAAGCAGGTTGGAGATCCACTGCTTGGCGAAGATGCGCATGAGGTCGTCTTCGAGGGAGAGGAAGAAGCGCGACTCGCCGGGATCGCCCTGGCGACCGGCGCGTCCGCGAAGCTGGTTGTCAATGCGGCGGGACTCGTGGCGCTCGGTGCCGAGGATGAACAGGCCGCCGGCTTCAATGACCTGCTCGTGATCGAGGCGCGCGGTTTCAGCGTGGCCGGCGAAGGCTTCGGCCCACTCGGCTTCATCGACTTCGAACTCCTGGCCCTGGTAGTAGAAGCGCAGGAAGCCGGCGGGGGCCATGGGACTGATGGCGCCCTCGGCGACGCTGATGGCGCGGGCGTGGCCTTTCTTGACGAGTTCCTGGCGAGCCTCGAATTCAGGGTTGCCGCCGAGCAGAATGTCTGTGCCGCGGCCGGCCATGTTGGTGGCGATGGTGACCGTGCCGAGACGGCCGGCCTGGGCGACGATCTCCGCTTCGCGCTCGTGGAACTTGGCGTTGAGCACGACGTGGCGGACGCCCTTGCGCTGGAGAATGGCGGAGAGGCGCTCAGACTTTTCGATGGAGGTGGTGCCGACGAGGACGGGCTGCTTGCGCTCGTGCAGCTCGGCGATATTGTCGGCAACGGCCTTGTATTTTTCCTTCTCGGTGCGGTAGACGACGTCGGGGTTCTCCAACCGGCGCATGGGCTTGTTGGTGGGGATGACGACGATTTCGAGCTTGTAGATTTTCTCGAATTCGGCGGCTTCGGTTTCGGCGGTGCCGGTCATGCCGCTGAGCTTTTTGTAGAGGCGGAAGTAGTTCTGGAAGGTGATGGTGGCAAGGGTCTGGTCTTCCTTGCGGATGTTGACGCCTTCCTTGGCTTCGATGGACTGGTGGAGGCCGTCGGACCAGCGGCGGCCGGGCATGAGGCGGCCGGTGAAGGTGTCGACGATGATGACTTCGCCGTCCTTGACGACGTACTCGACATCGCGCTTGTAGAGGGCTTGGGCCTTGATGCCGGTCTCGACGTAATGCTTGAGCTCCCAGTTTTCCGCGTCGGCGATGTTGCCGATGCCGAGGAGCTTCTCGATGGTCTCCCAGCCCTTGTCGGTGACGCCGATGGTGCGCTGCTTCTCGTCGACGATGTAGTCGCCGCTCATGTACTTTTCGCCCTCGCTGAGCTGGATGCCGAGCTCCTGCTGGCGGCGGTGGTCGCTCCACTCGACTTCTTCACCTTTTTCAAGCTGGGGAATGATTTTGCGGACGCGGGCGTACTTGTCAGTGGTCTGGTCGGTGGGGCCGGAGATGATGAGCGGGGTGCGGGCTTCGTCGATGAGGATGGAGTCGACTTCGTCGACGATGGCGTAGTAGTGGCCGCGCTGCACGCAGTCCTTGATTTCGAACTTCATGTTGTCGCGCAGGTAGTCGAAACCGAACTCGTTGTTGGTGCCGTAGGTGATGTCAGAGGCGTAGGCGGCGCGGCGTTCGGAGTCGTCGAGGTCGTGGACGATGACGCCGACGGTGAGGCCGAGGAACTCGTAGATTTTGCCCATCCACTCGGCGTCGCGCTTGGCCAGGTAGTCGTTGACGGTGACCACGTGGACGCCGTGGCCGGCGAGGGCGTTGAGGTAGCAGGCGAGGGTGGCGACCAGGGTTTTTCCTTCGCCGGTGCGCATCTCGGCGATTTTGCCCTGGTGCAGGACCATGCCGCCGATGAGCTGGACGTCGAAATGGCGCATGTGGACGGCGCGCCAGCCGGCCTCGCGGACTACGGCGAAGGCTTCAGGCAGAATCTCGTCGAGAGCGGCGTTCTCGGCCGTGCGGAGTTCGTCGGCGTCGGTGATGCCCTTGACGCGCTCGGCGATACGTGCGCGGAACTCAACGGTTTTTGCGCGCAACTGCTCGTCGGAGAGCAGCTTGATGCCTTCTTCGAGGTCGCTGATCTGTGCGACCACCGGCCATAACTTCTTCATCAGCCGATCATTTGCCGTGCCGAATACCTTGGTTAGAACTTTATCGAAAACCACATGAATCTCCGTTTACCAGTGTAAATGGTGGGGGTTCAAACGCCGTAGCCGCGGATGGGACGCGGGCCGGGAGGGGTGGCCGTCGAAGTTTGACAGTTCCGGGAATTGCCATCCGTTCTTGCACTTTCGCGGATACTCGTGGAAGAACAAGCTTTGCGCAGGGGCTAAAGCCCGGAGTTCTTTTGGCGCTTGTTTCGGCCCGGCTGAAGCCGTGCCCTTATTACAGAACCTGCACCGCGGGGGTCAACCGAAAGGCGATCGCTGTTGGCTCAGGCCCCTTTGAGGGGTCACTTGCCCGAAAGCGTCCGGCTTTGCCGGAGGATACTTACTCCCTGTTCCCTGTTCCCTGCACTTACCGCTTGCAGACTTGCACGGTGCACTTGCTGTAGCCGTGCACGTCGGGCTTGGTGCAGGAGCCGCTGCCGAACGATGTGGGCGAGAAGCCCGCGAAGCTGACGGTGGCCTGGCAGATGTCGTTGATGTGGCTGGTGAAGCTGGCGAGGCCGTGCGCCTCAGTGACGGCGCTGCTGGTGGCGTTGCCGGCACAACAGACTTTGATGTCGATGCGCGCGCCGGCGACGGGAACGCCGCTGCAGTCGGTGACCAGCACGGTGGTGGAGCCGGGCGTGCAGTCGGAGGTGAGGCCAAAGGCACCTGCGAGGGTGAGCATGGAAAGCGCGAATGTGAGAGGCAAACGCATTGGATTTCCTCCGTGTTTGAGAGAGCTTGAGAGCAAATTTACGGCGCGGTGTTGTAATCCATGCGGAGCACCTGGCTCTTTGCGATCCGCATGACATCGTCGTCGATGAGGGTGCCGGCGGTGGGCAGGCTGTCGAGCAGGTAGACGTCGGTATCCGTCTGGTAGAGGAGCCAGAGGGAGTAGGAGTCAAGCTGGCTGTTGATCTGGGGCTGGTCTTTGCGGTTGACGAAGCGGCTGTCAGGCAGTACGGCAGGCTCAGTGAAGACCTGCACCTGGACCGGCTTGCCGCCGGCGAAGTTGCCGGGGATGCGGGGGAACCAGAAGAGCGAGAAGTGGAGGCAGACGAGGAAGCCAAGGGCGACCAGCGTCTCCCGGCTGGGCTGGTGGAGCAGTTGCAGATTCAGGCGGCGGTTGCGGAGCGAGGCCCAGAGGGTCTTCCAGTCGAGGAAGAGCATGACCTGGAGAGCGAGGGTGCTGAGGATTCCGGCGGCAAGGAATTTCCGGGACCAGCCGAGCAGCCATCCGAATCCGAAGTCGACCGCGGCCAGCAGTGCGATGCCGACGATGGCGCGCAGAGCCTTGCGGTCGGTGATCCAGCGGACGCACCAGACAATGGCGGTGGGCGCTGCGAGGTAGATGAGGATGAGGTAGACGCCCACGACGATGGACTGGATGCGGGTGAAGTCGAGCGCAAGGATGTGGAAGCGCGCGTAGTAAATGCCGGAAGTGAGCAGGCCCACGATGTAAAGGGCGAGGCCAGCCTTGGCCGCGTCAAGGCCGCTGAGGTTGAGCCAGTGCTTCTTTCCGGTCTGGTGGAGGTCCTTTTCGATTTGCGCAGTCGGGTCGACCATCGGCTTCGCCTTTCCTCTGCCCGCGGGCGGTTGGCTGGTTCAGGCTTGGAAGGGGAATCCAACCGGGTGGGAAACGGGTAACAACAGTGATACGCGAGGGGTGAGGGGGGATGCAAGGGATTTCGGGGGGTGACGCGGGGGCAGAGTCTCGAAACCGCAGCGCTATGGCTCTAAGTGCTATACTATTGATGTGAAAGCAACGCCTCAAGGCACGTTTCGGGTGTTTGCATCGAAGCCGTTCATGCGTTTTGCACGTCGCTTCGGAGTCGCAGACGAAGCTCTATGGGAAACCGTGAACGGAGCTTACGACGCGGACCTGGGAGGCGGAGTTTTCAAATATCGGCTCGCGCGCCAGGGAGAAGGAACCAGCGGCGGTGCACGAGCCTTGATCGCCATGAAGGTTGGGCAGCGTGCCGTGTTGATGTTTGGCTTCGAGAAGAAAGACCTGGCAAATATCGGGCCCGATGAACTGAGGGGATACAGAAGAGCCGCAGGCATCTACCTTGGCTTCAGCGAAGAAGAGATTACGGCGATCGTGAAGCAGAAGGCTCTGATTGAAATTGCCCCATTGAAGAAGGGAGCGGAAGATGGCAAAAGCGTACAAGAGCGAAGCGCTCGCAGCGCTACACGAAAGCATGTCTGACCTGCACCAGACCGGCGCGATCGACAGCAAAACCATGCGTGAGTTCGACAGGACGTGCCTTACGCCGGTGATGAAACTATCGCCAGCGGCCATTCGCCGCATTCGGGCAAAAGCCTCGGTGAGCCAGGCGGTCTTTGCCGCGCATCTGAACGTGACCACCGGGGTGGTCAGCAAATGGGAGCGCGGGGAAAAGCACCCGCGCGGGCCGGCGGCGAAACTGCTGACTCTTGCGGCCAAACACGGCATTGCGGCGATTGCTTAGGCGCGGTTTCTTGCCTCACCGGTTCTTGTGCTCAACGCTAGTGCGATGGTTAGAGGGTTGCGTTTCCTCCTGGTTGGCTGCCCATCCGATAGCAGGTTACTGCTCTCTGCCCTTCAGCAGCCCCGCTGCCTGACCGTACAATGGGATTGGAGCCCGGAACCCCACACCCAGCATGGCGGCCGAAGACAAAGACAAGCTGAAACAGCCCGTGCCCTCGAAGAAAGACGAAGACCCGGTGGGCAAGGTCTACGACTCGCGGCTGATGCGGCGGCTGGGGCACTACGTGCGGCCGTACTGGGTGCAGGCGACCATTTCCTCGCTGGCGGTGAGCCTGAAGTCGATGGTGGACGTGACCGGGCCGTACCTGGTGAAGGTGGGCATCGATCGCTACCTGACCGGGACGCCGAGCCCGGTGACCAACTGGTTGACAAGGCGGCTGCCTGCCGATGCCTGGGCGGGCATCACGGAGCTGGCGGCGATTTACCTGGGCGCGCTGGTGCTTTCCTACGGCTTCCAGTTCATCGAAACCTACCTGATGCAGTGGCTGGGCCAGAAGATGATGTTCGACCTGCGGCGGGACATCTTCCGCCACATGCAGCGGATGCATATCGGGTTCTTCGACACGCACGCGGTGGGAAGGCTGGTGACGCGGCTCGACCTCGGACGTGGATGCGATCAACGACATGTTCACAGCCGGGATTCTGGCCATTGTGGACGATTTTTTCAACCTGACCTTCATGGCCGCGGTGATGCTGACCATCAACTGGCGGCTGGCGCTGATCGCGTTCGCGGTGCTGCCGTTGATTCTGATTGTGACGCGGCTGTTCCGCGACAGCGTGCGCGAGAGCTACCGGCGGGTGCGGGCGGCGATTGCGCGCATCAACAGCTTTACGCAGGAGCACATCTCGGGAATGGCGGTGGTGCAGCTGTTTAACCGCGAGGAGCGCGCCTACAAGGACTTTGAAGATGTGAACCGGCTGCACATGATCGCGTTCAAGGACACGATTTTTGCGTATGCGCTGTATTACCCGGCGGTGGAACTGTTGTCGGCGGTGGCCATTGCGCTGGTGATCTGGCGGGGCGGGTTTGGAGTGCTGCACGGGGTGGTGACCCTGGGCGTGCTGGCCATGTTCATCCAGTACTCGCAGCGGTTCTGGCGGCCGATTCAGGATTTGAGCGACAAGTTCAATATTTTGCAATCGGCTATGGCGGCGTGCGAGCGGATTTTCAAGCTGCTGGATACGGCGCCGGAGATTGTGAACCCGGCGCACCCGGTGGAGGGCGACGGCAGCAACCGGATCGAGTTCCGGCATGTCTGGTTCACATACCAGAAGCTGACCGAGGAACAGCAGGCGGCGGTGAGCGCGGCCCAGGTTTCTTCGGATTCGTTTGCCGGCGGAAATGCAGGTCCCCTTCGCCAGGCTCAGGGCGGGCTTTCGACTACGCAGGGCGCAAAAAACGCGCCTTACTTCGCTGAGGATGACAAGGTTGTGGATGGGGCGAAGCTGCTGGCGATCCCCGGGATCGAGTGGATTCTAAAGGATGTTTCGTTCACCGTGGAGCCGGGGCAGACGGTGGCGATTGTGGGCCACACGGGCGCGGGCAAGACCACGCTGACCAGCCTGATGATGCGCTTCTACGATGTGACGGCGGGGCAGATTCTGGTGGACGGCGTAGACCTGCGACAGCAGGATCTGAACGCGCTGCGGCGGCACTTTGCGGTGGTGCTGCAGGACCCGTTCCTGTTTACGGGGACGCTGGCGGAGAACATCCGGCTGGGCAACGACGAGATTGGCGAGGAGACGTTGCGGCAGGCGGCGCACGACGTGAATGTGCTGGACTTTATCGAGAACCTGCCGGGCAAGTTTGACGAGCCGGTGCAGGAGCGGGGCAACTCGCTCTCGACGGGGCAGAAGCAGCTGATCAACTTTGCGCGGGCGCTGGCTTACAATCCGCGGATTCTGATTCTGGACGAGGCGACTTCCAGCGTGGACACGGATACCGAGCTGCGCATTCGCGGGGCGCTGGAGCGGATGGTGGAGGGGCGGACCAGCGTGCTGATTGCGCACCGGCTCTCGACCGTGCAGCGGGCCGACACCATCCTGGTGATGCACAAGGCGCAGTTGCGCGAGATGGGCACACACCAGGAACTGCTGGGGCAGCGCGGACTTTACTGGAAGCTGTACCAGCTACAGTACAAGGACCAGGAGACAGAGATCAGGAGTCAGGGATCAGGGATCAGCGCGACCTCCGAGGCTTCGGTTGCGCGGGCGGTGGAGGCAGTGTGAAGCGGCTGGGGACTCAGGGACTGAGGGACCAGGGACTTAAGGACCAGGAGCTGAGGGACTGGGAGACTCAGTGTCTGCAGAGCGGGCTCCTGTCTCAATGAAATGCGCTTTTGGCGTCCGTCCTGAGTGAATCCATAACTTCTCAAAGCGACGAGCTCCTCCTGGGGCTCATTTGCATGGGTGCTTCCCGGCAAATCTCTCCTAACCGGGGGTGGCGCGATGTTGTCTAATGGGCGCATGGACAGGAACGACCACGCGGCGATCCAGGCTGTTCTGGCGGGGGATAAGGAGGCTTATGGAGCGCTGGTGGTGCGCCATAGCCAGACTCTTTTCCGCGTGGCCTATCGCATTACCGGCAATGAGGCGGATGCGGAGGACGTGGTGCAGGAGGCGTTTCTGCGGGGGTATCGCAAGCTGGAGGGATTTGAGTCGCGGGCGAATTTTGGCACGTGGATCTACCGGATTGCGGTGCACTGCGCGCTGGACAAGGTGAAGCACCGGCGGGGCGACGAGACGAAAGTGGCCGGCCGGGTGGGCGACACGACCGACCCGGAATTGGAGCAGGTCCAGGTGGCGGACGAGGCTGCAGGGCCGGAGCGGATATTGCTGAGCGGGGAGATTGGACAGTTGCAACTGGCGGCACTGCAAAGCCTGACGCCCACGGAACGGACGGCGTTTGTGCTGCGGCATATGGAGGACCGGACAACGGCGGAGATTGGCGCCGCACTGGGCATTGACCCGAATGCAGCCAAGCAGGCGGTATTCCGGGCGGTGCAGAAGATGCGGCGCAGGCTGGCACCCCTCAGGGTGGCGACATGAAGCATGTGACGGAAGAAGAGATGATTGCGCATTTATACGGCGAGAGCGAGAACACGGCTGCCGTGGAGAAGCATCTTGCGGGCTGCGACGCGTGTGCGCAGGCGTTTGCGGAGTTGAAGCGGGACCTGGGCGATGTGGATCGAGTGGAAGCTCCGGCGCGCGATGCTGACTACGGCGAGCGGGTGTGGGCGGCAATTGCGCCGTCGCTGCCGGTGTACGAAGTGCGGCGGCGCTGGTGGGCGAGCGGCTGGATGAAGGGGCTGGGCTATGCGGCGGCGTGTGCGCTGCTTGCGGCTTGCGCCTTCTATGCGGGGCGGGTGTGGGAGCAGAGGCAGCAGCCACCGATGGCTCACGCGGCACCGAAGACGCCGCCGGCCAAGCAGCCGATTGTGGTGGTGGTGCTGGACGATCACCTGGACCGGTCAGAGCGCTTCCTGGTGCAGCTGAAGCATGCGGATGTGGACCCGGCGCAGATGGCGACTCCGCTGCGGGACGAGGCGCGCAGCCTGCTGACGGCGAACCGGGTGTGCCGCAAGAACCTGGGACAGGCGGATGATCCGGAGCTGAGCACGGCGCTGGACCACCTGGACCGATTGCTGGCCGAGGCGGCGAACGAGCCGGGCGGACTGAATGCCCAGGCGATTACGAAGCTGCAGGACGAGATGAATGCGGATGGGCTGCTGTTTGAGGTGCGCGTGCTGCGGTCCCGGGTGATGGACAAGAAGGCCGCCATCGGCCATGCCTCCAAGGGAGGGACGATATGAGGAGCGGTTGTGGAATTCTGGCCACGCTGCTGGCGGGAGCGGTTTGCGTGCCGGCGTGGGCTGTTGCCGGCGGGTTGTCTGGCGGGGGGCTGGGAATCGATGGCCAGGGACAGGCATTTGCCGGGCCGGGCGCAACGGCGGGGATGGAAGGGATTGCCCCTACAGGCGCGGGTACGGCAGTCCCTTCAGATACCGCGGAGACGAGCCGGTTTGCGGAGGGAACGAAGGCGATTGATGCGAACCACTGGGCGGATGCGGTGAAGATTTTTACCGAGGTGGCGAACCAGCATGGCGATCACGCGGATGGGGCGCTCTACTGGAAAGCGTACGCGGAGAACAAGCTGGGCGAGGCTAAACCCGCGCAGGCTGCGTGCGCGGAACTGCGCAAGGACTATCCGAAAAGCCGGTGGATTGAGGACTGCGGCGCGCTGGAGGTGGAAGTGCGGGCGCGAACGGGCAAGCCGGTGGAGATTGACCCAGGAGCGAGCGACGATGTGAAGCTGCTGGCGCTGAACGCGATGCTGAAGCAGGACGAACCGCGGGCACTGGCGGAGATTCAGGCGATTTTGAACGGCGACGGGAGCGAGAAGCTGAAGAAGGAAGCGCAGTTCATCCTGGGCAAGCACTACTCGAACGTGACCTATGCACAGATTGTGCGTATCCGGTTTGTGGAAGGCGATGTACGGATCCAGCGCGGCGAGCCCGCAGGAAAGACGAACGGCGCAATCTGGGAGAAGGTGGAAGCGGACCTGCCGCTGGAGACCGGGTTCAGCCTGGCGACCGGAGCGGGACGCGCGGAGATTGAGCTGGAAGACGCTTCGACGCTTTACCTGGGCGAGAACTCGGTGCTGACGTTCAACGATCTGCACGAGACGGCGGGGATTCCGTACAGCGATCTGGGACTGCTGGCAGGGACGGTTTCACTGCACGTCCATCCCTACGTGGGCGGGGAGAAGTTCATTTTGCGCACGCCGTCGGCGGACCTGGTGGCGCACTACCCCGACAAGACGTATGCGCGCGTGGAGAGCTTTGCGGATGCCATGACGGTGACGCCGCTCAAAGACGGAGACCTGCGGCTTACGGGTGTGCCGCGGGATGCGGCCGTGCCTGGGCGCACCTGGACCTGGACACAGGGCCAGCTGGTGGACCGGGCAGGCGCGGTCGATGCGGGAACATTATCGAGCTGGGACGCGTGGGTTGACGAACGGATAACGCAGCGCGACGCGGCAATGGCGGCCATGATGGAAAAGGCTGGCCTGTCGGAGCCGATTCCGGGTCTTGCCGATATGCAGGGGCGGGGCAAGTTCTTCGACTGCGCGCCGTATGGGACCTGCTGGGAACCGGCGGATGCGGCCCAGCAGGACGAGGAAGCCGCGATGCGGCCACGGAACCAGCGTGGAGGGTTCCAGCTGGCTGCGTATCACCCCGGAATTCAGGAGAGCCCCGCCACCGGGACTGGGCAGAGGGCTACTTCAGCGTTCGATGAGACCTTTCCGTGCACACCGCTGGCGCTGCGTTACCGCATGGTCAAGGATCCGGGGACGGGCAGGCAGACGGTGATGGCTGAAGCCAATGTGCAATCGGAGCCGTATGACTGGGCGGTGTGCCATGCGGGCAGCTGGATCCGGCACAGGAGGCATTATGTGTGGGTGGCGGGCACCAAGCGGCGCCATGTTGATCCGGTGCGCTGGGTGCGGAGCGGGCGCCAGATCGCGTTCACCCCGCTGCATCCGTTTGACGTGAAGGGACAGCCGGCCATCAACGCACGGCACGAGGTCTTTGCAGTGACCGGCAAGGGCCCGTTCGAGGTGCGGCCGGTGAAGCTGGAGCCGAATTCACCCATCGAGTATCTGAAGGAAGCACCGAGGGAGTATCGCACGGCGGCGCTGCGACCGCTGGCGCGGGCCGAGGCTCCGCACATGGAAGCACGGATGCTGCACAGCGCGCCGGGAAGCAAAGACACGACAGTGGCCAAGGCAGCGATCCCCATCCACTTCGACGCGAAGACGCAAACCTTCCAGGTACCGAAGGAAGAGATGCACGGGGGCAAGAGCACGACGGTGTTTGCGCCCATGACCAACCGCAACGGCAGCCTGCAGGCGCGTGGACCGAGCTTCAGCGGGAGCAGCGGGTCGCATGGAAGCAGCGGATCGGTGGGCGGGACGCATGCCGGAAGCAGCGGAAGTTCGGGCGGGGGCTCGCACGGGGGCGGGAGCAGTTCGAGTGCGAGCAGTTCCAGTTCCAGCGCAGCGGCCAGCAGCGGCGGCTCGCATCACTAGGGCAGGAGCACAGCGAGAACGAAGGGCCGCTCCGCGGTTGCGGAGCGGCCCTTTCTGCTGCGGATTGCGGGTGAAGCTTACTTGGCGGCGACCAGGGGCTGGGTGCTGAGGGAGCCGTTGGCGTAGCCCTTGGCGATCTCGGTGATCGGGATGGGGCTGTAGTCGCCGGCGTGGCCGGCCTGGCCGAACTGGGTCATGCGCGTGGCAACTACCTTCTGCATGGCCTCGCGGGCGGGCTTGAGGTAGTCGCGGGGATCGAACTTCTCCGGGGTCTCGGCGAAGACCTTGCGGATGGCGCCGGTGATGGCCAGGCGGTTGTCGGTGTCGACGTTGATCTTGCGGACGCCGTTGCGGATGCCGAGCTGAATCTCCTCGACCGGCACGCCCCAGGTTTCCTTCAGCTTGCCGCCGTACTGGTTGACGATGTCCTGCAGGTCCTTGGGCACCGAGGAGCTGCCGTGCATGACCAGGTGGGTATTGGGCAGGCGCTTGTGGATGGCGATGAGCACGTCCATCTTGAGCACCGAGCCGTCGGGCTTCTTGGTGAACTTGTAGGCGCCGTGGCTGGTGCCGATGGCGATGGCCAGGGCGTCAACGCCGGTGCGCTCGGCAAACTCGACTGCCTGGTCGGGGTCGGTGATGTGGTCGAGGCCGCTGCCGCCCGCGCCGTGGCCGTCTTCCACGCCGCCCAGCACGCCGATCTCGCCTTCGACGGTGACGCCGCGCTCGTGGGCGTAGTCGACCACCTTGCGGGTGACTTCGACATTCTCTTCAAAGGTGGAGGGGGTCTTGCCGTCGGCCTTCAGCGAGCCGTCCATCATGACCGAGGTGTAGCCCAGTTCGATGGCGCTCTTGCAGGTCTCAAAGCTGTTGCCGTGATCCTGGTGCATGGCGATGGGAATGTCGGGATTGAGCTCGGCTGGCCGCCTGGATGAGCTGGAAGAGGTAGAGGTCCTCGGCAAACTGGCGGGCGCCGCGGCTGGCCTGGATGATGACCGGCGACTTGGTTTCCTTGGCCGCGTCCATGATGGCCTGAATCTGTTCCATATCGTTGACGTTGAATGCGCCGACGCCGTAACCGCCCTTGGCGGCCTCGTCGAGGAGTTGCCGCATGGAGACTAATGGCATAGTGAATTCTCCTTCTTGGAATGGCTCTGGCCGCCGTGGCGCTCGGGCCCTTGAGGGCGGGCAAACAGCCTCGCGGGCGGCAGGAACTGCAATCGTCCTTATGGTAGCAGAGATGCACAAGGGAAAAGTGTGCGGCTGGACACAGATTCGGGCTAAACCCCGAAATGGACTTCCGCGTCCAAGCCGAGCAGGGTCGCAGATTTGCGGGGTCCGAACGCGACCCGGAAGCCGGAAAAGCCTTCTGTCTCAAGGCTCAAGGAACGTCCTGGCCTGAATGCGTCGATCAAGACTTCATGATTCCTATTGACTGTCTATAAGAAAGACGCTAGTTTCTTATAGGCAGTCAATAGGAGTAATCATGCCCGCTCCGCAATCCGATCTGCTCCAAGGGACACTCGATGTTTTGATTCTGAAGGCCCTTGCACTGCAGGAGCTGCATGGCATGGGCATCTCCCGCCGAATCGCGCAGATGACCAATGGCGCCTTCGATGTGAAGGCCGGTTCTCTCTTTCCTGCTCTCCATCGCATGGAGGAGGCCGGTTGGCTTACGTCTGCCTGGGGCGAGTCAGAGACCAACCGGCGCGCCAAGTTCTATGCACTGACGAAGACCGGCAGAAAACAACTTCAGACCGAGACAGAACGATGGGAACGGGTATCGCTCGCCATGGGAGCGGCCCTGGGAACCAGTTAGGAGGTCTTCTTGATCAATCGACTTCGCGCGCTCTGTAACAGCGTTTTCCGCAAGGATCGACTCAATCAGGATCTGGATGAGGAACTCCGTGCTTATGTGGAACTGGTATCGGCGGAGAAGGTGAGATCAGGGATGTCGCCCGGCGAGGCATATCTTCATACCCGCCGCGAAATGGGAGGAGTCGACCAGGTCAGGCAGCGCGTCCTTGACATCCGTGCCGGAGCATTCCTGGAGAGGCTTGCACAGGACGTCCGCTATGGCGTTCGAACATTGGCGAAGAATCCAGGCTTTTGTCTGGTGGTGATCGCAACGCTGGCGCTCGGCATCGGCGCAAATGCGGCGATGTTTTCCGTGATTGATGCAGTTCTGCTCCAGCCGCTGCCTTATATCCATCCCGGCCAACTCGTCAGCCTGGCGGAGAACGAACCCAAGGCGGGCGTTTCGGGTGCTGGGATGTCCTGGCCAGCCTTCACGCTGGTCAGCGAACATAATCGCTCGTTCAGCGCCATCGCTGGCCTGGCAACCCACTCCCTCACCCTCACCGGTAATGGAGAGCCAACCGAGGTGAGTACGGTGTCGGTCACGGCGGACTTCTTCCGGGTCTTCGGCACGCAGCCGCTGCTGGGGCGCGCCCTTTTTGCGGAGGACGGCAAGGAAAACGCGGCGCCGGTCGTAGTTCTCAGTGAAGACCTGTGGCGCAGCCGTTTCGGAGCTGACCCAAACATCGTGAGCCGCGCGATTGCTCTCGATCAGGGCAGCTTCACGGTCGCAGGCGTAATGCCGGCCAGCTTCAAAACTCCCTTTGCCGGGCGGAAGGATCAGATCTGGATTCCGCTGGTGCAGGACCCGCTGTTCAGCGGGTGGAGGACGCGGCCGCAACAGACGCACTGGATGCCGGCGATCGCGCGGCTGCGGCCCGGCGTTTCCATTTCCGAAGCGCAGGCGGAACTGCAGACAATCGGCACGGAACTGGCGCAACAGCTTCCTGGGGAAAGCGGCTGGCAGCCTGGCATTGAGCCTCTCCAGAAGGTGATCGTTGGGGATGTAAAGACGCCGCTGCTCGTGCTCCTGTGCGCGGTAAGCCTGGTCTTACTGATCGCCTTTGTCAACATCGCCAACCTGCTTTTGGCGCGCGCAACAACCCGGTCGAAAGAGATGGCTGTGCGCATTGCACTGGGGGCGAGCCGGCGGCGCATTGCCGGTCAACTGCTGACGGAAAGCGCCATCCTGGGGTTGCTCGGCGGAGTATTGGGAGTCCTGCTCGCATGGGGGAGCGTCACGGCATTCGCTTCTTCGGTGCCTCCGGGAGTGCCGCAGCTTCATCCCATCCGCGTGAACGCCTCCGTACTCGGATTTGCACTTGCGTTGTCGCTGGCCGCCAGCCTGCTCTTCGGCCTGGTGCCGGTGCTCTTCACATCCCGCTCCGATCCGCAGTCCAGTCTTCGCGATGGATCGCGCGCGGGAGAAGCCCGGGGAGCGCAACACGCGCGCAACTTCCTGGCGGCTGCGGAAGTAGCGGTGGCCATGGTGTTGCTCGCCGGCACCGGATTGCTGTTGCGCAGCTTTAACCATCTGCTGTCAGTGAGCCCGGGATTCGAGACAGAGCATCTGGTGAAGGCCGAAGTCTCACTGCCGCGCTATCAATATGCAAAGCCGGAACAATGGAGAGCATTTACAGACGAGTTGATGACGCGCCTGAAGAGTCAGCGCGGCCTGGAGAAATCAGCTCTTGCTGTTCCGCTGCCGATACTGGACGACTCCGTCAACCTGCCTTTTACGATCGCCGGCAACCCGCCGTTGCCGCAGGGCAAAGCGAATACGGGGGACTACGTTTCCGCCAGCCCGGATTATTTTCCGGTGATGGGGATATCGCTGATCCGCGGTCGGCTGTTTTCTGTGGACGACAGAGCGATGACCCCACCGGTGGCGCTGATCAGCGAGGCGCTGGCCCGCCGTTATTTTCCCAACGAGGATCCCCTGGGCCGGCACCTGGTTTTCGGATTTCCTCCCAATGGCAATGTCTCACGGGAGATTGTCGGCGTCGTGGCTGACATACACGACGTTTCCCTTGCAAAAGATCCGGGCCCGATGATGTACGTCCCCTTCGCGCAAGAGCCTTTCTGGGGAGCGGAGATCGTTGTTAAGAGCGGGCTGAACGCTGCGGACGTCGCGGCTGCCATCCGCGCAGAGACGCACAATATTGACCCGGGCCTGCCGGTGACAAGAGTGGAAATGCTGCCCCAGGCGATGATTGCGTCCGTGGCCGGGCCTCGATTTCGGACTCTGCTTCTGACCGTCTTTGGCGCGTTTGCGCTGGTACTCGCCACGGTCGGCATTTACGGCGTGATCTCGTATTCCGTCTCACGCCGTACGCGCGAAATCGGCGTTCGGATGGCGCTGGGAGCGTCGCCTGCGAGCCTTCGCCGCCTGATCCTTGGGGAATCGGCAAAACTGGCGCTCTTCGGCCTGGCGGCAGGCATTCCCGCGGCTCTTGCGTCCGCCCGTTTTTTGTCCAGCATGCTCTTCGCCGTGACTCCGGCCGATCCGCTCACGTTCATCGGCGTCGCACTTGTGCTGACGATGGTGGCGCTGGCGGCTGCATATCTTCCAGCACGGCGCGCAATGCACGTCGATCCTATGACGGCGTTGCGCTGCGAGTAGTGCCGATCTACTTTTGCTGCCCGGCCGCAAATCCCAACGAGCGAATTCGCGCCAACCTGGACATTGAGCACCGCAGGCGTGCAAATGCCTCGTTTTCCCCGCGAATGATCGCGATATTCGAGACCGCGTCACCAGACTGAGCGCCGGCGTCTCTTCATTCCATAGCCACCTGTGGAATAATCTGCCGGTGAGCCCTGCGGCAACTTCTCCGGAAAGCTGGCACCTGGTGGCATGCGCCGCCGGGGCGGTGGTGCTGTTGCTGATCCTGATTGCGCGGGTGCGGCTGCATCCGGCACTGGCGCTGGCCACGGCTGCGCTGGCACTGGGCGTGGCGGCGGGGATGCCGCTGAAACAGGTTCCGCTGAGCTTTACCGCGGGCGTGGGCAACCTGATGGGGCACATCGCGATTGTGCTGGGCATGGGCGCGATTCTGGGACGGCTGCTGGCCGGCTCCGGCGGGGCTGCCGCGCTGGGCAGAGTGCTGGTGGAGAACTGCGGGCCCAAGGGGCTGCCGTGGGCGCTGCTGGGGCTGGGCATCCTGGTGGGGATGCCGGTGTTCTTCGAGGTGGGGCTGGTGCTGCTGATGCCGATTGTGGCCGAGGCGGCGCGGCGCACGGGACGGCCGCCGGTGCTGGCGGGGATGCCGCTGCTGGCGGGGATGTCGATTGTGCACGGCACGCTGCCGCCGCACCCGGCGGCGATGCTGGCGGCGACGCAGTATCACGCCGATCTGGGGCGCACCATTTTGTGGGGGCTGGTGGTGGGGCTGCCGGCGGCGGCCATTGCCGGGCCGGGGTTGGGCTGGGTCTTCATCCACCGCTGGGAGAAGCGGCAGAAGAAGGCCGCGCCGGGAGGCGGGGCGGAGGCTCTGCCGCTGTTTGCGGCGACCGCGGAAGAAGAAGTGCAGATTGAGCGGCGGGAGGAAGCGGCGGCGGCGCATGTGCAGGCGCCAACGACGGCGGTTCCCGCGCCGGCTGGGCCTGGGCGCGCGGCCGCGGCCATTCTGCTGCCGATTGCGCTGATCTTTCTGGGCAGCTGGGCGGACTCAGTGAGCGCGGCGGGCAGCGTTGTGAATCAGATCCTTCATTTCATCGGGAGCCCGGACATTGCTCTGCTGATTGCGGTGCTGGCAGCGCTGGTAACGCTGGGACCGCGCATCCAGACGGGACGGCATCACGGGCGGGAGCTGCTGCGCAAGCTGACGGCCGAGTCGTTCGAGCCGATCGCCGGGGTGCTGGTGATTCTGGCGGCAGCGGGGGGCTTGAGCGGTGTGCTGCGGGACTCGGGCGCGGCGCAGGCGACCGTGAGCCTGGCGCTGGGCGCGCACATGCCGCCGCTGGTGCTGGCGTGGCTGCTGGCCGCGGTGGTGCGGGTGTCAATGGGTTCGGCCACGGTGGCGATGGCGGTGGCGTCATCAGTGCTGGCGCCGCTGGCGACCCATGCCGGGGTGAGGCCGGAGCTGCTGGTGCTGGCCACCGGGACCGGCTCGCTGTTTCTCTCCCATGTGAACGACTCCGGCTTCTGGATGGTGCAGTCGTTCTTCAAGCTGGAGGTGAAGGACGCGCTGGCGACGTGGTCAGTGATGGAGAGCGTCCTGAGCGTGGCGGGGCTGGGGACGACGCTGCTGCTGGCGGCGGCGCTGGGCTAAGACCCCCAGCTCTATTTGGGCTGCGGGACGATGCGCAGATAGCGCTTGGGCGAGCGCCATCCGCCGGGAAAGAGGGCTCGCGCCTCGTCATCTGAAACGGAGGAGGCGATGAAAACATCATCGCCGTTTTTCCAGTTCGCGGGCGTGGCCACCTTATGCGCGGCGGTCAACTGAATCGAATCAAGAGCCCGGAGAATCTCGTCGAAGTTCCTCCCCGTGTTCGGGGGATAGCTCTGCATGAGCCTGATCTTCTTATCGGGCGCGATGAGAAAGACAGTTCGAACGGTGAGATTATTGGCCTCGGTTCGCCATGAGGAGGTATAGCCGTCATCTGCCGACAGCATGTCGTACAGCTTGGCGATTCTCAGGTCCGGGTCGCCGATCATCGGAAAACTGATGGGTTGGCCCTGTGTCTCTCCAATGTCGGCGAGCCAACTGGCGTGAAAAATAACCGGATCGACGCTGAGGCCGATGATCTTGGTGTTGCGCTTTGCAAACTCCGGAGCGAGTCTGGCCAGGTAACCCAATTCGGTGGTGCAGACGGGCGTGAAATCCTTGGGGTGCGAAAAGAGCATGGCCCATTCGTCTCCGATCCATTCATGGAACCGGACGATGCCCTGGGTTGTTTCAGCGTTGAAATCGGGAGCTGTATCGTTGATGCGCAGGGACATGGTCGTTCGTATGCCTTCCTGGGGGAGGGGCCTGGGTGAGCTCGCCGGCACACAGAGGTAGCAGCAGGTTAGCACGGAGTGGGAGAAGGCCGTTTGGAAAAAGCGCAGGGAAGAGCCTGCTTTCGCCGCGGGCACGCACCTCCGCCACCAACCGGGAACGTGAAGCGTGAAGCGCCGCAGGCTTAACCGCCCAGCACCGCACGCTGGGCGGCGAAGATCTCCTTAAGGCCGGACTCGGCCAGATCGACGAGAGAGTTGAGCTGCGCGCGGGAGAAAGAACCCTTCTCGGCGGTGGCCTGGGTCTCGATGAGGCCGCCGTCTTCGGTCATGACCACGTTCATATCGACTTCGGCCTGCGAGTCTTCCTCGTAGCAAAGGTCCAGCAGTTCGGCTCCGCCGACGATGCCGACGGAGGTGGCGGCGACCAGCTGCTTCAGCGGCGAGTGCTTGATGGTTCCTGCCTCAACCAGAGCATTCAGGGCCAGGGCCAGCGCAACTGCCGCGCCGGTGATGGCGGCGGTGCGCGTGCCGCCGTCGGCCTGGATCACGTCGCAGTCGAGGATGACGGTGCGCTCGCCCAGGGCGTGCATGTCCACGACCGAGCGTAGACTCCTGCCGATCAGCCGCTGAATCTCGTGGGTGCGGCCGCCGATCTTGCCGCGCTCGCTTTCCCTGGGCGTGCGGGTGACGGTGGAGCGGGGGAGCATGGAGTACTCGGCCGTGACCCAGCCGCGGCCGGAGTTGCGCAGCCAGCCGGGGACGCCCGGCTCGATGGTGGCGTTGGTGAGCACGCGGGTGTTGCCGAAGGAGACCAGCACCGAGCCCTCGGCGGTCTGGACAAAGCCGGGGGTGAGGGTGAGCGGGCGGAGCTGGGCGGCGGATCGGCCGCCGGGACGAAAGAAGGGCGCGGAAGCGTGCATAGAGGGATTGTACGGGAGCGGGGGGTGGGAAGGGGCAGGCGGGGGCCGGTGCCGGGATGGGAATCGGGGGCTGCGGAGCCCCGGAATGGGAATCATCCTATAACTAATTGAAAATACATGATTTACATGGAAGGAAGGCGATGGAGGCTTCCCGTTTCGGGACAAACTGTGCCGGAACGAGGCAAAGCCGCTGTACGGGAATTGGACAGTAAGCTCTTCCCTTATCAGGAACTTAGCGATTTGGTTCTGGTTTGGCACGCCACGTGTAAGAGAAGAGGACAAAGCCAGGGGCAAGAGCAGGAATGGGAATCCAGAGGGCAGGGTTCAGGGATCAGGGATCAGGAGAACCGAGGCCGGCGGGGGACCGGGCTCGGCTGCCAAGAGACTGAACCCTGAACCCTGAAAACTGACAACTGATAACTGACAACTAAAGGACGACGGGAGCAAGCCATGCAGCAGACGGAGCAAGCAACGGGATGGGGCGGGGCAGATCGCAATCGGGTGGGAGCCGTGGTGGAGACGCTGGGCACGCTGCGCGGCGAGGGAGATCACCTGGCGGAGCTGGCGCACGACGCCCGCAACATGGTGACGGCGCTGGGTCTCTACTGCGATCTGCTGGAAGAGCCGGGAGTGCTGGCGACCCCCTACGTGCACTACGGAAACGAGCTGCGGCTGGTGGCCGCGGCAAGCCGGCGGCTGGTGGAGAAGCTGGCGGCGCTGGACAGTCACGAAGATTCCGGAGTCAGGCGGCGCCGGGCGCTGCTGGCGGAGCCGGGGACGCAGGGGGGGAACAGGTTCTCCGCCCGGCCGCGGACGGAGCGCCGCTGGGACCTGTTGCCGGCGGTTCCGATCGACAACCTGGCGGGCGAGCTGCTGACCAACCGCAATCTGCTGGGGGCGCTGGCCGGGCCCTCGATTGCGTTGACGGTGAACTGCGAGGGAGGCGCGTTGCCGGTAAGGCTGACCGGAGAGGACCTGACCCGGGTGCTGGTGAACCTGGTGAAGAACGCCGCCGAAGCCATGCCCGTGGGAGGCAGAATCCAGCTGAGCCTGCGCGAGCGGCCGGGAGCGGAGGGGACGCCGCAGTCCCTGGTGCTGACCATTGAAGACAGCGGGCGGGGGATTCCGGGCAAGGCGCTGGAGCGGATCTTCGAGGCCGGGTTCAGCACCCGGCGGGACGCGGCCCCTGCCGAGGGCTGGCCAGCCGCGCATCGCGGACTGGGCCTGTCCATTACCCGTTCCATCGTGGAGGCGGCGGGGGGGCGGATTGGGGCGGAGAACCGCAGCCCGGCGGGGGCGCGCTTCGCAATCGAACTTCCGGTCAGCAAGCACTGAACCAGGCGGGGAGAGAAGCCCGGCAGAAACATCTGGACCGCGGAGACAGCGTTGGTCTGCAACCTTTCCTTTACCCAATTACGTGTGAGGCGAATACAATGCTCGAAACAGCACAGAGCGAAAATCGGATGGAGTTTATCCCTCAACTTGCGGAACCGCCGGTACGGCTGCACCTGCTGGTGGTGGACGCGGACCCGGCCATGCGCTCGGCGTGCGCGGAGATTGCCACCAGCCTGGGCTACGCCGTGGAGAGCACGGGCGACCTGGGCCAGGCGCGCAGCCAGATGCGCGGCCGCGCGGCGGATATCCTGCTGGTGAACCTGCCGGCGGGCAACAACCACGGGTTAGAACTGATCTCCGAGGTCAAGCTGCTCTACCCGGATATGGCGGTGATCGCCATGACCGCATCAGGGAGCGTGAATGCAGCGGTGGAGGCCATGCGCTGCGGCGCCTCGGACTACCTGACCAAGCCGTTTGCGGTGGACGAGCTGTCGACGGTGCTGGACCGCGCGGCGCAGACCCGCCTGACCGACACCAGCACGCGCCAGCTGCGCGAGCGGCTCCGGTTATCGCAGGGGCTGGGGGCGATGATTGGCCGCTCCGGGGAGATGGAGAAGCTCTACCGCATTCTCTCCAAGGTGGCCCAGTCGACGCACCCGGTGCTGGTGCTGGGCGAGAGCGGCACCGGCAAGGAGCTGGTGGCGCGCACCATTCACGCCTACGGGCCGAACGCGCAGAAGCCGTTTTTGCCGGTTGACTGCGGCTCGCTGGTGCCCACGCTGATTGAGAGCGAGCTGTTCGGCTACGTGAAGGGGGCCTTCACCGGGGCCAACCGCTCCAAGGATGGGCTGCTGGTCTCGGCCGAGGGGGGCACGGTGTTTCTGGACGAGATTGGCGAGCTCTCTCTGGACCTGCAGGCCAAGCTGCTGCGGGCGCTGCAGGAGCGGGAGGTTCGCCCGGTGGGCGCGACTCACCGGGTGCCGATCAAGGCCAGAATCGTGGCCGCCACCAACCGCGACCTGGCGGAGATGGTGGAGAAGGGCACGTTCCGCAAGGATCTGTTCTACCGGCTGAACGTGGTGAACCTACGGCTGCCTTCGCTGCGGGACCGGCGCGAGGATATTCCGCTGCTGGCGGCTCATTTTCTGGACCGCATCAGCCGCGAGCACGGCACCAAGTTCACGCTCAGCGACGAGGCGCTGCGCACCATGATGCGGCACGACTGGCCGGGCAACGTGCGCGAGCTGGAGAACTCGATGGAGCGCGCCTGCGCGCTGTCGTCGGGGCCGGTGCTGCACCTGGGCGACCTGCCCACGCAGCTGCAGCAGCAGGGGCTGGAGGCGCGGCGCACCAGCGCGGCCCCCCAGGAGGCGGGTAGCGAGGGCACCGTGCCCGCGGTGAAGACGCTGGCCGACCTGGAGCGGGAGGCCATTCTGGGGGCCATCCGCACCCTGAACGGCGACAAGCTGCAGGCGGCGCGGCTGCTGGGCATCGGCAAGACCACGCTCTACCGCAAGCTGAAGGAATACGGGATTGCCGACCCGTTGCGGGAAGAGTAAGCGCCCCGCTCTCAAGGCGGAAGAACCAAGCGTCGATAAGGGCAAAAGCGGGACGGCCCGCCATGCCGGTGCGGAAATGGAACCCGCCCGCATTCGAAACCCAAGCAGAACACAACAGGCCCCGGGCCGCACCGGACCGGGACGCGAACGAGGAGCTGGGGATGAGCATTCTGATTGTGACCGGAGTGGAAGGCGCGCGGAACTGCGCGGCTGTGCTGGGAACGCAACTGGGCGTGGACGTGGAAGTGGCGGAGGGGCGCAAGGCCGCGCTGGCGGCGCTGCGCCACAGGGAGTTCTGCGCCGTGGTGGTGGATGAGACGATGGCCGAGTGCGACCCGTCGGCCGCGGAGGCCATCTGGGAGCGCGCCGGGCTGGCCATTCCGCTGCAGATCAACTTTGCTCTGAGCGGGGCGGAACGGCTGATCCGCGAGATTCGCGCCGCGCTGCATCGCCGCGAACGGGAACAGACGCTGGCCCGGCGGGCGGCGGCAGCGGCAATTGAGAACGAGCTCAAGAGCACCGTGGCGGGCCTGCTGCTGCACTCGCAGCTGGCCTTGTCGGGCGGCGGAGCGCCGATGCCCCTTGCCGACCGGCTGCGGGTGGTGGCCGACCTGGCCGGCAACCTGCGCCAGCAGTTGAACGGCCCCTTGCCGCTGCGCACCGACACGGCGGCCTGATGCGCCTGGGGCTACTGGGCGAGGCCGCCTAGGCCGATGAAGTGGGTGGTGGGACGCCAACGAGGGCGCGCGGGAGGGGGCAGAGTTCGGTTGCCGCGGAAGGCGGGACATTTTCGATTCACATGTTGACGCCTTGAGAGTGTGCAGCGAGGCTTGTTCGTGAGTCCCGTAGCGGCGATTCCGGCCTGCGGGGGATGAAGCCGGCTTGCGGTGATTTCTCTTTCTTGTTGAACCTGCATTCCCTTAATTTTTGGCAACTGGCCCCGTTTCGCAGCCGGCCTGAGTCCGGTCGCGCACGCGGCGTGAAGACTGAGGCAACGCTATGGCATGAACCCTGGAGCATTCGCTCAAGAGGTGCAGGCCGGAGCCGCAACCGGTGGAAGAGATTGAGACGCAGCATGAATTTCCGCTGGCTGCCGACGAGGGCAAAGGACAGGATGCCGAAGAGTCCGGCCTGGCCTACGGAGTGGGATGGGGGCTGCTGACACACACGCGCTTTGGCCAGGCCTTCTTCAAGGAAGGCCACGGCGACGGGGCGCAGAATTACATGATCTGCTTTGAGCGGCAGCGGTCGTGCATGATTGTGCTGACCAACAGCGACAACGGAGAGCTGGCCTTCAAACCTCTTTTTGAAATCATTCTCGGAGATACGGTGACACCCTGGGAGTGGGAGGGCTATACGCCCGCCTACATTGAGCAGAGCCGCAGGAACAATCCTTAGGAGAGCAGGCCCATTGCTACGGCCCTGGTCACGCTCTGCGGCGGTTCCAGTTGGGGCTTTCGCTGGTGCGGAAGCGGCGGTCGCGGAGGATGAGGAGGGGGCGCTCGGCGGCCAGGTGCAGGGACATGGCAATCACGAAGGCGGTCATGAGATAGAGACCCAGCCAGCGGAACATGGCTCCGTGCGCCAGGTCGGGAAAGCGCAGGTCGACGAGGTGGATGATTTCCTTGTGAGTGAGATAGATGCTGTAGGCGAGGGTGGCGATGAGCTCGGCGCCGGGCACCTTGACGCGCAGCCAGCCATTGTTGCTGACCGCGGAAGCGACGACAAAGGCGAAGCCAAGAGCGAGCACCGGGAAGCCGATGACCACGCCGGCGGCTGAGAATCCGGAGACGGAGTCCCAGCGGTCGTTGCAAAGGAGAACGGCGACGGCGACCAGGGCCAGGCCAAGGGTGAGCAGCGTGTGGCCGCGGCGGAGGAGCAACCTCCACCAGGCGGGTCGAAAGGTCTTGATGAGGCCGAGCGAGATGCCCGCCACGAGACCATCGAAGTGGCTGTCAGTGGGGTAGTAGATGCGCTCGATGTAGAGCAGGCCGACGCGGCGTCCGGCTGCTGCGAGCGGGCGCAGGTCGTGCACCAGGAACCAGGCGCGGATGCAGATACCAAGCACCACCAGGCCGGCCAGCAGAGCAAAGGTTTTCCTGAGGGAAGGCTTGTGCATCATGGCATAGACCACGAGCGGCAGGAGCAGGTAGAAATGCACCTCGATGCAGAGCGACCAGACTTGCGAGAAGGCACGGTCTGCGCCGTAGTTGACGAAGAGGTTCTGGGTGAAGGTGAACATCTGCCAGAGGGGTGGGAGGGTTGCCTCCTCGCGCCAGACGGGAATGAAAAGGTAAAGCGCCAGCACGGCAAAGTAGGCGGGCAGGATGCGAAAGATGCGGTTGCGATAAAAGAGCCACAAGCTGGGCCGAACAGCGCAGCGATAGGGATGCAGAAACTGTGCGGTGATCAGGTAGCCGCTGAGGACAAAGAAGAGGTCGACGCCCATCCAGCCCAGCTTGGCTACCGGCACGAGGAAGCTGGGCAGGGTTCCCTGGCCATGAAATTCGTTGACGTGAAACATGACGACCGCAATGATGGCCAGACAGCGCAGGGTGTCAAGACCGTGCTCTCTGTGGGAGAAGTAGGTCAACGCAGGAGGAACCTCAGAGAATCAAGATTTCCCCTATGGTAAGGGATGGCGGGTGGTTTCCCGGCGGCTTTAGTTTGCCAGTATCTTCTTGACCATCTCGCTGACCATGCGGCCTTCGGCGCGCAGGCTGGCGGCCTGGAGTTTGGCCTGAACGGCCTTCATCACCGAGCCCATCTCTTTGGGGGTGGGCTTCTGGCCGGAGGCGGCGGCGACTTCGGCAACGGCTTCAGCGACGAGGGCCTGGAGCGCGGACTCGTCGAGAGCCTTGGGCAGGAACTCCTCGATGACGGCGATCTCGGCGGCTTCCGCGGCGGCCAGCTCGGGGCGGTTGCCCTTTGGTGAACTGGTCGATGGAGTCGCGGCGCTGCTTGATCATGGTGGCCAGGGCCTGCTGCTCTTCGGCCGGGGTGAGCGGCGCGCGCTTTTCGATGGCCTTGTTTTTGAGCGCGTTCTTGATGAGGCGCAGGGTGGTGGTGCGCACGGCGTCGTGGGCCTTCATGGCGATGATGACCTGCTGGGTGACTGATGGCTTCGAGTGCGCCTGCGTCGGTCATGGGATTCCTTCCTGCAATGCTGATTCTAAATGAGCACGAGCGCAATTGATCCTTGCCGCGGCCATAGGAGGGTTGCCTGTTGCGGCGGCGCCCGGGCAGGATTGGCTTTCATGCTGCAAAATCGATTTTGCAGACATCCTCACTGATGAGAAACTTTCGCTCTGGGCTGGCATTTACACCTGTGAGGTATAAGGCGATGAAGCCCAGCTTAATGACGATAGCGCTCATCGGTGCCGGGTTGCTTGGCGCGTCGGCTTGCGGCGCGGCTCAGGTTCCGGCGTACGGGAGCGATCAGGCTCCAACTTACAATGCTCCGGCGTACGATGCCCCGGCTTACGGCAGCGGACAAGATCAAGCGGGCACAGCCAATCCGGGAGCTGTGAACTATGTGGAAGGTTCGGTTGCTCTTGATGGCCAGCCATTGAGGAGGCGGGATGTGGGCCGCGCGACCATGGAGGCGGGTTCGGTGCTTTCCACACGGACGGGCAGAGCCGAGGTGCTGCTGACGCCGGGAGTGTTCCTGCGTGTGGACAACAACAGCGCGATCAAGATGATTTCGCCCGACGTGACACCGACCGAGGTCGAGGTGGTGCGTGGACGAGCGGCGATTGAGGCCGACGAACTCTATGCGCAGAACGATCTTGAGGTTGTGGATGGCGCCGTGAAGACGCAGTTGCTCAAGCCTGGCTTCTACGAGTTTAATGCCGACAAGCCCGCAGTGGAGGTCTTCGTGGGCAAGGCTGAAGTCCGCATGGGCGATGGCCTATCGAGGACAGTAAAAGGCCATCACGAAATGGCGCTGGCCGAGAACGCGCGAAGCAAGCCAGCGAACTTTGACGCCGTCGGCGCCGAGGACCAGTTCTACAACTGGAGCAGCCTGCGCTCGCAATACCTGGCCGAGGCCAACAACCAGATCGCCGGCAACTACGCGGGTGTGGCCAGCTTCTATCCCGGCTGGTATTGGGATCCGTACATGTGGGACTACACGTTCATCGGGATGGGTCCGTATTGGAGCCCATTTGGATTTGGGTTCTTTCCTCCCTGGGGTTGGTACGGCGGGCGTTGGGGCGGCGGATTTTATGGACGGGGATATTATGGCGGCGGCTTCGGCCGGATGGGCGGAGGTTTTGGCGGAGGGCGGATGGGCGGAGGCTTTGGCGGCGGAGGCTTTCATGGAGGCGGTGGCGGTGGAGGCGGACGCCGCTGAGCCAATGGTCCCTCTGCGCTTTGCCGAGCTTTGAATCGGCTTGGGGAAATGGCCCCGGGGAGTCCGAAGGAAGGATTCTCCGGGGCTTTCTGCTGCCCCAAATGTTGCGGGCCTACCCGCGGACATTATCCAAGTGATTTGAAAGATCAGGGTTTCTCTCGTCTTTGAAGGGCCGGTCAGGTGCTGGGCACGGCGCAGACGGAAACCTTCATCTGGGAATGATCAGGAGAAATATCGATTAAAAAATACACAGAAACCACAAAAATGTGTATTCTGTGATCAGCGCCGGATCCGGAAACGCCTTGGATTGGCCCTGAGGGAGAGAAAAAATGATTCGCAAGACGCGCCTTTTTACACCCGGTCCGACGCCGCTGCTTCCCGCGGCCCAGTTTGCCATGGCGGCGGCCGACATTCACCACCGCACGCCGGAGTTCCGCGCGCTGTTCCAGAAGGTGCTGGCGCAGTTGAAGGTTTTTGTCGGCACGCAGAACGATGTGCTGCTGCTGTCGTGTTCGGGGACGGGCGCGATGGAGGCTTCGGTCTCGAATCTGACCTCTCCGGGCGACCGGGTGCTGGTGCTGACGGCGGGCAAGTTTGGCGAGCGCTGGGTGGATCTGGCCAAGGCCTTTGGCTGCGAGGTGGATGTGGTGGAGAAGCCCTACGGGCAGACCTTCGACCTGGCCGAGGTGAAGGCGGCGCTGAAGCCGGAGCACAAGGCCGTCTACATGCAGGCCTCGGAGACTTCGACCGGCGGTGAGCCACGATGTGGAGGCGGTGGCCGAGCTGGTCAAGGGGACGGAGACGCTGCTGATTGTGGACGGCATTACCGGCCTGGGCACGCAGACCTTCGACGTGGACGGCTGGGGCATCGACATTCTGATTGGCGGCTCGCAGAAGGCGGTGATGATTCCGCCGGGGCTGGCCTATCTGAGCGTGAGCGAGAAGGCGTGGAAGGCGATGGAGACGGCGAAGAATCCGCGCTACTACTTTGACCTGCGCAAGGAGCGCAAGAACGCGGTGAAGGGCGAGAGCGCGTACACGCCGGCGGTGGCGCTGATTGCCGGGCTGGGCGCGGCGCTGGATTACATTGCCGGGCAGGCGGGCGGCGATCTGGAAAAGGGCCGCATCGCGCTGATCGACAATGCGCAGGTGAATGCGGCGGCGACGCGGGCGGGCCTGGTGGCGCTGGGCTTCACGCTCTTTGCGCCGGTCTCGCCTTCGGCGGCGGCGACGGCGGTGGCTGTGCCGGAGGGGATGGATTCGGGCACGGTGGTGAAGGCGCTGAAGGCCAAGTTCAGCCTGGTGACGGCCAACGGACAGGGCGCGATGCAGGGCAAGATCTTCCGCGTGGCGCACCTGGGCTTCTTCGACTACCTGGACACGGTGGCGTTTCTGGGCGCGATGGAGCACATCGCGAAGGACACGCTGGGGCTGCCGGTGGTGTACGGACAGGCGGTGGCGGCGGCGCAGGAAGTGTTTGCGAAGAACAGGGAAGGGATCAGTGGTCAGTGGCTCAGCAGCCGGCGACCCGCAACTGATCACTGTTCGCTGACCACTGTTCACTCACGGCTTGCAGCCAGGAGCTGCATTTATGGCTGAACTGAGTTTTGGGGAAAAGCTGCTGATCGCGCGCAAGCAGCTTGACCTCTATCAATACGAGATGGCCGAGCGGCTGGGGGTTCATCGCCAACTCGCTGACCAAGTACGAGCGGGGCGAGGGCAAGCCGCACGCGGCGGTGGTGCGGATGTTCGAGCTGCTGTGCGAGCAAGCACGGCATCCGCTTTGACGAGTATGAAGCTGCGCGCAAAAGACAAGGGAGAGAAGATGAAGATCGTTCTGGCAGAGAAGGTTTCTCCGGCAACGCTGGCCGTGTTTGCGGCCGAGCCGGGGTGGGAAGTTCTGACGCACGACCAGTTGCCGGACGGGTTTGCCGGCGGCGCTGGCCGATGCCGATGCGCTGGTGGTGCGCTCCGCGGTGCAGGTGGACGACGCGCTGATGGAGCACGCGCCCAAGCTGCGCGTGATTGGCCGGGCCGGGCGTGGGCGTGGACAACATCGATGCCGATGCGGCCACGCGGCGCGGCATTGTGGTGATGAATACGCCGGGCGCGAATGCGGTGGCCGTGGCCGAGCTGACCATCGGGCTGATGCTGGCGCTGGCGCGCAAGCTGCCCGCGGCCAACGCGACCATGCACGCCGGCAAGTGGGAGAAGAAGAACCTGCAAGGCGCGGAGCTGCGCGGCAAGACGCTGGGCATTCTGGGGCTGGGGCGGATCGGGCTGGAAGTGGCCAGGCGCGCGAAGGGATTTGGCCTGGAGATTATCGGCAGCGATCCGTTTGTCTCGGCTGCGGTGGCGCGCGAGAACGGCATCAAGCTGGTGACGCTGGATGAGCTGATCGCCGGCTCCGATTACATCACGCTGCACGTGGGGCTGACGCCGCAGACGACGGGCGTGATCAACGCCAAGACGCTGGCGGCGATGAAGAAGGGCGTGCGCATCATCAACTGCGCGCGCGGCGAGCTGATTGACGACGCGGCGCTGGTGGCGGCGCTCAAGAGCGGGCAGGTGGCGGGCGCGGCGCTGGATGTGTTTGCCGTGGAGCCGCCGAAGGACTCGCCGTATGCGGAGCTGGACAACGTGATTCTGACGCCGCACATTGCCGGATCGACGGCCGAGGCGCAGGAGGCGGTGGGCATCCAGATTGCGCGCCAGGTGCGCGAGTATCTGAAGCTGGGCGTGGTGCAGAATGCGGTGAATCTGCCGTCGCTGAGCCACGAGGAGTACGTGGTGCTGGCGCCGTACATCGATCTGGCCGGGCGGCTGGGATCGTTCCTGGCGCAGGCCGGCAAGGGCGGCATCGAGGCCATCCACCTGATCTACGGCGGCGCGCTGGCCGAGGCCAAGACCGACCTGGTGCGCAACGCGGCCATCGCCGGGCTGCTGCAGGGCTCGGAGAATGTGAACCGCATCAACGCGGCGGCGGTGGCCGCAGGAGCGCGGCATTCGCATGCACGAGGAGAAGCACGGAGAGCCATCGCGGCGGAGCGGCCAGCGTGCTGACCGATCGAGCTGCACACGGCGGCGGGATCAAGCCACGCCACGGCCACCGTGATTCACGGCGAGCAGCCGCGGCTGCTGGAGTTCGACGGCATCGACATCGAGACGCCGCTCGAAGGCAATCTGCTGGTCTGCCGCAACCTGGACGTGCCGGGCGTGATCGGCAAGATCGGCACGATCCTGGGCGAGCAGGGCGTGAACATCGCCAACTTCGCGCTGGGCCGCGAGCGGTCGGGCGCGAAGCCGGTGAAGGCGCTGGCCGTGGTGCAGGTGGATGCGCCGGTTGCGCCGGCAGTGCTGGAAGCGCTGAAGACCATCGAAGCGCTGCTCGAAGCCAAGCCGGTGAGCTTGCCGGAGGCGAAGTTCTGAAAGGCAGCTGCCAGCTTCCAGCTTTCAGCTTGCTGTGCGCGGGTCGGGTTCGTGCTTTCCCCGGTCTCTGAAGCGAGGTCCTTCGGCGGGCTCTGAAGCACCCGCGTGCGGAATCCGGGGTGCGATCGCTGCGTTCCCGTGCGCCATGGGTGAGGCGAAAAAGGCCAGCTCACAGTTTCACATTTTCACTGTCTCACGGGATTGTAGGGGGGGGTGTCAGCCTCTTCAGGTTTGATCCAGCCTGGCCCAACTTGATCCGAGCGGGGAGCAGACGGTATTGCGCTGGTTGTGGAAGCGCGGCTGATTTCCATGGTTTGTCCCCTTCAGCTTCAATTGTGCGCCAAAGGACGGAAATACTATGCAAACTTGGAGAAGGAAATTTTGGCGGAACGGGCTGGACGGGCTGAGGGGGTTTTTCCGCGGGAGAATATGAGGGAATAGGTATCATGTCCCCCGATTACCCCGGAGAAGGAAAATTTGGCGGCACGGGCTGCACGGGCTGAGGGGGTCTATTCGCGGGAGAATTTGGGGAAATAGGTATCATGTCCCCCGATTACCCCCCCGATTACCCAAGAGCAGTTCAAGGCTTCCCACAAGACTTCTAAGCACTGATACGCGTATCCAGCCGTTCCATTGGGATTGATCGGCCCTTGCATTCTTTGGCGCTCTGCCAAGAGCTGTGCTTTGCGGAAGGAGTCCATCTTTTTGTATACTTGTGGGGCATTCAGCCGAACGGTTCGACTAGGAAGCAATGCCAGCGCGCAGTTTGAAGAGCGCCCCGAGCTTAGTGGGCTGTTTGAATGGATTTGACTAGCAGTCCTGGCCGCGGTGAGACGATTTTTGCGATGGGTTGAAACCACTTCCCAACTGTTTGAACCGCAAGAACGATGGAGCGGGATATGAGTCTTTGGCAGCGCTTGTTCCGAGATAAATCGTCGTGGGACCAAGCTGATACTTCCCCCGCGCCCGCCTTTCGCCCAGATCGGAGCATCGACTTTCAGTCGGCGGGTGACCGGCAGGATAAACCTGCGGTTGCTGAGTCGCTAGCATTCTTAAGGGCGGCAGAGAAGGGTGATATTGACCTAGTCAGGCAGATGTTGTCTGCGGACGGAAGCCTAATACTGGCCACCGCTGGAGAATATTCCGGCACCGCACTTCATTGGGCCGCCAACGCTCAACGCGAAAAGGTCTTGGAGTTTTTGGTGTCCAGCGGCGCTGACGTCAACGCAAAGGATAAGCGCGGTCGCTCTCCTTTGCTGATTGCAATGACAGGTTTTTATTCTTCCAGCTACAACATGGCAAGGGTACTGCTAGCAGGCGGTGCCAATCCTAACGCGCAAGACCAATATGGTATTGCACCGATGCATTTCGTAGCCCAGGATACGAATGTGGACCTATTCAAATTGCTTACTGATAATGGGGCGGATATAAACTTAAGGGACAATGATGGCAACACTCCGTTGCACGCCCTGAGGATGACATCCTGGCCGGTACAGGGGCAGAATGACGTAATAAAAGCGTTTCTCGATTTCGGCGCGGAGGTGAATATAAAGAATAAGGAGGGGCATACGCCGTTATACTATGCCGTCCAGCAGGGCCGTAGCGATATGGAGGCGCTGTTGTGCCGCTATGGCGCGCGGGTGTAGCACCGAATAGGGCCATTCGAGAAGAAGCAAATTCGGTTAGGCCGACTCACTCACTTCAGGGGGCTCGTCGTGAAAATCTTGGATGGCTTCTTCAGGCGCAATAAAGCCTCACAACAATCTGTAGGAGCACCCGCCGTGGGGACGGCTCCTGTGCCGGCGGTCTCATTACACCAAGCAGCACTCCTTGGCGACATTAGCGCAATCAATCGCGCCATTGCCAACCGAGTCCCCATTGATTCGAAGGATAAATCCGGCCTGACCCCTTTGGCAATAGCTGCCGCAGCTGGTCAAACTGAGGCAGCCTCTGTGCTGATCATCAATGGTGCAGATGTTAACGCAACAGACCCAAGTGGGGCCACCCCTTTGATTTTAGCTGTGGGGCGGACGCATACAAAAGTAGTTAAGCTTCTACTCGAAAATGGCGCAAATGCGAATGCACAATGGATAGAAGGATGCACACCGCTTTTTTTTGCTACGGACAAGTCAGTAGCCGAGATGCTTATCAGGGCCGGTGCGGACGTGCAAGCAAGGGCAAGGGACGAATCAACAGCATTGATAGCTGCCGCTAAGGGTCGCGGGAGCGATATCGTCGAAGCGTTAATCTCGCACGGGGCAGACCTAAATGTGAAAGATAAGAACGGCCTGACTCCACTCATTGGCGCGGCGGTAAATGGTAATTACGGGGCAGTCTCCGTTTTAGTTTCTAAAGGCGTCCAATTAGATATGAAAGATAATAACGGCGTTACCGCGCTGCATGTTGCGGCTCACAAAGGTGAAAGAGGAATTGTGGGCCTACTGCTCGCGGCAGGTGCGGATCGACATGCGAAGGCAAGTGACGGAAGCTCGCCTGCAGGGCTTGCAGAACTGGCAGGGCACGCCGAAATCGCCAACTTACTTTTGAGTAACCGAGTGAGCAAGCGAACATTTAGTGTTCCTGGGATACCCGATCTTGCTCCATCGGATGTTAAGCTCGGAAGCCCGGAGATTTCGGCAGATGCACAAAAGAGTGACGGGTGGTTTCACATCGAGACCCCCGAGGGGGCCTTCATTTGCCTTGAGCATCAATCGAAACGAGGCGCGCGTCTTTGTGTTGAAGAACTTCAGAAATACCTTAGCACTCACGCAGTGAGTGGTAACCAAGCGAGCATCTACGCGATGTTAGCTGAAGTGGATCGGTCGGTAATGCAGCGCATGAATGAAATTAGTACCGAAACCAGTTAGACTCGTGCTCGGAGAGGCACAGCCCCAAACTTTGGCGGGTGGCCCGGTCACAAGGTAACCAAAAACCCATTTGCCCCATTCATCCACAGCTTTATCGTGGATGAGTGGGAGACCGCGACCCTCAACCAGCTGTCTTTCTCATCCGCGATTTTGGATGGCACTGCGCTAAGATTGTGGTCAAACCCGGCTCAAGGTTCGTGCTTTCCCACCCAAGCCGCAAACCACGCGGCTTGGATGGGGCACAACGCATCGACGGAGAGCCAGAAGTGAAAACCTTGACCGGGCCACCTGCCCTTATCGTGGATGAGTGGGAGACCGCGACCCTCAACCAGCTGTCTTTCCCATCCGCGATTTTGGATGGCACTGCGCTAAGATTGTGGTCAGACCCGGCACAAGGTTCGTGCTTTCCCACCCAAGCCGCAAACCACGCGGCTTGGATGGGGCACAACGCATCGAGGGAGAGCCAGAAGTGAAAACCTTGACCGGGCCACCTGCCCCCTGACTCCTGGCTCTGGAGTGTTGTTTTGGCTCCCATGATTGAATTGTGCGCGTTCTCGCGAATTAAACTGCAAAACTCGGGAGTCATTTCCTGGGGGCTGCAAATACTCCTGTCACCTCTTCATCCTGTCCGGGTACTTATACGATGAGGCATAGAGATGACCACGAAAGCATCAGACAACAATGACGCGCAACTGGTGGAATGCACTCTGGCAGGCGACCGCGCAGCGTTTGGGACGATCGTCAAGCGGTACCAGTCGCTGGTCTGCTCCATTACTTACAACGCCACCGGAAGCTTGAGCCTGAGCGAAGACCTGGCGCAGGACGCGTTTCTTGCCGCGTGGAAACAGCTCTCGGAACTGCGCGAGCCTGCGAAGCTCCGGTCCTGGTTGTGCAGCATCACGCGGTTCCTGGTGGGCAAAGAATTCCGGCGACAGGGCCGTGAGCCTATACACGCCGCCGAGACCCTGGAAGAAATCCAGGAGCCTTGCGCGCCTGAGGCGTCGCCCCTCATACAAGCGGTCAGCCGTGAAGAAGAGGCGATCCTGTGGCGAGCGCTGGAACGGATTCCTGCTACTTACCGCGAGCCGCTGATCCTTTTCTATCGCGAAGAGAAGTCGATTGAGCGCGTGGCGGCTGAGCTGGAACTGAACGAGGACGCGGTAAAGCAGAGGCTCGCGCGAGGGCGCAAGCTGCTGCACGAAGAGGTGGTTGCGTTTGTAGAAGGAACGCTCAGCCGGACAGCGCCGGGACAGAGCTTCTCGAGTGCAGTGCTGGCGATGCTGCCGACTGCGTCGGCGGCAACGGTGGGCGTTGGCGTGGCGGGCAAGAGCGCGGCCATGGCCAAGAGTGGGTCGATGGCTTCCTGGCTGGCGGCTTGGTTGGCTCCGGTGACGCCGTTTTTGGGTGTGTTTGCCGGCATCATGGTGAACTGGATTTCAGTGCGGTCGGCGCCGACGGCCCGCGAGCGACGGTTTCAGGGCATCTGGCTCAGTTGCCTTTGGGCCTTCGTGCTGGGCTGGGGTGTGGCCGGGCAATATGCAGTGCAGGCTCTGCGGCACGGATACGCTTGGAGCGATGCGACGTATTTTGCGGTGTTTGCGGGCTTCTGGTGGGTCTACGGGATGGTTGTCGGGGGGGTCATCGTGTTCTTCCTCCGGCGAGGCGCAGCCATGCGACGGCAGATTGAGCAGGAGCCGGGGATTCCGGAAAACAGCGGAGCGCCGACGACTCTTTCATCGAGAGTTGCGATGGTGGCAGGGATCTACGTGGCGATGTTCTCCGCGCTGAGCTACCTGGCGTTCAAAGCCCACGACTGGCTGGCGGGCGCAATCCTGTTGGGAACGATGGTTGTGCTGGGCGGGTGGAATTTGCTTTATGTGAACAGCCGTGAGGGCCTGGCAGGCTGGAAGGCGACGATAAGGGGACTGGTGCTGGGATGGGCGGTGATCCTGGCGTTGTTGAATTGGCGGCTGGGAGGCTGGTTGGCGGCTTATCGGGGTGTGGATCTGGCTGCGATTCATCGGCTGCTGCCGGCGTGGGTGATGCCGGCGGGGACGCTAACGCTGGTGGTTTGGATTGGTGCGCTGGTAGCTTTGACGAAACCGCGCCGCGCCGATGCCCGGAAGTGAGTGGCAGGTGGCCCGGTCATGAGATAACCAAGAACCCTCAGTGCCCCATTCATCCACAGCCTTATCGTGGATGAGTGGGAGACCGCGACCCTCAACCAGCTGTCTTTCTCATCCGCGATTTTGGATGGCACTGCGCTAAGATTGTGGTCAGACCCGGCACAAGGTTCGTGCTTTCCCACCCAAGCCGCAAACCACGCGGCTTGGATGGGGCACAACGCAACGAGGGAGAGCCAGAGGTGAAAACCTTGACCGGGCCACCTGGCGTCGCTTTGAGAGTCCGCCTCCCCACCCCAAAATCGACCGGGTTAGTCCGGCGGGCAGGATCACTCCTCGAAACACCCTAGTGTGGTGTCCCCGAAGTTCGCAGCATAAGTCGAAGCCCCGAAATGCAGGTCCTTCGACTCCACTTGGCTCAAAATCGGGCCAAGCTTCGCTCAGGATGACAGCGATATTTATGTTGCGAACTTCAGAAACAGAACACTAGGAGCATGTTGAAAAAGCCGCTGTAGGAGCGAAATCGGAGTGAAGAGATCCCTCAGGGGCTAAAGCCCAGTTGATTTGATTGGCCTTATCGGCACGACTGAAGTTGTGCCCTGTTACAAGGCGTTTGGATTCTGGTTTTTCAACAAGCTCCTAAAGCTCCTCGCATAAATCCCAAGGTGCAACCGCAGATCCTTCGACTCACCACCCCCAGACTGAAAGGCGTCTGGGGCCCCGTTCGCTCAGGATGACGGCTCGTTGGAGGGAATTGGGGGCCGGGTGCCCCACCCTTAACCCAGAAGCAATTCGGTGGCCCGTGGCTGGATTTTCGGACCTGGGAGGGCACAGACTTGAACCGGGCATCTGCTTGGCTCACTTCGTTGGATCGGTGAGGCGGCCGAGGAACAGGATTCCGCCGGAGCGGTTGTCGCGGATGAGGAAGAGGAAGGGATGGTCGGCGCGGAAGACGAGCGGCGGCTGCGGGCGGGCCATGGCCATGGAGTACATTACCAGGCCGGTTGCGGCGGCGGCTTCGGTTCCCTCTTCGTTCACGTCGATGTAGGCCTTGTGCACGGCCGCGGAGATCCACAGGTCGCGCTTGCCGGTCATGGCTGAGAAGTTGGCCGTGTTCTTGTCGAAGGCCTGGCGCATGCCCAGTGCGCTGAGAGCGCTGTTGAGCTCGAACTTCTCTGTCATTTTGAATTTCGGCAGGGTGAGAATCACCTTTCCCCCGCCGCGCAACTGGCTGAGCCACTGCTGCACGCTGGCTGCCGTCAGCGACTGCTCCAGCGCGGGAAGGCCGGCGGCGTCGTTGGGCAGCAGGACGATCATGGAGAGCTCGCCGGTCTTGTAAGGAATCTCGAGCGCCTGAAATGTGCCGCCATTGAAGTAATTGAACGTGGCTGTCCGATGCATGAGCGGCGCCTTGACCGCCTGGCCCGCAGCGAGATGGAAATCCTCCTCTTTAGTCTGCGTCTTGTCGAACTGCGCTTGCCAGTCGCCCTTGAAGTAGATGGCGTTGGTGAGTACGAGGCGCGTGTCGGGGGTGACCGCACCGGCCTGGAGCAGATCTTTGATTTTGTCCGCGGTCTGGTCGGCGACCCATTGGTTGATGGTCAGGCGCACCGCTTCGGGCGCGGTTTTGAAGTCGACCGGATGGAAGCCGGCGGCGTAGCCGTCTTTGGTCTGCTTGAGGAAGTCCGGGAGGAAAGTCTCGTCCTTTTCGGCCCACAACGCGTCGGCCACGTGAAGCTGGTAGCCAGGATGTGCGGCGTTCATCCCGTTGAGCCAGGCGCCCATGGCGGGGTGCAGACGATCGGGCGGCAAGGTGAAGTGGAGCGTGGCGGCCATTTGCCGCGCAGTGCTGCCGCTTGCCCCCGCATAGGCCATGGCGAAGGCGGTGGAGATGCTGGCGGGGGAAAAGAAGAGGTTGCCGTCCTGCTTGCGGAGCTGGCCGTATAGATCGACGGCGAAAGCATTGTTGCCCTCAGCGAGAGCTTTCTGGTCTGGGGTGAGCGGCGGGGGCGTCTGCGCCATTGCGGAAACCTCCTGCAACAACAAGAGAGGAACAAGCGCCAGAAGCAGCTTCATGGAAACCTCCGTCCCCGCACGACCCGGCAACAATCTTCGGACTGCTTATGCGCGGCTGAGGTAAGCGCCCTCGCTGGTGTCGACGCGGATTTTTTCGCCTTCGTTGATGAAGGCGGGCACCTGCACCACCAGGCCGGTTTCGGTTTTGGCGGGCTTGGTAACGCTGGAGGCGGTGGCGGACTTGAGGCCCGGCTCGGTCTCGACGACGGTGAGCTCGACGGCCGCGGGCAGATCGATGCCGACGGCGTTGCCATCGTGATAGCTGACCTTGATCTGCAGATTGGGCGTCAGGTATTCAACGGCGTCGCCGAGCGTGGAGCCCTTGAGGACGGTCTGCTCGTAGTCAACGGGATTCATGAAGTAGTAGTCGTCGCCATCGTTGTAGAGGAAGTCCATGGAGACTTCGTCGACGACCACCTTTTCAATGGCGTCGGCAGAGCGGAAGCGGTGCTCGAACATGGCGCCAGTACGCAGGTTGCGCAGCTTGGCCTGGATGAAGGCGCGCAGGTTGCCCGGCGTGCGGTGCTCGACCTTGAAGACCAGGTGCAGCTGGTCGTTGTGCTTGATGATCATGCCGGGACGCATTTGCGTGGCGGGAATCGCCAGAACATGGCGCCAGTACGCAGGTTGCGCAGCTTGGCCTGGATGAAGGCGCGCAGGTTGCCCGGCGTGCGGTGCTCGACCTTGAAGACCAGGTGCAACTGGTCGTTGTGCTTGATGATCATGCCGGGACGCATTTGCGTGGCGGGAATCGCCATAAAGTTTGAAGCTCCTTGCTCTAGTTGCGCACACAGCGCAATGAATTCTGGCCTTAGCCCATCTTTCATTGTAGCTTAGCTGCGGATTTTACCGGCTCCTGTTGCGTTGAATTGGTTTGTTCGCGGCAGCGGCAATCGACTACCATAGGCTGCGAATCTTTGGCGGGTTGCTTGCCCGCCCCAGGAGCCCTGCCGATGCGCCGCATTCATTCCTGCCTTTCCGCTCTTTTTCTCGCGCTCTTCGTTTGCCCGCTGAGTTTTGCGGGCCAGGCTTCCATTCCGACGGATGCGCCGTACCGGAATCCGGCGACTCCGGTGGAGGAGCGGGTGAAGGACCTGCTGGGGCGTATGACGCTGGACGAGAAGGCGGCGATGCTTTCAGGTTCGGGCTGGATGGAGTCGACGGCCAACTACCGGCTGGGCATTCCCGCCATCAACATGGCCGATGGGCCGCTGGGCGTGCGGTCGTGGGCGGGCAGCTCGGCAATTACGAATTCAGTCAACAACCCTGCGGTAAAGGTGCAGGCCACCAGTTTTCCCTCCGGCGTAGCGATGGCGGCTACGTGGGACACGGGCCTGGTGGAGCGCGAGGGCCAGGCCATTGGGCAGGAGGTGAAGGCGCTGGGCCGGGACATGATTCTGGGGCCGACGGTGAACATCAATCGGGTGCCGCTGTGGGGGCGCAACTTCGAGGGCTACGGCGAAGACCCTTACCTGGCAGCGCGGCTGGGCGTGGCTTACATCGAGGGCGTACAGGGCGAGGGCGTGATCCCTTCGGTGAAGCACTTTGCCGCCAACAACGAGGAGTTTGAGCGGCACCGCATCGACGCGCAGATCGACGAGCGGACGCTGCACGAGATTTATCTGCCCGCGTTCAAGGCCGCCGTGGAAGAGGCGCACGTGTGGACGGTGATGTCTGCCTATAACAAGGTGAACGGGGTGCATTGCGCGGAGAGCTCGGCGCTGCTGAGCGGCGTGCTGAAGAGAGAGTTCGGCTTCAAGGGGTTCGTGATCTCCGACTGGGGCAGCACCTACTCGACGGCACCGACGGTGAACGCGGGGATGGACCTGGAGATGCCGGGCGGTCCGCCGATGCGGGCTTGGATGGCGCGGCCGGCCACGCTGGCCTCCGGCAACGGCGGCGGCTGGCTGACCGCGGACAAGGTGCTGGCCGAGCTGAAGGCCGGGCACCTCACCGAGGCCGCGCTCAACGACAACGTGAGCCGCATTCTGCGCGTCATCTTCGAGGCCGGCCTGTTCGATCATCCGCATGTGGGCGGCGGCGAAGTGGACACGCCAGAGCAAAAGGCTGTGGCCCTCAAAGGCGCGACGGAAGGGATTGTGCTGCTGAAGAACGCCGGCGCGCTGCTGCCGCTGGACGCTGCGAAGATTCACTCGATTGCCGTGATCGGGCCGAATGCGGCAGTGGCGCGGACCGGCGGAGGCGGCAGCTCGCTGGTGCGGCCCAAGTACGCCATCACACCGTTGGACGCGATCAAGGAGCGGGCAGGCAGCGGGCTTGAAGTGCAGTACGTCCTCGGGGTGGGCATGGAGGGCGAAGATCCGGTGCAGGAGACGCCGGTGGCGCGCGCCAACCTGCTGCGCCAGGCAACCGAGACCGCGGCGAAGGTGGACGTGGCCGTGGTGGTGGTGGGCCGTTATCCCAAGCTTGAAACCGAGGGCTACGACGTGAAGACGATGGACCTGCCCGCCGGCCAGGACGAGTTGATTGAGGCCGTCGAAAAGGTGAACCCGCACACCATTGTGGTGCTCAACAGCGGCGACCCGGTGACGATGACGAAGTGGATCGACACAACGCCGGCGCTGGTGGAGATGTGGTATGGGGGACAGGAGGGCGGGCATGCGCTGGCGTCTGTGCTGTTCGGCGATGCAAACCCTTCGGGCAAGCTGCCGGTCTCGTTTCCGAAGAAGTTTGAAGACTCGCCGGCTTACGGGCACTATCCCGGCGAGAACCTGAAGGTGGACTACGCGGAAGGGATTTATGTGGGCTACCGGTACTTCGACACGAAGAACGTGGAGCCTCAATTTCCGTTTGGGTTTGGGCTGAGCTATACGACGTTTGAGTACAGCGATCTGAAGGTGACGCCGTCTGCGACAAACTCTGGCAGCGCCAAGGCGGGTGCGACCGTGGTTACCGTGAATGTGAAGAACACCGGGACACGCGACGGGGCGGAGGTGGTGGAGCTTTACGTGCACGACGGGCACTCGAAGATTGACCGGCCGGTGCGCGAGCTGAAGGGTTTCCAGCGCGTGGAACTGAAGGCGGGCGAGATAAAGCCCGTCCAGTTCACGCTGGGCCGCGACGCGCTCTCCTACTGGAGCCCGACGAAGAAGGAGTGGGTCGCAGAGCCGGGGACTTTCGAGGTGCAGGTGGGGAGTTCTTCGCGGGATATACGGCTACGGGGGACGCTGGAGTTGAAGCGGTGAGGCGTGCGTCTGCGCATCGGTTTAAGCTGATCCTTAGGCCGAGTATGCCTGTTGGAACATTGGCCTGAACGGAGCGACAAGCCGCTATGCAGCTGCTCGGACTCAGCGGTGCTTCTCTTAGCAGCTTGCCGGCAAGCCGGTTTCCTGAGCGTGCCGAAGTATATTTGTGCGACAAATGCGGAGAAGATATCACCAGGCATTTCTATGTTCGGCATGGACATGGGGGAACGCCAATTGGGTCGCCAACTTTTTACTGTGTGTGCGGTGAGAGGTATCTTTCCGGGGCTCGCGAGTGGGACCAGTTGAGGCCGTACGAAAAGCGTTCGGAATTCGTTGGTGGCGGCATCGCAGCCCTGTTTGCGGTCACATTCCTCGTTTCCCTCACAGCGGCCGCTTTGGGGATTTACAGGCACAACAGAGCGCTGACGATTGCTGGAGTAGCCCTGACACTGTTCACCTCGCCGTTTTCGATTACATTGTGGCTTTGTTTCCAGATGGTTCGGGACATCGCTACCTCAATCTTCAGAACCAGAATCCTGAGCCATTTGAAGCGGTGATCCGGTTGTTCAGGTGCCTGAACAGATTTCGGAAAAGTGGCGATTCCAAGATTGTCCTGGTTCTAACCTTTGCAGGGGCTGAAGCCCGACATTCATTTAATTGGCTTTATCGGCCCGACTAAAGTCAGGCCCTGGTTACAAAACAGTGCGAATTTGAGTCTGAACCGTGCGAATTTGAGTCTGAGCTAGATTCGCCGCAACGTGTAAAAACCTCTGCTCCCTCCGTCATTCGAGTGAGGTGAAGAGTTTGTGCTTTCCCCTGTCCCCGAGAAGCGAGACAGGGGGCACCCGGCAAAAAAAACTCTGGACAGCTTTGGAATCAGAAGCAAAGGAACATCCCTCCGGGGTTAAAACCCCTCGTCGCTTCGGCCCCTTTTTCGGCACGACTGAAGTCGTGCCCGTTCAAGACAGTCTGGCGATGGCAGTTCTTAAACAGGATTTAGGACGGGTTGCGCTTATCGCGGCGGCAGGTAGGGTTCGGCGCGGAGCATGTTGGTGAGAATATCGCGCTCTTCGGGACTGAACGCGCCCTGGTAGCGGCTGGAGTTGAGCACCATTTGGCGCTGCTCAAATGGCACGGCTCCCAGGTCGCGGAAGGCGCGGCCGACCATGGCCTGGCGATCCGGCGGCAGCGCGGCCAGGCGGCGTCCGGCAAGGTTCACCTGCATGCGTTCCTGCGGCGACATGCGTTCCAGCATCTCACTGCGTGCCAGGCGGCGCTGGCGCTGGTCCTCCGGCATCTGATTCACCTGGTGCAGCTGCTGCAACAGGCGCTGCTGGTCAGAGGGGGGCAGGCGGTTAAAGCTGGGGTCACTGCGCAGGGTGCGCTCCTGGTCCTGCACGGGCTGGCCGCGGTGCTGGTTGAGCCAGTCGCCCAAGTGCCCGGGAGGCGCTGCTCCGGGATACGAGTACGACGGCCGCACCTGCTGCCCGAGCGGGGACCCGCCATAGGGCGATGTGCCGTATCCGGGCGCGCGATTGGGCGCAGCCGGATAGGCAGGACGAGGCGCGGCGTAGTTCGGAGCCGTACGTTGAGCGGGGTTGGCCTGCGGACGCGCCTGGTACTGGTTGGCCGGACGGTTCTGGTTTTGGGGCCTGGGCTGGCGTTGCGCCTTGCCAGACTGGCTGCGCGGCGCCTGGTAGCGGGGCGCGGACCGGGCCGGCGGGCTGCTGTGCTGGTTGCGGAATGCCCAGGAGGCCGGTGCGCAAGCCAACGCGACCGCCGCAATCAAAGCTGCGCGCTGCAACCACCACGCATTGTGTCTCCCGGTCATTGTGACGTTCCCGATCTCTTTCCTGTCCGTCTGGTTCCCTTTTTACTTCGAGCTCCGGACAATTCCAGAGCATTTTCAGAATTCGTTGGTTCTCGATTCTCCTTGCGGTCAAATCGCGCCAGACCAGGCAGGACATCCGGCCCAATTTGGCTGCGCTCAGGGCGGGCTCTCAAAGTCCTGCCCTGACACGCGAGGCGGCAACCGTCTCAGGCTCAGTCGCCGTTGTCGGTTGCGGGAGCGGTGGACATGGCTTCCATCTGGTCCAGCAGCTGGGCGTTGTTATCCAGCATCTGCAGATCGTGAACCACGGCGGCCTGGTTCGAGCTGAGGCGGTGGTCTGGTCCAGGTCAGTGACGCCCAGGTAGGTTCCACCGCCCACCAGCAGCATCACAGCCAGCGCCATGGCGGCCAGCGGCCGGACGTGCATCGGGGGGCCATAGGCGAAGCGGTCGCGCAGGCGGGCAAACCAGCCCTCGGGCGCGGCCTGGCGCTCTTCCCGCATCCGCGCGTCAAGGCGGGTGAGGAAGTACGGGCTCGGCTCCGGGCTCTCCCAGGTGTCCAGCAGGGCCATGGTGGCCTGCAACTCCGCAAGCTCCCCGCGGCAGCGCTCACACTGCTCCACATGCTCTCGAACCTTGGCAGGCACCGCGGCCGGATCGAGCAGCAATTCCGCCAGCTTCGATTCCATCCCAGTGCAATTGTGCTTCATCGTTTCCATGGTTACCCCCTACTCCCCGCCGGTGTTGCCCGGCTTGTTTGACTTGAACAAAAGCATTCTGCTCGTTCCCTATACAAAATCCTTCAACTTGTCCCGCAGCGTCTGGTAGGCGCGGAAGAGCAGCGACTTGGTCGCCGACTCGCTCAGCTTGAGCACCTCCCCGATCTGCCGGTAATCCATCCCCTGGTACTTGTGCATCAACACCGCCATCCGCTGCCGCTCCGGCAGAGCCATCACGTGCTTGCGAATGGCCGCCATGCGCTCATCGCGCATCAGTCTCTGCTCCACCGCGGCTCGTCGTCGGCCACGTCCGGCGTAGTGCCTGTCTCCTCGTCCGGCGCATCCAGATAAATCGTCTGCGCCGACCGCTCGTGCCGGGTATCGCGCGCGTGGTTCACCGCCAGGTTGGTCGCGATCCGGTAAAGCCAGGTGGTGAACTTGGCTTCCGCCCGGTAGCTCTCCCGGGAACGGTAGACGCGCAGAAACACCTCCTGCGCCAGTTCTTCGGCAACCGCCTGGTTACGCACCATCCGGAAGAGGAAGTGAATCATGGCCCGGTGGTACTTTCCCACCAGAAAATTGAATGCCGCCTCGTCGCCCGCCGCCAGCGCGCAGCATGATGGCCGCGTCGCTGCCGGGATCGAGGCGCGGCGTTGACTCGCACAACGGGGCCGAGCCTTGAGTCCGGCCGTGTTGCCGGTACCCGCTCCCAGGGCCGAGTTGTCCAGGACCAGGGTTGCCATATCTTCTGGAACCCCATCCGCGCCGGAAGGTTGCGCCAAATCCGCATTTTCCTCGCTGGAATTTCCACCCTCGCCGTCTGGCCGGCGCAGATTCGAATGGCATAGGCCCGGAAGGCGCCGGACTGCGCGCGGCAGATGCCCCGACACCCACGCTTCCCAGTCCCGACGGCCCAGGGCCAGCCCCCGCCAGGTCCACGCCGCCCAGGCCGGAAACGGGGCGCAATGCCGCTTCCCGGTCGGGCGGGAACTCGCCGGCTGCGCGGATTGACCGGGCTCTCCAGCGCATCAGCAGATTCGTTCCGGGGACAGCAAACATGCCCGCGGCCCCTGGCAAGGGGTTGGCCGTAAAGCCCCGCTGGTGTTACTCTAACCTACGGGATGCCCTGCTGGCGCAGAACTTCCTGCCAACCTCCCTTGGGCGCTTAACTCAGCGGTAGAGTGCCACCTTCACACGGTGGAAGTCGCAGGTTCGAATCCTGCAGCGCCCACCATATAATCTATAATTTACGGCCTTAACAGCCGAAAAATACAACCCACATTCCAGCCCACAGCTACTGCACCAAAGTAGTGTGCGTCCGCAATGCCTCAAGAAACTGGCCTTGCGCCACCAGTGTCTGGTGCGAGTCCTGCTGCGTGTACAGGTCCAGCGTCGTCTGAATCCGGCTATGGCGCAGAATTCCCTGCACCGTTTTCGGCTCGACCTTCGCCGTGTTCACCATCCAATTGGAAAGCGAATGGCGGAGATTATGCAACCCAAACCGATGCCCTTTGGGAACCTGCACCCCGGCCCCAACGGCGGCCTTACGCAGGTGATCCGCCACAAACACAGCGGGCGAAAGAGGAACCCTCCCATTTGCCTTGAAGGAAGGAAACACAAAATCCGTGTCCTTTCCGTATGGCGTTCGGGAACGCCAAGCTTTCAGATGACGCCCCAGACGAGGATGCAGCGGCACAAAACCGTCTGAACTTGCCGTCTTGGTTGCCCCATCTTTTCCCCTTGACCAGCGTTTGGATACCCGTATCCGCTCATCCTCAAACCGGATATCTGCCCACCGCAGCGCAAGCAACTCGGAGGAACGAAGAGCGGTTGCGGCACAGGTGAACACCAGAATGCGGTGGAGCGGACTGGACAACGTGCGCAGAATCGACCGCGTTTGCTGCGGTGTGATGACAATAGCCCGGTAGTTTGTTGTGCTACGCGTCTCGACGGGCTGGGCTGGATTCTTGGAGACCAGCTCGTGCAGGATGCCGACTTTGTAGATGCGCAACATGACGCCGCGAATCTTGGAAACCGTCGTCCAGGCAAGCTCCTTGTCTGAGTGCAGCGATTTCAGCCAGCGCTGAAGGTCGAGTGGCTTGATGTCCTCGGCAATCTCATTCCCCCAGCGGGGGATGAGGTGCTGCCGGACAATTTGTTGAGTGTTCGCAGGTCGTTCCTTCGGTTTTCGGACGCACTGCGTCCTGGCCGAAGTCCGCCCGCAGGTAATGCTCGGCAAGGGATGCAAAGTGGATGCGGCCGGGGGCAGGGGCGTCGCTGTTGATGCGGACGAGCAGGCCAAGCGTGTCAACCTCACGCCATGCGGCCTTCTCGCTCGGGAAATCCCGGACGAGGCCGATGGGCAGCGTGTTCTCAACCCGCCTCCCGTCTGCCGTAGCTACCCTGTACCGGAGCACCCAGGTGTCTCCTTCCTTGCGCGGCACTTTCTTCAATGATCCACGCTGATAAGCCATAAAAGCTCCTCTCAGCGGGGACTGCCATGGATCAAATGATACCGCTTCGAGTCGATAGCATCTGCGAGTTCTGAGAGCCGGAATACCCAAATCTTGCGGATACCGCCTGTGCCGAGCGCATACGCTCCGGCGATACCCCTGCGTGCCAGGGAAAGCAGGAATCGGCGCTTGATGCCAAGAAACTTGGCAGCTTCATCTGCGGATACAAAGGGCTCTTGGTTCAAGGTCATTTTCTCCTTCCGCTGTTCGCTTACTACTGCAATGTACATTGCTTATAGTGTGCCATAATCGCCTGCGGCAGGCAAATTGGCCATCGGGTAGAATCGCTGGAAGAGAACCTGAATACCGCGACGTGCATGGCAGTTGTGGCGTGTCATGATAGATGAGGTTGTCCGTGTGATGAGCATTCGGCGCGCCTTGTGAATGCGGGGCGGACAGAACGCACTCGCCTTTTGAAGGCTCAGGGAAAACGCAGAATGAAAGCGGGAGGTCCATTTGTGGCAGTGAAGAAGAAAACCCGGACTGCGATCAAAAAAGCGCAAGAGACGGCTGACGACAAGCCAGGAATGACGCTCCGGCTTCCGATTGATTTGCGAGAAGCAATCACGGAGGAATCGCGCGTGAAGGGCGATCTGGCCCGGATTGTGCTTTTCGCTCTGAGCCAGATTGATCGGGAAAAAGTGGAGATTCAGCAAACTCGCAAGGCGGGTCTGGGGCTTTCCAATCCGCAACTCCTTCATGTCGGCGCAGAGGCCAGGATCGCGCTTAAGGAGTGGGCCGAAGTCGGAAGGGGTCAGCATTAACGCGATTGTCGTGAGCGTCCTCGAAGAGTTCTTCAAGCGCCTCAAGAAGAGCAAGGCGCTCCGGGAAGAACTGAAGCTTGAGCTTCGCGCCCATCGGAGCTTCACGTCCACAGTAGGCATTCTATAAACTCAAAGCGTTCTTGCGGAAATATGCCCCGAATGCCATCCCGGCTCAGCGAGTATCGGCCTGGCCAGCTCCGCGTCAAGGCTAAACCGCGTAGAACGCGGCGCTGCGCGGCCTTGACCCGGAGCTTCAACCCAGGCCGAATTTCCCACTATCCGGGCATGAGCATGGAAAGACAAAAGCAAAAGCAAAAACCTAGCTCTTCCGCTTTCATTGTCGGGGTCTGCGTTAGCAGATCAGCTACGGCGGCGAAGTAGGCGGCGCTCATTCCTCGCTCCGCCCCACAAACACGCTCGGAGTGAATACCTTCTTCACATGCAACCGCGCCTCACGCTGGCGATTCAGTTCCGCCTCGCGATCCAGCCGCACCATTTGCTCTTCTCTCCGTATTTGCCATTCCGGTTTTCCGCTGTTCTCTGTGGGCAGGTTCCGTTTCACGGACTGCCGGAGGTTGAATCTCTTTCCCCACCACAGGGGGCGGGAGGTTCTTGGCCTTTTGAGGTTTGTAAGCTAGATGCCCCTGTCAGTCGCACGGCCATCCGCCAGAACTGTCTATAGCTTCCCTCGTATCCACATTCCGCCAGCGCACGCCAAATCGCAACCCATGGCAGTCCAATTCCATAGGCCGTCCCCAACTCAGCCTCCAGTCCCTTCAAGGCCCGAGCCTTTAGCGATATCAGTCCCCGCCGCTCTCGGAACCTGTCCAGCAACGTATCAAGCTCAGGAATCCCGTTTGGTAAAGCAATGCGCATTGCACTAGAGTATGACAACTATGGACCGATCTAGCAAGCCTCACGTGACAGATTATTGCTCATTTATGCTCAGAAAGACTCATAAACACTCAACAAGCCTCATTTTTGTATTCCGGTCAAGACGATGCGGGTAAATGAGTCTTAATCTGGCTTTATGAGCCATTTATTGCAGCCGCAGGCTGCGCTTTCCGACGGTCGAAGATCGCCGGGAGGTTGGCTGTTTTGCAGCGGTCTTCATTGGGTACTGCAATAGTGGAACATAAAGCGCAGACGCACTTTGAAGATTTTCTCCAGCCATCTCATTTGCTTTCAATCGAATTGTATGACGCACCGATGTACTTTAGATTGGCCATGTGCGTCACCTTGCTACTGCAATGTACAGTTCGTTATAGTGTTGCCATGTCGAGACCGAAGCCGCCCCATACCGTTCGCTACACCGTTCGCCTCAATCGCGCTCAGGGAGAGCGCGTTGCTGCCTTAAAGGCCCAACTCCACGCCAGGAGCGATAACGAGGTTTTCGACTACCTTGTCACGGTGGGGACCAACCAGCGCGACGACCTTGAGCAGCTCGTCTACTCGCTCTTTGGGGATCTGGCGGACAGTCTTGCTCATAGGTTTCGGAGTCTGGAGACGGTCAGCCAGCTTCATCTCGCCTTGACGGACTCTTACATCAAGTACGCGCTCACGGCTCTTCCCGAAGTTCCTCAGTCGCTCATGGCCGGAGCCAAGGCGCGGGCGACCAAAATCTATGAGCAGGTAAACATCACTGCCGCCCGCGAGTTCCAGCGCCGGAGAGAATCGGACGCCTATTCCGCCGCAGAGCTTGGACTTGAGGAAGAGTAAGGTTGCCGCCGCGATCTGGAAGAAGCAGACGACGGGGGCCAACTGTTTCATCGGGTCAGACTCGTTTTCGCTGTCCAAGCTGGCCGTTCAGGCGCACTCCAAAACCGGAGAACCCAGGAAGGCAGACGAACAGGCCGGCGAGGGCGCGGTCTGTCGATAGCGGCGGTTACCGCGTCCGGCAAGCAACCGGACGCGGCGGCCTCGATGTGTTGGATCTGAAGCAGGAGCGTGCAGTCACGCCGCAGCGGGAGATCGCACCGGAGCAAGAGCAGAATTTGGATATTGGCTTGGGTCATTAAGCGAACAAGCCCTCAGCCGCCTTCGATGGCCACCAGAGCGTAGCTTCACTCTAACCATACCCCGAAGCTGATTTTGTCTGGAGCTGAGCGATCAGTCTCAATTTGGTTGGCAATCGCCCGCAATGCTTGCGCCTGAGCCTTGGATCGAGCCTCGAATTCTGTGGCTCCGCTCGTGCGCACTCCCAGCTTTTCAATTGTCGCCGTCCAGCTTCTATCTTGCTCGTGATTGATGACGATGCTGTATTCAAGCGCAACATTTCCGCGTGTCGCCAATTCTGTCATGGAGAGAGTCTACGCGCCTTCAACGAAGGTTTCAACCTTCATCACCTTTCCTATCGGTAAACGTATGTCGTTGAGACAAGTAGACTTAGGCTTGACAAAGCTCCTGCTTGGAGGGATTCTGGGTGTAGGCCGCGCCAGCACCACCGGCGCAGCGCCCCGGCCACGAGGAATCAATCCGCCTTGGCCAACAAGCAGGAGAAACACGATGAAAACGTTCAGACATAACCGGCTCAAAAATGAGCCTTGCCCAGAGTACCCAGGTGATCGGATGAAGAGGGAAGGGGATTTCGTTGAAATCCTTCGGCAACCCCGTGGCAATGAAACTGCCGTGGCCAGAGTTGCAATCATTCATCTCTTACCTGGCGAGTCCGTTCAAGAGCTAGCATAACCTTGGGCGGCCCGCTCGGGCCGCCTAATCAACGTGGTGTACGATGATTCCGATGAAGACCGCTGCAATCCTGGGGATTTTATCGCTTGCTGCCGCCTATGGTTGCTGCCAGGACGTTCCTACACCCTCTAAAGTCCCCACATCAATTCAGGCTCAACTTGATCAGCATTGCTTAGAAGCAGCTGAGGCTTGGAGCGATAGCCACGAGGGGGCGGAAGATCAAAAGACCATTAAGATGGGCGCATTTTACAGTTGGAAACTCAACACCTGCGTAGAAACGATAGTCGATACGGCATCCGCGCCATGGTCTTATGAAATGCACGATGCGACGTATGGGTTCTTCCATCCTCCCAAATGGATAGAGGCAAAAAGTCCTTTGAAATTGATCAGGGATGAATCGATTGGATGGGTGGAAGCTGAAGGGTATTGGCTGTCCATCAATCCGAGTCCCGGCAAGAAGCTAGTCCCAAAGACCGCAGTAAAGATCGAATGTACACGCAGCGAAAGTCTCTGTAAGGAGACCGATGCCGAAATTCTCTTTGGCGTTCTTGTTCCAGATTCCTCGGCATTCAGCATTTCATCTTGGGATAATGCGGGTATCGTGGCGGAAGACAACAACAGCGGATCATGCTCCCGTGGACATAGACTCATGGTTGACTTCAAGAAAAACGAAATCAGTGTGATTGACTACCCGACGAAAGTTAACGACACAAAATTCTGCGAAGCATTTCAAACGGTTGACTCTTACACTCTTCGCGGTGGGAGCTATATGGAGATGGGGCTGAACACGATCTTCTATTGTGATGTTCATGGGGCCTCGGTTGCCTTATTGTCAAAGGTAAAGGAGCGACACGGCGACATTTCCGCCCTCACATACAGCCTGTGGCAAGATAATGGCGAAGGTGGCCCTCCTGCCACGGTCAAGACTCCTGAAAAGCCATATTCTCAAGATCGGTGTGCTCAGCTCTTTAAGAAGAAGCTAGCGGAGCTTGGCGGAGCCCAATGAGTGCAGGGGCGTCGTCGTCCTAAGTATAGAATTCAACGCCTTCCTTCTCTGGCCTGTTCGTCCGCGTTCTTTGGCTGTGGAATTGGAGAAATCGAATGTACAGAACAGCCGTCGCATTCTTGTTCCTTTTGATTTTGCTAACAACTGCATTAGGGCAATCTCAGCCTTCCCAATCCAGCAAGCAAATGACCGTGGCCGATGTTGTGCGGCACAGCCGGGATGCTGTGGTTCAAATTGTTGTATCAGACCAAGCTGGAAACGAGATCTCATTGGGCAGCGGGTTCGCTGTGGCTGCCGATGGCAAGGTCGTGACAAACTACCACGTCATAAAGGGTGCGCACTCTGGCGTTGCGAAATTGGCTGACGGCACACTCCTTCCTGTGGAAGGAGCGCTCGCAGTGGATACCAACAAGGACTTGGCTGTTATCAAGGTGAAGGGAAAAACACTGCCTTTTCTGAAGGTTGCCTCAATTAGTGACCTGCATGTTGGCGATCACGTTGTCGCGATTGGCAGCCCGCTTGGCCTAGAGGGCACGGTGTCGGACGGAATAGTCAGCGCACTGCGTCAGGAAACGCTGGGGAAGGATTGGATTCAGACAACTGCGCCCGTGTCGTCTGGCAATAGCGGAGGACCGCTCCTAAATATGAACGGTATTGTCGTTGGAGTAATCACACGGCAGGTCAGCTTGGAGCAAGGCCAAAACCTGAACTTCGCTATTCCAGCAGGAGAAGTGGAATCTCTTTTATCAATGTCAACGGAGCCGGTGCCGCTTAGCTCTATCGACGAGAACCAGCAATATAGCGCTGCCTGGATTGAGCGAGCAAAAGAACTTTTTAAACACGGGCAACACGCCGAATTCATTGCCCTCAATAGGAAAAAGTGCGACGGCGGAGACATGGCTGGATGCGGTGAACTCGGTTGGTTATATCGATATAGTGACTTAGTACCCCATGACAATGAGCGGGCGAGATCTTTTTCCCAGAGAGCGTGTGACGGCGGATCTAGATCCGCCTGCCGGTATCTTGGTGAACTTTACGAAGATGGCGCAGGAGTAGCCCAAGACAATACGCGGGCTTTTGCCCTGTACAAAAGAGCCTGTGACGAAGGAGATAACGCAGCATGTGATAACGTGGGCCTTTTCTACGAGCGGGGCAAAGGGGTGGTCCGGGATTTCGAGCAGGCTCGCCGTGTCTACGAGAGCTCCTGCGCCAACGGCGGCTTTGCATCGTGTGTAGACCTTGGCGCGCAATACGATGAAGGCAGAGGTGTGGCCGAAGACGAGGAGAAAGCTCTTGTCCTCTACAAGAAGGCCTGCGACGGTGGAAACCTGGTAGGGTGCAGGGGTATGGGCCAAGTATTCATGTCGCTCTCATACGATGGCCAAGACTATGGACGGGCGCAAGCGATTTTCAAGAAATCCTGCAACGAAGGAGACATGCCGTCGTGTACCCTTCTCGGCTCTCTCTATGACCGTGGCCTGGGTGTGGCCAAGGACAGCGAGGAAGCGCTCGCACTCTACAGGAAAGCTTGCGAAGGTGGATATCAAGCTATTTGCGATTTCCTCAAGGCGAAACGGTAGCTGGCCTCCTCGAAGAGTGAGGATTTCCTATGATTTCGCACCTGAACCGGAAAGCTGCCCGCCGCGCTGGGGCATGATGTATCGCACAGCATCGCCCACGCGCCGGAGATGAAGCCAGAACAGAAGCAAGAGCAGGAAGTGACGCCGCAGCGGGAGATCGCGCCGGAGCAGGAGAAGAGCTTCGATATTGGCTTGGGCCTCTAATCAAAAAGTTGGGGCTTAGAACCGTTGCCTTGGAGTGCGCTTTTTCGCTTCGTGAGCTGCTCCCTATAATTTCATCATCTGCAACGTGGAGGAATGGCGATGTACTGGAGTCTTGGATTTGCTCTATTGATTGCGGCTGTGGTTGTATGGCTGTACTCGTCACTCCGAGCTGAAATTGGCTCTATCGTGGAAATGCTAAAACGAGGCATAGATGCGAAAGAAACAAGAGAGCACGAGCAGATTACGGATGTAGTTACTGGAAATGAGCAGTTGGGCGACGATCTTGATTCGAGGATACGCAAACAGGTGTATCAAGATTGCCCGCGATATGGGATTCAAGATGCCTACACAATTGCTGAGCTGACAAGGTCCTATGAACGCGAAAACAGTCGTGGACGGATTCGTCTTTTGCGTCGTGTCTATCGGCAAGGGGTCCGCTTGCCTTATGAGTTAGCATTGAAAGCCGTCACGGATAGCGATTCTTCGGTACGAGAGTGGATGGCGCGCGAGGCCCAAGACCTCGATTACAGCGAACGACAATATCTTCCTGTTCAAGCTGAGCAGGCGTCTACAATATTGGGTCCCAGCGGAGAACCTTTGACATATACAGATACGGTCACGCATCTTCATTCAGACAGGAACCTGATTGAGCGTCTCAAGCAGGATTCGGACCCGTTCGTTCGCGCAGCGCTGTATGAAAATCATCACCTATTTTCCAAATTCGGCATGTCTGCTTTAGGTGGCGATGGTATTGGGGTGTTTAGGGAATGTGCTCCGCTCGAGCGTTTGGCGATGATGCGGAACAAGGAACTCAGTCTTGAGTTTGTAAAGCGCATCCTCGACCCACAAGACACAACATTGTTCCTAGAAAATGAAGAGAGGGCCACGCTTGCTAAGGCGTGCCTGGTGAATCCACAGGTTATTCACAATGGACGCCTGAGCCGGGAAATGTTCCCGGCTGGAGCAGATGGATGGGGAAATTACACAATCCGGAAGGATTCAGAGGCAATATGGGAACTTGCGGCAAAGTGGCCGGAAGATTCCGGTGTTCAGGGTCTAGCTTTTAAGTATGTTCAAACGGAAGATAGCGTCAAGTCTGGCGTTTTTCAAAGATGTCAAAATGTTTATCTCAGAAGATTCATCCTTGAAAGCTGCCTACCAGAGGACGAAGGGACTCTCAAACTCGGACGCGGCGATTCCGATCCGACAGCAAGATATATTGCATTTAGCAGAACCCGTTCTATGAAAAGGCAAGAGATTGAGGATGCAATCCTGCGCGAAAAAGATGGAGAGGAGAAGTGGGTTATCGACGGGCTTCTTGAAAACCCTTGGATTGGAACAATCGCACGCGAGCTGCAGAAGGCAGTAGATGACGGCCAGAAGCAATCACTGCCAGCGGATGGAGCAAGTTTTTATGAGGCGGACTGACCACGACTAAAGCGCTGGCATTTCTGGTATAGGCCTCAACTCCGCGTTCTTGTTGTATCTGAGTCGCAGGTACCATGCGTGTATTCTGACCGGCAATTTGCACATCTGGAGCCCCGAGCGCTTTAAGATTGTGTAAATCCTTTGTTGGCGCTGTCCATCTGGGACGGCGCAGGAGATGATGATTCTTTGGCCTCCGTGCCGCGTCAGTAGATGAAGCGCGATTTGACGCTCCCAGTGCTCGATCTCAATTGGATCTCGCGGGTTGTTCACGGGGTTCGGGTCTCCTGTTCGGATGCGGTCTACCATGAAACCTGTGAGTACGGAGTCAGCTATATCATAATTTTCTCGTAATTCGTCGATGAGTCTGGGCGGGAAATTCAGCGCGATGATTGGACACTGGTCGCCTGGATTGAGGAACGCAGCTACGTGAAGCAATGCACTTGCACGCTTCCTCTTTTCGATCAATTCAATTTCGATGCTGGTTGCTGGCACAGCGCCTGTATTCATGAGTTCTGCATGCGTATTGAAGAGAGGGTTGGGAACATGCAGTGTAAGTACCGGCTCGGTTGTGCGCCGGGCAACCCTGCGCGAAATCATGATGGCTGGTATCGAGGCCAAAAGCGCAAGAAGAGCGATGACGTCGCCTGCCAGGGACAGCAGGACCGCATTGTGTGCGTCATTGTCTGGAGAAAACATATTCGCTCGCATCAGTTCCTACCGTTATGAAACCGTTGCCCTCCGCAGAATTTCCTGATGAAGAATGTGTATCAGAGAATCACCGTCGTTAGCGGCGTCAAATGCAGATTGAAGTTCGGCGCGCCGTTCATGAGTGGCTTGACCAATTAGAATCTCATTCGCGCGATTATAAGTGTGCTGTTGCCACCGAGAATCGGGACGAGACCAAAAGCGGTCTAGTACAGCACCACGAGCCTCAATCTCCGCTTCCATCTCAATGAATCTCTGCGCAATTTCAAAAGCCATGTCTTTTTCGTTCATGATTCATCCTATGCGCCAACAGGGCGCGGGCACCTTCTCTTTTGTTGATTTTACTACCGAAACAATGAATCGAGTTGCCAAGTCAATCTAACTAGGTCTCTGACCGCATGAATTTGTTTCTTTCGTAGCCGAACTTCTGGCGGGCTTTTTTGCGTGTGAACTGCCAGTTGATAGTGACTCGGTCGCGGTTCATTTTCCGGCTCCATGCCCGTGCTTGCCTTTGCAGTTGTCCGAGCGATGGGATTCTGTTCCTCCCCAGGCATTGGCGAGAGAACAGGCTTATCTCGATCTCCGCCTGGTTCAGCCAACTGCCGTGTTTGGGAGTGTAGTGCACCGTGAAACGCTCCCACAACAGTCCGCCGATCTTTTCGCCGAAGCGGTCCACCAGCGCCTTGCGGTTATGGGAACTCAGATTGTCCATCACCAGATGGATGGTGTCGGCCTCGGGATAGCTGGCCACGATCTCCACCAGATAGTCGGCGAACTGCGGCGAAGAACGGTTAGCTGTGGGCTTGGTGAAGTGCCGTCCCGACTTGGGCTGGACGCCGCAGAAAACGTTGGCTGTGCCGCGCCTCTGGTACTCGCAATCGCGCCGCGCAATTCGGCCCGGCCGCATGGGCCGCGCCGGGCGAACGTCGGCATGTAGCACCACCGGCTTTTCGTCCACGCAGACAACCGGCTCCCTGGTCGTGAGCGGCTTTTCATAGATCGCCAGTACATCCTCCATGCGCGCGATATACTCCTCATTCAGTTCTGCGACGCACCACATTTTTTTCCCGCCACGGCTTCAGTTCGTGGGTCTGAAGCAGGATGCGGATCGTCTCCCGGCCCACCCGCTGCACCAGTTTTCGCTTGACCGCTTCCTCGGCGATGAGTCGTACGCTCCACCGCGCTCTGCCCTCGGGCGCCGAACCGCACACCATGGCGACAATTCGCTGACTCTGACCTGCATCCAAAGCTCGCGGTTTGCCAGACCTGGGCCTTTCGTACAGTGCCGATTCCAAATCTTGCTCTTCATAGCGCCGGGCGATGGCTCGAACCGTCTTGCGCGCCACGCCGACATTAACGGCCACCTGTGCCGCTGTCTGTCCCTGGTCAAGCTGGCGCAGCGTCGAAGCTCGCCGCAACACACGCGCTGGCTCCCGTCCCTTGGCCAGCATCGCGGCTAGCCGCAGACGATCACTCCTCCCCAACTGAACGTACAGCCGATGATAGCTTTGCATGCCACTATCGTGCCGCCATTTTGCCTTCTTAGAAAGTGACTTTAAAGGTACATCTTTATGCAGTCAAAGACCTAGTCGATCCTGAAAAGCCAACAAAACCCCTATAAAACCTGATGAAATGCGGCATGGGTTGGTCTAGAATTTCCCTGAAGGCATAGCAAAATGCCTTGGAAACTGGGGAAAAACGATGCAACCCAAGCGCGAGCCGGAGCAGCCACAGCGGGAGTTGTTTCAGATAGATTTGGAGCAGTTGATCGACATGAGCCATCCGCTGGTTCGTCTCGGTCTGTGCATCGACTGGCAGTCGTTCGAACAGACTCTGGGCAGCACCTATCATCCCAGTCAAGGTGCGCCCGGCATCTCGACGCGGCTGATGGTTGCTCTGCACTATCTGAAGTATCAGCATGACCTGAGCGATGAAGACGTTGTTGCCTTGTGGGTTGAAAATCCTTACTGGCAGCACTTCAGCGGCATGAGGCATTTTCAGCATCGGATGCCGATCGATCCTTCGAGCATGACGCGCTGGCGCAAGCGGCTGGGCGATGCCGGGGCCGAGCAGATGCTGCGCGCCACGATTGAAGCGGGCATGAAGATGCGCGTGATTCGTCCTGCTGAGTTGAAGCGCGTCAACGTGGACACGACGGTCGAGACCAAGGCCATTCGTTTTCCCACCGATGCCAGACTCTACCAGCGCATGCGCGAGCGGCTGGTGAAGGCAGCGCGTGCCGAAGGCCTGACGATCAAGCAGAGTTATCGAGCATGTAGGCCGCCGCCTGCTGATGCAGTCCAGCCGTTATGCCCATGCCCGCCAGATGAAACGCGCTCGCGCCTGCACGCGCAAGCTGAAAACCCAATTGGGGCGTGTCATTCGAGAAGTCGAGCGCCAGGTTGAAACGCCATCCAACGAAACTTGCGAAGTTACTTCAGACAGCGCATCGAATCCACGCACAACAGAGGCATGACAAGAACAAGATCTACAGTGTGCATGAACCTGAAGTGCAGTGCATCGCCAAGGGCAAGGCGGGCAAGCAGTATGAGTTTGGCAACAAGGTGAGTGTCGCGGTGAGCAGTCGTGGCGGATGGTTCGTAGGCGCGAAGAGCTTCACTGGAAATCCCTATGATGGCCACACGCTGGCTGCACAGATGAAGCAAGTCGAGAGCTTGATCGCCAACCAGGTCAGCGAAGTGTACGTGGACATGGGCTATCGAGGCCACGACTATGACGGTGCGGTCGCCGTGCATGTGGATAAGAGACGAAGAGGACGGACATCTGAAGCACGATGGCGATGGATGAAACGTCGTGCCGCGGTCGAACCAAGCATCGGACATCTGAAGAGCGAACACCGGTTGGAACGTAATCGGCTGAAGGGTGCTGCCGGAAATGAGATCAACGCGATCCTGGCAGCCGCCGCGATGAACTTCCACAAGCTCCTCAGAGCTTTTTGGCGCATTTTTCTGTGCTGCCTGATCGACCTACGGAACGGGATGCTCACACTGCAAGGCACCCCAAGCCCGCAATACTCAACTTCAATATGCCTGAGAATCACTTTTTCAGGATCGACTAACTAATCAAAGGTGCAAGCATTCGCAAGCATCAAAGTGAAAGATGAAAGCATTAGGGTGACTCTATCCGGCTGCTTCCTCACGCGCAGCCCGGTTGCGCTCCTGTTCATCTGATTTTCCGTTCGGGCATGAGAAGTGTTTTAGCAAAGTGGTGCTTGCGCCACAACTGCGCGTGGCCTTCAGACGATTGGTTAGGGCTGGTAACGCCAGAGGTCGTTAAGTTCGCCTATCTGTGCCGCCGTCGAATCATGACCCGCGCCTCCAAAGAGCCAGAAATTCCCGCTGCTGTCAGTCCAGCTTACGGCGAAATATCGGCCTCCGGGGACGTTCGCAGCGGCAGGCACACCCTCTGTGCCATAGACGCCGGGCTGGCCTTTATCTATAGTTTGTGCTGCATTCGCATACGTGGTATTAGACCCGCCCATCCATGTCCATTCTTTGGTCGAGGGGCTGAATTCCCAAAGATCATTGAGCCAGCCACTTGCTCCGATCGAATCAATACCCTGACCACCAAAGAGCCAGAGGTTGCCACTGCTATCCGTCCAATTATTGGGGTTTGCCCTATGTCCAGGAACATTGCCGGGCGCGGCTATCCCTAATGTGCCGTAGACGCCGATTCCACTTCCACTACTATTGCCACTAATCCAAGTCCATTCCTTGGTCGAGATGTTAAATTCCCATAGATCATTTGACATAGCGGTTCCTCCGGACGTGGCGGGTCCTCCGCCCAAAAGCCAAAGGTTGCCGCCAGCATCAGTCCATGTAGCCTCACCTTCAGCTCTTTCCCCAGGGGTGTTGCTGGGGGAAGCTACTCCCTGTATCCCATACACGGCTGTAACGCATCCCCCGGTGTTGCCCCCGTTCACCCAAGTCCACATTTTGGAGGTTGGGGTGAATTCCCAAAGATCGTCACAAGAAGGCAGCGTGTTTCCCTCGTAAAGCCAGAAGTCTCCGCTGTTGTCAGTCCATGAAACTGATAGATACCCTGTTCCGGGCACATTGCTAGGTGCAGCAACACCTTGAGTTCCAAATACAGCTGATGCGTCAGCTAGATTGCTTCCGCTCACCCAAGTCCACATTTTGGTGGTTGGGCTGAATTCCCAGAGGTCGTTAAGGCCGCCATTCGCTCCTGTTGAATCGAATCCAGCGCCACCGAATAGCCACAGGTTGCCGCTACTGTCAGTCCATCCGGCTTGTGTATACCGCTGGCCTGGCGTATTTGCAGCTGACGCAACTCCCAATGCTCCATACACACCGGGCGTGCCAGAAGCACTTGAGACTGGTGTTCCTATATCGCTCCCGCTGACCCAAGTCCATTCCTTGGTCGAGATGTTGAATTCCCATAGATCGTTCAGAAGCATCTCGCCCACGTCGGTCGAATCATAGCCGTTGCCACCAAAGAGCCAGAGGTCGCCGCTACTGTCTGTCCAACTAATGGCCCCAACCCTTCCACCGGGGACATTTCTGGCGGAAGCAACACCTTGCGAACCATAGACACCCGGCTGGCCACCGTTTGCACCCACGATATTGCTTCCGCTCATCCAGGACCATTCGTTTGCAGTTGCGCTTCCAACCGCGACCGACGCGGTGCCTGATTTTGAGGTGTCCTGTGTCGAGGTTGCCGTTATGGTCGCGGTGCCTGTACCAGCGGGTGTGAAAACCCCAGAAGTTGTGATTGTGCCTTCCGTTGTTCCCCAGGTAACTGCCGAACTGTATGATCCGGTTCCAAGTACGGTTGCCGTGCAATTGGATGTCTGCGTGGTAAGGATGGACGCTGGGGAACAGACCACCGAAACCGAAGTGATTGTGGACGGCGCAGTCACAGTCACAGTTGCATTGCCGGATTTGGTTGAATCCTGCGTCGATGTTGCGGTGATGATCGCCGTCCCCGTACCAGTCGGAGTAAAAGCGCCAGCACTGCTGACCGTGCCAATGCTCGCGGGGCTGACGGACCATGTGACCGATGAACTGTAACCTCCAGTCCCGCTCACCGTCGGCGTACAGGCTGACGTTTGATTTGTATTGATCGAACCTGGAGAACAAACCACCGCAACAGACGTTATCGTGGGTGTCCCCGGAGTTGTGCTTCCGCCCCCACCGCCGCCGCAGGCAGTGAGCAGGAGGGTAATCGAGAGGGCGAAAAGCGTGGACAGGCTCAACAGCGCGGCAGGCACAGCCTTCACAGCCGAATGAGACATAGGCATACACTCACTTCCAATGCGCCCGGTCCAGTATAGTGGAGCCAGCGTTGCCACCGCTTCGCGTCACATTTTCCATTCTGGCGAAGAACCAGACCAGCCAGAGCGCCAGCACGAAAGAGGCGAACAGGTTGAGCATTACTAAATTCGCCGACCTTTTGAGGCAGTGCGAGAGCCTTTCTTTTTTGGGGGAAGTGCGAAACCTTGCCAGCCGCAGCCCCCGTTTTGCATTGGGCAACATAAAGCGGAAATTGTTTTTCCCGCCGTTCCAGACGGGAGAAAGCCAGTAACTAGTTGTTTACCGCATTTGGGGCATGGGAGATTCTTCTCTGGCATGATACCGGGCATTATAGCGCTGTTGCGAAAAGGGTAAGTTTCGACCCACGACCGCCGCGCCGTGTTTTCAAGGGCTTGCATGGGCCTAATGTCAAGGCCATAATTGACGCATGAAATACGCCTATGCCTGCGTATCGACTGATGACCCTCGGCCCAGTCCGGGCCTCCATGTTTGATCTGGATCGTTCCAAGAATGTATAGCTCATCGCCCTTGGTCGCGCAGACGAAGATGCGGTCGCCCCTCTTCAGTCCTCCCGAATGGCTTCCTTCCCCGCGCGTAATCACTTAGCCGTTTATTCGCTCAGCTTCGCTCCACTTCCAAAGGTCAAGATCCGCACGACCTGCGGATTATTCACTTGTCTGTTTCTCATTCTCCGTGCATTGCAGCTTTCTCTGTATTTCGAGCTGGTCCTTGCGTGACGGAATGGCACGCCCTCGCGAGTTCAACGACGCCGATGGCATCCGTTTTGTCATCGAGCGGAAATCGCTCGGTGCCCGGATACACGTAGAACCGCTTCTGCGGATTCAGATCGGCGCAGGCGGAATGGAAGCCGCGCTCGATCTTCGGCGCCATCGTGCGTTTGACCTCGATGGCCCACAGTTCTCCGCCAGGAAGCGTGAGAAGAAGGTCCACCTCGGTTCCGTTGGAGGTTCGATAATAGCTCGCTTCGGTTCTGTCCGGCGCGGCTGTGATCAGAGTCTCCATGACAAAGCTCTCCCAGGTTTGACCAACGACCGGATGACCGAGCAGAGCTTCCTTGTTGCGAATGCCAAGCAGCGCGTGCGCGATGCCGCTATCGCGCACATAGACCTTGGGCGACTTGACGAGCCGCTTGCCAACATTCCGGTGCCAGGCCGGCAGTCGTCGAACGAGCAGGAGGTCAACCAGAAGATCAAGATAGCCGGCAACTGTTTTGCCATCGACGGCAAGACCGCGCGCCAGAGTGGCGGCATTCAGAATCTGAGCCTGATTGTGCGCCAGCATGGTCCAGAATCGCCGCAGGGTCTCAGCAGGTATGCGGGGGCCAAACTGAGAAATATCGCGCTCCAGATAAGTTCGAACAAAATTCCGTCGCCAGAGCAGGCTGGTGTCGTCGGATTCCGCCAGAAAGCTGCGAGGAAATCCACCCCTGACCCATAGCGTCTCAAGAGAGGCCGGATCGATCTCCAGGGCATCGAAGGGGCCGAGTTCGAGATAGGAGATACGCCCGGCCAGGCTCTCGCCGGACTGCTTGAGCAGGTCCATGGCGGCTGACCCCAGCAGGAGAAAGCGTCCATTGGCTTTTCCGTGCCGCCGTCCCCGGTCGATGATGCCCCGCAACTGCTGAAACAGCTCCGGCACGCGGTGAACCTCATCGAGGATAACCAATTCGTTTTCGTGGTCCGCGAGATACTTGCTGGGATTGGCGAGCTTGGCGCGGTCGTTCTCGTCTTCAAGATCCAGGTAGATTGAGGCAGTCTGCGCGCCAATTTCCAGGGCGAGGGTTGTCTTTCCAGCTTGGCGCGGCCCCAACAGGACGACCGCCGGTGAGTGGCGAAGCAGTTCATTCAGATAGGAAGTAAGACGGCGGGAGATCATGTATGCAATTATAGATCGTCGCTCCATAAATACAATGATAGTGGTTGGCGACGTGGTTTTCCCAACCCACAGCCCAACCCACAACTCCTGCTTTCTTGCACGACTTTCGCGTATTTTAGCAGTCCCCGCGGTGTTGTAAGTCGTTGAAAAACCTAATGCGGGCAGATTCACACGGTGGAAGTCGCAGGTTCGAATCCTGCAGCGCCCACCAAACAAATCAACAGATTAAGCCTGAGACGCATTGCCGTCGGAGTGCCATGCATGCGCCACGGCGGGCACTGTGGCTTGAGTTGGCCGCGTACGGAGGAAAACGGGCGCCCGCGCGCCGTCAGCACCGAGCCAACTGCTGTAGAGTGGTCCCTGACAAAAGAGACGGCTTGAGGCCCCGCGGCAAGGGCAATGCACCGGGCTGCGCGGGATCTCAACTTTGGGGGTTACGATGCGGAGACTCAACGATCGAATCACGGCTCGGGGAGCTGATGCCATTCTTCTGGCAATCCTGGCCATCGCACTGGCGGGATTTGGCGACATCCAGGCGCAGAGCGCGGTGAAGCAGATTCCGGTGCCTCCGCCGCCCATGGGCTGGTCCTCGTGGAACAGCTTTTCCAACACCGTCGATTCGCAGATCGTCCTGGATCAGGCGAGGGCCATGATCTCCGAGCGGCATGGCGAAGGCCGGCTACCAGTATGTGAACATCGACGAAGGCTGGTGGCTGGGCGAGCGCGACGGCGCAGGCAACATCGTGGTGCCGGCCAAGGCCTGGCCGGCGATCAAGCCGGGGGAGCGCGACGGCGACATGAGCAACATTGTGCGGGCCATTCACGGCATGGGGTTGAAGGCCGGCATCTACACCGACGCGGGCATGGACGGCTGCAGCATGTATCCGGACCTGGGACCGGTCTACCAGCATGTGGGCAGCGAAGGCCACTACGAGCAGGACTTTCTGCAGTTTGCCCAGTGGGGATTCGACTACGTGAAGGTGGACTGGTGCGGCGGCGACAAGGAGAAACTGGACCCCGCGGTGCAGTACGCCGAAGTTGCCCGGGCCATTGCCAAGGCCGAAGCTGCCACTGGACGCCGGCTCTACTTTTCGCTGTGCGAGTGGGGCAAGAACAATCCCTGGACCTGGGCTGCGAACGTGGGCGGCGCGCCGGCGGATATCTGGCGCACCAGCGGCGACATTGTGGCTCCCATTGTGCCCCACCAGAAGTACAGCGGACGGCTGGCCAGCTTTCCCGGCGTGTTGTCCAACTTCGACCAGGGCGTTCATCCCGAGGCGGAACATACGGGCTTCTACAACGATCCGGACATGATGGTGGTGGGCATGCCGGGCCTGACCGACGCGCAGAGCCGGGTGCACATGAGCCTGTGGGCCATCTCCGGCGCGCCGCTGCTGGTGGGCGCGGACCTGACCACCATGAGCGAAGCAACCCGCGCCACGCTCACCAACGCCGATGTGCTGGCGGTGGACCAGGATTCGCTGGGGCTGCAAGGGGTGAAGGCAGCATCCTATGGCGATGGGCTGGAGGTGTGGTCGAAGGCGCTGACAACGCCCGGAGAGCGCGCGGTGCTGCTGCTGAACCGAACCGGGGACGCCGTCTCGATTACGGCGCACTGGGCCGATCTGGGCCTGGACACGACTGCAGCTGCCACCGTGAAGGACGTTTGGGCGGGGAAAGAACTGGGCTCATTCAACGCCGCGTATTCAGCCACCGTGCAGCCGAATGACGCAGTGATGGTGATTGTGCGCGGCAGCGAAGGCAAGATGAACACGTACAGGCCTTCCGCCGGTGCAGAAGTGAGCAAGGGACATGAGGTGAACTTCACGCAAGTGGCGGCGCGCGTGCCCATGGCGCGGGTGCGGATTACGTATTCCAATCCCGACAAAGCGCCCCGCTACGCCGAATTGCGGGTGAACGGGCAGATCGCCACCAGGGTCGCGTTCGCTCCCACAGGGAGCGGGAACTCTCTGGGCGCGGTTTGGGTGGAGGCGCCGCTGGACCGGACCGGCGCCGCCAATGTGCTGAACTTTTCGGCCATCTGCGATCCGGGGCCGGCGATTGAGTCGATTGCGGTGGAGTGACCGGTGGGCTGAATTCCAGGCCGATCGATCCTGACCCGATCGGCCTCGTGTTTTGTGTTTTGGATCACATGTTGACGTTGGCTCCGCGGACTACACTGCCATTCGTCGCTTTCCAAACAAGGCAAACCCATGGCAGTGGAAGAGAGACTTCGCACCCTGAGCTACGCCCGCGGACCCAGCCGGCCGCTGCTGGAACTGACAGTCGGCGACCTGTTATACCGCACGGCGGAGCGCTTTCCGGATCGGCTTGCCGTGGCTGCGCGCCACCAGGATGAGCGCCTGACCTGGGCCGAGTTAAGCGAGGAAGCGGACTCGGTTGCCCGCGGACTGTGGTCGCTGGGCATACGCCGCGGCGACAGGGTGGGCCTGTGGTCCACCAACTGCATTGAGTGGATTGTGATGCACATGGGCTGCGCGCGGGCCGGTGCGGCGCTGGTGAACGTGAACCCGGCCTACCGCTCGCACGAGCTGCAATTCACGCTGACGCGCTCTCGCATGAAGGCCCTGTTCCTGTGGCGCCGCGACAAGCGGGCCGACTACGAGGAGATTCTGAACCGCGCGCGGCACGGGCTCAATCTCGAGTTGAGGCACATCATTTATTTCGACTCGCCGGAGTGGCTGGCGCTGAAGTACACGCCGGGCGAGTTGCCCGCCCACGTGGCCGTGGACGATGTGGCCAATATCCAGTACACCAGCGGCACCACCGGGCTGCCCAAGGGCGTGATGCTGACGCACCACAACATTGTGAACAACGGGCAGTTTCTGGCGCAGGGGTTTCACTACACTGAGCAGGACAAGATCGTGGTTCCGGTGCCGCTGTTCCACTGCTTCGGATGCGTCATCGGCACCATGAGCGCGGTCAACTCCGGCGCGGCCATCATCCTGCCCAACTGGACCTTCGATCCGCGCGCCACGCTGAAGGCGGTGCACGACGAACGCGCCACCAGTGTGTACGGCGTGCCCGCGATGTATGTGGCGGAATTGGCGCTGGACGACTTCGCCGGCTACGACCTGCGCAGCCTGCGCACCGGCATGATGAGCGGCGCGCCGTGCCCCGTGGAGCTGATGAAGCGGGTGCTCGAGGAGATGCACTGCGGCGAGCTGGTGATTGCTTACGGGCAGACCGAGACCTCGCCGGTGGTGACCATGAGCGACGCGGCCGACTCGATCGAAGTGCGCGTGAATACGGTGGGCCGGGCCATGCCGCAGACCGAGATTCAGATCGTTTCCAACACAACCGGAGAGACGCTGCCCTGGGGCCAACAGGGCGAAGTGTGCGTGCGCGGCTATGCGCTGATGAAAGGCTACGACGGCGATGCGGAGGGCACGGCTGCCGTCATCAAGCAGGACGGCTGGCTGCACACCGGCGACCTGGGAGTGATGCGCGAAGACAGCTGCATCCATCTCACCGGCCGCTCCCGCGACGTGATCATCCGCGGCGGCGAGAACATTTATCCGCGCGAGGTGGAGGAGTTTCTCTACACCCATCCCAAGGTGGACGAAGTGCAGGTGGTGGGCCTGCCCAATGCGCGGCTGGGCGAGATTGTGGCCGCCTGGGTACGGCTCAAGCCGGGCGTCGAATCAACCGAGGAAGAGATCAAGGATTTTTGCCAGGGCCAGATCGCCTACTACAAGATCCCCGAACATGTCCGCTTTGTCACCGAGTTTCCAGCCACGCTCTCCGGCAAGATTCAGAAGTACAAGATTCGCGAGTTTGAGATTGAGGCGCGCGGATTGCAGCAGGTGGCGAGCACCGCAACAGCATAGGCGCTGGTGCAAGGGGCCATCCCTCAGGGATCGGCTGAACTCTGAAACTCCGCGTGCGGAGACTTCTATCGCGAAGAGCCAGCACTGTGGGGAGGCAGTTGCGCTCAGCTACCGCCGGCGCCAGCGGCGCCACAGAAGCAGGGCAACCAGAAGGAAAAACGCCACTCCGGCGGAGATGCGGACCACATCAGCGTGGGCCACGGTGGGCACGGGCTACCGCTTTTCCAGGCTGGCGCGTTGGATGGGCTCAACCTGCTTGCCGTAGCGTCCGCGCAACGCGTTCCAGCGGATGGTGGCGATCTCTTCCAGCATCTTCATGCCGTCTTTGAGATAGCTCATGCGGGTGCGCTTGTCGTGGCCCCAGCTTACCGGCACTTCCACCACGCGGAATCCGCGCTTGATGGCGATGAAGAGGATCTCCGGATCGAAGCCCCAGCGCTCGATGGTCTGGAGCTGGAAGACGGTTTGCGCCGCCGAGCGGGTAAACGCCTTGAAGCCGCACTGGGTATCCGCAAAGGGCAGGTTCATGACAGCACGAGTAACGGCGTTGAAGCAGCGGCCGAAGAACTGCCGGTAGAGGGGCTGGCGATGGGTCTGGCGGCTGCTCTCGAGCCAGCGCGAGCCGATGGCGATGTCCGCTCCCCCGGCGATGGCGGCAAACAGCCGCTCCGCCTCCTCGATGGGAGAAGACAGGTCGGCGTCAGTAAACATGACCACCTCGCCGAGGGCCTGGAGCATGCCGGACCGGACGCTGTAGCCCTTGCCGTGATTTCCGGGGTTTTCCACCAGGCGGATCTCCGGGGCGCTGCGGGCAATCTCGAGCACCACATCGGCAGTGGTATCGGTGGACCCGTCATTGACCACGATCACTTCGGCATTCCAGTTTTGCTTGCGCACACAGGCGACCACTTCCCGGAGGGTCGCGGGAATGCGCGAGCTCTCGTTGAAAGCCGGAATCACGATGCTATAGCTGGGATACTGGGTCACGCCTTCTGTCACCGCTTGACCGAGGCCGGCTCGATATCTGGCCTTCGCCTCGGGATCAGACTTCAGTCATGATACCGCAGAATGGCTTGCGGGCCAGAGGAAGGGCGGAGGCAGGGCTTTTTCTCCATCTTATTGATGGCAACGGGCCAATTCCCACAACAGGTATGTCTTTTTCGTGCTTTCAGCGTCAAAATGCGGTTATGCTGTGAGCGGAGGCCTAGACGACATGACAAAGGCAGAACTGGTGGAAAAGGTAACCAGCCTGGGAGATCTGACACGCCGCGACGGCGAGGTGATTGTGGAGACCATCTTTGGTTCCGTGATTGCCGCCTTGCAGAGCGGAGACAAGATTGAGATACGCGGATTTGGATCGTTCCGCATCCGGCAGCGCAACTCCCGGATCGGACGCAATCCCAAGACCGGCGACCGTGTGGAAGTCCCCGCCAAGCGTGTTCCTTACTTCAAGCCCTCCAAGGAACTGCGCGACCTGGTCAATCCGGACGAAGCGGAGAAGGCGGCAAAGGCCTCCTGAACCACTGCTCAGGGCCGGATTCCGATCACGCTCATCATGCGCCCCGCAAAACCGTGCGAGGCGCGATGGGAAAAGAAAAGCTCGCGGTGGCAGCTTGTGCATCCGCCCGTCGAGTGGATCGACCGGGGCGTGAGCCCCGCGTCCAGTAGCTGGCGGCGGTTGGCCTCCACCAGGTCCACGTGCAGGCTGGGTCCAATCGGGGAGTGGCCCGGCGCACGCTGGGTAAGAAACAGCATGGGGTATTTGGTTCGCACGGGGTCAGTGTCGTAGACCTCGTGAAACAGCTGGGGTGCGTACGCGAACTGGGACTCGAAGCTGGACAGTACCTCTTCGCCCACGGCGTAACAGCAGGCGCCTACGCCGGGGCCAATGGCAGCGGTCAGGTCTTCCGGCCGACAGCCGAACTCCAGCCGCATGCGCCCCACGCCCGACTCGACAATTCGCTTCACCGTGCCGCGCCAGCCTGCGTGAAAAGCCGCCACCACGCGCCGCTTGCGGTCAGCCACCAGCACCGGGATGCAGTCGGCGGTCTGCACTCCCAGCAGCAGCCCGGGCTCGCCGGTGATCAGGCCATCACCCTTCCAGGGGTTTTGCCGGCAGGCGTCCGGGGCAGCGCCGTGCACCACTACGCTGGAATGGATCTGGCGAAGCGTGACCAGCGGAGTTGCCGGATCTCCGCTAACCGCTTCAACCAGCAGGCGCCGGTTCTTCGCCACTGTCTCCCGGTCGTCTGCGGCGGTAAAGCCAAGATTCAATTCGCCCGGCGCATCTTCAGCACAGTAAGCCCGGCTCAGGCCACCCTTGCGGGTGCTGAAGGCGTGCCAAAGCCACCCTGTTTCCGGTCCGCCCAGCTTGTCCCAGGCGGCGATCTTCAGAAAATGAACTCCGTTTGAGGCGATGCTCGGAACCGGCGCGGGGGACCGGAGGTCTTCCGGATCAACCCGCTTCGTCCGCACGCGGCGGGTTACGCCGCCCGCTTTGCCACGCAGATTGCGCACCAGCCCGGCAGTTGCAAACATGGCGTCGATCGCTTCAACTGTGCGGTCTGGGAAAGCTGACTCACGGGACGGTTTGGGTCTGGAGGAAGACGGCATTCTGCTTTGATTCTACTTGGGTGCGGCGTGGGCAGGATCATGGCCGATACAGAATCGGCGTCGGGGAGCGGTCGCCTGCTCCTTCCCATGAACTGCCGGCTAACATATAGGTCCGCATCCGCATTTCGGCCCGTTCCGATTGCGACAAAGACATTGCGCTTCGCTATCGGTGCACCTCCGCCTGGATGTGAAGGGAGCCTGCACCCCACAATGCTCGCCATAAAAGCAAAAGCGCCACGCCCGGCTGGGCGTAGCGCTTGTTTGCTGCGATGAGTTACTTACTTCGCGGCGAGTTGGCGGAGGACGTATTGCAGGATGCCGCCGTGCTCGTAGTACTCGATTTCCTGCGGAGTGTCGATGCGTACCACTGCTTGGAGCAGCTTCTTTTCGCCGCCCGGCGAGGTTGCGACAACCTGGAGGGTGCGGCCGTTGGCGAACTTGGTTGCGAGCAGAGTGGTGAGGCCGGCGAAGTCGTAGACTTCTTCGCCGGTGAGGCCGAGGGATTCGACGCTCTCGCCCGCGGCGAACTGGAGGGGAAGAATGCCCATGCCGACGAGGTTGGAGCGGTGAATGCGCTCGAAGCTTTCGGCGATGACGGCTTTGACGCCGAGGAGGTTCGGGCCCTTGGCTGCCCAGTCGCGGGAGGAGCCGGAGCCGTACTCCTTGCCGGCGAGGATGACGAGGGGTACGCCGCGCTCGGCGTATTTAACGCTGGCGTCGAAGATGGACATTGGTTCGCCTTCGGGCAGCAGACGGGTGACGCCGCCTTCGGTGCCGGGGGCGAGCTTGTTGCGCAGGCGGACGTTGGCGAAAGTGCCGCGGACCATGACTTCGTGGTTGCCGCGACGGGAGCCGTAGGAGTTGAAGTCGGCCGGCTTGACGCCGTGGGCTGCGAGATATTTGCCGGCGGGACCGTTGGCTTTGATGTTGCCGGCGGGCGAGATGTGGTCAGTGGTGACGGAGTCGCCAAGGACGGCGAGGACGCGTGCGCCGAGGATGTCCGTGACAGGCGCAGGGGTCTTGGTGATGCCGTCGAAGTAGGGGGCCTGGCGGATGTAGGTGGAGTCGGGCTCCCACTGGTAGACGTCGCCGGTGGGGAAGCTGAGGCCCTGCCAGTTGGCGTCGCCAAGCGAGACGGTGGAGTACTCGTGGCGGAAGCTTTCGCTGCTGAGGCCCTTCTCGATGGCGGCTGCGACTTCAGCCTGGGTGGGCCAGATGTCGCGGAGGTAGACGGGCTGGCCGGCCTGGTCCAAACCTAATGAATCGGTGTCGAAGTTGTGGCCGATTTTGCCGGCGAGGGCGTAGGCGACGACGAGGGGCGGGGACATGAGATAATTGGCGCGAACATCGACGTTAACGCGGCCTTCGAAGTTGCGGTTGCCGCTGAGGACGCTGACGGCGACGAGGCCGTGCTCGTCGATGGATTTGGATACGTCAGCGGGCAGCGGACCGGAGTTGCCGATGCAGGTGGTGCAGCCGTAGCCGACGACGTTGAAACGGAGTTTTTCGAGGTATGGCAGCAGGCCGGCTTTGGCGTAGTAGTCGGTGACGACGCGGGAGCCGGGGGCGAGGCGAAGTCTTGACCCACGGCGGAACAGTCAGGCCCTTTTCGACGGCTTTTTTGGCGAGGATGCCGGCGGCGACCATGACGGAGGGGTTGGAGGTGTTGGTGCAGCTGGTGATGGCGGCGATGACGACGGAGCCGTGGTCGAGGTAGGTGTCCGGGTCGACGCCGAAACGTTCTTTAACTGTGGTGGTGAGATGGACGGGGACCTTCTCTGCCAGGCCAGTGTCGGTGACGGCGCCTGCGCTGCCAGGCGACGGCGGTGCGGGTTCCGAGGGGCTTGGCGGTGGGTGCGAGCAGGGTGGGGAGTTGCTGCGCAAAGCTGGCGGCGGCGTCCTTGAGCAGGACGCGGTCCTGGGGGCGCTTGGGGCCCGCAACGCTGGGCTCGACAGTGGCGAGATCGAGCGAGAGGGTCTGGGTGTAGACGGCTTCAGGTGATTCAGCGGTGTGGAAGAGGCCCTGCTCCCGGTAATAGGCCTCGACGAGGGCGATCTGCTCTTCGCTACGGCCGGTGAGGCGGAGGTAGCGGAGGGTTTCGGCGTCGACGGGGAAGATGCCGCAGGTGGCGCCGTACTCGGGGGCCATGTTGCTGATGGTGGCGCGGTCGGCGAGTGGTAACTGCGTTATGCCTTCCCCATAAAACTCGACGAACTTCCCAACAACGCCGAGCTTGCGCAGGGCCTGGGTGACGGTGAGGACGAGGTCGGTGGCGGTGGCGCCCTCGCGGAGCTTGCCGGTGAGCTTGTAGCCGACGACCTGGGGGACGAGCATGGAGACGGGCTGGCCGAGCATGGCGGCCTCGGCCTCGATGCCGCCGACGCCCCAGCCGAGGACGCCAAGGCCGTTGATCATGGTGGTGTGGGAGTCTGTGCCGACTACGGTGTCGGGATAAGCGAACTGTTCGCCGTTGATTTCGGTGGTGAAGACGACGCGGGCGAGGTACTCGAGGTTGACCTGGTGGCAGATGCCCATGCCGGGGGGGACGGCGGAGAAGTTGCGGAAGGCGGTCTGGCCCCACTTGAGGAAGGCGTAGCGCTCGCGGTTACGCTGGAATTCGAGGAGGGTATTGGCGGCGAGAGAGCCGGCGGCGCCGAATTCATCGACCTGGACGGAGTGGTCGATGACCAGCTCGGCGGGGATGAGGGGGTTGACGCGATTGGGGTCGCCGCCGAGGGTCTTGATGGCGTCGCGCATGGCGCCGAGGTCGACGATGGCGGGGACGCCGGTGAAGTCCTGCATGAGGACGCGGGCGGGCATATAGGCGATTTCGCGGCTGGGCTCGGCTTTGGCGTCCCAGTTGGCGAGGAAGCAGATGTCGGCGGCGGTGACGTTGACGCCGTCTTCGCGGCGGAGCAGATTTTCGAGAAGAATCTTGAGGCTGAAGGGAAGGCGGCTGAGGTTGAAGCCGCGGGCGGTGAGCGCGGGAAGACGGAAGATGGTGTAGGAGTGGCCGCCGGAGGTGAGCGTGGCACGGCTGGAGAAGCTGTTGCTTGTTTCGGAGCTCATTGGGAAGGAGCCTTTCTATCCGCGCGGAGGCGGATGGAGCAATACAATTTTACGCGGAATCGCCGGGGTTCGGAGATTCGTGAGGACGCTGGGGCGCTGGGTCCGCGGCGGCCTTTCAAGGAAGCTTTCTGTCGGGAATAGATTACTCAGCGGGCGGGGCGGCGTCCACGGTCGGGGCGGCCACGGCGGAAGCGGCGAAGCAGGGGCGAACTTTTTTGCGGGATGGCAGAGCGGCTGCGCATGGATTACGCGATGATTTTATCGCGGTGGGGCGGCGGAGGGAAGGGCCTTCCGCTTGACACTGGGCGCGCGGGAAGTGAACGCTGGTGATTGTCCGCAGCGCGATTCGCAGGGATGAATATCAAGCTTGTTCAGGGTGTGCGCTTGGTGCTATGTGGAAAGCGGTTGTTAGCTTCAAGAGGGCTAAGCAGGGGCTAAAGCCCAGCCTCCGTTTTGGCGCTTTGCGGCCCGACTGAAGTCGTGCCCTGTTACAGTGCGACGGAATTTTGGCCTTCTTGGACACGTACCGGAGCTGGCTTGATCTCTAACTTCCCGAAAAGGAGTTCTTGCATGAAACTACCCATTTCCCTTGTTGTTGGAGCGACGGGCCTGCTGTTCGGAGTCAACGCTTGGAGCCAGACGATGTCGATGCCGGCGGCGAACCCGGCGACTAATTCGGCTGCGGCGCCTCGACCGCCTGCTTCTCAATGGCCCACCGTGGACGGCACCGTGACGCTGCCGGACTTCCGGTTTGGGGCGGGGGAGACGCTGGCCGAGCTGAGGCTGCACTACTTGACGCTGGGGACGGCGCACCGGAATGCGGCGGGGCATGTGGACAATGCGGTGCTGCTGCTGCATGGGACGGGCGGGGATGCGCACTCGCTGCTGAACCCAATTCTCTCGAATGTGCTGTTTGGGCCGGGGCAGGTGCTGGATATTACGAAGTACTTCCTGATTCTGCCGGATGACATTGGGCATGGGGCGAGTTCGAAGCCCAGCGACGGGCTGCATGCGCGCTTCCCTGCTTATGACTACGACGACATGGTACGCAGCCAGCGGATGATGCTTGACGAGATGAAGATTGACCATCTGCGGCTGATTCTGGGCACGTCAATGGGGTGCATGCAGAGCTTTGTGTGGGGCGAGACGTATCCGGATTTCATGGATGCGCTGGCGCCGCTTGCGTGCCTGCCGGTGCAGATTGCGGGGCGCAACCGGATGATGCGGTATATGGCGATTGAGGCGATCAAGCAGGATCCGGCGTGGATGGGCGGGGAGTACAAGACGGAGCCCGCGGAGGGGTTGCGGACAGCGGCGGAGTTGGTGATGGTTATGGGGTCGAGCCCGCTGCAGATGCAGAAGCAGGCGCCGACGCGGGAGGCTGCGGAGAAGTGGGTGGACAACTACCTGAAACGCACGACAACGCTGGATGCGAACAACCTGATTTACCAGTTCGACGCCAGCCGCAACTACGACCCGAGCCCGAGGTTGGAGAAGATAACTGCGCCGGTGTTGTGGATCAACTCGGCGGACGATTTCATTAACCCGCCGGAGCTGGGGATTGCGGAGAAGGAAGTGAAGCGGATGCCGAAGGCGCGGTTCATTCTGATTCCGATTTCGGATGCGACACGGGGGCATGGGACGCATACGGCGGCGGCGGTTTGGAAGGACTATCTGAGCGCGTTTATGAAGGAGACGGAGCCGGGGCGGTGATGGGGTTGGCTGTGAGTTGCACCGAATCCTTTGTGGAAAGCCAAATGCGGCGAGTTGGCGCCCGCTGCGCGGGCATTGCGAGTTAGCAAGTTAGCGGGGGTATGGGCCCGAGAGGGGCTTGGGCTACGTTGGGGATGGTGCAAGGGTGAGAGAGCGCTGGGAGGCACTGGGGAGTGGGCTGCCTCTATACTGGAATGTGATGCCGCTAGATACCGAGGAAATGCCGGAGCCCAGCACCTGGGCGGGTTTAGAGGGTCTTTACTCGCGTTTCCTTGCATGGCTGCACCGGCGGATGCCTACCGAAAGGCAGAGACTGCTGGCAGTAACCATTGTGGCCGGAGGGATTTGCGGGCTGGCCGCGGTAGCCTTCCACCTGAGCATCATGGGACTGGAAGTGCTGTTAATCAATCACGCCAATGCAGCGAGCGGGCATAGCTGGATTTGGTGGACGGTGATTTCGCCGACCGTAGGCGGGCTTGTGGCGGGCGTGGGACTGACGTATTTTGCGCCAGCAGCGGCGGGCAGCGGCATTCCCCAGGTGAAGGTGGCCTACACGCTTCGCTATGGCATGGTGACAATACGGGAGACAATTGGGAAGTTTTTCATCTGCGCGCTGCAGATTGGGTCAGGCGCGAGCCTGGGTCTGGAAGGACCGACGGTGCAGGTGTGCGCGGGCGTGAGCAGCATGCTGGCACGGCTGGCGCGGCTGGGACCAAAGAACTCGCGGCGCATGGCGTCAGTGGGGATGGCGGCGGGGATCGCCTCGGCGTTTAATGCACCGATTGCGGCGGTGACGTTCACGCTGGAAGAGCTGATTGGCGACCTGGACCAGACGATGCTGTCAGGGGTGATTGTGGCGGCGGCACTGGCGGCGGTGGTGGAGCACTCAGTGCTGGGGTCGAACCCGGTGTTTCACGTGAACGGCAACTACCAGCTGGGTAACCCTTCCTCGCTGATCTGGTATGCGCTGCTGGGGCTACTGGCAGCGATCGTGTCGGTGGCGTTTACGGATTCGTTGCTGGGTTTGCGGGCTTGGTTCCGGCGGCTGCAGGGCGTGCCGAAGTGGGTGCAGCCGGCCATGGGCGGAGCGGCCACGGGGGGAATGGCGGTGGCGGCACTGGCGCTGTTTCACCTGAACGGGATTGCTGGCGACCCATACGGCACCCTGACGCTGGCACTGACCGGGAAGATGACAGTGATTTCGATGGCCGCATTCTGCGTACTGAAGCTGGCGGCGACGGTTTGCTCGTATTCGAGCGGGGGATCTGGCGGCATTTTTGCTCCGGCGCTGTTCATGGGAGCGATGCTGGGCGGGGCGGTGGGCTATCTGGATGTGACGGTCTTCCACCACTCGGCGGACTCGATTGGGGCGTTTGCAGTGGTGGGCATGGGGGCGGTGTTTGCGGGAATTGTGCGGGCGCCGATGACCAGCGTACTGATCATCTTCGAGATGACGGGCGGCTATGGGCTGGTGCTGCCGCTGATGATTGCGAATATGAGCGCGTTTGTGCTGGCGCGGCACTGGCGGCGGACGCCGGTGTACGAAGCGCTGCTGGCGCAGGATGATATCCACCTGCCGCACGGGGGTGGGCCGTTCGACCCGCACGATAACGAGTACCTGCCGGGGATGGATGTGGAGGCGGCGCACTAGACGCGGTCTGCTACTGGGGCGGCTGCATGTTGTAAAGGAAGTAGGCGCGGAGCTCGAGGTAAGGGCCGTGGAAGTCGCGGGGCAGGGGTGGATAGTTGGAGCCGGTAAGGGCGCCCCAAGCGGCGCGGTCGAGGGCGGTGTCGCCAGAGCGACCGACGAGGTGGACGCTGCCATCCATGAGGCGGCCGTTGGGCAGCACCTTGAATTCTATGGCGACCATGCCGGATTTGAGGATGGGCGGGTTGACCTCGTCGGGAATGAGCGGATCCCAGGTATTCTCGGTCTCGCGGTGCCAGCGCTGGAGCCAGGCACGGAAATCGACGCCTTGCGTGTCTGAAAGGACTTCTACGCCGCCAGTACCAGCGCCGGGGTGACGTGACAAACCTCCGCCACCTAGGCTGCCGCTGCTGCCGGCGCCGGGATTTCGGGAGGCATTGCGCATTTCCTCACGGAGCTGGTCAGCCGGGTTACCGGAGTTCATGGCAAAGTTGGGACGAGCGGGGACGGCGGCGGGACGCGGCGCTTCCAGTTGCGACTGCGACTGCACGCTGGGCGGAATGGGCGCCGGGGGGGGCGGCTGCACGGCGGCCGGCGCGGGTTGCGGAGCGGGCGCAGGAGCCGGCGTGGGCGGTGGTGGAGCTTCGCGCTTGAGGGCTTCAAGGGTCTGCTTGTCGACGGTGGTCTGCCTGGGAGGAAGGGGCTTGATGACCACCTTGGGATGGAGTTCTTTAATGGCGTCGGGCAGCGAGTCCAGGTAAGTGAGGTCCTTGCGATTCTTGATGGCGTCAATGGGATCGATGACCTGGGGGACCTTGAAGACGTATTTTGGAATCCAAGTAACAGCCGAGAGCAGAACGATGTGAAAGAGGATGGCCCAGAGGATGCCCTCACGCAGGCGAGCCCAGCGGCGCTCGTCTTCGAGCTCGCTGATCATCTCGAGGAGTTCGTGGGTATCGTAGTCGACCCAGCGTGAACCGCGCAGCGCAGCAGGCGCGAACTCACCCGGGTCGCGAGCCGGTTCTGGCTGGCCGGCAGGTTCGTTCTCGTTCGATTTGGTTGGCAACTCGCTGGTGGGCATTCGCATCAAGGGAGCCTGGATGGGCACACGCCCTTGTCCGGCTCCGTGGGAGTCCTTCCTGTCTATTCTCTCATTCCGCTCAAGCCCGTGCTGAAGAGCGCCTGCCGCTACAATGGTACCTGATTGTTAAGACGGATTGCCCGCCGGAAGGGAACCCTGTTTGAAGTCGTTTGTTGCTCGAATCATGGCCAAGATGAACCTTGTGCTGCTGCCGTTTCTGGCCAAGTTCGGCATTTGGGGGATGGGCGCGCTGGCGCTGCTGGATTCCTCGACTCTGCCGGTCCCGATGGACGCGTTTCTGGCCTTCTCCGTTTGGAACGACAAGGGGCGATTCTGGCTGTATTGCCTGACCGCGGCGGTGGGCTCGGCGATTGGCGGGCTGCTGCCCTACGGGCTGGGACGCGCGGGTGGGGAGATCTTCCTGCTGAAGCGGGTGAACCGGGAGCGGTTCGAGAAGATGCGGACGCGTTTTGAGCGGCAGGAGTTCCTGGCGATGATGATTCCGTCGATGCTGCCGCCGCCTACCCCGTGGAAGGCGTTTGTGTTTGCGGCCGGGGTGTTCGAGATGCGGGTGCTGCCGTTTATGCTGGCGGTGTTCTGCGGCAGGATGGTGCGCTGGATTGCGCTTTCGCTGCTGGTGCTGAAGCTGGGGCCGGGAGCGGTGGACGTGGTGAGACGCCATGCGCTGCCGGTGGTGGCGCTGGTGGGTGTGCTGGCTGTGGCGGGGTTTGCCTGGTGGTGGTTGCAGAAGAAGCGTACGGGGAAGCTGCTGGAGGGCTAGGCACACTGCTCTGTGGTTCGCGGCAGAGGGCAGCCACCGCAACCGCGGATCCTGCGACTGTGGTTCTCGCGGCGTGACTGCGAGAACCTACGCTCAGGAGAACAGCTCATTGATCATTGAGCTTTCGAGTACTTCCGGAACGATCCATAGGGACAAGCTGCAGAAGTCTTCTACTTCGCGACTGCTTCGGCGGCGGAAGCCGTGTGCAAGCGGCGGAGCAGGACGGGAACGCCGAAGGCTGCGCCGGCGACGAGGGCTGTGGAGATGAGGTCGTTGCGATAAAAGGGCAACGCGGCGACGAAGCAGGCGTTGAGACCAGCCAGGGAGCGGGGATACATGCCGCCGCCGACCCAGACTGCGTAGTTGGAGAGCAGGAAGAACGAGGTTGGGCCGAGCAGAGCGCCGGCGCCGACGCGAACCACGGTTGTTTTGGCGTGGAGCAGGATCTGGCCGAGAACCATGGCTGCGACATACCAGGTCCAGGTGGGGATGTAGCCCTGCCAGCGGAAGCTGTAGTGGTAGACGAAGACGGTGAGGAAGTAATCGGTGGCCATGAGGACGGCCAGGGGAGCCAGCATCTCGCGCCAGGAACGCCGCGCGCCGAAGTAGAGCAGCATACCGCCCACCGCGGTGAAGTTGAACCATTCAGGGTGGGGCGTAGCCGCGAGGGCCAGACGGCTGAGCACGGCGATGAGCAGGAACAGGTATGCGGGCATGGAAACCTCAATCTCTTCAATTTTCGGGAGAAACTCCCGGGGGCTGGGACTGAAAAAAGCAAGTTCAAGGAAAGGGGCTTGCTGCCTGGACACCTGCAGCATCACTACATTCATTCTGGGACTCGCAGGCTCACCGGTCAACCGCAAAGGCTTGATCTGGTGAATAATTCTTTCGAGCAGGCTGAAATCAGCGCCTAGTGCTGCTGGCGGCCGTTCATGGACTCGCCGGCGTCTTCGTGACCGTCGACGATGTAGACCCATCCGCCGAGGGGGTTGCGACCGACGGCGCGGCCGGCGCCGAGATAGGAGTAGCCAAAGCGGAGGTCAGTGAATTCGACGGTGGTCCAGGTGCGGCCGGGAGGGAGTTGGGGCGGGTCAATGCCGGGAATGGGCGCCTGGCCGACGTCGCGGACTACGGCCCAGGTTCCCCAGTCGAGGTAGACCTTACCGAGGGGGGTCTGTTTGGCGGCCTGAACGGCTGGGGTGACGGGCGGCTTGTAGAGGATGTCGCGCTGGGGGTCACTATCGACTTCGCCGGTGCGGGTGTCGATTTCCGCGGTCTGGTAGAAGTCGGCTGTTTCAAGGATGGCGTGCCAGCGGAAGGGATTGACGGGATAGGGCTCGAAGGCCATGCGGAGGATGGGAGCGGTGGCAACCTGCTGGGATTCAACGAGCACCCGAGCCTGAGATTGCTCGGTCCAGCGCCAAGCCCACAGGACGACCATACCGGCGAGGGCGAAGATGGCCCAGCCGCGGCCGCGGAAGGGCGTGCGGCGAGCGCCGATTTCTCCGGCGATGAGGCCGAGCAGGGCGGGGACGATGAGGGCCAGGAGCAGCAGGGCCCAGAGGACTGGCTCGGCGATAAAGACAAAGCTGCCGGCGTACCAGCGGGGATTGAAGGGGAAGAACGGACGCAGGCCGTAGTTGTTGGTCCAGTCGAGGAGGAGATGGCTGAGAGCCGCGATGAGGGCGGTGATGTAGAGCCAGAACCAGCTGACGGATTTGGGCTGAAGGCGGAGGGGGATGGGTGCGCCGGAGTCCGTGGGAGTGGTTGCGGCTTGGAGGAACGCATCGAGCTTGCTGCGGCGACGGCGGTCCCACCAGAGATGGAGCAGGGCCAGACGAGGCCGACGATGATGGCGGCGACGACGGGCGCGGCGATGAAGGTGTGGGTGATGCCGCGATGATGCTTCAGTTCCTCGACGGGCCCGCGCAACGACCATAGGACATCCACGTCGGCGGCTTCGGCGGCCAGTACGGCGGCTAGGGTGGCGTAGGCAGTCTTGCGGTTCAAGCCGGCGCGGCCGATGCAGGCGCCGGTTAGAAAATGCGTGACGGGTTCCATATCGATCTGCAAACCATAGTACCCTGCGTGCGCGCCTCCTATAATTCAGCCCATGGGCGAAACGACGAACCCTGACAACTCCCCGGCCGCGCGGGCGGAAGAATTGCGCGCCGAATTGCGCCGCCACGAACACCTGTACTACGTGCTGGACGCGCCGGAGATTTCGGACGCGGAGTACGACGCGCTGATGAATGAGCTGAAGCGGCATTGAGGCCGCGCACCCGGAGCTGCTGACGGCCGACTCGCCGACGCAGCGCGTGGGCGGCAAACCGGCTGAGGGGTTCAAGAAGGTGCGGCACTCGCGGCCGATGCTGAGCCTGGACAATGCGTACTCGGCAGAGGAACTGGCGGACTGGGACCGGCGGGTGCGGGAGCTGGCAGGGCTGCTTCCGGTGGAGTACATGGCCGAGCTGAAGATGGATGGGCTGAGCGTGGCGCTGCATTACGGCGCCGCGGACGGCGGAGGCTCGAGGCTGTTGAGCGGGTTGACGCAGGGGGGACGGGCAGACGGGCGAGGATGTGACCTCGAATATTCGGACGATCAAGAGCGTGCCGTTGACGATTGGCGCCGAGGCGTTGAGCAGGGCAGGGCTGCCGCAGGCGTTTGAGGTGCGCGGCGAAGCGGTGATGCCGGAGGCTGCGTTTCTGCGGCTGAACGAGGAGCGGGAACGGGAGGGATTGGCGCCGGCGGTGAATCCGCGCAATGCGGCAGCGGGGACGCTCAGGACGCTGGAGCCGAAGATTGTGGCCAACCGGCGGCTGGATGTGTACGCGTATTTCTTGCTGGTGGAGGGCGAATACTGGCCGCAGGGACAGCGGGCGACGCTGGATGCGCTGGCCGGGCTTGGGTTCCGGGTGAATCCGCACCGCAAGATGGTTGCGAATGTGGAGGAGATGACCGCGTTCATCGACCAGACGGAGGGAAAACGGGCGACGCTGGGATACGAGATTGACGGCGTGGTGCTGAAGGTGGACGCGCACGCGACGCAGCAGCGGCTGGGCTACACGGGGCGCGCGCCGCGGTGGGCGATTGCCTACAAGTTCACGGCGAAATCGGGCGTGACGCAGGTGCGCGAGATTACGGTGCAGGTGGGGCGGACGGGGAAGCTGACGCCGGTGGCGGAGTTGAACCCGGTGTTCATTGGCGGGACCACGGTGAGCCGGGCAACGCTGCACAACGCCGACTTTATTGAACGGCTGGGGTTGCTGGTGGGCGACTGGGTGAAGGTGGAGCGGGGCGGAGACGTGATTCCCAAGGTGGTGGAGGTGATTGCCGACGCCGAGCATCCGCGAGGGGAAGCTCGCTTCGCCTTCCCTGCGGAGTGCCCGGAGTGCCATGAGCGCAGTGGTGCGCGTTGAGGGCGAGGTGGATTATCGCTGCGTGAACGCGAACTGCCCGGCGAAGCTGCGGGAGAGCCTGCTGCACTTTGGGCGGCGCAGCGTGATGAACATTGAGGGGCTGGGCGATGCGGTGGTGCAGCAGCTGCTGGATCGCGGGCTGGTTCGCGGCGTGTCTGATTTGTACGCGTTGACCGAAGAACAGTTGACGGCGCTGGACCGGTTTGCGGAGAAGTCGGCGCGGGCGCTGCTGGAGGAGATTGAGCGATCGAAGAAGGCCGGACTGGCGCGGGTGCTGATGGGGCTGGGGATTCGGTTTGTGGGAGAGCGCACGGCAGAGCTGCTGGCGGAGGAGTTTGGCTCGATTGAGGCGCTGGAAGCGGCAAATGCCGAGGAACTGGAGCGCGTGGAAGAGGTGGGTCCGCGGATTTCGCAGGCGATTCTGGAGTTTTTTGCGCAGCCGGCGAACCGGGCGCTGGTGGAGAGCTTGAAGAGCGCGGGCGTGGACATGACGGCGGAGAAGAAGCAGCGGTCGGCGCAACTGGCGGGGCTGACGTTTGTGCTGACCGGGACGCTGCCGACGCTGACGCGCGAGGAGGCCAAAGCGGCGGATTGAGGCCGCGGGCGGCAAGACGGCCGGGTCGGTGAGCAAGAAGACCAGCTACGTGGTGGCGGGCGAAGAGGCCGGCTCGAAGCTGGACAAGGCGCTGGAACTCAAGGTGCCGGTGATTGACGAGGCCGGTCTTCTGGCTCTGCTTGAAGGTCAAACACAATCATGGGAGCGGGCTGCTCGCGAATCTCAGGGAGCGGATCGGGAGAGCGGCGCAGGCGCAGGCCGCTCCAGCATAGAAGCGGATAGAGAACGATAAGAACGAGCAGGAGATCCATCCACACGGCATCCTCCTTGAGCGCAGAAAGTGTTATGAGCCCGCGCGGCGGCGGGGGCTGATATCGGGGCGGTGCTCGACGGCGCGGAGTTCCCGTTCGCGCTCGCGGTCCCAGGCTTCGGCGCGCCAGTTGCGCGAGGCATAGCGGGGCGGCTCCTCGAGTGGGGACGGGCTGTTCCGCGGGTAGGCGGGGGAGCGTGGAAACCAGTTCCGGCGCAGGCCGCAGAACGGGGCGGCGAGGCAGTTCGGACGCGGGCTGGACTGGCGCAGCCGGGGTGATGAGGCGGGCTGAGGATTCGATCTCTTTCAAGGTTGGGCCATCCGAGGTTGGAGATTGCCAGGCGGCGTTGGATGTGAGGCTTGCATCGGTGGCAGCGAGTGGTGTATCGACGGGGCCATCGTCTGCGATGCCCTGTTGAGCGCGGACGGCAAGGGTGCGGGCCATGAATTCGTCGACCAGCTTGTGCAGGCAGGTTTGGCCGCAGAGGTGCTTCATGCCGGGACGCAGGCGGTTGCGCGAGTTCCAGCCGCTGACACGCAGTTCGCCGCCCTGCTCTGAAGCTACGAACCAGTGGTTGGTCTGCTTCTTTTCCGTTGCGCAGATGTCGCACGATATGGCCTGCCGGATCACCGCAATTCCCCCAGTCCGCGCAGTTTTTCCGCGGGTTTGAATGGCTCCGCGGGCTGGTCTCAGCCGCCAAAAAACTGGCCGGAAACGAACGACGCAGAGCGGATGGCAGCCCAGTTAAAAATCCCTCGGGATGCACCCACCTTCATTTCATCGCGGTTCCTGGTGGATGGACGAGAGGGGCGAAGAAAGATTCGAGCGATGAGTCAAAACTGAACAGGGGATGGATGGGGCGTGCTGATTTGGGACAGGCGTACAGGGCGTTTGGAGGGAAGATTGAGGCACAGGGGATCGAACTGGCGGTCCGATTCAAGCCCAGCAAGTTAGCCCCGCTGCGCGGGTTAGCGAGTTAGCAAGTTAGCGGCAGATGCGTCCGGCCACAGAACTGTATTCGCGCGGCGCTTACTGGCGGGGTGCGAAGTAGCCCTTTTTGGCGCGGACCTGGTAGCGGCGGTCGTTGCAATAGAGGTAGATGGTGCGGAAGGCGCCGTCAGTTTTGAAGTCGGCGGGCGTGTAGGTGAGCGCGTACTGGCTGCGCAGCTCTTCTTCAATGTTTTTGAAGCTGTTGGACATTTCCTCGACGGAGGGCGGAAAGAAGACCGCGCCGCCGGTGGCCTCGGCCATGTCGGTGAGGACCTTGTCGCCCTTGCCGCGGCTGGGCGTCCAGTTGGTGCTGATGGCGTAGATGATGGTTTCGGCGCGCTGGCACTCCTTGATGGCTTCGTCGGGGTGGACGCGGCTCTGGTTGTCGTCGCCGTCGGAGATGAGGACCATGGCCTTGCGGACCGGCTCCTGGCCGCGCGCGCCGTCGAGCAGCTTGTCGCGGCAGGCGGTGTAAACGGCATCGAAGAGGGCTGTGCCGCCGCCGGGGCGGAGGCGATTGACGCCGGTCTCCAGGGCGTCGACGTTGTTGGTCCAGTCCTGGGTGACGGTGGGGGTCACATCGAATCCCATGACGAAGGCGCGGTCGCTGCGAGCCTTGAGGATCTCGAGCAGAAACTCGGTGGCGGACTGCTGCTCGAACTGGAAGCGGGAGCGGATGGAGGTGCTGGCGTCGATGACGATGCCGACGCGCAGGGGAAGATTGATCTGCTGGCGGAAGGAGTTGACCTTGGCGGGCGCCTTCTGGTCGTCGAGCAGAGCGAAGTCGCTCTGCTGCAGATTGGGAATGTAGTGGCCGTGCTTGTCAGTCACGGTGAAGATGAGGTTGACCTCATTGACGCCCAGGTGGATGACGGTGGGCGACTCTTCGTCTTGCGCTTCGACCTGCCGGATTGGGCGGCTGCTGGGCTGCGGGCGCCTGCGCGGGCGTTGCCGCGGGCGGGGTTGCGGGTTGCTGGGCTTGCAGCGGCGGCAACAGGGAAACGCCAGCCGCGAGCACAGAGGCCGAATAGCTTTCTGTTCATGGCTCTCTCATTCTAGCAATCGCACCCATACCCGCGCATCCAGACTCGCGCATTGGGCAGGGAAGGTGTTGCGGTCAGGCGCGGGCAGGGTTGGATGCACCCGCTTCCAGGCTGGAGAGAAAGCTTTCCAATTCCGCGGGCAGGGGCGCTTCGAGTTGCAGGAGCTTGCCGGTCTTGGGGTGGGGAAACTCGAGCTTTGCGGCGTGCAGAAAGTTGCGGCCGAGCTTGAGACGCTCGGGATCTGATTTGCGGCGCGCGGCTTTGGACTGAGCGGCTTGCGACGCGACCTGGTCGGTGAGCTGGCCGGCGGCGCCGTAGAGCGTGTCGCCGACAACAGGGTGACCGATGGAGGCCATGTGGACGCGGATCTGGTGGGTGCGGCCGGTCTCAATGCGCACGCGCACGAGGGTGAATTTGCCGAAGCGATTGGCGAGACGGCGGACAACCTCATAGTGAGAGACAGCGGTGCGAGCGTTGTCATTGGGCTGCGTGGTCATGCGGGTGCGGCGGACGGGATCGCGGGCGACGCCGGCGTTGATGGTGCCGCTGGGCCGCTCGACTTCTCCATGCACCAGTGCGATGTAGGTCTTCCTGATCTGGCGGCTGGAGAACATTTCACCCAGCGCGGCGTGGGCGCGGTCGTTTTTGGCGACGACGATGAGGCCGCTGGTGTCCTTGTCGAGGCGGTGCACGATTCCGGGGCGGAGGTCGCCGCCGGTGGAAGAGAGCGCTCTTGAATCGGTAGAGGAGCGCGTTGACGAGTGTGCCGCTGCTGCGCGCGTCTTCGTTCTGGCCAGAACCGGCGTGGACCATCATGCCGGCGGGCTTGTTGACGACGGCGAGGTCGGCGTCTTCATAGACCACGTCGAGGGGAATGTCTTCCGCAGTGGCCTTGAGCGGAGCGGGATGGGGCTCGCCGGAGACGGCGATGCGCTCGCCGCCACGGAGCTTCATGGAGGCCTTCTCGCGCTCGCCATTGACGAGCACATCGCCCTGGTCCATGAGCAGTTGCACGCGCGAGCGGCTGACTCCTTCGAGTTGCGTGGAGAGGAAGAGGTCGAGGCGTTGGCCGGCGGCCTCGGCGGGAACTTCGATTGCGTGCTGCACCGCGTCTCCGGGTTCAACCATGGCTCGCCTCGTTTTCTGCGCGCTGCTGTTGGTGCTCGATCTCCGCGCTCGCCTGCGTGCGGTCGTTGCGTGCTTCCGGCGCTTGTGCTCGAGCAGAACGAATGCGCCGGCAAGGACGAAGAGGATGGCTGCGAGTTGCGGGCCATCGAGCAGGCCGCCGAAGACTATGCCTCGGCCAATGCTGTCGCGCCACAGCTCAGTGATGTAGATGGCGACACCGGCGCCCATGAACCACAGGCCGGCCACATCGCCGGGACGATGGCGCACCGGCAGCCAGACGAGCAAGAAAATGGACAGAGTGAGAAACGCAAGCGCCAGGTAAGCCTGCACGGGGTGGAGAGGAATGCCGAGCGGCGTGCCGCTCCAGCGAGCTGCCAGAGGACTGGAGTACGTGACGGCCCAGCGCACGGAGGTTTCCGTGCCGTAGCCGGAGCCTGCGAATAAAGCGCCGAACTGTTCAAAGGCGAGACCGAGAGCGAGTGGAGCGGCGAGGGCATCGGCCGTGGATGCAAACGGCATGCGATTGCGGAGCGCATAGAGAGCGGCAGATGCGACGCCCGCAACTGAACCTGCGGCAGCGAGCAAGGGATGGTGAATCATGGAGAGAGCCAACATCCACTGGGGATGGAGGCGGAGTTCACTCCAGTTGAGAACAACGACGAGAAGGCGCTCGACGATGAGCGCGGAGAAGAGCGCGACGACACAGAGGTTCCACATCTGCGCAGGGTTGAGGCGAACGATGCGCGCGGTGCGCTGAGCGAGGAACAGGCCCAGCAATACGCCGAGAGCCGCGACCACGCCGTATGCGGGGACGAGGATGGAACCGAGGTGGAAGAGGACAGGATGCACCTGAGCAAGGATAGAGCATCAGAGTGCGCGAGAGGTAGAATCCGGCCCACTGGGCCGTGAGCAATGCGCTGGTGAACCCGTCCTAAGACGGTGGAGCTCTCCGCGGTTCGTTAGGCATTCCGGACTGGCGGACACGGCACACGGAACCGATTGTCGAGTCGAGCCCCTGTTCATTGAATGTTGGTTCAACCAGCGTTGACCGCCTCACCTGCTTTGCAGGCCGGTTTCTATTGCGGATAGTATGGGTCCGCGCAAAAAATTACAAGGCCTTGTAATTGCAAGGCGCGGTGTGCTACGTTCATTGGCCGCGCTTTGGGAGGTCGCAGCCCAAAACGGAATCGGTGATTGGATTACCGATCTCCGCTTCCGGCGGGCGTATCCTGCGTCGCGGGTTGAGGCTTGCGATTGGCCACTTCCACCGCATGCGCAACGAGTTTCTTCAGCTTTCCTTCGATATCCGCATCGCCCACGTGCTGGTCTTCGAGAATGCCGTCGGCATCGATGGAGAAAGTGGCAGGAATTGCCGTCACGCCGAATTTCTTGGCGACCGCGCCGTTAAGGCCACCGTCACGGACCTGCAGCCATGTCATTTTGTTCTTGTTGATAAAGGTCTTCCACTTTTCTTCGTCGCTGTCCAGGCTGACGCTGAGAAGCACGAAGGGCTGGGCGTCAAACTTCTGGGCAATATGCCGGATATTGGGCAGCGCGCGCACGCAGGGTTCGCACCAGGTGGCCCAGAAATCGATGAGCACGACTTTGCCAGCGAGGCTATCCATGGTAATGTGCCGGCCGTCGAGGGTGGTGGCCATGAAGGGTGGCGCCATGGTGGCGCGAGCGAGTTCCACACGATCGACAAATCGCTGGGCGCGCTCATGGAGGGTGGGGTTCCTATGGTCCTCGTCGAGGAATGCGGAGAATTGGGCGCGGGCTGCATCGTCCTGGTGAAGGCGCGCAAGCGTTACGCCCCAGTGGTAGCGGGCCCTGGCCATTTTTGGATCCAATTCGAGCGCGATCTTGAACTCATCGCTGCTCTCCTGAATTGGCTGATCTTTCTTATCCTTGATTCCCTCGACCTGCAAGGCCATTGCCAGGTAGAAATGCACAGTGCCTTTGTCCTTGTCGGTCACTGCGAGCGGCAGAAGTTCACGGGCCGCGTCGACGGCGTCTTTGTACGCGTCGAGCTTAACCGCGTCGTTGTAGGCGTGGGACAGGCACTGGAAGCAATGGCCGCCATCCAGTTTGTTAGCTTTGCGAAAATCGTCGAGGGCCGAGCCGTAGTCCTTGTGCTTTTCCCATTCGATGGCAGAGGCGTAGGTCTTGCGGGCCTTGGGGTCAGTGGGTTCGCCGGGCTTGGGTGCGTCGGGGCCCGCGTCCGGTTTAGCAGTGTCGACCTGGGGGGCAGCGGGCTTGGGTGCGTCGGGTTTAGGCGGATCGGGTTTGACGATGTCGACTACGCCCGTATCGCTCTGCAAGGCCGCGCGGGCGGGAGCAGCGAAGCTGAATGCCGCCAGGAAGATTGCAAAGCCAATGGATGCCGTTGCTCGAAGACAATTTGTGAAAAGCATGCGATTCCTCCCCGGAGTTGAATCGAAGGGTGCACATGGAGTTCTGTCAAATTTGCACCAAGCCGGGCGGGCTAGGATCCGGTCTTGATGTCTTCCTCGAGGACTTCGTCAAGCAGGCCGCGCAAGCTGGCGGCGCGGTCGTGGCCGGGCTGGGTACTGGCGATGCCGGCCTGGGTGAGTTCATCGGCGAGGTTCAATGCGGCCAGCACAGCGACGCGGAGCGAATCGACGGTGCGGCCATGCGCAGCCACGGCGCGCATCTTGGCGTCAACGCGGGCGGCGAGTTCGCGGATGTGCTCCGTGTCCTGGCCGGAGAGGTGATAGACCTGATCGTAGATCTCAACGGTCACATAGCCGCTGGGATTTCCCTGTTCTGACTCAGCCATGCTTGTCCTCCACTAAAGTTCCAGGGCATCGAGTTGAGCCAGCAGACGCTCGATGCGCTCGCGTACATGGTCGCGCTCGGCACGCAGGGCGTGCAGATCTTTCTCCAACTGCTCGACAACAGGAGACTGCTCCTGCAACTGGGCTTCAAGGCGGGCTGCGCGCTCTTCAGCCGCCGCACGGGCCTGGCGCTCGCGACGCACCGTTTCGACGGCACGCAGAATCCGCGCTTCGAGGGCGGAAAAATCGCTGGCGCTGAGGGTCAGGTTTCCGGGTTCTGCAGCGGGCGGCTGCGGCTCCGGTTCAGACTGCGGTTCCGGGTCCGGCTGCGTTTCGGGCTGGGCCTGTGACTCAGGCTCAGAGTGCGACGCTTCGGCAACCTGGGCATCCCACACAAATTCAGACATCAAACAACCTCCGCTCATTCATGCGCTACGGGTGCAAGTATAGCGCCGGTTAAGACCGTTTTGCTGGTTAACTCCGCAGCCGTGCTCCCACGTTGCCAACGGCCTGGATCACGCGCGCCTGGAAGCTCTGCAACTCCTCTTCGCGGAGAGTGCGGTCCGGGGCCTGGAAGGTTGCGCCAAGGAGCAATGAGTATTCGTTTGCGCTCAGGCGGGCATCGCGGAAGACTTCGCGGACGCGCCACTCCACCAGTTCTGGAATCTGCAGGCCGGCGAGGACCTGGTCAATGGTTTCCCAGGGGATGGATTGATCGAGGATGAGCGAGAAATCGCGACGGACCGGCTGGAAGCGGGAGATTTCTTTGGCAATGGGCTTGCGCAAGGGGAGCTTGTAGAGGCGGTCGAGATAGAGCTCACCGACGAGGACCGGTTCCTTGAGCTTGCGGGCCGAGGCTTCACGAGGATGCAACTGGCCGAACCAGCCGACTGTGCCGCCGTCAACGGCGACGCGCGCGGAGCGATAGGGATGCAGCCACGCGGGGGTGAGGCCGGCCTCGGCAGGAAAGCGGTCGAAGTAGACGGCGCGGGACTGGAAGCGGGCCAGCACCTGCTCGACGACGCCCTTGATGTCGTGGAAGTCGATGGGGCGGGCAGCGTGCAGAGCGCCCTGCTGAGGCAGGCTGCCGGCGGCGCCGAATGCGACAGCGGGGCGCTCCTCGACCTTCTCCGTGGTGCCGCTGAAGACGGTGCCCAGTTCGAAGAGGCGCACATCGCTGACGTCGCGATGGAGATTGCCGGCAATCATGGCGAGCATGCCGGGAACGAGCGAGGGGCGCAGGACGCCGGCTTCTTCGCTGAGGGGATTGCCGAGCGGGACGGTGAGACCGGGCTGCGGCGCGGTAAGCGCGGCCTCGGCGGCGGAACAGAAGGTGCTGGCGATGGCTTCATGGAAGCCTGCCGCGAGAAGGGTGCGGCGGACGGCGGACTCGCTCTCCGCCCAGGGCAGAGCGCGGACGCCTGGCGCCAGAGATGGGCAGGGTGTTGGCAAAGCGGTTGTAGCCGTAGACGCGGGCGACTTCTTCAATGAGGTCGATCTCGCGGTCGAGGTCGAGACGCCAACTGGGGAGGGTGACCTGCCAGGTTGCGTTGCGCGGTGGAGGTGAGGGCGCAGCCGAGCGCGCCGAGCACGCTCTCGACGGTTGCGGCGGTGATGCCTTCCGCATCGAGAGTGGTTCCGAGGATGCGCTGGACTTCGCTCAGGGCAAGGGGAACGGGCTTGCGGTTGGCGGTGCGGCGTTCGAAGTGCGGGCACGCGGACGTCGACGAGATCGCCTTCGAGGGCGCCGCCGCTGGCGAGCAGGATGCTGCTGACGAGGGCCGAAGCCACCGGGGCGGCGTTGAAGTCTGCGCCGCGCTCGAAGCGATGGCTGGCGTCAGTGTGGAGGCCGTGGCGGCGCGCGGTGCGGCGGACGGCCATGGGCTCGAACCAGGCGGCTTCGACGAGGACGTTGGTGGTTTGGGGCGTAATCATGGTGTCCCAGCCACCCATGACGCCGGCGAGAGCCGAGGGGCTTGGCGTGGTCGGCGACGATGAGGTCTTCGGGATCGAGGGTGCGCTCGACGCCGTCGAGGGTCTTGAGCTTTTCGCCTTTGCGGGCGCGGCGGACGACGATGCCGCCTTCGATCTTGTCGAGGTCGAAGGCATGGGTGGGCTGGCCCATGGCGAGCCAGGCGAAGTTGGTGGCGTCGACGGCGTTGGAGATTTTCTTCTGCTCGAGCAGGGCGAAGTAGGTGGAGACTTCGGCGCCGGGGAACCAGTCGCGGATTCGCACGATGGTGATGCCGCGCAGGACGCGGGCGGTGAAGCGGCCGCAGGCGTCTTCGGCTTCGATGCGCGACGGAGAAGGGCTGCGCGGACGGGATTGGCTGCGGGCAGCGGAAAGCTGAGTGGCTTGAGTGCGACGCCGTAGATGGCCGCGGCTTCGCGGGCGATGCCGTAGTGGTTCATGGCGTCGACGCGGTTGGTGGTGATGTCCATCTCGTAGAGCGAGCCATTGCCGGCGCCGAGATCGTAGATGCCTTCGACGGCGATGCCGCGGAGGGTGAGGTCTTCGGCGAGTTGGGCGTCGTCGACGGGGAGTGCCGGCAGATAAGCTCGAAGCCATTTGGTGAGGATCTTCATGGGTTACAACCTTTTAGCAAGTTAGCGTGCGCTACGCGCAATAGCGAGTTAGCAAGTTAGCGGAGTCCCGCGCGATCCAATCAAGGATTCAAAGAGCCCAGGAGGCCGTTGATTAGTTTTGCGGTTTCGGTAGCCATTCCAAGTAACCTCTCTGAAGAATCCTGATCAATGAACTTCAGGCCCGCATGCCAACTCATTCTGCGTTTCGAATTCATACAACGCGCCACGCGCAGAGCCGAGCGATTTGCGCAATTCAGGATCAGTCAGTCTTCCGTGGCCTTCAGCGATATGGCTGGCAACCGACACTGCGGAGCGCCGCATCTGCATTCGCAGGCCGAACGTCTCGGCTTTGGGGAACACCTCAGTTCGCAGGTAAACTTCACGTGCTAACTCCATTGCCTTCTGCCAGACAAGCAAATCGCGGAAATAACGGGTCCTTGCCATCGATCACTCCTATACCTACTCCACAATGCGCTGCACTAACTTGCTGTACTTACGCAAACTGCCCCAGGAACCGCATATCGCCGGCGTAGAACTGGCCGATTTCGCTGATGCCGTACTTCATCATGGCGATGCGCTCGACGCCCATGCCGAAGGCGAAGCCGGAGATCTTCTTCGGATCGTAAGCGGGCTGCTTTTCTGCGGCGAAGGCGAAGACCGCGGGATCGACCATGCCGCAGCCGAGCAGCTCGATCCAGCCGGAGTTCTTGCACTTGCGGCAGCCTTTGCCGCCGCAGAAGATGCAGCTGATCTGGACGTCGGCGCTGGGCTCAGTGAAGGGGAAGAACGAGGGGAAGAAGCGCGTCTTGACGGCCGAGCCGAAGAGGGCCTTCATGGCGTGGTCGAGCGTGCCCTTGAGGTCGCTGAAGGTGATGTTGGTGTCGACGCAGAGGCCCTCCACTTGATGAAAGATGGGCGAGTGCGTGGCGTCCTGCGCATCGTTGCGGTGGACCTTGCCGGGGATGACGATGCGCACCGGGCGGCGGCTGCGATTCCATGGTGCGCATCTGGACGGGCGAGGTGTGGGTGCGCAGCAGCAGGCGGTCGCGCAGGGGACGGCGGTCCTGATTGGCGATGACCAGCGTGTCCTGCGTGTCGCGCGCAGGATGGCCGGGCGGGAAGTTCATGCTTTCGAAGTTGTAGAAGTCGGTCTCGACTTCGGGGCCGACGCCGACCGAGTAGCCGAGGGCGGCAAAGACGCTGGTGATCTCGTTGAGCGTGCGGGTGATGGGGTGTTCGGCGCCGGTGAGGCGGCGCGTGCCGGGCAGGGTGATGTCGATGGCCTCGGCGGCCAGGGCGGCGTCAGTTGGACCGGCGCCGGAGGCTTGCTCGAGCAGGCGCTCGACCAGCTCTTTGAGGGTCTTGAAGCGCTCGCCTACGGGCTTTCTTGGCCTCGGGCGGAGCGGCCTTGAGCCAGCGGCTGGAGACCTCGTTGAGCAGGCCCTGCTTGCGGCCCAGCCAGCGGAGGCGAAAGGCCTCGACCGCATCGGGTCCATCGATTGCCGCTGCGTCGCGGCTGGCGCGCTGCTCGACGGCGGCGAAGGCCTGGTCAAGGGCAGCATCGTCAAATGCCGTCAGATTGGGAATTTCTTCGTTCATCATGCGTAATGTTCAGGATAAACCATTGTATGGAGCGGACTGGGAGCCTGTGCCGGGCGGGCACGGCTGGCGCCAATGACAGAAAAGGCCCCGCATTGCGGAGCCTTTTCGCTGACTTGACGGCTTGCTAGGCTGCGGCCTTCTTCTCGGCTTCAAGGGCGGCCTTGGCTTTCCCGACCAGGTCGGTAAAGCCGGCGGCGTCCTTGACGGCGATGTCGGCGAGGATCTTGCGGTCGAGCTCGATGCCGGCCTTCTTGAGGCCGTTGATGAGCTGCGAGTAGCTGAAGTTGTTCAGCTTGGCGGCGGCGGAGATGCGGACGATCCACAGGGAGCGGAACTGGCGCTTCTTCTGCTTGCGGCCGGTGTAGGCGAACTTGAGGCCGCGCTCGACGGCTTCCTGGGCTGCCTGGTAGAGCTTGGATTTGGTAAGGAAGTAGCCGCTTGCCCGGTCGAGAATCTTCTTCCGGCGGTCATTCCGCTTGGTACTGCGTTTTACGCGGGGCATTGTTTCTTCTCCATTTGGTTACGTCGGTTACGCGGCTGGAGGCAGGAGGCGTTGATCGTTGCGAATCAACGCGGTAAACCTCTTCACTCGCTCTCTTCAAGCCTCGATCTCTCGGAAGCTCCAACCTATGGAATTTCCGGGGGCCCGGTCCGTCCTGGTTCTCACCTTTGGGGCGGATTCGACTGCGGGCCCGGAAGCGCCTTGCCCCTCATCGGGGTTGGGCGCAGCGATCAGGCGTAGGGAATCATGCGCGCTACCTTCTTGTAGTCGCCGTCGGAGACAAGCAGGGTCTTACCCAGCTTCCGCTTGGTCTTTGGCGCCTTCGAAGTAAGGATGTGCCGCGTCTTCGTCTGGCCCCGCTTGATTTTGCCGGTGCCAGTCTTGCTGAAGCGCTTGGCCGCGCCCGTATGGGTCTTCAACTTGGGCATTTTCTTCTCGTTTTCGATGGGCGGGTTACTCCGCCGCATGGGCCGTGGGACAGGGGTCTCCCTGACCTCTTCAGGCCTCATCCAGTATAGCGCAAGGGTGATTTCTTCGCCACCACCTGCGGTGGGGCAGACGCCGTTTCGCGGCCAATGGGCCTATGTGCCACAGAAAGCTTTGTTACGCAGCCGGACTTTTCGAACGCCGGAACTCCAATCATTCCCTCGCCCGACCCTTTTATGGGACACTGGCTGCCACGGTCTTCTGTACACACAAAAACACTCCGAGAGGTTTCATGCGCCCTGCCAAGCTGTCTTTGTTTGTTGCCTTCGTCGCATTTTGTACCGCCGGCCCGCTGGTTTGCCAGCAGTTGAACTCGAACTTTGCCCGCGACCCGGGGCAGGCGATCGATCAGCAGTACACCGACCAGATTCACAAGTACACGACGGACCCCAAGTTTCTGTCGCCGCTGGTGGAATATCTGCCGGCATCGAAGACGGTGCCGACGCCGGCGAAGGTTCTGGGGGATGTTTCCGGCGCGCCGGACATGCTGCCGTATGCGGAGGATGTGTACAAGTATTTCCGCATGCTGGAGGCGGCGAGCCCCTGCGTGAAGGTTGTTTACCATTGGCCACTCCGAGGAAGGGCGGGAGATGATTGCGGTGGCGATTGCCGACCCGGCGCTGCTGGCCGGAGCCAAGGCCAACGACGCGCGGCTGGCCAAGCTGGCCGATCCGCGGACGATCAACATGGACGATGCGGCAGCGCGGCAGCTGGTGGACCAGTCGTACCCGGTGTACTACATTACGGGGACCATCCACTCGACGGAGACGGGCGCGCCGACGGCGCTGATGGAGCTGGCGCTACCGGCTGGCGGTGGACGATGCGCCGTACATCAAGTACATCCGCTCGCACATGATTGTGCTGATTACGCCGGTGGTGGAGGTGGATGGGCGCGACCGGATGGTGGACCTCTACAAGTGGCACAAGGCGCATCCGAATGAGAAATATCCGCACCTGCTTTACTGGGGTCACTACGTGGCGCACGACAACAATCGCGACGCGATGGGCATGACGCTGAACCTGACGCGCAATGTGCTGGACACCTACCTGGGCTGGCATGCGCAGGTGCTGCACGATCTGCACGAGTCGGTTCCGTTTCTCTACGACAACACGGTGGGCGACGGGCCGTATAACGCGTGGGTCGATCCGACGCTGGCGGATGAGTGGGCGGAGCTGGGCTGGAACAATGTGGCAGCAGATGCAGGCAGCTGGGGATGCCGGGTGTATTTACTCATGGCGACTTCGATACATGGAGTCCGGGGTACCTGATGTTTCTGGCGGCGATGCACAACGGCATCAGCCGGCTGTATGAGACGTTTGGCAACGGCGGGGCGGACACGGAGAAGCGGATTCTGAATCCGGAGGAGTATTCGCGGACATGGTACCGGCAGAATCCGCCGCTGCCGATTGTGAACTGGTCGCAACGGGACAACAACAACTATGAAGAATCGGCGCTGCTGACGACGATTTCGTACTTTGCGCAGAATACGCATCACTTTCTTGAGAACTACTACCTGAAAAGCAAGAGGTCTGTGGAGAAGCCGACGCTGGAGGGGCCGGCGGCTTATGTGATTCCGGCGGACGCGGCAGACGCTAACCGGCAAGTGGAGCTGCTGAAGGTGATGAAGCGGCAGCACGTGGAGGTTGAGCAGCTGACCGAGGCTGCGACGGGCAACCTGCCACCGGAGAAGCGCGGTGACAAGCCCAAGCAGGAGACCTTCCCTGCGGGCAGCCTGGTGATCCGCATGGATCAGCCGTACTCGCGCGTGGCGGATGCGCTGCTGGACCGGCAGTTCTGGGCGCCGGACGATCCGCAGAAGCATCCGTACGACGATACGGGGTGGTCGTTCTCACACCTGTTCAATCTGAAAGTTGTGCGGGTGGTTGATCCGGCGATTCTTCAGGCCAAGATGACGATGATGGATGACCCGGCCTCGCTGACGGGGAAGATTTCCGGCGCGGGTTCTGTTCTGGCCATCGCCAACACGGCACAGGTTTCGCTGCTGCCGCTGGTGTACAAGCTGAAGGGTGCGGGCGTGCAGGTGGCGGAGAAAGGCTTCGACGCGGATGGCAAGCATTATCCGGCCGGGTCGCTGCTGATTACAGGGACGGACGACGGCCAGATTGGGCCGATGCTGCACGATCTTTCGATGGATGCAACGCACCTGGCGGCTGCGCCGAGCGTAGCGACGCACGCGGCGGCTGCACCGCGGATTGCGTTCATGCACACGTGGCTGGCCACGCAGACGGAGGGCTGGTGGCGCTATGCGTTCGACACTGCGGGCGTGCCGTACGACTACATCAACACGCAGACGGTTGCCGGCGAGGCGGACCTGCACGCGAAATACGATGTGATTATTTTTGCGCCTGTGGGCGGAGGTGGTTCGCAGAGCATTATTAACGGGATTCCGAGGTGGAACAACGCGATGCCGTGGCAGAAGTCGGACCTGACGCCGAACCTGGGGCGGATTGACTCGACTGCCGATATACGGCCGGGGCTGGGCTACGAGGGGCTGGCGCATCTGAAGAGCTTTGTTGAGCAGGGTGGGCTGCTGATTACGTGCGAGGACACGGCGCAGTTCGCGATTGACACAGGGCTGGCGCCGGGTGTGACGGTTGCGGCTCGCGGAGACGCGCGGGTGGTGGGCACCGTTCTGAACACCGTCTTTGTGGCGCACGACAATCCGGTTGCGTTTGGATTTGGAGCGAGCGTCCCGGTGATCAGCGCGAATGGACTGGCTTTCAACGTGAGCAACACGCTGGGCGGCAGGGGTGGACGGCTGCTGATGGATCCATATGCGGAACGGCCGACGGGCCGCGGCAGCGTGGACGATAGCGACGAGCCGACGGGGCGCAAGATTGCCGAAGCGGAGCCGCTGGTGAAGCAGCAGCCGTGGGAGGCGAAGAAGCTGAACGAGGAAGAGACGCGCAACAACCTCAGCCTGATTCCGGCGGAGCAGCGGCCGGAGGTGATCCTGCGTTTCTCCGACGGGAAGTCGCTGCTGCTGGACGGGCTGCTGGACAAGGGATCGTCGATTGCTGAGCACGCGGTGGTGGTGAACGCGCACCTGGGCCAGGGCAATGTGCTGCTGTTTGGCAACAACCCGGTTTATCGCGGCGAGACGGTGGGCAACTATGCGCTGGTGTTCAATGCGATTTTGAACTATCAGCACCTGGGGCACGCGGCTGAGCCGGCCGCGGCTGCCGCAAAACAGTAGCTGTGCGGGCCGAGAGCAAATTCGGGAGGCGGCCGGGGAGTTGAAGGCGCGGACCAAGTTCAAAAGCGCTAAAAGAGGCGGTGGATCCAATCGGCTGCATGCTCTTTTGGGCTTTCCTCGAGCACCCCTTTTGTGTCACACTTCTAGGCATGGGAAGCAAAGACAAAGGCAGAAAAGAAGTTAAGAAGGCGCCGAAGCCCAAACCCAAACCAGAACCCAGCCACAAGCGCGAAGGGTTCACCCCGGCACCACCCAAGTAAGCGCGGCAACGGCTGGCGCGCTCCTGGCCGCGTCTCAGGACGCAGAAAGGCCCTCCCTGCCCGGGGAGGGCCTTTCTGCATTGCAGCGCGAGGCAGGTTGCGCCGGTCCAAAAACAATGCTGCGCGCCGTGCGGAGAAAAGACCGGGCGAGCGTTTTACTATCCAGCCTGACCTAGCGGGAATCAGTTCCTACACGAGGTGAAACCGTGCCATCGGATCATCGCATTGTTCTTCTCTTCACCGTGGTGCTTGCAACGTTTGCCGCGGGGCAGCAACCGAGCCCGAAGCCGATTGCGCCGCAGTACCCGCGGCCCCAAGCGACGCGCGCGACCGCGGAGAAATCGCCGCTGCCGGCCGTTGTGCCCGGCAATCGGCCGGCGATTGGCCTGGCGCTGGAAGGAGGCGGAGCGCTGGGACTGGCGCATGTGGGGGTGATCCAGTGGTTCGAGGATCATCATGTGCCGATCGACCGGATTGCGGGAACCAGCATGGGAGCGCTGGTGGGCGCGGTTTACGCGACGGGGCACACACCTGCCGAGATGCGGGTGCTGGCGACGAGCGGGGCATTCTTGAATGTGTTCACGCTGCAGACGCCGTATGTTGACTCGAGTTTCCGGCGCCGCCAGGACAGGCGCGACAGTCCTGCTGCCCTTGCGGTGGGGCTGGAGCACGGGCCGGCGCTGCGCAACGCCCTGCTGACCGACAGGGGCGTAAACGAGTTTTTGACCACCAACCTGTTGAGCTACAACCGCAGCGAACTGGACTATAACCGGCTGCCGATTCCCTTTCGCTGCGTGGCGACCGACCTGAACACGCTGGAGGCCAGGACATTCGACAAGGGATCGCTGCCGGAAGCGGTGCGCGCATCCATTTCGATTCCAGGCGTTTTTCCGCCGGTGGAGGATGCGGGAGGCCACTACCTGGCCGATGGCGGCATTGTGGATAACCTGCCGACCGACGTTGTGCGGAACGATCTGCACGCCGATGTGGTGATCGCTATCCGGCTACAGGATGCGCCGCTGGGCAAGGCGGATGTCTCTTCGATTGTGGGCGTACTCAACCGCGCATTTACGGTTGGCATTGTGCAGAATGTGGAGCGGTCTCTGCAGTTGGCGGACCTGGTTGTAACAGTTCCTGTTGGCAGCTATTCCGGTACTGACTACACGAAGGGGGGCCAACTGATCCGCGAAGGATATTTGGCGGCGGAGGCAAACCGTGCTGTGCTGCTGCGTTACGCGCTGAGCGACAAGGACTGGGCCGCGTATTTGGCGGCACGCGACCAGCGGCGAGGGCCGCAGCCGGGTGTGCTGCGCGAGGTTCGGGTGGATGGGGGCGAGCCCGGGGCCAAGCAACAGGTGATTGCAAGTTTCAAGCCCGTGGAGGGGCAGGCGATCACGGCTGACAAGACGCTTGGGGCGCTCAATCTGGTTCAATCCGATGGCGTCTACGGCGCCAGCTACCAGACATTCGAGCCACCGCCCGGGCCGGCCGTCAATACCGTTACGGGAGCGGGTCCGGGTGCAGAAAATGCCGACTCCGGGATTCTGGTTCATTTGAGCAAGGATCCGACCGGGCCGCCTTACCTGCTGATCGGACCGGACCTGGCCGCGGAGACCTCAAACGTTACGCGCATGGAGCTGAATATGCGGCTGGTGGACCAGAACCTGGGAGGTTATGGATCGGAACTGCGCGCCAACGCCGATGTGGGCTTTATGACAGTCCTGAACGCCGAGTACTATCGCCTGCTGACGCCGAGCGGTTTTTTCGTTGAGCCGCGCTCGGGAATTTTGCGCGAGCCGATCTACATCTGGGCGAACCAGAAGCGGGTGGCGGATCGACTGGCGCAGAACCTGGACGCGGGGGTCGAAGCGGGACGCACGATCGGCAACACGCTGCAGATCTCCGCGGGTTGGCGTGCGGTGGACACGCGCTGGGGTCTGACGACTGGAACAGGCGGCGGCCCATACATCTCCGGAACCGCACAGGAGGGGCTGCTGCACATCATCCTGGACAAGGAAAGCTCGGGATTAGTTTCTCCATCGGGGTTCCGGCTGAACCTGGCCGCGGGCGCGCTGTACCATGCCGTTGCGAGCGCCAACGCGCCGCTGGTGATGGCCTCGGCGGCGCGCACCTGGCTTTGGCGAGGGAGCAATATCTTCGGACTGACCGGAGACGTGAACTCGTATCTGCGCACCAATGTGGCCGAGCCGTTCCGCTTCACGCTGGGAGGGCCGCGCCGGCTTTCGGCGTCTTCCATGGACGAGTACCGCGGGACGGACACGTACCTGGCGCGCGCGGGATACCTGCATCGCATTGCGGCTCTGCCTACCGGGCTTGGGCAGGGATTGTACGCGGTGTTCGGCTACGAGGCTGGAGAGATCTGGTCGCCGGAATCGCACGCCATCCTGCGCCAGGACGGGACTCTGGGACTGCTTGCCGCCACACCGCTTGGGTCGGTCTCCATTGGCGGCTCAGTTGGGGATGCGGGGCACCGTAAGGTGTTCATTACGGTGGGGCGGCTGTTCTGAGCCAGGGCTTGTTGCCGGCCCCAATGTGAGATTGGTTGCATCTCCATCTGACGTCTCGTTGATTCAGGGAAAGATCCAAGCCGGGGATTTCGCCTGATGGTCTTTCCTTTTTGGGTTGACATTCGACCCGAAGCGGTGAATACTTGGGTCGAATGGCTACCCAAGAGAACAACGACGACCGCATCGCCCTGCTGCAGGGTACGCTGGACCTGCTGATCCTGAAAACGCTTGCCCTGGGACCGTGCCATGGGCAGGGCGTGGCGCGACTGATTCAGCGCCAGTCCGAAGAGGTATTTCTTGTCGACCACGGCTCGCTGTATGTCGCGTTGCAGCGGCTTGAGGACAAGAAGTGGATTCGCGCCAAGTGGGGCGTGAGCGAGAACAACCGCAAGGCGCGGTTCTATTCGTTGACCCCTAAGGGCCGCGAACAACTTGCGGAAAGACCGGCGAATGGCGGCGGCTGACGCGGGCGATGGGACTGATTCTGGACCACAGCGTCGGAAGCGCACGGCGAGGAGGCATGAGCGATGTTCAGGCGCAAGCGGAGTGCAGAGGATTTTGCGGAAGAGATCAAGGCGCACCTTGAGCTCGAGGCCGACGAACTGCGGAGCGAGGGCCTGAGCGAAGACGAGGCGCGGTGGAAGGCGCGGCGCGAGTTCGGCAATGTGCGTGTGGCGCAGGAGCGGTTCTATATGAAGGACCGCTGGGTGGGGCTGGACAAGGCTGCTGCGCGATCTGCGCTTCGGCTTTCGATCTCTGCGCCAGAGCCCGGGATTTGCGATCACGGCGATTCTGACGCTGGCGCTGGGGATGGGCGCGAACACGGCGGTCTTCAGCGTGATGAACGCGGTGCTGCTGCGGTCGCTGCCGGTGGCCGATCCGGAGCGCCTGGTGTATCTGCGGACCTCCAATCCGCCGCGCGGAACGGGCACCATCGATTCCAACGAGACATTCTCCTATCCCGTTTATGACGCGCTGCGCAAGCAGAGCCGGTGGCCTTTCGCCGGTGATGGCCTATGTGCCGCTTTCGGGCAGCAAGGTGGCTGTCCGCTATGGCGCGCAGCCCGAGGAAGCGGAAGGCGACATGGTGAGCGGCACGTTCTTCTCCGGCCTGGGCGTGAATCTGCCGCTGGGCCGCGGCTTCAGCGAACAGGACGAGACCGAACCACGCGCCGATTGCCGTGATCAGCTACAACTACTGGACGCGGCGGTTTGCGCGCGACCCGGATGTGCTGGGAAAGACGCTCTATGTGAACGGCGTGCCCATGACCATTGTGGGAGTTGCGGCGCAGGGCTTTGAAGGCGTTGAAGGCGGCGGTTCGACCGACTTCTGGATTCCCCTGCAGAACCGTCGCGAACTGAATGCGTGGGGCAATCCTCCGGAGGATGGCAAGCTCTACATCGCCGATCCCACCTGGTGGTGCCTGCGGCTGATCGGGCGGCTTGCTCCCGGCGTGAGCCGGACGCAGGCGGTGGCGCAACTGCAGCCGGTCTTTCAGACTGCGGCTTATGTGGGCCTGGGCGGTGCGCCGATGCAGGGCGAAAAGCCGCCGGTGCTGAGCTTTGCCGACGCGAAAAACTTTCCACGGCTATCGACGAGCAATACGGCAAGCCGCTGCGCATCCTGATGGCGATGGTGGGGCTGGTGCTGCTGATCGCGCTGACCAATGTGGTGATGCTGCTGATGGCGCGCAATGCAACGCGGCAGCGCGAGTTCTCCGTGCGGCTGGCGCTGGGCGCGGGGCGCGGCGAGCTGTTGCGGCAGCTGCTGACGGAGAGCTTGCTGCTGGTCACAGCTGGCGGCGTGCTGGCGTGGGCGCTTTGCCGAAGATGGCGACGCGGCTGCTGGGCCAATGGGCGCAGATCGAGTCGAGCCTGGCGCCGGACAGAACAGTGCTGCTGTTCACGCTGGGCGTGCTGGCGCTTGCGGCGCTGCTGTTTGGCCTGGCGCCGCTGCGTGTTGCGCTTGCCGGCAGAGCGGAACTGGCGCTGAAGACTTCGGCGGCCACATCCAACGCCGATGCGGGCAAATCGCGCACCGGCAGAATCATTGTCGCCTTGCAGTTGGCCATGTGCGTGGTGCTGCTGGTGGGCGGAGGGCTGCTGATTCGCACCATGCGCAATCTGGAGAACACTCCGCTGGGAATGCAGGTTGACGGGCTGGTTGTCTTCGGCGTGAAGCCAAACATTCCGTCGATTCCCGAGGGCGTTGCCTTCTATCAGAACCTGATGAGCAAACTGCGTGTTCTGCCCGGCGTGGAATCGGTGACGGTCATGGAGGAGCGCATTGGTTCGTGGTGGTCAGACAACAGCGACATGACGGTGGACGGCCGCTTGCCAGACGTTCGCCAACGGCGGCATCGAGAACGGTCCGCAGCAATGTGGCGGGACCGGACTTCTTCCACACGCTCGGAGTCCCAGTGCTCGCGGGCCGCGATTTTGCCGATTCCGATACCGCCATCTCGCCGCATGTGGGCATCATCAACGAGCAGTTTGCGCAGCGCTTCCTGCCCAATCAGAATCCTCTCGGCCACACCATCGGCACCGACGACGGGCGCTACACGATGACCATTGTCGGCGTGGTGAAAGACCACAAATATCGCAGCATCGACGAAGAGCCAATCCCCATGGCCTGGTACATGTATGCGCAGATTCCCGATGATCGGGCGCCATGAACGTGGAGATGCGCGTCCACGGCGAACCGCTGGCGATTCTGCCGGCGGCGCGCAAGGTGGTGCAGCAGCTCGATCCCAACCTGCCGCTGATCAAACCCATGACCCAGCGCGCGCAATTTGATACGACCATCTCTCAGCCAGGTGCTGTTCGCGCGGCTGGCCGGGTTCTTCGGGTTTCTGGCCGTGGTGCTGGTGGCGACAGGCCTTTACGGAACGCTGGCCTACCGCGTGAGCATGCGGACGGCGGAGATTGGCGTGCGCATGGCCGTGGGCGCGCGGCGCGGGCAGGTGGTGTGGATGATCCTGAGCGACAGCCTGCTGCTGACCGCCTTGGGCGTGGTGATGGGCGTCCCGCTGGCGATGCTGGTGGGACATGCGCTGACAGCGTCTCTCTATGGCGTGAAGCCGCTGGATGCCGTGAGCTATGGGCTGGCCGTTGCGGGCGTAACCGTGGTTGCGCTGGCAGCAAGCGCGGTACCGGCGGGCCGGGCGGCGAGTGTGGATCCGCTGAAGGCGCTGAGGACGGAATAAGGCAAATCGAGCAGAGTTGATTTGAAGGCGGCATTTCCTGCACGGTTTGAATTCGTCTGGTTGTCTTTCTCTTAGTGGACACAAAAGGGGAAAGATTTTTCTTGACAGTTACTTGAGTTTTCCTTGATAGTTCCCGACACGCTCCCCCGGGCCCCGAAAGTTGGAGGTTGCAATTGTGAAGCGTTCCCCCAATGCATGCTTCTTGTTATCCCTGCTCCTGATTGGTCTCGCATTCACAACCACGCTTACCGCTCAGAAGTCTCCCATCCGCATCGATCGTTTCCCGGCAGCGCCCATCGGCACGCAGAACAGCAAGGCGGCCACTCCGCTTTCCGATATGGAGCCTATGCCTCTGGTAGCGCCCATCTTCATAGAAGATGCCGGCACAACCAGTTCCTTGGTGCTCGTTAACAGCACTTCTGTGAGCGCGGGCGCTACAATTACCCTCCGCAGCCTCTCTGGCAGCGAACTGGCCACAATCCATCGCCAGCTTGCCCCGCACGCGCAGCTGGAGATCCCCGTGGTGAGTCTGCTCGCCGGCGTGGGCAAACCCACGAGCGTCGGCAGTTTAACGGTCATACAGGATGCCAATCTTAGAGGCATGGCCATTGCTTCCCAGCTTCTGCTGACAAGGACCAGCGGGGCCAACCCGTCGTATGTTGACGAAGAGCTGGCCATGCCGCAGATCACGGGCTCATCCACGCTGCGGGGCGTAACGGACCAGTCCGATGGGGTGGCTCTTCTCGCCATCACCAGCACGGTGAATTGGGAGCAACATGCAACGCTTCGCTGCCTCTCGGAGACTCAGGCACGACAGCCCGCGGCGATCACGCTGGCGCCTTATGCCACGGCGTTAGTCTCCGGTTGCTCGGGCCAGACGGTCCAGGACTTCGACTCTTACGCACGGGGCATATTTGCGGCGCAGGGAACAACTGAACCCCGAGTCAGTTCCGGTGTGCTGGGTTATGAGCTGGTGACCGATGGAGGCGCGGGCGCCATCTCGGCATTCGGTGTTTCTCCACACCAGCACGGCGGCAACCTGATCTTCAGCGGTGTCCCCTTCACCGATCCCGCTGAAGTCTACTCGCCAAACAGCGTGTTTGCGGGCGTTCCGTTCGGTTCCCAGGACGCCCTGCCCAACGGCATCTATAAGCCGCGCGTCTCGTTCGCCAACTTCGCCGTGACCCCCGCCCATATAACCATCTCGATTGCGACCACCCAGCCTGCAAATCTGCCGGTCCCGACCACGCCCGGCACCAGCCCTGAGCAGGTGGTTCTTCGCAAGCTCACCATCGCGCCGCGGCGGTCTGTCGAGCTTGATCTCAGCGATGCCACTGCGCAAAATGGGCTGCTTCAGTCGTTCCTTGTCGAAACCGACAAGCAGCCCGGAGAGGTGATTGGCAAGGCGGTTTCCCGCACAGACGGGACAGGAAGCCTCTATCAGATCGAACTGCTCAACAAGGACCAGATGGGCCAGGAGAACGCAGGCATCCACCCATGGTCCGTGGAGGGCGACTCGGAGTCCCATCTTCTGCTGTTCAACTACAGCAAACAGGATCGTGTGTTCAGCGTGAGCATCTCGAATGGGGAGATTCTCTGGAACAATCTTTATACGCTTGCGCCCAATGAGACCCGCGAGATCAGCATCAACGAACTGATCCAAGACAAGATTCCCGACAGGAAAGGAAAGGTTCTTGTGCCCGATCTACGGAGCGGAACGGTCAACTGGATGGTTCCAGACCCCGGCGAGGGCACCGGCCGCCTGATGGTCACAAGCCGGTCAAGGGGCATGGCCCGGAACTTCAGTTGCGGCAACTTTGTCGTGGTCTGCTATTTGGATCTTCTGACCTACGAGAACTCGCTGCTCGACGGCACATCCGGTGTCCCATGGGGTGCCGACCCGGAGTTCTGCAGCGCCTGGGGGCCTGGGCAGTGCTCGGGAGGAAACCAACTGGGGTTTGGCAGCGCCAGTTACAGCTGGTCTATCGGCGCCTCGAACATCCTCACTTCAAACCAGCTCAGCTCTTCCTCACCGTTAGTGAACGGCGTCGGGCCCGGCATTGGTTCGGGATATGTCACCGCGTCTGCCGAGGGGTGCAGCGGCGGCGGGGGTGGGAGCTTGCCGGTGACGCCTTCCGTGACATTTTCTCAGATGAATCCGGGCATTGCGCAGGGAAGTAGCACCTCGGTTACTGCAGTTGTGACTCCGGCAGGTTCGACGACGCCGGTCACGCTTACGCTCTCCACGACCGCCGGCACCGGCGCCGCCATCTTCACCAGTGGAGGGACCATCGCGGCAGGAGGGGCAAGCACGGTTATCACGTCGTCGGCGGGCATAACAATCAAGGGCGTCACCGCAAGCAGCGTGACCGGAAACATCATCCTCAATGCCAAGGCGCCGACCGGGGAAGGTTCGGGCACAACTCCGGTGGCTACCAACCCGCAGGCCTTCAGCGTCGTTACCGTATCCCAGTCGCCAAGCGTCATCCACATGTCCAGCGGTGATACGAACGACCTGCTGAATGTGGTTGTGACTCCCGCCGGAATAGATTCGCAGGCGGGATCGTCCATTTCCCACACCTTGAATTCGAACCCGAATAGCGCCAGCACCGCAACCGTCACCTTTAATCCGCCATCCAGCTATTCTGGAAATGATAACTGGGGTATCTCCATTGGCGGCTCAAACTCCCCATCGGGCATTTTTACAGCCACGGCGCATGCGGGTGGGGCTGGCTCGTCGCAGTCGACATCGATAGAGGTTCCACCGCAGATTATGATTCAGACTGCTGTGGGAGAGGCTGGCTTGCAGACCGGACTTGGCGACGCCTCGATATCATCGCTGCTTCTGGTGGGCAAGAACCGGTTCGGCGACAGTAACTTCCCCGGAGGTACGGCCTCCACTTGGCAGGCCGTCCTGGTCCCGGCTCAGTTCTATGGCGCGTCAAACACAACTCCCAATGGCGTATCGCCGGAACTGAGCGATGCCACATATGTGTATGACGGAACATCGACGGTCACCATTCCGTCAGGCTGCAAAGGCTACTGGTCGCCGACGAATGCTCAATATACGACCCTTCAAGGCTGGGCATCGAAGACCGCGGGGTCCATTACCGATGCCAGTTGGCCAAACTCCGTGGGCGCGCCGACATTATGGCCCGGACAGCCGAAGCAGGCGGTGGTCAAAACATCGATAGCCAATAACGCGAGGTCCGGTTATACGTCTGCGCCCGCATTTGTCCTCATGCAGCTGGCACCGTCCTCGTCTGCCCCTGCGGTAATCACGGTACCCTGAGAAGGAGCTAAGAAGTGAATATCTCAATCAAAGGATGCGCGATTATTGCCGCGCTCTGCCAGATGCTCAGCGGGTATGGTTTCGCCGCACAGGACCAGCCTCGTGAGGTGCAACCAGATCACGCCGCAATGGTCAGAACGCTGTCTGACCAACTGCGCTGGCACGACGAAGCCGGATCCAAGCAGTACGACACCGTGAAAGACGACTTGACCCGGCGCCTCCTGGACGAAGTTGACGCATATATCGCGGACAGCTTTGACGCAAGCTCAGCGACGGCGGCCCAGGTCAAAGCTGGACTCGACGCACTCCTGGGAATCAAGGAGGGCGGTCTGACCAATCAATTTGCCTTCACCGCGAACCTCCCCAGCGGGCATTTCCTGATCGTCGGCGTCGAACTGTTGCGGGGTGGGCAGGCGATCAGCGAGGACGCAATTTCTTTCCGCGCCTACGAGCAGGCCGGCAAGAGCTATCGCCTGGTTTCAAGCACGGCAAACCTCAGCGATTCCTCGTTGGTAGCCTTGCACGCCCTTGCTTTGCCGTCGCCGCCCATTGCCGGTCAGTTCTGGATCATGGCGTGGGCCGACGTGCCACCTCGTTCGCCATTCACAATCGCCATGCGCCTCTACGCGTTTGATGGAAAAGAATTCCGGACTGTCTGGGCACCGGGGGAAATCATCTCAGAGAGCATTAACAATGCTGTAAGTCTTGACCGGAATGGGGAACTCGTGATTAGCGAGATGCCCGACTGGCACAGCTCAACCGTAGTCGAGAAGCGCTATGCTCTGACTGCAGATGGACCGAAGAAAGTATCCGAGACCAGCAGAGACCGCAAGTAGGATGCCATAACGATGGGCGTTCTGCGCGAATCCAGAATGATGATCGCCGCCCGTGCTGTTTGCTCACTTGAGCAACAGTTGAACGCGGAGCCACATCCCTTCGCCAGATAATTGCGCCGGTTTCGGCAATCCTCAGCAGCACCGATCCACGCACGAAGGCCCTCCCAGCGAGGAGGGCCTTCATGCAAATCCACTGCCTCGGTGATCGCTTACGCGACGACTTCAATGCCCATGGAGCGGGCGGTTCCCTTGATGCTCTTGATGGCGGTGTCGACGGAGGCGGCGTTGAGATCGGGCATCTTCTGCGTGGCGATCTCGCGCACCTGCTTTTCTGTGACCTTGCCGATCTTTTCCTTGTTGGGCGTGCCGGAACCCTTGGGGATGCCCGCGGCCTTGAGCAGCAGAACCGCGGCCGGAGGCGTCTTGGTGATGAAGCTGAAGCTGCGGTCGGCGTAGACCGAGATGACGACTGGAATGACCAGCCCTTCCATCTCCTTGTTGGAGGTGCGCGCGTTGAACTGCTTGCAGAACTCCATGATGTTGACCTGGGCCTGGCCGAGCGCCGGGCCCACGGGGGGCGCGGGTGTAGCCTTGCCGGCAACGATCTGCAACTTCACATAACCAGTAATCTTCTTTGGAGGTGCCATTTTATTCCTTTGGAACCAGCTTTTAGCCCCTAGCTTCTAGCTGTCAGCTGGTTGATTCCTTGTTCGAATTTTGGTGTTGCGCTCAAGCGTTCGCTTGCAACCGGACCCCGCTAGGAAGAATATCCGGCTAGAAGCTGGAAGCTAATAGCTAAAAGCAGCAACTACTCAATCTTTTCGACTTTGCTGAACTCCAATTCGACCGGGGTGGAGCGTCCGAAGATGGTGACCATGACCTTCATGGTCTCGCGATCTTCGTTGATCTCATCCACCACGCCGTTGAAGTTGGCAAAGGGTCCGTCGGTAATGCGGACCTGCTCGTTCTTTTCAAACTTGATTTTCATCCGCGGCTTGTCTTTGGCCGTCTCGCTGCGGAACAGGATGGAGCTGACCTCTTCTTCGCTGAGCGCCACGGGCTTGTCGCCGGTGCCCAGGAAGCCCGTAACCTTGGGCGTGTCTTTCAACACGTGCCAGAGGTGGTTGTCGAGTTCCATCTCCACCAGCACATAGCCGGGAAGGAAAACGCGCTCCACGGTGCGCTTCTTGCCGTTGACAATCTCCGTCACCGGCTCGGTGGGAATCATGACGCGGCCCACCTTGTCTTTCAGTCCGAAGGCCTGCACGCGGCTTTCGATGGACTCGCGGACCTTGCGCTCGAAGCCCGAGTAGGCGTGCAGGATGTACCACTTGAAGCGCTCGTTGCGCTCCGGCGGAGCTTCGGCTTCGGGGGCTTGCACATCAGCGGGTTGTTGCAGTTCGTCTGCCATCATGTTCTCGATTCCGGGCCCGCGCCTACTGTGACAATCCGCCCAGTTGCTTCAGCAACCGGTCAAGACCAAAGGAGAAGATGCTGTCCACGATAAAGAAGAACAGGCCGAAGATGAAGACCGCCACGAGGACTACGGTGGTGGTTGCCTCCACTTCCTTGCGCGAGGGTGTTACCACCTTGCGCATCTCTCCGCGGACATCGCTGAGAAAGTGCGTGAATTCTTTCCACACACCTACCACTTTGTCCAGCGGGTTGGAATTCGGTCCCTGGCGCTTGATCGGGGCCGGCCGTTCCTCACCATTCACGAGTGCTGCTTTGGTTGCCATGTTTCCGTTCCTTCGCGTCCGGCGTCCTGCCGGGCGCATCCCTAAAAACAGCTTCTAGCTGTCAGCTTTTAGCCGCCAGCTTCCAGTTTCTTACGGGTGAACCTCAAAATCCACGTCCCCGAAGAAAAAGCTGGCAACTCGCAGCTAAGAGCTGACTCGCAATCTGGCAGGGGCGGAGGGATTCGAACCCCCAAGTTCGGTTTTGGAGACCGACAGTTTAACCGTTGAGCTTACGCCCCTAAAAGCAGCTCTTAGCTTCCAGCCTCTAGCTTCCAGCTCGTTCCGGGGAGTCCATAAACCTTGGAGTCGCCTCAGAATTAGCTGAAGAGCTAGAAGCTAGAAGCTAGAAGCTGCCTTACTTCGTTTCCTTGTGCGGCTGGTGCTTGCGGCAGCGGTTACAGAACTTCTTGAACTCGAGACGGCCGGTGGTCGTCTTCTTGTTCTTCGTCGTCGAGTAGTTCCGCTCCTTGCACTCAGTGCACTGCAATGTCACAATTTCCCGCATTTCAAATCCTTCCAGTTCTCAGTTGTCAGTTCTCAGTTGTCAGTTCAAAAGCCGCACTTAGCTGCACTGACACTGACAACTGTTCACTGACAACTTACTTCGTAATCTCCGAAACCGTGCCCGCGCCCACCGTGCGTCCGCCTTCGCGGATCGCGAACCGCAAGACCCTTTTCCAAGGCCACCGGCGTGATCAGCTCAACCGCCAGCTGCACGTTGTCGCCCGGCATCACCATCTCCACGCCCGCCGGCAACTCCGCCACGCCCGTCACGTCCGTCGTGCGGAAGTAGAACTGCGGACGATAGCCCTTGAAGAACGGCGTATGACGGCCGCCTTCTTCCTTCGACAACACGTAAACCTCGCCCTTGAAGTTCGTGTGCGGCGTGATCGATGCCGGTCTTGGCCAGCACCATGCCGCGCTCCACGTCTTCCTTGGGAATGCCGCGCAGAAGAAGTCCCGCGTTGTCGCCCGCCAGGCCTTCGTCCAGCTGCTTCTTGAACATTTCCACGCCCGTCACAACCGTCTTGCGCGTCTCGCGGAAGCCGACGATCTCAACTTCCTCGCCCACCTTCACCTTGCCGCGCTCGATACGGCCCGTCACCACGGTGCCGCGGCCGGAGATCGAGAAGATGTCTTCGATCGGCATCAGGAAGGGCAGATCCACCGCGCGCGCCGGAAGCGGAACGTACGTGTCCACCGCATCCATCAGCTCGTCGATCTGCGCTTCCCACTTCGGCTCGCCGTTCAGCGCGCCCAAAGCCGAGCCGCGAATCACCGGAACGTCGTCGCCGGGGAACTGGTACTTCGACAGAAGCTCGCGCACTTCCATCTCCACCAGGTCGGTCAGCTCTTCGTCCTCAACCGCGTCGCACTTGTTCAGGAACACCACGATGCAGGGAACGCCCACCTGGCGGGCCAGCAGCACGTGCTCCTTGGTCTGCGGCATCGGGCCGTCGGTTGCCGCAACCACCAGAATCGCCGCCGTCCATCTGCGCCGCGCCGGTGATCATGTTCTTGATGTAGTCGGCGTGGCCGGGGCAGTCGACGTGCGCGTAGTGGCGCTTGGCCGTCTCGTACTCCACGTGCGCCGTGGCGATGGTGATGCCGCGCTCCCGCTCTTCCGGCGCGTTGTCGATCGAGTCGAACGAACGGAACGTATTCTTCGGGTTGTGCTTCTGCAATACCTTGGTGATCGCCGCCGTCAACGTCGTCTTGCCGTGATCGATGTGTCCGATCGTTCCCACGTTCACGTGCGGCTTGCTGAACGATCAAATTTTTCCTTCGCCATCTCTGCTTCCCTCTCGTTCCTTCCTTTTGACTTTTTCCTGTCGCTCGGGTCTTGCTCAAGCTCAGAGAGCCGACCGCTAAGAACCTTCGGGCATGGCCTCAGTAGTAGGCGTACACCCTGAAATATCTCTGCCGCAGTTCCAGCGGCACCGCTTCCACCAGGCGCAGATACCGCTCACGGGTCAGCCCCTGGTCGGAGACCGGAAGCGCCTGGTAGAGCGCCTACCGCCTCCTTGCCCAGGAAACCCTTGCGCAGGACGGCCTCATAATCGCGAATCCGCAGCTTCGACTTTGTGACCCGGGTCGAGGAAAACCTCCACATCCCGCGAGTCAAACGCGGCATCGATCAGCGCGTGAAGCTTTGTGATATCCCTGCTCGTCCTGAACCGCGATGCCTGCCTGCTCAAACATTCTCAATCACCCTTGATGCATCTAACCTTTGATTCCAATCTTTGGAGCGGGAGACGAGGATCGAACTCGCGACCAACAGCTTGGAAGGCTGTGACTCTACCACTGAGTTACTCCCGCAAAAACAGCCTCTAGCTTCCAGCCGTTAGCTCTTAGCTCTTTCCCGCCTGCGCAAGCCGCATTGGCTCATTGCACTACCACGCAAGCTGAAGGCTAGAAGCTAGCAGCTGATAGCTGAACTTCTGGAGCTGATGACCAGGATTGAACTGGTGACCTCTCCCTTACCAAGGGAGTGCTCTACCAACTGAGCTACATCAGCCCTGCTTGCCGGGGTTAAAACCCCGGCCTACCACTACAAACCCGCACTGCCACTTGCCTTCCCATCCTGGCGGCGAATTTTTTCCGCCTGATGGGCCACAACCGTTCGCAACGCCAGTCCGCCGATGACAATCAACGGAACCAGCCTCAACTCCACCGGCTTGCCATGGACGAGAACAGTTCCTTCACCCATTGTGAACCAAACCAGCAAACCCAGCACAACATACAACCCAAGGGCCACCCGGAACTTCCGGTTCAAGCCTGTATCCGCGTGATCCGAAATGGCGCCTTCACTTCCCTTGCGCCTATCCGGCTGCGAATCACCTCGCCATTCCAGCCCCTCACTTCAGTGGTGCACAGGGGAGGATTCGAACCTCCGTAGCTCCAAGGAGCGGCAGATTTACAGTCTGCTGCCATTAACCGCTCGGCCACCTGTGCATTACCACCCCGTCGACCAAACCCGTCGCCGGAGACCTCAACCATTTACTCCATGCCCTATCGGCAACCCATGCGCTTTGAAAACATCAGCGCACCTTCCGCGCATCAGCTCCCGTCCGGAAAACCTCCGGCATTTCGGAGCATGCACCTCGAGTGGGATCACCGCGGAGGACAGACCCGGCGCTCAAAAAATCCGTTCGCCGGCCAATTCAACCCGTCTCAGGCCCCGTTTTCCGGCTTTCCATTATGTGGAGCTGGCGAAGGGATTTGAACCCCCGACCCTCTGATTACAAATCAGATGCTCTACCAGCTGAGCTACGCCAGCCCTGAACCACCCTGGAAGACCGCCGAAAACCACTCCGGATGCCCGAAATCAATCCCGTAGTCCGCGCGGACACACTCCCGCTCCGCACGTTCAACGGCACAGAAAACAAGGTTAGCACAGGCGGGTCCGGGGAGCAAACTTCTACGCCCAGGTCCGCTATCCAGCAGCGAGAATCTGTACCGGGATACTTTGGCAAGGATTTGACTTGACAGAGCGCCCTGAACGGTAAACCCTGTTTGCATCCCTCAATCTCCTCCGCAAGGGTGACCCATGCGTACCAGAAAGATTTTCGCTCCTCTCTTGTTGCTTTTCGCGGTGGCCGCGGGTCTTGCGCCCCATCCGGCCGGCGCCCAGGCGCCCAAGCGCAGACCCCGCATCGCTGTCCTCGACTTCGACTATGCCACTGTGATGACGTACTCGCAGGCCATGTTCGGGAGCAACGTGGATATCGGCAAGGGCATCACCGACCTGCTGGTCACCGGCCTGGTCAAGGACGGCACCTACTCGATCATCGAGCGCAAAGCCCTGGACAAGATCATGACCGAGCAGAACTTCTCCAACTCCCAGCGCGCGGATCCTTCCAGCGCTGCCAAGCTGGGCAAGCTTCTCGGCGTGGACGCCATCATCGTCGGCTCCATCACCCAGTTCGGCAATGAGACCAAGAAAACAGGCATCGGGGGCGGCGGGGGCACATGGGGCGGATTCGGTCTGGGCGGATTCGGCCATTCCAACTCCAAGGCAAACGTGAGCATTACCGCGCGCATCATCAACGTCGACACCGGCGAGATCATGGCAGTCGCCGAGGGCTCAGGACAGTCTTCGCGCTCCTCCACCTCGCTGCTCGGCGGCGGCAGCCACAACTGGAGCAGCGGTGGCGGCAACGTCGACTTCGGTTCCAGCGACTTCCAGAACACCATCATCGGCGAAGCCACCAAAGCCGCCGTGGACAAACTCTCTGCCGATGTCGTAACCGATGCCCCCAAGATCAGCGTGCGGACCATCAGTGTGGACGGCCTGGTAGCCGCAGTCGATAGCGGTCAAATCATTCTCAATGTAGGCAAGAAAGCGGGCGTTAACGTTGGCGACGAGCTTCAGGTGGTGCGCGTCACCAAGGAGATCAAGGACCCGTCCACCGGCCAGGTCATCCGCAGGCTGACCTCCACGGTGGGGGTGGTCAAGGCCACCGACGTAGATGACGCCTCGGCCGTATGCAGCGTGGTTTCCGGCGCCGGTTTCCAAGTCGGCGACGCCGTCCACTCGGTCACCCAATAACCGCGACGTCTCCCAGACAAAACGCCCTCCACCGGACAGGTGGAGGGCGTTTTTGCCAATCCCACATGAATCGGGTTGCCTATCTGCCCAGGAACGACTCCAGCTTGGCTGTCTCCTTGTCGGCGCGGTCCAGGTACTCGTTGGCAGCCTGCAGGTCGTTTTGGTTCAGCGCGGTCTGCGCTTCGCGGAGGTCGCTGTTCATGCGGTTCATGGCGGCAAGAATGTCGCCGCGAATGTCCAGCCCCTGCGCCTGCTGCTGGGTGCGGATACTCTGCACCCCTTCGCGCGCGGCATCGGCGCGAGCCTCCAGGTTCGTAAGGCGGTCATGGACCACGCGAACCTCCTGCGGGGAGGGTCCGGTGGGAGCGGGAGGCATGGCGGGCGTAGCGGCGCTGACCGCGCCGGCTGTGCCGGCGGACGCCTGGGTTGCCGGGGATGGCGTAATCGGGTAAGGCGGACGGTGCTGGCTCTCGTTGCCCGCTCCCTTTGTGCTGGAGACGGTCTTACCCTGCTGATCAGGACTGGATGCTTTGCCCTGTGCTTCCGGGGGAGCCGCAGCGCCCGCGGAAGCAGGCTGCCCGGCAGCAGAAGAAGGCCCACCCGGGCTGGGCTGGGGCGAGGTTTCGGCCGTCTGCGCTCCGGGCTGCGGCGTGGCCGCCTGATTCGCAGAAGAGGCAGCACTCGCATCCTGGGGTTGCGTGGCCGCCTTCTGCTTGGCAAGGATCGAGAAGACGTGTGGCAGCGCCCAGGCAATCGCCACCAGGGCCAGAATGGCCGCCAGCGCGCCCATCCCGATCCATAACCCGCGGTGGCTTCTTGCAGGTTGCGGGAGCGGCTTACCGGCGGCAACCGGAGCGAACGGTGGAGGGGCGGCCGCAACCGGCTGCGCTGGTGGAGGGGCAGAGGGGGTGGAGACGGGCATGAACCCGCCGGAAATTGCGGCGGTTGCGGAAGGGGCTGCGGCGAAGCTGGGGACGGGCGCGAAGGCCGGCGGCTGATCCACAGGCAGAGGCGCGGGACGAGCGGCCGCCGGCTCAAGCAGCGCCTTCAGCGCGTCGTGGAACTCCTGGGCTGTCTGGAAGCGGTCTGCTGGGCTCTTTGCCAGGGCGCGCAGGATGATGCTGTTCAGTTCCGGCGAGAGTGCCGCGTTGACCTCGATGGGCGGCACTGGCGCTTCGTTCAGGTGCGCATTCAGGACGCTGAAGGACGTGTCGGCCTGGAAAGGCTTGCGCCCGGTCAGCGACTCATAGAGGGTGACGCCCAGCGAGTAGAGGTCGGAGCGGGCATCCACCGTGCCGCCGCGTACCTGCTCCGGCGACATGTAGTAGACCGACCCGATGGTCATGCCGGGCCGGGTCAGATGCATCTCGTCGGCGTTTTTGGCGATGCCAAAGTCCATCAGCTTGACCTGGCCGTGGGTGGTGATCATGATGTTGGCCGGCTTGATGTCGCGATGGATAACGCCGTGGCTGTGCGCAAAGCTCAAGGCTGAGAGCGTCTGAGTGGCGTAATCGAGCACCCGGTCGACGGGAAGAGCCGACGCCGAGGCCAGCTTTTCCAGGGTGGCACCCTCCACAAACTCCATGATCATGATGAGCTGATTCTGGAACTGGAAGGCGGTACGCAGTTGCGCAATGTTGGGGTGCTCGAGGCCGGCCAGGGTACGGATCTCGGCTATGAAGCGGGCCGCGAGCTCCTGCTCGGAATTGAGATCGGGAAGGAGCACCTTCATGGCCTCTTCCCGGTTGGAGATGATGCTGCGCACCTTGTAAACGCGACCCATGCCGCCCGCGCCGACAAGCCCGATGATTTCGTAATCACCAACCCGTTCGCCAACCTGTAATGCCATGGGGTACCTCCGCGGAACCAAAAGGTTCTCGCCTTGAATGGGAAAGCAGCTTCGCTGAACGCCGCGAGTTTACCTCATTTGCACGTGGATTGCCCATAAAAATCGGGCTGGCCGGCTGTTACCTGCGGTGTCGCGCCCCGTCGGGAGGCGGTTCTTTCGGCTGCGAGAGTAGACAGGCGGCTTCACCGTGGGCCGCCTCCGAGGAAGGGCCGTGCCTCCCGTAATCCCTCGCCCATCGAAAACCACCGCCGCTTGACACGCGCCCGCTCCGAACCTACCATTGTCCGGATAATTCCGGGCAGTATGGGGGGGCAATGTATCTACGAACGTTGACGTTGGCGTTGTTGGCCGCAGTGTTGCTTTGTTCAGTATCCGGTCAAGCTCCAGGGGCGGCAGCCTCTCAGCCGCAGGAGAACCCTCAGGCCTCAGACCTGAAGCCGGTACAAGCTGAAGAGGGAACGATGTTAAGTTCCGCGAAGAAGATCAAAAGAGGCGCTAGGATCTTCATTGCCCCGATGGAGGGCGGCTTCGAAAACTTCATCGTTGCCGGATTTCAAAACAAGCAGGTCCCTCTTATCGTCGTGATTGATCGCAGCAAAGCTGATTACGAGCTCAGCGGAATTTCAGACAGTGAAAAAGCTGGGTGGGCCAAGATGTTTTTCATGGGATCCATGCAATCCCGGGAGGAGGCGAGCATCAAGGTTTCCGATCTGAAGACCGGTACGCTCGTTTTTGCCTACTCGGTGCACAAAGGAAATTCTGTGCGCGGTAGACAAAGCGCGGGTGAAGCTTGCGCGAAGCACTTGAAAAAAATCGTTGAATAACAGTGGTAGCGGAGGCGACGGATGAAAATCAAGGAAGTTGCACTAACCATTATTGTATTGATACTTCCCCTGGTGGCTTCTTCGCAGACCGGCCCGAATTCTAGCGCCAAGATTCCCAAAGGGGCGAAGTTGTTCATCGCCTCGATGCCGGACGGCTTTGACACCTATATCAGGGCTGCGATCATAAAGAAGAATGTTCCGGTCGAGATCGTGGATGATAAGTCCAAAGCGCAATATCAAGTGGCTGGCTCCTCTGAAACTCAAAAGGCGGGGGCCGCGAAAAAGATCCTTGCTTTGGATTGGCGCTCAACGGAGGAGGCAAGTATTCAGGTTGCCAATTTGGAATCGGGAGAGGTGGTTTTTGCCTACTCGGTTCACTTGCAAAGCTCCAACCACGGCAAGCAGAGCAGCGCTGAAAGCTGTGCCAAACATCTGAAGGACCATGTCCGCTGAAGTTGGAAGCGTTGCAGCCGTGCCGCATCGCCCGCCCATCCGGAGTGATACGTTTATCTCTGACGGCCCATGCACCGACGCACGCGCAGAACGCTCTGGATTGTGGCCACGGTCTTGATTCTTCTGGCCGTGGCGGTGTTCTTGCGCTCCAAGGCTCCGCCGGAGGCGGCGCGGCTGCTGCCGGAGTCGGACGGGATTCTCTATGTGAACCTGAAGCCGGTCCGGTCATTTCTGCACAAGGACATCAAGCCGCCGCGACGTGTGCCTGAGTATCAGGAGTTTGTGGACGCGACGGGCGTGGACTGGGAGCGGGACCTGGACCAGGTGGCCATTGCGCTGCACCGGATGCCCAATCCGAATGGGCCGAATGGACCTGTGGCCTACTCAATGGTGCTGGTGGGCAACCTCACCGGCAAGCGGCTGAATGGTTGGCTCGACGCTCACGCCGTCTCCCGCGAAACCTATGCCGGCCACACCATCTATTCCCTGCCATCCGACGGCCGCACCCTCCGCGTGGCCCAGGTCGGCTATGACATGGTGGCGATTTCGAACTACCCCAGCCCGGAGATGATCCACTCCATGCTCGACCGGCACCGCACGGCGGCGCTGCCGTTTGCGGGCTCCACGCTGCTGACACAGCACTACCACGAGGTGCCACTGCTCGCGCTGGCGTGGGGGGTGGGGCAGATTGGGCTGCCGTTGTCAGAGAGCGGTGCGATTCATGTGTTCGGACTCTCGCTGCCGCTGGAGGACGATTCCACGATCATCGCCAGCGTGACTCCGGCGTTGAGCCTGGGAGGCGCGCTGAACATCAAGGTGGAGGAGATTGCCGTGAGCGACGAGGTGGCGGCGAGCCAGGCAGCGAGCCTGGCGACGCTGGTGACGCTGGCGCGGGGTTTCTCTGCCCCGCTGAGCGCGAACCCTGCCAACAACGGCCTGCGCCAACTGCTGAAATCGGCTGCAGTTACTGAGAAGCGCAACCGCGTGGTGATGACGGCGACGCTTTTACCCGCGCTGCTGACCAACCTGGTGGAGGGCGAGAATCCCCAAGAAACCGCTCCCCAAACCGGAGCGCCTGCATCCAAGTAGCGAGGCGGAGGTCTGTGTTGCCGGTATGTACACTGGTTTTGTTTGAACTTAGGCCCTTTTGTGGTGAGTCTGAGGTCCTTAACAGAAGCAAAGGAATGCAAGAAGCAGATTCTTCGCCAATTATGTGGAGAATTTCAGACTCAGGACGCCAGTGCCTAATCCCCAAACCAACCTTTGAGAGGTCTCATGAGCCGTTTCCGGATTACCCGTCCCCTCGGGATTTCTGCCATTGCCTGCACTCTTGCCCTGCTGCCCTGCCTTGCTGTGCGGGCCGCCGACACACCGGCCAAGCCGGCGCCGCAACATCCGGTGCTGACCGGCAAGGCGGCCTTCACGGACGCATTTCACGAGTCGCCGGGAATCCGGCGGCACCTGACCTGGGCGGACCTGCCCGCGCCGGCGCCGAATGAGTCCGTGGACAATGGGCCGACGTTGGTTCCGCGACCCATGAACGCCTGGCCGCAGGCTCCCAGGGGCTTCAGGGTAGACCTTTACGCAACCGGGCTGGACAATCCCCGGCTGCTGCGGGTGGCGCCGAACGGCGACCTGTTCCTGGCAGAGAGCGAGACCGGCAAGATCAAGGTCTTCCGGGGCGTGGGACACGACGGCAAGCCGCAGCAGACCTCGGTCTTCGCGACCGGGCTGCATCAGCCGTTTGGGATTGCTTTCTATCCCAATGGGCCAAACCCGAAGTACCTGTTCATCGGCGACACGGACGAGATTGTGCGCTTCCCTTACCAGAACGGTGACCTGGTGGCGCGGGGGCCGATGGAGAACATTGTGGACCTGCCCGGAGGCGGGCGGCTGCGCGGCGGCGGCCACTGGACCCGCGACCTGATTTTCTCGCAGGATGGCAACAAGCTGTTTGCCTCAGTGGGTTCGCACTCGAACGTGGATGATCCGGACACGCATCCGGAGGAGTTCCACCGTGCCGATGTGCTGGAATTCAAGCCGACGGGAAGCTTTGTAAAGGTGTACGCGTCGGGGCTGCGGAACTGCGTGGGCGAAGCGATTAACCCGACCACGGGCGAGCTGTGGTGCTCGACGAATGAGAGGGACGGGCTGGGCAACAACCTGGTACCCGACTACGTGACTCATGTGCAGGAAGACGGGTTCTACGGGTGGCCGTGGTTCTACTTCCATGGTCCGGCAGGCGGGCTGCAGGACCCGCGCCAGATTGGGAAGCATCCGGAGTTGCAGGCGAAGGTGATTCCACCGGACATCCTGGTGAATCCGCACTTCGCTTCGCTGGAGATGATGTTCTACACCGGCTCGCAGTTTCCCGCGGAGTACAAGGGGGACGGGTTTGCGGCCGAGCACGGATCGTGGAACCGTGCGCAGAGAGCGGGCTACGAGGTGATCCGGCTGCCGATGAAGGACGGGCATGCAACGGGCGAGTATGAAGACTTCCTGACAGGGTTTGTGAATGCGGACGGGACCGTTTGGGGGCGGCCGGTGGGCGTGGCGCAGGCAGCAGACGGCTCGCTGTTCGTCTCGGACGATGGGTCGAGGTCGATCTGGCGTGTGAGCTACGTGGGCAAATAACTTCGCCTGTCTGCGATAAGCCGCCTTCCGGGCTCGGGATGGCGCTGCCGGCTGGATTAAGAGGCAGCGGCGCGGTTAAGCATAATTATTAACTTGACTTGCAGCGCCAAGCAGTGCGTACACTAGGTCCTCCCGTGGCAATCCCGCTTCCCGCATCCCGGGGATAACCGCGCGGCGCACAGAACATCTGGAGGTCGTCCATGGCAACCATATTCCAACTGGTAAATCTCAAGACTGGACTTGCACTGAACATGATCAACAACAGTGCGAACCAGGTCGCTCAGTTGTACACCGCGCAGCAATCCGACGCATGGGAACAGTGGCGGTTCCTGATGACGAACACGGAAACGGGGGACTTTCAAATCGTCAATGTCCAAACGGGCATGCAGTTGTCCATTGGCCCCTGGACCAACAACAATTACTTCCCTGTCATTCAGGTCCCCCAGGGCAGCACTCAGGCCGAATGGACAGTGCGGCCTCCCACTGGGTCTCATGCCGGGCAGGGATACTTCGAGATCATCATCCCCGCTGGTGAAGAATCACAGGACCTTACCTATTACGTGATGAAGCCCCCGCTGGCCCTGATCGGCACCATGAGTGGGGGGACCAGTTTAGGCGTGGCGATTGAGGCTGCCGCGGGCAATGGCGGGCAGGAAAACGAGCTTTGGAGCTTGAAGAACTCGCAATCGCCTCCGCCAAACATCAGCTTTAACATTGAGAATGCACACCCGCCAGGGGAGCAACTCGGCCAGTATGGTGGGATGATCATTCCCATTCAGGTCACGAACTACAGCGGGCCCACGGTGAATCTGTTGACTTTGCCCATTCCCGGCACGGGCGCGCTGGCAAGTTCCGGCGTCGGGTTCGCGGGGCCGACTGGGCCAATTTCAGCCAGCGGCGGCACATTCTCCACCACTTTAACAATCACGCTGCTGGCGGGATCGGCGCCCAGTCCAGCTCCCGAAATAACCATCGCAGCTCTCGACAACAACTCCCACGCCATCGCCTTCGCTCCCATCTCCTCTCAGTACTGGTATCAGAACAGTTGGTAAAGGCCAGTGCGCTTTTCCAGGTCTCGATTCTGAGACCTGGGAAGGCGCAAACCCCAAGCCGCCCGTTCGAACCTCCGCTTCTCACTTCCACTCTGGCGTATATGCCCAGCGAGTGGGCCGCAGCGCGATGTATTGCGCCACACGCGGCCTAGCGCCCCGGTTGGGGCTGCTGCCGTGCGGCAGGGATTGATGCCACAGCTACCAGATCACCAGCTTTCCCGGCGATTGGCTTCATTCCGGGGTGTCGCCGGATGGCGTCGTGGGGGTCTACTCCCGGCGGCAAATCGTCAAGCCACTGCTCCAGGGTGCGGTGGAATCCGGGAATGCAACTGAAGGCTCCCTGCTCGGCGGGCGTATCAGTAAGATAAAGAATGCCCTGCACGCCGAAGCAGTGGGGACGCGACAGCGTCGTGTCCCAATGCACATGCGGCCCGGGAAAGGTCCAGCCTTCCCGTTCCGGCGGATTGAAGCCGCCCTGGTCCACCGTTGACCAGAGATCCTCCCTGCCCCACAGCTGGGCGAAGGCCTTGACCAGCCGCGGCGACTTGCGATTGGCCAGAAAAGCTGGATGGCGCAGCAAGGGAACCCAGATGGACTTGCCGAACTTATTCAGGTACCAGGTTTCCGGATCGTCCGGATCGGCGCCAAGAAACTCGTAGATTGCCGCGGCAGCAGCGTCACGATCACTGACAGCAACGGCATCGTGAACAACCACGTAGCCGTGCTCATCCCAGAATGCCAGTTCCTCCTCTGTCAGCCCAGGCACATGGTCGAGGTCGCCCGCTTCTGAGGCGACAGGCTTGCCCGCAAGCGCCTCGCGCAGCCGTGTCAGGCGCGCTTCCTCGATAATCCCGCCGTTGGTGTCGATGATCCATTGTTCGAAGGCGTCGAAGCCGGTGTGGTGTTGGGAGTGGAGGAATCTTCCGGTCTCCAGCAGGTTGAGGCCCAGGCCGGCGAGCAAGGTGTTTTCGAGGTCCCACTCCCCGGTATCCCTGGGGGCCTTCCCCGTTGGCGCATTGACGTTGAGCCAGCGGCGATGCCAATACCGATGGAGATACGGAATCCTCAGCCGGCCCGGTTCCTCCGGCTGATCTGCATCCCGCGTTTCCACAGCGCCAGTCGCGATTGTTTCGGATTTCATCCCGCTCCAAACCTTTCCGAGAAGAATAGTATCGCGTTGCCCTCGCGACGGGCGGTCTGTGTTCAGCGGCCTTTGTGATGGATTGACACGGCCGGGGCGAGATGCAACAAGTTCCGGATTCCCTGGGCGTCGTACCATGCTGTAGACTCCAATTTCCCCACGCATTATCAAGGACGAGGTCACCATGGCAACTGTACTGATTACCGGCACCAGCAAAGGGATTGGTTTGTCGACCGCGCTCACCCTGGCGCGGGCGGGCCATACCGTGTACGCGACGATGCGCAACCCGGCACGCGCGCCGGAGCTTGCGGAGACGGCGGCTCGGGAGGGACTGCCGATTCACATATCGGCGATGGATGTGGACCGAGACGAATCAGTGGCGGCGGGGGTTGGCGCAGTTGTTCAGGCTGCCGGGGCTATCGATGTGCTGGTGAACAATGCGGGCGTGGAGCGCCACGGATCGATTGAGGAGCTGTCACTCGAGGATATCCGCGCAGTGATGGAGACCAACTACTTTGGCGCGGTGCGCTGTGCCAAGGCGGTGATTCCCGCGATGCGGGAGCGACGCAGCGGGCTGATTGTGAACATCACGTCGGTGGCCGGGAAGGTTTCGACATCGCCGCTGGGGGCGTATGCCGCGTCGAAGTTCGCGCTGGAGGCGCTGAGCGAGGCGCTGGCGCAGGAGATGAAGGCGTTTGGCGTACGGGTGGCGATTGTGGAGCCGGGCATTATCGACACGCCGATGGCGCATGAGATTGAGCGGCCCATACCGGAGTCGCCGTATCCGCAGTTGCGGCGCATGGCTGCGTACTTTGCGGCTGCACTCAAGAGCTCAAGGCCGCCGCTGCTGGTGGCGGAAAAGATTCGCACGATCATCGAGAGCGGCACGTGGCAACTGCGGCATCCGGTGGGACCGGGAGCCGTGGAGTTGCTGGAGTCGCGCAAGGCGACGAGCGACGAGGACTACGTGGCACTGCAGGGCGCGGACGACGAAACCTGGTACGCGGTGATGGAGCAGAGCACCGGGATGGCGCTGCGGCCGAGGGGCTGACGGCGGAGGTCTGTGCTGGCCCCAAAGGGCGATTGGGCGGCGGGGCGTGAGTCCTTGATTTTGGAGGATTGGCCGAATAGTGCGGGGCAAAAGTCCTTTAGAATGGCGACCATTTACGCCTTTTATGCGTGTAACTTGTTTATTTTCATGGTGGTGGAAGGAAAGTGGCAGGGGGGTGCCATTTTGTTCCTTTTCTTGCACTTTTCCGGACCGGTGGTGAGGGTCCTGGGGGCAACGAAGGGGACTTGGCGAGAGCGCCGCGAAGAATTGCGCCGATGGCATTCGACTTCATTCTTCAATTGTGCGCCGAAGACGGGTAATTCCAAGCAAAAAACCGCCTGCCTCTAACAGCTAACTTCCAGCTCTCCCGCGTCTGAGAATTCAGATCCCTTTCGTAAGGCTCAGGACTGGTCCCGGGGCACGCGGTTACTTTGCGAGGCCCAAGGCTTCCACGACTTTCTGGTCTGGTTTTGCGGGCTGCCCATCTTCTTTCCAGACGACGCCGAAGCCGCCGCGATAGTCCCACATGGCCCAGCCGATGCCGTCGGCTTCGAGGGCGGTGCGGACGTCGCGAATCCAGTTCATGCGGGACTGCTCGTCGGAGTGGTCGCGGTAGACGCCGAACTCGTTGCAGATGAGCGGGACGCCGTTGTCGTGGCCCCACTGCAGCGACCTGGTCGACCATGAGGTGGATGCGGTGAGCATCCCAGTGGTCGAGCCAGTAGCGTTCCAGGGGGACGCGATTGGCGGGTTCGGGAACCTGCTTCAAGAGCGGGGCCATGGAATTCTCGTCGGCGGGGTACGGAATGCCGTGGGTGTAGACCCACCAGCCCAGGCCCCAGGCCGCGCCCTGGTGGGTGAACTCGTGGGGGTCATAGAAGTGGAAGTTGTAAATGACATTGCCATCGGCGAGGGGATGCTGGGTAAGCAGGTCGACGATGTCAGAGTAGTTGGGGCCCGTGGCGATGATTGTGTTGTCCGGCGCAACCTCACGAATGGCGGCAGCTGCGCGCTCCTGGATGCCCGCCCAGCGGTAGGGGTCGCTGACCTCGGGCTCGTTCATGATCTCAAAGAAAACGTGCTGGGGGTCGCGCGCGGCATAGTGGGCGGCGAGGCGGCGCCAGAGGGAGACAAAGCGGTCGACGCTGTCGTTGCTGGTACGAACCTTCTCTTTGTAGGGTTCTTCGGGATGCAGGTCGATGGTGACGGCGAGACCATCGGCGAGCATGGTATCGACGGCTTTGTCGAGACGGGCGAGGAACTCAGCGTTGAGGCCGTCCTTGCCGCGGGGCCAGCCTTCGAGGGGAGTGGGATCGATGCTGAGACGTACGTTGTCGAAGCCGAGCCTGGCCATGAGGGCGATATCGGAGGCGTCGGTGTAGCGATTGGTGCGGGCTGCCGAGTAGTCGCCGGCACTTTGCGCGAACCACTGCGACGCGTTGATGCCGTGGCGGAGATGCTGGGCGCGGGCGAAGGCCGTGCGGATGCCGGCGGCACGATCGGGAACGACCTGAACCTGAGCAGCAGCTACGAACGCGAGAGAAAGCAGGACGGCAAAGCAAGCGAAGCGTCGGAACACGGCAACACCCCCTTTGGAAGGAGAAGAAAAACCCGAGGTAACGATATCATGCGCGAAGGCGACGCGAAGGGCATGGGGCAGACACGCCTTGCTTAACAGGGTGTGGAATGGTGACAATGCTGGTGGAAGCAGGCTTGCCTTGATCGAACGACCCTTCCTTGTTTTTCAAGTGCGCGTTGCAGCCGCTGTGATGGGGCTTGGTTGCCTGCTGGTGCAGGCGCAACAACCGCCGGCGCGTTCAGCGGTTCCTCTGCAGGCGGCCGGCGCGGCCAGCCTGAGCGATTCCCTGCTGGCCAAAGCGACGGCGCTTTACTACTCGAGCGCGAAGTCCGGACTGAAAAGCTTCGACTGCCAGGTGCATCCGGACTGGAAGAAGATGATGGAGAGCGCGAGGAATGGCGCTGCCGTGGCCGACGACGACCCGAAGCTCGCCGTGATGAGCGGTGTGAAGATTGTGCTGCACGCACGGCTCACCGGCGAGTCGACGCTTGACTGGCAGGCGCCCGCACCGGCGGGGAGTTCTCGGAGCAAAGCGGATGCAGACCTGCTGGACCGTGCGCACCGTGACATGGAGAACACCTGGCAGGGACTGCTGAAGCTGTGGATTCCACTGGTGGATGGCTCGCTGGCGGAGGGGCTGGGTGAAGACGATGTGGAAATTGAGCAGACTGCGGATGGGTATGTATTGCGCACGCAGGAGAAGGCGAAAGGGGCACACGAATCTCTAACGGAGGAGTTCGATCGCAGTCTTACGCTGAAGAGGTCTGTCAGCAAAGACGCGGGATCGACGGTGAGCCTTGTGCCGGTGTTCCAGCCGAGCACGCAGGGGCTGCTGGCAAGCGGATTTGACGCGACGATTCAGCCAGCCGAAGCGGCAACAGAAAGCGCACGGCGCATGCATGTGACGCTGGAATACCAGACTGTTTCCGGATTGCAGATTCCGGGTAAGGTCAGCGTGGAACTGCCGGGCGTGGTGGAGATGGACTTTGCGCTGGATGGGTGCGCGGCGAACACGAAGTAGGATGGTGACTCTGAAGTTCACCGCATAAGTTCCGAAGTGCAGCCGCAGGTCCTTCGACTGCGTTTGGCACAAAAGACTCTCCAAACTTCGCTCAGGATGACAAGTCGTTTGATAGGCGTAAAAGTGAAACGGCTCCCGGGGTTGCCGGGAGCCGTTTGGATGCTTGAAGCGTGAACCGACTTTTACTTCGCCGAAGCGGTCCCTGTGTCGCCGTCTAGGCTGGCTACCTGGGCGTAGGTGCTGCGCAGATACTTGTGCGGATTGACGGGGGTGTTGTTGACGCGCACTTCGTAGTGCAGATGCGGGCCGGTGGCGCGGCCGGACTGGCCGACGTAGCCGATGATTTGACCGCGCGTGACGTGTTGGCCGGCGAGGACAGCAACCGAGGAAAGGTGACCATAGACGGTTTCGTAGCCATGGCCGTGATTGAGGACTACCTGGCGTCCGTAGCCGGCGCCCATGGACTCCCCGGTGGCTTCGCCATCGGCCGCCGCACGCACGGGAGTCCCGTACGCTGCTTCAATATCGATGCCGGAGTGGAACTTGCCTTCGCCGTTGAAGGGATCTTCGCGCTCGCCGAAGCTGGAGCCGACGCGGCCTTCAACGGGCCACATGGTGGGCGCATCGGCCAAAGAAGTCCAATCGCCGGAGAAGCTCGGAGTCAACCCGCCCTCGAGGGCGCGGGCGACCTGTCCGCTGAGGGCCTGTGCGCGCAAGGCGTAGAACTGGTCGATGGATAGCTTGACCTGCTGCTGGTTGACATCATCGGAGAGCGCGAGACTGGCAGGAGTGGGAGCCGCTGCCGCCTTGGCCGCGGGTGCAGGCTTGGCTGCTGCGAGCTTGCTCTGCTTGAGGCCGTAGAGCGATGCCACTTCATTGGCGAGCGCGCCCAGCGACGCCACCTGGACATCGCGGTCGTGGGCAATCTGCGCCATCTGCTTATAGTCTTTGCGGAGATTCTCGCGATCCTGCCTCACCTGGTTGAAGCTCTCTGTTTTCATGAGCATCCGGGTGTAGGAGCCGGCCAGTCCGACGATTGTAAATGCGCCTACCAGCGCTGCAGCCACAAAACCGTAAGCATAATGGAGCGGGAGCGGGATCTTGCGAATGCGCCCGTCTTCATCCCGGGCTACGAAGAGAATGTAATAGCGCTTGCGTAGCATATTCGCCTTTCATCCCTGCAACCCGCAGGGCCGCAATTCGCCGTGTACTTAAATAAAAGCGCAAGGCATGGGGGTCATTCAACCCCGTGTAAGGACTCACCCCAAGGGGCGTTGATGCGTAACGTTCGTCAAGGTTACCAAAGCGCCCGGCAGCGGGTCAACGAAATCGCGGTGGAAAATCCTTCCCGCTTTCGAATTGTCCGTTACTCGTTTAGATCGGCCTATAGCACGAATTGATTACAAGGCTGGTCAATTCGCTTTTTCTTTGTCTCCGATCGTTGGCGCCGGAAAGAAGGGCACAGTTGGGTTGGCCGCCCGGCTCTCCTTAAACGGCTGGATTCTGGAAGCTTGCACCCGTCTTGGCCTATGCTCAAGGAATGCCATCTCGTCCTTCCAATGCCGCCAGAAAGCCCCAGCGCGGGGAACTGGCAATCATCCGGCATATCCGCAGCAGAGCCGCGCAGGGGGCATCCGCAGGCATCCGGCTGGGGATTGGCGACGACTGCGCGCTGCTTCGTCCGCGTGGCGGCGAGGAGCTGGCGGTAACGACGGACCTGACCATCTGCGGCACCCATTTCCGGCTCGACTGGCATACGCCGGAGTCTGTGGGGCACCGGGCGCTGGCGCGCGGGTTAAGCGACCTGGCGGCGATGGGGGCGCGACCAGTGGCGGCCTTTCTTTCCCTGGGTTTACCGCGGGAGTTTGCCAACCCCAGGGGGAGATGGCCTTCGTCGTGGGTGGCCCGGTTTCTGGACGGGCTGCTGGAGTTGGCGCGGGTGCACAAGACGCCGCTGGCGGGAGGGGATCTTTCCGAGACGCCGGTTCCGCTGGCCGATCTTGTGCTGATTGGGGCCGTGCCTGCCGGAAAGGCCCTGCTGCGGTCGACGGCACGGCCGGGCGATCTGCTGTACGTGACCGGGTGGCTGGGCGGGGGTGCGGCTTCGCTGCCGCATCTGGACCGGCTGGCGAAGGCGGGCAACGCTGCGCCGGGCGGGTGGGGGCTTGGCCGCATTCCCAGGGATCTGGCGCCGCTGCTGGCGCGGCACCTGGCTCCGCAGCCGCGGATTGCGCAGGGGCTGAAGCTGCGGGGAGTTGCTTCTGCGGCGATGGACCTGAGCGATGGACTTTCGACGGACCTGACGCACCTGTGCGAGGAGTCACGCGTGGCCGCCGAGATCGACGCCGGGCTGTTGCCGGTGCATCCCGGGGCAAGCCTCGACTACGCGCTGCATGGCGGGGACGACTACGAACTGCTGTTCACGGCGCCGGCCGAGACGCGGATGCCGAAGAGGATTGCTGGAGTGCCGGTGACGCGGATTGGGCGGATTGTGCCAGCCCGCGGCAAACGGCCCTTGATCACGCTGCTGACGGCGAATGGGCCACAGGTGCTGCTGCCGCAGGGGTGGGAACACTTTGCCTGAGGCTTGCATGCGGGTTGCCTGGGCATGTCCGGCGCAGCGGCCAGTTGAGTGAAGCTGCCGCTGCGACGGCGGCACTGACGAGGGGTAAGCGCGGACGAACCTGACACCTGCCATTTCCACCGTCTATCATGTGTGTTGCCATGACCAAAACGATTCCCCGAGTCCGGTTTGCCCCGTCGCCCACCGGGCTGCTTCACGTAGGTAACGCGCGCACCGCGCTCTATAACTGGCTGTTCGCACGGCGCAATGGAGGTTTGTTCTTCCTGCGCATTGAGGACACCGATCTGGAGCGCTCGGAACAGCGCTTTGAAACCCAGCTGATCGAAGACCTGCACTGGCTGGGGCTGAACTGGGACGCGGGTCCGGGTGCAGCTGAGGAGCCGGACACTGGCGACAACGGGCCGTACCGGCAATCGGAACGGCTGCACATCTACGCCGAGCACACGGAACGGCTGCTGGCGGAGGGCAAGGCTTACCGCTGCTTTTGCACGACGGAGGAACTGGAAGCAGAACGGGCGCAGGCGGCAGCGGAACATCGGCCGCAGGTGTACTCGGGGCGCTGCCGTAATCTTTCTGCCAGTGCGGTGGAAAAGAACCTGGCAGCGGGGATGCATTTCGCGGTGCGGCTGAAGATTGAAGATCACCCGCTGCGGTTCCATGACATTGTGCGCGGGCCGGTGGAGTTTGCGGCGGAGACGGTGAGCGATCCGGTGCTGGTGCGGAGTGCGAGCGGAGCTTCAGCGGGCGTGCCGGTTTACAACTACGTGGTCACGATCGACGATGCGCTGATGGGGATCACGCATGTGATCCGCGGGGACGACCACATCTCCAACACGCCCAAGCAGGTGGCGATCTACGAGGCTTTCGGCTGGCCGGTGCCGGAGTTTGCGCACCTTTCAACGATTCTTGGCGCGGACCGCGAACGGCTTTCCAAGCGGCATGGAGCGACATCGATTTCGACTTTCCGGCAGATGGGGTACCTGCCCGAGGCGCTGGCCAACTACCTGGCGCTGCTGGGCTGGGGCGCGGAAGACGGCAAGACGGAGACCTTTACGCTGGCGGAACTGGTGCCGATCTTCTCGCTGGAGCGGGTGACGCCTTCGCCGGCCATCTTCGACTTCGACAAGTTGAACTGGCTGAACCGGCACTACATCAAGCTGGCCGACCCGGAACGGATTGCCAAGCTGGCGGAGCGGCAGTTTTGCCTGCAGAAGCCGGGGGTGTTCCCGCTGTGGACCTCGTCGGAGCTGTATACGGCGGAGACGATTGCGCTGCTGGCCAGCCTTGATCCGCCGATTCACCTGGATATTCCTTCGCCGGAGCTGATTGCGCAGCGGAAGGCATGGTTTGCCAGCCTGCTGGCGCTGTTTCTTCCCAAGGTGGACCACCTGGCACAACTGCCGGTCACGTCGGCGTTCATCTTCGGCATCGATCCGGACGCGGCGCATGCGGACCCGGAGAATGCGGCAATTCTGGCGGAGGACTCGGCGCGGTCAGTGCTGGGAGAGTTTGCCGGCCGCGTGCGCACCCATGCCGGGCCGGTGACGGTGGAAGACTTCAAGGGGTGGATCAACGAGATCAAGGAAGCGACCGGGGTGAAGGGCAAGGAGCTGTTCCATCCGATCCGCATTGCTTTGACCGGGTCGCACTCCGGCCCGGAGTTCGACAAGGTGATCCCGCTGATTGAAGATGGCGCCATGATGGGGCTGCCGATTCCCACCATTCACGACCGCATTGAGCAATTTGTGGGAGTGTGAGCAGGCGTGAACAGCATTTACTGGATCCACGAACCCAAGCATGCGCCGCGCACGTCCGGGTCCCGGATGCACGTGCCGCTGGCGATTGTGCTGTGCCCGCGCGGCGGACGGTATCTGGATGACGAGATGTTCGAGTACCGGCGCGCAGGCATCGATACACTGGTTTCGCTGCTGAGCGAAGAACAGGTGATGATGCTCGAACTGGACGATGAGGGCTCTCGGGCAGAGCACATGGGGATGCGATTTCTGCACCACCCGATACCCGACCACCAACTGCCGCGCGATGTGAGTGCCTTTCGCGAGTTTGTATCGGACCTGGCGGAGCGGGTGCGCCGGGGCGAACGGATTGGCATTCACTGCTGGGGCAGCATTGGGCGCGCGACGCTGACGGCGGCGTGCACGCTGGTGCACCTGGGATGGACACCGGGGTCTGCGCTTGCGGCGGTGGAGATGGCGCGCGGCTGCCCGGTGCCGGATACGGAAGAGCAGGAGCGGTGGATTTTGAACTATAGGGCGCAGGCATGAAGGCAGACCGGCCCGCGTCCCATGTGGATATGACATTTCCGCATGGGTGGCAGGCGGAGATTCTTGCGGCGCGTCCGCTGATTCTGCCACGGCGGCACTTTGTTTATCCGCGCGAGGCCGATGAGGTGGAGCGCGGGGCGCTGGAGGTGCTGGTGCGGCCGGGCGGAGACGCGCAGCCGTTTCTGGCGACGTGCGCACTGGGGTTTCGCGACCCCGCCGTTCCGACAGGGTTGTGGGCTTGCCCGAGGGCGGAGGAACTGTGCGCGGTTTCCGGCGGGTACGCGTACCTGATCGATACGAGCGCTCCGGAACGGTTCAGCATGATTGCGTTCCGGCCGGTGCTGGAGGTGCGGGCGGTTGCGGCGCTGGGGCTGCTGCTGTTTGTTGGGCACCACGGGATGCTGGCGTGGGGCGCCGAGGGATTGGCGTGGCAGTCAGAGAAGCTCTCCGATGAGGGAGTGACGATTACGGAAATCAAGGACGGCGTGCTGCGCGGCCTCGGCTGGAGCATGAGGACGGACAAGGAGACGGCGTTTGCGCTGGATTTGAGGACCGGCCTGCGCATCTGATTTCTTGCTTGCCATTTTCCCGTTGATTCTCCCTACCGTGAGCGCCTAAAGTGCTTGGTATGAATTCCAGCGACCGACGGACCTTTCTTCGCCAGGCGGCTACGCTTGCCGGCGCGTTTTCTGCGAGCAGCCTTTTCAGCCAGGCCCATGCGGCCAGCTTTGCCGCGGCGTCGCGGGCCGTGGCCCACCTGGGGCCGGCGGAGGTGGCGCAGAACGAGGACTTCTGGAGCGTGATTCAGCGCTCGTACTCGGTGAATCCGGACATCATCAACCTGAACAACGGCGGGGTATCGCCGGCGCCGATTGTGGTGCAGCAGGCGGTGGAGCGCTATAACCAGCTGGCCAACGAGGGGCCGTCGTATTACATGTGGCAGATCCTTGACCAGGGACGGGAGCCGTTGCGGGAGAAACTGGCGGCGCTGGCGGGGGCGAAGGCGGACGAGATTGCGATCAACCGCAATTCGACCGAGGCGCTGAACACGATCATTCTACGGGCTGCCGCTGAAGGCGGGGGACGAGGTGATCGGGACCAAGCAGGATTATCCGCACATGATCCAGGCCTACCAGCAGCGGGCGGAGCGGGATGGAATTGTGTACAAGCAGATCAGCTTCGACTTTCCGATTGAAGACGACGACGTGATTGTGAAGGCCTACGAACAGGCGATTACGCCGCGGACGAAGCTGATCCACGTGACGCACATGGTGAACTGGGTGGGGCAGACGATGCCGGTGGCCAAGATTGCCGACATGGCGCATGCGCACAACATCGAGGTGATTGCCGACGGGCGCACATTCGTTCGGGCTGCTGGACTTCAAGATTCCCGACCTGCACTGCGACTACTTTGGAACCAGTCTGCACAAGTTTCTTTCCGCGCCGATTGGGACGGGGATGATGTGGGTGAAGGCGGAGAAGATTGAGAAGGTGTGGCCGTTGCCATCGAGCGGCACGCCCCATTCGAGCGATATTCGCAAGTTTGAAGAGCTGGGCACACGGAGCTTCCCGCTGGAGCAAGGGATTGGCGAGGCGATCAACTTCCATGAGGGCATTGGGAGCAAGCGCAAGGAACAGCGAATCGGCTACCTGAAGAACTACTGGGCGACGCGGGTGCAATCGATACCGAAGGTGAAGCTGCATACTTCGCTGAACCTGAACTACTCGTGCGCGATCTGCGGGGTGAGCATTGACGGGATGACGCCGGGGGCAGGTGGCATCAGCGCTGTTCGACAAGTACAAGATTCACACGGTGGGGATTGTGTGGGAGAACATCAGCTGCGTGCGCGTGACTCCGCATGTGTATACGCCGATCCAGGACCTGGACAAGCTGGTTGGAGCTATTGGGGAGATTGCGGCGAAGGCGTAAAGGCAGCTTTCAGCTTCTAGCTTCTAGCTTTCAGCTATCCGTGCCGGGAAGAGGGCTGTGCATTGCCAAGTCTTGGAATCGAAGCTTGCGACGGCTGGCAAATGCAAAAAACAAATGCAGGTCCTTCGACTCCCTGCGCTGTGCTCCGGTCGCTCAGGATGACAACTCTTTATTTATCAATTATATAGTGAATAATACGCAGCAGACTATGGATGCGACCGCAGGCCTTTTGACTCCCGGCGCTGCGCTCCGGTTGCTCAGAATGACAACTCATTTTTTATCTTATCTTTAGCGTGTTTGGCTCACTGGGCCGGGGAGCGGGCAGGATAGCTTTGTAGCCGGCATATACCCCTTCAAACACTGCGTCCCAGCTCATGGTGAGGGCGTGGGCGCGCGCGTCGAGGCGCATGCTGGCGTGGGTCTCTGGATGGCTGAGGACGCTGGAGACGGCGACGGCGAAGTCTGCGTCTTCAGCAATGCGGCCAGTGACGCCGTCGCGCACAATCGTCTTCGGCCCTCCGTCCGGGGTGACGATGGCGGGAACTCCGCTCGCCAGGGCTTCCAGAACTACGTTGCCGAAGGTGTCAGTGTGCGACGGGAAGACGAGCAGGTCCATGTTGGCGTAGGCGGTGGAAAGGGCTTCTCCGCGCAGGACGCCGGTGAACTCCGCTCGGGGCAATCGCTCGCGGAGCCAGGCTTCTTCGCCGCCGTGGCCGACGATGAGAAACCTAAAACTCTTGTGGCCCATGGCTTCGAGCTGGTCCTGGACCTGGGCGAGAAGGGCGACGTTTTTCTCCACGGAGAGGCGGCCGACGAAGCCGAGGACGTGGTCGCGGTCTTCCGGGTCGCGGCGGCGCTTGGAGGGGTGAAAGAGATCCGCATCGACGCCGCGGGGCATGAGATGACAGGGGCGGCCGGTGGCGCGGCGGAGCAGGGCGCAGAGTTCGGGATTGGGTGCGTAGAGGACCTGGGCTACGGAATAGAACTTGGCGGCGGCGGCCATGGTGAGGTCTTCAATGGTTTGCTCGGTGACCATGGACTGGCGGGGCAGGAGCTTGAAGACCCAGTCGGAGCGGCGGGCGAGGTACTCGTGAACGTTGGTGTGCCAGCTGGCGGCGAGGGGCAGGTCCATTTCTTTGGAGAGCATGGCGCCGAGCATGCCGACCTCGCTGGGGCCGGTGATGTGGATGAGGCTGGGACGGAAGCGGTCGAGGACTTCGCCGATGAGGGGGATGTGGCGGAGAAAGGCGGGGTCGAAACGGAGATCCTTTTCCAGGGCAAAGGAGAGGAAGCCGCGGGGGAGCTCGAGGGTCCAGACGTTGCCATCTTCGCGCAGGGGCTGGGCGCGGTCGCCAGCACGGACGCAGAGGAAGGGGAGATTGCGGCGGCGCGCGAAGGCTTCAAAGTGGCGGCTGGTGTGGGCGACGCCGTTGACTTCGTGGAAGGAGTCGGGGAAGTAAGCGACGCGGGGGACGGAGGTGGTGGTCGCTTGTTCGTGGGGCGGGTTGAGGGTTGCAGTGAGCATTGGGGTTGAGTGGCTTATAAGTTGATTCCGGTGCTTATGAGATGGGCGGATTTGGGTTGGTGGTTTCCCACGCAGAGTGTCTCGAGTCCTAACATCCTGAAATGCAGGTCCCCTTCGACTACGCTCAGGGCAGGCTTTCGACTCCCTTCGCTTTGCTTCACCCCATTGACGAAGACCTGTCAACGGGGACCCCGGTTCGCTCCGGTCGCTCAGGATGACACCGGTGTAGGTGTGGACTAGCCGTCGTGTTCGCCGAGGGCGAGGCGGAGCTGGTGGCTCTCGCTCCAGGCCATGCGGAGACCGCCGGAGACGAGGCCGCGGCCCATGAGCTGGACGGCGCCGATAACGGCGCGCATGGCGCGGGGCGCCTTGCCGTTGGGCCAGACCTCGCAGAGGGGGCGGACGACGCCGTTCGAGTCAGGGTGGTAGACGCGCTCGTCCCAGTTGCGGGAGCCCTGGGGGAACTCGGGGTAGTTGCGCACGGCATCGATGGTGGACTGGAGGATGCGGTGCTTCCAGGGTTCGGCGTACTGCGGCATGAAGAGCGTGGAGCTCTTCTTTTCGCGGCGGATTTCGTGGACGAACTCGGTGAACGATGTGGCATTGGTGAGGTTGATATTGGCGTTGGGCTCGACGCCGTGGCGGTCGCCGCCGGAGATGAGAAGCATGTGCCAGCGCTCGGCCAGTTGGCGGGCAGCGCGGTTTTCCGCCCAGTGGCGGAGGCCGTTGAGCTCCATGGCGTGGAGGAATGCGCCGTTCTTCTGGAGGAACTCGTTAACCAGGAACTCGTGTTTTTCGCGGCCGACCAGGTAGAGGTCCCACATGGGGTGGTTGAAAACGACCAGGACGTTTGGTTCGGCGTTGAGGGCGGAGAGGATCTCGGTGAGGCGGGCGTCGCTGGGGTGTTTGGTGTATTCAGCAAGGGTGGCCATCCATTGGGTGGCGCGGGCGCTGGGCAGGTTGTGGACGCCGAGGTGGAAGGACTGATCGCCGTAGGGGGCGCTCCACTCAACGGAGACGGGAATCTGCCGGGCGCTGGGGATGGTGCGCAGAAGCATAGGGGCGCTGATGGTGTCGTGGTCAGTGATGGAGACCATGGGGGCGAGGTCGAGCTTCTCGATCTGGGTACGCTCGAGATCGAAGGCCAGCCTGGGCGTCATGGGCGGCGTCCAGTAGGCGGCTGCGTAGTTGATTTTGATTCCGTGGATGGCTTCAGCGCGGCGCTCAATGCGGGAGAGCAAGGGGCGCATAACCGGAAACTGATTGCCGAAGTTGGCCAGAAAATCCAGGGTTTCCGTGGACTGGTTGGTATGGCTGTGCAGGGAAACACCGGTACGGAAGCCGCGCGGCGCATTGGGATCGCGCCACAGATACGAGATACTCGATCGGGCCATGTCTGCTCCTTCTCCGCGTTTTTCTCCGGAATTCTGCACTCAGTATCCCCTCCCGCTGATAAAAGCCAAGTTAAGATGCCGCGAATTACCCTTCAATTCAGGAGGGAACCAATTCGGTTACGAGAAACCCGTTGATTACCTGGTGAAATGCCAGGAAATACCGGAGGGATGCCGGGGATTCCATGGCATTCGCCGCGGCTTGAAGCGCCAAAAGAGCAGCCAAACAGAGCTCAATATCTGTTGCGATAAGGGTAGCAGACAGGTGGACGGTTTGAACGGCTTCTTGCAGGGGCGGCGATGCAAGAGGCAAGTGGCTCAACCGCAAAGACTTCTCTGCCGGACAGGGAGGCAGTGGGCAAGGGAAAATCGGGTTGCCGACTCGTTCCCGCGGAGGCGACAACGGTGGGCGGCAGGCGCGTTATTTGCTGGTCTTGGCCATTTCGGGGCCGAGGAAGTCTTCGAGAGTGAGTCCGGCCATGAGTTCCCTGCTGGCGTCTGCGGCAGCGGCAGCGGTGGCGAGCTTGCCTTCGGCAGCTTCCAGGGCGAGGTAGTTCTCCGTGAGGCCCTGGCGCAGGAGCTCGAAGGCCCGCTCGGGAGTGTCGGCGAACTGGAAGAGCTCAATGTCTTTGGGGGAGATGGCGCCGGTGTCGACGAGGATGTCGAGGTTGAAGACTTTCTTCCAGTATTCCGAGCCGTAGATGACGACGGTGATCTTCTTGGTGAGCTTGTGGGTCTGGGCGAGGGTGAGGATCTCAAACATTTCGTCGAGGGTGCCGAAGCCGCCGGGAAAGACGACCAGCGCCTTGGACATGTAGGCGAACCAGAGCTTGCGCATGAAGAAGTAGTGGAACTCGAAGTTGAGGCTGGGCGTGATGTAGGGGTTGGGGGCCTGTTCGAAGGGCAGGCGGATGTTGAGGCCGATGGTTTTGCCGCCGGCCTCATGGGCGCCGCGGTTGGCGGCTTCCATGATGCCGGGGCCACCGCCGGAGGTGACGACGAAGCGGTGGCGGCGGGAGGGGATCTGCTTTGCCCAGTTGGTGAGGAGGTAGGCAGGCGGCGGGCGTCTTCGTAGTAGCGGGCCATTTCGACCGCGGCCACGGCGCGCTTGCGCTGGAGGTCGGTGGCCTGGCCGGCTGCGATGGCGGGAGCGCTGGCGGGCTGCTCATGGCTGGGCGCGGGCTGGGCGGAGCCGGTGTTCTCCAGCAGTTCAAGAGCATGGTCGGCCTCTTCGCGTCCGCGGAAGCGGGCCGAGCCGAAGAAGACTACTGTGTCCTGGATCTGCTCGCGGCGGAAGCGGGCCAGGGGCTCAAGATACTCGGAGACGATGCGGATGACGCGGCCGTCGGCGCTGTTGAGGAATGTGGGGTTCTCGTAGGCAAGGGGAGCTTTCTGGAGCGGCTCCGGGGCCGGCGGGTGAGGCTGATTTGCTGATCCATCGCCACTCATTGCTTTTCCGTCCCATGGCGGATTGCGTCGTGAAAAGCAATCCAGAGATTGAGGAGGCCGAGCCCGGAGACCAAGCCCCGCACCGCTCCATTAGCCGCGTAGATTGAAAGCGTGGGGAACTGCAGGAAGAGGGGGTTCTGGTCCCAGAACAGGCGCGACCACGGAGCGTAACAAACGGCCAGACCAATGTACATGCGGAGGAGGACGCGGAGGAAGAGCTCGGCGCGCTCAAGCCAGCGGGGAATGCGCTGATGGGGATGGCTTGCAGCGGGCTCGGACGGAGTTGGCGGCGGGGGTGCAGGCTCCGTAAGCGAGACTGCGCCGGAGGCGGAAACCAACGCGGGTCCAGGCTGTGGGGCCGGGCTTGCGGGCAGGGGAGGCGACGTCATTTCCGGCTGTTGAGGCATTCTTTTCTATTTTCGCTCAGCCGCTCCCCGATGGACGGCAAATCGTCGGGCACTTAGGGCCAGGCCGCATCCTTCGCACCCGGTTCAGGGACGCCGTATTGCAACGGTAACACAGCAAACCGGACCTGGCAGGGCAGAGCGGCACCGAGACCGTACGAGCTGGGCGAACAGCCATCTTGCTGTGAGACGCGGCACGGCGTAGGCTGTTACCGTGCCAGGGCAGATGCGTCAAAGGAATCAGCAACAGCTCGGAAGCCAGGAGAAGGAGAGCAGCCATGAATCGTAGCGTTGCCGTGTGGTTCGCGCTGCTGTTGGGATCGACCGTGATGGCTGCCCAGACGGGTGGGCAGGGCTATGGGTTCGGGGTGGTGCAAAACGTCACGCCGGGGCCGGATGGAAAGATGACCTGGACGACACGGGCGATGAGCCCGGCGGAGGCGGAGAAGGCAGCCGCGAATGCCCTGGCGAACAGTTGCCCGGTTTCGCTGCGGGCGCAGCAGGCGGGCGAGGCTTACCGCCGCGAGGTTGGCGGCAGCGACGCGGCGCCCAAGGGCGTTGCCCAGCACCTGCACCTGGTTGTGACCAATCCCGATGCGAAGAAAGTTGTGGCGGCAACCGTGACGGTGCGAGGACTGACCGACAAGCCCCGCGTTACGCAGACCTTGACCACCCAGGATGCGACCGACGCGGCGAAGACGGTGGATGTGCGGTTTGACGGCAGCGGCAAGGAGGTTTCAGCGAACCTGAAGTTGCCGGGCTTTTCGGCAGTGAGGTCTGTGGAACTGAACTCCGTGACTTACGGAGATGGGTCGACGTGGAAGCTGGCCGCGAGCAGCGTATGCCGGACGCCGGTGGATGGATTTATGCTGGTGGGCAGCCGGTAAGTGTTGCTTACAGTCACTCGATGACTAGATCGTGTCGTAGAAGACGGCCTGCCCTTTTGCATCAAGTTGCATGAGCAGGTCGAAATCGGCGACGTTCCGAGTGAGCACGACGCAACCATTCCTGGCGCCGGTGAGAAAAATCAACGCATCATTGAGCGCTTTGCGGCGTTCGCTCTTACCGTATCGTTGCAGCCGCGCCAGAAGTCCGGCGAGGATGCCCGCTTCGCGCCATGTGTCCCGGTCTGGTGTAAGAATGCGATGCTCCGGCCGCAACTCGATAGACGCGGCGACCTGTGCAATCACAGTCGCTGTATCCGGGTGCATTGGGTCCAGCAAACCGGCGAGGGCCGCTAGTTCCGCTTCCGTCACTGGGGAGTGCCAAAGGCTCCCAGTCCGGAGAACAACCTCAGTATCATCCGGTAGTCTTCCTTGCAGAGCGTCGATATAGACAGTCGTGTCGAGGAGCAGTTTTGGGAACGGAGGCTTGAGATTTGACAGAAATCGTAACTGAGAGCGATCGCGGCAGGCGAGCCCCTTCAATCTTTTCTCCGGCTTCAGTCGTCGCAGCGATTGTTGGAACGTAGAGCTAGAAATCAAGGTCAAGATCCTTGCTCACCGTACCGCGCTGGGCGAGAAGCCAGTCAGCATACTCATCCGCGACCACGATATTTGCCAGCGCGGCTTCAATCAGCTTGGAGTCAGATTGGATACCTGTCTTCTTCTTCGCCTGCTGGACGAGAAGCGATGGCATGCGACCGCGCACAGTGAGCGTCCGGCCGCCACTCAGCAGCCCCTGCTGGCCGGCGATGGAGAGTGCATCGCTGAACCGGTTGCTACTCGCAGCCGGCTTCGCTCTCTTTGAACTTCTGGAAATCTGAAATCCAACTGCCTGGGCCATGGGAAAACCTCCGTCTGAGTGTAGCACACAGTCCGCAACTTTGTGCTACGCGGCTCAGGATGACAAGTCGTTATTTGATAGGAACTTTAGAAGAAGGACGCTAGGGCGTATCGACATATACTGACGCGCAGCGTTGCGAGCGAAAATCCGGCCAGACGAAGCCGAGCCCGATGGCTGTGGCGGGTCCACTGCCGAGGGCGAGAATGAAGTATGGCCGGATTTACGCCGCAACCCGAAGGGACGGGGCCATTTTTCCCCATTTCGTCGTCAATCGTCGCTCGCATACCCCGGTATGCGTCGCTCCTCTCTCCTCGAACTGAGAAAAAAATGGCTCCCGTCGCTGTCGTGCCAGTATATGTCGATACGCCCTAGGGGAGGGCTGCCTGGAGCTGGGTGGCGGGCTGGACTTGATAGGTTCCGAAGTCGATGGTGAGGACGGCCGTTCCACCGAGGCGGACTTTGGTTTCGCTGCGGACCTGCCGGGGGAGCCAGAAGTCCCCGGTTTTTGCGCTGGTGGAGTGAATCAGCGTCCGCGAGATCCAGAACGACGGGCTTTTGGCCGGCTCGGTTTCCATTTTGACCACGGCGAAGTCAGTGGCATCGACCCAGATTTTGCCGCGAAAGAGGAACTTGCTCACAGTGAGCGGCAGCGCATTCAGGATGTAAGCGGGCCGGCCAGCGACAATGTCGGTTCCGGCAAGCTGGAATCGATAATTGGCTTCTGTGATGGCGTTCGAGCGCTTGTCCTGGAAGGCTTCCTTTTCGCTGTCCACGGCGCGCTTCAGGACTTTTTCGCAAAGGAAGCCGGATCCGCTCTGGGAGACAATCTGAAGAGTTTTTCCGGCGACGGCGTCGTAATTGACCTCGACGTCCATGCGGGCGGCAAGTCTGGCCGCAAAGCCCCGGTACTCCACCTGGTAATGGCGGAGGGCCTGGTAGTGCCCGAGCGTGGCCGTCTGCGCCAGGCTGTGACGTTGCATCTCGGCGACAATGCGGGCTGTATCCAGGTTCGGCGGCACAACGCCGACCGAATCTTCCGCCCGGGCCAGCGGGAACGCAAATACAATCGCCAGAAGAAGGCTTGATCTCAGCGGGAGGTTCATGCATGCAGCATATCCCGGCAGGTTGAGGGCGCGGTGACCCGGAGATTGACCCACAGCTAAAACACCCCCGCGCATCTGCTGAGTAAACAGCATGCGGAGCATCCCAGTTCATGGGCGGGCCGTCCTGCGAGAGCCGCGAACAATGGACCAGCCAAATAGCCGGGGGCAGACATACGCTTGGTAAGTCTGCCCCCCGGCGATTTAGCCGCGCTGATCCTAATTGATCACAAAGGTGAAAGTTGTCGTATTTGCAATCGTCGATGTTACCGAGTCCGTACCAGTAACTGTGACAGTGTAGGTTCCCTGCGGCGGGTTGGGAACGGTGTTGTTCACGGTGCTGCTGCAAGCCGTAACGGCAAGGCCAACGGCGGCGAGCAGGATGAGCCCGGCGAGGCCGCGGAGTTTGCGCGAGCCGCGACCGAGAAGGCCAGCCAGCAACAGCCCGGCAAAGGCCACTGTAAGAGGCGCGGGATTGCCGCCGGTGTTCTTTGCCCCGTTTGCGGAAACGAAGGCAGGATGCAGAGCCTTGAAGGGCTTTTTATTGCTCGTTTTGATTGCCGCATTGGTCTGGCAGTCGGAGGCGTTGGCGTCGAGAATCAGCTGCACTGATCCGGCTGTTTTGTTGCTGATGGCGACGGTTCCGTTGCCGGCGCTGTTCTGGCTGGACCACTCCCAGCAGAGGTTCTGGAGAGCGGTGTCGTTGGAGGTGTCGAAGGTGAGATCGACGGTGCCGGTATATCCGCCGGAGGGAGTGACGGTTACGGTTTCAGTTCCCTGGCTGCCCTGGGCCACGGTAAGCGTGGCGGGAGTGGCGGCGAGGGCGATGGTTCCGCTGCCGGAGGAGACGACGGCCACGTTCACCGTGACGCTGCCGGTGGAGGGCGCGTAGGTGGCGTCACCGGGGTAGGCAGCCAGGATGGTATGGGAGCCGGCGGTGGCGAACGACGTGGTGTAGACGTAGGTGCCGTTGGAGGCCAGAGTTTCCGTGATGGGCGTGTTGTCGTCGACGGTGAGGGTGATGCTTCCGGTGGGGGTGCCCGTTGTGCCTGCAACCGTGACGGTGAAGGTGTCAGATACGCCGGTGTTGGGAGCGGTGTTGGAGGCGGTGACGGTGGTGGTGGTGGTGATGAGCGAGGCGGTGCCGCCAGAGTTGGCCGGCCAGGCGGCGGCCAGGTTGGCAGCGTCTACCGAGCCCAAGCCTGTGACCTGATCGTAGCCGGTCCCGGCGGCAAAGCCGAAGGTGGAGCCGTCAGAGGAGGCACAATCCGGTGAACCGGCGAGGCAATAGTTATTGCCGGTGGTGATGTCGTGGAAGGCAGCCGCATAGGTGGTGCTGTCCGCGGCCAGTGTATAGAGGGTTCCGTTCACGAGGCCCTGCCCGGTGGTGTAGCCCTGTTTCTGGTTGATGAGCGCCAGGATGCCGGAGAAGATGGGGCCATCGAAGCTGGTGCCGCCGGCCACGGTGAGATAGACGTCGTTGGAGTCGCGAAAGCCTGTGACGCAACTGCCCGATTGGCCGGTGGTCCAGGCGCTGGAGTCGCTGCTGCAGAAGAGGTAGCCGGGATTGCTGGGCGAGGCATAGAGCGCAAGGTCGGGGACGGAGCGCTTGGTTCCGGTGGGAATGCCGGGTACGCCGGTTTGCCAGCTCGGCCGGGAGAAGAGAATGCTGCTTCCGCCGCCGCCTGAACTGAGGCAGTTGGTCTGGCCACAGTTGGGGGTGTCATCGTTCCAGGCAACCTCAGGGATGTACTGGAGGGCGGAGTTGACGATGTCTGAGTTGCCTTCGGCCTCCCAGTATCCATCGCCGGCGATGAGGTAGTCGCCATTATCGGCGGTGGCAGAGATCTCTGTGCCGCCCATTCCGGTGACGTAAGGGCTGCTGGCCGGGTAATCGACAGCCAGAGCCTGCTGCTGCGCGGTGGTCAGGCCGCTGGTGCCATAGCAGTCAGTGGAGCCGGAGTCGCCGGCTGCAGACATGAAGGTCTGGCCCTGCGCGGTGCCCTGCTCGAAGTAGGTCTCCAGCGTCTTCCCGCCGAGATCGACTTCGCAGGTGCCGTAGCTGCTGCTGATGATGGTGCCGATCTTCTCCTCGATGGCGTACTGGATGGAGTCGAATGCGCCATAGTTGAGGTTGTTGCCGGTGTAGACGAAGTTGATGGTGGCGCCCGGAGCGATGGCGCCCGACCACTCGATATCGAGGTCGGACTCGGCTTCATCGCCATCTGCCTGGACGGTGGAGTTGCCGGAGCTAGGCACGAGATATTGCACGGGATCCTTCCTGGTGAGGCCAGCGGCGTCTTCAAAGGCCTCGATGTCGCCGGTCTCGATGGCGGACTGGCCGACGAGGGTGATGGATTGCCCGGAGCCGGTGATGCTGGCGTTATAGAGCGGCTTGATGTCGTAGGCGGTTTCGATGTCGCCGGGAGCGAAGTAGACGTTTCCTGACTGCGACGAGGTGAACGCGGGCCTGGCGCGGGAGTTGCGATTGAGAATCACGTGCGGCCGAGGGCGGAAGTCGTCGAGATTGCGGATGCTGAGGACGGCGGATGCAAATGCGGAAGGAACGCTGAGCGCGGTGGAAGGCGCAAAGTGCTGAGTGCCGTTGATTTTGTAGTAGTGCATCTCCGTGGAGAAGGCCAGCTCGACCTGCCGCGCGGTGCCGGAGAAGTGGATGGCATTCTTGCTGCGGGCGACGGAGTCAATGGAGAAACCCTGCTGCTCAAGCCAGGTTTGGACCTTGGCCAGGTCGGCGTCGGCCATGCCGAAGCGTGCGGCGAACTGGTCTGGGGTGAGCCACTGGTGATAGAGGGGGGACGCGGGATTCTGCTGTGCAGCAATGAGAGCCTGGAGATCGGCCTCCTGCTGTGCGGAGCGGCTGAAGACGATGGTGATGCCGTGCAGGGGGGTATTGGCCGGCATGCGCCCGGCGTCAAACTGGGCCTGGGCCATGGGGTGAAGCGAATTTTTCAGGGTGGATTGTTCTGCATTGTTGATATCGGAGGCGATGCGGACGGGCACCGCCTGCGCGCCCGCGAGGGGAACCGCAATTGCGCAGGCCACCAAAAGACCGCACGCCCTCAGATGCATTTGCCGGATGTTTGCAATCGTTGTGTTCATCGTCAATCCTTCTAAAGTGGGGAGGTTGAAAGTTCAAACACGAAATACCCTTCAGTGCGGTGTTCGAATGACGCACGGCCAAGGGCAAAACCAGTTGATTGCAGAGGGCAGAAGAGGAGATGCAGGAGGTCCGCCTGGCTTGCCAAGCGCCGCCGGGTCCGGGGTGGTTCCCCGATACTCCTCGCGAACCTCTCCCTGTGGTTGGACACGGACTTTGCAGGAATGTTGCGTGCCAGTCCAATTTTTAAACGCTGGTCCGTCTCACCATCTGAGCAGAAGAGATCGCGTTCAATCGGGGGGCGGCGGGATTCAGAAGCGGAAGTAAGCTCCAATCATGGGCTCGGCGGTGTGCATGAAGGCTCCGCTGGAACCGAGGGCGGAGGTGAGATCGGGGGCGTGGTAGACGTTGCCGCGGTATTGAAAGCGAAGGCCGAGGTGGGGGAGCACGCCCCAATCGAGGCCAAGGCCGTAGAGAAAGACACCCTTGTTGGAGGAGTGGGTGGCGGTCTGGCCGCTGGCGGGGTCGTTGAAGACCATGCCCACGCCGGCAAGGCCAAAGGGGCGGAAGTTGCCAAGCGGATATGAGATCACCCAATCTCCAGCGAGTTCATGTGCGTCTGCCGAGACGGGAATGGTTGCACTGCAGGAGACAGGATTGGGCGGGCATGGCACCACAACGGTGGAGGAGTAGACCTGGTTGGCGCGGTTGATGGAGTAGGTCCCCTCATAGCCGACGAGGGGATTCTCGATGCGGCGGACGGCGAACATGGCGCCGGCGGCATTCGAGGGGCTCTGGGCAACGTTGTCTCCGGTGGTGGATTCGCTGAAGGCTCCGTAGAGGCTGACCGATACATCGGTCTGGGAGATGGCCTTGGCCGTCCTGGCCTGCGCTGTGGCGACGGCACTGCCTCCCGCGATGAATCCGAGAATCAGAACTGCTGTTTGCATCCACTTCTTATGCATGATTGCCTCACAATGTGAAATGAACCATGCAGGTGTCCGGGGCCGGCAACGGTCCCGGGCGCCTGCTTTGAATATGGACGCAGGCGAGGGGCGATGGGTGGCCTGAGCGAGGTTTATCCTCGATGTACCCCCCTCCGGCGGGTTATTCTGTGCAGACCATGAACCGACGGCTCATTTTCCCCGTCCTGGCCGCCCTTACCGCGGCTGTGCTGAACCCTGGCAGCATTTCCTCAGCTCAACAGCCTGCGAAAGCCGCTCTGCCTTATCTGGACGAGCAGCCTGTCCGCGCGCAGCACGGGATGGTGGTGAGCGTGCATCACTCTGCCTCCGATGCGGGCCTTGAGGTGCTGCGCGCCGGCGGGAACGCGGTAGACGCGGCGGTGGCTACGGGGTTTGCACTGGCGGTTGTGCATCCGGCGGCGGGCAACATTGGCGGCGGGGGCTTTATGCTGATCCGCACCCACGACGGCAAGAGCACGTTCATCGACTACCGCGAGAAGGCTCCGCTGGCGGCCACGGAGACCATGTACCAGGACGCGAAGGGAGACGTGATTGCGGGCGCGAGCGTGATTGGCTACCGCTCGATTGCGACACCCGGGTCAGTGGCGGGCATGGTGTACGCGGAGCGCAAGTACGGCAAGCTGGGCCTGGCGCGGGTGATGGCCCCGGCGATCAAGCTGGCGGCGGAGGGCTTTCAACTGACTGCGGAGGAAGCCGGGGAGCTGGCCGATCCGTACATGGCGAAGTTTCCGGAGTCAAAGCATATTTTCCAGCGGGATGGGCAGCTTTACAAGGAAGGCGAGGTGTTCAAGCAGCCGGAACTGGCCAGCACGCTCAAGCGGATAGCCGCGGACCCGGAGGGCTTCTACCACGGGAAGATGGCGCGCGAGCTGGTGGCGGATTTGCAGAAGGGCGGATCGCTGCTGACAATGGACGACCTGGCCCAGTACAACGTGGTGGAACGGACGCCGGTGGTGGGCAGCTTCCACAACTACACCGTCATCAGCGCGCCGCCGCCCTCTTCGGGAGGGGTGGTGCTGCTGAGCGCGCTGAACATTCTGGCGGGGTACGACCTGGCCAAGCTGGGCGACCGCACGCCTGAGGAGTTGCACTTGATTACCGAGGCCTACCGGCGGGCCTATATGGACCGCTCAGACTATCTGGGCGATCCGGATTATAACGAGATTCCGACGGCGGCGCTGACGGCGAAGCCCTATGCAGATGCATGGCGCGCGACGATTGACCCGAATGCGGCTACGCCGAGTGCTTCGCTGGTTCGTCCGGCGGGGTTTCTGCCGCCTGCGCCAACAACAGCCGGACACCGCAAGGTTGAGTCGCAGGACACGACCCACTACTCCGTGGTGGATGCGGAGGGAAATGCCGTGTCCGTGACGACGACGCTGAACAATGGCTTTGGCTCCCAGGTGACGTCAGGGACGCTTGGTTTTCTGCTCAACGACGAGATGGACGATTTTGCGGCGAAGATGGGCGTGCCGAACATGTTTGGGCTGATCCAGGGGCCGGCCAATGCGATTGCGCCGGGGAAGCGGCCGCTGAGTTCGATGACTCCGACCATTGTGCTGGAGGATGGGAAGCTGCGCTTTGTGCTGGGTTCACCGGGCGGGGCGCGGATCATTACGACCGTGGCCAATATCTTTCTTTCAGCGGCCGAGGGTGGGTTGAATATTCAGCAGGCCGTGGATGCGCCGCGGTTCCACCATCAGTATGTGCCGGACAAGCTTTACCTTGAGCCGGAGTTCCCGGAGGATACGCTGGCGGCACTGCGCAAGATGGGGTACACGCTGGATATTTCGGGACGGCACTGGTCGAACGGGGAGTGCATCGCCGTTGACCCGAAGACCGGGGAGCTGGAAGGCGGACAGGACCATCGGAGCCATTACGGGAAGGCGGCCGGCTACTGAGCTCCCGTGCGCTTTGGCTGCGAAGTTTTCAACAGCGGCAAATGGACTTTGATTGCCTGAAAAATCTCGATAAATAAACCCCAAAAATGTACTAGATTGATCTTGATTCACTGGAGCGCCCGGCGGATGCTTCGGTATGCACGTTGAGCCTCGTGCTCTCATGTACCGCAACGCATGAGTGAAATGGGGTAGTGGATCCCATTTCGAACGTCTGGCCTGGGCTTCGGGTCACGCGTCAGGATGCGAATCGAGACTGCGTTGATTTGTTCGCCGAAGCCCGTTGTTTACCCTCGGATTGACCTTCTTCCATTCGAGCCGGCCGCCTATCAGAAATTGCAATCGAAAGAGGCTTCCATGCCCCTCGGGATCAAACCAGGGTGGAGTAAGCCCTCGGCGATTCTTTTCGCCGCCGAGTTTCCTACCGACGAGAAGGCGTTTTCATTCGCCCTGGCGCACGCGTTCGAATTTGGCGCGAATCTGATTATTTTTCATGCATATGACAGGACTCGTAAGAGCGAGCCGGCAGGCGCGTCCCACAACTTCGGCGATTACACGGAATCCCACACCGAAAGGTCTTTTCTTGATCCGCTCGCCGAGCGAGCGAGGATGCTGGGCATCCACTGCAGCGTGGTCGCGCGGCCGGGATCGGCCAGCGAACAGATCCTCGCCTTCATACATGGGCGGAGGGTTGATCGTGTGGTTATGGGAGCTCACTCACCCGGCCCGATCGGCAAGCTGCTGGTGGGATCCGTAGCGGAAGCCGTGCTTCGCAACGCCGACGTGCCGGTCTGCATTGTCGGACCCAACGTGGTTGAGGGGACCTTCCGCAGTTCGCAGGAACGCAAGATCCTGTGCGACGTAAGCAAAGCTGGAGCCAGCAGCGTTGTAGCCAGCTTTGGCGCGGAACTGGCTGCACGGCAAAGGGCCAACCTTATACTGCACCTGGCCATTCCACCCCAGGAGCGCAACGATCTGCTCGCCGACAGGACCCTCGAGCAGATCGAGGCCGAACTCCCATCCCTGGTTCCGATCAAGCTGAAGAACAAGGTCCCGGTCCAAACCAGAGTGACGCTCGGCGATCCGATCGAGGAGCTTCTCTACCAGAGCAGGGCGCAACGGGCCAGCCTGATTGTCATGGGTGCGCAGGGTGCGTCCCAATTTGCAGCGGTCACCCGGGCAGCCATTGTGTACAAGGTACTGGCCTACGCGCATTGCCCGGTGGTGACCCTGTCTCCCGTTCTCCTGGACGTGTGCGGGGCCAGGGAAGAGCTGCCAAGCCTGCCCGAAGTCAATTATATTGCCGGGGTCATTTAAGGCGGTTCTCCAGTTCACGTGGTGTTTATCGGGTCGTGCAAGGTGGGCTTTACTTCCACCCCGGCGACAGGTCTTCGTCGCGGGGGTGGGAGGGGGCGGGCAGCCTGCCTCGGGCTCAGTGGGGCATAGTAATTCTGGATTTTCCCTGGGATCTGCGGTTTCCCTCTACACCAGCTGGAGAACGGCTATATAGGACGGGAAATGCTTTTTCCAAAGTTGAGCAAAAGTGCACAGTCATTGGTCGTGGGTTGGGTCGAGAGTGATTCTCGTGCAATCACACGGGGCTCACTGGATGAGTGCCCGGCGATAAGAGATGGAGAGCAGACCCTCCATGCTGCACAAGGTACCAGGGCTTCAGTTCACCTTGCCGGAATCATCGAGTCCGAGCGTTGGGTTTTCCCGACAAGGTGAACTGGTTTTCAGCGAATCGATCGATCTCCTGGACCCGTCCATGGCCACAATGCCGGGGATGGAGGCGCATCCGAGAATAGCCTTTGCCTTGTCTCTTTTGGCCAGGCGGTATGAACTTTCCATTGAGTAAAAATAAAGTTCAGAATTGACACATGATGATAAATCTCATGCCATGTGTGATCTAGATGATTCCCCGCGAGAAATCTTCAGGCAAGTGTTCAAAACTGACAATTCGGGTGAATGGGCTGGTGCTAGGTTTCAGGGATGGAGTTGCCGAGAGGCCCGCAATGGACCCTTGGCGGCTCGATCGGCCGGCTATTCAGCCGCTCGGTGGTTCGGGCCCTGCACTTTGCCCAGACTTTAACGGAGCTGTCGTGTCCAGCACGGCGGAATCTCCGCAACAGTCCGCGGCTTCCCTTGATCTGTTTCCCAGTCTGCGACACCTGAAACGGGCGGCTACTCTGAGGAGCAGCCGCCCGCTTCGCGTTATGGCCTGCCTTGCCGGGAAGGCCGGCCGGCCGGCCGGCTTCCCTGCGGTAGCCGTTCGAGATGGGAACCCCGTCTCAGCCTGAGTATCCCGCACCATCTCCCGCAACAAGCTGCCCGCCGTAAGCCATTCAAAAAATGAGACAATGGAATCAGGTTTCGGATTGCGTTCCGGGCCAGCCGGACAGGGGGATCGACTGACCATGCTGCGAGTGCTATCCACGCACGTGTTTCTGAATCAGCGGCTGCATCCCGGGCTGCTGGAACTCGCTGCCCGCTCCGGTGCCCAGGGAGTTGAGATCTTTGCTGCCAGGCAGCACTTCGACTACGCGAGCCGCGAGCACATTACGGAACTGGCATCGTGGTTCCGTTCCAATGCTCTGCTGCCATTTTCGATGCATGCGCCGATGTTCCCGGACCGGGAGATGGGGCGCGCGGGAGCACCGGCTGTGAATGTGCTGCATCCGGAAAAGGCGCGGCGCATCGATGCAATGGACGAGATCAAGCGTTCGCTGGAAGCGGCGGAGCTGATCCGTTTCTCTAACCTGGTGTTGCACCTGGGAGAGCGGGAAGACGGGTGGTCGCAGCGCTCGGTGGAGTTTGCGATTTCGGCGCTGGAACACCTGGGAGCTTTTGCCCACCCGCTGGGCGTGCGGCTGCTGGTGGAGAACCTGCTGAGCGAACCGACCACGCCGGAGCACCTGGTGACCATTCTTGAACTGGGACACCAGTCGAGCGTGGGCGTCTGCCTGGACCTTGGCCATGCGCACATCACGGTGGGGATTGCCGAGGCCATCAGCGCACTTGGCAATCGCATTGGCAGTGTCCACGTGCATGACAACCACGCGGTGAAGGATGAACATCTGTGGCCGGGGGATGGAAACATTGACTGGCCAGCCGCGGTGAAGGGATTGAAGGCCCTGGCCACACCGCCCGCCGCGGTTCTGGAGATTCACCAGTCGTTTGGGAATGACACGGCTACGCTGCCGGGGCGGATTGAAAAGGCGTTTGCGCTGTTCGACTAGGGCACGGACCTACTTTGCCATGCAGGCGTAGCTGGAGGCGTCTTTGCGGTCGCCCATCCCCTTGTAGACGGCGGCTTTGGGGTAGGCACAGATGGGCTGGGTAAAGGGAACGCTCTTGCCTGCCTGCTCAAAACTGCCGCGGGCGATGACCTGCTCGGGCGCGGTGCCTTTTTCGACCCAATCTTCCAGCGCAAAAGTGATGTTGTTTGCGGGGTTGTCCAGCGCGGAGTCGAAGCTGGGGCCCCACTGGCCGAAGTCGGTGGGTCCGGGGCCGCCGGCGCAGTGCTGCATTCCGGGAACGAGGAAAAGGCGGACGAACTCACTGGTATCGGCCGCGCCCATGGTCTGCTCGACGCTGTTGAAGTAGTCGATGGTAGCCAGGGGCGAGATGGCCGGATCGTTCCAGCCGTGATAGAGGATGAGCTTGCCGCCATGGGCTTTGAAGGCGCGCAGATCGGGGTTGACGGCGTTGAGGGCGTGGCCGGTTTTCTCCTCGGCGGCCTTCAAGTCGCGGTCCAGCTGGAAGTTCTTCAGATCCCAGTTGGGATTGGAGTATACGAGATTGCGGAAGAAGCCGGTGGCGTATTTGGAGCCTTCACTGGCAGTGCGCGACTTGCCGGTGATCCATCCGGACCAGCCGTTGTCGCCGAGTTCACCCCCGGGGAGCAGGCCGTGGTAGACCAGCTTGCCGTCGCGCAGGTAGGAGCCTTGGTAGAGGTCCTTCAAGCTGTCAGCCTGGGGCTGGGTGAGGCAGGCATTGGTCTCCGGGCCCTTGCAGACGAGGGTGTCGGGAGAGAAATGGCAGGTGCGGGGATCTGCGAGGAACGGGCCCGGCTCAGCCTTTTTGCAGGCCGCGAGGACGGCATGACTGATGGCGGGAATCTTGCTGGCGGGGATGTATTTCTCCGGAGTTGAAAGCAGTTCCTGGGTCATCTGCGCGCCGCGGCTGACCAGACTGGTCCAGTTGTAGGCGGGGGCGCCGGCGAGGATGCCGTCGTAGTCTTCGGGGAAGCGCTGGGCTTCCATGAGGGCCTCGCGGCCGCCATCGGAGCAGCTGGAGAAGTAGTTGGGGTGCGCGCCGGTGGAATAGAAGGCCTGGACTACGGTCTTGCTGGTTTCTGTCATCAGGTGAACGGCGCGATAGCCGAAGTCGATCACTTTTTCCGTATGGCCAAGGGCCCAGTCGGAGTCAGTGGCGCCGCCGGTGTGGCCGGTGTCAGTGCCGCCGCTGGCGAAGCCGTCGAGCACCGCGACGGCCAGGCCGTGGTAGCCGATGGAACCGGCGAAGCCGCCGTTGCCCTGACCGATGAACTTGCCGTTCCAGCCGGTGAGGGGGAGCCAGACTTCGATGGGGATGTTGGAGTCGGGGGTGGGCTTTGACACGGCAACCACGCGGCAGAAGGCGGGCAGCTTTTTGAAGATGGAGTCGGCACGGGCCTGATCGAGGACCAGGGCGCCGGCGTCGACGGCTGTGGCCTGGACGATCTGGGCCTGGGTGAGGCTCAACTTGGCGAGCTGGGCACAATGCTCCACCTGATTGCTCGCCGTTTGCCCACCCGCGGCACCAGCCGCACATATCCCGATCAGCGCCAACGCCGCACCCTTGACCATGCATCTCTCCAGGGCCGGCTCTTTTGATTGATAGAACCGGAACCCTTTCGATCATACTTTGGGAGCGTGGGCTGGCGGGGCACAGCGGTCTAGAAAGATGACTGCCGCGTCGCGCCCGGGAAGTCGCGACCCGCGAGGGCCGGGAAGCAATCGGCGCATTTGCCTCTTGATCGGTCTCTCTCTGACCGGGTTGCCGGGCTCCGTCAAGTGTGACCCAGGCCACGGCGATAGGTTCCAACCGCGCCTAGCCTATGCTCGTCCGTCCAAGCCTGCCGCCTTCCGGCGCAGAGGGCGCTGCTGCCCACCATCCACGCAGATTCCAGGAGGACAAGTCGATGCACATTCAGGTAGTTTTCGCCAGCCATTACGGCGCTACGCAGGGCATTGCAGAGCACATCGCCACCGCCTTGCGCCAGCGAGGCGTTGAGACCACGGTCCAGCCCGCGAGCCAGGCCGCCGATCCAGCCGGCTTTGACGCCACCGTCATCGGCAGCGCCGCCTACTATTTCCACTGGATGAAGCCTGCGGCAGCCTTTGTCCGCCGCCACAGTGCCACTCTCGCCGACCGGCCCGTCTGGCTCTTCAGCAGCGGTCCGCTGGGAACCAAGGACAAAGACGAACAGGGGCGCGACCTGCGCGAATTCCTGGTGCCTAAGGAAATAGCCGAGTTTCGCCACGTACTCAAGCCGCGCGACCACCGCGTCTTCTTCGGCGTCATCGATCCAGGAAAACTCAACCTTGCCCATAAGCTTCTGTTTAAGCTGCCCGCCAATCGCAACGGCGCCCTGTTTCCGGTGGGCGACTTCCGCAACTGGATCGAGATTGACGCCTGGGCCAACAGCATTGCCGACTCTCTGGCTCGCTGAGTCGCTCAATTGAGGGAGCACCGCGCCAGGCAGCCATTACCTGAAGGGTTTGCGGCCTGCAAACAAGCCGTGGAGGGCGCACTTGTTTCTAGTGGAAGACTCCGAGCAGCCAGCAGACCACGAGGATGAGGAGGATGGTGCCAACCCCGATACCTCCGCCACCGGCATAGCCCCAGCGGTTGTATCCGTAGTATCCTCCGCCGCCGCCAAAGACCAGCACCAGCACAACAATCAGAATGATGAGCATCATTGAAATTCTCCTTTACTCCGGGGGTTTCCGCGGCGATTCATGAAAAATGCGCAGGCCTATGCCATGATCTGGTTCAGCCCGTCCTGCGCAATCTCTTCAGTAAACTTCACCGCTTCCACGGATTCGCCCAGAGCTTTCCTGGCCAACTCCTGGGCCGATGCGTGATCGCCTGTGCTGTGCTCATGCGCGGCAGCGATGTGGGCGTATGCCGCCCTGGTATGGAGGTCTGCTGCAAACGTGCCCTGGATTTCAGTCATGGTTTTCTCCGGCGTTGCAATCGCCCGCTTCGCGGGTCGGCAGCTTCTGCAATTGGAGTGTCCCACGGTGGAGGCTCCCAAGCTGTGCAATCCTGCACATCCGGGGTGCGGCATGGTTGCTGGGCGGGACAGACGACGGCGGAACCGCAATCCTGAAAAGATGATGTGGCTGACGCATTTTTCAGCAGATGCGGGGGAGTTGCTCGCCGATTTGCTGGGCGATGACGCGGTTGGCGCCCATGGCGGTGCGGGCGACCAGCATGCCTTTGTGCTCGGCGGTGACCTGGCCGATGATGGCTGCGTCGCGTCCGAGGGGATGGGCGCGGAGGGTGGCGAGAACGAGATCGGCGGCGTCGGGTGCGACGAAGAAGACAGCTTTGCCCTCGTTGGCGACGTAGACGGGATCGAGGCCGAGGAGCTCGCAGGCGGACTGGACTTCAGTACGGACGGGGAGGCGGGATTCAGAGATCTCGATGCCGACGGAGGAGGCCTGGGCGATTTCAGTGAGCGTGGAAGCGAGGCCGCCGCGGGTGGGGTCGCGCATGGCGTGGACGGCTGGACCGGCGGCGTCGAGGACGGCGGCGATGAGGCCGTTGAGGGCGGCGCAGTCGGAGCGGATCTGGCTTTCGAATTCGAGGCCTTCACGAACGCTCATGATGGCCATGCCGTGGTCGCCGATGGTGCCGGAAACGAGGATTGCGTCGCCAGGGCGGGCGCGATGGGGACCGACTTCGATGCCTTCGCGGAGGACGCCGATGCCGGCGGTGTTGATGTAGCAGCCGTCGCCGTGGCCGCGCTCGACCACCTTGGTATCGCCCGTGACGATGGCTACGCCGGCTGCTTTGGCGGCCGCGGCCATGGCTTCAACGATGGCAGCGAGCTGGGCGAGGGGAAAGCCTTCTTCGAGGATGAAGCTGGCGCTCAAGTATTTGGGGATTGCGCCGGAGACGGAGAGGTCGTTGACGGTGCCGTTGACGGCCAGCTCGCCGATGGAGCCGCCGGGAAAGAAGAGCGGCTGGACGACGAAGGAATCCGTGGACATGGCGAGACGGGCGACATTTGCTCCCACCCCGCCCAGGTTGAGAACAGCGGCGTCGCCGAGGTTTTCAAGGGCGGGATTGCGGAAGGCGGGGAGGAAAAGGTGCTCGACCAGTTCGTTGCCGAGCTTGCCGCCGCCGCCGTGGCCCATGACGATGGTGGGGTAGCCGACAAGGGGCAGCGGGCAAGACCAGTTGGAGAAATCGGGGACGCCGGCAGTTGGCGCCGGTGCGCCGGCTTGCTCAGGCATGGGTCAACCCCGAACCCGCGGTTGCAAGGTCTTCGGCGGAGAGGAAGCGGCCGTAGTTGTAGTAGGCGGCGCAGGCGCCCTCGCTGGACACCATGGTTGCGCCGAGGGGATGGCGTGGGGTGCATTCCTTGCCGAAGGCGGCGCACTCGGCCGGCTTGATGGCTCCGCGAAGGACATCGCCGGCGCGGCAGAGAGGCGACTCCTGGGTGTGAATCCCGGTGATGTGGAAGCGCGGCTTCGGCGTCGAAGTCCTGATATGCGGGAGCTCAGACGCCAGCCGCTGCGGGGGATGACGCCGATGCCGCGCCAGGCGCGATCGGTGACTTCGAAGACCTCGCGCGAGGAGCTTCTGCGCGGGCTGGTTGCCGTCGTAAGTGACGATGCGCTCGTAGGCGTTCTCGACCTCGTGCGTGCCGGCTTCGAGCTGGAGGACGGCGCGGCGAATGCCGTCGAGCAGATCGAGCGGCTCAAAGCCGGTGACGACGAGGGGAATCTTGTATTTTTCAGCGAGGGGCGGGTACTCCCAGTAGCCCATGACGCTGCAAACGTGGCCGGCGAGCAGGAACGCCTGCACCTTGTTGCCCGGTGAGTCGAGGATGGCGGAGATGGCCGGCGGGACGAGGACGTGGGAGACGAGCAGCGAGAAGTTGCTGAGGCCGCGGCGCTTGGCGACGTGGACGCTCATGGCGTTGGCGGGGGCGGTGGTCTCAAAGCCGACGCCGAAGAACACCACTTGCTTGTCGGGATTTTTGGCCGCCAGCTCCACCGCATCCAGCGGTGAGTAGACGACACGGACGTCGCCGCCGGCGCCTTTGATCTGGAACAGGTCGGCGTCAGTGCCGGGGACGCGGAGCATGTCGCCAAAGGAGCAGAAGATGACGCCGGGCTGGGCGGCGATGGCGAGGGCTTTGTCAATGAGTTCGAGCGGGGTGACGCAGACGGGGCAGCCGGGGCCGTGGATCATTTCGACGCCGGCGGGGAGCATCTGGTCAATGCCGTTCTTAATGATGGAGTGGGTTTGGCCGCCGCAGACTTCCATGATCTTCCAGGGGCGGGTGGTGATGGCGTGGATTTCGCGGGCCATGCGCTGGGCGATCTCGCCGTTGCGGAACTCGGTCAGGTACTTCATTTGGGGGCGCAACTCCCATCGGGACAGCTGGACTGAGGCGCGGCTGCGGCACGGGCAAAGGCCTCGTCTCCGTCGGCCAGTTCCTCTTCCAGAACGCCCATCTGGCGGAAGACTTCCAGGGTTCTAACTGCTTCCGCTTCATCAATCTTCGATAAAGCAAAGCCGACGTGGACGATGGTGTAATCGCCGAGTTCGACTTCGGGAACGTAGTCCAGACAGACACGCTTGATGACTCCGCCGAAGTCAACGCGGCCCATACGGAGGCCGTTCTCTTCGGAGACTCCTACGACTTTTCCGGGGATGGCTAAACACATGGCAAGTACCTTATACCCTTATGGAGCAATCGTGCTATGTGATTTAGATCACTGAGACGAGCTTTGCGTCCTGGCCTCGTTGCGGGCGACGCAGGCTTTGACCAGCCTGGTAATCAGGGCTTTGGGCAGCGGCTTATCGAGCGGAAGCTGGATGGTGCCGCGGGAGGTGCGGAAGTCTTTGAGCTCTTCCGCGAAATCTTCAAGGACTCGGGAGCCCATGGGGAAGAAGCTGCAATGGCGCTTGAAGGCGGCATAGGCAACGAGGGAGCCTTTGTAGTTGAAGGACGGAATGCGGTAGGTGATCTCTTCGGTTGCGGTTTTGGGGGCGGCAGCGCGGATGGTGGCGCGGAGCTCGTCCAGCAGGTTGCGGGCCGGCTCGGGGACGCGAGCAAGGTAGGCTTCCACTTCGGCCTTGCAGACTTCGGGGCTGATCTTCTTGGCGGCCATGAGATTTGCTCCTTGCCGGCTATGATGCCTTCTTCACAAGGGCTTCGGCAAGATAAGCGAGCCACTCCTCCATGCCCGCGCCGGTTTTGGAGGAGGTTTCGAAGATGCGGATGCCGGGGCGGATCTCGTTGATGTTTTTGAGGGCCAGGTCGCGGTCGAAGCCGCAGGGCTCGGCGATGTCGATCTTGGTGATGACGGCGGCGTCTGCGGAGTTGAAGAGGGTGGGGTACTTGAGGGGCTTGTCTTCGCCTTCGGTGACGGAGAGCAGGGCGACGCGGATGGCTTCGCCGAGGTCGTAGCTGGAAGGGCAGACCAGGTTGCCGACGTTCTCAATGAAGAGGTAGTCGAGTGCGCCGAGCTCGACACTCTCCCATCCGGTGAGATGGCGGTCAATCATCTCAGCGTCGAGGTGACAAATTCCATGTGTATTGATCTGGCGGACGGGGGCGCCGCTGGCGGCGAGGCGGCGGGCGTCGTTGTCGGTCTCCAAATCTCCCACCAAGGCCGCAGCCCGGGAGCCCTGCGCGAGCAGGTCGCGGAGGGTGCGCTCGAGGAAGGCGGTTTTGCCGGTGCCGGGGCTGGAGACGAGGTTGAGTACCAGCACGCCGGCAGCGCCATACCGCGCGCGCAGGCCGCGAGCCAGCTCGTCGTTCTTCTTGAGGATTCCCTGGCGGAGTTCCACAATTCTTGTCATGCTTTGGCCCCTGTTTTTTCTGACTTGGAAGATTCGGGTTCGGTTTCGTCGTCAATTTCGAAGGAGTCGATATCGAGTTCGCGGCCCTGGCGGAGGTCGGAGCAGGGCTGGCCACAGCGCGGACAGCGGAAGCTCTGCACGCTCTCCAGTTCGACGTCGGCGGCGCAGACGGCGCAGTGCATGACGACCGGCACCGCGATGACCACGAGACGGGAACCCTGGAGCGGCGTGTCTTCGGTGGCGATGCCCCAGCAGAACTCGAGCGAATCAACCACGACGCTGGCGAGCGCGCCGACGCGCAGGCGGACTTCAAGCACGCGCGCGCCGGGATAAGCGGCGAGGGAGTCGGTTACGGTGTCGACCACGCTGGAGACGATGGAGAGTTCATGCATAAAGACCAAATTCTACGCTGCTGGCCAACGGAACGGAGACTGGACCGTTTCCGGGACTCCAATATATAAGATGAATCGATAAGGAACTTCCCCATGACGACAACCCCAGCCGCCTCACGCCTTTCCCTGAGCCAGCTTGCTCCGGGGACGATTCAATCCGAGATCCGCGCCATGAGTGTGGCCTGCGAACAGATGGGCGGGATCAACCTGGCGCAGGGGGTGTGCGATACGCCGGTGCCCGCGGTGGTGGAGGAAGCGGCGATTCAGGCGATCCGGGACGGACACAACATCTACACGCGGCTGGACGGAATTGGACGGCTGCGCAACGCGATTGCGGCCAAGCAGCAACGCGATTACGGTCTGGTGTACGACCCGGAGAGCGAGGTGCTGGTGGCGTCCGGCGCGACCGGAGGGTTGCATGCGGCGGCGATGGCGCTGCTGAACCCGGGGGACGAGGTGATTCTCTTTGAGCCGTTCTACGGGTACCATGTGTCGACGCTGAAGTCGTTGCGGGTGAGCCCGGTGCTGGTGCCTCTGGCGGAGCCCGACTGGGTGCTGGACTTGGACGCGCTGAAGGCTGCGATTACGGCGAAGACGCGGGCGATCATCGTGAATACGCCATCGAATCCGGGCGGCAAGGTTTTCTCGCTCGCGGAGATTCAAGCGGTGGCGGAGGTATGCACGGCGGAGGATCTCTTCCTGATTACGGATGAGATTTACGAGTACTTTGTGTACGACGGGCTCAAGCACATTTCGCCGGCGACTCTGCCGGGGATGAAGGAACGGACGATTGTGATCTCCGGATTCTCAAAGACGTTCAGCGTGACGGGCTGGCGGCTGGGCTATGTGACCGCGGACAGGAAGTGGATGGGGGCGATGAGCTACTTCCACGATTTGACGTATGTTTGCGCGCCATCGGCCTTTCAGCACGGGGCCGCGGCAGGGCTGGAGCTTCTGCCACCCGGTTTTTATGCGGAGCTGGCGGCGGCGCATGAAGACAAGCGCAGGCGGATGCTGGCGGCACTGACCGCTGCCGGGATGAAGCCGACAACGCCTGCGGGGGCCTATTACGTGCTGGCTGACGCTACCAACCTGCCGGGCAAGACCGCGGCACAAAAGGCGCGCAACCTGCTGGCGGCGACGGGCGTAGCTTCGGTTGCGGGATCGGCTTTCTTCCGTCCGGGGCACGGGGAGAATCTGTTGCGATTCTGCTTTGCGAAGAAGGATCACGATCTGGACGAGGCGTGCGAGCGTCTGCGGCGGATTTAATTTCATCCGCAGAGGCCGTGCGCGAAGCTCTATACAGAAGAAGAGGTTGAGTATGCGAGCAGCGTGGTTGGGGATTCGTTCCATCCGCATATCAAGCGTTGTGGCAGTTTGCGCATTGCTTGGCGTTTTGGCCTGGTGCGGCACATTTAAACTAAGCGCGCAAACTGTGGATGAGGGAGTCTGGCGAGGGTATGACGGTGAATGGGAGCATGTGTCGTCGCAGTTGATCGCGCTGGCCGAGGCCACGCCGGAAAAGAACTTCGCCTGGCGTCCGGCTCCGGGAGTGCGCTCGACGAGCGAAGTCTATATGCACATTGTGATGGCCAACTTCTACCTGCTCAGCGTGACGGGGCCGAAGATGCCCGCCGACCTGAATCAGGATGCGGAGAAGACGGTGACCGCGAAGGCTGACGTGATTCGCTGGCTGAAGCGGTCACTCGAAGCCGTCAAAGAAGCGCACCTGAAGGAGACACCGGAGCACCTGGCGCGCAAGGTTCACATCGCGGATCGGGACTCGACCGTGGACTGGATGTATCTGCGCATCATCATCCACGCCAACGAGCACATGGGCCAGCTGGTGGCGTACGCGCGGATGACGGGTGTGGTGCCGCCGTGGTCGAAGTAGCGGCAGAGCTGCATGTTTGCTCATGAGGCTGGTCGTTCTCCAGGTTTCGAAAGCGAGATCCTTCGACAAGCTCAGGTGAGGTTCTGAGGTACCCATCGGTTTATCTTCCTCGGCCGTCCTGTCTCGGTTCCCAACGCGCGATCATGAAATCTCGAAGATGCCTCTTGACATGGCCGAAGACCGCGTGGGAGAGTGGCGTAACTTCCCGTTCCTTGAGCTGAGCCTTCCCTGGAGCACCTCATCCAACCCCAGATTCCGGCTTTTTATCGTCATCGAATGCGGTGGCGGTTTCTTGCACAGAATGATCCGCTTCCGATCGCACACGAGGACTCGACTATGCCAACCAAAGTGAATCTTGCCGGGCCGAAGGGTCAGCTCTATGCCGACCCCGTACCCACCACCGATGAAGATGCGTTTCAGGTAAACAACACCAGTGCTGCCTACTACAAATCCCCGTACTACCTGGCCAACATGAAACTGGTGCAGCCTATTCCACCCCCTCGCGCCGGCGCGCCCTCCCACCTCGATTTGGCCGACTACCTTCCCGCGGACATGATTGCGGCGATCAACTCCGCAGGGAGCATCACCTTCCATTCCACTGGCGATACAGGCGCGGCAAAGGTCTCGGCCCAGCAGAGCGCGGCAACGGCCCTGGCGGACGAGGCCTCGGTTGCCGATGCCATGGCAGCCGACGTGCGAACGAGCGGTGCCAGTACTCCGGCCTTCTTCTTCCATCTGGGCGACGTGGTTTACAACTTTGGCGAGGCGCAGTACTACTACGACCAGTTTTATGAGCCTTTCCGGGCCTACGATCGTCCCATCTTCGCCATTCCGGGTAACCATGACGGCATGGTTTTCGGCGCTTCATCGAGCGCCCCGCAGGTTCCAACGCTGACCGCGTTCCTCAACAACTTCTGCGCAGTGTCGCCGGCACCCTCTCCGGAAGCTCCAACCATTGCGCGCAGCGTAATGACGCAGCCCGGAGTCTACTTCACGCTCGATGCGCCTTTCGTATCGATCATCGGCCTCTACAGCAATGTGCTCGACACAGGCGGCGGCATCATCTCTTCGCAAGGCGGCAAGTATCCCATCCCCGACGTCCAGCTCGCATTTCTTACGGCGGAGTTGACGCGGCTGAAACCGCAGCGCCAGGCCGGACAACGCGCCATCATCATCGCCGTGCACCACCCGCCGCTCTCCTGCGACGTCAAGACCGGCGGCAGCGGCGGCCTGATGCAGGACATCGATTCCTGCTGCAAAAACGCCGGCCTGTGGCCCGACCTGCTGCTCTCCGGGCACGCTCACCTCTACCAGCGCTTTACGCGAACGGTCAACGGCCGCCAGGCGCCCTACATCGTGTGCGGCTCGGGCGGCTTTGCGGCCACTGCGCCCATGACCGGCACTCCGCCCGCGGGAACCGTCGTAGGCGACCATAAGCTGGAGATCGCACCGATCATCCAGTTCGGCTACCTGACCATTACCACGAATGGCAAGACGCTGACAGCATCGTTCAACAGCGCCCCGCGAAACGCCCCGGCGAAGCAACTAGACTCCGTCACGGTCGATCTGGTCAAAGGAGTTCTGACCGCAGGCGGCTCCGCGCCGGCACCGGCACCTGCGCCAAAGCCAGCGCCCAAACCTGCTCCGAAGCCCAAGCCAACTCCGAAGCCTGCGCCGAAGCCTGTTCAGAAGCCGGTACGGAAGCCGGCGCAGAAGCCGAAACCACCCGTACCCAAACCGGCAAAGGGCGGAGCGAAGAATAAAGCGCGGTGAGGTTTGCCGATGGAGGCTGCGGCAGATCTGCCAGTCCTTACCGCAGCGCAGACCAGATGGCGAGGTTTACGCCGACCATGAGGACCGCGGCGCCGGGGATGAGGAGCAATGCCCGCTTGAGCCGGATGGGATCGCCGCCGGCGATGGCGCCGATGAGCCGGGAGCTGACGGCCAGACCGGCCCATCCGCAGGTGATGACAAAGCCGATGGCGGTGCCGCGTCATGCGCGGAAAGGCGTTGCCGACGATGGCGAGCGTGGTGGGGAAGACCGGCGCCATGGCCAGGCCGGCGATAAAGACCAGCGCCGCCGCCACGGCGGGCTTGCCGCGTCTTGAGCATCAGGAATGTGGTGACGGCCATGGCGATGGACGCGCCCAGCGGTGACGGTCACGGCCGGCACGTGGATGAGAACCTGCGAGACGCCGACGCGGCCGACGAGCAGGCCGAGCGCGAAGCCGAGCGAGAGGATATTGAGCGCGCGCGACTCCGGAATGCCCTGGGCGATGAGGTGGCGCGGCAGCCAGTTCCACACGCCCACCTCGCAGGAGATGTAGAGAAACAGGAAGAAGCCCGAGCAGGAAGAGCAGCGGCCGGCCGAGGATGGGCCCGGCATCGGCGAGCACAAAGCCCGCGGCCCCGGAGGGCGCGGGCATCGTGCGTGACCGCCTGCATGGCCAGCGCAACCACGGTGAGAGAGGCGACGGTGTAGCAGAGGCGGACCCAGTTGCGCTTGAAGAGATTGGCGGAGATGAACGGCGTGGCCAGGCCGCCGAGGCCGAAGAAGAGATTGACCAGGTTGAGCGCGGTGGCGCGATGGGCCTCGCTGACGCCGCTGACCAGCGCATTGGCGCCGGTGACCACGATGCCGCCGCCGACTCCGAGCAGAAACAGCAGGAAGACAATGCTGCGGAAGCCGCGCGAGCGCGGCAGCCAGAAGAGCGCAACGGCGATGAACGCCAGGCCGAGAATGAGGCCGACCTTGTCGCCCTCGGTATCGAGCAGCGGGCCCACGCCGAGCGAGGCGATCATCAGTCCCAGCGCCTGCGCGAAGGCGATGGTGCCGTTCTGCGTGGGGGTGAGGTGGAAGCGGTCGGAGAGATCGGGCAGGATGGTGCCCAGCATGGCGGCGATCATTCCGTAGACGAAGATGGCGAGGATGGCGGCGAAGATCAGCACGCGGTTTGATTTCCTTTCAAGTGCCGGGATAGATCGCAACCGGATACAGCATCAGGATTCAGGTGAGATACCTTTTCGATTCGGAGTTCGTCAGAATTGTACCAGCCCGCAAGTGCCGCAAGAGCCAACAAGGGCTAACCCCTGCGACGAAGCAATTTCGCGTAGCTCGGGAACGAAGGAGCCGCCCATGGCCGAATCTCTGGAACGACGTGAAGCATGCGCTGCATTTGTTCCTCAAGAGCCCCGGGTTCACGCATCGCGGCGGTGTCTGCGCTGGCGCTGGGCATCGGCGCCAATACGGCCATCTTCACCGTGGTCAACGCGGTGCTGCTTAAGCCGCTTGGCTATCCGCGATGCGGATCGCATTGTCCAGTTCTTCAACGTCATCGGGCCGGATGGCACGGGGCCATGCCGCGTCCGATTCCCAACTTCCACATCTGGCAGCAGCAGACCAGTGTCTTTCAGGGAAGTGGCCGCCTACGACTTTGGCGGCCCGGGCTTCAACATTACCGGCGATCGCCCCGAGCAGGTGCACGGGCATGCACGTGACCGAGGGCTATTTCCGCCTGTTTGGCGCGCCGGTTATGCTGGGGCGTACGTTTACGCCGCAGGAAGACTCGCCGAACGGCGGCAAGGTCGTGGTGCTCAGCTACGGGCTTTGGCAGCGCAAGTTCGGCGGCAATCCAAACGTCATCGGCAAGCGCTCTCGCTGGGGAACGAACCCTACACCATCATCGGCGTGCTGGGGCAGCGATTTCAGTACCGATCCCGATGCCGACATCTGGCTGCCGTTCCAGTTCGAGCCCGAACAGCACCAACCAGGGCCATTACTTTCTGGCTGCCGGCGATGCTCAAGCCCGGCGTCACGCTGGCCCAGGCCAACGCGCAGATGAAGCTGGCGCACGAGCCAGTTCCACCGCATCTATCCTGAGTCGAATCCGCAAGCAGAGCTTTCGCGGTTGAGCCGCTGCGCGACATCGATCGTGGGCGACGCGCGCAAGTCGCTGCTGGTGCTGCTGGGCGCGGTGAGCCTGGTGCTGCTGATTGCCTGCGCCAACGTGGCCAATCTGCTGCTGGTGCGCGCCACGGGACGCAAGCGCGAATTCGCCATTCGCTCCGCGCTGGGAGCGGGCCGCGGCCGCATCGTCCGCCAACTGCTTACGGAGAGCGTGCTGCTTGCCGTGACGCGGCGGCATTCTGGGGCTGGCGCTTGGGCTTTGCGGGCGTGCGCGCGCTGCTGGCGATCAGCCCGGCGGGACTGCCGCGGATTGGCGAAAACGGCGCGGCGGTCGGGCTGGACTGGCGCGTGCTTGGCTTTCACGCTCGGGCGTGTCGCTGCTTACCGGCATTGTGTTCGGGCTGTTCCCTGCGCTGAGCGCGTCGCGCCCGGATCTGAACTCGACGCTGAAGGAGAGCAGCAATCGCGCGGGCACGGGGTTCCGGCAGAGCAAAGCGCGCTCGCTGCTGGTGATCAGCGAGGTTTCTCTGGCGCTGGTGCTGCTGGTGGGCTCGGCGCTGCTGATTCGCACGTTCATCGCGCTTGCGCGGCGTCAATCCAGGCTTCGATCTCGCACAACGTGCTGACGCTGGAGATGTCGCTGACGGGCGACCGCTTCCAGAAGACGGCCGGCGTGGCGCAGCTTTCGCGCGATGGCCGCGACCGCCTGAACGCGATCCCGGGCGTGGAGGACTTCCGGCCTCCACCTGCTGCCTGCCCATCCAAGGCGAGTTCGGCCTGCCTTTCACCATCGTCGGGCGGCCGGTCGACCCCGCCAAAGGACGAACCCGGCGCGGGATGGATGAGCGCTTCGCCGGACTACTACAAACTGTTCAAGATTCCCATTTTGCGCGGGCGCGAATTCAATGACAGCGATACGGCCACCTCACCCCACGTCATGCTCATCAACGAAGCGCTTGCGAAAGAGTTCTTTCCCAAGCAGAACCCGGTTGGCCAGCAGATCCTGATCGGCCACGGCGTGGGGCCGCAGTTTGAAGAACCTGCGCGCCAGATCGTCGGCGTGGTGGGCGATACTCACGACGGCGGCCTGGGCCGCGACCCCGGCGCCATGATGATTGTTCCCGCACACCGCAGGTCACTGACGCCCTCACCGCGCTCAATGCGCGAATCTTGCCGCTGCGTTGGGCAGTGCGCACCCACGGCGACCCGCACCATGCCGTCCCCGCCGATCGCCGAGCAGTTGCGGCTGGCCAGCGGCGGGTTTCCGGTGACACAAGTTCGCACGATGGACGAGCTGGTCGTCCCGCTCCACCTCGCGCGAGACGCTTCAACATGCTGCTGCTGACCATCTTTGGCGCGGTGGCGCTGGTGCTGGCGGCGATTGGGATCTACGGGCTGATGGCCTACTCGGTGCAGCAGCGCACGCAGGAGATGGGCATTCGCATGGCGCTGGGCGCGGACCGGTCGACGATTCGCAAGCTGGTGGTGTGGCAGGGCATGCGCCTGGCGCTGGTCGGGGTGGTTCTGGGAGTCGGCGCGGCGTTCGGACTAACGCGGCTGATCGCCAGCTTCCTGTTCGGCGTGAAGTCGTGGGATCCACTTGTGTTTGTCAGTGTGCCGGTGATTTTAAGCGCCGTGGCGCTGCTTGCGGTGTGGCTGCCGGCTACGCGCGCCGCGAAGCTGGACCCGATGCAGGCTCTGCGCGTCGAGTGATGCGAGCCGATCAAAGGCACTTGGAGGCTCACGCCATGCTTGCCCCCGCTCTGCTCCTTTAGACTTCCAATAGAGTGATTGAAGGCGCAATGAGAACGATGGGACGGTGGGGATGGACGGCTGCGTCTGTGGCATTGGCAGCGGGCCTGGCGGGCGCAGTGGCGTTGAGCGGCTGCGGTACGCCCGGAGCTCCGCTGCCGCCTTCTCTTAAGCTGCCGAACCTGGTGACGGATCTTGCGGCTCTCCGCACAGGAAACCAGGTGTCTTTGACCTGGACGATGCCGAAAAAGACAACCGACAAGGTACCGATTAAGGGCAACGTTCCGGTGCGGATTTGCCGCAGGGAAGGGTCTGGCGAGTGCCTGACCGTCCCCGGCGAACTGGCGCTCGCTCCCGATGCGCATGGCACGTTTACGGAGACGCTTCCGGCTGCGCTGGCCGAGGGCGCGGCACGCCCGGTGAGCTATTTTGTTGAACTGAAAAACAGCAGAGGGCGCTCGGCGGGGCTGTCGAATGGGGCGGTGATCCTGGCGGGCGAGGCTCCCGCCGCGGTAAGCGGACTGGCTGCCGAGGTTCGCAAGAACGGGGTATTGCTGCGCTGGACGCCGGACCCTGCGCAAGCGGCGGCGACGGTGATCCGGCTGCATCGCAGGCTGCTGACGGCGAAGGCGAAAACCGGGCCCACACCCAACGCGGGCGCCCAGCCGGGGATGCTTGCTCCGCTGCCGGAGCCGGTGGATCAAAACCTGCTGGTGGAGGACGCGGCGCATAGCGGCCGGACACTGGACAAGAGCATCCACTTTGGCGAGACCTACGAGTACCGGGCCCAGCGCGTGGCGCGTGTCCCAGTGGGCAAAGAGACCCTGGAACTGGCAGGGCCGCTGTCGGAGCCGATTCGCGTGGAAGCTCTCGATGTGTTTCCGCCTGCGGTACCGACGAGTTTGGCGGCGGTGGCCACTGCGGCGGACGCAACCACGCCGCAGCCGTCGATTGACCTGAGCTGGCAGCCAGTGACAGACACAGACCTGGCCGGGTACGCTGTTTATCGCCGCGAGGGCGACGGCGCGTGGCAGCGGATTTCGCCGCAACAGCCGGTGGTGGGGCCGGGCTTCCACGATGAGAAGGTGCAGCCGGGGCACACCTACCGCTACGCGGTAACGTCGATTGACCAGCAGGGCCATGAGAGCGAGCGCTCGGGCGAAACGGAAGAGACGGTTCCCAACAACTAGCAGCGCGCATTGCGAGGAGAGATCGATCCAATGAGATACTGCCGCTTTCTGCTTGATGGACGGCCGCACTACGGCGCCGTTGAAAATCGTAATGGCGAGCCGTGGATTGTGGACCTGGCCGAGGCTCCGGATGAGGATCTGGCCTTTCGGCTGGCGCACAGCCATGCCGCCGCCCCGCGGCTTGATTTCGAGTCGCTCGCTTTTGAGCCGATGCCGCTGAGCGATGCGGAACTGCTGGCTCCTGTGACGCCATCGAAGATTATCTGCGTGGGGCGCAACTATCGCGACCATGCGAAGGAACTGGGCAACGAGGTACCAGCCGAACCACTGCTGTTCTTCAAGCCGCCCTCGTCGCTGCTGAGGCCGGGTGGGGTGGTCCGGATGCCGGCGGTTGCGGAGCGCGTGGATTTCGAGGGGGAACTGGCGCTGGTGATTGGGAAGCGCGTAAGCAAGCTGGCGGCGCATGGCGACTGGCGCTCCGTGGTCCGGGGCTACACGCTGGCCAACGATGTGACGGCGCGCGACCTGCAAAAAAAGGATGGACAGTGGACACGGGCCAAGGGGTTCGACACGTTTTGCCCGGTGGGGCCGTGGGTGAGCAACGAGGTGGACCCCCAGGCCGGACTGACGGTGGAGACGTGCGTGAATGGCGAGTTGCGTCAGCACGGATCGACGCTGGACTTCATCTTTGCGATTCCTGCGCTGCTGAGCTATATATCGGCAGCGATTACGCTTGAGGCGGGCGATTTGATCCTGACCGGGACGCCGGCCGGGGTGGGACCGCTGAAGGCTGGGGATCAGGTGGAGGTCAGCATTCCGGGGTTGGGAACGCTGGCGAACACCTTTCAAGCGGAGACGGACTAACGCCCGGCGGGCGGCGAATGCACCCAGGATTCATTTTTGCGCATCTGAAATAGAGTTACACTGAACCGGAATGGCCCCGGAACGGGCCGCCCTTCCCCAGGAGGAAATCATGCCGCAGAATCTGCTTGAACAGTTGCGCCAGTACACCGTGGTGGTTGCCGATACCGGCGACATTGAGGCGATGGAGAAGTTCCGTCCCCAAGACGCCACCACCAACCCTTCGCTGATTACCACCGCGGCGCAGTTGCCGCAGTACCAGCCCATCGTGGACGGCGTGCTGAAGGATGCGCGCAACGAGCTGGGTGGAGGCGCGACCGACGAGGCCGTGGCCAACCTCGCCTTTCAACGGCTGGCGATCGCGTTTGGGAAAAAGATTCTGGCAATTGTGCCAGGGCGCGTGTCGACGGAGGTGGACGCGCGGCTCTCCTACGACACCAACGCGACCATTGCCCAGGCGCGCAAAATCATTGCCGAATACGACCACGCGGGGATTGGCCGCGAGCGGATCCTGATCAAGATTGCCTCGACATGGGAGGGTATTCGGGCGGCGGAGGTGCTGGAAAAGGAAGGTATCCACTGCAACCTGACGCTGCTGTTCGGGCTGCACCAGGCGATTGCCTGCGCGGAGGCGGGCGTGACGCTGATTTCGCCGTTCGTGGGGCGCATTCTGGACTGGTACAAGAAGGACACGGGCAAGGACTTCCACGGAGCGGACGACCCGGGCGTGAAGTCGGTGACGCGGATTTACAACTACTTCAAGCGCTTCGGGTACAAGACGGTGGTGATGGGCGCGAGCTTCCGCAATATCGGCGAGATTACGGAGCTGGCCGGGAGCGATCTGCTGACGATTTCGCCGCAGCTGCTGGCGGAGTTGGAAGCGACCGTAGCCGACCTGCCGCGCAAGCTGGACCCGGTTGCGGCACAGTCCTTGAAGATTGAAAGGATTCCGATGGACAAGGATGTGTTTGACGCGATGCACGCGGCAGACCGCATGGCGACGGACAAGCTGAAGGAAGGGATTGAAGGCTTCTCCGCGGCGCTGGTGAAGCTGGAAGGGCTGCTTGCGAAGCGGCTGGCGGAGCTGGAGCAGCGGACACCGGCGACAGTCTGACCACCTGCGGTGGCGGTGACGCTGCTGACGCAGCATTCGAGTTCATGGTTACCAATCTATACAAGGCACGAATGCCTGAGGGCAGCCCAAGCGGCTGCCCTTTTTGCGTTTGACCCCAACGCCGATTCGCAATCACGACGGCGCTCTGCTAACAAAGTTGATGCATCCCTCTTGAAATACACGACTTTTCCGTTAAGCTCAGTGTCAAAGCAAGACAAGCAGGCACTGGCTGGCGTCCCCGGCTTTGCGCTCCTTATGCAACCGGCCATTGCCCACAGAGCAATCCGGCTGCTCGCGCGCAGCTATGGGAGGTGTGTATGCATAGCCCGAATGCTTCATCCCCGCCGCATCCGCTTGAACATTTCTTCCAGCAGGCTGTCCGGAATAGTTATGAAGGCAAGCTGGGATTGAACGACCCTGACGTGACGGCCTACGTTGCGCGGCTGCTGTGCGAGTTCTCAGAGGCCGACAAACTCTACCAGGTGCGGGACGAGGTGGGGCGGCCGATTGAGGAGCTGACCGAGATGATCAGCGCCTCGGACCCGGTGAACGGTTCTGCGCCGTCGTTTGACGCGGAGCGGGCGCTGCGCAAGCACATTGGAGACTATGCGCTGTTTGTGGCCGGGATGTATCCGGAGGCAATGGCTTCGGAGCGGCGGCACAGGCGGCATCATCCCTCGCTGGGCGAGTTGATTCACGCGGGCAAGGAAAGCTACTACATTGTGAGCCAGTTCAACCTGTTCGAGTATGAGCAGGAGGCGCCGCTGTTTGCGCGGCTCAGCGACCGGTTTGAGCGGTGCATTCTGGGGCTGACGCTGGTGCGGGAAGAGCTGGGGCCGAAAAAGCCGCTGATGCTACCGCCGACGGTGAATTAGAGCGGCGCACCGATGCCGCGGAGGGGTTGAAGTTCACAGTTTCACAGTTTCACAGTCTCACGGGATTGGATGGGGGGTGGGGTGCCACTTTCCTTCCGCGGCAATGGGCTGAGCGGAGGGTCACCTGCAAGCATTGTGCGCCTGCGGACTTTAATTCTCTGCAAATGATTTTGATTTTTCTTGGTGGCTTCCCAGGTCCCGTCCGGCGGTGCGGATGAGACCTGGGATCGCCGGGCTCTGTTTTCTATTCCCTGTTCCCTGCCTTTTCACTCCGACCAGACTCCGAGCACGTTGCCCACGCCGTCAGAGAAGTGGAAGCGGCGTCCGCCGGGAAACTCGAAGGTGGGGACGACGATGCCGCCGCCCTCCATGCGCACAGCGATCTCCGTGGCGGCCAGGTCAGAGGAGTAGAGAATCACCAGCGGCGCGAATTTGCCGGGGTGGTCATGCGGCTCGGATCTGATGAAGCCTCCGTCGATGCCGGCGCCCTGGAAGCTGGCGTAGTCCGGCCCGTAGTCGATGAAGGTCCAGCCGAAGACGGATGCGTAGAAGTGTTTGGCGCGCTCTACGTCAGTGACGTGGAACTCAATGTAATTGATCTTGTGGTGGTTTCCTGCTTTGCCCATGGCTTCTCTCCTTGATGTTCCGATGCAGATTGAGTCGCAGGAGAGGTGGGTGCGAATTCCGGAATCGGATTCTGAAGCGCGCAGCCACACCTTTCCCAGGTGCTCTGAAACGCCTCCATCCACATTCCCTCAGAAGCGGGAGAGTGCAGGTAGAGCCCGCTGATTGACTTCAATGCGCGGACTGCCGAGGTACGAGACGAAAATACCAGAGGCTTTGGCGCGATGCAACGGGGAAATTCGGAGTGGCGCAGCTTTCGACTTGCCTACACCCGATTGGGACTGCGAAGCGGCTCTACGTCCTGCTGCGATCGCGCCTGGAGCTTTTCTCGCCAAATGGTTGCCATGCGCCCCCGGATCCGCGGACACTGGCCGACCTGGCCTGGACTGGCCTGAATTGAAGGAGTGGCAGAGCGATCATGCGTCACCTTAGACGACTTTGATTGCCGCGCGGTGACTGGCCAAGGCGATCACACAGTGTATGCGGATGCTTGCCTGGGAACGTCCGCTTTTGAACACTGTTTCTCAGATATGAACGCATGTCCGCGGGGTTGAGCCCTCTAAGTTGTTGATTCCAAGCAGGCGGCATCCTACTCATGTGGAACGTGACATGCTTGCTCGCAGTGCAGGTCGAAGTGTGTGGAGGCCGATCTATGCGGGTTCTGATTCAGGATGCAACCTACGCGCTGCGCCAGCTTCGCAAAACGCCGGGCTTTACCATCACCGTTCTGCTCACGCTGGCGCTCGGCATTGGCGCAAACTCGGCGATCTTCACGCTGGTGAATGCCATCCTGCTGCATAATCTGCCGGTGACCGACCCCAAGAGCCTCATCCGCATCGGCGACCAGGACGCTTGCTGCGTTAACGGCGGCTGGCACGACAACGGAGACTACTCGCTGTTCGCCACAGACACCTACACCATGTTCAAGAAGAGCCTGCCGGAGTTTGAAGAGCTTGCGGCGATGGAGTCCGGTTACGCTTGGCGTCCCATCACTGTGCGTCGTGCGGGCCCGCAGACCATTGCCAAATCCGTCACAGGCACGTTCGTTTCCGGCAACTACTTCCGCGTCTTCGGGCTCTCGCCGGCTGCCGGCCGACTGTTGATGGACTCTGACGACCAGAAGGGCGCGCCGATTACCGCCGTGATGAGCTACGACGCATGGCAGCAGGACTACGCCGGTGACCCGACCGTTGTGGGCAGCAGCTTTTACATCAACACCAAGCCGGCGACCATCATCGGCGTAGCTCCCAAGGGCTTCTACGGCGACCGCATCGACACCAATCCGCCCAAGTATTTCCTTCCCATGAATTCGATGGATCCAGTCAGCGGCGCGCCGTACTTCAACGATCCCGATACGCAGTGGGCTTACATCATCGGCCGCGTCAGGCCTGGAACTTCCATCCCAGCGCTGCAGGCCAAGGCCAGTGCGCTTCTGAAACAGGAATATGCGCCGCTGAAGACCTTTACCGATCAGCGCGCGCAGAAGGTCCTTCCCCTTACGCATGTGGTGCTGACACCCGGCGGCGGCGGCATCCAGAACATGCAGGACGGCTACAAGGACCACCTGAAGCTTCTGCAATGGATTGCGGCGCTGGTGCTGCTGGTCGCCTGCGCCAACATTGCCAATCTTCTGCTGGTCCGCGGCATGAGCCGCCGCGCGGAGCTCTCCATCCGCTCGGCCCTCGGCGCGCAGCGCAGCCGCATCGTCCGCCAGTTGCTGACTGAAAGCGTGCTTCTTTCCGGCATGGGCGGCCTGCTGGGGCTCGCAATCTCCTACCTCGGAGCACACGCGCTGCTGGCGCTCGCCTTTCCCTGACCAGACACAACATGCCGATCAATGCCTCGCCCTCGCCCCTGGTGATCGGCTTTGCCTTTGCGCTCTCGCTGCTGACGGGGATTCTCTTCGGCCTGGCCCCGGCGCTGATGGCCGCGCGCACCGAACCTGCCGAAGCCCTGCGCTCGAACGCCCGCACCACCGCCCACGGAGCCTCCATGCTGCAGCGCGCGCTTGTGGTTCTGCAGGCCGCTCTCTCGCTGGTGCTTCTGGTCGCCGCGGGCCTGTTTGCGCAGAGCCTCAACAAGGCCGAAAACGTCGACATGAAGCTGGATGCAACCAACCGCTACATCGCCCACATCAATCCGCAGTCGGCCGGCTACAAAAACACCGAGGTCGAGCCCCTTTACCAGACCATCGTAGACCGCTTCCACGCCATTCCCGGCGTTCTCAAAGTCGGCCTCGCCACCTACACGCCGATGGAGGATAACAACTGGAGCTCGGGGGTAAAGGTTCAGGGAGAACCCGACATCAATAAAGGCGCTTCCTGGGTGAAAGGCCACTCCGGAGTACTTCGACTCCGTGGGGACGCACCTCGTGATGGGCCGGGGATTCAAAACGCAGGACACGCTGGATGCGCCGTCCGTCGCGGTGGTGAATCAGGAGTTTGTCAAGCAGTTCTTCGGCAACCGCAATCCGATCGGACATCGCTTTGGCTTTTCCGGTCCTTCCAAGGTTCCCCAGGATGGAGCGCATGAAATTGTGGGCGTGGTGGAAGACACCACGTACACCAGCGTTTACTGGAAGAACCACGCCATGTACTTTCTACCGCTGACACAGCGAGCCGGGGTTCCCAACGACCCCGACGCAACCATCGACAAAGATCAATCCATGTACGCCGGAGCCCTGGTCATCCAGACTGCCCATCCCATCGCCGGGTTTGAAAAGGTCGTTGGCGATACGCTGGCGAGCATCAACCCCAACCTGACCATCGTAAAGTTCCAGACCTTCCAGCAGCAGATTGACGACCGCTTCATCGAGGAACGCCTTATAGCGCGCCTCACCTCGCTCTTTGGCCTGCTCGCCCTGCTGCTCGCCGCCATTGGACTCTACGGCGTCACTGCCTACACCGTCGTCCGCCGCACGCCGGAGATCGGCATCCGCATGGCGCTCGGCGCCAGGCGCGGGCGCGTAATTGCCATGGTGATGCGCGGCGCCATGCTTCAGGCGCTTGTTGGGCTCGCCATCGGCGCGCCAGTCGCCATGCTCTGCGTGCGCTACGTCAAGTCGCAGCTGTTTGAGATCACCAGCGTCAATCCGGCGGTCATGACCGGCGCGATTGTCACCCTTGGCGTCGCCGCTGCGATCGCCGGCATTATTCCCGCCAGGCGCGCCGCCTCCATCAATCCTGTACAGGCCTTGCGCATTGAATGAGCCGCGCCCGCATACCCCTTTTGGCGATGGCACTTTTCTGAGGCGCCAAGCTCTGCATCCCTTCGCGGATTGCGCAGAGGCAATCCTCAAGTTCGTTTCGACCGTCCAGCATGACAGGAAATCAAATACTGATCAACGCCGTTGGGGCCTGGCGTGTTTCCGGCTTCATGCTCAATCGCCGAGACGCTGGTTGAACCAGTGCGAGAGACGCACGCCTGGGGGCGAGTGACTGGGAATCAGGGAGCTGCGCTCTCGGGGAGTGACGCCCAGCGTCAATTGGATTGGTTTCTTGCGGGAAGACGGAAGGCATGCTCTGACACCAAGCCTGCCTTCGAAGCGTGGCTAGAGGATGTAGCGGCTGAGGTCCTGGTCCTTCACGATGGAGGCGACCATCTGCTTCACATATTCGGCGTCGATCAGGAAGACTTTTTCGGGGCCGGAGGCGGTCATGCGCTCCTGGTAGGGCAGCGGGGTGGAGGACTCGGCTTTGATGGCTTCGCTGAGCGCGGCGGCGGCTTCGTCGTCGGGGGCGCGGCGGGCTACGTCGGGGGCGAGGAAGCTGACGTCTTCAAGCACGCGCTCCATGATGGTGTGCAGGCGGCGGGCGCCGATGTTCTCAGTCTGCTCGTTGACCTTGAAGGCGAACTCGGCCATCTCGCGCAGAGCTTCGGGAGCGAACTCGAGGCGCACGCCCTCGGTTTCGAGCAGCGCGGAGTACTGCTTGGTGAGCGACGCCTTGGGCTCGGTGAGGATGCGCAGGAAGTCTTCGACCGTGAGCGAGTGCAGCTCGACGCGGATGGGGAAGCGGCCCTGCAGCTCGGGGATGAGGTCGCTGGGCTTGGAGACGTGGAAGGCGCCGGCGGCGATGAAGAGAATGTGGTCGGTGCGGACCATGCCGTAGCGGGTGTTGACGGTGGTGCCTTCGACGATGGGCAGGATGTCGCGCTGCACGCCTTCGCGCGAGACGTCGGGGCCGTGGCCGCCTTCGCGGCCGGCGATCTTGTCGATCTCGTCGAGGAAGATGATGCCGCTGGACTCGACGCGCTCGACGGCGACGCGGTTGACCTGGTCCATGTCGATGAGGCGGCCTTCTTCTTCCTGCACCAGGTAGTCGAACGCATCGCCGACCTTCATCTTGCGCTTCTTGGATGCTGCCGCCGAAGATGTTGGGCAGCATGTCCTTGAGGTTCATCTCCATGTCTTCAAGGTTCTGGTTGGAGATGATGCCGAACTGCGGGTGTGCCGCGCTCGCGAACGTCGAGCTCGACCTGGCGGTCGTCGAGCTTGCCCTCGCGGAACTGCTGGCGCAGTTTTTCGCGGGAGCGCTGATAGCTGTCGGAGCCGGGCAGCGTGAGCTGGCCTTCCTGCGCGGGCGGGGTGGGCGGCGGAGGCGGCAGCAGCACATCGAGCAGGCGCTCCTCGGCGTTCATCTCGGCCTTGTCTTCCACTTCTTCAAGGCGCTCTTCGCGGACCATGTCGATGGCGATCTCGACCAGGTCGCGGATCATGGATTCGACGTCGCGGCCCACGTAGCCGACCTCAGTGAACTTGGAGGCTTCGACCTTGAGGAAGGGCGAGTTGGTGAGCTTGGCGAGGCGGCGCGCGATCTCAGTTTTGCCCACGCCGGTGGGGCCGATCATGATGATGTTCTTGGGCATGATGTCGTCGGCGATGTCGGGGGGCAGCTTCTGGCGGCGCTGGCGGTTGCGCAGGGCGATGGCGACGGCGCGCTTGGCGGCCTTCTGGCCGACGACGTGCTTGTCGAGCTCGGCGACGATTTCGCGCGGAGTCAGCTCGTCGAGCGAGAGGTCCTGTTCTTCGGCGGATGCGGGTAGATAAATGGCCATGAATACAGTCGGGGGTCGCAGGTGGTTTGGCTAGCCCTTTAACTCCTCGATGGTGATGCGGTCGTTGGTGTAGATGCAGATTTCGCCGGCGATCTTCATGGCTTTTTCGGCGATTTCGCGGGCGCTGAGGTCGGTGTTCTCAATGAGGGCGCGGGCGGCGGCGGTGGCGTAACTGCCGCCGGAGCCGATGGCGGCCAGGGGCTCGTCGGGGTCAATGACGTCGCCGGAGCCGGAGATGAGGAAGGTCTGGCCCTTGTCGGCGACCAGCAGCAGGGCCTCAAGGTTGCGCAGCATCTTGTCGGTGCGCCAGTCCTTGGCCAGCTCGACGGCGGAGCGGTTGAGGTTGCCGGCGTACTGCTCGAGCTTGGTTTCGAAACGGGAAAAGAGGCTGAAGGCGTCGGCGGTGGAACCGGCAAATCCGGCGAGAATCTTGTCCTGGTAGAGGCGGCGAATCTTCTTGGCGGAGTGCTTGAGGACGTGATCGCCCAGGGTGACCTGGCCGTCGGCGGCCATGACCACATCGCCGTTGCGGCGGACGCAGATGACGGTGGTGGAACGGATGCGCGGGCTCTTCCGGGAAGTCTGTTCCGCTGCGGGCGTGCTGGGTGAAATCAAGCCTGAACCTCCGGGAAACGAGCGCCTCCGGCAAGGGGAGGAAGCGATGGAAGATGCAGACACGAGTATATCGCAGCGGGAGACGGCGGCCGGTCTTCATCCCTGGTGCGGGAGGGGTTGGAAAGGGGCTGCGGTATTCTCTAGTTGGGACAGCTGGGGGTGCGTCCCACCCGTCCATGACCCTCAGAACCTTCAATCCCTGGGAGATGGCTGCCAGCCTGGTGGTGCTGGCGGCCTGTACCGCGCTGGCGCTGTGGCTTGTCTATCGCAAGCGTCCGACGGCGGAGGAGCTGGAGCGGGCGAGACGGCTGTTTCTGGTGCAGTCCGGGCGGATAGTGGACGGGATGCTGCTGGACATTTGCGCCGTGGAGGCCGAGGACGGGCGCACGCTGAGCATGCTGCTGTACAGCTGCCGCATTGGCGGCGTGGACTACGAGTGCTCGCAGGATATTACCGACATGAGAGATGTGGTGGATGCGGGAGAGGTGCGGGCGGGGTTTCCGTGCTCGGTGCGCTACCAGCCGGGGAACCCGCAGAACTCGATCGTGGTGGCGGAAGGGTGGTCGGGCCTGCGCTTCGGGCTGCCGGTGCTGCCGACGTATGATGACCCGGAACCCATGGACATGAGCCACCTGCGGCCGGGACGGGGGTAGGGCGAGCCGCGGTTTTGCGACGTGCCAGCCAGGCGCAGCTTCCATCGCGGAATCCCGGGCATTTTCCGGGATTGATCCAGCCGAGTAAAGGCGCCATCGGTGCGTGCTTTAGCCTGGGACCGCTGCTCCCGTTCTGAGTCGTCCGTCGGCCTGGAGCCGGTTCGCTGCATTACAAGTGGCGGGGAGAACGGGTAATTCTTCCCGGTGAGACGTCGCGACGCCGCGCTCGCCAAGGCAAGATCCCATCGAAAAATAAGACACGTGAGAGGGGAAATGGGATTCTGGTCAGAATTGATGGGCAGAAAAGAAGAGCTTGTATTCTTCGGCGCCTTCAATCTACTTCAAGAAAGCCTCGCCATCCGCAGTTGTCCCCGCAAGCCTTTCGCTCAGCGTCCGCGCGCTCGCCGTAAACAGCGGAGCCCAGACTGTTCCCGGTTCCATATTCTCCGTCTCCTGTCCCCCGCTCGCCCGCGTGGAGTACCCTGTTCATTCAGGAGATTTTTGCCCAAAATGCGTAAGTTGCTTCGGCTCCCCAGCTTCACTCTGGCCTGCCTGGTTCTCGCCCTTTCCAGCGCCCGCGCCCAGCAGCACGGGCCGGTTCCGCCCGCTGGAGACTACATCGGCGATCCCGCCCACCCCGTGGCCCGGCGTTGCAAGGTAGACGACCGAAGATTTGCGAGCAATCGGCCCGATATCCCCGTCTATAAAACAGAACCACTTGAGGAAAGCGTGACCATCGCCGTCCCCGACGACTTCAAGCCCGCCACCGAGCAGGTCATCCGCCAGAGAGACGCCGCCTGCGGCGTTCAAGTCCTGGTGCTGTCAAAGCCTTAACCGTCTCAAACCACCCATCGCCTACCGGCATCCAGGAGGACGCAGCGTGAAAACCAGACCCATCGGCGCCGGAACGGCCCTTATCCTTATCGCCCTCGCAGCCGCGCCCTTCCTCGCCGGCTGCGGCGACTTCTGGCAGGCCCCATCCTCCACCGGAACCACCGCCGACACCGTCACGCTCTCTCCATCCACCACCACGCCGGTCGTAGGAACCGCCATCACGCTGACGGCTACCGTCTCTTCCACCTCCGCCACCGGTACCGTCACGTTTTACAGCGGAACCACCTCCATCGGCAGCGCAACCGTCAGCTCCGGCACCGCAACCCTCAGCTACACCTTCACCGCCGCCGGCACTGACTCGCTCACCGCCGACTACAGTGGCGACGACACCTATGAGTCCAGCATCTCCGCCGCAGTCACCGTGACCGTGAGCGCCTCTTCCAACCCAACCACCACAACCACTACGCTCACCTCCACCACCGCGGGAACCCTCACCACCGGCGAAAGCGTCAACCTCACCGCCACGGTCTCGCCCTCTACGGCCACAGGCACCGTCACGTTCACGAACACCACCACCTCGGGATCACTCGGCACTGCAACCGTCACCTCCGGAGTCGCAACCCAGTCGGCCATCTTCTGCACCACCGGCAACCAGGCAATCACCGCGGCCTATGGCGGCGATACCGACGATTCCGCCAGCACCTCCACCCCGCTCACCCTCAACATCACACCCGCATCCACCCTCATTGCCACCACCACAACGCTTGCCGGGCCCGCAACCGCACCCACGGCCGGGGTCAACTTCACCCTCACCGCCACCGTCGCCCCCTCGGCAGCCACGGGCACCGTCACTTTCTACGACGACACCAGCGGCACCCCCACCGCGCTGGGCACAGGAACCCTGAGCGGTGGAACCGCAACCCTTACCACTTCGTACACCACCTCCGGCACATACTCGCTCACCGCCACCTATGCCGGGTCCTGCTCCTACGCTTCCAGCAGCACCGCGAGCGCCACAAGCATCACCGTTAATTGATGAGGAAATCGATGTCCATTCGCAAAGCAAGCTCCGCTCTCCTGCTCACCTGTGCCCTTTTCACGGCCACCGCTCCCATCCTCCACGCTGAAGAAGGCATGTGGACCTTCGACAACATGCCTCTCAAGCAGCTCAAGGCCAAGTACAACTTCACCCCCACCCAGGCCTGGCTCGACCACCTCCGGCTCTCCAGCGTCCGGCTCAACGATGGCGGCTCCGGCTCTTTTGTCAGCTCTGACGGACTTCTGCTGACCAACCACCACGTCGCCCGCGGCCAGTTGCAGAAAAACTCCACCGCCGACCACGACTATCTCCTCAACGGCTTCTACGCCGTCACGCCCGACCAGGAGATGAAGTCTCCCGATCTTGAAGTCGACGTCCTTGTCGCCATGCAGGATGTCACCGCCCGCGTCCAGGGCGCTGCCAAAGGCATCGCCGACGACGCCAAAGCCCTCAAAGCCCGCGAGTCCGAGATTGCCGCCATCGAGAAGGAAGGCACCGACAAAACCGGCCTCCGGTCAGACATCGTCAGCTTCTACCAGGGCGGCGAATACTGGCTCTACCAGTACAAGGCCTACACCGACGTCCGCCTGGTCTTCGCGCCCGAGCAGCAGGCAGCCTTCTTCGGCGGCGACCCGGACAACTTCACCTATCCCCGCTACGACCTCGACATGGCCCTCTTCCGCGTCTACGACAACGGCAAGCCCCTCCACACTGACAACTTCCTCAAGTGGAGCGCCAAGGGCGCCGCGCCTGGCGAGCTCGTCTTCATCTCCGGCCATCCCGGCTCCACCGAGCGCGACGACACCGTAGCCGAGCTGCTTTACCAGCGCGACATCGTCGGCCCCGCCGTCACTGAGTACCTGGAGCGCCGCATCGCCACCGCCCAGGCCTTTGCCGCCCAGGGCCCGGAGCAGGCCCGCCTCGTCGGCAGCCTCATCTTCGGCCTGCAAAACAGCCTGAAGGTTTACATCGGCCGCAAAGAAGCGCTCGCCGACCCTGCCATCCTCGCCAAAAAGCAGGCCGAGGAAGCGGACTTCCGCGCCAAAGTCGCGGCCAATCCTGAGTGGCAACAAGGCCTATGGCGATGCCTGGGACACCATCGCCTCCGTCGAGGAGAAGGTCAAGCCCGAGTTCAAAGCGCAGTTCTTCCGCCGCACCGACAGCCGCCTCTTCGGCCTCGCCCAGCTCATCGTTGAATACGTCGTTGAAGTCAAGAAGCCCGACGGCGAGCGCCTCGCGCAGTTCCACGATGCCGGCCTCAAGTCGCTCAACTTCCAGCTGCTCTCCCCCGCTCCCGTCACCGTCGCTACTGAGAAACTCTACATGGCCGCCGCCCTCAAGCTCGGCGAAGAAAAGCTGGGCGAGAACGACGCCTACGTCCAGGCCATCCTGCAGGGCGGCGACATCGACAAGACCGTCAACTCCCTCGTCGACGGCACCAAACTCGCCGACCCCGCCTTCCGCAAGTCGCTCCTCGATGGCGGCGAGGCCGCAGTCGCCGCATCCACTGATCCCATGATCGTGGCCGCACGCCGCGTCGACCCCATGGTTCGCGCCACCAACGTCCGCCTCCGCGACACCTATCGGCAGCGTGCTCACCACGGCAGGCGAAAAGCTGGGCAAGGCCCGCTTCCTGGTCTACGGCAAAGACGCCTATCCCGACGCCACCTTCACCCTGCGCCTCAGCTACGGCACCGTCAAGGGCTATCCCTACAACGGCACCATCGCTCCGCCCTTCACCACCTTCTACGGCCTCTACGACCGCGCGGCCAGCTTCAGCAACAAGCCGCCCTTCGACCTGACGCCCAAGGAAGCAGGCCGCCCTCGGCAAGCTCGACCTCGCCACGCCGCTCGACTTCGTCTCGCACCGGCGACATCATCGGCGGCAACTCCGGCTCGCCGGTCGTCAATCGCGACGGCGAACTGGTCGGCCTGATCTTCGACGGCAACATCGAGTCGCTGGCCGGCGATTTCGTCTACGACGGCAGCAAGAACCGCGCCGTCGCGGTCCACTCCGCCGGCATGATCGAAGGCCTGCGCAAGCTCTACGGCGCCAACGCCCTGGCCGACGAACTGGAAGGCAAGAAATAACCAATATCACTCGCACCAAACCAAAGGGGAGCCACCATGGCTCCCCTTGTTTCTTTGCTTCAATTCTCCAATTTCCACCGCGCCGCTTTTGTCTCCGGGATCTAAAGTTTCTATCAAAAATAACTTGTCATCCTGAGCGACCGCAGCTCAGCGAAGGGAGTCGAAGGACCTGCATTTCGGACCGTTTCGCCATGCCCTCTGCTCTCATCAAATGCTGCGAATCTCTGTCGCGCCACCCCACCCAGCCGCTTCGTCCACCGCCTTTGCCCCCTTCAGGCCCCATCCGTCGCCAGCACCAGTTGTCGCCGCGCTTTCACATCGCGCATCGGCGGCTGCCCGAAAAACCGGCTGTACTCCCGATTGAACTGGCTGGCACTCTCATAGCCCACTTCGAAGGCGGCGCTCGCGGCATCCAGCCCCTCGTTCAGCATGCGCGTTCGCGCCGCGTGCAGCCGCAGCCGCTTCTGGTATTGCAGCGGGCTCATCGCCGTCAGCGAGCGGAAATGATGGTGAAATGTCGACACCCCCATCTGCGCCACCCGGGCCAGTTCCTCCACGCGCAGCGGCTTGTCGAAGTTGGAGCGCAGCCAGGAAACCGCCTTGGCCGTCCGGTTGCTCTGCTCGCCCAGCGTGGCAACGGCACGCAGATGCCTGCCCAGCGGCGAGCGCAGCACCCGGTAAATAATCTCCCGCTGCATCAGCCCACTCAGAAAGGGAATATCCGCGGGCGTGTCCAGCAGGTCAAGCAGCCGGCAACAGGCAGTGAGCACCTCCACAGGGGTCTCGGCAACCGCCAGCCCGCGCGCGCGCAAGGAAACTCCGCTCGAATGGAATTCCTCCTGGCTCAGAATCTCCCGCACCACGGGCATCTCCAGCTTGAGCACCAGGGCCAGATACGGCTCATCCTTCGATGCTTTGGTGATTTGGCCCACCACCGGCAGATCGATCGAGGTGAGCAGAAAGCTGGACCCCGTGCACACATGCGTTGTTCCGCCCACGGTGATATGCTTTTCGCCCTGGGCAAAGACAACCAGTTCCGGCTCGTAGGCGGCAGAATAGCATTCTGTTGGCGCCGTTTTGCGGGACAAGCAAAGACCCGGCACTTCGGTAGCCACCGGTTCCTCGCCATTCACGCGCCTATCGATTTTGCGCGCAAGTTCTTCTCTCAAATCAACCACTTGCGCCGGTTCAGCCGCGTGCCGGTCAAGCTGTTTCACCATTGGCATCCCATCACACTCCCTCCATTTCAGCCTACTGCCGATCTCGATGGTTGTGCACCGAAAAATTGGCGATCAACAGGAATAGGCAATCAACAGGCAGAATCGGGATACCGCCTTCACGGCGCTCTTCCGTACTCTTATTTACGAACGAGTTGCTCGCCAAATGCCAAGAGCCTTGAGGGATACCCATGTACAAAGCAAAAGCCTATTCCGTCTCCAGTGCAACTTCGCCGTTTGCTTCCACCACCATCGCGCGGCGCGATCCCACTGAGCACGACGTCCAGATTGAAATTCTTTTCTGCGGCATCTGCCACTCCGATCTCCACCAGGCCCGCAATGAGTGGAGCGGCGTGATGCCCACCGTCTATCCCTGCGTCCCCGGCCATGAGATCGTGGGCCGCGTTACCCGTGTCGGATCCGCGGTAACCAAGTTCAAGCCCGGCGACCTGGCCGCGGTTGGCTGCCTGGTCGACTCCGACGGCACCTGCCCGGAGTGCCAGGCCGGCTTCGAGCAGTTCTGCCCCAACATGACCCTCACCTACAACTTCCCTGACAAGCACACCGGCGGCGTCACCTACGGCGGATACTCTGACAGCATTGTCGTCACCGAGCGCTTTGTCCTTCGCGTTCCGGAAAACCTCGACCTGGCCGGAACCGCGCCCCTGCTCTGCGCTGGAATCACCACCTACTCGCCCATGCGCCACTGGGGCGTCACCAAGGGCAAAAAGGTTGGCGTCGTCGGCCTGGGCGGACTGGGCCACATGGGCGTCAAATTCGCGCACGCACTGGGCGCGCATACCGTGGTCTTCACCACCTCGGCAAACAAGGTGGAAGATGCCCTCCGCCTGGGCGCCGACGAAGTCGTCCTCTCGCGCGATGCCAATCAGATGCAGAAGCACGCCGGCAGCTTCGACTTTATCCTTGACGCCGTCGCCGCCGACCACGACATCAACGCTTACATCGGCATGCTCCGCCGCGACGGTAACCTCACCATGGTCGGCGCACCGGAAAAGCCGCTGCCCGTCGCCGTCTTCGGCCTCATCATGGCGCGCCGCAGCCTCTCCGGTTCTCCCATCGGCGGCCTGCCCGAAACCCAGGAGATGCTCGACTTCTGCAGCGGGCACAACATTACTTCCGACGTCGAAGTCATCCCCATCCAGAAAGTCAACGAAGCCTACGAGCGCCTGCTCAAATCCGATGTCAAGTACCGCTTCTCCATCGACATGGCCTCCCTCAAATCCGAGTAACGGCCGAAACGCACCCTCAATTCGATTCGAGGCAACCCGGTCCAAAACACTTCAAGGCAATTCACAGGAGAAAGCAATGCAGAAACGCAAACTTGGCAGTCTTGAGGTTTCGGAGCTCGGCTTTGGCGCCATGAGCTTCGCTTCCGCCTATGGTTCTTCGCCCGAACGCCAGGAGGCAATCCGGACCATTCGCGGTGCCTACGATCTCGGCATAACCCTCTTCGATACGGCCGAGGCCTATGGACCGTTCACCAACGAGGAGCTGGTCGGCGAGGCGCTTGCTCCGATCCGCGACCGGGTCGTGATCGCCACCAAATTCGGCTGGAACATCGATCCTGAGACGGGCGAGCGGCGCCCCGGCCTGAACAGCCGTCCCGATCACATCAAGCGCGCGACCGAGGGCATGCTGAAGCGGCTGAGAACCGATTGCATCGACCTGCTCTATCAGCATCGCGTGGATCCCGAAGTGCCCATTGAAGAGGTTGCCGGCGCCGTGAAGGAGTTGATTCACGCCGGTAAGGTCAGGTACTTCGGCCTGTCGGAGGCCTCCGCCGAGACGACCCGCCGCGCGCACGCCGTCATGCCCGTAACCGCAATCCAGAGCGAGTATTCGCTTTGGACCCGCGATCCGGAGCCAGAGATTCTGCCGCTCTGCGAAGAGCTGGGCATTGGCTTTGTGCCATGGAGCCCCCTCGGCCAGGGATTCCTGACCGGGAAAATCGCGGTCAATACGGAGTTTGACAGCGCGGACTGGAGGTCTCGTTTCCCGCGATTCACGCCGGAGGCGATGCAAGCCAATCAGGCGTTTGTCGATCTGCTGAACCGCGTTGCAGCCCGCAAACAGGCGACACCGGCACAGATTGCGTTGGCGTGGCTGCTCGCCCAGAAACCCTGGATCGTGCCCATCCCGGGGACGCGCAGGCTCGATCGGATCGAAGAAAACATCGGCGCCGCCAAGGTCATGCTCACATCCGACGATCTTGCTGAGATCGAGAGGGCTGCTTCCACGATTTCGGTGCAGGGAGCCAGACTTCCAGAGGCAATTCTCAAGCTCTCTTACCGGTGATCGATCGAGGACAGGCCGAACGCATCCGCATCCAAACCACGAGGTACCCGAAGGAGTCCAAACATGCAGAAGCGCAAACTGGGAAACAACAATCTTGAAGTATCCGCTCTCGGTCTCGGCTGCATGGGCATGAGCTGGTCCTATGGCCCTCCAAAGGACAAGCAGGAGATGATCTCTCTGCTCCACGCTGCCGTCGACCGGGGTGTCACGTTCTTTGACACGGCCGAAGTATACGGACCGCTCCTCAACGAAGAACTGGTGGGTGAGGCCCTGGCTCCGTTTCGCGGCAAAGTGGTGATCGCCACCAAGTTCGGTTGGCAGGCAAATCCGGACGACGGAGGCAAGTGGAGCGCTCTCAACAGCCGCCCCGAGCACATCAAGCAGGTCGCGGAAGAATCGCTGAAGCGTCTCAAGGCCGATGCCATCGATCTCTACTACCAGCATCGTGTCGACCTCAACGTTCCCATCGAGGACGTTGCCGGTGCGGTCAAGGATCTGATTCAGGAAGGCAAGGTAAAGCACTTCGGCCTCTCTGAAGCCAGCGCGAAGACCATTCGCCGCGCCCACGCCGTTCAGCCCGTCGCCGCGTTGCAGAGCGAGTACTCACTCTTCTGGCGCGAGCCCGAAGAGACGGTGATGCCCACCCTGGAAGAGCTGGGCATCGGCTTCGTTCCCTTCAGCCCGCTTGGCAAGGGCTTCCTGACCGGCAAGATCGATGCAGACACAAAATTCGACAGCACCGACTTCCGCAACAGCGTGCCGCGATTCAACCCGGAGAACCGCAAAGCCAACCAGGCCCTGGTCGATTTGGTGACCTCTTTTGCGGAACAGAAGAAGGCGACGCCTGCACAAATCGCGCTCGCCTGGCTCCTTGCCAAGAAGCCGTGGATCGTTCCCATCCCCGGCACAACCAAGCTGGCTCGCCTGGAAGAGAACCTTGGAGCGGCAACCGTTGAACTCACGCCTGAGGATGTGCACGCCCTTGAAGAGGCCTCGTCGAAGATCAAGCTCGAAGGGGCTCGTTATCCCAAGTTCCATGAACAGCTGGTGGGCCGGTGAGCGGCAATCGACGGGCGCATCCGAAGATGAAAGCTCTGCACTGGGCCGCGTTCGCCGCATGTGTTGCGATTGCCGGTATCGCTCTGGCACAATCAGCAACCGAAAAGACGCCAGGTCATCGCGCGGATCGGGAGAGGCTGATCGGGGCGTGGCATCTGGTCCACATCGAAAGCCCCGGACCCGATGGAAAGCCCTCCGATGTCCCTCAGCCGAAAGGCATGCTGATTTATACGCGCGATGGACACATGTCGGTGCAGCTCATGTACCCCAAAGCGGCGAGTACTTTATCCAATGAGTACGTCAGGAATGGCTACGAAGCTTCCTTCGGCAGCTACAACGTAGATGAAGCAACGCATACGGTGACGCACCACGTGCAGGGATCGAACACCGGCGATCTCCTCGTCGGCAAGGATCTGCCGCGCGCTTACCAGTTCACCGCGGACGGGCTTCTGATCATCCGATCAACCCGGCCCGATGAACATTGGGCTGTCACCTGGGAACATGACTGATGCGGCGATCCGCGCGGTGGTCGCCTGGCGATTGACTGGAAATGAAGTGCGAAAGGAGAGACCATGCAACAGCGCAAACTTGGAAACAGTAATTTGGAAGTGTCAGCCATTGGCCTCGGCTGCATGCGGATGAGCGAAGGGCACGGCCCGGTTGCAGGAACCAAAGAGGAGATGATCGCAGTCATGCGCGGCGCGGTTGAGCGCGGCATCACCTTCTTCGATACCGCCCAGGTGTACGGCCCCTTCGTGAATGAGGAAGTCGTCGGCGAAGCTCTTGCGCCTGTTCGCGGCCAGGTGGTCATCGCCACCAAGTTCGGCTTCGCTTTCAATCCCCACGGCAAACCTTCTCCCGGCCTCGATAGCCGCCCCGCGTACATCAAGGAGAGCGTGGAAGGTTCGCTGAAGAGGCTCCGCGTCGACACCATCGATCTGCTCTATCAGCACCGCGTGGACCCCGAGGTGCCAATCGAAGACGTCGCGGGGGCAGTGAAAGAACTGATTCAAGAGGGTAAGGTGAAGCACTTCGGCCTGTCGGAAGCAGGAGCCCAGACCATTCGCCGGGCACACGCGGTGCAACCGGTGACCGCGCTTCAAAATGAATACTCTCTGTGGTGGAAACGCCCTGAGCAGGAGATCTTGCCGACGTTGGAGGAACTGGGGATTGGCTTCGTTGCTTACAGCCCGCTTGGCAGAGGATTCCTCGCCGGGTCAATTACCGAGAACACTCAGTTCGCCAAGGAAGACAACCGCGGCAGCCTGCCTCGCTTTGCCCCCGAGGCTCTCAAGGCAAATCTGGCTTTGGTCCATCTGATTGCGGCGTTTGCCGCGCGCAAGGGAGCAACTTCGGCGCAGATCGCGCTGGCATGGCTGCTTGCGCGGAAGCCCTGGATCGTTCCCATCCCCGGCACCACCAAGCTGGCGCGCGTCGAAGAGAACATCGCAGCGACTTCCCTGCACCTGACCGCGGAGGACCTCCGCGAGATCGACACACTTGTCGCCAGCGTCGAAGTGCAGGGCAACCGCTACCCCGAAGAAGTTGAGCGCATGACGAATCGCTAGGGATTCGCCATCTGAGAAAAGGAATCTCGCTATGAACATCTCTTTCGAAAACAAAGTCGCGCTCGTGACGGGCGCTGGTTCGGGCCTGGGCCTGGCAACCGCGAAGGCTTTTGCGGAATCCGGCGCTTCCGTCGTGCTGGCGGATTGGAACGAGAACCTGGCTGTTGCCGCCGCGGAGGAACTGAAGGCCAGGGGACACAAGACCCTCGCCATTCGTTGCGACGTCTCGGACGATGCCCAGGTGGAAGCAATGGTTCAGCAGACGGTCGCCACGTTCGGCCGGCTGGATGCGGCCTACAATAATGCCGGCGTTCAAAATGTGCTTGCGGAGACCGCCGATTCTACACGGGAAGATTATGACCGGGTCATGGCAATCAATCTCCGCGGCGTATGGAGCTGCATGAAGTTTGAGCTGCAACAGATGCGAAAACAAGGAAGCGGAGCGATTGTCAATTGCTCTTCCCTTGGAGGGCTCATCGGCGGCAACCAACGCGGGACCTACCATGCTGCAAAGCATGGAGTGATTGGATTCACGAAGAGCGCTGCTCTCGAATATGCAACCCGTGGCATTCGCGTGAACGACGTATGCCCGGGCATGATCCGGACGCCCATGGTCGACAAGATGATCGCAGAAGGCCAGGGAGACGAGTTGAACGCAATGTTGAAGTCGTTGGTGCCGATGGGACGGATGGGGCGGCCCGAAGAGATCGCCGATGCGGTTCTCTGGCTTTGCAGTGACGCTGCAAGCTATGTGACCGGTCAGTCCATCTCAGTAGACGGCGGCTACGTCATGCGCTGACAACACACCGCACGCCGCGGCGCCACTGCCCAAAGGAGGGCAACGAATGAGTACATGGTTGAAGAACGAACTCGGCAAAATCGCCGCGGCCGATGACCTGCACATCGCCCCATTCCGTGAGGACGGCGCCACCTATGGCACCCCCACCTGGATCTGGTCCGTCGCCGTCGACGATGCCCTCTACGTGCGCGCCTACAACGGACAGGAATCCCGCTGGCACCAGGCCGCCATGCAGCAGAAAGCAGGAATGATCATTGCCGCCGGCATCACCAAAGAGGTCTCGTTCGAGCCGGTGGATGGCCCGATGAACGACCGCGTCGACGAAGCTTACCGTGCCAAATACCGGTCCAGCCCCTACCTCGATCCCATGATCGGCAAACGCGCCCGCTCCGCAACAGTCAGAATCGTGCCGCGCGAAACAAGCGCGTGACCGGTCGATAGCGGCCCGCGCGCACCGGGAGAATCAGAATGACAATTCGAAACAAACGAGAGGATTCAGAAGATGGAAATCAAGAAAGCCGGCACACAGCCTTCCGCAAAAGGACCCGCTGACTGGTTCACGGGCACCGTGCGCGTTGACCCGCTTTTCACCGCCCCCGATCCCGCGCTCGTCGCCGGCGCCAGCGTCACCTTCGAGCCCGGCGCGCGCACCGCATGGCACACCCACCCGCTTGGCCAAACCCTGGTTGTCACCTCCGGCTGCGGCCGCGCGCAGAGCTGGGGTGGGCCCATCCAGGAGATTCGCCCCGGCGATGTCATCTGGTTCGCACCCGGCGAGAAGCACTGGCACGGCGCCGCTCCAACCACTTCAATGACCCACATCGCAATCCAGGAAAGGCTGGACGGCAAAGTGGTCGACTGGATGGAGCATGTAAGCGACCAGCAATACGGATCCTGACGCCGGTTCGCGGGAGCTGCCGCACTCCAGTTCCCTTCGCCTGCATTGAGCCTGCAATCCGCAAGCTCTCATTGCCTGTGGGGACGCTCGCTCATCCTCAGGTGTGTCAGGCCCGCTTCCGCCGCGGCCCCGGCGGGCAGGTCGATTCGCGGATCACGAGCTCGGGCAAAATCGGCAAGGCCTCCGGAAAAGCCTCTTTCCCGCGAATCCGCTCCAACAGAATGCGCGCAGCCTCCGCCCCCATCTGGCGCAGCGGCTGCCGAATCGTCGTCAAACTCGGATTGTGGTAGGCCGCAGCTTGCAGGTCGTCGAATCCCACCACGGAAATATCCTCCGGCACGCGCACTCCATGGTCCTTCAGAGCCCGGATTGCGCCAATAGCCGACAGATCGTTGAAGCAGACCAGCGCGGTGAACTCGACGTCGCGGTTCAACAGTTCGTTGGTCAGGCCAAAGCCCATCTCTGGCGTCGAGTCCCGCAGCCGCACTTGCACGGTCAACTCCGGCAGAACTTCCAGCTTCAACTCTCTGCTTACAGCCATCAGGCAATCCCATCGGTCGTCGGCGTCGGAGCTGTGGCTGCCGCCGCGCATGAATGCAATCTTCTTGTGCCCCAGCTGTACCAGGTGCCGCAACGCCAGTTCGGCCGCCCGCCGCTGGTCCAGCACCACGTTGGTCACGCCTTCAATCCTGCGGTGCCCCGCCACTACAACCGCCGGCAGCTTCAGGCTGTGCTGCAGTACCGTGTCAATCAGGATGAACCCCTCCACGCTGCGGTCCAGCAGCATGCCCGGGTACTCTTCAATGAGATCCGGCTTGCGCCGATGGCTGGCCGTCAGATAAAAGTAGCCTTCCTCAATCAGCAGTTCCTCCACCCCGGAAAGCACCTGGCCGGAGTATTGGTCGCTCAGCTCCGGCACCAGCACGCCAATCAGGAAAGTCTGCCGCTTGCGCAGGGAACGCGCGTAGAAGCTCGGGCGATAGTCAAACTTGGCGGCCGCCGCAATCACCCGGTCCCGCGTCTCCTGCGGAATCGATCGCACCCCCGGCGCATTGTTCAACACCAGCGAGATCGTCGCCGGCGACAGGTTCAAGTATTCGCCCAGCGTGCGCAGGCTGATGGTCTGCCCCAGTTGCAGATCCGATCCCGGTTTGGTGCTCTTGGCCATGCACAACTGTTGTATCACCCGCCCTGCCTCATGCGCAGCGATTTCAACAGCTTCCATCGTGCACCCGGCGCATTTCCCTGTGCCCCCGGTCCGCTCGGGTCAGGCGGCAACCAGCGTGGCCAGCCGCCGCAGGCTCGCCATCACATCCTCGTACCCGACGCCAAAGTCGATCAGGCACGCCATCTCGTCCACTCCGCTCTCCTTCAGCCGCTCCGCCTGCTCCCTGCAATGCTCCAGCGTTCCCACAAAACTCAATGGGCTCTGCAGATCGTTGTTCACCTGCGTCCGGATCAGAATCTCACCCTCCCGCTCGTTCAGCTGCGAAAAACCTCTCTCTTCCTTCTTGCCGGATGAGTTGTCTTTTTGCATGTTCAGATTCACCTTAAGATAGCTGGCCAGAGCGGGCCGCGCAATCGCCCGGATCTCCTCCTGATCCTCGCCCACAAACGTATGCGCCATCAGCGTCACGTGTCCGCGCCGCCCGTGATGCTCCGCAATCGCTTCCCGGTAGATCTTCACCTTGCGCTCAAATTCCGCCAGGTCGTGCCGCAGAGCAAAGTTCGCCGTCAGCACGTTGAAGCCCCTGCGCCCGGCTTCGAGAAACGTATCGTCCGACTGCCCCGTCAACCACACCGGCAGCTCCTTTTGAATCGGCGCCGGCAGAATGCCCACCTCCGTCGCCACCCCGGCTCCGTTCGGCAGCGCAATCGTCTCTCCCCGCCACAGCCTCTGGATCAACTCCAGCTTCTCAAACATGTCGCCGTAGCGGTTCTGATAGGTGTCCGGCGAAAGCACAAAATCGTTCACGTGCCAGCCCGAAGCCGCCGCAATCGCCACCCGCCCATTGGAAAAGTTGTCAATCATCGCCCACTCTTCCGCCACGCGCAACACATTCTGCAACGGCAGCACCACGCTCCCGGCGCGTATCCCAATCCGCCGGGTCAACACCGCCAGCGCCGCGCCGGTCACCGTCGGGCTGCCATAGAGTCCACCAAACCGCTGAAAATGCCGCTCCGGCGTCCACACCGACGTAAATCCGTGCTCGTCGCCAAACCGGGCCGCATCGAACAGCAGCCGATAGCGGTCGTCTTCCCGCTCCGCGCAGTCCGCACTGAAAAAAAACAGGCTAAGCTCGGGCGCCATCGAACATCCTCCAATTTCTATTTTCCGATTGTCGGTTACCGACCACTATACCGCCGGTGCCATGCCCTTTGATCTGAATCGCCACCCGCCCGTGCCGCTGAATCGGCAACTCGTATATCATGAGATACGATCCGGCCCCGCGGAGGGATGGGTGAGCGGTTGATACCGGCGGTCTTGAAAACCGTTGTGCCTGAAAGGGTACCGGGGGTTCGAATCCCTCTCCCTCCGCCATCTAAAGTCTAAAAAATTCTGCAGATTTCGGAGCCTTCCCATGAGCGCCATTCGCCGTCGTATTGCCGCCTCTCTCTGTGCTCTCATCACGCTACCCCTGGCCGCCCAGCAGTTCCCTGCCGAATTGCTCTCCGGCCTCCAGTGGCGCGACGTCGGCCCCATGCGCGGCGGGCGCACTTACGCCGTCTCCGGCAATGCCGACCAGCCTGACACCTTCTACATGGGCTCCGTCGGCGGCGGCCTCTGGAAGACCGAGAACTCCGGCCGCACCTGGGTTCCCATCGCCGACGATCCAGCCACCGGCATCCCCATCGGCTCCATCGGCGCCATCGCCGTCGCCCCTTCCAATCCCAGCATCGTCTACGTCGGCACCGGCGAGCCCGACATTCGCAGCCAGCACTCCTACGGCATTGGCCTGTTCAAATCCACCGATGCAGGCAAGACCTGGCATTCCATCGGCCTCGAGCAAACCCGCCAGATCGGCAAAATCGTCGTCGACCCCGCCGACCCCAATCGCGTTTACGTTGCGGCCCTCGGTTCTCCCTACAAAGCCAACCCCGAACGCGGCGTCTACCGCTCCACGGATGGCGGCGCGCACTGGAAGAAGATTCTCGCCCACGCCAAAACCCCTGACGATGTCGGCGCCATCGATCTCGCCCTCGATCCCCGCCACCCGCGCACCCTCTACGCATCGCTCTGGGGCACGCGCCGCCCGCCCTGGTCCGTCTACGCGCCATCCAACCTGCCCGGCGGAGGCCTCTACAAATCCACCGACGGCGGCGACACCTGGCACCAGCTCTCCGGCGGCCTTCCCGACGACGGCTTCGTAGGAAAGATCGGCATCGCCATCGCTCCCAGCAATCCCAATCGCCTCTACGCCGTCGTCGACGATCTCGGCTCCGCCATCGCGCGCCCCATCCGCGGCAGCGCCACGCCCGACCCCAACGCGCCCAAACCCCTCGGCGGCATCTACCTCTCTGACGACGCCGGCGCAACCTGGCGCCTGGTCAACACCGAGCAGCGCCTCTGGGGACGCGGTTGGTACTTCGGCCAGATCGCCGTCGACCCCGCCAACCCTGATCGCGCCTACGACATCAACACCGCAACCTACATGACCCTCGATGCCGGCAAGACCTGGGTGCCCGTCAAAGGCGCGCCCGGCGGCGACGACTACCACCAGCTCTGGATCAATCCCAAAGACGGCAACCGCATGGTGCTCTCCAGCGATCAGGGCACCGTGGTCTCGCGTCGACGGCGCCAAGACCTGGAGCACCTGGTACAACCAGCCCACCGCGCAGATCTACCATCTCGCCGCCGACAATCGCTTCCCCTACTGGCTCTACGGCGCGCAACAGGATTCCGGCGGCGTCGGCGTCAGCACCTGGTCGCGCATGGGCATCCTCAGCTTCCGCAACTGGGAGCCCATCTGCGAGGCCGGTGAAAGCGACACCGTGGTCCCCGACCCGAAAGACGGCAACCTGCTCTATGGCAACGGCGACGGACGCTGCAACCAGGCTCTCAATTTGCCCGCGCCCGCCGGCGGCGAACTGCCCCCGGCCGATCCCGAACGATCCCAACCGCAAGACCTGGACCCTGCCGCAGGTCTTCTCGCTCGCCGACGAAGCGCTCTACTACTCCAACCAATTCGTCTTCCGCACCCGCGACCGCGGCAAGACCTGGACCAAGATCAGCCCCGATCTCACTCGCCTCCATCCCGAAGTCCCCACGACCCTCGATCCCATTACCGCCAAGGATATTGACCAGCCCATGACCGACCGCTTCGGCGTCGTCTACACCATCGGCCCGTCGCCCCTCGACGCCAAAACCGTATGGGTCGGCACCGACGACGGCCTCATCCACGTCACGCGCGACGACGGCCAGAACTGGACTGACGTCACCCCGCCGCCCATGACCGCCTGGAGCAAGGTCTCGCAGATTGATGCCGGCCACTTTGATGCCGAGACGGCCTACGCCTCCGTCGATCGCCATCGCCTCGGCCGACGACCACCCCTACATCTATCGCACCCACGACGGCGGAAAGACCTGGCAGAACGTCGCCGCCGGAATCCCCGACGGCGCATACGTGAACTCGGTCAAGGAAGACACGAAACAGAAAGGCCTGCTCTACGCCGCAACCGAGCTGCGCGTCTACGTCTCCTTCGACGACGGCGACCACTGGCAGCCGCTTGCAGCTCAACATGCCCGTCACCTCCGTGCGCGACATCGTCGTGCACGGCGACGATCTGGCCGTGGCAACCTTCGGGCGCGGTTTCTGGGTGCTCGACCAGATGACCGCCCTGCGCCAGCTCGCCGCCCACGGCGCGGAGATCGAGTCCGCCAAGGCCTACCTGTTCGCACCCGGAGAGTCCCTGGCCATCCACCAGGGCAGCGGCAATGGCACGCCCCTGCCGCACGAGGAGCCCCAGGAGCTGAATCCCCCCGACGGCGTAGTCGCGTACTACTGGCTCAAGTCCGCTCCCACCACCCCGCTCAAAATTGAGCTCGTCGATGCAGCCGGCAAAGTCTGCCGCATGTCTTGCCAGTGACACCCCGGTCAAGCCCGTCGACACCGAAGCCATCAACGTCCAGGCCTACTGGGAGCAACCCGCGCCGCCGCCCTCCGCCGGCCCCGGCATGCACCGCATCGCGCTCAACGTCGCGGCGCCGCGCGGCTTCGGCTTCGGTGGCCGCACTCCTCCGCCCCCGCCCGTCGATGCCTGCCATCCCGCCGGAACCCCTGCTCCCGCTGCCAACCCCGCACCCTTCCGTCCAGGCCGCGCCGTTCCCGGCCTCCAGCCCGGCGAATACACCGTCCGCCTCACCGTCGATGGCCAGACCCTCACCCAGCCCGTCACCGTCAAACCCGATCCGCGCGAACTGCCCAAAGGCGCAGAAGCCTCACCCGAAGGCGACGACGACGATGAGTAATGCCCCGCTCGCAGCATAGCTCCCAAAACGACGGAGACAAAGCCGGTCAAAGCACCGCCGCCTTTGTGTCTCCGCCGCCGGATCGGCCGCGGGGCATCGCATGAAGGACCAACCATCGGCCTGAAAATCCTCCCAGCCATTCACTTCGCCCACAAAATGCTCTGAGGTCCCGGAGGGACCGGTCGAAAGTAGCCCCGCGAGCGCAGCGCTGCCCGGGGAAACAGACAACATGATTCCATCGCGCCCTGGAGGGGCGCTGCGAAACACGCCTCCGTCCCAAAACAATTTCATGCAATCGCCCCGCCGGATCGGCCCGCACAAACAAGCCCGCCCGCCCCTGCCTTTATACTGAGATGTTTGCCACACACAGACACACAGGTTGACGATGATCCGGTCGCGGACACGAACATTCGCGCCCGAAGACGTCACCGCAGCAGAAGGAGCAGGACATTGGCGCAAGCGGAAATTGGCATCATTGGCGGCAGCGGGCTTTACTCCATGCCGGGTTTCACCAACGTGCGCGAGGAGCGCGTGGAAACACCCTTCGGCGCGCCCTCTGACGCATTCGTGCTCGGCGAGCTGGAAGGCCGCAGCGTCGCCTTTCTCGCCCGCCATGGCCGCGGCCATCGCATCCTCCCCTCCGAGCTCAACTTCCGCGCCAACATCTACGCCATGAAAAAACTCGGCGTCGAGCGCATCCTCTCCGTCTCCGCCGTCGGCTCGCTCAAGGAAGAGCACAAGCCCACGGACTTCGTGGTCCCCGACCAGTTCATCGACCGCACCTTTCACCGCATCTCCACCTTTTTCGGCGAAGGCATCGTCGGCCACATCTCCTTCGGCGATCCTGTTTGTGCGACTGTGGCCCACGCCGCAGCTGCTGCATGCAATGCCGTCGGCGTCGTCGGCAAGCTGGGCGGAACCTACGTCTGCATGGAAGGCCCGCAGTTCTCCACCCGCGCCGAGTCCAACCTCTATCGCAGCTGGGGCGCAGACGTGATCGGCATGACCAACCTCCAGGAAGCCAAGCTCGCCCGCGAAGCCGAAATCTGCTACGCCACCATCGCCATGGTCACCGACTACGACTGCTGGCGTGAAGGCCACGACTCCGTCACCATTGAGGAGATCGTAGCCGTCCTGCACAAGAACGCTGACAACGCCGCCAAGGTGGTCAAAGCCGCCGTTGCCGCCCTACCAACCGAACGAACCTGCGCCTGCGCCTCCGCCGCCAAATACGCCGTCCTCACCCAGCCCGACGCAATCCCCGAAGCAGCAAAACAAAAGCTCGGCCTGCTCTTCGGCAAATACCTCGGCTGGTAGCAGGATCTTTGGATTTCCGCCGAGAGGCGATTTGCATTTGCTTTGAAAGGGCACGACTTCAGTTGTGCCGCAAAGGTCGCAATTTTGATTTAGGCTTTAGCCCCTGAGGTATGTATTTTGAGGATTTTTTTAGGCGGAATCATGAATAGTCGCCTGCAAATCCCCTCAATCGCACAATAGACTTTTGAAAAGACTGAAAGGAAATTCATGGCGATCACCGTAGTAGGCAGCGTAGCCTACGACTCCGTTGAAACCCCCTCCGGCCGCTACGACCGCGAACTCGCCGGCGCGGCCACCTACTTCTCCCTCGCCGCCAGCTTCTTCACTGATGTCCGCGTCATCGCCGTCGTTGGCGATGACTTCGGTCTCGAGCAGGAAGCAGTCTTCCACGCCCGCCACATCGACATCACCGGTATCGAACGCGCCCCCGGCAAAAGCTTCTTCTGGGAAGGCTCCTACCTCGACAACCTGAATGAGGCCAAGACCCACAATACGGAGCTGAATGTCTTTGCCTCGTTCGAGCCCAAGATTCCCGACTCCTATCGCGACTCCCAGTTCCTCTTCCTCGCCAACATCGATCCCGTCCTCCAGCGCCGCGTCCGCGAGCAGATGCCCGACGTCAAGCTGGTCGCGGGCGACACCATGAACTACTGGATCAAGGACCATCGCCCCGCGCTGCTTGAAGTGCTCAAGGGCCTCGACATCCTGCTCATCAACGACACCGAAGCCCGCATGATTGCCTGCAACAACAACCTTGTCCAGGCGGCGCGCGGCGTCCTCTCGCTCGGCCCGGAGACCCTGATCGTCAAGCACGGCGAGTACGGCGCAACCGCCTTCTTCAGCGAGCACAGCTTCTCCAAAGAATCCCAAAGCCCGCACCACGCCTTCCGGGCGCCCGCCCTCCCGCTCGAAGAAGTCGTCGATCCCACCGGCGCTGGCGACAGCTTTGCCGGCGGCTTCTTCGGCTACCTCGCCTCGCAGCCCGAGCTCACTCCGGCCGTCTTCCGCCGCGCCATGTTCTACGGCAGCGTCATGGGCTCCTACGCCTGCGAGCGCTTCGGAACCGAGCGCCTCCAGCAGCTTACCCGCAAGGAGATTGACGAACGCTTCCTCGTCTTCCGCGAGCTCACCCACCTTGACTGAGAGGCCCACTGCGCGTACGGAGTCAGCCCGTCGTACTGGCTCTGTGCGCGGCCGCCTCGCTGGCCGCAATCCTATGGAGCTGGCGCATCGGCGCGCTGCTCAACTACGGCGATGCCGTCGCCCACCTCCACATCGCCCGCCGCGTCTTCGACTCCCGCCTGCCCCGCTTTTCCGAGCTCGGCTCCGTCTGGCTGCCGCTGCCCCATATCCTCATGATCCCGTTCGTTCAGGTCTACAGCTGGTGGGCCAACGGAATCGCCGGCGTCATCCCCTCGGCTCTCGCCTGGCTTGCCGCCTGCGCCGGCTTCTATCGCCTCGCCCGCCACTGGCTTCCCCGCGCCTCAGCGGCTCTCGCGCTTGCCTTCTTCGCCCTCAATCCCAACCTCCTCTATCTCCAGACCACCGCCATGACCGAGCCGCTCTTTGTCTGCGAAATGGTCTGGCTCACAGTCTGTCTGGTCGAGTGGCGTCTCTGCCTCGACGAAGATCCCGCACAGGCCCGACGCACGCTGTGCCTCATCGCTCTCATCCTCGTCGCCGCCGTCTACACCCGCTATGACGGCTGGATCATGGCCGCCCTCGCCTGGCTCGCCATCGGCCTCGCCCTTGCCCGCCGCCGTCAACTGCGCTCCCCCGTCTTCTGGCTCTTGACCGCCCTCGTCGTCGCCGCCCCGCTCGCCTGGTTCCTTTACAACGCCGCCGCCTTTGGCGACTGGCTCTACTTCGCCCGCGGCCCCTACTCCGCCAAAGCCATTGAAATACGCACCGCCACGCCCGGCTTCCCACCCCATCCCGGCTGGCACAATCCCTGGGTCTCGTTCCTCTTCTACGTCAAAGCCGTGGAACTGGACTCCGCCGCACGTGCCTGGGGCAACACGCTCCTGGTCCTCAGCCTCTTCGGCGCTGCATGGGCCTGGTTCACCGCCCGCCGCAATGCCATCGCCTGGACCCTCCTTCTCGCCCTGCCACTTCCCTTCTACGCCTACTCCGTGGCCTACAACTCAGTGCCCATCTTTATTCCCGTATGGTGGCCCCACTCCTTTTACAACCTGCGCTACGGAATCGAACTGCTCCCCGCCATCGCGCTCGCCCTCGGCTTCGCCGCGCAGTTCTGCCTCGCCGCCGTCCAGCAGTTCAAACCTCGCGCCATTGACGCCCGCTGGGCCAACAGCGCAGCGGTCATCCTCTTCGCCCTCATCGCCCTCAACGCAGCACAAATGCTCCGCGAGCGCCCGCTGGTCTATGTGGAAGGCACAAAAAACATCCAGGCCCACCGGCCTTATGAGCTCACCATCCCGCCCACCATCCGCGCCGCCCTCGCCACCCGGCCCGGCGCAGTGCTGCTCATGATCACCTCCACTGACCCGGAAATCGTGGCCCGCACCGGCATCCCCCTCCGCCAGACCATCAACGAGAGCGACCTCTGGATCTATCGCGATGCCCTCGCCGCTCCCGCCGCGCATGCCGCCCTCGTCCTCGCCTTCGACGGCGACGAAGTCGACCGCGCCGTGCACGCCCACCCTCAAGGCCTCACCGTCTATCACCGCTTTACCGCGCCCGGCCAGCCCGCCGCCACGCTTTACGTCTCCGGTACTCCCGGCGCATGAATCTGCAAGAATCTATTTAGCCCAGTGGTAGCATCGCTTTAGGAAACCCCATGCCCACAGCCCTCCCACAGCTCGCGCGGCCCATCATCTTCAACTGGCTGCAGAAGTGGGTGGTGGCCAACAGCGCCATCGGCACGGCCTGCCGCCCGGAACTCACTGCCAGGCCTGACATCGACCAGCGGTTCACCTTTCGTGACTCGGAGGACGATTGATTCCCTTCACCAAGGCACACGCCTGCGGCAACGACTTCCTCATCGTGACTGAAGAAGACGCCAGCGCCTACAGTTGGCCGGAGCTCACCCGCCACCTCTGCGCCCGCACCACCGGCATCGGCGCCGACGGCATCGAGTTCTTCTCCTGGAACCCAGTCAAGCCCCCAGTCAAGCCCGAAATGAAGCCCGCCCCCCCGTCCGGCCGCATCCGCCTCCACAACGCCGACGGCTCCATTGCCGAAATCAGCGGCAACGGCACCCGCTGCGTAGCCGCCTGGATGGCCTACATGCTCCGCTCTCAGCCCGGCGACTTGCTTGAAGTCATCACCGACGCAGGTCCCCGCCTCTGCCAGATCAATGCCCTCAGCGCCGCCGCCGGCTTCACCGTGGAAATCACCACCGGCATGGGTGTCCCCATCTTCGAGCCGCACACCGTCAACCTGGCCCGCGGCCTCCGCGTGGTCGGCGTCAAAGTCTTCACCGGCAACCCCCACTTCGTCATCGTCGTCGATAACGCCGACTTCTCCGTCGCCGGAAAACCCTGGCAAACCATCGGCGCGGCCATTTGCACCCACTCCGATTTCCCCCAGCAAACGAACGTCGAATTCGTCCGCGTCCTCAGCCCCAACCAGATTGAAATTCGCATCTTCGAGCGCGGCGTCGGCCCCACCACCTCTTCCGGCACCGGCAGTTCCGCCTCTGCCACCGCCGCCTTCGCCTTCATGAGCTGCTTCTCTCCGCTCATTGTTCTCGCTCCCGGCGGCGCTCAGACCGTAACCTGGGAAGGCCCCGGCGCGGAGCTGCGCCTCACCGGCCCCGCATCCCTCATCGCCCGCGGAGAGGCCTTCTACGCGTGACCGCCCTGCTCAAACCCACGGCCGTTCCCGGCGATGCTCTGGTAGCCGTTGTCTCACCCGCCTCCACTCCCCAGGCTGACCGCGTCGAGCTCGGTCTTGAGTCCCTGCGCGCCCTCGGCTATGCGCCCCAGTCCGCCAGCCACATCCTCACTCGCGGCCCGCTTTACTTCGCCGGAACCCCCGAGATGCGCCTCCGCGATCTGCACCACGCCTTTGCCGACGACGAAGTCCGCGCCATCTTCTCCACCCGCGGCGGCTACGGCTCCAACTACCTGCTCGATGGCCTCGACCTCGACCTCATCGCCGAAAGCGCCAAGCCCTTCTTCGCCTATAGCGACCTGACCGCCCTCCAGCTCTGGCTGCTCGATCACCTCCAGATCCCCGCCTTTCACGGCCCCATGGTCGCCGCCGATTTCTCCCGCGAAAACGGCGTCCATCTCCCCAGCCTGCAAGCCGCACTCACCGGCCAACCCTACTCCCTCGGCGCATCCGAGGGCCTGCGCACCCTCCATCCCGGCCACGCCCGCGGCACCCTTTACGGCGGCTGCCTCAGCGTCCTCGTCGCCCTGCTCGGCACGCCCTACGAGCCGCAAACCGAAGGCAAGCTGCTCTTCCTTGAAGACGTCAACGCCAAGCCCTACCAGATCGACCGCATGCTCTGGCAGCTCGCCCAGGCCGGCAAGCTCGACGGCGTCCGCGGCATCGTCTTCGGCGAAATGCTCGATTGCCTCTCACCCGGCGCGCCCATCGGGCTCCTCGACGAAGTCATCCTTCGCGTCTTCGACCAGTTTCAGGGCCCCATCGCCATCGGCCTCAGCAGCGGCCACGTCTCCGCCGCCAACGTCACCCTGACCTTCGGCGTCGAAGCCGAGCTCAGCGCCGCCAGCGAAGCCTATCTCCACCTCCTCCAACCCGCGGTGATTCCATGAAGAAGCTGGAAACCGGGATCAACGAGCAGGGATCAGCACCTCGCGTCCCATCTTCCTATAAAAAAACGAGTCGTCATCCTGGGCAACGATTAATGCGTCGTCATCCTGAGCAACTATTAACGCGTTGTCATCCTGACCAACTATTAGCGCGTCGTCATCCTGAGCGAAGCAGATCGCGCTCTTTGCGATCTGCGCAGTCGAAGGACCTGCATTTGTCTTTCCGCTCCTCCGCCAGTCCACCCTTCCCACGCCACTCCCCGCGCGAGATCAATCAATGACCCACTCCCGTCACATCCATCTCAGCGGAATCTGCGGCACAGCCATGGCCTCGCTCGCCGGACTCCTCCAGCTCCAGGGCCATCGCATCACCGGCTCTGACAAAGCCGCCTATCCGCCCATGAGCCTTCTGCTCCACTCCCTCGGCATTCCCATCCTCGAGCCCTACGCCGAATCCAATCTCTCCCCCGCTCCCGAGCTCGTCGTCATCGGCAACGCGCTCTCCCGCGGCAATCCTGAAGTCGAGTGCGTCCTCGACCAGCGCATCCCCTTCACCTCCATGGCCGCCCTGCTCCACGACGAGTTCCTCCCCGGCCGCGAGTCCCTCGTCGTCGCCGGAACCCACGGCAAAACCACCACCACCAGCATGCTCGCCTGGATCTACCAGGTCGCCGCGCAGGCCAACCCGGAACTTGAGCCGTCCTTCCTCATCGGCGGCGTCGCGGAAAACTTCCAGACCAGCTTCCAGCTCCGCCCCACCCGCACCTTCATCCTGGAAGGCGACGAGTACGACACCGCCTTCTTCGACAAGGGCCCAAAATTCCTTCACTACTTCCCTGACGCCCTCATCCTCACCCACGTCGAATTCGACCACGCCGACATCTACGCCGACCTCGACGCCGTTAAAACCGCCTTCAAGCGCCTCGTCAACCTCGTCCCCCGCCGCGGCCTCATCGTCGCCTATGACGGCAGCCCCAACGTCACCGATTGCCTCGCCCCCGCCCTCTGCCGCGTGGATCGTTACGGCTTCTCCGAGTCCGCCGGCTGGCGCATCCAGAACCTGCGCCACGAAAACGGCCTCACCCGCTGGGAGGTCTGGCACAGCGGCGAACTCTGGTCCGAATTCGAAATGCAGCTCGCCGGCGAGCACAACGCCCTCAATGCCACCGCCGCCGCCGCCCTCGCATCCGGCCTCGGCATCCCCACCTCCGCCATCCGGTCCGCCATCGCCACCTTCAAAAGCGTCAAGCGCCGCCTTGAAGTCCGCGCCGTCGTCCACAACATCACCATCATCGACGACTTCGCCCACCACCCCACCGCCATCCGCGAAACCCTGCGCGCCCTCCGCGCCGTCTATCCCTCCAGCCGCATTTGGGCCGTCTTGGAACCCCGCTCCAACACCCTCCGCCGCAAAGTCCTCCAGGCCGACCTCGTCGAAAGCCTCCGCCTCGCCGACCGCGTCGTCCTCGCCGGCGTCTACCAGCAGCAGCGCATCCCCGACGCCGAGCGCCTCCACCCCGAAGACGTCATCCACGCCCTCCACGCCGTCGGCGCCCAGGCCGAGCTCCACCCCGACGGAGACGCCATCGTCGACGCCATTGCCCCCCAGCTCGCCCCCGGCGATGTCGTCGTCCTGCTTTCCAATGGCGCCTTCGACGGCATCTATGAGAAACTTCCCGCGCGCCTCCAACAGCGCTTCGCCGCTGAGGTCAACAGCCCCGCATGATTCGCGCTCTCATCCTGCTCTTCACCATCGTCGTGCTCGGCGCGCCCGCCGCCCTGTTCTCCATCCCCTGGGCCATCGTCACTGGCAACGTCCTTCCCCTTTACAACGCCGCGCTCGCCATCGTCCGCATCGGCTATCGCCTCGTCGGCATCCGCATTCACGTCACCGGCCTTGAAAGCGTCCCTCCCAATACCGCCTGCATCTTCATGGCCAACCACATCTCCAACCTCGATCCCCCCGCCCTGCTCCCGCGCATCCCCGGCCGCACCTCCGCCTTCGTCAAAAAATCGCTCATGAAAGTTCCCGTCTTCGGCTGGGGCCTCAAACTCGGCCAGTTCATCCCCGTCAGCCGCGACGGCAGCGTCACCGGCGCGCAGGAGAGCGTCGCCGCCGCCCGCCTCGTCCTTCAGCACGGCGTCCACATCACCACATTTGTCGAAGGCACCCGCTCCCCCGACGGCCGCCTGCTCCCATTCAAAAAAGGCCCCTTCTTCCTCGCCATGCAAACCGGCGCGCCCTGCATCCCCGTCTCCATCTACGGCACTGAAGCCCTCATGGCCAAGGGCAGCAACCGCATCCGCTCCGGCGACGCCCACATCGTCTTCCATCCCCCCATCTTCCCCGCCGACTACACTTCCCGCGAAGACCTCCTCGCCGCCGTCCGCGCCTCCATCGCCTCCGCCCTCCCCGAATGGATGCGCAATTAACGAGAGACTGCCCCACCCGCGAACCTGCGCAGCTCCGCCCGCAACAAGACACTGCAATCCAGCTTCCAAACAATTTGTCATCCTGAGCGACCGCAGCGAACCGGGGCCCCCATCGACAGGTCTTCGTCGATGGGGTGGAGCACAGCACAGCGCAGGGAGTCGAAAGCCTGCCCTGAACGTGGTCGAAGGGGACCTGCATTTGCATTTGCATTTGCCTTTGCATTTGGTCTTTATAAATATTTGTCATCCTGAGCGACCGAAGCGCAGCGAAGGGAGTCGAAGGACCTGCATTTGCTTTTGCTTTTGCCTTTGCCTGTTGCCGTTGCCGTTGCCTTTGCCTTTGCCATTTATAAATATTTGTCATCCTGAGCGACCGAAGGGAGTCGAAGGACCTGCATTTGTTTTTCCGCTTAGATTTGAGCTTCGTCGAATGGGATCCGCATTTGCCTGGTACCCCATCCAATTCACAGCCCCATCGTAAATTGGATGAGAAACCACGAACCCCAACGCCTTCGGACAAGTGCGGCGTCAGCCGCGCCCCAACCCGCAGGGAGCCGGGGGTTTCACAGACTGCGGAAAAACTCGTTCGTACGGTACGCCGGGGATTTATCCCCGGCACAGGACCGACAGAATCAACGCGGGCTTCGACCCCTGAGGTATGCTCTTCGGGATATCTGTCGACGAGCAGGCCTTCTTCCGCCGCCTCTTCAACCCCCGCAAAACCCACCCACAAAAATTCCCGCCCACGCGGCGCAAGCCGCGCGGCCAGCAGCTCTCGAAAAAAGCCCCGTACCCCATCGACACCCCATAAACCCTCCCGTAGGGAGGAATCGAGAAGATCCCAGAACCGGGGTCCCCGCGGACAGATCTTCGTCCGTGGGGTGGAGAACCGGGGTCCCCGCGGACAGATCTTCGTCCGTGGGGTGGAGAACCGGGGTCCCCGCGGACAGATCTTCGTCCGTGGGGTGGAGAACCGGGGTCCCCGCGGACAGGCGGGTACCCTCTGGGTGGTCCGTGGGGTGGGAGGACAAGCGCAGCGCAGCCCTGGGGTCGCACCCAATCCGACCGCCGCCGCCCCGTAAGGCCGGTGCGAACGCAGACCATAGCGCAAACCACGCCCACTCCCCCGCCGAATTCAATCCCAAAGCACCGCCGCATCAAGCATCGGACGCCGACATTTGGGGAGTAATCGGCCTCGGTGAGTGATTTGGCGATGATGCGTCGTTCCAGAAGTGCTCAGCAGACCAGGGAGCAGGCGTTTCGTCCAAAACATTCCGCCACACTTCTCCATGTCTGCAAAACCGCTGCAACAGCGGAGGGCGACTCCGCCGCCATATATACAGTTAGACTTTACAGGTAACATGTATATATGCCATACTGAATCAGTGAGCCGTTTAACATCTCCTCCCGAGGCCGAACTCGCTTCCGCACTCGCCCTCGGGCTCCGAACTGTATTCCGCAAGCTCAAGCGGCACGCCCGTGAACACGGGGATCACGGCGGCTTGACGCCGTCGCAAGTGTCCGCCGTGCTTCGGCTGGAAGAGAGTGGATCGGCTACGGTCTCCAGTCTGGCGCGAGCCGAAGGTATGCGCCCACAATCGATGAGCGCTGTGATAACGCCGCTGCAGGAAGCGGGCCTGGTCCGTGGTTCTCCCGACCCGAAGGACGGTCGACAGACTTTGATGGGTCTGACGCCCAAATGCCTCAAGTGGCTCAGGGAGGGTCGAGCCGCGAGGCAGGACTGGCTCACCAGGAGGATCTCGGACAAGCTTTCTGTTCGCCAGCAGGAGAACCTTCGGGCTTCAATCGAACTGCTGATGCGGCTTGTTGAAGATTGATCCATTCAAAAAAAGGACGCTGAAGCATGAACTGGCTCTTTTTCGTTTCGTACTTTTTCGGTGGCATGTTTGCCGCAAACGCCATTCCTCATTTTGTCGCCGGCATCGCGGGACGCCCCTTTCAGACTCCCTTCGCAAAACCGCCCGGCAAAGGGCTCTCCTCATCAACAGTCAACGTTCTTTGGGGGTTCTTCAACGCGGTCATCGCTTATCTGCTGGTTGCCCAGGTGGGAGAGTTTCATCCACGGTCGTGGAGTCATATCCTCCCGTTCGGTCTGGGAGTGCTGCTCATCAGCACGTTCAGCGCGCGACACTTCGGGCGCTTCCACGGGGGGAATCCATCCGCGCGCGAATGAAGAATCCGGCGTCCGGCACGTTCCGCTCCTTAAAGAGCTTCAACTTCCGTTTATGGACGGCTGGGGCTTTGGTCTCCAACATCGGGACCTGGATGCAGCGCATCGCACAAGACTGGCTGGTGCTGACGCAATTGACCCGTCATGACGCTTCGGCGCTGGGTATCGTGACGGGCCTGCAGTTCGCCCCGCAGCTTCTGCTGCTGCCGTGGACAGGATCGGCTGCGGACCGGCTGAATCAGCGCAGGCTGCTGATGTTTACCCAGGCAGCCATGGGCTTCCTTGCGCTGTTCCTGGGAGTTCTCACGGTCGAAGGAGTCGTTCGGCTCTGGCACGTCTACATGTTCGCTGTCCTGTCTGGCTCTGCGGCGGCGCTGGATGCTCCTGTTCGGCAGACATTCGTGGCAGAGATGGTCGGCGACGGGGATCTGCCAAACGCCGTGGCTCTAAACTCCACCTCATTTACCGCCGCACAGATGATTGGCCCCGCCGTGGCTGGCCTGCTCATTGCGAAGGTTGGCACCGGCTGGGCGATTCTCCTGAACGGGCTCTCATTCGGGGCGGTTCTGGTCTCGATGTATTTCTTCCGTCTCTCCGAGCTTCGAACCAGCGTGAGGGCGCACCGCTCGACATCGGGATTCCGGGAAGGACTCCGCTACGTGTGGAGAGATCGGGAGCTTCGAGCCATCCTGGCGATGCTGTTTCTGATCGGCACCTTCGGCTTTAACTTCCCATTCTTCATTTCTACGATGGCCGTGAGCGTCTTCCATTCCGATGCACGCGGGTTCGGCCTGCTCTCTTCCCTCATGGCGATCGGGACCCTCTCGGGGGCGTTGTTCGCCGCCCGTCAGGAAAAGCCAAGGCTTGCATCGCTGATGGTGGGAGCCGCTGTCTTCGCTGCGGGGTGTACTCTGGCCGCAGCCGCGCCTGGATACTGGTGGTTTGCGGGCGGTCTCATCATCGTCGGCGCTGCCGCCATGACGTTCACCAATGGCACCAACAGTCTCATGCAGCTCTCGACAGAACCCTCGATGCGGGGAAGGGTGATGGCCCTGAGAGTCGGCATCGCACTCGGGGGAATGGCGGTCGGCGCTCCGATTCTCGGTTGGATTGCGAACCAGTTTGGCGCGCGATGGTCGCTTGGCATTGCCGCTGTTTCTGCCTTTGCGGCGGCTCTGGTCGCCGTCCCGGTTCTGGCCCATCGAAAGGAACCGGCGCTGGCGCGGTCATCAACCCCGTAAAGCCGCCGGGTAGCCGGTTACCCGGGCAGTCGGCACTTCAACTCTCGACTTCAGGCCAACTCACTCATTGAGAATCGTTTCCGTAACAAAAGAAGGATCGGTATTGGCAAACGCCGTTCAGTCCACAAAAGACTCGCCCACCAATTCCCGAAGGCGAAGAACGCTGACTCCCAGACCAGGGTCCGGCCCCACCAGGCTCCGGCACACACCGCGCGCAAGCACCGTCCGCCCCACCCCCAGCAGCCCGCGAACCCCAAAAACTGATGGCTGAAAGCTGATAGCTGGTGAATAGTAGCTGGCAGAACTATTCAGCACTCAAAAAACCCGTATCCGTTTGCATATAATTTCGCCCTCCCGGCGCACACTCAAACCAGCAGCAAAAAATCTGCTCCCAGGAACGCCCGCTATGATCCTTTCAAGCCGCACCTACCCCGCCTCTCTGCTCGATAAATCAGCCTTCCCTGCCCAGGACAACCCCGCCGTCGCCCACTGTGCCCAAGTCTGGAAAACCATTCACAATCAGTTGTGCGCCGAAGGCCAAACCAACGTTTGCTCTGAGTTTGAAGCCGCCCAGTCTGTACCACCAGGACCTCTGACCCCCACCCCCCTTTTCCTTCCAGCCCCATGAAAACAATCGGCTTGCAAGCATAAAAGGCATAAATGGACCCAATTCTAAAGGACTTGCACACCAGAGATCTCCGGAAATCACCCGCAGACCGGCTGTTTTCCCACCCTCGCCCGCGCTCTGCCGGCCGTAAAAGGTCAAGGTTTATCTGCTGAGAACTCCAGAGGGAGCAGGGGGATTCAAACCCCCTGAAAAACGGCAAACTGACGTGGTCGTCAGGCCCGGGCCTTTGCCGGCCTTCTGCAGATTCAACGAAATACAACGGTATCTCTACGGCTGCACGATCGCGTTATATCCATCGTTGAGCAGCTTTTGCCGCCACGCCTCAGCCTCCGGCCGCGTCTTGAACGGCCCGATCCGCACGTGGATCAGTCCATCCAGCGCCTCGCGATGCGACACGACCGCATACCCGCGCCGCCGCAGCGCGCTCATCAACACATCCGCATCCTGCTGCTGCGAGATGGCGGCAATCTGCACCATGATCGTGGCCGCCGGAGCCATGGCCGGAGTCATCGCCGGCGCAACCGCCCCCGCCGCTGCCTGCTGTCCCGCCTCAATGGGGTTGATCCCGTTCTCCAGCGCTGGCTTCACCTGCGGGGTTTCCGGCTCCGCAGCCGATGAAGCAGCCGCTGGAGCCGCCGCCTGGTCCGGCTCGCTCGCAGGCTGGGCTTCGCCGGCCCCCGCCGCATCCGCCGAGGGCTTCGCCCTACCGCCGTCCCCGGGTGCCGCCGTCGCGACCTGTTCCGCCCCCGGCAGCGCCGCCGCCGTCTCCTGCGTCGCATGACGCCCGGTGGCGTACCCCAGTCCGAAACACAGCCCGCACAGCAGTACCAGGCCAAGAAAGATCAGCAGCAGCGTCGTCGACCCCAACGTGAGTTCGGTGTCCCGGGATGCCGGCTCCTCCACATCTCTATAGTCGAAAACTCCCTTCATACACCTTCCCTGGCGTCAATTTGCTTCCGCGCTCCGCAGTCCACATCCAACAGCGAACTACTCCTTCTTCTTGTCCGCGTCCGCCCTGGTCGCAGCGGATAGGCCCATCTTGTTCAGCAGCGTCATCATCTCCAGCGGCAGCGGGAACACGATTGTCGTATTCTTCTCCACGCCAATCTCGGTCAGGGTCTGCAGGTAGCGTAACTGCAGGGTCATGGGCTCGGTGGCCAGCAGCGCGGCCGCGTCCACCAGCTTTTGCGCAGCGTCGTACTCGCCGCCGGCGTGAATCACCTTGGCGCGCTTCTCGCGTTCTGCCTCGGCCTGCTTGGCCATGGCTCGCAGCATCTGCTCCGGCAGATCCACCTGCTTCACTTCCACGGATGCCACCTTCACCCCGAACGGCTCCGTCCGCTGGTCGATGATGGTCTGAATCTTCAGGTTGAGCTTGTCGCGGTGGCTCAGCAGCTCATCCAGTTCCACCTCGCCCAGCACCGACCGCAGCGTGGTTTGCGCAAACTGCGAGGTCTGGTACACATAGTTGGCCACCTTGATAGCCGCGGCGTTGGGGTCGATGACATACAGCGTCACCACCGCGTTCACCTTCAGGGTGACGTTGTCGCGGGTGATCACGTCCTGCGCCGGCACCTCCAGCACATCCTGCCGGAGCGAGATGCGCACAATCTGGTCGAAGGGCCGGAAGACCAGGATGATTCCCGGCCCTTTCGGCACCGGCAATGCCCGGCCCAGGCGGAAGATTACGCCCCGCTCATACTCGCGAAGAATCTTGATGGAGTTGAGTACATATAAGACAACGACAACGATGAAGACGAGAACCGGAGTTGCAACCATTTGACTACCCTCACTCAGCACGGATTGTACTCCTGCCTGCCGCTGCTGATGCTTGAGCTTATCCGTGCGAATCGGCAATCCTGGTTAGCGGCACGGGCTCCACGTGCAGCAAGTAGGCGTCGTGGCCCACCACCCGCAGCTCAGTTCCTGCCGCCACAGGCTCACTCGCCACAGCCCGCCAAATCTCGCCTTCCACCAGCACATGCCCCTCAAAGGCAAGCGCCTCCATGGCCTTGGCCCTCGAGCCAACCATTGCGTCAATACCCAGCCGGGACTTCATCCTCCGAGCTCGAATCGCCAGTCGCAGCAGAAAGACAGTGATGACTCCAAAGGCAGCGCTCACCCCAAAGGCAATCGCCGGGCTGACGCCGAGCTCAGGCACTGGAGCTGCAACCAGCGTCAGCATGCCGAAGGTCAGGCAGACAATGCCTGCAACGGCCAGCGCACCGTGGCCGCCAAACTTGGCCTCCAGCACAAGCAGACCGATCGCTGCTACGAGCAGGAGGACGGCGGTGTATCGGATAGGCAGAAGATTGAGTCCAAAAATTGCCAGCAGCACCATCAGCGTGCCCAAAGCGCCGGGGACAATGGTGCCGGGGGTGTTGAACTCCAAATAGATGAGCAGCGCCCCGCCGACCAGCATGAGCAGGGCAATGTTGGGGTTGACGAGCCACCCCAGCAACTCTTCCCGGAGTGACGGCTTCAACACTTCGATGCGTGCGCCTGCAAGGTGCAGCACCTGCTTGGTGCCGTCAAGCCGGGTAATGGTGCGGCCATCGAGCGCGGCAAGAAGCGCGGAGTCGTTATTGGCAATGATGTCAATGAGATGCTGGTCCAGCGCTTCTTCCGCGGTGTAGGAGTGCGACGACGCGGCGGCCGCCACGGCCGCATCGACGTTGCGGTTGCGCCGTGCGACATAGGACCGTAACAATGCCTCCGCATCATTCTCGACCTTTTGGCTCATGGTGTCGTCCATCTTGCCGAACTCTGAGACCACATGGGCTGCACCAGCGTTGGTGCCGGGAGCCATGGCCGCGATATCGGCCGACTCCAGGAGGTAGAAACCGGCCGAACCGGCACGCGCCCCTGCCGGAGATACGTAGACGATCACCGGAACCCGCGAACTGAGAATGGCGCCAGCCATCGAGCGCATGGAATCGAGCAGGCCGCCCGGAGTGTCAAGTTCGATGAGAAGAGCCTGGGCCCCGGACGAGTTGGCTAGCGCGATTGCCCGATCAAGCTGCGCGGCGGTTACCGGCTGGATGGTGTCCGAGAGGACCAGTTTCTCAACGAATGGCTGCTGCGCGCGCACTCCCAATGGAAGAAATGCGCTGAAAGCGAGTAGAAGTACGAATCCGCAAATGCGCTTCTCCATGGCTTGCTCCCTTCAGGACCCGCCGAACAGAGTTGCATGAATGATGAGAACCCCAGCCTTGCCGTACTCTGCCGGCGGCCAGGCCGTTGCAGATACCATACTGCAAGCGGTCACTTCCTGGTCTCCCTGGCGGCCTCCAGTTTCCGTTGCAGAGCGAGCACAGCCGGGTTCCCTGGTTCCATCTTCATAGCCTCACGCACATCGTAGCCAGCCTCGTCCAAATGTCCGGCCGCAAGATCGAGCCGCCCCATCACAAGGTACGCCTGAATGGAAGGCATCAGTTCCAGGGATGTGCGCGCTTCCTTGCGGGCGTTCTCCTTGTCGCCGGTCCGCTCGCGCACTTCTGCAAGGCCCGCATGCACCGCTGGGACGCGGTCGTCTGAAGCCAGGGCTGTCTGATACAGCCTCTCAGCCTCAAGCAAAAGTCCTCGGTCAAGGTAGTCCTTGGCCTGACTTGCCAGCTGCTGAGCCCTCTGTTGAGGAGGCAGCGCGGTGAGCCGTGCTTCATCCACCTGGTCAAGCATCTGCGCCGCCTGGCGGAAAGCCACGGCATCGAAGTTTCGGGCAATGCGCTCCAAGGGTTCGGCCTTGGCCTCTGCACTCGAGCTGGAATCTGCCATCGTATCGGGCTTGCTTGCTGGGCGCTTCCACTCCTGCTCCAGCGTTTGCGCCTCGCTGTCGTTGGCCCGCAAGCGCAGGCACTGGGCAAGCTCAGTCAGGGCCTCGGCCAGATTTCCGTGACGCTGCAAGCTCACCGCAAGATTGAAGTGATAGTCCGCCGTGCTGGCGTCTGCCGACACCGCCTGGCGGAAGAGCGCCGTGCCGTCATGCCCCTGGCGGCTCACGGCAACGCCTTCGTTATTGACCACCTCTGCAAGGGGCAACACTCCAGCCACCGCCGCAAAAGCTTGCTCAGCTCTTGAATAATCCCCCGAAAACAGAAGTGAAAGGCCCAGGTAGAAATCCGCCTCGAGCGCGTCTGTTCCTTGCACGCTGGGGCCGCGCATCATGGGTCCCTGGGCCGTTGACCCGGATGATCGCGGACCTGCTCCACCAACCCGTGCAAACGCTGCAGCCGCCTGCTCGTATTGCTGGCCTGCGTAATCTTCGCGGCCCAGTGCCATCCACGCCGGACCGAATTCAGGACTGAGGGCCACAGCCTGGTTCAAATGACGAAGACGCTCTATGTGGTCCGGCTCCGTGATGCCACGAATGTACTGCTCGAATGCGTCGACGCGCATCCCGTTGCCGGCAGCAACGAACGTCTCCTCGGCGACGCTGAATTGTGGGTCCAACTGCCGCGTCAGCTCCCACGCGAGCGAATCGAATACCGAGATGAGGTTTTTCATCTCGCCCCGCGACGTCACCGCCTTGCTCATGCGCAGGTGCGGCACGTCGACCACCTGCGCCTCGGCGATGATCCCGGTGCCATCCGTGACGTAGCTGCCAACCACAATCGAGTCCGCGTCCAGGGTCTGCGCCAATTTAAGCGCCGTCGCTCGCGAAGGGTGGAACCCCTGCGGAAGTCCAAGGTGGTCGAGGGCATACAAACGGTCTGTGCGGCTCATGGGCGCGAACCCGGCCGACGCGAATCGGCTGCTCAGAATCTCCGGGGCTGCTTCGCGAATCCACTCCAGGCTGGGCTGCCCAGATCGGTTGTCAAACGGCAGAACCAGCAGAATCCGCCCGTGCCCGGCGCCAAACTCCGTACTGCCGGCCGAAGCCACCTGGCCAGAACCGCTCTCGGCACCGGACTGTGCAGCGACTGCCAGAGTCAACACCACAAATGCCGCAAACATCAGGGTTGCCGCTGACCGCGCCAACCGCCAAAATCGCAATGAAAGGAGAATATGCACAACAGACTGATTATAGGTTGTGAGGCGCATTAGCGCACCCAATGAGGCGGCTGTGCGCGCGCATCGAGCACCCGCTCGAATCGGATCAGAGCCACCCACTGGCCCTCATCTTCCTTCTCCCAAATGAGGTCGCCGCCCAGTCGTCTCGCAATCTCCTCAGGCGGAAGGTCGTGGTGCAAACCAAAATACTCTTCGTCCAGCTTGGCGCTCTTCTCCCCGAGGTTGAGCAAGGGATGGGGAGGATCGTATTTTGTGGAGAAGACCAGGGCCGCGGAAAACTTTCCCGGTTCCTGGGCAGCACGCTCGATTTGCGGCTCGCTGAAGTCTTCAATGCTGAACACGTCATACGGCTGCTTCAGGTAGCCAAGCTCGGGGCGTGTAAGCTCATCGGTCATCGGCCATGCGGAAAGCACTGTGGCGCCAGGATAACGCTTGTTCAACTGGGCAATGCCCGCCAGGTGCAGACGAATAACATGCGCGTAGGCCAGGTTGTCTTCCGGCGCAAATCCATAGGGCGGATTGACAAACAACCCCACCAGAAACGCGCCCGCCGAAAAAAGAGCCAGGCCATGCCAGAACGGAACCCGCCGATAAAACGTAGTCACCGCGACCAGCAGAACCAGAGGATACATTGGCAGCAAATAACGGGTAAGCAGCGCCCCGCCAAGGACGCTGAACAGCATCGCATTGACCAGAAGCACAACGAAGATTCGCCGCAGCGCGGTACGGTTGATGGTAGGCCGATCATGTCCATCTGCATCCGGGCGAGGATTCAACAACAGCGCCGCGATGGTCATCAGCACAGGTACAAACAGATTCATGTGGGCGGTAAGATGCAGCAACCGGTGGACAAAAGCCGCCACAATCCGCAAGGGCTGAAGCGTGGCTTGCGCGTTGTAGCGCACAAACTCCGGGTTCCCGAAGAGGAATCCAGTCTTCCAGTAGTGATAGGCATACCAGGCAGCCAGCGGCAGGATGCAGGTTGAGAGCATCGCCGCCTCGCGCCACAGGCGGAGACGCTTCGATGAACGGGAACGAATCCCCTCGAAGATACACACTCCGGCCAGCGCAAGGGGAATCGCAATCGAAGTCTCCTTGCAGAGCGCCGCTGCTGCGAACCACAACGCGGCTGCTGCTGGGTTTCGATCGCGATTTGGCAGCGCAAACACCAGGCCCCACAAGCTGCAGGCCGCAGCAAAAATGTCAGCATGGGCAAGCGAACTCTGTGCAAACCAGATGGGATAGATTCCGGTAAGAAGCACCGTCCAGAAAGCAACGCTGCCCACGCCCACCAGCCGCATCGCAAGGCGCCAAACAGCCAACAAACCAAGCGCGGCCACCATGAGGACTGCCTCGCGCGTTACCTCAGGATAAAACCCGGAGACCTTCCACCAAAGAGCAAGGTAGATGCTGGGCAATGGTGGATGTGCGTTGGTGAGCGTGCTGGTGGGAATAAGGGAGCCGGTACGGAAAAAGTCCCAGGCAGCGGGAATGTAATAGCCTGCTTCGTCCCAAAAGTAAGGCAAGCGCAACAGCGTAAAGTGACTTGCGTAGAGCGCCGCAAACACCACCGGGAAAATCATCCAGAGGGGCAGGGGCTCATCGAGTCGCGGCTGCATGAGTTGTTTCAAGCGCAAGCCATCACTCCCGGAAATGGTTTCGAAGGGTCAGCAGAGTTCGTCTATCGCGGCGTTGCAGCGCCAACCCCTGCGCCCAGTCTTCAGTTCACCGGCCCCTGCGGAAAATTGTGGCCGTGCGGCTCGAGGTTGAGCGTGCCGAAGGCCTGCTCATACTGCGCCAGATTCTGGCCAAGAACGTTCCAGAGTGCCTTGGCCTGCTGCGGGCTCAGAAAAATAGCCTGATGATTGCGGATGTTGACCTGCTCGGGGCTCTCGCTGGAAGCCAGACCGAAGACAAGCTGGAAATCCCACACGCTGACGCGTACCTGGACGCTGTTGGCATAGGACTCGCGATAGTCGGATGTTTGTGCGAGGTTCAGTTGGGGCTGCTGTGCAGATGGACTCATGGTTCAACCAGATTACTCCGGACGGCTCCTCTCCTACCAGCGGGTACGAGGCTCAATCGACGTCGTCGAGGATTTCCCTTTACGCGCAAGGCATCGCGGCATGGGCAAACTGGCTGAGGGGCTGGTCAAACGGTAGGCCACTTGGTCAAGAATCAGACCTTCACCATTCGTGAAGTTGAAACCTGCTTCCGAACTCGGGTTCTGCCATCCGGTTCGCAGTGGGCGCGGTTCTCCGGGCCTGATCTTGAAAGTCACTTCGCGCAGTTCCGGGGTTCGCACCGTGACCGTGGCCTCTGCAGCGCTGGCGTTGCAGACATCCAATCCAACGGGAATACGGGGTCCATCGAAGCGGAACGCGCCGGTGCCTGCCCTGGGGATCTGCAAGCATCAGGTTGAAGGTGCAACCCACCCCACGGAGCGGCGATGCGCCATTCGTCTGGCGCCCAGTCAATAACTCAGAAAGTATAACGGCCCTCAAGAGCGGTGCCTGCGGCAGGATGCGAACCGGACTCCGCGGCCGCCGCGTTAGAAGGCAGGTTTCTTTGCGCAGCCTTGGGCACATTGCGCGCAATCGCAGGGAATGGCGTCAGGATACCCTTCATTCACCCTGGTCAGTGAAAACGACGTTGATTGTGGTATCCATCGCCACGGGCTCTCCATTCAGCAGATATGGCCTGTATCGCCAGGAACTCACGGCATCCATGGCTGCCTGCCTCAACATAGCCGGGCCAGTGATGACGCGCAGATTCTCGATTGACCCCGCCTTGGAAATTGTGGCCTGCAGCACCACCGTCCCGGAGATGTGCGCCGACTTGGCGATAGCCGGATACTGAGGCCTGGCACCATGCAGGAACATGCCGGCTGCGACTCCACTTGAGATAGTGACTTTTGCGAGTGCCGGTCTCACTTTGGGCACGTTGTTGCCAACACCAAACACGCCGCCGATCGCTTTGGCGCCACTCGTGTCAAGCCCTTCCATGCCGACCCCGCCAAAGCCCGAAGCTGGCGGTGCTTCCTTCTGCGCCACAGTCTTAATCTCGTGTGGAATCTGGCTCGGTGCAGCCAGCTGATCCGTCATCATTTTTGACTCCACCGGCGGCGGAGTTACTTCCTCCACATTGTCTGTCGCGGGATTTGCAGCGGCCGCCGCTTGCGTTGACGGCAACGGTTTGGGTGCCATCGTCGGCGACTGCGCAGCCCCCGTCAGCACCTTTGACGGTGATGGTTTGGGCGTGTTCCCCGCGGGATTCTTATCCGCTGATTTAGAAAGATTGGCTATCGACTGCTTCACTCGAACCAGTCTGGGTTGCAAACTGGGATAAACACGAGGGACCAATGCGAGCAATAGCAAAATTGAAGCGACGGCAACGGCCGTCACTATTGTTCTTTTCCTGGTGGTGCGTTTCGAACTTGTCTCATTCGCTTCTTTTGAACGAAACGACCGGAAAAGAGAGTCATTCGCCGAGTGGAAACTTTCTACTGTGAACCTTGGGAGGTCATTTGACCCGTCCAGGACAGCCACCACGTTATATCGCGGATTCGCTGGTTGCGAAGGAAGTTTTGTCGCGAGGCCGTCTCCAGTGGCAGGCGCGGAGACGTTGAAGTCGACAGGCTGTGTCGAAATTGGATGTCCGCTATCCCATTCGCTGAAATCCTCGGGTAGCGTATCGGGTAGTGGCTGCATTATTTCCGCTGGAGATGCCATTGGCCATCCTCTCCTTTCTCATAGATGGCGCCTTTGTAAATGCGCCTCTGAGGCTCGCAATCCGGGCTACCGCCGCTCTTGATCTCTAATGCCTCGGGATTTGCGTCAACCAAGTCAGTTTGATCGTTGCTCTCCGTTGCATCGAACCGCGTTTGCGTGCTTGCCTCAAGCAGAGAATTCACGTTCGTCACCTCTTCCACTTCAATCACCTCCACAGATTGCGCCGCGGCATATTTCAGGGTGTCTGCCGGGGTAAAGCGGACGTGGAGTTTATGTCTCCCTACGGTGAGCACATCGCCTGCGGCGGGTGAGTAGACGAAGTTTCCAGGAACCGATGAAGTGGCATTGAGCTGAGCAGAGCTGAGCGCGGTTCCGTAGGAAATGGCAGCGGGGGTCTCCCACTTGATTGCCGTTGGCATTGCTTTCGTAACCGTAATCGATACGGTTGCCTGCACTGTGCTGTAGTTCTCGAGGTCCATCGGAGTGAAAGTGACCGAGAGCAAATGCGTCCCGGCCGGGAGCGTCTGGCCTGCCGCCGGAGTGTAGACAAGCGTTCCCGCGACCGATACCGAGGCGTTGAGCTGACTGGCGGTGAGGGGAGTGTCATCGGAAATCGGGGCAGGTGTCCTCCAGGTAAGAACCGGATCTGCCTTGCTTACGCTAAGCGGCACTGTCGCCTGCGCCGGGTTGTATTTGGCGGTGTCCTTTGGAATAAAGGTCACAATGAGCGTATGGTTTCCCGCCCCCACGATCGCGCCCTCGCCGGGAGTGTATGCGAAGGTTCCCGGAACCGATGCCGTGGCAGCGAGTTGAGCCTCGCTTAGCCTTGTCCCGTAAGCAATAGGTGCAGAGGTGGGCCATGCAATGGACGGCATCGACTTAACGACATTGAGTTCTACCGTGGCCTGCCCGGTGGTGTAGCCGAGTGTGTCCTCTGGCGTGAAGGTCGCGCGAAGAACATGCCTGCCTGGCGCAAGTAGTTCACCTGCCGATGGGGTGTATTCGAATCTCCCTGGAACCGACGCCGTGGCATTGAGCTGAACATCGCTGAGCGCGGTAAGGCAGGTAATCGGCACCGGCGCCGGCCAGGACACGACCGGTGGAGCCTTGGCAACTGTGATCGACACAGTGGCCTGCGCCGATGCATAGTTCGCGCTGTCGGCTGGAGTAAAGGTTACCGTGAGCTCGTGCTTGCCTGCCGTGAGCACTTCGCCTGCGGGAGGCGTGTAAGAGAGTTTTCCAGGAACCGACGCCGTGGCATTGAGTTGAATGTCGCTGAGCGCAGCGCCGCACGGAAATACGGCAGGCGCCGGCCAGTTGATGGCTGGCGTTGCCTTTGTGACAGTGATCGGGACGGCGGCCTGCACAGGAGTGCTGCCCGCGTTGTCCGTGGGCGTGAAGGTCACCCAGAGCGTATGGGTTCCAGCCGGCAGCAGGTAGCCAGCAGGAGGCGTGTAAACGAATGTTCCCAGCACCGATGCCGTGGCATCGAGTTGAATGCTGTTGAGTCTGGTCCCGTAAACGATCGGTTCGGGCGCCGGCCAGGCGACTGTCGCCGTGACCTCAGCATTGGCCTGCGGCTCCTCAGTGGCGGAATTCCTCTCGGTGCCATTTCTGCCCAGGCTCCTTAGCCTGAACCCTATCGTTTTTTCCGGCAGCGGGGGCAGGCCGCAAGTGGCCCGGGACATCTGCCGGATCGGCCGTGAAATGGGCGAATCCACAAGCGTGACGGGAGTGGCGGTGTTCTGTATCTGGCGCACAGCGGCATAATTGTCTGGAATCTTCCACCGAACCGGCCTGTTCAGCGCCTTGGTGATATGTTCGTCCGTAAGCCCCATCGCGTTCTGTTCATATCGGTTGATCACGACTTCGAGCTTTGGGCTGCTCTGACTGAAGAACTCGGTGAGAATGCGATTTGAGTTACGCAGTTCGGAGATGCCCGCCTGGGTGACCAGAAAAATTGTGGACGCCTCCTCGAACAATGCCGTACCAATTAAATCGAGTCTCGATCCTACGTCGACGATGACGTTTTCAAATTCCTGCCGCGCCACCTTCATCAGCTTGTCGATTGCGTCACTCGACGCCTGAATCTTTGGAACCTTGCCCGGTGCCGCAAGAACGGATATTCCCGAGCGATGCTTGGCGACCAGCTTGGAGAGAAAAACTCCATCCAACCGGTCCACATCCTGGAAGGCATGGTCCGTGGAGAATTCAGTCATGATGCTCAAGTTGAGCGCAGCATCTCCCAGCGGGAGGCCAAGATCTACCAGCAAAGTGCTTTGGCCTGACTCCTGGCCCAGCGCAATCGCGAAATTGCAGGCGATGGTGGTGACTCCGGAGCCACCCTTGGTGCCGAAGAAAACCAGCAGCTTGCCGCGCGTCTTCTTCGCCTGGCGAGTTCCCGGACGGGTTGTTGTCTCGGCCCTGGAGAGAGCCTCAAAGATGGCGCTTTGGTCGAAGGGAGGAACGAGAAACTCTCGGGCCCCTGCACGCATGCAACGGAACACCAGTTGCTGATCTGCCTTCGCCGAATAGACCATCACGGTGGCCGATTCCTCGTTGCGAATGCTCTCCACCAGTTCCAGTGCGTATTCCAGGTCGCTGTCCAAGTCAATGATGATGACGTCGTAAGACCGGTCAAGCATCTTCGGCACATTGTCAAGGACGGGAGGATAGGAAGAGAACTCACGGACTGCGCCCCCGTGGAATCCGGCAAGAGAACTGGCCAGAGCTTTGCGGCGTTCTTCGTCCGGGCCAATCAGGGCAATCGACAATTTGGCCGCTCCAATGGAGTTGCGACCGCGGTAATTGAGCGGCGTGGAAGAGAATGAATCCAGGCGCGAACTGGCTCCTGGTCGTTCCAACTCTCCTTCACGCTTCAAGCTGAACTGATAACTCTCGTATGCTTCGGGCATCGCGTACTCTCCGATTCGCAGGTAAGCAAGAAGCAAAACACCGTTCAAATGGCGATGGCTGAGTTCATGGGGTTCCGCAGCTCTGCCAATCATTGAAAAGATCGTCTGAATGGGTACAAGTTCCTGGAAGAATCCAAACAAGGCGACAGGAAACGAAACAACATCGTCCCTGTCGTACCAGCGATGACCAGTGCGATGGACATTGGTTTCGGATCAATCCCGTACCCGCTTTGGCGCCAATCTGATACCGCATTCCCCATCTGCAGTCGAGCGAGTATCGACCGTTTCCGGTTGCGACGGTTGCACAGATTCGTGAAAATTCTCAATGGCGCGATGAACGGGGGTTGGCCAAGGCACTGATTCGCGAGTTTGTCTAGCTCCTTTCCTTCGCGTTCAGACAGTTGCCAACGCGGGCCACTGTCTCAACAATCCTTGATTGGGCCCGCAGGTAACCTGTTTATCACCTCAAAAGTAACCTGTAAGAGTGATGATTTGCAGAAATGGGGAGCAGCTGTCCATCACACCTTTGTGTTACATGGACTTTCAGAGATATGAGTTCACAAGCTCTTCTGGCTCAAGGTTCAATCAACTGGGAGTCGGCTGAGGTGCTGCACGCGAGCGAGACAAAGCTCCAACGAATTGCCTATGTCGGTGAGGTTAGATCGAGGCGAATGCGCAATGCTGCGATTGCGGCCGTCTACGAATATCTGTCAGGTTGACAGCGGGTCCTACAGATTTCCCCCATAGCTCTCGCATGACCATTTGCGACCCCTTGCTATGGACATTTGTAAAACTGCATCTAAACTACTGATTCTAAAGTGGTAGGCGAGGCGGGGATCGAACCCACAACCCCCGGCTTAGAAGACGCAAACACTGGGTTCGTAGCCCGAAGTTCGGCCTGATTATGGATTCCCATGTGGGGCTATCTATAGCTATTCATTGCGATCTATGGATTCGCTCGGGAACTGCAATTAAGGGCACTTAGGGGGAATTGCGGGCCTGGGTCCCCATAGTTTCCCCCATAGGAACGGCCAGCGGCTCCAAGCCGCTGGCTTCGGACGTGCGTCTTCTTCGGTGTGTCCGAATCATAGGCCCACCGGGAAGACATCCGCCTGCTATTGCTCGGTCGGGTTTTGCTCCGGCTCTGCTGACGTACCGGCAAGCGTGGTGCGCGGCCGTTCTTCCCGCGTCAATTCATCCTCCATCGCGAGGATGTCCTTCAGTTCGCTTTAGCTTTCACCGGCGAGGTAGCAGGCACGTGCGGCTTTACAGAGGGCGAGGAGTTCGGGTGTGGTCCACGGGTTGCTCATGGCCTGAACCTATCATCTGCCGTCATCCTTTGGCGGAATAGTATTGTCATCAATGAACCTTTCAATGGACTTCTCCGTGATGCGGACGAGACGTCCCACTTTCACAACTTCGAGCTTCTCACGCCTCAGAATCCACGAACGAATTGTTGCGGGTCTCACTCCAAGCCTTTCTGCCGCCTCGTCGACGGCTAGAAGTTTGGACCGAGCTTCATTAGGCTTCATTCTCTTTCTCCAATTACTTTCCCGACGCGGTTACAGCCGACCTGCCAGGGCGTCAGCTTCCCGAGCCTTTCGGTCGACGTACCATGCGCGCCCTCTTAAGCCAATCCTCAGTCGCCTCGCGTAGGAACGTCGAGACATCCTGGTCGAATTCCCGGCCAAGGGCGGCCAGTTCTTCCCACCAAGAGAGCGGTATCCGAAGCTGAACCGACTTAACGGGCTCTCTCTTCCTTCGCTGCAATGATGCGGGTATCCCCGCTCCAACAGTACCGTTGTCAATCTCCTTAGCCATTGGAACACCTCGGTGTAGTTATGTAGGCAATTGCCAACACATTGGCAATAGCCTACACGCGATTATCTAGGGATGTCCACTGACATTCGCGTTCGTCTCGGTAACCGCGTGCGCGCCCTGCGCAAGAAGCACACCTGGACCCAGGTAGAGCTGGCTGACATGCTTGGCATCGACCGAAGCTACTTGTCGGAGATTGAAACGGGTAAAAAGGATCCGAGCTTACGAGTACTTAAAACGATCGCTGACGGCTTCAAACTGAGTCTCTCTCAACTGCTCAGGAGACTCTAGAGGCCGACAACCCGACAATTTGTCTTGTCCGCTTGGCAATCGCAATAAGAGTGCAGGGCGTAATATCTCTTAAAATCAATAACTTAGCATTTTACAACAAATTCATTATGCCTCAAAATGCCCCCAAGAGCAAGAGCTTTCGCTGCTTTCTAAATGGAGTGCCAATGAGGCTATATAAGCAACCCGGGTCAAGGTATTGGTACTTTGAGTTCAGATTCAAGGGCCAGAAATATCGTGAGAGCACGAAGACCACATCAAAAACCGTGGCTCGCGACGCTATGAATGCGCGCCGCCGCCAACTCGAAGAAGTCTTTAACGGAATCAAGAAGCGTGAGATGCCGAAGACGTTCTCAGCTGCACTCGATGAGCACCTTGCAGTGAAGAAGCATATTGTTACCCGCAGCTATTTCGAGATGTTGGAACGCGGCGGGACTCATTTGCGGCCCGTGTTCGGGAAGAAGCTTCTCTTCGAAATCACTGCAGCTGACATCATGGATTACAAAGAGAAGCGCGTGTCCCCGTCCATCAGCCGACGGTACGTGAATATGGATCTCCAACTCATCAGGGCTGTGCTGATACGAAATCGTTTATGGGAGAAGATTCGGCCAGACTTCTCAATGTACCGAGTTGATGATGAGTTCGGCTACGAGCTTCCAGAAGACCAGGAGCCGAAGCTTCTCGACGAATGTGCACGCAGTATTTCTCGCGGCTTGTACACAATCGTCACCCTCGCTCTTTGCACCGGCATGAGGAAGTCGGAGATCAAGTATCTTCGTTGGAATGAGGTGTTTCTTGATGGTGATTCCTACCTCATTGTCGGCGTGAGTAAGACCAGGTCGGGTCGGCGCCGGCGAATTCCGCTGAATGCACGTGCGATCGCAGCACTTAGCGCATGGGCTCGCCAGTTCCCTAACCGTTCGGCAGACCATTACGTCTTTCCTGCAGAACGGTATTCCCGACAGCCCAAAGGGCGCGCTCCAGAAGTTTATAGTCACGATCCGACGCGACCCCTGGAGTCGTGGCGCAATGCATGGAAGGGAGCTTGTAAACGTGCCGGTATCAAAATGAGATTCCATGATCTCCGGCACACTGCAGTTACCAGGATGCTCAGAGCCGGTATTCCTCTCACGACCGTCGCTCAGATCGTTGGCTGGAGCCCATCGACGATGTACCTGATGGCTAAGCGATATGCACACATCTTGCAACCGGAAATGCGGACGGCTGTCGCTGTACTTGAAGGGCAGGCCCTCGTAGGTTTACCTGCGGCTAGCGAGAATCCACGGAAACCCCTAGCCGTTGTCGGCCAGCGGGCGTCTAGTTACAACCGCGAGGAACTTTACGAAAAGGTCTGGAACGCACCTATGACGACTGTTGCGAACGAATATGGGATCTCTGATGTGGCCCTGGGCAAGACCTGTAAAAGGCTCAATGTTCCTGTTCCTGGCAGGGGGTACTGGGCGAAGAAGGCGGCGGGCCAACCGGTAAGAGTTCGTCCCTCGTTGCCCTTGATGTCAGGAACGTTGTCAAATGGTCACGGAAACGGAAGCACAAAAGTGACTACTAGCAAATCCAAGAGGCCTGTAGCCAATGAAAGCTGAGCTCCGGCCGGCGGAAGACGGCCCAGCAATCCAGAGAGCGCAATTGCGCCCACCACGCCAACATCATAAAGCGGCGGAAAAGCAATCTCGTACGCGCGTTCTTCCACGGATTCACCGGCGCCGGCCTGTTCGGCAGGCTGCGCCGACCTGGCGACTTCGTCGCGTTCATCCACTCACACTCGATGGAAGACCTTTATACCAGTTGTGCAGTCGTCTGTGGTGCATCGATTCATCTGGCGACGATTGGCGGGGCCGCGTACCTCTTCTTAGAAGGCCATGCTGAAGCCGCAAGCCTTTTGCTGGGCCATGAAATTCTGCTTGTGATCAGCGGGTTCGTGCGTGTCGGGTAAGCGCCGCTGACTCAGCCCCTGCCATTGGTGGCGATACAATTATTGCCAATCCACGGAACAGTGCTCCTTTGACATGAGTTGGCAGAATCTCATCACGTACAGTATTTACCGACTGATCTCTAGCGGGTTCAAAGCAGCCTGGCCCACGCCAAAGCGGTGCGGCCATGGCGTCCGCGGCGGGTGCGCCGCGTGTCAGATAGACTCGGAAGAGCGCAGGCGCGATGAATTCGCCAGAACCTCCGAAGGGATGAGGCTTGCGAGGCAAGCAGAGTTGAAGCCTATCTACGATGAGTACGCTTCAATCGACCAGGAAATGCGAGAGAGATTCAAGTCGAAGGTTGAAGATCGTATTCAGCGTTATGACCTCATTTATGGCCCCGGCGACTTGGAGGCCGCTGTTGTTAGGATGTATCGAGCATACCTGAACAGACAAGTCACGAAGTGAACGACCGGACAACCCTCGTTTGATGTTCCTGCGGAGGACTCATGACATCAGCAACAATCAAGCTCTTCCTTCCACGCGGAGACGCTAAGAGTCTCCGCACTGCGGAGATCTCCAACTGGACTGGAAAAGCAATAGCTGCTCCGCGGACCGAGCTTGAAGAGCTCCTGGCTCGCGAGGAGCTCGACAAAGCCGGCGTCTACATTCTTCTTGGGAGCGATCCGCAAACCAACGCCCCGCGCGCGTACATCGGGGAGGCAGAGGTAATTCGAGACCGGTTTAGGCGGCATAAGACAGAGGAATTCTGGGTGTCGGCGATCGCATTCACGAGCAAGGACGAGAACTTGACCAAGGCCCACGTGCGATACCTTGAGTCCCGTATTCTTGCCGAAGCCGTTCTGATTAAGAGGTTCAAGCTCGACCAGAACCAGGCTGGAGGCTCGAAGCTCCCCGAGTCAGACCGCGAGGACATGGAGGTGTTTCTGGGGCGCATCCGACAGCTCCTTCCCGTCCTCGGCTCTGACATTCTCACGCCCATCGCTCAAGCGAGCGCCCAGAGTCAGCCTGGCGGCGTCCTCTTTTGCCGCAACAAGGGTGCCTTGGCGCGCGGTCAGCGTACAGCCAACGGCTTCGTCGTATTTCAGGGATCCACCGCCGTGTTAGTGGAGCGCCCATCCACTGAGAACTACCCTTATGTCGTTGCCCAGCGCAAACAACTGATCGCTGATGGAACCCTTGTTGAAAAGGGCGGGGTCTTGGTCTTCACCAGGGATGCGGAATTCTCCAGTCCATCCGCCGCGGCGGTTGTTATCCACGGAGGTAGTGCAAATGGTCTCACCGCTTGGAAAACTGAAGAAGGCAAGTCGCTAAAACAGCTCGATGAGCAGGCCTAAGAAGCTCATACGAATTCTGCTCGCAAACGATTTCAGCGAAATGGTATCATGTCGGTCCAGGTCAATTATGATTTCATTGCCCGATTTCCAAGTCGATCGCCAAATCTTCGAGGCGCGCTTTCCGCAGAATTTCCTGTTCTGGGATAGGGCCGGTCATTTGTGGACCGCCGCGTCGAGAAAACTGCCGGGCGTAAAGCTTGTGAACGTTGACCCGAATCATACACAATTCGAGGCGGGTAATTTCCAATACATTGCTGAATCGGGCATAATCCGAGTCATCGCAAAGGATAATGAACCTTTCAGTGAATTCGAAAAGCTGGCTACAATCTTCTTTGAAATCGTCGTCGAGTTCCTCGATATCGAAATGTTCGATAGAGTTGCACTTCGTACGGTTTGGACTAAGCAATATGAGTCAACATTGAAGGCTGTCGAATCGTTTAGAGAGTTGAACCTTCTCTCTGAGCCCAACGGCGAAACATTTGGTATCAAGACTCCCCCTATTGGGCTTGATGTGAAAGTAACCTGGGAGGATGAACGCACAGGTGCAACCCTCGGCTGCCGTACTGAGAAGAGAAAAGTGGAACCTATAATCCCATGGGACTTCAGGTCACAGATCAAGGCTGCTTCGTCCGTGCACTATTATTTGGTCCTTGACGTTGACTACTATACAATAGCCAAGGTTCAGCGGGACCAAATTGACGCGCGAGAATGGATTAGCAGCTCGAATCGATTCGTCAAGAAGGTTGTTGGCAAGGAGATGTTCAAATGAGCACTTATCAGCTTGACCTTCGTACAGGGAAGACTCACACCGTTACGGGCTGCACGGGCGCGGCGACCCAGGAGATCGGCGAATTCACTATTCAGAACGCTGCTCCGGTTAATGAGAGAGTGCAAGATCAACTTGAGGATCTGATCGAAATCTATCCTGAGCCCAGCGACAAACTGCTCCAAGTAGTAACTTCACTGTCAGAAGCCATCTTAGCGTGCAATGAAGCCATTCAGGCTGAAGAGACTGCTGATAGGTTTCGCGCGGATGACTGCATGTTGAAGGTCCAGGCAATTTCAATGGAGCTCTTTGAATTCCGCGGAATCGGAGAAGGATTTGGGGTCGTTGTAACTTCACTAATGTTCACTTTCATAAACAAGCAGGGCCTGCCATTCAGTAAGGATGAAATGCATGCGATATTGCGCACGCTTAGAGCTCTGCGTTCGGCGCCCTTTTGTTCGTTGGAAAAAGGCGTCTCGATAACCGAGATTCTCGAACTTGCAGGGTTGGTTGTTGACCCTATTCCGCTTACTGACCTACTCACTGAGGCTCAGGAGGCAGGCTTCGTTGACTTATAGCAAGGCATATATCGACACCACGGTTCTGACAGACGCACTTCTGAAACAGGACTCTCAAGGACAGGATGCCAGGAAGGCGCTAAAACTTTACCAAGAGACAATTCTTCCCGTATACGCTATAAAGGAATTTCAGGCGGGGCCCCTCCAATACCACATTTGGCTGCACAACAAGCTCACTCTGACCAAGTCTTTGGAGATGACACTTAACTCCATTAATGCGATGATCGGGTTCCAGAAGAATCGAGCGAAGACAGCGCTTCAAGCACTCACTTCCCTCCTCGCCGCGGGCACATCTCGAGCAATGAGCGACGAGGAGTTGGCAGAATTGTATCGGAGCGCCGTTGCAGGATTGATCATCAGGGCCTGGAATAAGCGGAGGCGTCTCACATCGACGGTCACCCACGAGCTCCGCTGCTACCCCGAGACAGATCCAAAGATTGCGAGTCAAACTGGCCTATTTGCGAGGACTCCTACCATCTGCCGTTTATACGATAGAGAAGAATGTTGCATGGCGAGTTCCTTGAAAAGCAGAGGACCTGAATTAGAACTTCTGATGCACGCACTAGACGGCCTGACAAGAAGAGAAGACACGAATAGAAGAGGTGTTCTTCGTAAGCTTTGGAGGACGCCAAAGCAATTGATGGATGCGAGGGATTGCAGAAAGCTCGGTGACGCATACTTTGCGCTTCACGCACCGGCTGACGCCGTGATCCTAACCACCAATCTTAGAGACCATGCACCATTGGCAAACGCATTGGGAAAGCAGGTAACTTCGCCATCAGTTTGACGTGGCCTGCGTTCGGCTCGAACCGGAACTTGCTTCAGTTGGTCTGGATCTCGGTCGGGGGTCCCCATAGTTTCCCCCATAGCCGTTCAGCGCTGTTTTGCTGGCAATTGCCATAGCGCCAGAACAAAGTGCCATTAAACGATTGATTCTAAAATGGTAGGCGAGGCGGGGATCGAACCCACAACCCCCGGCTTAGAAGGCCGGTGCTCTATCCAATTGAGCTACTCGCCCCTACTTTCTCATTGTAGCGTCGAGTCGCCAATCAGCGCACCGCCAAAAACTGCCAGGGCCGCTGCCAGTACCCGTTCTGCGTCCCCCGCGGTTGGCCCGCAAGCGGTCAAATAGGCAGTGATTCCAAGGCCGGTCACATCCAGAGCAACCGTTGCGCGCCGAACGACAAGATCGACCCGGCAGCATCGCATCGGAGCCTGCCTGAGGATACTGCATATTTGCCTGCATGCGCCTTCGGCCAGATGCGGATGGAACCATTGCTGGCCGCCTCCCGGCAAAAGGTCGATGTAGCATCCCACAGCGTGAGCGCAGGATGCGGGCGCTGCATCAAGCTCGTCCGGATCAAATGTATCGGCGTCCAATGTCGGCCAGAAGTCACACTTTGAAGTCCACACGGAGGAGGTCCTGGAGTTGAGGGTCTCCAGGACCGCAGCCAGTGCGGGGAGTCGCACCGCCTCCGGTAGATCGCGCGCTCGCTGGGGATTCAGGCGCAGGTCGATAAATCCCAGCCAGCATGCTTCAATCACCGGAGCATCTCCGCCCACCTCGAACTCCCAGTCAGCTTCCATGCGTTTGGCCTGTCGCCGCCAATAGAAACCGGATCACCATTGCCTCGGCCCAGTGAATCTCGTCCCCCGGATCTCGGGAGAGATATGCGCAATGGCCTCCATGGGCAGTCTCAACAAATGCGATGTGCGGATTGGCAAGGATTTTGGCGCGTGTCTCCGGCAACAGACGAATAAACGGGTCATCCTGAGCGTGGAGAATGAAGGTCGGAACCTGAATGCGATCAACAACCCGGGCGCTGGCGGCACGATAGTAGTAGTCGTCGGCATCGCGAAATCCGCAGTAGCGGGAGACGATTTTGTGATCGAACTGGCGAATGGAGTGGACTGGCCCAATCTCTGCTGGAGGTGCGTATCTGGCCGGGAACAGCTGCCACTTGCGAGCATAGCGGGCCCTCAGCCCGCGCAGAAAGTTCCACTCATAACCGCGGTTCAAGGGCTCATGCAGGGCATCTGCGCCGGGAGCAAGGTCAATGGCCGGGCAAACCGCGGCTACGGCGCAGACCGGTGGCTGGCTACCCCACTCCCCCGCCAGTTTAAGCACCAGGTTTCCCCCCATGGAGTAACCCACAAGCGCAACGCGTCGCAAGCCAAACTGCCGCTCGTAGTGGCGCACAACCGCACCCACATCGCCGGAAAGCCCGGAGTGGTAGAGCGTCGGAGTCAACCCATCCGTTGCGCCGCAATTGCGCATATTCATGCGGATCACGTTGAAGCCGGCGGCCCAGGCCCGCGCGGTGATGCCTTGAATGTAGCGAGAATTGGAGGACCCCTCCAAGCCGTGCACCAGCACCAGGGTTAGACATGAGGAGCGCTCCGGCTCTGCCTGCCAGTGGCATTGGCACAGCACCCGGCTGCCGTCTTCCGCATCCACCTCTACGGTTTCTTCAACACCTGCGAAACGCAAAGGCGAGCGGGGAAGATAATTGCCCACAATCGTCTGAAGGTGGCCGTTGCTCAGGCCGCGCCTCGGCTGGAATTGCGTAAGCCACTCCGGCAACCCCGATGACCTGGGGTTAAACTCTTCATTTCCATTATTGAATGGGTTCACGGAGACTCGGCAATTCGGCCAACTGGGCTCATGTTGCCCCCTGCGGTCCGTGCAATTTTGGGGCGGCTAATGGGGATCGAACCCATGACATCCTGAGCCACAGTCAGGCGTTCTGCCGCTGAACTATAGCCGCCATGTACCTGTACGATTGTAGCATCGAATCAGCCTGCCGGAAGCACCCAGGCCGAAGGGAAAACCGCCCTTGCTCCGCTCCCCGTCCAGGCCGCTGCCCCGGTCGCAACCCGCCATTCCTGCACAGGCAACCCATTCTGTGGACGCCCATCCCCCGTCCCCGGACCGATGGAGCCTCGCCGCTCGGCTCTTCCAGGACAGCACCCTGCACCGGCTCGAGATTCTGCTGGACGAGGCCTTTCAGATTCCCGGCACCCGCATTCGCTTCGGCTGGGACGGCATCATCGGACTCATTCCGGGGCTCGGAGACGTGCTGGGCGGATTGCTCTCGCTGGTCATTCCGCTGGCGGGCTGGGTGCGCGGTGTGCCTTATGTGACCCTGGTACGCATGGCTGTCAACCTGGCCATCGGCGTGCTCCTGGGCTCGGTTCCCCTGTTCGGAGACATCTTCGACATATTCTGGAAGGCCAACCGCCGCAACTACCTGCTGCTCCGCCGTCATCTGGGCGAACCTCGACGCCACACCGCCCGTGACTGGACCTTTCTCCTGCTTTTTACCTTCGTACTCGCACTGGTTTTCGCTGTTCCCGTGGCAATCGCGATCTGGCTCATCATCTGGTTGCTTGGCCGCCTTTAACACCTCTCTGCATTGCCCGAATCCAATTCGCGATACAATCGAGCAGGAACGTCGGGGCGTAGCGCAGCCTGGTAGCGCATCTGCTTTGGGAGCAGAGGGTCGGGGGTTCGAATCCCTCCGCCCCGACCATCGTAAAGTATTGATATTTCAAGCGATACAATCCATTTTGCCCACACATCTGCTTTTTACCGCTACACGGCTGTAGACGATTTTGTAGCGGTCGTCGCCTCCGAGGTTTTCTAGTTGCACTTCAGCCAAAATCCACCGGCAGGAAACTTGCAGGAACTCTCGCACGTTTTGCGCGCATTCGCCTCATTTGTGAACCGCTGGGAATCCCTCGCAGCGATCCCTTAATTCGAATGAGAGACCCACAGGAAAAGTACGTCCGGATGATCGGGATCGGCATCGTCACGTTGGTATGGAGCAGCAACCGCTTCAAGCCTGCCGTCTGTGCAGATACCGTTCGGGAGCGGCTCGTCCGCAGTCAGGATTGTATAAGACTCCGCGGCCAGATAGACGATTGAATCGGAATCGAAGGACTTGTTCCAACGGACCACGAGGCGGTCAGGAAATCGGTCAGACATATGGAAGCTCTGACGCCGGTACTTCGGTTCGGGAACCTCGGAAGTGATGTGCGTCTGTACGGAAAACAGATTGCGCTGTCCGACGACGATCTGCATCCGTTCAATCGCTCGCTGCTCCTCTTTGCGCCGCCGGTACTTGAGCAGACCTGCCGCCGCAGTTCCAGGGTGAGCTGATGCCAGCCGAAACAATGCCGCTTCGAATGAACTCCCAAACCTCTGCGCGAGCCTTTGAACGCTCGCCACTGACCATTCTCGACCAACTTCTCTCCGAAATTCTTCTCTCGGCATCAGGATTTCGGACGCACCGAGATCGCACAGGCGTTCAAGTTCGTTGGCCTCCCGCGAGTCGCTATCGCACATCTCACGGAACCGCGCGCCTCCGCTCGTCGTGGGGAAGAATGTGTGGCTGATTTCGTGAGCGATGGAAAACGCGACTCTGCCGCTCGCACGGTCGGGGTTATAGAAAATCTGTCCCTTCTTTCCCTTCGACTTACCGTTCAGCAGAATGACCGCATCTCTCGTTTCATTACGGCGGCGCTCGGTGTCCATGGGGAGGACCTCCAGGCCCTTCATGGACGCCATCTGAACAAGCCGCGCGAACGGAAGCACACCGGTCGAGTCGAACAATCGGTATTGCTCGTTCAGTTTGCCCGCTTGCGTGAGGACGAGAGAGCGCGGATCAGAGAGCCCGCCGCTCGCGCGAATCAACGCGACCACATCAGGGTCCGAATACGAACGCCCACCAACCCGTACACGTTCCATATAACAATCTATTTCTGGTTCGGTCGCTGGCTCAACATCCGCAGCGCTTCCAGCAAGAACCGCCAGCCCTCCATGTCCCTCGGGCAATGCCCTCGAAAGTTGACCTGCGCAAGCATCTGCACATCCTCGTCGGTAAGCCCAGCCTCCTCTTGCAGTTCCAGCAATCCCTGCGGCAAATCCTCCCTTTTCCGCGCCGTCCTTCGGACTGAAGTTGGTGCCGCATTTCCGAGAAGTTCATCGAGCGTTACATCAAGCGCGACCTGTGCCTCGCCAAAATTCAATCCGGGTGCAAAATGCACCTGAGTTGTGAGCTTGGTGGCAGTTGCGTAGGAGGATTTCGCCTGAAAGGGGCCTGTTCGGTGACCATGGATGGTCTCGAAGACTGCGCTGAATGGACGACGGGCTGCCTGCGGACACACCTCACCCGCAGGTCTTCGTCGCCACTGCGGCCAGATGTTTGCAGCAAGAGCTCAGGCGGCCAGATCGTAGCGATGATGGAGCCCGCCGAGCCTTGGCATCGCAATGATTCTGCCACCAACGCCAAACTTCGTTGCGGCTTCCCGGCGGGTAGGTGTTCCCTTCGCCAGTGCAAGATGAGTTCGGTCGTCGTGGTAGTAGCGGACGTACTCAGTCATGAGGCGTTTCAGGTGGCGTTCATTCACAACGATGACGTGGTCGAGCAGATCCCGGCGGCAGTTGCCGACCCAACGCTCGGCGACACCGTTCTGCCAAGGACTGCGGAAGCTGGTCCGCTTGGGCTGGATGCCGAAGCTCTTTATCGAGTCAATGACTTCTTCATTGAAGTTTGTGCCGCGATCAAAGATCAGGTAGCCGGGTGCAGAGTCGTAAGGGAATGCCTCGCGCATTTGTTGAATCACCCAAGCGCTGGTCGGGTGTCTTGTCACATTGCAGTGCAAGATTCGCCGACGGTCATGCGCAATAACGAAGAAGCAGTAAAGAACGCCGAAGGTGAGCGTGGGCACGGTGAAGAAGTCCATCGCGGCGATGGCTTCACGATGATTATTCAGGAAGGCCGCCCATCGTTTTGCCGGTTCAGGGCTCCTCGGCGCTCTCCTCATCCAGCGCAGCACCGTTCGCTCGGAAATATCGAAACCCAGCATCTTGAGTTCGCCATGAATCCGCGGCGCACCCCAGGCTGGGTTCTCGGCGACCATGCGGAAGATAAGTTCACGCAGCTCCCGGCTGACGCATTTTCTTCCCCTGCGGGTCCGATGCCGCGAGAGCCACGTCCAGTACAGCTTGAATCCCGCCCGGTGCCAACGAATGACGGTCTCTGGTTGGACAAGGGCCAACACCCGCTCCCATCCGGTCCAGAACCGCCGCAACATCACCCAGAACAGCTTGTCAGAAATTGCAAATCGCGGTTGTGGGTGCCTCTGCTTCAAGACGCTGAGCTGTTGCCTGAGTGCCAAGTTTTCCAAGAGCAGGTCGCGGCGAGAACGGGCAGATCGAACGAGCAGAACGAACAGGAGCCTGAGCGTGCGCGGCATGTGCCAGTTGTAGCAAAGGAGCGAGAACGCCCTGTGGTACGCCGAATAAATTGCCGACGAAAAATTATCGGGGTCGTGGGCTGTAGTCGAATTTGTAACGGTCAAAGCACCCAGAAGCCACAAAGTTCAATTGGGATCAAGCCATATACGGTATGCCCTTCAATAAAAAGCACTTATTCCAACTCAATTTCAACAGAGTTCCATAAACGATCGGATCTGCTTTGGGACAGATGGAGTTCCCTAAGTAAGTAATTTATAAACAATTACTTACGTAAGCCGCTACATAGCCTACTTTCGCTATCTGGTGGAGTTTGTGGCTTTCTTGGCACGGGATTTTGGAAAGTGCGCGCGGAGTTCTGTGAAGAGGTCCCCGTGAACCGACTTTTGGATTTTCTACCAATTATTTTTTAACGCCGCTGTCCGACGGCCAACTTGCAATTTACATCGAACCGGCAAATGCTGCGCTTCGCGATAATCCCATTCAGTTGAGAAAAGGAACTGATTCTTGAACTTGGATGAACTCTCGGAACAGATCCTCAAGTGACGGAACGGTTTTTCCGAGAAAGGACGGCGAGCGATTTCGCCAGCCAGATCGCGGCAACCCACAATCTGGCTGAAACAATACAAGCCGAGAACAAACCACCTGAGTGGGGCAGATTTTCCGGTCCCTTCAAACATCCAGACGAGGTGACCACCGACACACTCGTCGTGGCATTCGGCGCTGCAGGAAACCTGATTGTACCGCTGGTTGGCAGCGCTCTTGGGGTACAGGCGGGGTTCTTGATGACGGAAATTGGCACCCTCTTTTTTGCGGACTGCGACGGACCTGTCGCCGCGGGGAAGGCACCTTCACTGACGAAATCAATGCTTCCCGATAGATCGTCACTATCTACCTAAGAGCCAGTCGTGTCCACTTCCAGTTCGTGGACACGACCGGTCCTTCAACTACGCACAAGAGCTATCTGTAAATACGGCCAGAAAACCACGCTTACACAAATTGTCCTTCCGCTCAGCCTCAAATTACCGTCGATTAAGGGCAAAGAATCGGGTTAGACTTGCTGCATGCTCGGACAGGGATTCTATCCGCTCTACGTGCAGGCGCCAGTTGGAAGTGTTCGTGAGAGTGTATTGGCCACGCTTCTTCCGCTCGCGCAAGCGCAACAATTTTCAGCAATCAGGACGCTTGCACAAATTCTTAGTTTCGAACTTGGTGGTTCAGTCGAAATTGCAATGCTTCCCGAGCCCTGCGGCCCGATCGAACTCCTTGAAATCGGTTATGTGCCCGAAGCAGTAAGAATCTACTCGCTCGCGTTCGCACCGAGGGACTTTGTCGCGCACATCCATCGCATTCAGAAAATCGCATCCGAAGTCGACTTGGCTTTGCTGCTGAAAACGCTTCAAAAGCTAATATTACGCGGAAGCCCTTTGCAGCATGAGGCACTTAAAGCTTTTGTTCTCAGTATCTTCGCCCGCACAGCAGCTGAAGAGGTCCCTAGTTATCCAGCTGGAGCAATAAGTATACTCAATGACATTTGCACAAAATGCTGTATCAGGTCTGGCGCTAGCGCCGATTCCGAATTCACTTTCGGTGCTGAACTCCTCACCCAATGTCAGGACCACCTTTATTTGGTGTACATAGTATTGCACGAATTTGGCCACACGTGGAGACACATTCTCGAATCTCCACCGGAAGCGGAGCACAACTTCCTTGACAAGGTCCTGGATGATATTCCCACTATTCTAAACATGCTGGATTTAGCATCCTGGTCGGGGAGCGATCCGCTTCGGCAAGGCGATCTTAGAGGGCGCGAATTGTCCTCCGGATTGAAAGTCTTGTGTACCCACCAATCGATCCGGGGCTATGGCTATACACATATATCGTTAAGCAGGATCGGAGCGCCGATCGACTTCAATTTCGCGGCTGTTCTCGCCCACCTATTGTTACAAGTAATAGGGGTAGATATTGCTACCGCGGCGATCGTACATTCACGCAATGGATACTTCCACCTTGGATTCCCTGGCGTTGCGCCGCCAAGTTCTGCCCTACACGAACGACTTGGACACATCAACCTTTCGAGGTTAGCAAACGACGAGCCGCGTGTCAAGTCAAGACTGGGTGAAACTATTGGTCTCTTCCGACCGGTTCGGCTGCGACGAGCGAGACATGCCCCTCCTTCTTCGGATCACAAGGGATAACGCACGATTTTACGGGTTAAATCAAAACACCGGAATGAGCGACCACCGCGTTTGTAGCGAGGCGGCCCGTATCAGCGACTTGAGTCTCGTAGAGGCGAACAAACGCCTTGAATTCCTACATGCTGGGGTGCGCTGCTGCAAGCCAGGGATAATCCGAAGGTTACTGGCGTCGGGGGTATCCGCGCGCCTGCCAATCAAGGAGCTAGGCTATAGCATAGGCGCTGTCGTTTCACATAAAGAAGCGATCTATGCGGGGCCGTCGCCTGCTGAAGTATTTGAGGTACTTGAAGCCTTATTGGGCGGCGAGATCGAGATCGACGATCCATTCGATGATACGAAGTCGACACAATTGATGCGAGCGTGTGTGACGTCCGCCCACATGACGCGCTATGTACTCTCTCTGGGTGCAAATGTACACCTATGGGATGCGACAGGGCGTACGCCCTTGATGTTGGCCGTGATGGGCGGTGACCCCGAAGTTGTCACAGCTGTTTTGGATGCACATGGCTCCCCCAAAAGCAGAGATTTCAAAGGAAATACTCCACTGCACATAGCGGTTAGCATGGATGATTTGAAAATAACAAATCTGCTGCTCGAACAAGGCGCCAGCCCAAATTTGGCTGACAATGCAGGAAAGACACCCCTAATGCTCGCCCGCTCCGCTTCCATCGTAAGGCGGATCTTAGAAGCTGGCGGCGATGTGAATGCGACAACTGCTACTGGAGAAACAGCTCTTATGCTCGCTAGTCTCAACGGTCGAATTGAATCGATGAAAGCGTTGATCGCTTCTGGCGTGGATGTGAAGGCTGCGACTGATATCGGGATGACCTCGGTACATTATGCTTGCAAACAAGTGGAAAGTAGTGTTCGACTCTATGGATGGGTCTCCACGGAGACGCGCGTCGCCTGCATTCAGCTGCTCCTCGATTCCGGGGGGACGATAGACGTTAGATCAAATGCAGGCGAGACACCACTTATGACAGCCATATCGGCCAATGAACGAGACCTCGCGTGTTGGCTCATTCATGCCGGAGCAGATGTAAGGGCAATCGACAGGGACGGTAACACCGCGCTACATGTTGCTCTCACTGGATCCCATTATGGGATTGAACCACTGATTCAAGAACTCCTCCAAGCCGGTGCGGACATCTATCTCACGAACCGACGCGGAGAATCGTCACTGGACCTGGTTGGAAATTCGGATCGGGGTGAAAGCATCAGAAACCTACTGCAAGATCGGGATAGGCAGGCAAGACAAGATGAGCGGTAGTATTGCTGGATTGAAGGAGAGGATCGAAATCGCCGCGCGGGAGCAGCGCCCTCGTCTTAACCTATCTGGATTTGCCTTACGAGAGGTTCCCTTCTTGCCGAAAGAGCTTTGCAATCTCCGAGAGCTTGATTTGAGCGGCAATCGTATATCAAAGTTTCCGGAGCAACTCTGCGAGTTTCGAGACCTGGAGATATTGGATCTCGGCAACAATCAAATTTCTGATCTGGGGACGGCAATCGGGTACCTGGAGAATTTAGTGTCACTGGACGTTTCGGAGAATTGGTTGAAGCGCTTGCCCGATGAGATCTCGCGTTGTGATCGCCTATGTCAATTGGATCTGTATGCAAACCAATTGTGTGACGTTACTGACGTTAGTAGCTGTCTTCCAAATGTGACGTTATTGGATGCATCAACTAACCATATTCGACGGCTTGATTACATTCATTTGCGATTCCCAAAACTGCGGGAACTGGACGTTAGCAACAATGTGCTGAAGACATTGCCTGACGGATTTTCTAAATTGAGCAGCCTTCGAAAACTGAATCTTGATGCCAATCAGTTGACATCGGTGGATGAGCTGCGCGGAATGAATCATTTAGTTGAGTTGTATTGTAGCGACAATTCCATAGAGATTATGCCATTGGAGATCGCCCATTTGCCGCATCTGCGTGCATTTTCTGCGGCAAATAATAAGTTCGATAACATGCCGTCGGACTTTGATGCTGTCAGCGACTTGCGATTGCGGACAGCCGCCGATGCATTTATTCGCGATCACATTGTCGGGCCAGAGTTGGGGAAGCTGTACTTCAACGAACCAAGTGTCGTATTTCTATTTACTCTTGTTCTAGGGGGGGTTGTCTCTGTTCATCGATTTGTGGATCTTTACTATAAACGACAAAAACGGCGTTGCAAGATGACAATAACGTTTCCGAGCGGAACCATCGTTGAGCTTGACAATCTGTCTCGTAAGACGATATCGCAAATGCTCAGCAAGAATGTTGAGGATATTGTTTCTGGCAAATGTTTCGTGAATGCGAAATCAACGCGAGAGTCGGATGAGGTCGATGAAATGGTAGAACTGGTTAAGACGATTCTCGCGCGCGTGCCAGACGTAGCTATAACGCCGAAGGCAACACACGAGCCCGGCGTGTACGTGCAAAACGTTAACATTGTTGGGTCATTGAGTAAACAGGAGGTGAACGTGGGAGACACCATCAGGATCGGTTCAATCGACGGTTCAATCGTGAATATAAAGTCTAAGCTTGATTCGACGAGTCTGAACGTTGGGTCGAATGCTTTAGAGGAGGGAGCGCAAAGGGCGCAACTGCAGGAACTCGTTTCGCGGCTATTTCGTGCCTTGGAGGAAGTCCCGGCAGAACAGCGAAGTGAAGCCCAGAAAGTTGTCGGTGCGGCGAGGGAGTTGATGAGCCAGGTCCTAGAAGTGAATCCAGATAGGGAAGCAACCGAGGTTTCTGCTGGAGGACTGCTTGAGGCAGCAAAAGCTGTGGGCTCCGTCGTCCCCATTGCTCTCGACATTGTTGGTGCGGTGAAGCGATTCATAGCCGGGGGCTGAAACGACCCGTTTTCGTGCGGAATGACGGCCCGGAGGTTCGTAAGGGACATAAAGGGGTGGGTTGTGCCTCGCCAAAATCCCATCCGGACGGCTGGACAAGAAAGTGCAGCGAAATCGCTGTAGATAAAAATGTAGCTGCCAGAGCCTAAGAGATCCCCCAGTAGTCTGATTGTGGGGATTCCCTGAGAGGAGACAGCGATGAAACACAGAGCACAGTTGACAGTGTCCAGTCAGAAAGCGGCGATGGGTACGCCGTCTGTGATCGGGCTGGATTTGGGCGACAAGTGGAGCCGGTACTGCGTGCTGGACAGCGCCGGCGTGATCCTGGAAGAAGACCGGGTGCGCAGCTGCGCGGAATCGCTGCGGGAACGGTTCGGTCAACTGGCATCCACGCGCATCGTGATCGAGACCGGAACGCTGTCCCTCGCCAAAATTCCATCCGTGTGCAGAATGAGCCTGACTCCCGAACTCAGCGGCGGTTTTTGAAACTGGCTTTCACTTGGACAGCGGCGTTTGGTGACCCAAGAGCTCAATGAAAACGCGACGAAGCGTGAAGTGCGGGGTCGCCAGGCACACTTCTCCCGCCGGTTATCTCCGATTTCATTGAGCATTTATCGAACAGCAAGCTCAGGCGGCCAGATCGTATCGATGATGGAGTCCGCCCAGCCGTGGCATCGAGACAACTTTGCGGTTGGTATTCGTATCTTTCGCAGCCTCACGGCTGGCGGGCGTTTCCTTCGCCAGCGCGAGATGGGTGCGGTCCTCATGGTAATAGCGGACGTACTCAGTCATGAGGCGCTTCAGATGGCGCTTGTTGAGAACGATCACGTGGTCGAGCAAGTCCCGGCGGCAGTTGCCGACCCAACGGTCGGCAACGCCGTTCTGCCACGGACTGCGGAAACTGGTCCGCTTGGGCTGAATGCCGAAACTCTTCACTGTGTCGATCACGTCGCCATTGAACTGTGTGCCGCGATCAAAGATCAGGTAACCGGGCGCAGAGTCGTAAGGGAATGCCTCGCGCAATTGCTGAATCACCCAAACGCTGGTCGGATGTCTGGTCACGTTGAAATGCAAGATGCGCCGCCGATCATGCGCTATGACAAAGAAACAATACAGTACGCCGAAGGTCAGCGTCGGCACGGTGAAGAAGTCCATCGCGGCAATCGCTTCTCGGTGATTGCTCAGGAAGGCCGCCCATCGTTTTGCCGGTTCAGGGCTCCTCGGCGCTCTCCTCATCCAGCGCAGCACCGTTCGCTCGGAAATATCGAAACCCAGCATCTTGAGTTCGCCATGAATCCGCGGCGCACCCCAGGCTGGGTTCTCGGCGACCATGCGGAAGATAAGTTCACGCAGTTCCCTGCTGACGCATTTTCTTCCCCTGCGGGTCCGATGCCGCGAGAGCCACGTCCAGTACAGCTTGAATCCCGCCCGGTGCCAACGAATGACGGTCTCTGGTTGGACAAGGGCCAACGCCCGCTCCCATCCGGTCCAGAACCGCCGCAACATCACCCAGAACAGCTTGTCAGAAATTGCAAATCGCGGTTGTGGGTGCCTCTGCTTCAAGACGCTGAGCTGTTGCCTGAGTGCCAGGTTTTCCAAGAGCAGGTCGCGGCGAGAACGGGCAGATCGAACGAGCCGGATGAACAGGAGCCTGAGCGTGCGCGGCATGTGCCAGTTGTAGCAAAGGCGCGAGAACGCCCTGTGGTACGCCGAATAATTGCCGACGAAAAATTATCGCGAGTCGTGGGCTGTAGTCGAATTTGTAACGGTCAAAGCACCCAGAAGCCTCAAGGATCAACACGAATAAGTAGGAGTGCGCTAAGCGATTCAATCAAAAGCACTTATTCCAACACAATTTCAACAGGGTTCCATAAACGATCGGATCTGTTTTGGGAGCAGAGGGTCGGGGGTTCGAATCCCTCCGCCCCGACCATAGAATCAACAACTTAGAGAACCGCCAAACCCCTTCAAAATTGCATCGTAGCGAATACTGTAGCGAGTGGCTGTCTTTTCCGCTTAACACTGCTCCACATCGCGAACGATGGAGCACATACCAATGCGGTTGGACTTCTTGAATTCCTGAGAGCTGATTCGACCAGCGCGAAGTGAACGACATGTTGAATCGTTCCTGAAAGATGGTTCGGCCCATACTTGCGTTTCAAGCAATATCGTGACACGATATATAAATGCGCAATCGACCCGGAATAGCTAGCCCCGACTTGCTTCTTAAGACTTTGGCTGATTTTCGATTTGAATTGCGACGCTTTTTGCACTTCAGCGAATGCGCCGCTCTGGAAGCAGGGTTGCAGCCCCAGCAGCATCAACTTCTTCTCCAGGTGGCAGGGGCTCCCGAGACTACGGCTGTGACGATTGCGTATGCGGCTGAGCGGCTTGGGCTAAAACACAACAGCACTGTGGAACTTGTTGACCGGTCAGAGCGTGAAGGGCTGCTCGAACGAACGACCGATATGGATGACAAAAGGCGAGCGATTTTGTGTATTACTCGCAAAGGCAGAATGATTCTTGGCCGGCTCGCGGGCGACCATGCGCGTGAGTTGAACGAACTGGCGCCACGGCTATCGCAGGCACTGAAACAAATAACGCTGAATTCGCGCAGATCTGTGGATGCGGAGGCTCGATGAGATCTCGTCCATCAGCGCTACGCGACTTTACCGTAGATCGCCGGGTGTGGCTGTTGTCTGCTGTGGCTCTGCTCATTGGCACAGGCGGTGCGGCATTAGCCGTGCTCCTGTTGCGAGCCATTGCGCTGGCGACAAACGCTTTCTACTACCACCGATTAAGTCTGACCCTTGTTAGGCCAGCGGGGTCGCCGCTCTCACCATGGATTATGCCGCTGATACCGGTGATTGGTGGACTGATGGTGGGGCTCATTGCCCACTATGGATCGGACAAGATACGGGGCCACGGAATTCCGGAGGCGATTGAAGCGATTCTGCTGCGTGGCGCGCGAGTGGACCCAAAAGTTGCGCTGCTCAAGCCGCTTTCAGCGGCAATCGCCATTGGATCTGGCGGCCCATTCGGTGCGGAAGGGCCGATCATCATGACCGGCGGAGCCTTTGGATCACTGGTCGCGCAGTGGCTGCACCTGACCGATGCCGAGCGGACAACGCTGTTGGTTGCTGGCGCGGCTGCCGGAATGTCAGCCACATTTGCTGCGCCCATCGCCGCAATTCTCATTGCCGTCGAACTGCTGCTCTTCGAGTGGCGCCCACGTTCGCTTGTGCCGGTTGCGGTGGCGAGCGTTGTCGCAGCCGCGTTGCGCGTTGGCTGGCTTGGAGCAGGCCCGATTTTCCCCGTTGAGCTTCATTCGACCATTCCATTAGGACGCACGCTGCTTCTGTCCGCTCCACTGGGAATGCTCGTGGGTCTTGCTTCAGCGGGCCTGAGCCGTTTGATGTATAGCTTTGAAGATGGGTTTGAGCATGTCTGTGGCCGGCTGAGAGTGCACTGGATGTGGTGGCCGGCAATCGGCGGCATCGGCATCGGCGTGGGTGGCTTCTTTTTCCCACGTGGCTTGGGAGTCGGTTACGACAATATCGCTGAGCTTCTCCGTGGGAACGCCCCGATCGCGCTGTTGGTTGGTCTGATTGTCGCCAAGTCGCTGATGTGGGCATTCTCTTTGAGTTCGGGAACTTCGGGTGGCGTGCTGGCGCCTTTGTTGATGATTGGTGCGGCATTGGGTGAGTCAGCGGCACGGCTGGCGCACATGCCGGGAGGAACGCAAGCGCTGTGGGCCTTGATGGGGATGGGAGCGATGCTCTCGGGCGCCCTGGGTGTTCCGCTCACTGCGATCCTGTTTTCGCTTGAATTGACCCATGCTCTTCCCGCTCTGCTGCCGTTGACGCTTGCATGTACGGCATCCTACCTGGTGACCTCGCTGATAATGCCTCGATCGATTCTGACGGAGAAGCTGAGTCGCCGTGGATACCATTTGTCGCGTGAGTATGGCGTGGACCCGCTTGAAATGGTTAGTGTGGCGGACGTGATGACGGAAGTGTCTCAGAAAGCTGAAACTGGAGAGTCAAGCGACATTCCGGAGACAATACCCGAGGTTCTTGCATACACGGATGAGACCTGCAGAGCAGTGGCGGAAGAAATGGCGATCACCGGAGTCACCAGCATGCTCGTGGTGGATCGGGAAACAGGTCGGCTTTGCGGAAGTATCAGCGTACAGGAACTGTTGACTGGTCGAAAGCGTCATGTCGGCCGGGAAGTGGAGAGGAGCAGTTCATTCCGTTCCGGATCGGGAAGCGAGGGATGAATGAGGATGCTGCGAGTTCGATCCTTCAGCGATAGGCCGTATTGATTGGCGGTATCGAGAGGAATGGGGCGTTGAGATCAGAGCCAGGTTCATGGCAAGTTCCCCTGGGTTTGTTGGAAGTGTATGAGGCATGGAATAATACCTTTCGTGATGTTGACGGTAATGCCGGCTCTTTTGTTGTGTCGTGGTCGGTTGTATTTCGTTTCCCACCAGCCCTTCCAGTTTCTGTTCGTTGAACAACCTTGATCGTCGGGGGCGTGACACAAGTGCTTTTCGATTTCATAAATCGATTTGCGAGGATTGCCGGCTCTAAAAAGCGGGCTTCAGCTCGGACCAGCGTCGTGGCACCCTTCGTTGCCTTGCTGGCGAGTGCCCGACGGGCCTCCGCAGGTTCTCCAACCAGCATCTTTGACCCTGCCGCCACGCCCGCGCACTCCATCTTCAGCCTCTCGATGCTTGTGTTGTCGGTTACGCTTGTCATTTTCCTGGTTGTCGCGGGGCTGCTGCTCTATGCCCTGATCCGATTTCGGCAACGTTCCACGGACTCCGGGCAAGAACCTGCGCAGGTCTACGGCAGCAATCAAATCGAGCTTTCGTGGACGGTCATTCCGATCCTGATCGTGGTCATGTTATTCCTGTCAACCACGCGCGTCATTCTGGAGACGGAAGCCAGGCCCAAGCCTGAGAATGCCTTGAACGTTACTGTCATCGGGCACCAGTTTTGGTGGGAGTATCGATATCCGAAGCTGGGCATCGTAACCGCAAACGAATTACACATCCCCATCAGCGATCCCAACAGCCCCACGCCAACGTATCTCCAAATGTCGTCGGCGGATGTTACGCACAGTTTCTGGGTCCCAAGGCTCGCGGGTAAGACGGATTTGATTCCGAACCGGATCAACACGATGTGGCTTGACCCGCCTGTGGCCGGCTTGTACCTGGGTCAATGCGCCCAATACTGCGGCACTCAGCACGCAAAGATGCTTTTGCGCGTTTACGCGCAAACCCCGCTGGACTTTGCAGCCTGGGTCAAGCAGCAACAGCAGCCCTCACGTGTCGATCTGTCTGACCAGCCGCTGGCCGAAGAGGGTCGCACTGTCTTTCTCCACAATGCATGCATCAACTGTCATACGGTGACGGGTACGGTGGCGACCGGGCGCTTCGGACCAGACCTAACGCATCTTGCCAGCCGGGACACGATCGCATCGGGCGCCATTCAAAACACGCCGCAACAACTGAGGGCATGGATTGCCGATCCGGATGAGTTGAAGCCCGGGTCGCTGATGCCGTCTATGCATTTGAACAACCACGACCTGGATGCTGTTACGGCATATCTCACGACGCTCCACTAACCATCGATTGGAAAGCAGTGCAACATGGCCAACGAAGCCTTAGTCCTGGAATCCATCGACCGAACCGCACCCGCGGGCCACTCCTCCGGGCCTGGCGTCGTATACGAGTGGCTCGCTACCGTAGACCACAAAAAAATCGGCATCATGTACATCGTCTATGCGCTTATCTTCCTGGTCCTGGCCGGAGCGCAGGCGCTGCTGATGCGGATTCAGCTGGCGGTTCCGAACAATCATTTCGTCAGTCCCCAGGTCTTCAACCGGATGTTCACCATGCATGGCTCAACCATGGTGTTCTTCGTCGGAATCCCCATCCTTTTTGGATTCGGGAATTATCTGATCCCGCTCATGATTGGCGCGCGCGACATGGCCTTTCCCAGGTTGAACGCCTTCAGTTTCTGGATATCGGCGTTCGGGGGAATCCTGCTCTACCTGAGCTACTTCGCCGGTAGTGGCCTGTATGGAGCAGGTTCAGCTCCAGACGTCGGATGGTTTGCATACGCCCCTCTGACGGCAAAGGTGTTTTCGCCGGGGCACAGCACGGACTACTGGACCCTCTCGATTTTGATGAGCGGCATCGGCACCACCGGAACCGCGATCAACATTGTCGCTACCGTGATCTGCATGCGCTGCAAGGGCATGACGATGACGCGCATGCCGCTGTTCGTATGGTTGCTGCTGGTCGCCAGCTGCATGGTCTTCGTTGCCGTCAGTCCGCTCACGGCTGCGCAGATCATGCTCACTCTGGACCGCTATCTCGGCTCTCATTTCTTCGATACGCAGGCCGGCGGCTCAGCTGTCCTGTGGATGCATTTTTTCTGGATCTTCGGCCACCCGGAAGTCTATATCCTCATCCTTCCTGCATTCGCATTCATCAATGAGATCGTACCGGTTTTCTCACGGAAGGCGATCTTCGGTTACCCCGCCATGGTCGCCGCTTCTGTCGGCATTGGCTTCATAAGCCTCAGCGTGTGGGCACATCACATGTTTACCGTGGGTATGGGCCCGGCGGGTAACACCTTCTTTGTATTTGCCACCATGGTTGTCTCGGTGCCTACAGGCATCAAGATGTTCAACTGGCTGGCCACCATCTGGGGTGGGAAAGTCAGATTCCGAACTCCGATGATGTTCGCGGTTGGCTTCCTCTTCCAATTTTTGATCGCCGGACTAACCGGCATTATGTTGTCCGCGGCTCCATTCGACTGGCAGTTGAGCGCGTCTTACTTCGTTGTGGCTCACTTCCACTATGTTCTCGTCGGCGCCATCCTCTTTGCCCTGTTCGGCGCTTTCTATTACTGGTACCCCAAGATGACGGGCCGCATGATGAGCGAGACGCTGGGCAAGTGGCATTTCTGGTTTTTCATCATCGGTTTCCATCTCACCTTTGACTTTATGCATGTTCCAGGCCTGCTGGGAATGCCCAGGCGCATTTACACCTATGAAGCAGGGCGGGGATGGGAGTACTGGAATCTGATCGTCGGCATTGGCGCAATCATCCAGGCGATTGGCACCTTGATCTTTGTCTATAATCTCGTTCACTCTTACTTCCGCGGAAAGATTGCTGGGCCTGATCCATGGGATGCCTGGACCCTGGAGTGGTCAACTGCTTCACCGCCGCCGTCGTATAACTTTGCCGTGGAGCCAATCGTGGGCAGCCGCCGGCCGCTGTGGGATCTAAAGCATCCAGAAGATCCAGATTCGAGTTATGAATGATGCAGACTCCGGTGACAGTTCCTGCCAGCATCAATTCGGAAGCCCCTTGGGTATTGCCCAATCGTGGCATCGTGGGCATGTGGTGCCTGATTGCGGCCGAGGCGGCGATCTTCCTGATTTTTGTCGTCGCCTACATCTATTACCTGGGAAAGAGCCTGACTGGGCCGCTGCCTTCACAAATATTGGAACTGCCGATTGTTGGCACGATCTGCCTGCTTTCCAGCAGCCTGACAGTGCACGCGGCGGTCAGTGCGCTTCGGAAAGGCAATGTCCAGCGCTGTACGTTGGCATTGGCCGTGACGGTGCTTCTTGGAGCGGCCTTCTTATGGACAACGGCCGCTGAGTGGCATCACCTCATCTATGAAGAAGGATTTACGATCCGTACAAATCTGTTCGGAACGACCTATTACTCGCTGGTTGGTCTGCATGCCTCGCACGTCGTGGTTGGGCTTCTCTTCCTTACAACTGCCTTTCTGTTCAGCGTGAGCGGCCGGGTTGGTGAAGTGCATGCGGAACGCCTTGAAGTGCTGTCGCTTTACTGGCATTTTGTCGATGCGGTGTGGGTCGTCGTGTTTCTGGTTGTGTATGTACTTGGGCGATAGCGATTCGATGCGCGAGCCCGGACGGGAATCAATGCCATGATGCAGGCTGACAATCAAAATCGTGACGGCCATACCGGTCATGCACATACAGGGACCGTGCAGCTTCCTGCCCCTACAATCTGGCCGATTGTGTTTGCCTTCGGGTTGGCGCTGATCTTTACGGGCATGGTTACGCATTGGGTGATGAGCCTGTTAGGTGCGCTGCTGGCAGTTGGCGGGATTGTGGGCTGGTTTCTTGAGGTCCTGCCGCAGGAGCATCATGTTTATGTTCCCGTATTCGCCGAGGCCGCAGCGCCAGTCAGCACCCAGGCAGCCTACACGCAAATGCCCGCCGAACCCCGCCACCGCAAACTGCTGCCCATTGAAACTTTCAGCATAACCGCAGGAATCAAAGGAGGCCTTGCGGGCGGGACTGCAATGATCGTACCCGCGGCGCTCTTTGGGCTCATTCGGTATCACAGCATCTGGTATGCCGTGAACCTGCTTGCGGCAGGTGGCTTTGTCAGTTGGGCGGGTCAGAGCGATGCCTTTCTGGCGCAGTTTCATCTGCTTGGCTTGCTTGCCGCGGCGGGCATCCACACTACGGCCTCGCTGCTGATCGGCCTGCTTTACGGAGCCATGCTGCCCATGTTTCCCAGAAAGCCCATCCTCACCGCCGGGTTTATCGCGCCGTTTCTGTGGACCGGCCTGCTCTACTCAGCCATCGGCGTCATCAGCCCCATTCTGAACCAGCGCATCAATTGGCTCTGGTTTGTAATCTCCCAGATTGCCTTTGGGTTGGTGGCGGGATTCGTAGTCAATCGGCAGGTGAAGGTGCGGACCGCACAGTTCCAGGCTCTCCCATTCGCAGTTCGTGCCGGGTTGCATACCAGTGCCAAGGACGAAGGGGATGACACTCCATGAATCTGACACCAACCCGGCTGGCTTTGCTCAAAGCGCTTGTTGCCGCAGCAGGACTTTCCGTCCTCGGATGCGGGCATGTTCCCGGCCGCCCCGGTCCAGGGCCTGAGGTAGCGCGGCCGGAAGAGGTTCTGGACTTTGCAGTCTTGTACAAGACAAACTGTTCGGCCTGCCATGGAGAGAACGGCAAAAATGGCGCTGCAATCGCACTCGCCAATCCGGTCTACCTCGCGGTGATTGGCGAAGATAACCTTCGCGAAGTTACCTCGAAAGGTGTTGAGGGTAAATTGATGCCGGCCTTTGCCAGAAGTGCAGGCGGCACACTGACCGATCAGCAGATCAGTATTCTGGCGCATGGAATGATGCAGCAATGGAACAAGCCTGCGTTTCTTCCAACGCCCGGTACCCCGGCCTATCGGGCTTCGCAGCCGGGCGATGCTGTGCGCGGTGAACAGGCTTACGGGGAGTTTTGCGCCTCATGTCACGGTGCTCATGGCGAGGGGATGACCGCCAAGATCAACGGCAGGAAAACCAAGGTGGGCTCCATTGTCGATGCAGCGTATCTGGCACTGGTCAGCGATCAGGCCTTGCGCAGCTTTACCATTGCCGGCTTGCCGGAGGGAGTGATGCCAGACTGGCGCACCGATGCAGCAGTTCCCATGACCGATCAGCAGATTACGGACGTAGTCGCCTGGCTGGCCGCCAAGCGCACAGCAGATCCTGGACAACCTTACGCAGTGCATCCCTGATTCCGCGTTCCATCGACGACCTGGCAGGAGTTGAATCAATGAACCCCAACGAACCCAATCCGCAGCAAATTTTGCAGGGTGATCAAAGCCCCGAACAGCCTGGAGAGAATGAGCTGATCCATGCAAAGCAGGCGGCGCACTCGCGGCGCGCATTCCTGTTCAAGCTGTCTCTGCTTGCCAATGGCGCTGTTGGCGCCGTGCTGGCGGTTCCCATTGTCGGCTACCTGCTGGGACCGGCCCTCAAAAAGAAATCCTTCAATGATTCATGGGTCGGCCTTGGACCGGTGAGCGGCTTTCCTGAAGGCGAGACCCGGCTGGCCACATTTCGCAACCCCGTGACCACGCCCTGGGACGGCCAGACAGGCGACGTGCCCTGCTGGGTCCGCCGCATTTCGGGCACAACATTTCAGGTGTTTGCCATCAATTGTGCTCACCTTGGTTGTCCGGTGCGCTGGTTCTCTGAATCCAAGCTCTTTCTGTGTCCGTGCCACGGAGGAGCTTACTACGAAGACGGTTCCCGGGCTTCGGGTCCGCCGGAGCGCGGACTCTTTGAATACGAACACAGGATTGTGGGAGACTCGCTCGAAATCAGCGCAGGGAAGATGCCCACGCCCGCGGACCAGGCATCGAATGTGCAAACCCTGACCCAGATCGCAGGTGCTGGAACAGCAAACGGGGCGGCCGGAGTCCTCAATCAGAAATCGCAAAACCTGAAACCGAGGTGCGGGTCATGCCAGGGATGAAGCAGGCAGGGCTTCGAATATATCGATGGTTTGAAGACCGTCTTGGCCTCGGTAAGCCCATCATCGATGCGGCGGAGCATGACGTGCCCGCAAGCACCGCCAGTTGGTGGTATGTCTTCGGCAGTGCGGCCACCGTGCTGCTGGTTCTTCAGGTAGTGACAGGAGTTCTGCTGGGGCTTGTGTATTCGCCTTCCGCGGGACAGGCCTGGGCCAGTCTGGAGTTTCTCGATCACAGCGTCAGGCTGGGATGGTTTCTACGCGCCCTGCACGGCTGGGGATCGGACTTCATGATTGCCATCGTGTTGATCCATCTGGCGCAGGTGTTTCTCTTCGGTGCGTACAAGTTTCCTCGCGAACTCACATGGATCGTGGGCGTCTTTCTGCTGTTGCTAACGCTGGGAATGGCATTCACCGGACAGGTTTTGCGCTTCGATCAGGACGCCTATTGGGGACTCGGCATCGGAGCTTCAATCCTGAGCCGGGTTCCCTGGATCGGCGGCTCCCTGGTCAACCTCATGCTCGGCGGACCTATCATCGCGGGACCTACATTGACGCGCTTCTTCGCTCTGCATGTGTTCATCATTCCAGGCGTCCTTCTGGCTTTGGTCGGTTTGCACTTGTGGATGGTTCTGCGACTTGGCATCAATGAATGGCCGATGCCGGGACGCATCGTGAGCAAGACGACTTACGCCCGGGATTACCAGAAACTGACCAAGGACACAGGCATCGCTTTTGTGCCCGATGCTGCCTGGAAGGATGCCATCTTCGCGGCTGCGATCCTGTTGGCCGTGATGGCTTGCGCTCTTTACTTCGGCCCCTTCGGGCCCACCGGCCAACCCGACCCAACGATCATCCAGACGGCCCCCAAACCCGACTTCGCATTTCTTTGGATATTTGCTGTTCTCGCCTATCTCCCTCCGAGCCTCGAAACTCCGGTTCTGTTCATTGCACCGGTTCTGATTGTCGGAGCCATGCTGCTGTTGCCGCTGCTTTCAAGCCAGGGGGAGAAGCACTGGTCGCGCCGGCCAGTCGCGGTGTTGATGGTCGCAGTCATCGCGGTTACGCTTGGCATCTTTACCCATCTGGGCACCTATACCCCGTGGAGCCCCATCATGGACGCATGGACATCCGACCCCATTCCAACCGCGTACCTTGAGGATCGCACGCCCCTCGAGCGGCAAGGCGCACTGCTTCTCCAGGATAAGCAATGCCGCAACTGCCATTCGGTCGGCGGCAAAGGTGGGCTTCGCGGACCCGCACTGGATGGCATCGCCACCCGCATGACCGAGGACCAGATCATTCGCCAAGTGCTGCAGGGTGGGGGCAACATGCCGGCCTATGGCAATGCGCTCAGCCCCTCGGAGACCACGGCCCTGGTCCGGTTCCTGACCACGCTGCGTTCCGAGAACCAGCCGGCCGCAATCGATGCATCGAGAAAAATGGTGACAACCGAACCGCCAAACGCCGCTCCGACCGGCACACACTAGCGTCGCAGGCATTCGCCTCCATGGAATCCGCGTCCCAGGCAATCTTCGAAGATTGGTCGCCGCCTATCCTCCTCACGGGGACCCTGGTTCTGGTCGCTCTCATCTATCTCCGCGGATGGTTTGAGATTCGCAAGACACGGCCGTCTCAATTCTCACAATGGCGCCTGCTGTCGTTCCTCCTTGGCATCTCCGTCATCTGGCTGGCGATAGCGTCTCCTCTCGACGGGTTCGCCGATGCACTGCTCAGTGCGCACATGGTGGAGCACCTGCTTCTGATGTCGTTTGTTCCACCTTTGCTGCTCATCGGCTGGCCCGTCGTTCCCATGCTTCGCGGCCTGCCACGCAGATTTACCAGATATATCTTCGGGCCGCTTGTTCGCCGCAGAAGACTGCGGCAACTGGGCCACTGGCTTGTCACGCCGCTCGTGGCCTGGCTCGCCATGAATCTTACTTTCCTGGCCTGGCACATACCGGCAGCGTACGACTTCGCCCTCGAGCACGAACACTGGCATGACTTCGAGCATCTCAGTTTCCTGGCAACGTCGATCCTCTTCTGGTGGCCCCTCATCCGCCCATGGCCATCGCGAACCATAGGGATTGGCTGGTTCATGCTGCCCTACCTGGTGATGGCCGACATCGTGAACACAGCACTGTCTGCGTTTCTCGCTTTTTGTGAGCGGCCCGTCTATGACTACTACCTGAAAGAACCAAACGCCTTCAACATTGCACCGGCGGTCGATCAGCGGGCCGGCGCCGTGATCATGTGGGTGATTGGGTCCATGGTCTTTCTTGTCCCGGTGGTGTTTATCACCTACAGACTCCTGCAACAGAACGAGAGACCTCGTTTTTAGCATGAGACACACGCGCTGGTGGACCCGTTGTAAACGGCACGGCGAACCGGATCTAGATAAATCAGATCTCTAGCAGACTCTCTCAGCAGACGATCCCGATGTTGCGGAAACTGGTTCCCCAGCATAGCATTCATTGACAACAGGGTAAGCGATGGATGTGGAGAAATTGCTCATATTTCTAGGCTTAACGGCCAAGTCTTATGAATGCAGGAACATGGCGGGTTTCGGGGGCTAGGCTTCGAATCCCTCCGCTTCTACCTGCCAACCTGCGGCGTCTTCGACACAGTAATGCTAATGGGCTGGCGGTTTCCTGGCGGCGGGAGTTCGCGCGAAACCATTGGGCCCAGTGTCGCTGAGAACGTTTCGGGAAGCGATCCCTGCCTGCGTTCCCATGGAAGTGCAGGCAGCCGCGGCTCGTGGAAGGCGGCCAATCTCCCAATCGTCCGCTCGTAAATAACCCTTACGCCTGAATGAACCTGCCAACCGCAAGTTGCTATCTCGGTAGCGAACCTGCCCGATCTGGAATTTTGCGTTGGATACCCACCCCCGGTATACTAGCCTCATGCATGTGCATGCAGCACCTTCGGGTTCCGGGGCAGACCGCACCAAGTCCGTTTTGCGTTTTTCGCTGTTGGCGACGCTGGCGTACGTGGTGGTGACGTTTGTGGCAGGACTGCGGGCGCATTCGCTGGCGCTCCTCTCAGAGGCCGGACACAACGCATCGGACTTTCTGGCGCTGCTGCTCAGCTTCGCGGCGGTCTACTTCCAGACCCGGCCGGCGAGCAACTCGAAGACATTTGGGTATCAGCGGGCGGGGGTGCTGGCGGCGTTTATCAACGCGGCCACGCTGATTGTGATTTCGCTGTGGATTGGGGTGGAGGCGGTGCATCGGCTGCAGGCGCCGGTGACAGTGCAGCCGCGGCTGATGATGATTGTGGCGGCGGCGGGCGTGGTGATGAACGGAGTGATTGCGGCGCTGCTGTGGGGCGTGGCGCGCGACGTGAATATGCGCTCGGCGTTTTTGCACATGGCGGGAGACACGCTGTCGACAGCTGCGGTGATTGCCGGGGGCGCGGGCATCCTGCTGACGGGGCAGAACTGGATTGACCCGGTGCTGTCGCTGGTGATTGCGGCGCTGATTCTCTGGTCGAGCCTTGGAATTGTGCGGGAGACGCTGAATATCCTGCTGGAGGGAACGCCGCGGGGCGTGTCGCTGAAGGAGATTCGCTCAGGGATGGAGGCGGTGGAGGGCGTGATCAACGTGCACGACCTGCACGTCTGGAGCCTGGGCTCGCAGTCGCGCGCAATGGCCTGCCACGTGTGCATTGCCGACATTCCGCCTTCGGAGAGCGCGTGCATCCTGGAGAGGCTGAATCATGTGCTGAAGGAGCACTTCCACATTGCGCATACGACCATCCAGTTTGAACACACCGGGTGCGGAGAGCTGGATGGGTGCGTGGTTCCGATTGAACAGATGGCGAGTGCGCACGACCACGGGCATCATCACGGACATGCGCATTGAGCGCAAGTTGTATCTGCCTTGGGTCATCTTGATCCGAGACTGAAGGCCCTCGCATTCCGGTCATTTTCAGGGAGCTGAAGAGGCTGCGGAAAGAGGGCGCGGTGGTTGACATATCCTGCGAAGAACATTCCGCGGGAACTATAGCCATGTTCATTCTATTGGCCTTATCGGCACGGGACCCAGAGGGTACCTCGCCGTTCCCTTTCAAAACGAGTGCCTCGATTGGGTTTTTCGCGGCCTGTAAACCCCGTACCCTTCAAAGCCGGTGTCACTCAGGACTGCATCATGTGCAACGGTTCCCTGGCAAGCGTGCACCGCGGTCATTGAGCGAGACGATGTTTGCGGGAGATCTACTGGCGAGTTTGCTCGGAGAGCAACTGCTGATAGGCGGGAAGGCCGCGCAGGGCGGCGAACTCGCTGTCGGCTGCGACGTTCTTGGGGGTGACGAAGCCCTCGTTGAGGGCCATGCGCAGGTAATCGAGGGCGCAATCGTTCATGCCGGCACGCACGCATCCTTTGGCCATGAAGTAGTTCATAGCCCCGCGCTCCTGGATGCTTGCCGGATTCTGGACGCGCGGGCTGACGCTGTTCTTGAAGATGTTGGGATCGATCTCGATGGCCACCTTGTAAGCTTCCCAGCCCTTCTTGTACTTGTGCTGGGCGAGGAGGTTGGTGCCGAGATTCTTGTTGATGAGGGCAGATTTCGGATCGATCTTCAGCGCCTTGCGATAGATGCGCTGGGCGTCACCATAGTGCTGCTGGGAGTCGTAGATGGTGGCGAGGTTGTTGAGCACGGGGGCGTCAAGCGGTTTGATGCGGAGCGAGACCTGGTAGCAGTGCGCCGCCTGATCGGGATTGAACATCAGCTGATAGGCAATGCCCATCTTGTTCCACACGCCGGGGGAGTTTTGCGGCGCTTTTTTATAGGCTTCAATGGCCGCCTGGTAGCGCTGGCGGGCCATCAGCGAGTCGCCCAATTCCTCGGGCGTGGGTGGCCTGTCAGGCTGCGCCGCAGGAGAGGTGAGGTTTGCGGCGGAAACCGGCGCGGGGGTGAGGGACATCTCCTGGGCGGGGATGAGCGGGATGGACAGATCAGGCGCTTGGACCGAGGTTTGTTCCGGGGTTGCAGCGGGCGCCTGGCTGAGGACGGCGGGAACTGCAAAAGCGATGGCTGCACAGAGTGGGAGCGCCGACAGCCAATGGCGCGGAGTGGGCCTACACATAATCCCCCCTTGCGAAGGAATTGGGCCATCAACCGATCAGATGGCTTGCGAACCATTGAACTCCTCTATTAGACCACCAAAAGAGGGTGCGTGCACTGCATAAAATTGTCCAATTGCCCGCGCGTTGGTCAAATTGGGGTGGAGGGTGGGTATCCGGTTTAGACTCGTTGGCATGGGAGAGCTCAGCGAATGAAGGCGATGAGTGGATGGGGTACGGCGAGCAGGCTGGCGGCGCGATTCACGGCCACGCGGGAGCGAACCCTGGCGTTGTGCGAACCGTTGACGCCGGAAGACATGATGGTCCAGTCGTGCCCGGAGGCCTCACCGGCCAAGTGGCACCTGGCACATACGGCGTGGTTCTTTGAGTCGTTCATCCTGCGCGAGTTTGTGGCGGGATACCGGCTGTTCAACGAGGATTTTCCGTGGCTGTTCAACAGCTACTACCAGAGCTTTGCGGCGTTCCCGGAGAAGCGGCTGCGAGCATCGTTTTCGCGTCCCGGGTTGAACGAGGTGATGGATTACCGCGCGCATGTGGACCGGGGGGTGGAGCGGCTGCTGGACCATCTGCAGGATGCGAACCCCGGCCACGAGGCGTTGAAGCGGATTGAGCTGGGCGTGAATCACGAGGAGCAACACCAGGAGTTGTTGCTGACGGACATTCTGCACGCCTTGTTTACCAACCCGCTGCGGCCGGCTTACCAGCCGGACGGACGCAAAGGCGAAACCGGTGGGCGAGCGGAACCGCTGGGGTTTACGGGGTACGATGGCGGGCTGCGGGAGATGGGCCACTGCGGGGATGGATTCTGCTTCGACAACGAGCTGCCCCGGCACAAAGTTTGGCTGGAGCCCTACAGCCTGGCGCAGCGGCTGGTGACCTGCGGGGAGTTTGCGGAGTTTATGGCGGACGGCGGGTACAAGCGGCCGGAGCTTTGGCTCAGTGCGGGGTGGGATGCTGTGCAGGCGCATGGGTGGCGCGCGCCGCTCTACTGGACGGAGGCGGATGGCAACTGGAGGGTATTTACGCTGCGCGGGGAAATGGCACTGGCAGAACTGGAGGCGGCACCGGTGAGCCATGTGAGCTTTTTTGAGGCGGACGCGTACGCGCGCTGGGCGGGGTACAGGCTGGCGACGGAGTTTGAGTGGGAAAACGCGTTCGGCGAGCGGCTGGTGACGGGCAACCTGCTGGATTCAGACGCGTTGCGACCGCTGCCGGCGGAAGGCGGGGGCGGGATAGCGCAAGTTTGGGGCGACTGCTGGGAGTGGACGGCAAGCGCCTACCTGGGCTATCCGGGCTTCAAGCCCCTGGGGGGTGCGCTGGGCGAGTACAACGGGAAGTTCATGAGCGGGCAGATGGTGCTGCGGGGCGGGTCGTGCGTGACGCCGAAGGCGCATATCCGCGGCAGCTACCGGAACTTCTTCCCGCCGGAGACGCGCTGGCAGTTTTCCGGAATCCGCTTGGCGCGGTGACGCGTTCCTGATGCATGAAGGCTGGGCAGCGAATTTCTGCGGATTTTCAAAAACCTTGCGAAGCCTGCAATCCTGACAGCGCATCAAAGAGGTCGAATGACTGCGTCCGCTCTTTCCCAACTAACAGTGCGTATGGAAGCACCGGTTGCTTCGGCAGCCCGCGCGGGGCTGTGTCTGGAGCCCAAACGGCTGCCTCCCTGGCTGTTCTACGACGCCGACGGATCGCGGCTGTTTGACCAGATCACGCGAGCTGCCGGAGTATTACCTGACGCGGACGGAGCGGGAGATCTTGTCTCTGCATGGGGCGGAGATGATTGCGCAGGCGGCGCATGCCAATGGGTCGGGGCCGGCGCGGCTGCGGGTGACCGAGCTGGGAGCGGGGTCGGCGGACAAGACGCGGCTGCTGCTGAAGCCTGCGGTGGAGCGCCAGGGAGGCGTTCTGTATGAGCCGGTGGACGTTTCGGAAAGCGCTCTGGACGAGGCGCGCGTGCGCATTGAGCGGGAGATTCCCGGGGTTGCGGTGGCGCCGCGGGTGATGGACTACACGCAGGGGCTGGAGCTGGATGCGGCGGACGGTGAGCGGAGGCTGGTGCTCTATATCGGCTCGAGCATCGGCAACTTTGACCCGCACCAGGCGGCGCAACTGCTGGAAGGGGTTCGCGCCGGGCTGGCGCCGGGCGATGCGCTGCTGCTGGGTGTGGACCTGAGGAAGGATGAGGCGACGCTGCTAGCCGCGTACGACGATGCGGCCGGGGTGACGGCGCGGTTCAACCTGAACCTGCTGGCGCGGCTGAACCGGGAGCTGGGCGCGGATTTCGACCTGGAGGCATTCGCGCATCGGGCGGTGTGGAACAGGGCCGATGCGCGGATTGAGATGCACCTGGAAAGCGTGGCGGAACAGCGGGTGAGGCTGGCGAGTCTGGGGTTGGAAGTAGCATTCAGAAGCGGCGAGCGGATTCACACTGAAAACAGCTACAAGTACGCTCCGGGGCAGGCGGAAGGGATGCTGGAGGCGGCGGGATTTCTGCCGGAGGCAACGTGGACGGATGCGCGAGGGTGGTTTGCGGTGTGCCTGGGGCGGGCGGAGTAGGACTGCCTGTGGCGCTGATTTGAGGAGTCTGTGCCCTCCCACCCTTTCCGCGATGGAGTTGCGGAAAGGATGGGGCGCCCGGATTTGTTGCAGAGCAAGAACCGAAACGCTGCTCCGATGGCGAGGCGGTTATTTTGGCGCGGCGATGCGAACCAGCAGGATGTCGTGGCTGGTAAGCTCGATGGGCATGTGCTCGGTGAGGGTGATGGGTTTGCCGGTCCACAGATCCTTGCCTTCCTGCGGGCCATGGAGGCCGAGTTTGGCCAGGTCGAGATGGAAGGGATGGGTGGAGTAGCGGCTGTCGCCGGCGGCGAGAACGGCGACGGCGAGCGCTCCGCCGGAGAGATGGCGGGTCCAGACTTCGACTTCGCCGTCGGAGTAGACGCGCTCACCCTGGCGGCCGAGGCGATCCTGGTCGATGGCGATGACGTCCTTGTTGGTGAGGATGGCCTTGATCTCCGGCTTCATGTTGGGCAGGTCGTTGCCGGCCAGCAGCGGCGCGGCGAGCATGGCCCACATGGAGAAGTGGCTGCGGTTCTCACCCAGGGTGAGCTTGCCGTTGCCCACTTCGAGCATGTCGGGGTCGTTCCAGTGGCCGGGGCCGGCGTACTTTTCAAGGCCCTCCTGCTGGCTGAGGATGGCGTAGATGCGGTCCCATGAGGGGTCGATGTCGCCGGTGGTGCGCCAGAGGTTGCCGCCGATCGCGGGCGCCCACTCCCAGGGTGCATCCCAGCCGTACTGGCAGAGGGAGAAGACGATGGGCCGGCCGGTGGCTTTGAGGGCCTTGCCCATCTTCTGGTAGGCCGCAAACATCAGGCGCATCTGGGCGGCCTTGTCGTTGGGGGCCTGCTTCTCCATCACGTCGGGAATGAAGCTGCAGAGATCGTACTTGAGGTAGTCGATGCCCCAGGCGGCGTACATTTTGGCGTCCTGCTCCTCGTGGCCAAGCGAGGCGTTGTAGCCGCCGCAGGTTTTGGTGCCGGGGCCGGAGTAGATGCCGATTTTGAGGCCCTTGGAGTGGACGTAGTCGGCGAGGGCCTTCATGTCAGGGAATTTGGCGTTGGTGTGGAGCAGGCCAGTCGAGTCGCGTTCGGCCTCCCAGGTGTCGTCGATGTTGATGTAGTTGTAGCCGGCGTCTTTCATGCCGGTGGCCACGAGGTTGTCGGCGGCGGCGCGGATGTCGTCGTCGGTAACTTTCTCTGCAAAAAAGTTCCAGCTGTTCCAGCCCATGGGCGGGGTTTCCGCTATGTGCGATGCGGCAGACGGCGCCTTAGGCGCCACCTTGGGGGCAGCCGGCGTTTTGGCTGGGGCTGAGTTTTGGGCGACTGCGGCGAAGGAGCTCAAGGCAAGGGCGGCGAGGGCGAAAACTGCGAAACGGCGCATGGCGGATTCCTTTTGGAAACGATTTCAGACGGCATTCTATGCTGGCCGTGTGGGTTTGAGCAATTACTTGTTTGCCGGGGGATGAAGTGGGGAGATGCAAGCTGTATGAGGGAAGGGGCGGAGGTCGCTTAATCTACCTTTAGGATTTCCCTGCGCAAGGAGGCTGCTGCTGCGATGACCGATACGAATGCCGACGTTTCCGTGCTGTTTCTTCAGTTTTCACGCCACAAGCTCTTCGATCACTACTGGCCGCGACTGCGCAGTTGCGTGGAACCGCTGAGCGAGGCGGAGGTGTGGTGGCGGCCGAACGCCGCGTCCAACAGCATTGGCAATATTGTGCTGCACCTGAACGGGAACGTGACGCAGTGGCTGGTGGCGTCATTCAATGGACAGGAGGACCGCCGCGACCGGCCAGCGGAGTTTGCCGCGGAGAGCGGGCTCACGGCGGCGGAGCTGCTGGGGCGGCTGTCGGCCACGATGGATGCGGCTGCTTCGGTGCTGGCGCGGCTGACGGTGCGGGAGCTGACGGCGCCGTACCAGATTCAGGGCTACCACGTGACAGGGCTGGAGGTGGTCTACCAAGTGGTCGAGCACTTTGGGCTGCACTTCGGGCAGATTGCCTACATTGCGAAGAGTTTGAGCGGGCGGGACCTGGGGTTTTATCGGGAGCTGGATAAGACCGGCCGGGCGGGGTGAGGAGCGGTGAGCTTCAACTGCCGTCGGGATAGCCGCCGCGGTGCAGGATCATGGGATAGTGCGGGAGCGTCTCAGGAGCGGGGAGTGAGGCTCGCCAGCAGCCGGGGCAGGGCTGCAGCCCGCTCATAAGAGACGATGGCCGCACATTGGGTTCGCCGATGAGTGGCTCGAGAAGCTCGCGAACTCTCTGGAGTTTGTCGGATCCGAAACCATGACGCCAGCGCTCCTCGATGGCCCAGATGAGTTGCCCGCAGGCGTCATGCGCCTCAAGACCCTTCGTCGTGAGGACAAGCAACTTGACGCGGCTGCCGGGCAATTCCGGCTTGGCTACGGCGTAGCCGCGCTTCTCCAGAAAGCTGACAGCCATGGCGATGGCTGCCTTGGATACGCCGGAGAGGCGAGGCAGATCCTTGATGGGAACGAGTGGCTCGCCTGCCAGCCGAAGAACGTTGGCGGCAATGGCCAGGGAGAGCGGCGACTCGCGTTCGAATTCGATGGCAAACGCAAGCAGGAGCTTGGAAAAGAGAGCCGGCAAGGAGGTCTCCAGCGGAGAGGCTGTGGGAAGCGTGCGCATGCCTGCTTCCGGCTCGCTGCTGGAGAGGCCGTAGCCGAGAATTGGCAGAGAGCCAGGCAACGCGGGGTCAAGCTGGCTCACGACCGAGGTGAGCGACTGGCGCAGGGCTTCGATCAGTTCCCTGCCGAAGCGCTGCTGCCAGCGGCCCTCGATGATTTCTGTAAGTGGACGCCAGACTTCGAGGGCTTTTTGGCCGCCGGGAGTGGGTCGCACAATCGCGTCTGGCTGGAGGCGCTTCGGTGGGCCAGATGCGGGGGACCGCTCGATGCGGAGGTAGCCCCACCACTGTGCAAGGCGCGTGAGCCACTGCTGCAACTCCTTCGGGCCGGACCGAGTAAGGAGCTGCAACTCGCTTACGGTGACTCCATCGCCGGGAATGTGCCGCAGGTATTTTGTCCACATCACCATGGAGACCAGCCATGGCGGGTTGACTGCGCCGGGGGTGGATCCGTAGTCGGTCGTGCGGTGCGGCGTCCGATGCTCGAATTCGTTGTCGAACTCGATGGTGAAGGCAACGAGCGCTTGAGAGAGAAGAGCCGGCAGGGGAAGCTGGCCCTCCCTGAGGGGCGGAGCCATAGACGGAATGATAAACGCCGAAGTTTCCGCTGAACAGTTCGGCGGCATGATCCTCTGCGAACTGCAATTTGGCAGCATCGACGAAAAGCGCGCGGCGACCCATCCGATCTCTGCCCAAAGGGACATGATGCGCTGAAACGCACATGAATGAGCTGCACCACATCTTTAGCAAGCCAAAACCGAAAGGAGAACTGAAATGCAAAATGGTCTGGGAAACATGGACTGCCGGTCAAGATTGGTCGTCTCCAGGTCTGAAAGTCCAGACCTGCAGCACCCGGCAGGTTAAGCCGGATGGCCCGATAGCCCGTGGCCGCCGGGAAGAGCGCAGAGTTCTCTTGGGGAAGCATTGCCACATACCGAAAATAACCGGCCAACCTCATTGAACCGCTGTTTTGAGGAACAGCCAAGAGTTGCCTGGAAGAGAGAGCAGGAAAATTATTCCTCAGCCGGTCTTTGTTACTTCAGGCAGAGGGATTGGCGGTTCAACTTAGTAGCCAATTGGCAGTTCATGAGCGCAGGACTTATATGGCTCTTTGGTTTCGGGCGAAATTTATTTGTAAGTGTACGGAGAATCGGTGTAAAATCGCCGCCGCGAGTCAAGAGACGTAAGTCGCCGCGAAAATCGCTTCGAGCGCAGGAGGGTCGTATGGCGAATTGGAACACGTGGGGCAACCCGCTCTGGGGCGGGGTGTCGCTTTACCTGAATCAGCAGGAGACCGAGTCATTCTTGACCGCTGACAACTATGCAACAGCGGCGGCTAGCGCGGTTGCGGCTGCCGGACCGCCTCCGATATCGGCCGCCGCTGGGGTCATTGCCGCGTACCTGGCCTTAAACGAGCAGGCGGCCTCGAACGCAGATAAAGGCAACGGCATCTGCATCTCTGTTCCGTGGGAGGCGCTGGCAAATCCGATTTTCATCACGATCAGCGGCGGGCCCACCGGCAATTGTGGTTCTTCTCCGGCGAACAACCAGCAGCATGTGAACTACATTGATTCAAGCGGTCAGGTCCACGAGCTGGTATATGCGGGCAGCAAATGGAGTGTAAATAACCTCACGCAGATGGCGGGAGCAACCCCCTATCCAGCCGCTCCATGGAGCCTGATGGACGGCTACGAGATGACATTTAACAGCCAGTTTCAGCAGCACGTCAACTTTGTCGGGGCTGCTGGGCACGTCCGTGAGCTGTTATACACCGGCAGCAATTGGACGACAAATGATCTTACCGATCTCTCGCACGCGATCACGGTTCCGGGACACGGCGCGCTGGCAGGCTACCAGTCGCTGTGGAATAACCAGCAGCACGTGAACTTTATCGATTCCTCAGGCCAGGTCCATGAGTTGTGGTTCCAGGTGGGCGGCACTTGGAGCGCCAACAACCTAAGCGAGCTGGCGGGAGCGACCGCCTATCCGGCGGCACCATGGAGCCCACTGGCCGGTTATGTCACACCGTGGAATAACCAACTGCACGTGAATTACATTGACGTCAACGGACATATCCACGAGCTGTGGTACTCCAATAGCGGCGGCTGGCAGCACAACGATCTTACCGAGTTAGCGAGCGCCGAGGACTTCCCGGCCGCCGGGCCACCGTTAATTGGCGGTATTCAAGGACGCGGAAGCCCGCTGGCTAGTTATGCGACGCTGTACAACAACCAATCCCATGTCGATTACCTGGACTCGTATGGCCACGTTCACGAGTTATATTACTCGGACAGTTGGCGGCACAACGATCTGACCCAAGAGGCAGGCGCAGCCGAGTATACGGCTGAGTCCGGCAGCACTCTCGACGCTTACGAGACGCTGTCCAACAGCCAGCAACACGTGAATTACACCGATTCCAGCGGCCACGTTCACGAGTTATATTACTCCGACAGCTGGCAGCACAACGATCTCACTGAAGCGGCGCACGCAACCGACTACACGGCTTCGCCAGGCAGTTCTCTTGACGGCTACGAGACCATGTTCAACAACCAGCTGCAGCAACACGTGAACTACATCGATTCCGGCGGCCATATCCACGAGCTCGTTTATTCCAATGGCGCCTGGATACACAACGACCTTACCAATCTAGCCAACGCAGGCGGCGCCACTGCTGCGAACCTCAGCCCGCTTGACGGGTACGCGACTTAGCGACGCCGCCCACCGGGGGGCGCTAAAGGCGCGATGGTTGTGTGATCGCTCGGCGGATCGGCGTGCCTTGCACCCACACATGAACCCCGATCTGTTCCTCGCCAAAATGCCGTCCCACGAAAACATATTGTATTTTCCTGGAGATAGTACATAGGCGCTTTGGAGCGCTAATCCGTCGCTGCCGAATTTCTTAACCGTTAAGAAAAAACCAAATGCCTGCTGGCGGAGTTTTGGCGAGGCACAGCGGGACTAATCCCCGAAACGCGCTTGAAAGGAGCGGCGCGCTATTTGAGCGAGCTCATGTCGATGACGAAGCGGTATTTCACGTTCTGCTTGAGGAGGCGCTCGAAGGCTTGATTGACCTGGTCGATGCGGATGACTTCGACTTCGGAGACAATGTTGTGCTGGCCGCAGTAGTCGAGCATGGCTTGCGTCTCGGGCATGCCGCCGATCATGGAGCCTGCGATGGAGGCGCGGCGGGCGATGAGGTTGAACATTTGAAAGGACGGCGGGACTTCGGGCAGACCGACCAGCGTCATGGTCGCGTCCTGGTTGAGCAGCGGCAGATAGTCATCGAGCGCGTGCGGCGCGGAGACGGTGTCGAGGATGAAGTCGAAGGACTTCGTGTGGGCCTTCATGGCTTCGGGATCCGTGGATAACACGACCTCGTCGGCTCCAAGCTTGAGGGCGTCTTCGCGCTTGCGGAGATTGGTGGTGAACTGCACCACGTGAGCGCCGAAGGAGTGGGCGAACTTGAGGCCCATGTGGCCGAGACCGCCGAGGCCGACGATGCCGACCTTTTTGCCAGGACCCACCTTCCAGTGGCGCAGGGGTGAGTAAGTGGTAATGCCGGCGCACAGCAGCGGAGCCACGGCGGCGAGATCAAGGTTGGCGGGAACGGTGTGGGCGAAACGCTCGTCGACGACATAGTTGGTGGAATAGCCGCCCATGGTGATGGAGCCGTCAACGCGGTCGGGAGCGGCGTAGGTGAGCGTGGCGCCTTCGTCGCAGAAGTGCTCTTCGCCGATGGAGCAGGGAGCGCACTTGCGGCAGGAGTCGACGATGACGCCGACGGCGGCAATGTCTCCCGCCTTGAACCGGGTGACGGCGCTGCCCGTGGCGCTGACGCGGCCTACGATCTCGTGGCCGGGGACCATGGGATAGATGGCATTGCCCCACTCGTTGCGGGCCATGTGAAGATCGGAGTGGCAGACGCCGCAGTAGAGAACCTGGATGACGATTTCCGTCGCGCCGGGATCGCGGCGGGAGAAGTTGTAAGGGCCGAGAGGAGATTTTGCATCGAGGGCGGCGTAGCCTTTGGATGAGGGCATGAAGGGAATCCTTTCCGATAAGAGTCTACCGCATGAAGGCGGGGCAGCTGCTGTCTGGAGAGGCGCGGGCGGCGAGCGGGAATTTCACATGCGGAGAAGTGTGGAGTGTCTTTGCGGTCTTTATGATTTGAGAAACGTATGAACAAGGAGCTGACAGTCGAACGGTGACGGCTGACGAGCAAGTCTCCAGTTTTGAGGACGCTGGTCCTGGAGGACTGCTAACTACTGGAGCAAGCAGGAGGGACGCCCACCGCAGGCGGATTCCGCCTCCGCGTGGAGCAATTCCAAGGAGGAGATGATGGAGAATTGGCTGGATGAGGCGATTACCTTTCTCGGGCGCACCCCCGCAGTGCTGGATGCTCTGTTGCGGGATTTGCCGGCGAGATGGACGCTTGTGAACGAAGGGGAGAGTTCCTGGAGCGCCTTCGATGTGGTTGGCCATCTGATCCACTGCGAGCGAACGGACTGGTTGCCGCGGGCGCGGGTCGTGCTGGAGTTCGGGGAGGGAGAGCCATTTTCGGCCTTCGACCGGTTCGGACATGTGCGCGCGGTTGCTGGCAAGACGCTGGGGCAACTGCTGGATGAGTTTGCGCAGGTGCGCAGGGAGAACCTGGAGGCGCTGAGGAGTCTAGGATTGACGCCGGAAGATCTGCATCGGCGGGGGCGGCATCCGAGCCTGGGACCAGTTACGCTTGGGGAGCTTCTGGCGGCATGGGCGGCCCATGACCTGAATCATCTGCACCAGATTGCGCGGGTGATGGCCCACCAGTGCCGCGACGCAGTGGGTCCGTGGGAAAGGTATCTTGGGGTGATGCATTGCACGGGACACGGGGCCGCGTCTTAACAGGAGCGAGGGAGGGGCGTTTAGAGCGGGCGCTGAGCGGAAACGACGCGGGGGATTCCTTGCAGATCGGGGAGGAATTCGATGTTGGCGAAACCGGCTTCACTGAGAAGAGCGTTGATGGCGGCTGACTGGCCGTAGCCGATTTCTAGAAGCAGGTAGCCGGCGGGGATGAGGCAGGCGAAGGCGGCGGGAATGAGGCGGCGGTAGACGGCGAGGCCGTCGGGGCCGGCGAAGAGGGCCAGGGCGGGTTCGTGGTCGCGGACTTCAACGGAGAGCGTGGGGCGGTCGAGTTCCGGGACGTAGGGAGGGTTGGAGACGATGATTTCGAATTGCTCGCCTTTAACGGGCGCAAGCAGGTCTCCGTCAAGAAAGCGAATTCGATCGGCGAAGCCAATGCGCTCGGCGTTGCGACGGGCAAGCTCCAGCGCTGGGGCCGAAATGTCAATTGCCGTGATCGTTGCTTCCGGCCACTCGTGAGCGACGGCGATGGCAATTGCACCCGAGCCGGTGCCTACGTCCACGACGCGAGGCCTGCGAAACAACGGCGCCGTCGCGACGGCTCTTTCGACGAGGTGTTCGGTTTCGGGGCGGGGGATGAGGACATCGGGCGTAACGCGGAAAGGCAGGCCGTAGAACTCGGTCTCGCCCGTAATGTATTGAATGGGCTCGCCATGGAAACGGCGCTCGATGAGCTGGAGGAAGCAGGCAGCCTGATCCTCGGGAAGCTCTTCATCGGGGTGGGCAAGGAGCCAGGCCTTACTCTTGCCCAGCACGTGGAGGAGCAGGGTCTCCGCGTCCTGGCGCGCGCGGTCCGGATGCGGACCAGTCCTGAGGCGGCCCCAGCCGCCAGGAACAAAATAGCGGAGCGTCGCCACCCTCATGCTGCCTGGCTGTCGGCCTTCAGCTGCTCCGCCTGGTAGTGCGTAATCAGCGCATCCACAATAGGCTGCAAGCGCCCCTCCATCACCAGGTCCAACTGGTGCAGAGTCAGCCCGATGCGGTGGTCGGTCATGCGGTTCTGCGGGAAGTTGTAGGTGCGGATCTTCTCGCTGCGGTCGCCGGTACCGACCTGCTCCTTGCGGGCCTTGGCGAGCTCCGCGTTCTGCTTCTCCATCTCCACTTCGTAGAGGCGCGAACGCAGCACGCGCATGCCCTTGTCGCGGTTCTTGATCTGCGATTTCTCGTCCTGGCAGCTGACCACGGTGCCGGTTGGGATGTGGGTGATGCGCACGGCCGAGTAGGTGGTGTTGACGGACTGGCCGCCAGGACCCGAGGAGCAGAACGTGTCGATGCGCAGGTCCTTGGCTTCGATCTTGATGTCCACGTCTTCGGCTTCGGGCAGCACGGCGACGGTGACCGCGGAGGTGTGGACGCGGCCCTGGGTCTCAGTGGCAGGAACGCGCTGTACGCGATGCACGCCGCTCTCCCACTTCATCTGCGAGTAGACGCGCTCGCCTTCGATAATGGCGATGACTTCCTTGTAGCCGCCGACGCCGGACTCGGACATCGAGAGGACTTCGACCTTCCAGCGGTGCTGCTCGGCGAAGCGGGTGTACATGCGGAAGATTTCGGCGGCAAAGAGCGAGGCCTCGTCGCCGCCGGTGCCGGCGCGGATTTCGAGAATGACGTTCTTCTCGTCGTTGGGATCCTTGGGCAGCAGCAGGACCTTGATCTCTTCTTCAAGCGCGGGCTCGCGCGGCTCAAGCGGCCGCGATCTCTTCCTGGGCCATGGCGCGGATGTCGGGGTCGGACTCGGCCAGCATGGCGCGTGCTTCGGCCAGGCCCTGGCGAACCTGCTTGAGTTCGCGATACTTCGTCACCGGGTCTTCGAATTTCGCGCAGCGCACGGCCGGCTTTCTGATACTTCTCGTGGTCAGTGATCACCTCGGGAAGGCCCGATCTGGGCGGAAAGCTCATCGTAGCGCTGCTCCATTTGTTCCAAACGATCAATCATGACCCCTCCGGGGTTTTCGTGTTTTGGAGAAGAATTGTGAAAAGGGGGCGCAGAACGGTATAGGCGGCGGGCGCCGCTAGAGGAGGGCCGGAATGGGCTGGTGGAGAACCATGCGCTGTTTCTATTCTAACGCGATATTTAGATGCGGGACCGTGGGTTTTCGGTGCGGAGTAGGATGATGCGATCGACAGGTCCGGCCAATGGAGAAGCCTATGAGTGCCGATGGCGAAAAGAATGTTGGCGTTCCGAAGGCGAGCGCAAGACAAGGTCACGAGCCTCCATCCGCGACTGCAACCCACGGCTGGCGATACCACCACATGGGTATTCCAACCCGCACGCCTCGTCCGGGAGAACTATATCTGCCGGTGCTGAAGATACACGTTTCAGGATTTGAAGCCAGCCCCTACGGAATCCAGTGGATGCGCTTCGACGAGGATGCGCCCTACCCCGATCTCATCAAGACCGTGCCTCATGTTGCCTTCGAGGTGGACGATCTTTGGGCGGCGCTCGAAGGAAAAGAGATTCTGACGCCGCCAAACAGTCCGAGTAAAGGGGTCATTGTAGCCATGATCGTGGACGACGGCGCGCCGGTGGAGCTGCTGCAATTCACGTCCGATTCGAAGCCGAAGCCTGAGTGAAATCGCCCTTCGCCTTCCACATCTCGCTCAAAAGCACTCAATCTGGTCGCAGGCGTTGACGAGCGGCACCTGCAAGGTGGAGTCGTGCTCGCTGTCCGGATAAATGGTAATCGTCGCCGCCTTGTAGTCCTCCGGCTTGGCGGTCATGATGTTGGGACGAAGGTCTGTGGGTTGCGGTCGTAGAGCGGGAACCAGGTGCTCTGCATCTCGACCAGGACGGTGTGGCCGGCCTTGAAGACGTGGTCCACGTCGTGGAGCGAGTACTTGTACTCGTGAATCGAGCCGGCGCGGAGGGGCGTGGGGTTGTCGAAGCCCGCGAGATAGCGGCCGCGTAAGATTTCCTCGTTCGTCATCAACTGGTAGCCGCGCATCTTGGGGTCGGGATCGTCGTCCGGGTACTGATCGATGAGCTTGACGACGATGTCGTTGTCAGTGCCGGTGGTGGACTCGTAGATGTCGGCGACGACCTCGCCGGTGATGACCATATCCTTTTTCAGGACGGGCAGACGCCAGACGGCAAGGTCTTTACGATCGGTTACGAAGCGCTGATCTTCAGTGAGCCAGTTGAACCACTCGGAGCCGGTGCCGTAGGTGGGCTGAATGGGGCGATGGCGGTAGGGGATGGGGTTGGCCGGGTCGCTGACGTAGGTGGTTTTGGCCGGAGCCGAGGGGTCATTCCAGCCGAGTTTGCCGTCGCCCAGCAGGTGCAGGCTGGTGGTCTGGGCCTCTTTGGGCGGGAAGTGGGCGTAGCGCTTCCAGGTGTTGGAGCCGGTTTGGAAGCTGGCGGTGTTTTCCAGATCGAAGCCGGCCTTGTTTTCGCCGGGCGCGTCCTTGAGATAGTGGGCAAAGAACTTTGCCTCGATCTGGGAGCGGAACTCCTTGCCGATGGGCTCGGTGTAGTCAAGGTTGCCGAGATGGCGGGACGAGCTTGCCCAATATCCATGGTTCCAGGGACCGAGGACGAGAAAGTTCTGGTGGTTGGCGTCGTGCGGCTCCAGGGTCTGGTACTCAATCTGCGGGCCGAACATGTCTTCCTGGTCGTAGTAGCCGCCGACGGTGAGGGTGGGCACGGCGACCGTGTTCAGCGAGTGCTCCACGCCGCGGGTGGACCAGACGGAATCGTAGGCGGGGTGGTCAAGGAAGAGCTTCCAGGTGGGCAGCACTTTGGAGCCGGACTTCTCCACGTCTTCGGCGAAGCTCCCGCGCTCCAGAAAGTAGTCGAAGCCGTCGCGGGGCTTGCCGTCCTTGTCCTTGCCGTAGTCCACATCGACGGATTCCTTGCTGGTCTCCATGGCGTAGACGTAGTCGTAGCCGTAGGTCTGGCGGAAGGCGCCGTTATGGAAGAAGTCGTCGCCCATCCAGACGTCGATCATCGGTGCCTGGGGAGAGATGGCTTTGACGGCGGGGTGGGGATCGATGCCGGCCATCATGGCGAGGAAGCCGGGGTAACTGGTGCCGACGAACGCCGGCGCGGCCGTTGTTGCCAGGTATGTTGGCGAGGAGCCAGGCGACGGTATCGAAGGTATCGGTGCTCTCGTCGATGGCTTTGGGGTCGTGGTGATCGGCCAGGGGGCGCATCATCACAAACTCGCCCTCACTCTTGTAGCGGCCGCGGATGTCGGCGCAGACGTAGATGTAGCCTTCGCGGGCCAGTTCGGGACGGCCGCCGGAGAACGAGGCGCGATTGGCGCCGTCGCAGCCGTAGGGGGTGCGCTGGATGAGGAACGGAAGCGGGGCGGCGATATCGGCGGGCTTCAGGATAGACAATGTGGAGCTTGACGCCGTCGCGCATGGGGACCATGGCCTCTGTGCGCTGGTAGTCGTGGAAGAGGTGATGTACGGCTGGTCCAGTCCGGTTGTAGAGGGTGTTCGGTACATCGGAATAGGAGACCGAAGCTCCATTGCCGGAAGCGTCGAGTGAGAAGCGGAGAGTGAATTTCTGCCCTTGCAGGCCGAACTCAACGGCGGAGACGGGCTTCAGTTCGGTCGGGACGCGGCGCTCGGACTCGTAAAACAGTTTGCCGTCCTGCACATAGAAGCTCAGGGGTGTGTCGGGTTCGGCCCTGTCCGTGTACTCGCCGCTCAACGCTTCAAGCTGTGCGGCTGTGGGCGCGGTTGTCTGGGCGGGCGCGGCGGAACGGGCAACAGCCGCAGGCACGCATGGGAGGAGAACTGCACAGAGAACGGCAAGAGCCAGGCGTTGACGAAACAAGGGAGAGACCTCCAGATAGCTTCCGGGAAGCTATAGAAATCCTAACTCAGGTATTGGGGGTCAAGGACGGAGGCGACAGTTCATTTGAGCAAGAGGCGTCGACCTCGCGGGGCCATCCCGCGTCTATCCTTATAGAGCCATCGGTTTGGCTGGCAGGAGCTCGTATGAACGTCCGAATCTTGTACACCCTTGTTTTTGGCCTCGCCGTAGGTGCGGCCGCTGCTGCTCAGGATGCAACCCCTTCAGCACCGCCGCAAGGGCCTCCGGCAGGTCAGGGCCAGGGTGGGCAGCGTGGAGGCGGCCGCGGCGGGTGGGGCGGCGGCATGGGGATGGGCCGCGGCCTCATGGGCACGGTGACCGAGGTTGCCGCGGACCACTACACCATCAAGACCGAAACGGGCGAGATTTACACGGTGCACTACAGCGCGAACACACGCATTGTGAAGCAGCAGGCCCGCGCGGCCGGCGCAGGCGGCGGCGGTGAGCGTGGCGGGGGTGGGGGCACGCCGATCAAGGCAACGGATATCAAGGTGGGCGACGCCATTGGGGCGATGGGCGAAGTGGATGCCGGAGCCAAGTCCGTGGGCGCCATGGTGGTGGTGCAGATTGACCCCGAGCGCGCCAAACAGATGCGCGAGATGCAGGCCAACTACGGCAAGACGTGGCTGATGGGCAAGGTGACCGCGATTGACGGCGTGAAGGTGACGCTCATGGGCACGGTGGACAACACCGCGCACAGCTTTGTGGCCGATGAAAACACCACGTTTCGCAAGCGGCGCGATCCGATTACGCTGGCCGATATCCAGGTGGGCGATATGGTGCGCGTGGAGGGGGCCGTGAAGGGCGGAAGCTTTGTGGCGGCGGCCGTGAATGCAATGGGGCCGCCGCAGGGTGGAAATCCGAGCGTGCCGCGGAACGGGCCGCCGCCGCCCCAATAATCCCCGCAACGCCCGATCAAGCGGCATTCTTGCCAATCCATCCATGCGCTTGAAGAGAGGCGCATGGATGGAAGCACGTAACAGTAACGCAGCCTTCGGCCAGTTTCGTCCAGCGACTGAACAAAATCGACTTCCACTCCGGTTTGTTCCCCGATTGATCCCGCATCTTCCTGCGAAAACAATTCTTCTTCTCCAAAGCCGAGTGATAGCGTTATCATGATCGGCGAAAGCTGCTGATTTGCGCCCTCGGCATTATTGTCATGCCACTGCTCCGCTGTACACCCGCATGCCGGTAAGGCAATCGCGAGCGGGGAAGAAAAAGCACGCCCACCGCAAGCAACAGTGAAAGGGTGAACAGGTGCGACACATGCGCGGAAAATTCCTCATTTTGCTCGGGATTCTGGTTCTTTCAGTGCCGCTCGAGGCGAAGGTGGTTGCGTTCTGGCAGACGGGATTTCCTACCGTTGCCAGCGAACCCGTCGCGCGCGGGAGCCTCGACAAGGCCCTTGAAGGCATGAGCCCGGTGTTTGTGGATGAGACTCAGCTGGAAGCGCCGGATGCGCTGGCTGATACCGATCTCCTGGTCCTGCCGTACGGGTCGGCGGCGCCGGTGGGAGCGTGGAAGGCGATTGAAAACTATCTGGATGGTGGGGGAAACCTGCTGGTGATTGGCGGCCAGCCGCTGCGCGTGCCGGTGAGCCTGGTGAGCGGACAGTACGCGGCGAGCGCCCCGCAGGATACGTACGCGCGCGAATTGGGATTCCGGCATACGTACGAGGTTCCGGTGGCGCACGATGCGGTGTTCCACTGGCGGGAGGGCTACGCGTGGCTGCCTGCGCTGAAGGTGCACGGGCAGCACTTTTTTGCCGTGGAAGGGCGGCTGAACGGGCTGGGCTACATGGCCGATGCGGAGGGTGAGTTGGTGGCTGCTCCGGTAATTGTTGCCGACCACACGGGACGCTGGCCGGACGCGCGCATGCTGGGCAGCAGGATGGTGGCTCTGGACTTCGATCCGGAGCGCGGCTACTGGGAGAGCAACGATGGGATTGCGCTGATCCACGCAGCCGCTGTGTATGCCAGCCAGGGTGCGGCTGCGCTGAGCATTGAGGCGCAGTTCTCTGTGGTTCGCCCGGGCGAGCCGCCGGCGCTGACGGTGCATCTGCACTGCCCAAGGCAGGAAAAGCTCGGGACCGCCGTAAACGGCGAGGTGCAACTGTCGCTCTCATCTGAAAAAGGAATTCTGGATAAGGCCACCATCCCGCTGACCGGCAAGCCGATCGAAGACCTGGATGTGCCTTTTAAGAAAGCGCTGCCGGCAGGTTTTTATAAAGTAACTGCCGTGCTGAAACAGGGCGGCCAGGAGCGGGAGTTTTACGAGAATGGATACCTGGTGGCGGAGCGCGCGGCACTGACCGCGGGACCGGCGCTGGGAGTGCATGGAGATTTTTTGACGCTGGACGGCAAGCCGTTTTTTCCGGTGGGAACCAACTATTTCTCAACCGAGGAGAATGGGTGGGATTTCTCCGGACCGCGCAATGCAGCGGTGTGGGACAAGGACTTTGCCGAGATGGAGGCGCACGGAGTGAGCTTTGTGCGAACCGGCGTGTGGATGCCGAACGGCAAGTTCATTGAGGCGGAGACGGGCGGCGTGGACCAGCGCTTCCTGCGCAATCTCGAGGCGTTTCTCGACTGCGCGCAGCGGCATCACATTGCCGTGAACTTCACCTTCTTTGCGTTTTCGCCGCACTCGGGCGCAATGCCGCAAACGCCGGACCCGGCTGTGACGCCGCCGAATCCATACACCGATCCCGCGACGCTGGAGGCGCAGCAGGCTTATATCCGCTCCGTGGTGCAGCAGTTCAAGGATGTGCCGTGGCTTTCGTGGGATTTGATCAACGAGCCGAGCTTCTCCAATCCACGCGCGATCTTCAAAGGGAACGTGCCCAATGGCGATGCGACGGAGGTGGCAGCCTGGCACAAGTGGCTGGCGCAACACTACGCGAGCCTGGCCGCGCTGGGAGACGCATGGCGCGTGCCGGCGGAAAAGCTGGGCAGTTTCGATGCAATCCCGCTTCCCGCGGTGGCGGACCTGCGCTATGACCGCTATGGAAATGCGAATCAGGTGCGCTCACTGGACTACAACCTTTTTGCGCAGGATATGTTCAGCAGTTGGGTGCGATCGATGGTGGCGCTGATTCGCGGGTCAGGAAGCCGGCAACTGATCGACGTGGGGCAGGACGAGGGCGGGGTAACGGACCGCGTGCTGAATCAGTTTTACGGCGGCGCGGGCGTCTCATTCACCACCAACCACACCTATTGGCAGGATGACGACCTGCTGTGGGACTCGGTTGCGGCCAAGCGGCCGGGAGTGCCGAACATTACCGGCGAAACAGGCTACCAACCGGCGTGGGCTCCGGACGGCGCGTGGCGCTACGACGAGTTTACCGGGCTGGGACTGACGGAGAGAAAGTGGGCGCTGGGGTTCGCCGCGGGATCGAGCGGGGCGATGCAATGGGACTGGGACCGCGAGGTGGATTTCGGGATGCTGCGCAGCGACGGCTCGTCGAAGGTGTGGGAGAACGAGATGCGCGCGCTGGGTGAGTTTGCCCGCAAGGCGGCGCCGTACGCGGAGGCGCTGGTTCAGCCTGAGGTTGCGCTGGTGCTGCCAGAGAGTGGCCAGCTTTCGGTGGCCAATCCGATGGCGCTTGAGGCGCAGCAGACCGCGGTACGGGCGCTCTACAACTACGCGCATGCGCAGGCTTACGCGGTGGGCGAATACCAGCCGGAGTTGCTGGGGCGGCCGAAGCTGATTTTGCTTCCCTCCCCTTTTGGATTGACGGATGCGGCGTGGGCGGCGATTGAGCAACAGGTACGGGATGGCGCGGTGCTGCTGGTGACGGGAACTTTCGGGGAAGATGCGCATTCGCATCCGACGGGCAGACAGGCGGCAGCGGGGCTGGATTACACGCCGGCGCCGTTGACGCTGCGCGAGGATCTGTTTCACTTTCCCGCCGGCGATGAGCAGCTGACCTACTCCGGTATGAAGACCACGGTGCTGACCCGCGCGGTGTTGGCGGATGGGCAGGACTGGGTGGAAAAGCCACTGGGCAAGGGCAGGATCCTGTTTGCCGCGTTGCCGCTGGAGTTGAACAGCAACCTGAGGGCGGTGGGCGATGTGTACAGCTATGCGCTCAAGGCGGCGGGCGTGACGCCGGTGTATTCGACAACGCTGACCGATCCGGGAATTCTTATTTGCCCCACGCGGTATCCAAATGCGACGCTTTACGTGCTGGCTTCGGAGTCCAACCAGAGCGCGGTGGAGTTCGTGGATTTGCGCAGCGGAAAGAAGTTTGCCGGCACGCTTCCTGGCGGCTTTGCGGCGTTGCTTCTGGTGGGCGCGGACGGGAAAATAATTGCCAGCGACAACTGGATGGGCCGGTGAGAAGACGACGCGGCTCCAGACAGTTTCTAAACCCATTGCAAGAGGTTCTCCATGCTTGACGGCCGCTTTTCTGTGCTCTTGAAGTCTTCGCTTTTTGCGCTGCTTGTGCTGGCTTCGGTCTTCGCCCAGGCTCAGACCCAGGCGGAGCCCATGACTCGTGGCATCTTTACCGATCACCAGGATGTGGGTACGGTGCTGCATCCGGGGTCGGCGGTGTACGACACAGCTACGCGGAGTTACACGATCAGCGGGAGCGGGGAGAACATGTGGTTCGGGATGGACGACTTCCAGTTCGCGTGGAAGAAGGTCTCGGGCGACGTGGCGCTGACCGCGGATATTGCGTTCGCGGGGATGGGCGGCAATCCGCACCGCAAGGCCGTGCTGATGATCCGGCAGTCGCTTGACGGCGACTCGGCGGCTGTGGACGTGGCAGTGCATGGAGTGGGCCTGACATCGCTGCAGTTCCGCGATGCGGCCGGGGCGACGATGCATGAGGTTGAGGCCAACGTGAGTGCGCCGAAGAGAGTGCGGATTGAGAAGCGAGGCGACTTTTTCTATGCGTTTGTGCCGGGGCCGGATGGGAAGCTGCACCCGGCGGGCGCATCGACGAAGGTGCGCATGACGGGCGACTTCTACATCGGCATTGGCGTCTGCGCGCACGACAAGGACGTGGTGGAGAAGGCGGTCTTTTCCAACGTGGCCCTGGACCAGCTTCAGCCGGCAAGCGGGAAGAGCGTTCTGATCAGTTCGCTGGAGACGATCTCTGTCGCCTCGACTGACCGGCACGTGGAGTACACGGCTGCTGCGCACTTTGAAGCGCCCAACTGGTCGCGGGACGGAAAGTTTCTGATCTTCAACCAGGAGGGGACGCTGCGGCGGCTGGCGCTGGGGAACAGCGAGCCAACGGTGGTCCCCACCGCTCCGCAGATGCACTGCAACAACGATCACGGCATCTCGCCGGACGGACAATGGCTGGCGCTGAGCGACTCATCGAGCGACGACCACAAATCGCGGGTGTACGTTGTGCCGATTGGTGGCGGAACGCCGCGGCTGATCACGCCAAATGCGCCGTCGTACTGGCATGGATGGTCGCCGGACGGAAAGACGCTGGCGTTTACCGGGCAGCGCGGCGGCCCGATTGAAGTGTCTCCCGCGCCGGGAAGCGGTGCGCATGTGCAGAAGCTGGACACGAGCAACTTTGACGTGTATTCGATCCCGGTGGAGGGCGGCCAGGAGATGCGGCTGACCATCGCGCCGGGACTGGACGACGGACCGGAGTACTCGCCCGACGGAGCGTATATCTACTTCAACTCCGAGCGCACGGGGCAGATGCAGATTTGGCGGATGAAGCCGGATGGGTCCGACCAGGAACAGGTGACCAGCGACGAGAGCAACGACTGGTTTCCGCACATCTCTCCCGATGGACAATCGATGGTGTTCCTGGCGTACGAGAAGGGCGTGACGGGGCACCCGCCAGACAAGGATGTGGAGCTGCGGCTGATGTCCCTGAAGGACAAGAAGGTGCGGGTGCTGGCGAAGCTGTTTGGCGGCCAGGGAACCATCAATGTTCCCTCCTGGTCGCCGGACGGGCAGAAGCTGGCGTTTGCCAGCTATGAGTACCTGCCCGAGGAGAGCGTGCACGCGCAGTAAGCATGGCTCGGGCACGCGGATTCAAGCGGCGAGTCTGAGCGCGTCTTCAGCCCATAGAACGGCTCCTGCATAGATGTTGAGGAGTTGTTCCTCGTTCAGGCTGCTGGCATCGGCTGCGCTGACGCAGGCGGCCCAGTCTCCGCGCTCGTGGAACTCAAGCCACGCCAGAAGGATGCGCTCAGTGTTGGCCACGCCTTCAAGAGCGCGGCGGACCGGACTGCGCAGGGGCAGCGCCGGGGTGAGCTCCGGCATGGGCATGCGCAACATCGCGGGCAGCAGGCTGAGCATGCCGAGGAGGTACTGCTCGGTTGGGTCGAGCGCGCAGAACGCGGCTGCCTCTTCGCAGAAGCGAGCGCGGATAAAGGCCATGCGCAGCAGTTCCGGCGGCTGATTGGCGTTCAGTTCGCTGGTGATGGCGAGGGTGGCGATGCGGCGGAAGGCGTCTTCGCCGACGGCGAGCAGCGCTGACTGGATGGAGTTGACCTCCTGGCGGACGGCGCAAAGGGGGGAGTTAACGAGGCGCAGAAGGCGATAAGTGAGGGACGCATCGCGCTTGACCAGACGGGTTACTTTCTTCAGTTCCAGAGATTCGTCGCGCAGAAGATGGAGGATCTCGATCTGGGAAAGACGATTGGCGGGGACTTTGCGATTCTCAAGCAGCGTGGGGCGGCAGAAGTAATAGCCCTGGAAGAGCGTGAATCCTTCGTCGCAGGCTTGCTTGTACTCTTCCTGTGTCTCCACCTTTTCCGCCAGCAGGGCGATAGGCAATCCCTTCACTTTGTGGATCAGGCGTTTGCGCTGATCCGGCGGGCTGAGGACAAAGTCGACTTTGATGTAGTCGGCGAGTTCGACCAGCGGCTGGAAGCGCGGCTCCCAGACAAAATCATCGAGAGCCAGGCGGAAGCCGAGGGTTTTCAACCTGCGGCAGGCGGCGATCAGGTCCGGTGTTGGCTCCAGGGTTTCCAGAATCTCAAGAACGGTAAGGGCTCGCGGAAGGACGTGAATGAGTTCGCCGGTGAGCGCTTCGTAGGTGCAGTTGACAAAGGCCGGGAGTCCGCCGGTGAGCTTCTCCAGTCCGAACAGGACGGTGTTGTCCAGCATGGTCCGGGTGGCCAGGTTTCCGTCTCCGCGGAAGCCGCCTTCGGGGCCGGCACGAAACAGAAGCTCATAGCCATGCACGCGGGCGCGCCGGTCCATGATGGGCTGACGCGCCACATAGCGCATCGCGCTTGCCGCCTCGGCGGGCGCTGGCGCGGAGCCTCTCTCGGGCAGAATTGCTGCCGGCATAGATGCCTTCCTTGCGTGCCTATCGGAAGGCAGGGCGCATGAGATGAAGTGTGTAGCCGGTTGCGACAGTCTGCGCCGGGCCGTGAAGACTCAGCCCATGAACATGCCGCCGTTCACGTCGAGCACGTGGCCGGTGATGTAACCGGCGCCTTCGGAAGCGAGGAACGCTACAGACTGAGCGATCTCGGCGTCGGTTCCGGCGCGGCCGAGGGGGATGGTGGCCATCATCGCCATTCGCTGCTTCTCATCGAGCACTGCGGTCATCGCTGTCTCGATGTAGCCCGGCGCTACGGCGTTGACGGTTATGCCGCGCGAGGCTACTTCGCGGGCCAGCGAGCGGGTGAGGCCGATGAGGCCGGCTTTTGAGGCTGCGTAATTTACCTGTCCCCCCTGGCCGGTGCGGCCCACAACGCTGGAGATGTTGATGATGCGGCCCCAGCGGTTTTTGAGCATGGGGCGGAGCACAGCCTGGGTGAGCAGGAAGGCGCCGGTGAGGTTGGTGCCCAGCACGTCGTCCCAGTCGGCGCGCTTCATGGCCATCATCAGGCCGTCGCGGGTGATGCCGGCGTTGTTGACCAGGATCTCCACTTTGCCAAAGCGTTCGAGCACGGATTTGGCGCAGGTCTTGATGGATTCTTCGCTGGCTACATCCAGCGCAAAGGCCGCAGCCTGGCCACCGGCGGCCTCAATCTCTGTCACTGCTTCGGCCAGTTTGACTTCGTTGCGTGCGGCCAGTGCCACGGTTGCACCGGCGCGAGCCAGTTCCAGCGCCACCGCGCGGCCAATCCCCTGGCTGGCTCCCGTGACCAGCGCAATCCTTCCCTGCAAGTTCCCCATAGCGCTCTCTTCCTTTGCTTGGTGAGCGTCTCGTTGCGCTCGTTCGTTCCCCATTATATGGGTGAGAAGACCGGGTCCCGCAGATCACGGGTTGCAGTCGGCTCCGGGCATGGGTTCGGGCGATGTAACACGGCAAGCGGGCCCATTTCCAAAAAGGATGCGCCGAACCCGCGAATCGCGGATCCGGCGCACTTATCTCCATCAGTGAATCAACGGCGCTGACTTATCAATGACCTATATGTTCGGCCCTCAATCGAGACTGTCCACATAGTGAGCGAGCAGCACAGTGCTGCCATCGATGGGGCTCTTGATGAGCAGGCCAACCACGCGCACGTTGTCCCCGCCGCTTATGTCGGCGATGCTGCCCAAACCGTCACGGAACCCGGTGCGGGGCGCAACGTACACCGTTACCGTCTGCGGAATCAGCACCCCTGCAAATCCGTTGATTTGCATCTGGAAGGTAGGGATGCCGGCTGTGCTGCTTACGCTGTTCGCAACCACAGTGCCGTTGAAGCCCCAGTCGCGCAGTACTACACGCTTCACCGTAACATCGCTGGCGCTTGCTGCGCCTGTTGCAGGTCCGCCAACAGAGATGTGCTGTCCGGGCAGCAACAGATTGGAATTGAAAACAAATTCGGTGAGCGGATTGTGCCACCAGTAGATGAAGAACTTTTCATTGCCGCTGAGGTCAACGGTAGCGATCTGTCCCAGCGTGAGGCCGGTGGTCGTGGGCAGCAAGCCGCGTACATACAGGTCGAAACTGCTCGCCGTTCCGCTTGCCGGTTGCACATAGGTGACCTGGCCGCCTGCATAGAATCCATCCTGCGAAAGAATCGCCACATCGTCTGCATCGATGGTTGCGTCCGCTCTGTCCAGCGTCCCGGAGATGGCGACAATGCTGCTCGAGGTCAGATTGCTGATGCTCTCACCGTTCTCCCAATCCGTATTTCCACTCACGTTGACCGTGAACTGGCGGCCATGAGGTCCCTGCACCTGGAAAGACTGCGCGCCTGCGGCTGGAGCGGACACCACAGCCGCATCGAAGCAATCGATGTAAGCCCCGGGATCGCTGTTGTTGACCGCGTTCACATTGAACACTGGCGTGACCTGGTCCGTGACGGCGCCGCTTGAATCCACCCCGATGGATTTGCGCAGATCGAAGTCAAGGTGCAGACCAACCGGTGCCCCTGCCTGGGCAACGACTAGGGGATTGGTCAGGGTGGTTGTGTAGGTGTAAGTCGACGCAGAGTTGGGATAGGTGGCAGTTATCGTCTCAATTACCGGCGCACTCCCGGTTTGCGTCTTCAGATATCCGATGGTTGCAGGGCCAAGGGTGATAGCGATGTTGCTATAGGAACCAACATCAACATCGTTCATATCCAGCAGCGTCTGGAGTCCATTGAATCGGGCAAAATCCACTGTTGGCGTACCGCTGATGAGCGACACGGTGTCACCGCTGGAATCAGAAGCGGTTGCGCTCATAATCTGCACGCTGAAAGAAACCACGCTGGCCACCGGCGCATCTGTGCCAACGATGAACGACGACCCGGTTACAGCCGGCGTGACCGGACTGGTTGCGGAGTTGACGCTGTTGCAGCCCGCCACGAGCGCTGCGGCCATCAACACAATTGCCATAGGCAAGGATTTGAGAAGTCTCCTGGAGTCCATGTCAGTCACACCTCTTTTATTGGTCTGTTTTGGAATCGTGTGCAATGTCAAAAGGCCCAAAGCTCCGGCCCGATGCAGGAAAGGCAACTGAAGCCGCAATTTGTATTCAGTCAGGCGCAAACTCGCATAAGCCCACGCTCGCATTGGCGATGGGTTCAGGCGTGTAATGCCTCTGGCGCGCTCAAGCGGAGTCATCGCCGGAAGTCGTGTTTCTCTGGCAGGGAAAGCTTGTGCTGCTGCGCAAGCAAGCTCCCGGCCGCCTATCCTTCACAACACAGCCTCAAACTGGAAGTTGCGGTGGGATGTAAAAAACTCTGGCCACTTGCAATCCGGCTACAACCCTGCCTCACCCAGGGTCCTGTTCCCAATTGCCGATGACGGGAGCCCAATGAAGGAGTAAGCCAACACCGCGGAGCTTCTCTCGATAGCCTGCTCAATGTTCGCCTCTGGGTTTCCAGCCAGGGAGCCGCGTCGAAGCAACTGCAGGCGCGGCTGGGATGATTCTACAACTAACCCATGCGAGGCAAAGGCCGATTTATGTGAGCAATGTATCCCCTTGGTAATGTAGGTTGTGTTGATTAACTCCGGGCACGACACCGGCCGCCACAAGCTGTAATTCTGATATGAATTGAAAAGAATCACGAACGATAACTCACGTTGTTGAGCAACACACATAGCTGAGCATCGGCACTTAAGGCGGATATCCAGTTCACGCGGAGTTTTCAGGGCCGTGAAAGGTGTCTCTCTCTATTGAAGAAAAAAGCCACTTGGCAGTCTTGCTTTTGCTCTACAGCAACTGGAGAACTGCTATAGGCTTCGGTTCCAACTCCCCGCAGTTTTACACCGAAGGCGTGGCGGCAACGGCGACGGGGCGGGCGGCGAGAGCGGGGCGCACCAGCTCGGTGGGCCAGACATAGACGGCGAGACGGCGTGAATAGTGGAGTACCGGCTCAATGTCGGGGAGTTCGATGCCGATGGAGTGCGCAAGATCGTTGCGCTCGATCTCCGCTTCAGCTTCTTCAAGCGGCCAGGGAACATGGTGCAGGTTGGCCTTGACCGGTTCGCCGGCTCGGTTCCTGGTAAACAGGCAGGAACGCTCCATGAGGAAATGTTCGAGAGTCCCGCTGCGGGCTTCGGCCAGCTTGCGGGTGGGGCCCAGGCCGCGATAGCGAGCCTTGAAGATCACCGGCCGTTGCACCAGGCGCCTGCGGCTGAAGAAGGAGAATTCCCGCTCCGAGCGCTGTTCGAGATGCATCTCGGCCCAGTGGTAGGGCAGATGGAAGAACGTGTGCGCCACCGCTACGGCCAGCAGGTTGGTTGCATCCAGAGAGAAGAAATACATCCCCTGGGCGCCGGTGTCTTGATCGCGCACGTAGGTACGCACGTTGAGGTCGGGAAAGCTGCGCATGCCGGGCAGGCTGGGCAGCCCGCGCACCTTGATCCGGTCCAGCCAGAAGGGCACCACTCCCAGCCACGCCGAGCCCTGAAAAATGTCCGGCTCCAGGCCCTCCGGGAGGAGCGGCGCAATGGCCTCGGCCGAAACCGGCCAGTGTGCGAAGAGCAGGTCGTTCCAGCGCTGCGTCATCCGCCAGCGGCCTGAGGGTAACGGCCGCGGACTGTGGGACGTACGAACGAGATATTCCTGCATGGCCTGCTCCTTGAAGACCCGCTTCTGCATGGCCTCGCGCAGCACTCAAAAAACCGAATCCGTTCAGCCTGGTTTGCTGGCGCCTCGATGCTCCCTATGATGAGACGGATCGGGGGCCAGCCAGGATGCACTGCTTATCTTTACCCTGATGCCGTATTCTGGTCGCGAGCCCACAACAATGTCCAGTGAATCTTTTCTCCCTCCCGGCGCCCGCAACCAAACCGACGTATTTGCCGTCCACGGGGCCGACCCCGAAGTGCTGGCCTACGCCATGGCCAAGTACTCCCGCTCCGCGCTTTCGATGCGCGAATCTCTGACGGAGATCAGCGCGCAGCGTGCCGAGCAGTTCCTCAACACTTTTTATTTTCAATACGGGCACCGGTCGATCGCCGACCTGGCGCACATCGCCTTTGCCGTCGAGCGGCTTTCGCTGTTGGCGGCGATTGTGCTGGTGGACGAGCAGCGGTGGGACGGGCAGGAGCGGTCGACGCGCTACCAGAACTTCCTGAAATCGGGCTGGTATTTCCCCGAATTCGGGCAGGATGCCGATTCCGCCGAGGTCTACTCCGGCACCATCAACAACCTTTCTGCCACCTACCAGCGCACCACCGCGGCGGTGCTTGAAGCTTTGCGCAAGCGGATTCCCTGCCCCGCAACCTTGAAGCCCGAGGCCTACGAGCGCACGCTGAAGGCCCGCGCGTTTGACGTAGCGCGCTACCTGCTGCCGTTGGCGACAAATACCTCGCTGGGCCAAATTGTGAACGCCCGCACGCTGGAGACGCAGGTCTCGCGGCTGCTGTCGCACCCGGTGGCGGAGGTACGCGACCTGGGACTGAGGCTGCGCGAAGCGGCGACCGGGCCCGCCTGGAATGTGGGCGCGCAGGCTGCTGGAGCGTTTGTGGCGAAGCTGGATTCCAGCCTGGCCGAGGAAGGCGCCAACCTTTTTACCCGCGAAGTCCGCACCGCTCCCACGCTGGTCAAGTACGCCGAGGCCAACCCGTATGCGATGGAGACGCAGGCGGAGCTGTCCCAGGCCGCGGCGGAGCTGCTGGCCGCGCACCCCATTGTGCAAAGCCCGGTTGTGGACCTGGTGGAGCGCAGCGAAAGCCTGGAAGTCGAACTGGCCGCGACCTTGCTCTACTCTGCCGCGCACCACCCTTACCGGCAGATTCGGGACCTGGTGGCGGCGCTCCCGGAGGCGCGCGTCAACGAGATCATCGAGCTGGGCGTGCGGCACCGCGGCCGGCACGACGAATTACTCCGCGCCTTTCATGCGGGAGCGGCGCTGCGGTTTGACATCCTGATGGACATTGGCGGGTTCCGCGACATGCACCGGCATCGGCGCTGCGTGCAGATTATCCAGGGATTCACGGCGCTGCACGGCTGCGAGATTCCGGATTGCGGCGACCTGGAGGCAGGCGTGAACCTCCTGGCCGAGGCGGGGATTGCAGCGGAGTTTCAGGGAGCCCTGGAAGCGGCTCATGCCGCCAGCGCCAGCATCGCGGCCGGTACGGCTCCGGAGGCGGCACAATCGGCGCTCTACCTGCTGCCCCTGGCGACGCGCATCCGCGCCTTGTTCAAGATGGACTTCGCGGAGGCGCAGTACATCTCAGAGCTGCGCTCCGGGCCGGCTGGGCATTTCAGCTACCGGCGCGTGGCGTGGGAGATGTTCAAGGCCCTGGAACGGCAGCACCCCGCGCTGGTCCGGCACATCCGCGTGACCGACTTCACCAAGCCGATCGACCTGCTCCAACGGTAGGGCGGCCCAGGTCGCGGCGACACGGTTAAAGCCACCCTTCGGGGCCGCGATGACCTGCGACCCGCTCTTAAGGCAGGCGCTCCACGCTCAATTGTTGCGCAGAGCGACCATGGGGTTGATGCGTGAGGCTCTGCGGGCGGGCAGATAGCCGGCCAGCAGGGCGATCGCGCCGATGAGGACAACCATGGCGGCAAACGCGACGGGGTCAGTGGGCGCGGTGTTGAAGAGCAGGGCGGCGATGGCGCGGGCGACGACCAGGGATGCGAGAGCGCCCGCGGCGATGCCGACGATGGCCATGCGGAGGGTTCTGGATAGGACGCTGCCCACCACGTTGGACCTGGTTGCACCCAGAGCCATCCGGATGCCGATCTCCTGGGTGCGCTGGGTGACGGAGTAGGAGATGACGCCGTAAATGCCGAGCGCGGCGAGAACCAAGCCTAATCCTGCAAAGATTCCCACCAGAAGCACAAAGAAACGCCGCGGAGACGTGGCGTGGTCCACCAGTTCCTGGATGGGCTTGAATTCCGTGGCCGGCTGGCCGGGATTGATCTCCCGCAACGTTCTCATCACGCTCATGGCCAGTGCCGCAGGAGGCACTCCGGAACGTACCACAAGATACGAGCCTTCCGGCCCGAATTGCTTTGTGGAGGGCAGATACATTTGCGCTCCCGCATTGTCTTCCGCGCTGCTTTCGTGAACATCGGCGATTACGCCAATCACTTGCACCTCTGCGCCGCCTGCCACTGCAATTCGACCAATCGGATCCTGCCCCGGCCACAGTTTCCGCGCGACCGTCTCGTTGAGGATGACTACGTTGCGATTATTTGAAACGTCGTCCCAACTGATGTCGCGGCCTTCCCTCAGACGCATTCCCATCGCCTTGAGATAGCCAGGCGAGACAATGTAGACGAAAACAGGAGTGAAATCCTGGGCGTTGCGCGTCTGCTCGCCCTTTGCAGCGATCCCCCAGCTGCGGTTCCGGCTCATGGGCAGGTTATCCGATATACCGGCCGCTTCAACGCCGGGAATCATCGATGCGCGGCGCACAACTTCCTGCCATATGGCTGCCCGTTTGGCCACATTTCCGCCGTCGTCGTAATCGACGCTGACAGCGGCCGCGCGGGCGGGCTCAAATCCTATGTCGACGTCCAGAACGCGAACGAAGCTGCGCAACAGCAGCCCCGCGCCGACCAGGAGCACACATGCCAAAGCAATCTCGGTAATGACCAGCACGGAACGCGTCCGATGATGGCCCTTTCCTTCTCCGGTCCCCGGCCCGCTGTCCTTCAGAGCCCCCTGGAGATTGCGCGTGAACAGGCGAATGCCGGGAGCGAGGCCGATGAGGATTGATGCGGCGAGAGCGACGAAAAGCGTCCAGGCGAGGGCTGCTCCGTCAATGCGCAGACTCCCCAATAGCGGCAGGGCGATTGAGCCTTGATGCGCAAGCCAGGTTACAACTGCAAAGCCCAGGCCAAGGCCCAGCACCGCGCCCAGGAGAGAGAGGACAAGACTCTCGGTAAGGATCTGCCGGACGATTCTGGCGCGGCTTGCGCCCAGCGCGGTGCGCATCGCGAACTCTTTGGTGCGCGCGGCCGCGCGGGCAAGCAGCAGATTGGAGAGATTCACACAGACGATGAGCATGATGGTTCCGACCGCGCACCACAGCACGATCAGTGACCGCCGCAGCTTGCCGCTGACGTACTCTTTCAGTCCGGTGAGCTGAGCTGTATAGCCTTTTCCGTACTCCGGGTGCTTGTGCTCGAAATAGAACTGCGGAAAGAGCAGGTCGGCTTCGTTCTGCGCTTGCGTTAGCGTTATTCCCTGTTTGAGGCGGCCAACCAATGCCAGGTCATTCCCGTCTTCACGAAAATCATCCATGATGTAGGGAACGAATAGGTCGACTTTTGCTCCCGGCGAAAAGACTGCGCCGAAATCGAACGTCTCCGGCAGAATCCCGACAACGGTGACGTTCTTGTTGTTAAGGTCAACTTTATCGCTCAAATCAACCGTTCGCCCCACGATGCCGGGATCGCCGCCAAATCGGCGTTTCCAGAACGGGTAGCTTAACAAGGCTGCGGGCTGCGCGTGATGGACAAACTCCTCCGGCCTGAACAGGCGCCCTGCGGATGGCTCGACGCCGAGCGTCTCAAAGAATCCCTCCGCGACAAGCATTCCCGTGGCAGGCACTGGCTGGCTGTTCCCGAAGAGCTTGAAATTGTTGGGACCGGTAAACGCGAAGTAGCCGCTGACCGATTGAAAAGAGCGGTTTTGCTGCTGGAAGTCCTGCGTCGCGTCCGCGGTGTAAGTCTTACTGGATTCGCCGGCTTTGGGATCCTTTTCTACAATCCGCACAAGTTGCTGCGCATTGGGGAAAGGCAGCGGGCGCAAGCAGCAATGTGTTGACCACGCTGAAGACGGCGATGTTGGCGCCGATGCCGAGGGCGAGGATGAGCACGGCGACGAGTGGTGAAACCGCGGTCGCGGCTGAGGGTGCGGACAGTGTATCTGAAGTCCTGGAGAAGAATGTCGAGTTTCATAAGTCCCCGCGCTTCGCGTTGTTGATCTTTCGCCAGATCGATGCCGCCAAAACGAACGAGCGCCTGGCGGCGGGCTTCAAGGGGAGTGAGGCCGCGCTGCAGGTTTTCTTCTATCGCCATCTCGAGGTGGGCGGCAATCTCGGCTTCGAGATCCGCATCGAGTGGAGGCTTTCGGAAGAAAGCACGTACGCGGCTCAGGGCTCGCCGCACCGCTCCAGGGATGCTGGCCGTCATCGCGCGCCGTCCTCCGGCGACATGGCCAGGACGCGAACCATGACGTCCGAGACGCGTTGCCAATAGGCGGAGTCTGCGGCCAGCTGCTTGCGGCCGCTGCGGGTAATGGCGTAAAACTTGGCCTTGCGATTGTTGTCCGAAGTGCCCCATTCGGCGTCGATCCATCCGCGCTGCTGCAGGCGCACGAGCGAGGCGTAGATGGTGCCCTGGTTGAGAAGAACCTCGTCTCCGCTGGCCTGCTCAATGCGCCGGGCTATGCCGTAGCCGTGCTGAGAGCCCATGACGGCGAGGGTCTGGAGGACCATGAGGTCGAGAGTGCCCTGCAGGAGATCGAGTTTGGATTCGCCCATTTGCTGCTCCTGTGTTAATACCACACAAGCATGACATAAAATATGTGGGATCGCCACAGGAAAATCCTGGAAAATTCAGCGGGAAGAGATAAGTTTTCTAAAGTGAGATACCAAGAGAAACGGCCGGCATCTCTGCCGGCCGTTCCTCTTGCTTGTTGCCCCTTTTCCCAATCTGGTTTAGCGGCCGCGGCCCTTGGGGCTCGGCTTGGCGGTTTCACCGTTGTGCTTCTCGTTGTAGATCTGCTTGCTGTTCTTGTTCTGTTCCTGGTTGACCTGATGCTTCTGCTGGCCGGTCAGCGCGCCGCCGTTGGCAGTGCGTTCATTGTGCACCTGCTGGTCGACATTGGCCTGGTTACGGTTGGTGCGGGCGGCCTCGCCACTGGTCATCTGGCCGGAGCGCAGGCCGTTGGCGGTGCGCTGCTGCTGATTGGCTTCGCGGTTGTCCACCTCATTGGGCTTCACGGTGTTGGCGTTGTGCTTCTCGTTGTAGATCTGGCGGCTGGCGGCGTTTTGCTCGCCGTTGATCTGCTGCTTCTCCTGGCCGGTGAGTTTGCCGCCGTTGGCTGCGCGGTCGTTGTGGACCTGCTGATCGATGCGGGACTGGGTGCGATCGGCGCGGGCCGCCTCGCCGGAGGTCATCTGGCCCGAGCGCAGGCCGTTGGCGATGCGCTGGTCCTGGTTGGCCTCGCGGGTGTTGGGATTGTACTTGGCGCCGGCAGCACGGTCAGCAGCGGAGATGGGCTGCGACTGCGCATGCTGCTGGGCAACCTGATGGTACTGATTCACGCTGGACGAGGCCGTGGTTGCGGGCTGGCCATGGTTGACCGAGGCCAGCTGCGAGCGATCCTGGGCAGCGAAGTTCTGATGCTGCGTCTGGTTGGAGGTGGGCTCGACGTGATGCTCGTTGGCGAATTGAGATTCCTGCGCGCTGGGCTGGCGCACAATGCCGCCGGGACCGTTGAAGCTGGCGTGATTGGCGTTGACGATGGTGTTGCGCTCAATCACGGTGCGGTCGACGTAGACATTGGTTACGTGCACGCCGCCGAAGTTGGCTACCGCGCTGTTGTAGGCGAAGACGCCGCCGCGCCACTCACCGCCGAAGAAGCCGATGCCGCCATAGCCGAAGCCGTAGTTGACACCACCGTAGAAGCCGACGTGGGGGCCCCAGTAACCGCCGTGCCATCCGTAGATTCCGCCTGCGAAGCCCCAGTAACCCGGAGTCCAGAGGAGTCCAACCATGGGCGGCTGCACCCAGACGCCGGGAACCCAGTAGTAGCCGGCGTCGCCATAGGCCCAGTAACCGGGGGTCCAGATATAGCCCGGAGCGGGCAGCGGGGGTTGCACATACACCGGCAATACGGGCGGTGCAAAGCTGACGCCGATGAAGATGCCGGCGTGCGCCTGGGGGACAGACAGCATGAGCATGGGCAGCGTGATGGAGGCGGCAAAAAATAGCCTGCGAAGTGTTGAACGGAGGGACATATTCTTTCTCCTTGTGAGGATCTCGAAGAGGGCTGATGATCTTCGGCTCCCGGGTTCTTGGGTCGCAATGACTGGAACACACAACTCAGATGCATGTTGCGGGAAAAATTTTGCCTCGAACATTTTAGTTGATGAAGCGCATCAAAAGAAGATAGATAACAGAATTCTTCGGGAGGGTTTGCGGCGCAATTTGGGAGATTTTGAGGTCTGAATGGGGCGAATTGCAGTCACGCCGGATTGGTCTTGCGGCTTGCCGGGACGGTGGCTTGCAGGGCTGAGCTACCATGGAGGCAGCAGCAGGAAATCCACTGGAGCGGGGCAGGCATGTTCGTCGTCGTATGGCAGTTTGAAATTGCCGAGGAGAAGGTTGCCGCCTTTGAGGCTGCATATGGCCCGGAAGGCGTGTGGGCGCAACTGTTCCACACTTCGAGCGACTACCTTGGGACGGAGCTGTTGCGGGATGCCTACATTCCCGGCTCTTACTTGACAATTGACCGCTGGGCCAGCGAAGACGCGTTCCGCGCCTTCCGCAAGGATCACGATCCGGAGTACGAAGCCATCGACCGCTCCTGCGACGCGCTGACCAGCCGTGAGACTCGGATTGGGGCGTACACGGTTTAGGGGCGTGCGGACACACGACTTCCGTAACCACGACTAGGTGCTTTGATTCATGCATTTAGCGCATCCCCTCTTATCTTCTCCATTTCTTCGCCATTTTCTGCTGTTCATGAGTGTCCAGCCCTGCTACAATCCCATCGAAATGCATTCCATGCACTTGTCTTATCTCACCCTTCCAGAATGAGGGTGGAAGGCTCGGACTGCTTGATAGGAGACTCACGCAATGGCCATTGCCGACGACCGCGCCAAAGCCGTAGAACTAGCCCTCGCACAGATTGAAAAACAGTTTGGCAAAGGATCCATCGTCCGCCTTGGTTCGCGGGAAGCCCTTCTGCCCATTGCAGTTATTTCCACCGGCTCCATCAGCTTCGACGCCGCCTTGGGCGTCGGCGGCATCCCCCGCGGCCGTGTCTCCGAGGTCTTCGGCCCCGAGTCTTCCGGCAAAACCACCATCTGCCTTCAAGTCATTGCCGAGGCCCAGCGGATGGGCGGACTGGCGGCCTTTGTTGACGCCGAGCACGCACTGGACCCGGGCTATGCCAAAAAGTTGGGAGTGGACGTGGACAACCTCCTGGTTTCTCAGCCGGATAGCGGCGAACAGGCGCTGGAGATTACGGAGGCGCTGGTGCGCTCGGGCGCGGTAGATGTGCTGGTGGTGGACTCAGTGGCGGCGCTGGTGCCCAAGGCCGAGCTGGACGGCGAGATGGGCGACTCGCACGTGGGGTTGCAGGCGCGGTTAATGTCGCAAGCGCTGCGCAAGCTCACCGGGACGGTCTCGAAGTCGCGGACGGCGCTCATCTTCATCAACCAGATCCGCGAGAAGATCGGCGTGATGTTCGGCAATCCGGAGACGACCACGGGCGGACGGGCGCTGAAGTTCTATTCGTCTGTGCGCGTGGACATCCGGCGCATTGCGGCCATCAAGGATGGCGATGTGGTGACCGGGAACCGGACCAAGGTAAAGATTGTGAAGAACAAGGTAGCCGCGCCGTTCCGGGAGGCAGAGTTCGACATTCTTTACGGCGAGGGCATCAGCCGCGAGGGCGACGTGCTGGACCTGGCGGTGGCCAACAACATCGTGGAGAAGTCCGGCGCCTGGTACAGCTACGCTGGCGAGCGCATCGGCCAGGGGCGCGAGAACACGCGTACCTTCCTGAGAGACAACCGGGATATCTTCGAGAAGATGGATGCGGAGTTGCGCAAGAAGCTGAACATTGGCGCGGTGGCCAAGGCTGAGGTCCCTGAGGTGCCGGCCGGCGGGCACGTGGAAGCCAAGGATGCCGTGCGGCCGCGCAAGGGATAAGGCAGGACCAGCGACTAGGGACCAGGAACTGAGTGACCAGGTAGCTGGTGCTCTTGAGACCAGGTTCCCAGGAGCCGGGATGTCCGGCTTGGTTCCACTGCTAGAATCCGAGTGGAGCAGGTTCGATGAGCGTGAAGGCCCTCTATCCCGGCACCTTTGATCCGCCGACCAACGGACATGTGGACCTGATTCAGCGCGGGTCGAAGCTGTTCGAGCATCTGACGGTCGCCATCCTCAACAACCCGGTCAAGAATCCGCTGTTCACCGTGGAGGAGCGCGTGGAGATGCTGAAAGAAGCCACCAGCGCGCTGAGCAACGTCTCCGTGGCCACCTTCGACGGCCTCATGGTCGAGTTCGCCCGCCAGCAGGGAGCCACCGCCGTGCTGCGCGGCATCCGCGCCATCTCCGACTACGAGCACGAGTTCCAGATGGCGCTGATGAACCGCCGCCTTGCTCCGGAGGTCGAGACCGTCTTCCTGCAGCCCGCCGGCCGTTACTCGTTCATCAGTTCCCGCATGCTCAAGGAAGTCTTCAGCTTCGGCGGCGACGTCTCCGGCCTCGTCCCTCCCAACGTCCTCAAGCGCCTGAAGGCGCGGATCAGCAAAGGCTAAGGCAACCTGGACTCACAAGTTGAGGACGCGCGACCGCGTGCGCAGACAGCACCTTTTTGCTGCGCGGGTTTTGCGCTGGCCGGAAAATCTGTAAAGATAGAGGGGCTATGACAGTTTCCGCTCCTTCTAAAGTTCTTACCGATCGAATTGGCCGGATTGAAGTTTCCGCAACCATGGCGGTGGCCGCAGAGGCCGCCAAACTGCGCGCACAGGGCGCCAACCTGGTGGATTTTGGGGCCGGCGAGCCTCACTTCCCCACTCCGCGGCACATCAAGGACGCGGCGATTGCCGCCATTGAAGCCAATTTCACCCGCTACACGGTGGTTCCCGGCATTCCCGACGTGCGTAAGGCCATTGTGGAGCGGCATGCTTGCGACTTCGGGTCGGACTACGACATCTCCGAGGCCGTGTTTACCACCGGCGGCAAGCTGGCGCTGTTCAACACCATTCAGGTTCTGGTGGATCACGGCGACGAGGTCATTCTGCCGGTTCCCTACTGGGTAAGCTTCAAAGACATCATTCAATATGCTGGCGGGAAGGTTGTGTTGCTGGAGACCAGCGAGCATGAGAACTTCCGCATTACGGCCGACGCCATTGAGAAGGCCATTACACCGCGGACCAAGGCGATCATTCTCAACTCTCCATCGAACCCGGCGGGGAGCGTGGTGAGCGCGGAAGACCTGGAGCGGATTGTGCACCTGGCGCATGACCGCGGAATCTTTTTGCTTCTGGACGAGTGCTATGTGTACCTGAACTATGCCGGCACGCCCGTTAGCGGCGGCTCGTACACATGGGCCAAGGAGCACCTGGTAATTCTGGGGTCGCTGTCAAAGACGTATTCGATGACCGGCTGGCGGGCTGGGTACGCGCTGGCCTCGAAGGCGGTCACGGCAAATCTGAGCAAGCTGCAGTCGCAGTCGACCTCGAACGCGACCAGCTTTGTGCAGAAGGCGGCGATTGCGGCCCTGGCCGGATCGCAAGAGTGCGTGAGCGAGTTCCGGGCCGAGTTTATCGACCTGCGGGATTACATGCTGGCCAAGCTGGCCGAGATTCCGGGGATTACCTGCACCAAGCCGGAGGGCGCCTTCTACGTTTACCCGAACATCGGGGCCTTCCTGGATCCCACCGGAGCCCGGGGCGGCGTGCGGACGGCGACAGAGTTGGCCACACGGCTGCTGCACGAGGGCCACGTTGTGACCGTTCCCGGTGAGGCATTTGGGACCTCGGAGCATATTCGCATCTCCTACCCGGTGACCAAGCAGAACATCGACGAAGGCACGCGGCGGATGGGCGAATTCCTCAACAAACTAAGGTAAGCGCGCGGCTACGGCAAGGCGCACCGCCAGTTGATTGGCGGCGGGGCAGCGCCATGCCCAGCGCCCGCTGAGGCGCCATCCGGGGAAAAGTGACGGATGACACTGTGCAAACATGCAGGCAGTCGGGTACGATGTGTCTTCAATGTCGAAGTCAATCGATTTTCGCCCTGTGATACTTGCCGGCGGCAGCGGTACTCGTTTCTGGCCCCGTTCTCGCCGTGCGCGCGCCAAGCAGGTTCTCGCGCTGGACGGCGAGCGCTCCATGATTCAGCAGACCGTGGAACGGCTGAAGCCGCTGGCCAAGCTCGACAAGACCTGGATTATTACCAACGAATACCTCGCTCATGAGATTGCCGACCAGTTGCCGGGTTTGCCCGGCGCGCAGATTGTGCAGGAACCCGTGGCGCGGAACACGGCGCCGGCGTGCGGGCTGGCTGCTTTCCTGATCGAGCGGCAAAATCCCGACGCCGTGCTGGGCGTCTTCCCTTCCGACCACGTCATTGGCGATGAGCCGCGCTTCCTCAAGGCGCTGCAAAAGGGCATAACGCTGGCCGCGGCGGGCGACAACATTGTGGTGCTGGGCATTGAGCCGACGCGCGCGGAGACCGGCTACGGATACATTGAAACCGGTGACTATACAGGCGATGAAACCGCCCTGCATGTGCGCCGGTTCACCGAGAAGCCCAACCAGAACCGCGCGGAAGACTTTGTGGCCGCGGGCAATTATTACTGGAACTCGGGAATGTTTCTGTGGACGGCGCGGACGCTGGCCAATGCGGTGCGCGAGCACCTGCCAGAGACCGCACCACTGCTGGAAGCGATTGCCGCTGCCGTCGGGACGCCGCAGTTCGAGGAGGTGTTTCACTCGCTGTATCCCAAGTGCGAAAACATCTCCGTGGACTACGCCGTGCTGGAACCGCGCTCGGCCAAGGGCGAGCACCTGTCTCACCTCTATTGCCTGCCGGCGGAGTTCAGCTGGAACGATCTCGGCTCGTGGGCGTCGCTCTACGAGTACCAGATTGAGACGCGCCTGCGCGGCGACGGCGACGGCAACGTGGCCGAAAGCGAAGGCCACATGACCATCGAGGCCGGCAACAATTACATCTTCAGCCCCAGAAAATTTGTGGCGCTGGTCGGCGTAGAGAACCTTGTCATTGTCGATACCGAGGATGCGCTGCTGATTGCCCACCGCGACCACTCCCAGGATGTGGGAAAAATCGTGAAGGAACTGGGACTGCTGGGGCGGACTGAGCTGATCTAAAAGCTTGCCAAAATCTGAACTGCGAGCATTGAGCCGGCGCTCCAATGGGCCGCTCACCTTATCGCTGTGCCCTTGTGAACACCAGCCTATCCTTGCATTATTTACACTCGATGCGAGGGAAAACGAGATTCAAGCCATGCCTCATCCTCAAATCAAGTTTGGTACCGACGGTTGGCGGGGCGTCATCGCCGACGACTTCACGTTTGCCAATGTGCGGACGGCGGCCGAGGCTGTGGCCGCCTACCTCCATGCCCGCGCTGGCTCCGCGGACGAAGACCCGAAGCATGGACTCTGCATTGGCTACGATACGCGGTTCGGTTCAAAAGCCTTTGCACGGGCCTGCGCGGAGGTTGTGGCGGCGACCGGCATTCCGGTAGCGCTGGCCAACGACATTACGCCCACCCCGGCGCTGAGCTACGGCGTGCGCGGGCGCAAGGCTGCCGGCGGCATCATGATTACCTCGTCGCACAACCCGGCGCAGTGGAACGGCGTGAAGTACAAGGCGTGGTACGGGGGGTCGGGCAAGCCGTCGATCATTGCCGAGATCGAGTTGTACCTGGGAGAGCCGGCGCCGCGACCGGACCTGCCCGCGGCGATTGAGGAGGTGGATTTCCTGCCTCCCTACCTGGCGGCGATTGAGAGCTTTGCGGACCTGGACCTGATTGCGAAGTCGGGAATGAGGTTTGCCATCGACTCCATGTACGGAGCCGGCCGCACAATCATCTCTGAAATCTTCACCCGCATCGGCGTGGAGCATGTGCAGATTCGCGGCAATGTGGACCCGCTCTTTCCGGGCATCAATCCGGAGCCGATTGAGCCGCACATCCGCGCTTTGGGCGAGGCGGCGGTGGCTAACGGCTGCGACGCGGGGCTGTGCACGGACGGCGACGCGGACCGGATTGGCGCCACGGACGAGCACGGCAACTTTGTGGATCCGCACAAGATTTTCAGCGTGCTGCTGAGCTGGGTGCTGAAGCGCAAGGGCTGGCCAGGCGCAGTGACGCGGGCCTTCAATACCACCAAAATGCTGGACCGCATCTGCGCAAAGCACGGCCGAGAGCTCATCGAGCACGGCATCGGCTTCAAGTTTGTATGCGACTACATGCTGGAGCGGGAGATCCTCATGGGAGGCGAGGAGTCGGGCGGCATCGGCTTCCAGCGCCACCTGCCGGAGCGCGACGGCCTGCTGAACGCATTGCTGCTGGCCAACGTAATGGCCGAAGAAGGCAAAACGCTGGGCGAGCTTGTGGCCGACTCTGCAGGCGGAGTATGGCGAACACCAGTACGGGCGCATCGACCTGCACGATTCCGGACGACGTGAAAAATGGCGCCATTGCCCGGGCGCGCGCGCTCCAGACCGGCGACCCAGTCTTCGCGAGCATGCCCATCCTGCGCCAGGAAAACCTGGACGGGGTGAAGTTCTACCTCGACAATCCTGAAGCTGCGACCAAGCCGAATGCCGCGGAGACGTGGCTGCTGCTCCGCGCCAGCGGGACAGAGCCGCTGATGCGAATCTATACCGAGAGCTGCTCGAAGGAAGCGGTGGCGAAGCTGCTGGAGTCGGCACGGGCGTTTGCGCTGGGCGGGTAAAACGCAGCCTTCAGCTTCCAGCTCTAGCTCCCACCTTCGTGCCGGGCGCCCCATCCATTCTGAGTGAAACGAAGTGGAGTCGAAAGCCTGCCCTGAGCGAAGTCGAAGGGAACTTGCGTTTCGTATACCCATCGTGAAATGGGTGGGAAACCACGAACCCAATGCCCAGCAAGCGGCGTCCTTCGCACCGCAGGTATCGCCCTCGGCCCTCGCGGAAGACATGGAGCTCCGCGTCCCTGATTTCTGATCCCTGTCCCCTGACCCCTGTTTTTTTTGTTCGCTGTTTTTGCAGATAATTTCGCAACAAACGAGCACAATACTCATGGAGGAGATTACCCATGCAGACCTGGCGCTCAGCAAAAACGCTTCGCTGTTCGCCGCTCCCTCTCCGCGAAACACATCAAACTATGGATTTGTTCCGATCCATATGAAAACAAAAAAGTTACATGCAAAAAAGCGTCAAAATTGCCCCATTTCTGGTGCACTTGCGCCCCGCGGAAAACCACAAATCAGCGTTAGACATTATGTAACTTGACAGAATGTTGTAATTACATAACAATTAGTTCTGTAAATGAATAGCGCACCCCAAAAAGGACCTGGTGAGAGCGGCTTGTACAACCGCATTGCGGTGTTGCGCGCGGAGCGCGGAATCAGCCGCCAGGACCTGGCCGACGCCATGGACGTGAACTACCAGACCATCGGCTTTCTGGAGCGCGGCGACTACTCGCCCTCGCTCAAGCTGGCCCTCGCCCTGGGCGAGTACTTCGGCCTGCCCGTCGAGGCCATCTTCTCCAAACACCCCTTCCAGCCGCTCAGCCAGCAGGTCTACGGACTGAATCCGCGGCAAACCCCCGAACCCGACCCTGGAGCATCGCGATGATTGTCGAGTCCTCACCGTTTCCCTGGTTTTCCGTTGCACGGCGACGCACGCGCCGGATCTTGGTGGCGGTCTATTGGATCGCAGTTCTGGGCGTCTTTGGCGTTGTCCAGTGGACCGAGATCTTCCGCCCCAGCCACATCGGCGGGCTCCATCTGCTGTTTCCGCTACAGGTGATCGTCTTTCTACCGGCGATTCTGGGCGGGGTGCGCGCCGGCGGCATGGTGAAGCCCTTCCGGGGCGTGCGTTGGGCTCCGCTTGACGACCGCGACCAGCCCCAGACGCTGTTTGGCCCGCGCCGCCCCCTGCGAGGTTCAGCCTCGCCGGCCGATCTGGAACTGGACGAGCGGGATGTGCTGGAGCGAGACCGCGTGCACTTTTTCGCCTACACGGCCAGCCGGTGGCTCGTGCTGGCGCTGCTGGCCGTTCAGCTGGGCACGGGTCTGGTGAGCCCCGAGTGGTTGTTTCGCGCCGGCAATGCCTCATTCTTTCTGCTGGCGCTGGTGCTGTGGAGCCTGCCGCAATCGCTGATTTTGTGGAACGAGCCGGATATGGAGGAACGCGATGAACGCTGAACTGGTGCTGGCGGGCAGGGTTGTCGACATGGCCGCGCGGCAGCCGCGCAGGATGCTCGTGGTGGGGATTTATGCCGTGCTCGCGGCGGGGCTGGCGGGGTGTTGGTTTGTGGACCGATGGCAGACGACGGGAGTGTACTTCATCTTCGCGACGTTGGTGGTGAACCGGTTCCTTCTGGGTGGGTATGCGTTTGGCGGGCTGATCAAGCCGTTCAGCGGAGAGCGCCCAAAGAGGCTGGATATGCCGCCGCCATTCGTGCTGCTTGCACTCCGCGTATATCAGCCGCCGCCGGATGAGGACCATTTTCGGAACGATGAGCGGGAGATTGAGCAGCGCAACGCCGCGGCCTACAAGGCTTACCAGGGGCTGCTGATGGTGCTGGTGTTTGTGTGGCTGGCGACAAACGTCCATGTGCATCTGCCGAGGTTGATGGAACGGCTGCACATTCCGATGGCGAACCTGCTTTATGGGCTGGCGACAGCGACGGTGGTGCTGGGGCTGACGTTGCCGCAGGCGATTCTGCTCTGGACGGAGCCGGACATGGAAGAAGAGCAACCCTGAGCGAAGTCCAGAGAGCGCAGAGGCAGTCGAGGAAGCCCGCTACGGCTGCACGCGCTGGAACATGCGGGCGTCGAAGAGGAAGGGCTTTGGAGGGTCCACTTGGAGTTCGGCAATGCGCGGATGAAGCGGATTGATCAGCACGTTCCACTCCGCCCGGATGGGGACCGATGGAACCAGCATAGCCAGCGAGGTGCGCGCATGAATCCACGCATCGCCCAGCTCCCGAGGGCCGGGCGTGCTCAGATCGAACTCATCCGTCCACCAGCCGCTGGGCAGCTCATCGGGATGAAGGGTCCGCGCCGGTTCGCCCTCCGGCAGCATCGCCCCCAGGTAAACCAGGTCGTCGGGCGCCTGCCCCGGCTCTAGATGGACGAAGAGCTCAATCGCCGCCAGCGAGAGCGAGGTGGACGTATAAACCATGGGCACGCCGCGAGCGTTCCAGCGTCCGCCGAAGCGCCGCGCGCCCTCGCCGGAAAATGCCTCGGCCGCGTAGGGCGCCCGGCAGATGCGCCAGACCTTCATTTAGCTGTAGACGCCGTAGGCGATGCGGCCGAGCAGGTCTTCCACCTCGCGAACTCCGGGGTCGGTGTCCAACTGGTCCAGGGGACGGCCACCGCGCAGCGCGCGATTGGGCGTCTTGAGCCAAGCCGCCGCCTTGTCGCCGCTGCCCAGGGTCTCGGCGGCATTGGCGTAAACCTGGGCCAGCCGCACCGTGCGGTCGCTCTCGGCCGGCGTCAGCCGCGCGTGCTGCGTAATGCGCCGGGTGAGCGTCCGCGGGGGGATGCCAATCTTCTCCGAGATTTCGGCCTGGCGCAGGTCAAGCCGCTCGGCCAGCAGAAACAGCGCCTTCACCGGAAGCCCCTCGCGAACCAATTGCGCAAGCTCGCCGTTCCGCTTGAATGCTCCGCCAAGGATCACTTCGCCGCCGAGCACGTCCGGGATAGCCTGGGTCGCCATACTGCACCTCTGGAGCCAGTATACGCCATTTGGCTAAAATCACAAGGCCATCTTACGCAATCAAGGCAACCTTGGCGCGCTTGCCGAGACGGACGACGATGCGTGCCGGCAATGCCCCAATCGGAAAAAGGGCGGACACGGCGCCTTCACCATCGAGCTTGACGGCGTGTTCCGCAATTTTGCGGCTGGCTTCAGCGCCGCTAGCAGCAAGACCCAGTTGGACGAGCAGCTTGGGCAGGCGAATTTGCAGTGCGCCGGGTGCACCGGAGGGGCCAACCAGGTCGGCATAGGCGATGACAACCTCTTCCAGGTCTTCGGCGGTTTCCTTCTGCTGGAACATCCGCGCCCAGTTCTCGTCGGCGCTCGCCGCCGCTGCCTCACCATGAAAATCTGCCACGATGGTCCGGGCGAGTCGCTTCTTCGCTTCCATGGGATGCAGCTTGCCCGCGGCCACATCAGCCTGGAGAGCGTCCACTTCCGACTGCCGGAGGTCGGTGAGCAACTCCCAGTACTTCCACATCAGCTCGTCACTGATTGACATGAGCTTGCCGTACATTTCGGCGGGCGGCTCGTTGATGCCGATGGCGTTGCCGAGGGACTTGGACATCTTCTGCACGCCGTCCAACCCCTCCAGAATCGGCGTCATGAGAACGATCTGCGGCTTCTGGCCGTAGTGGCGCTGGATCTCGCGGCCGCACATCAGGTTGAACTTCTGGTCGGTGCCGCCCAGCTCGACGTCGCACTCCAGGGCGACCGAGTCGTAGCCCTGCATGACGGGGTAGAGCAGCTCGTGGAGGCTGATGGGCTGCTCGGCCTGGAAGCGCTTGTGAAAGTCATCGCGCTCCAGCATTTGGGAGACGGTGAAGTGCGCAGCCAGGCCGATCATGCCGTCGTAACCGAGCTTGTCGAGCCACTCGGAGTTGTAGCGCACCTCAGTTGCCTTCTCGTCGAGGATGCGGAAGACCTGCTCCTTGTAGGTTTCGGCGTTGCTGTCGATCTCGGCGCGCGTAAGCGCCTTGCGGGTAACGTTGCGTCCCGTTGGGTCGCCGATCAGCGAGGTGAAGTCGCCGATGAGAAAGATGACCGTGTGGCCGAGCTGCTGGAAGTGGCGCAGCTTGCGCATGAGCACGGTGTGGCCCAGATGCAGGTCGGGGGCGGTGGGGTCGAATCCGGCCTTGACGCGCAGCGGGCGGCCGGTTTTGCAGCTAGTCTTCCAGGCGCTCGCGCAGGTCGCTGACGCGGATGATCTCGGCGGCGCCTTTTTCGAGCAGGTCCATCTGTTCGTCTACTGGCAGAAATTGGGGCATGTCGTAATTCAGTATAAGGTTGCAAGCCCTTCGCGGACCGCACTCGGGATATACAACTGCGCCTCTGCCTTACGCGCCGGCATTTTCCTCCTGCTGCGTGTCCATTCCGGTAGGCAGCGCGACGGCGCTCACAGCACTGTTGAGCCGGCCGGTCATCACCTGCAGGTGATAGCCCATGACCGCGAGGGTCATGGCCGAGCCCACGCAATGGCGATAGCGGGTGGCCACGGTGAGCAGAAACTTCCAGTAACTCCAGCGCTGGCGGCCGAAAACCCCCTGGCGAACGATGGAGGTGACGAAGGCGCGCGCGTTGGCCGGGGTGAGCCACTGCTGCCGCGATCTGCGCTCGCCGGGATGCGGGTGGGTGCGGCTCAGGTAGAGCTTGACCCGCTCATAGTAGGCCTCGCAGCTGTAAATCCGCTGGAGCACCGAGCGGTAGCCATCCACAAGTCGGGCGGAGTCCATGTGGGGCAGGAAATTGAGCTTGTCGCCGGTGTTGTCCCCTCCGCCCGCATCCACAATCCGGCCTTCAGTCCGCAGACGCCGGAAGAGCTGCGTGCCAGGCATGGCCTGCAGCAGGCCGACCATGGCAATGGGAATGCCGCTCTGCTGAATAAACTCGACCATGCGATCGAAGATGTCTTCGCGGTCGGTGTCGAAGCCCAGGATGAACCCGCCCATCACCTGCATGCCGTAACTCTGGATGAGAGCCACGCTGTCGAGCAGGCTGCGGCGCGTGTTCTGCAGCTTGTTGGCGGCAATCAGGCCTGATTCGTCGGGGGTCTCGATTCCCAGAAAGACGGAGACGAAGCCGGCGTCTTTCATCAGCTGCATCAACTCCGGATCGTCCGCCAGGTTGAGTGAGGCTTCGGTGAGAAAGTCAAAGCTCACCTTGTGGCGACTGCGCCACTCGGCCAGTGCGGTACATAGCTCCCTGGCGCGCGCCTTGTTGCCGATGAAGTTGTCGTCGACGATGAACACGGCCTCGCGCCAGCCAGCGGCATGCAGTTGGTCAAGCTCGGCCATAACCTGGGAAACAGCCTTGGTGCGAGGGCGGCGGCCGTAGATCTCAATGATGTCGCAGAACTCGCAGTTGAAGGGGCAGCCGCGGGAGTATTGCACGGCCATGGTGGAGTAGCGGCGCATTTTGATGAGGCTCAAGTCGGGCAGGGGGCTCAAGGCCATCAACGGCCGTTCCGCAGCCTGGTAGACGGGCTTCGCAACGCCCTGCTCCAGATCCCTCGCCAGGCCGGCGATGAGCGCCTCGGCTTCACCGATGACGACGTGGTCTGCCCTGAGTTCGGCAGCCGGAATGCTGCTGGCAATGGGGCCGCCAACAACGGTACGCAGGCCGCAGGCGCGGCAGCGCTCCACAATGGCTGCCAGGGAATCGCGCTGGATGTGCATGCCGCTCAGAAGCACTACGTCCGCCCAGGCCAGATCGCGATCCCGCAGACGCTCAACGTTGGTGTCGACCAGGCGCTTTTTCCAGGTGCCGGGCAGCAACGCCGCAACCGTCATAAGCCCCAGCGGAGGCTGGGCCGCCCGCTTGCCCAGAAACTTGAGCGCGTGTTTAAAGCTCCAGTAAGTCTCTGGGAATTCCGGGTAGACAAGGAGAGCGTTCATCGAGCCCCTTCGGGGGAGGAGTACGCGGGTGAGTTTGATGAGGTAGATCCGGCCCGCGTTCCCCGCCAGCGGAAACAATTGCGGCCTGCGCGCGCAGGCGTACTGCTCCCACCTGCATTCTTGCCACAGGGGAACCAAGGATACTGGTCAAAAGAGGTCACTTTGACCCGGATCAGCGAACAAAATCTTGAGGTCACAGGAAGCAAGCGCAACATGGGAACCACAGCACAGGTTTGGGGGAAATCAGCGCAGATTATCGGAAGGAATTGCGGGCCGGGTTTTCGAGTTTTATATAGGCATCGTTGGTGAAATGCTGGTCAGTTGCAGCGCGGCGTTGGCCCTCCGATGTTTGAGAATGCGCTCGGCCAGGAAGGTTCGCAAGTTTGTCGAATTCGTGCCGCTCCCAAACTTCGTAGGTGATGCGTTCGGTTTCGCTGGGCATCGCAAACCTCCTCTCTTCCTTGTTTACAGAGGTTGATTTTCCCTTTCCGGGGAACGTCGGCGCGATCAGTTTCGGGAAGGTTGGACGCTGTCTTCCAGGATGGGCGACACAGGGATATCCTGGATGGGACCAACTTCTGCGTCGCATGTTCTCAGGATTAAAAGGGGAAAAACTGTCTCGAATTGAACAGTTTTAGCAGGAAAAGTGTGCTCACCGGTAATGTATGGAATACCCCCTCGTAGGCCTTTGCTGGCTTTGCGACGCAATGGGTGCATGGATTGGCGCAAACCTTACTGCCATAGAAGACATCAGACGCCGAAGCAACGTGCCTGCTTTCTCGTAGTGCTGGTTAACTTGTCAGATCGTCTTTGCGCTTAGCGCCGCTGTCTCACTCGGCATTGAAGCTCGCAGCATTGCACGATGTTCAAAGACAGGGGGTTATGAGGCCCTGAGATCGCATGAGCTCACCTCCGGCATCGCCTTGTTCAGCATGGCCCTGGGAACCGTCTGGATCGTGTTGGGGGCTCACCGATCGCAGGGCAGGAGACGCACCGCCCTGTAACCTGTTCGATGCCCTTCGCTGCGAAGGTTCCCTCTTTGCCTTAAACTGGTCGGATGGAAGAGTTCAGTCGTATACAGCGGCTCCCGCCGTATGTGTTCAACATTACGGGGGAGATGAAGGTGAAGGCTCGCCGCCGGGGCGAAGACATTATCGACTTTGGCATGGGCAACCCGGACGGGGCTACGCCGAAACACATTGTGGACAAGCTGGTGGAAGCGGCGCTGAAGCCGGCGACGCATCGCTACTCGGTTTCGCGGGGAATTCCGCGGCTGCGCAAGGCAATCTGCAACTGGTACAAGACGCGCTACGACGTGGACCTCGACCCCGAGACGGAGGCCATCGTCACCATTGGGTCGAAGGAAGGCATTGCCCACCTGTGCCTGGCGATTCTGGACTCGCGAGACACGGTGCTGGTGCCGAACCCGAGCTATCCGATTCACATCTACGGGCCGGTGATTGCCGGGGCGCACGTGGTCAGCGTGCCGGTCCACGACCGCGAGCAGTTTCTGGCGCAGTTGGAAGATCTGATTCCGCGCATGGTGCCGCGGCCCAAGGCGCTGATTGTGAACTTCCCGTCGAACCCGACAACCGAATGCGTGGAACTGCCGTTTCTCGCGCGGCTGGTGGCATTGGCGCGGGAGTATGGGTTCCACCTGATCCAGGACCTGGCGTACGCCGACATTGCCTTTGACGGCTACAAGCCGCCCAGCGTGCTGCAGGTGCCCGGCGCGAAGGACGTTGCGGTGGAGTTCTTCACGCTGAGCAAGAGCTACAACATGCCGGGATGGCGGGTGGGCTTCATGGTGGGCAACCCGGTGCTGGTGTCGGCCCTGGCGCAGGCTGAAAAGCTACTTCGACTACGGGACGTTCACGCCCATCCAGGTGGCGTCGATTGCCGCGCTGGAGGGGCCGCAGGAGTGCGTGGCGGAGATCTGCGAGACCTACCGCAGCCGCCGCAACGTGCTGGTGGAAGGACTGAACAAGCTGGGCTGGCCGGTGGCGCTGCCCAAGGCCACCATGTTTGTGTGGGCGCAGATTCCCGAGCAGTACAGGAAGCTGGGGTCGCTGGAGTTTTCAAAGATTCTGCTGACGGAGGCCAAGACGGCGGTTTCGCCGGGGATTGGTTTTGGCGACTACGGCGATGCGCACGTGCGATTCTCGCTGATCGAGAACGAGGAGCGGACGCGGCAGGCGCTGCGGGGCATCAAGCAGATGTTTGCAAAAGGATAGCGGCAGTGGTTAGTGATTAGTGGCTCGTGGTTAGCGAACAACAAACAGGTCGAAGCGGATGAGGGTTGCGCCGTCTCTTGTTCGCTTCGAGATCTGAAGAGGCTCTGGAAGCTGTGTTCCAGATTGCACATAGGCTGCGGTAAGTGGCTCTATTTACTCCAAAAAGCTTAGATAAAACGCGAACCTCCTCATAACTGCACCAACCCTGGTGAAATCCACAGAATTAACAAAGTTTTGCACTTGTATTCACAGACGGGGCAGGCCTAATCTCCAAACAGCTGGTGACCCTGTAGGGAATTGGATACGCAGTTCCTACCTGGCAGGAAGATGCAAAGTGCAGTTTGACGAAGTCAGTTTGTGGTCGGCTTGTCCGGCGTGAAACTGATGGAATGAGATTGAAACCGCATCCAGAGTCAGGCAGGGATGTGCAAGACCTGATTGGACACGAAGATTCATCAGCGGCGCAAGCCGAGGATGCAAAGTTCGAGGACAGACGGGGATTCATCATCGACCCAGCCGAACGTGCAGGACTCAGGGCAACCTGAGGACGGACGGTCGGCTACGCTGAGGGAGCGAAGACGCGGGGTAACCCGAGGATTCACCCTTGGCAACGCCAGAGGATGCGGAAGCCGGGGCGACCCGGTGGAAACATTGAGAGGCGAAGCTGGAGGAGCGAGGAAGCGGGGCAACCCGCAGTTTCAATCGCCAGCAGCGCCGAAGGATGTGGGAGCTGGGGTAACCCGGCGAACCATCGCTGGAAGAGCCGGAAGGCGCGGAAGCCGGGGCAACCCGGGGGAGGCGCCGGGAGGCGAGGCGGAAGGATCGAGGAACCGGGGCAACCCGGGAAATCATCCGGAAGCAGCGCCGAAGGATGCGGGATTCGGGGCAACCCGAGGAACCATCGCCGGGAAAGCCGGAAGGTGCGGAAGCCGGGGCAACCTGGCGGAAGCACAGGAGGCGGAGCAGGAGAGCGAGAGCCGGGGGCAACCTTGGTAATAAGCGCCAGCGACGCCGAAGGATGCGGGAAACGGGGCAACCCGAGGAACCATCGCCGGCACAGCTGAAGGGCGGACTTGTCCGGGGTAACCCGGGGAAGATACGCCGCCGGAGTGGCCGGAAAATGCAACCGAGGGGCAACCCGAGGTGGCGAAGCCGGCAAACCCGGAAGATGCAGGAACCGGGGCAACCCGGGAACTCATCGCAAGGCTGGATGGGACGATCGATGATCCGATGAGCTGCAAGGGCACCCAGAAAGCGCCAGAGACTCCGGTCTCTGGCGCTTTCAATTTGTGCGGGTATTCAGGCTGACGGCTGCCGAGAAATCGCAGTGGACAAAGGAAACGTCAGTGGATTCCGCCGGCCCCTTCAGGGGCGGCGCCAGGCTTGTTTTTGCTGAGCAGGAAAGCGACGACGATTAAGCCGACGGACATCCAGCTCAGTTCCATGTAGACATCCTGATAGCCCTGCGCTTGGGCCTGCATATTGAGCTGGTTGTAAATGCTGGCCAGGGCCATGGCGGCTCCATTGGGGCCGCCGAAGTGGCCGCCGAAGAAGCCGCTGAGCGCCTGCGCGTGCTGCTGGAAGGCGTTGCTGGCCGAACTCATGGTGCTTTGCAGGTGCTGCTGATGCCACATGGAGCGGGTGGTGACCTGGGCATTGGTGACGGCGATGAGGATGCTGCCGCCGATGTTGCGCGCGAAATTGATGAGCCCGGCCACCTGGTTGCTCTGCTCTTTGGGCATTCCCACATAAGCCGCGTTGGTAATGGAGATAAAGCAGAACGGGAGCGGCACCATCTGGATGACGCGCAGCCAGGACGATTGGCTAAAGGTCATGTCAAGATTGGTGACGGCGGCGGCGTAGCGGTAGGTGAAAACGAACATGATGAACCCGATGACGGCCAGCCATCGAGCAGCGACCTTGCCGGTCAGAAATCCGGCGAAGGGCATGACCAGGACCAGCGTGAAGCCACCGGCAGTGAGAGCCATGCCAGAAGTGGTGGCCGTCCAGCCGAGCAGCTGCTGCATGAACTGCGGCTGCAACACGGTGCTGGAGTTGAGCACACCTCCAACCAGCGCCATAAGCAGGCAGCAGATGGCGAAGTTCTTGTAGCGGAAGAGCTTGATGTTGATGAGGGGGGTCTTGTGGTTCCACTCCCAATAGAAGAGCCCAGCCATGCCGAAGACAAAAAGGAAGGCAAAGGTGCAAATGAAGGGTGAGGAGAACCAGTCGTTTTCTTCGCCCTTGTCGAGCATAATCTGGAGGCCTCCCATGGCGATGGTGAGGAAGCTCAAGCCCAGATAGTCCATCTTGCGCAGCAGGGAGCGGTCGGGCTTGATCCAGGGTGGATCGTCGACCATCCGGGTGACCAGGATGAAGGCCAGGATGCCGACAGGGATGTTGATGAAGAAGATCCAGCGCCAGGAGTAGTTGTCAGTGATCCAGCCGCCGAGGGTCGGGCCGATGGAGGGGGCAAGGACGGCAACGAGGCCATAGAGGGCAAAGGCCTGGCCGCGCTTCTGGGGCTCGAAGGAGTCGGCCATGATGGCCTGGGCCATGGGCTGCATGCCGCCGCCGCCGGCGCCCTGCAGAACGCGGCAGATGAGCAGAATGGGCAGCGAGGGGGCCGCGCCGCAGAGAAAGCTGGCGATGGTGAAGATGGTAATGCAGAAGACAAAGAAGTTACGGCGTCCCATGACGTTGGACGCCCAACCGCCGAGGGGCAAAACGATGGCGTTGGCTACCAGGTAACTTGTCAGCACCCAGGTGCCTTCATCGGTACTGGCGCCAAGAGAGCCGGCAATGTGCGGCAGGGCGACGTTGGCGATCGAGGTATCCAGCACCTCCATGAAGGCCGCCAGGGCGACAGTCATGGCGATCAGCCAGGGATTGACTCGGGGCTTCCAGGGAGCAAGGGCGACGGCCTGCGGGTTGTTGACAGTGACGCCGGCGGGCGCCGGCGAATCGGTTGCGTCTGCGGACAAAAGTCTTCTCCTCTGCGGGAACTGGTGGATGATGAGCCAGGAAAGGCAGCTCAGTGGCATGCCCGGCGCAGGCACCGGACAGTGCAGGGGATGAGATCAAACTGCTTTCATACCCTGAAGGTACGTATCTATAGATTCGGGTTGGCGGCTTTGGGGTTCATGGATTCGCGGCCATGGGGTGGGGCGAGTCCGAGGTGCGCCAGCCGATGAGTGCGATGGCCAGCGCGACGGCCTGCATAACGACGATGAAAGCGGCGCAAGCAGGCCACTTGCCGATGGCCCAAAAGGCGCCGGGGAGGACGCCTGCGGCGGTTCCTCCCACGTAGTAGCAGGACATGTAAAGGCCCGCGGCGGTAACGCGGGCACCGGGCGGCGCGGCCACGCGGAGATGGCTCTGCGCGGCGGTCTGGGCGATGAATACGCCGGACGAGACCAGTGTAAGTCCAACGATGATGAGGGTGAGCGAGGGCGCAAGGGTGAGAACGACACCGGCCATGGAGCAGGCGATGGCTCCGGCAATCCCGGCGCGCAGGCCGACGCGGGTGATGAGGAACCCGGCGGCGGGAGTGACAATCAGGCCGATGAGATACACGAAAAAGAGCGAGCTGAGCGCGGTGGTGGAGAGGTTGTAGGGAGCGGCGCTGAGGTGGAAGGTGATCCAGGTGAAGACGCCGACCAGGGAGAACAGGACGTTGAAGCCGACGGCAAAAGTAGCAAGGAGGCGGCGGCTGCGAAAGAGGGCCTGGACCTGGTAAAGGAAAGATGACGCGGTGGACCCGGCCGGCGCGGTCGGGCGAAGGCGGCCGCGGGGCAGCCATGCGGCGACGGCGGCAGCTCCGGCCAGCGAGGCCGCGCCGAGGGCGAGGAAGGCGATGCGCCAGTTGAACCAGTCGGTCAGAATGCCTGAACCAACCCGGCCCAGAAAGCCTCCCAACGCAGTACCACTGACGTAAAAGCTCATGATGAGAGCGACGCGGTCCGGGGGCCACTCTTCGCCGATGTAGGTGACGATGACGGCGACGATGCCGGGAACCATGATTCCCTGCAGAAAGCGCCAGAAGATGAGCTGGCCGAGGGAGGTTGCCGTGGCGGCGAGAAGCGTAGGGATGGAGATGCCCAGCAGCGAAGCGATGATGACGCGCTTGCGGGCCATCCGCTCCGTGAGTGCGCCGAAGATGGGGGCGGAGATTGCGACGCCGAGCGTGGCCGCGGAAACTGTCATGCCCGCCGCTGTCTTGGAGGCGTGAAAGAGGCTGGTGAAGAGGGGCAGCAGCGGCTGGGTGCAGTAGAGCTGAAGGAACGCGCACACGCCGCACAGCGTGACCGCAGCTGCGGCAAGATGGCTGGGCGTAGGACGGTCCGAAGTTGAGCGGGGCGGCAAGGATCAGGATAATCGATGGCTTCTCATTGTTTTGAGACGAAGGACAATCAAGCGGCGGGCGTAGGAGTAACTCTGCATCGCCCAGAGTGGATCGCTCCGCACTGGACCGAGGCCCCGCCTTGCGACAGGGCCCTTGCACTTCGCCATCTGCGCCTGCATCAGAATGTGAAGAATGTGAAAGGATGTTGCGCCCAAAAGCTGTGAAGCATGCGCACCAAACAAAACTCGCGAAGCCAAAGCCCCGCGAGTCGCCTTCTGGTCCCTATTCCCTGGTCCCTATTCCCTATTCCCTGTTCCCCGTTCCCTGTACTTCTACTGTTTGGCGGCCAGCTTCTGTGTGGCAATCGACCCGGCAGCGCCATCCTTGTCGGCGTCCTTCACCTTGGCCCAGATCGCACGCGCCTGGTCCTGCTTGCCCTCTTCCACGTAGATGTTGGCCAGCCCAAGCTGCGCCACACTGGCTGAAACTGTCTCCGACGGCTTGGCAATCAACTCATTGTAAAGTTCGATCGCCTGGGGGTCGCGAGCCGTCTGGTGGTACACATTGGCCAGCGCTAGCTTGGCCAGGTTCGCCAGGTTATGGTCCCATGCGCTCGAAGCCGCCTTCAACTCCGTCTCCGCAGACGCGGTTTGCCCCAGCTCCTGGTAGGTAATGCCGGCAAAGTAATGCGCCTTGCCCGCCTCGGGAAGCCAGCCATACTGCTGCGTAACGGCCACAAACTGCTTGTTGGCCGCGCGGGAGCGGTCGGCCGCCGTGTTGTAGACGCCATTCTCAGCTGGGGCGCCGGGTGTAGCCAGCGCAGCATCGTAGGTATCCAGCGCTCCGCCCAGGGCCGTGTCGGCCGCTGATGAGCGCAGATTCCAAAAGACCAGTCCGCCAATAATTACGGCAAGAACCACGACTGCAACAATAGCCCAGCGCACAACGCCGGAGCGGTGACCACTCACCCAGCTGACGCTGGTGGCGGTGGCCTGGGCAAACTTGTCCTTCTTCAGGGCATGACGGGTTTGAGTATCCACGGGGTTTTTCTTGTCCTTCTTCTCACTGGGCTTGCAGGCGGGCCTGTACGGTTGAGAACACTTCCACTGCAACCTTACTAGTCTAACAGCGCCGCAAGAGCAGCGTCCACCGCAGCCCTGCTTGCTCCGTTGCCGCTCCGCCCCAATGAGCTTAGCTCCTGTTCCCCGCTGGCGCCGCGCGCAGGGCCCGGATCCGCTCCATGGCGCTGTTCAGCACCGGCCGCTCCCGCACCGCGCTCAACCCCTTGTCTACAAGCGATTCAACAAAATCGATCACCGGCAGCCCTCGATCTCCGGCTTCGCGGACAATCTCATCGGACACGGTCAGAGTAATCAACATGGATGGCACTTCCCTTGCTCGCCTCATCGGCGTTCCGGTGCTCGCCATCAGGCCCTGTTGTAGAAATGGGCAGCGCAAAGAGCAGAACCCGCAGGAATCAGGCAACTGTGACGGCAGCGCTTGCCGTTCCGCACCCGGAGCGATAGGCTAGTTGCATGTACGAAGACTTTCACGTCACCGACCGCTGGACCGGCGAGGATCTGCACTGCCGCTGGAAGGGCACCATCGTGGCCATCGCCACCCGTCACGCCGACGCCGTCGATGTCCGCTTCGACGTCAACGGCCGCCCTATGTGGATCGCTCTCCCCTTGACCGCATGGGCCGAACAGAAGGAGCGCTCCGGCAAGGTCATCACTGACCAGCTCGCCGCGCAGATCGCCGGCCGCTACCTCAAGCAGTTGGTCGAGGAAGGCTACGACTCCCAGCGCGAAATCTACACCATGACCGTCCCCGAAGTCCTCGAGCAACTCGACGTCGTGGTCGACGAAGCCACCAAGCTGGGCGCCATGCCCACGCTCCCGGTCCTCGCATAAAAGCAGGAACTATAGCGAATCCATAATAGCTGTACCTCGAAGCTGAAGCGCTCAAGCCGCCGCGACCACAACCGGGGTCCCCGGCGACAGGTCTTCGTCGCTGGGGTGGAAGGCCGGGGTCCCCGGCGACAGGTCTTCGTCACGGGGGTGGAAGGAGCGGCAACCTGCCTCGGACTCAGCGGGGCACGGTAGCTCTGGATTTGCTCTGACTAATGCTGCGGACTTATCCCGCACAGCCGGACTCTCATCCCGCGCCGGCAAATTTTCCCTCGCGCATTTGCACATAATTATGCGCATCCGGCGCAGAATGGTCTTGAAGGGTTGAATCATGCAAACCTCCAGCCTCCTCAAACCGGAAAAAACCAGCCCGAACCTCGCAGCCCGGACCAGGAACACATCGATTTTTCTGGTTTTGCTCTATGCCAATGAAACTAAATAAGTTACATGCAAAATCAGCCATTTTGTGCTTTGATATACTTGACTAACGGAAGTTGACGCGACCACAAGGCCAGGGCCCCCGGCGACAGGTCTTCGTCGCGGGGGTGGAGGGGGCAGCAACCTGCCTCGGACTCAGCGGGGCACAGTAATTCTGGATTTGCCCTAGTCCCTCAGTCCCTGGTCCCTAAGTCCCTGCCTCACTCGTGCCGCAGCGCCTCCATCGGCTGCACCCCCGCCGCCCGTCGCGCCGGAATCCAGCCCGCCAGCAGCGCCACAATCATCAGGATCAGAACCGCCCCGCCCACACTCATCGGATCGTAGGGCTGAATGCCATAGAGCATCGACTTCACCAGTCGCGCCAGCACCAGCGATGCACCCACGCCCACCACAACTCCCGCAGCCGCCAGCCACGTGCTCTCCCGCAGAATCATCGCCCGCACCTGTCCCCGCTGCGCCCCCAGCGCCATGCGAATGCCGATCTCGTTTCTGCGATTCGCCACTGAATACGCCATGATCCCGTAGATTCCCACGCACGCCAGCGCCAGCGCCAGCATGCCAAATCCCGAAGTCAGTGTCACGAAGATGCGCTCCTGCTCGAGGTCGGCCTCAATCTGCTGCTCCTGCGTCCGCACATTCACCAGTGGCAGGTCGGGATCAACTTGGCGAACCACCTGGCGCAGCGCCGGCAAAATCATTTCAGGCTTCATTTGGGTGTGGAGTTCGTAAACCATTCCGCCCACGTCTGGCTGCTGAACATAGGGGAGAATGAACTGCGGCGGCGGTTCCTCCCGCAGGTTTGAATAGCGCGTGTCTCCGCAAACCCCGACAATCTGAATCCAATCGTTCGTGGCCGAACCCGCAAAGCCGTCGGAATCATGTTCGTCGGTCTTGAACCGCTTGCCAACAGGATTCTGTCCGGGGAACCGGCTCCGCGCCAGGCTTTGATTGATGATGGCCACCTTGGGCGAACCCTGGTTATCCTGCTCCCCGAAGGCGCGTCCGGAAATGATGGGTATGGCTAGCGTTTCAAAGAAGTGGTTGCCGACTGCATTGAAATCCTCTTCCTGGTGTTTCTTGGAGTCGTAACTTTCACCCTCCGGCAAAAAGTCAGTCGCATTCAGGTCATCGGAGAGGTACGCCATCGCGGCAGGTGAGACTGAACCCACGCCGGGTACGGCGGCAATGGCCTGCTCCAGCCTTTGGTGCAGAGTCACGTCCTTGCCCGCCGGATACCGGTTGGCTGGAGGATTGATCTCCACCAGCAGCAGGTGATCGGTGCGGAATCCAACGTCGATCGCGTTCAGCCCTGCCAGTGTGCGCAGGAACAGACCTGCCCCAATCACCAGCAGGGTTGAAAGCGCAATCTGGAAGCCGACCAGCGCCTTGCCGCCCAGCCCCTTGCGCCGCCTGGTCGTGGTCTGCGTGGTCTCCTTCAGCCCATGCGTCACCTCGGCGCGCGCAGCCGCCAGCGCCGGTGCCATCCCAAACAGCAATCCGGTCAAAATCGTCACACCCGCGGTAAAGGCAAACACGCGCCAGTCGAAGTGAATCTGGAAATCGCTCCGCTCCCAGGCGTTCTCCGTCATCTTGGGCAGAATGTTGCGGCCCACATAGCCCATCAGCAACCCGCCTGCCCCGCCCAGTCCCGCCAGCATCAGGCTCTCCACCAGCATCTGCCGCAGAATGCGCGCTCGTCCCGCCCCCAGAGCCAGCCGCACGCTCATCTCGCGCTGCCGCTGTGCGCCACGCGCCAGCATCAGGTTGGCAATATTCGCGCACGCCAGCAGCAGTACGAATCCCACCATCGTCATCAGCACGGCCATCGGCTTGGCGAACATCTGCTCCTGCTTGAAAAGCCCCCGGCTCCCGTCGCGCAGATCCATCCGCGGCAGATCCTCGTTCGGCCGTACCGGCATGGTGCCGCGCACAATCGCGCTCAATTCCCCGTCCAGCGCGGCCTGCGCCGCCGCATTGCTGACACCGGGCTTGATGCGCCCCATCACGTTCACCCACCAGTAATTCGGGTCCTCGAGCGCGTCAGGGTAGGCCTTTCCTCCGTTGGCCAAACGCGCCGCTTTCACCGTGACCGGATGTACCAGAGGCTGCATCGCAAGCGGAACAAAGATGTCGGGCGACTGTTGCACATTCTTTGCACCCGTGAACCCTTTCGGATTGACACCAATCACCACCAGTTGCGTGTCATTGACCTTGATGGTTTCACCCAGCACAGTGGGCGATCGGTTGAACGCCCGCTCCCATAAACTGTCGCTGATCACCGCCACCGCGCCCTGTCCGGGAGCGGCATCGTCGCTGGGTTGAATTGCACGGCCCAACTGCGGTCGCACGCCCAGCGCGCCGTAGTAATTGCCTGAGACCATCTCCGTCTGAATCCGCTGCGCTTCGTCGCGGATCGTCGCGTTCATCCCCGTCACCTTGAAGGCGAACAAGTTGTCGAGAGCGCGGTCCTGTTCCCGCAGAAGCAGGTATCCGGGATAGGAAAAGGACGTGCTGGTGACACGCCCGCCCGGGAGCGAATCGTAATCACCCCAGACGTGATGCACCGCTGGATGGTCCTTGCCGGCCGTCCACGCCAGCAGCCGCAGATCCGCCGCGTGCGGCACATCCAGCCGCTCGTACAGCAACTGCTTGGCCAGCGAAAAGATCGTCGTGTTCGCCCCAATCGCCAGCGCCAGCGAAAGCGCGGCAACCGCCGTGAACCCCGGACTCTTGCGCAGCATCCGCATCGCATAGCGCACGTCCGCACTCAGTTCGTCACCCCACCGCAGCCCCAGCGAAGCCCGCATCCCTTCCTTGTGCACCATCACCCCTCCCAGCGCAATCCGCGCCCGCCGTGCCGCCTCTTCCGGCGCATGCCCCGCGCGCACCAGGTCCGCCGTCAGTTGCTCCAGATGGCAAGCCAGTTCCGCCTCCATCTCCGCCTCCAGCCGATCGCGTTGAACCACAGCCCGCACCCACGATTTCAGCCCAGCGACAATGCGAACAAAAAATGACCGCATCCCCATAGCTCCTCTATTCCCTATTCCCTGCTCTTTCCGTCCCTAGGTCGCGCTCAGAATCGTCCCAATAATCCCCGCCATCCGGTTCCATTTCCCGGTCTCTTCCACCAGCCGTGCGCGCCCCGCCGCCGTCAGCCGGTAATACTTCGCCCGCCGGTTGTTCTCGCTCTCTCCCCACTCGCTCGTGATTGTCCCCTGGTGCTCCAGCCGGTACAACGCCGGGTACAGCGACCCCTGCTGAATCACCAGTTCCTCTCCGGAGATCTGCTGAATCCGCAACAGCACCCCATACCCATGCAGCGGCCCCAGCGAGACCGCCTTCAAAATCAGCAGGTCCAGCGTCCCCTGCAGCAAATCAACCGGCTTGTTTTGCGCCATCGTCCCCTCGCTCCGTTCTTTCCTAGCCCTTCTAGGAGAAAAAATAGAACCGCTCTCCTAGATTGTCAAGGAGAGTGAGAAGATTTCTCCCCATAAATATGAGAAAAAGCCCTTGCTCCTCGGTCGCTCGACAGAATCCCCGCGCAATCCAGTACAGTTACAAGCGCAGGTTGTCCCCCAACGGAGGGCGTATGAAACCCGAGGAAGTCGAAAGCGCATCACCGGAACTACACAAAGAGAGCTCTGGCGAATCCCTCACCCGGCGCGGCTTCCTGCGCACCGGCGCAGCCGGAATCGGCGCCCTCACCGCAGCATCGGCGGGGCTGAGCTCCCATGCGCAGGCGCAAACTCCGTCATCGCCAGAACCAGCCGGCGGCCATGCCCAGGGCAAGGCTTCACCTCGCTCCGGCTCTTTCCTGGACCTGCTCCGCACGCCCGACGCCATCACCGCCCACGAACGTTTCCAGCAAACCGTCCCCTCCAGCAGAATCCCACTTGAACTTCACGGAACCCGCTGGACCGGCGGCCAGGTCGAAGTCGAGTCCAGCCTCCAGGAGAACGCGCTCGCCGTCACCCTCCTCGCCCCCTCCACGCCTGTCGCCGCCGTCCATCTCCGCTGGAATCTCACCCCGCGCCCAGACCTGAAACTCCTCGGAGACGCCTGGGAGCGCAGCTACGGCGAGCTCGGCTGGCGCAATATCATTCCCGAGCGCGTCCTGCCTTGGTACTTCGCTACCTGGGACGGCGAATCTTGCCATGCCTACGGCGTCAAAACCGACGCGCGCGCCCTTTGCTTCTGGCAGCTTGACCAGCAAGGCGTCTCGCTTTGGCTCAATGTAACCAACGGCGGCAGCGGCCTGGAACTCGGCCAGCGCCGACTCACCATGGCCACCATCGTCACGCGCCGCGGCTCACCGGGCGAATCCGCAATCGACAGCGTAGCCGCCCTTTGCAGGGCCATGTGCGCCCGTCCTTCGCGCCCCATCGCGCCCATCTACGGCGCCAACGACTGGGACTACAGCTACGGACAAAGCACCGCAGAGTCCATCCTCCACGACACCGACTTCATCGTTGAAGTCTCTCCAACCTCCACCATCCGTCCCTTTTCCGTCATCGACGGCGGCTGGACCGATGGCACTGCCGCCTGGCCCGACATGGGCAAGCTGGCCACCCAGATCAAGCAGCGCACCGCCCGTCCCGGCCTCTGGATCCGCCCACTTGAAGCGCCCAAAGACGCCGCGTCCAACATGATCCTGCCCGGCCTTCGCTTCGGCAGCAGAAAAGACCGCGCCGCCGAACTCGCCTACGACCCCACCATCCCCGAAGCCCGCGAAAAAATCCGCGCCAAGTTCCTCCAGGCCGCTCAGTGGGGCTACCAGATGGTCAAGCACGACTTCAGCACCTACGACCTTCTCGGCCAGTGGGGCTTCGAGATGGGTCCGCAGCCAACCCTCCCCGGCTGGTCCCTGCATGACCGCACCCGCACCAACGCCGAGGTCCTCGCCGATCTTTACGCCCTCATCCGCGAAGCCGTCGGCAACCAGGTCGTCATCGATGGGTGCAACACCGTCGGCCATCTCGGCCAGGGCGTCTTTGACCTTCAGCGCACCGGCGACGACACCAGCGGCCACCAGTGGGAGCGCACCCGCCGCATGGGCGTCAACACCGCCGCCTTCCGCCTACCGCAAAACGGCGTCTTCTTCACCATCGATCCTGATCTGGTCGGCCTCACAGAAGCCGTGCCCTGGGAGTTCAACCGCCAATGGCTCGACCTGCTGGCCCGCAGCGGCGCCGCCACGCTCGTCTCCGCCGCGCCCGCCATGCGCGGCCCCGAGCAGCAGGCCGCACTGCGCGAAGCCTTCCGCACCGCCGTGGCAGGCGGCCTCGGCGCAAAGCCCACAGACTGGCTTGAGACCAGCACTCCCGAGCAATGGCGAGCCGCCAAAGGCCCCAGCTCCGATCGCACACGCCGGTACCACTGGAGCGGCACGGAAGGCGCGTCCCCATTCCTCAGCCCGTAGGCTCTTTCAATGCCCGGCCGCAATCTCCAGCGTCATGCAATGCTGCCCGGTCGATTCGCACTGCAACATGTCCAGCCCCAGCAGGTCCCAGCCCACAAAGCCGGCGAACTTGCCGCCCGGCGACTGCGCCGGCGTCGGCGCCAGCCCATCCCCGGTCTCGGCGTTGTAGTTCTCGTGCATCGATCCCCATTTGGCAATGTCGCGCCGCAGCATCGCCGCTACCGTTTCGGCAAGCCAGTGCGACTCCGCCTTGAATCCATACCGCCGCAGCGCAATCCAGTCCAGATAATTAGCATTGATCCAGATTGGCCCGCGCCAGTTCGAATACGGATCAATAATCGCCTCGTTGTTATACGCTTTGTCGCTCTTTGCCAAACTGCGAAACCCATACGCCGACCGCATCTCCTCAGGATTCAACAGGTGCTTCTCGATCATGCGCCGACCCTCGCGCTCCGGCAGCATTCCTTCTGCCAGCGGCACAAAGTTAGACCAGCTCACCCGCCGCACCCACGCCCCCGTATCCCGCCGACGATTCAGAAACATCGCCTCATCTTGACCCAAAGCTTGTCCAGAATCGCCTGCCGCGTCGCCGCAGCCTCGCCGCGATATGTGCGCGCATCATCGGCATACCCCAGTCGGTCGGCCAGCACTGCCATCGCCTCGTACTCCCGCATCGCCCACACTGAAGCATCCACCGCCAGAATCGCGCTCCGGTCCGCCGCATCGTTCGTCAGTGCCGCATTGTCGTCCGCGCCCGACTGCATCGCGTTGTCCCAGAACCACAACCCCCAGTGCGCATCGAACTGCATCTTCTTCCGGTAGGCCAGAATCCGCTGCATCGCCGGCCACGCCGGCCGCACCCAAGCGGCGTCGTGCAGTTTGTCCGCGGCCACCAGCGCACCCTGCGCCAGAAATGGCTTCATCGCAAACTTCCCAAACAGCGGCCGCGGACCCTCCGCCGTAATGCACCCCGCCACATACCCCTCCGCATCGGCCGATGCCGCAAAGCTCAGCACCCAGTCGCGAAGGTACCCAGCGTCCGCCGCATCCTGGTTCGCCCAGTGCACCCCGATGAAGAACCCATCCCAGTCCCACATCTGCGGGTAATACCCCGCCGGAATCAAATACGGATAGCGAATATATCCATGCGCCGGCCGCACCGTCTGCGGCGCCAGCCGCGCAAAGTCGGCAGTCAGCCCCGCAAGCAGCTCAGAATCGGATGGTTTCGCTCCCTGGCCAAAACCGGTGACCGAAACCATCACCAGCGCAAGAAGACTAAGATATCTGCGACGGAACAAGCGGACTGGCATGCACGCCATCATAACTCCGCAGCCTGCCCAGGCCGCGCCGCAAATACGCATGCGTGTTAACAAACTACTCCTCCTGCGCATGAGCAGACGAGCACCGTGTATCTTTTTTTGACTGGCGCCGAAAAATGCGGATTGCGTGTGAAGATAGATCGATAGCTAAGCTGCTAAGCGCAAAGCGGAACCGAAAAGTACATGGGGGAATTTGGGATGAAGCGGTCCGGAACAAATGCATTGATCACGACCTTCCTATGCTGCCTTTTGGCGTCAACTGTGCTCTGCCAGGCGCAAGGCAGACCTTCCTCCACAGAAGATGCAGTGAAGGTAACCTTGAACAAGGAGACTGGGACCTTTGCCTTGCAGTGGCCGGATGGCACAAGGATCGGCCCCATCGCCGCTTCCATTGATTTGGTCGATGGGCGCCATTGGGCCACAGCAGATTTTCCCAAACACACAATCAAAACCGTGGGCGCTTCGTCTTCGGTCATCAAGATACCCGGGATGCATGGGTGGGAGATTCGCTCCTATGGCCGCAACGATGCGCCGGAGTTGATGCAGCACATCTACGTGCAACCAGGGAGTTCCTTCGTGCTCACCGAATGCGAGGCCGTATCGGATCAGCCGCAGAGCTCACGAAAAATATCTCCCGTCGTTCTTGCGCCGGGCGGCGTCGCAGCCTTTGCCGTAAAGGTAAAACCAACCGTGCTCTTCGTCCCCAACGATAACGACATGTGGGTACACTACAACGAGCCAATCGACGCGTCCAAAGACCCTGACAGCTACGAAGTCACAGCCATCTTCGACAACGCCAGCCGCAAAGGCATGGTCCTCGGCTCGGTCACACACGATCTCTGGCGCACAGGTGTGCTCGCTCGCAACATCGGCGATGGCACCGTCGGCACGGTCGAAGTCTACGGCGGCGCCACCGGCAATTGGACCCACGATGTTGAACCGCATGGCGTGGTCACCGCTAAAACTCTCCGTTCCCCGCTGGTGATGGTTGGTTACTTCAGCGATTGGCGCAATGGCATGGAAAGCTACGCGCAGCTGAATGCAAAGATTCATCCACCCCTCGCCTGGAGCCAGGGCGTTCCCTTTGGGTGGAACAGCTGGTCGGCCTATCTGATGAAGATTGATGCCGCCAAATACACGGCCGTGGCGGACTTTATTCATACCCAGCTCGAGCCGCGTGGCTTCAGGAATGATGAAACCACCTACGTGAACTTCGATGGTGGCTGGTCGGCCATGAAGGATGAGGATGTCATTGCCTCGGCAAAGCACGTCCATGCCCAGGGACAGAAAGCCGGGATCTACTTTACGCCCTTCTCCTATTGGTCCGACGACTTTACCCAGCCCGTCGAGGGAACCAATGGAAAATACACCTACGCCGACATCCTCTTGCGCGATTCAAAAGGAAATCCTCTGCCCAAGATCGATGGAGCCCGGCCGTTGGACCCCACTCATCCCGGAACCATCGCGCGCATCGATTACGAGTTGGCGCGCTATGTAGCCTGGGGCTTTGACTCCGTCAAGCTCGACTTTCTCAATTGCGGATCGCTCGAAGGGCGTCACTTCAATCCCGCCATTACCACCGGCGTCGCAGCCTACGCGTATGGGATGCAGAGAATTGAAGATGACCTGTCTCCGCAAAAGATTGGACGCCCGTTCTTTTTGAGCCTCTCCATTGCGCCCCTGTTTCCCGCCTACGGACACAGCCGCCGCGTCTCCTGCGATGCCTTCGGCCGCATTGAAGATAGCAAGTACATGTTGAACGCAGTCACGTTCGGCTGGTGGACCAACGGAACTCTGTATCGATTCAATGACCCCGACCACACCGTGATTGCGCGAGACACCGACCCCTATCATGACCAGGCTCCAGCCGGAAGCGTGCAGACAATCGACGAGGCGCGCAGCCGCGTGAATGCTTCGGTGATTGCCGGAACCCTGCTCCTCGACAGCGACGACCTGTTGGACCATCGCGCGCAGCAGAGAGCAGAGGAACTTCTCACCAATGCAGCCATCCTGGATGTTGCACGGGCAGGCCGCAGCTTCCGTCCCGTGGAAGGTGATGCCGGCACACGCGCAGCGTCCGTCTTCACCAGGAATGAACCGGACGGAAGCACCCTCGTCGCAGTCTTCAACTACAGCCGCACCGAAGCTTCCAATGTAAAGTTGAGCCTGCCGCGCCTCGGCCTGGAACCGTCGGATACATATCGAGTCACCGACCTTTGGTCCGGTGACTCCCATGACGCCCAGGGCGCGCTCGATGCGCAGCTGAAACCCGCCGAATCAACAATCCTCCACCTGGTTCGAAAATAGCCGGCACAACCTGCCAACCACTCTCACTTCGACACCTGGGCAAGGAAGCTAACTCAAAAGCGTCCAAACGCAGAAAAGCCCTGCCTCTTCGGCAGGGCTTTTCTGTTGATTTTATTGCCGGCGATCACCTAATCTCCCACACAGTCGCCCGTGCAGTACCATCGGCCCAGCGAGGCTTAACTTCCGTGTTCGGGGTCGGAGCGCAGAGCACTCTCGTCGCAAAACCCTGGCCGTCGCTTAGAGCGTACCTCTCCACTTCATCCAGTCAAAATCGTCTTCTCGCGCGGTCCCACCAGCTAGCCTATCCCTATGCTCTCTTTGTAGACGAGATGCAACACGAAGTTGACTCAGAAGATGTTGCCCGCCAAATCTGAAGCCTGTGCCCATGAATCCTAAGCCGTTGCCAGTGAAATGCATTTCAACTGCTGCGAGCGCACCAACTATTGAAGACAGCGCTTCGCGCACATGTTGGCGGCTCGCCGGAGCAAGTGGGGTGGCGGGCTTATTCAACATATGGACGATATTTGCATGCGCGATACGACGGTTCCTCCAATCTTGAGCGAATTTGATTTTCGCTTGGGCATTATCCACCAAATTCCGAAGGCCAGGTACCGGCTGACCGGCCGCATATGTTAGTAAGGTCTCCAAGGAAAGCGTCTTCTTGCCCGCGACCATCTTTTTGTCGCCAAATCGGCATAACCCAAGAAGGATACTCTCCCAATAAAGATCCTGAACAGATCGGAAGAACCCCGGAGCGGTCTCATTCATGATTTCGAAGCTCTTGGGATCGCTCCCAAAGATTTCGAGGTACTCTTCCCATCGCATGTGGAGCAATGCGCACTCATTCCAAAGTAAGTGGTACGCGGGTCCAAGCTCCTCGCCCATGCGGCGAACATAATCTTCTCGTGCTTCCTCAAAAGTACGCGAGTTGCTCATGGTGCATGTCATTCCTGTCTTGTCTCTTGTTCCTTCCGAAACCTGCTGGCTCACGGTATCATTTCCGTTCGGACCGCATCAACTACAGTGTTATGCACCCTCTGTAGTCTCGATTTGGCGAAGCTTCATGCAACGGAAAATATCTGATCCCCAGACGCAGAAAAGCCCTGCCTCTTCGGCAGGGCTTTTCTGTTGATTTTATTGCCGGCGATCACCTAATCTCCCACACAGTCGCCCGTGCAGTACCATCGGCCCAGCGAGGCTTAACTTCCGTGTTCGGGATGGGAACGGGTGATCCCTCGCAGTATGGTCACCGGCAAACTTGAAGGCGCTTGGCGGGTGGTTGCCCGCAGCCTGCCGCGGCGTCTACTCCTTCCGGATTGTTTCTCCCGGGCTCTGAGCAGGAACGCGACTGCAATCTGGCGCCAAAAACTTTGCACTTCAAAGCTATAAAGCTCTCGACTTACAAAACTTTTCGAACGAAATTGATTGGTATTACAAGGCTTGTTTAGAAGAGCATCCGCGTATTACTGCGCGGAGTTAATTCTATGGACAAGCCGAACGGGCGATTAGTACTG
>CAVZNB010000001.1:0-429604 GCA_963776535.1 uncultured Acidobacteriaceae bacterium | reverse complement strand
GCGCCGGTCCAGCAGCAGCGGTTCTGACAGGTCCTGCATCTCGCCATCCACGCGAGCCCTGAACCCTTGCTGGTCAAGCTGATCGAGAAGATCCTTAAACTCACCCTTGCGGCCTCGCACAATTGGCGCCATCACTGTCACGCGTTCGCCTTTACCCAGCTCCAGGATGCGCGCCACAATCTGTTCCGCGGTCTGCCGGGCAATCGGCCGCCCGCAGTTGGGGCAGTGCGGCGTACCCACGCTGGCGTACAGCAGCCGCAGGTAGTCGTAGATCTCGGTGATCGTCCCCACCGTCGAGCGCGGGCTGCGGCTGGTCGTCTTCTGCTCAATGGAGATGGCCGGGCTGAGGCCCTCGATCGAGTCCACATCCGGCCGCTCAATCTGATCCAGAAACTGCCGCGCATAGGCGGAGAGCGTTTCCACGTAACGCCGCTGACCCTCCGCGTAAATGGTGTCGAAGGCCAGCGAGCTCTTGCCCGACCCTGACAGCCCGGTCACCACCGTCAGCGTATTGCGCGGAATGCGCACGTTGATGTCGCGCAGATTATGCTGACGCGCCCCGCGCACCGAGATGTGAGTAATAGGCATCGTGAGGCTCAACGAGCAGGTTACAGCCGGTTAACCGAGTGGCGGAATCAAACGCCGAAAGGCGCGCTGGAGACACAACTACAACCATGATACTTGAGCGGTCCTGTGGGAAAGAAAGCGCACGGAAGCCAGAAAATACGTCAGTCTGAAGAGTACGGGCTTCAGTTGAAGAGCACGGGCTTCACAGGTCGCGGTAAGACTCATCGCAACGGCAATTCCCAAAGCTTTGTAACAGGGCATGACTTCAGTCAGGCCGATAAAGCCCATCAAATTAACGCCGGGCTTCAGCCCCCGCAGATGCCAATCCTGGTACGCCCTTCATTCGAGGCCTTTTTCCCAGCCTATGGGGCCCGTAGCCTTCACTCAAACCGGGAACAACTCCTACAGTTTTGCGTGGCTTCCGTCGCACATGGTAGGCGTATTGGTGTGCTTGCATCCGCAGAAATAAACGGTCGTTGATTCCGTGGCTTCAAACTTTACCGGGGTATGGTCCGTAACTTTGTGGCTGCCGTCGCAGAACGGCTGGTTGGCGCTCAAACCGCAGGCACACCAGTAGTAGCTTTTGCCGGCTTCCACCGCCACAGGATAAGGGCCCTTTTGTGCAATCTTCGGGTCGGACATGAGGTTCTCCTTGAAACGCGCTCATTCGATTATCGCCGAAGAGTTCCGCCATTTCGCGGAGCGTGAGTCCGTGCAATTCCGCGCGATCAAAAAACCACCCCACGCGCTCATTTCAAATCGGGATTCTCCATTCCGGCAGACGCCTATTCTTCAAAGGTATCCCACTTGTTAACACACAGAATGAGATCAATGTGCTCGACTTCTGAGACAATCGGTTAGGCATTTTTGGGTTGGAACGCGAAAGTTCAAGTCCGGCAGAAGCCAAAGACGCGCAAGTTCGAGATTTCACGACGAGTGAGGCAAAGCAGAAGCGATGACCGATTTGGTCAATTTTGTCATGTTGATTGCAGCGTCGGTGGGCTCCCTGGCATTGGGCGTCCTGGCCGCGTACGGCGTGCTCCGCGCAGGCTTCGCCATCATGCGCCCGCAAGGCCAGAGCGTAGTCGTCAAGACCAGCACCCACGTAGCCCGCGTGCAGGGGTGAATGGGAAGCAGGGAATAGGGAGTAGGAAACCGGCCCGAGCGGCAATTTTCCACAGGTTGAACGCAGTTCTCGATGAACCGCATAGTGGCAGATAAAGTTATTATCTGGAACAATTTACAAGAAAACTCTTAAAGCTGGGCGAAAGGTATTTCTGATGTCCTTCCGCTCCAGCTGTTGTGAATCCCCTCAACAGCCAGCCGCCAGCCCGCCACAAGCTGTCTGATCCCTGACCCCTTATCTCTGATCTCTGACCCCTGACCACTGCCTAGTTCTGCGGGTTGTTCGGCTGAGGCGGTTGTCCCCGCTGCTCCTGCTGCTGTTGGCGCTGCTGCATCTCCTGCATAATCTGCTGCGGGGTGCGGGGCGGCGTGCCGGGCGCAAAGCCGGGGCGAACCGGTCCCACCGGCTCCGCTACCGGCGGTTCTTCCGCCTCGTCCTCGTCGCTGCTCTGGGTGGAAGTCTGGCGGCCCGCTGGCTGAGCCGCGCCGGCCTGGCGGACGCTCAGCAGAATCTGCCGCGGCGCTCCCTGGCCCTGGTCGCCGATCATCAGCACGTTGTACCCCGAGCCCTGCAGCAGCTGCGAAAGCACATCGCGCGCCTGCCCCGGCCCATACTGGCCAAAGACGCGCTGGTCCGAGCTCAGGCCGTCCACCTTGACCCCTGTCGCCGTGGAGACGTCCTTCATAATCTGTTCCAGGCTGGAGTTCGATGCGTCAATGCGCAGGCCGTGGCTGTCCCACACCACTGAGGCATCGGAGGGTTTGTCGAACGCCGGCCAGTTTGGTCTCACGGGTTCGGGCGGCTTTACCGGCTCAGATGCAGCCGGCGTCGGTGGCACCACGGGATGTGCCGCGCTCGGCCGCTTGTGCGGATGCGCCGACTTGTGCGTCAAAGGAGGTGCGGGAGCGGGGGTCTGCGCGGCAGGCGTCTGCCCGTGCAGCAGCGTGCCGGCCAGAATCAGCACCAAAGCCCCGGCCGCAATTGCCAGTGAAGGAACCGGCAGCGGGCAAGGGAAGGATGCGCCGGCAGCCTTGCCTGCCGCATCGGCTGGGATGTCTGCGGATTGGGGTTGTGCCGGAATCGCAATACGCATCGAAACAACTCCCCGGCCCTGGGTGCAGCGTCCGCAGTCCTTGATTGCAGAGCCGGACGTGTCAAATGAATGCCGTTCTACTGTACTAGACTAACAGTGGCTCGCGGACGCTCGAAACAAGGTTCGCGGGTTGGAGAGGATGTACAAAAAAATGCGCCTCTGCTCCAGGGTCTTCCCTGCGTCTGCCGTAGTTTTCGGCTTGCTGGCTCTGCCCTCGCCTGGCCATGCGGCCAGCTGCACCACGCAGGCTGAGTTGTCGCCTCAGGACCGCAGCACGCTCACCGCCGTAGGTGGCCGCCTGGCCGTGGCCACGGCCGCCCAGGACTATAACACCCTCCAGTCCTCTCTGCTTCCCTCTGAGGCCTCTGACTGGGAAGGCATTCACGAGGCTGTCGAGCTGGGCGCGCCGCTTCTCAAAGACGGCCAGGTGCAGCTCCGCAGTCTCTACCTCCTCGACGCAACCTCCCTTGCCGCGCCCGCCGATACCCAGTTCTTCTGCTCCAACGTCAGCGGATCGCTCACCGTCACCATGAACATGCACGCCCTGCCGCCAGGCAAGTACGCGGTGGTGCTGGCCGACGCCGCCGGAGCCCCGTTTGCCGGGCAGATCGGCCTGGTGCTGGCTCTCGACACCACCGCAGCGCCCGCCGCCTGGAAGCTGGCAGGCCTCACCGTCCGCCAGGGAAGCTTCAACGGCCACGACGGCGTCTGGTACTGGACCCACGCCCGCGAGCTGGTCAAGGCGGACCAGCCGGCGACCAACAGCTGGCCTGCATGGTTCAGCTACGAGGCCGCCCGTTACCTGCTTGTGCCCGTCGATTTCCTCTCCTCCCCGAACCTGGAAAAGCTCGCTCAGGAGCAGGCGCAGATCCGCAACTCCCCTGTGGACGCCTTCCCTTATTCGCTCCAGGATGGCGACCGCACCTGGAAGATTGAAGCCATCCGCATCGACGCCAGCCTGCGCCAGCCCGATCTCGCCGTCAGCTACGACTCCACCGGCGTCAGCGACCCCGCCGCCGTCCACACTGAGGCCAGCGCCGTGCTCAGCGCCCTGCTCAAAGCCCAGCCCGGCTTGCGCGCCAACTTCCACGGCCTTTGGGCCATCGCCATCAAGGACGGCAAGCCAAGCCCCATCATCGAGCTGCCCATGAACCAGATACCGTAAAGGCAGGGAACGGGGATTAGGGAATAGGGGCCAGAGAACCCCAGATTCTGCCGCTGTTTTGAAAGGGCACGACTTCAGTCGTGCCACAAGTGCCCCAGTAACAACGTGGGCTTTAGCCCCTGGGGGATGCTTCGAGGAGCTTCACCCGCAAGCAGGCCTTTTCCGCAGCCTGTTTAGCCCCCGCAGGATTACCGCCAAACCGCGGCAAGCCGCCGTTGAAGCGCATGAAGAAAGGGAACAAGAAAATTGTCAGCAACTATCGATCTACGTTCCGACACAGTAACCCGCCCCTCCGCCGCGATGCGCGCCGCCATGGCCGCTGCCGAAGTGGGCGATGATGTCTACGGCGAAGACCCCACGGTCAACCTGCTCGAGCGCCGCGCCGCCGAAGCTTTTGGCCGCGAAGCCGCGCTCTTTGTCCCCACCGGCACCATGGGCAACCAGATCGGCATCCGCCTCCACACGCATCCCGGCCAGGAGGTGATCGCCGAGTCGCGCGCCCACATCCTCGACTGGGAGATGGCCACCACCGCCGTCTTCTCCGGCTGCCTGGTGCGCGCCGTGCCCGCCGAGCGCGGCATCCTCACCTGGAGCCACATTGAGCCGGCCATCTACAAGCGTGGCGCCTTCCGCGCCGCCACCGGCTTAATTGAAATTGAGAACACCGCCAACCTGGCCGGCGGCGGCTGCACGCCCGTCCCCGTGCTCGAAGAAATCTGGGCCGGCGCCAAAGAGCGCAAGCTCCCCACGCACCTCGACGGCGCACGCATCTTCAACGCCGCCGTGGCGCTGGGCGTGGACGTGAAAGCCCTCACCCACGGATTCGACACCGTCATGTTCTGCCTGTCCAAGGGCCTCGGCGCGCCGGTTGGCTCCATGCTCACCGGCTCCGCTGAGCTGATGGACCAGGCGCGCCTCTATCGCAAGGCTCTGGGCGGCGGCATGCGCCAGGCCGGCATCCTGGCCGCGGCGGGACTCATGGCGCTCGAAGAAGGTCCGAAGCGCCTGCATGAAGACCACGCCAACGCCCGCCTGCTTGCCGAGACCCTGGCCAACATTGACGGCGTGGCCATCGATCTTGATGCGGTTGAAACCAACATCGTCATCTTCCGCCTCACCGGCAGCCAGACCGCCGCAGACCTCACCGCCCGGCTCAAGGCGCGCGACATTCTCCTGAGCGCCGTCGGCCCCCAATCCGTGCGCCTGGTCACCCATCTCGACGTCAGCCGTGGCGACTGCATTGCCGCAGCCCAGGCGCTCACCGAGGAGATTACCGCTGCCTGAAAATCGGCGCGTTTTTTCACAACGCGGCGGGCAACTCTTCCAGTTGCCCCCGCAGCTCAGCTTCAACTAAAAACTCCGGACCGACGCCCAGATAACCAAACTCTGCGCAACTATTTCCCCGCCGCTGCGTTGATACCCACAACAACCCGGAAAGCACAAACAAATCCGGACAATCAAATCCCTGGAGGAGTTGATCGTGAAGAAACTCGCAATGGCAGCATTGCTCGCTCTCACCCTTATACCTGCGGCATCCTATGCGCAGGTCGTCATACACGTCGGGCCCCCGCCTGTCATCGTGGAACATCCGGGTCCGCCCCCGTCTGCAGGCTTCATCTGGATCGGCGGCTACCATCGCTGGGACGGCGCACGCTACGCCTGGGTGCCCGGCCACTACGAGCGTCCCCCGCATCCCGGCGCGCATTGGGTTGCCCACCGCTACGTCCGTCGTAACGGCGGCTGGGTCTTTGTCGAAGGGCACTGGCGGTAAGTTTCCAGCTGCAAGATTTCTAAGCTGAAAGAAAAGAGAGAGACGGGCATGAGCAACCATCTCTTTTTGTGTCCGGTCTTGAAAACATCTGCCTCGATGATCAGCCCAATCGTGCGCACCGGTGTTTTCAATTCTGCTCTCTACAGGAACATGGATGCCAGGTGGCTGTTTCATTAAGAAACAGCCACCCTCCACACTCTCAAGATGTCAGCATGTGAATCGAAAGCGTTCTAGAAGCGCCACTGTGCCCATTTGCTCTTCACTTTGAACTGCTCTAATTTCGAACCAGCTTTGGCTCCCCAGGGCATATCCTCATCGAAAGGCCGAACGTACCGGTGCGAGTACTTACCTCCCCGGTTCACATAGTTGCTCCCCACGGGGCCGAAGAGTCCGATAAACGAAATCAGCAGATAACCCTTGCCGCGCATGTACTGCGACACCTTGGCGGCAAACGCCTGGCTCCCCAGACTCGGCACAGCACTGTAGCAGTTGTCGCACACGATCACGCCTAGCCAGCGCTTCTGCAAGCCGGACTCGATCAGGTGATCGCAAACATCGTTGTACTTCAACCCGTCGGAATCGGGACCGTTTACCGACGGATAAATCTTGTGGTCTCCTGGTATTCCGTGGCCCTTGATATAGATGCGATGACCCGGAGATAACGCCCGTATTACTGCCTTTGCGTTCATGTCCTGATAGAAAACCAGGTCGTAGGTATGTTCGTGGTGGGTGTCGTCCGCGTCATCGTTCCATCCCTGGACTTTGGCAAGGTACTCATCCGCGAGCCCTGAAGCGCGGGTCCATGCAACATAGGCGATGCGGTCAGCCATCTTGGTCCTCCATTTCTTGCACCGAATTGTAATTGGTTTCGCCGGTGCGGCCACGGGAAAATATATTGCCGAGTGCCCGGTTCGCAACCCATCGAATTTCTTGCGAGCGCAAGAATCCCGGTCGCGCGCGGCAGGGTCTTCGGCCGTGCCAAAGGAGCCATAATTCGCTCCGCGGCGGAGCAATTCTCCTGGCAGCCCTTCGTGCGAGCCCCTCCGTTATTCGGATTAGGTGTCGTTGCAGCACGGCAGGCGGTGCATGCATGGCCTTATCATTGCCATCGAAGATGCGGAATCAGATGATCCTGGCGGCACTCAAAGCCGTTGCAGCCGTTCCAGAGCGATCTCCCTTGCGAGAAATCGCTCTGCTGCACTGAGCGGAAATGACGTTCCCGCGGAACGGTTGATCCTGCCTCGCACATCTTGCGTCAGCTGATCTCGATCACATCCGTCGCCGCTGCGGCCGCGGCTTCCGCACGCAGCATCAGCTTCTCCGCCACGGCAAAGAACTCCGCCGCCTGCGGACTCTTGGGTCCGGCCAGCGTCACCGGCAGTCCCCGGTCGCCGCCCTCGCGGATGGCCGGGATCAGCTCAATCGATCCCAGGAAGGGCACGTTGAACTGCTGCGCGGTCCGCTCCGCTCCGCCCTTGGAGAAGATGTCGATCTCGTGGTGGCAGTGCGGGCAGGTAAAGTGGCTCATGTTCTCCACAATGCCCAGCACCTCCACGTTCACCTGCGCAAACATCTCCAGCGCCTTGCGCGCATCCTGCAAAGCAACGTCGCTCGGCGTGGAGACCACCACCGCGCCGGTCAGCGGAACGGTCTGGACCAGCGAGATCACCACGTCGCCGGTGCCCGGAGGCAGATCGACGACCAGGTAGTCCAGCTCGCCCCACTCCACCTGCTGCAAAAACTGGCGGATGATCTGGTGCAGCATCGGTCCGCGCATCACCAGCGGCTTGTCGCCGGGCGAGATGTAGCCGATGGAGATGGTCTTGATGCCGTGCGTCAGGTTGGGGATAATCCGGTTCCCCGGTCCCACCGCGGGCTGCTGCGCGGAGCCCATCATCATCGGCACGTTGGGGCCGTAGATGTCGGCGTCGATCAGCCCTACGCGCTGGCCGAGCCGCGACAGCGCAATGGCCAGGTTGACGGCGACGGTGGTCTTGCCCACGCCGCCCTTTCCGGATCCGATGGCGACGATCTTGGAAACGCCGGGCAAGGCGACAGGGGAAGGCATATTCGGTGCGTGGGCCATAGAGGTTGTTGCTCCTTCAGGAATGTTTCCGGCTGCAGGCCGGGTTTGAATTGAATTGACTGGAACCACCGGACTTTTGATGGGTCCGCGCAGGCTCAGGATTCTTCCTGCGCGTCGGAATCGAGCCTGGCCTGTTTGCGCCGTGCGGATTCGGCCTCGCGATGCTCGCGGCGCCGCATGGCGCCTTCATAGCGGCGCAGCTCGTCGGGGGTTTCCGGCACGGCTTCGGGAACGCGCACGCGGTGGCCGTCGTTATCGATGGCCACAAAGACCAGGTAGGCGCTGGCCACGTGAGCAACCTGCTGCCGGTGCGCGTGTGTTCCGCCCACACCTTCACGCCCACCTCCATTGAGGTGGTGAACGCGCGGTTGACGCTGGACCTGCAGCGTGACCAGGTCGCCCAGGTGCACCGGCCGGATGAAGTCGATGTGATCCATGGCCGCGGTCACCACGTTGGTGCGCGAGTGCCGGTAAGCGGCCATGGCGCCGGTCAGATCGATAAAGTGCATCAGCCGCCCGCCCAGCAGGTTGCCCAGCGTATTCGTGTCGTTGGGCAGAATAATCTCAGTCATCTCTGACTGCGTGCTGGCGACGGTGCGGGCAGTGGGGCTGGTTTGAACGGAACTCATGGTGTGCTTGCTCCCTTGCCTGTGCGCGAGGATCGAGTGAGCCGGACGCCGGGTAGAATGAAACTGGCGGCGGCCAGACTGAAACGGGTCCTCGGGTTGAGGCATCCAATTCCAGTTTCGGCAATCCCCGCCAAATGTGCAAATGCCTCCCCATCGCAATGGCGGAGCCAGCAACGGAAATCGAGCCGGATGGACAAGCTCGCAGGACTGAGAGAGATTCTGGCGCTGGACGCCAACAACAGCTTCGCCCGCTACGGCGTGGCCATGGAACTGGCCGGCCGCGGCGAGACCGCCGAGGCGCTCAAGGAGTTCGATACGCTGCTGACCAACGATCCCGGCTACACCGCCGGCTACTTCATGGCCGCGCAAACGCTGGCCAGCGCTGGCCGCACGCCGGAGGCCATCGAGCGCCTCAAATCCGGCATCGCCAGCGCCGCGCGCAGCGGAAATCGCCACGCCCAGAGCGAGATGCAGGCCATGCTCGACGAGCTCGATCGCTAGCCGCAAGGCATTTCCGCGTCCCATTTTCGATCACTTTTAACGCTGAAGTGCGTCCATGCCCGCAGAGTGAGTGAACTTTTCAAGCAGAATTGCATCTATACTGGCATCATGGCGAAATATTCGATTGTTGTTCCTTTTCATAATGAGGAAGAGAATGTAACCGCCTTGTACGCCCGCCTGAAGCAGGCGATGGAGCAGGTCGCAGACAGCTTTGAGATGGTGTTTGTCGATGACGGTTCCACCGACCGCTCGTACAAACTCCTTGAGGAGATCGCCGCCGTCGACAGCCGCGTCCTCGTGATCAAGCTGCGCCGCAACTTCGGCCAGACCTCCGCTCTGGCGGCCGGCTTCGACCACGCCTCCGGCGAGTTTATCCTGGCCATGGACGGCGATCTGCAGCACGACCCCAATGACATCCCCGCATTTTTGGAAAAGCTTGAAGAAGGCTACGACGTGGTCTCCGGCTGGCGCAGGCAGCGCGCCGACAGCTTTTTCATGCGCCGCATTCCCTCCGGTTGCGCCAACTGGCTCATGGCCAGGCTCTCCGGCGTTGGCATCCACGACTTCGGCACCACCTTCAAGGCCTACCGCCGCGAGGTCATCCAGAACATCCCTCTCTACGGTGAGATGCATCGCTTCATTCCCGCCCTGGCCAGTTGGTACGGCGCGTCCATCTGCGAAATCCCCATCAGGAATGTGAAACGCGAACGCGGCAAAAGCCACTACGGCATCGGCCGCACCTTCCGCGTCTTCTTTGACCTGGTGACCATTCGTTTCCTGCTTCGCTACATGAGCCGCCCGCTGCACTTCTTCGGAGGCTTCGGCGCGCTGGCCATCCTGGTTGGCAGTTTCATCTCCACCGCTCTGCTGGTGCTCAAGCTCCTGCATCCCCACCAGAGCCTCATGGAACTGCATGGTCCCATGTTTGTGGTTGGCGCCGTGCTCATTGTCGCGGGCATTCAGCTGCTCGCCCTTGGCCTGCTCGGCGAGTTGCAGGTGCGCCACTACCACACCATGCAGAACCGCGCCCCCTACACTGTCGATCGCCTCGTTCGCCTCATCTCTCCCGAAGAGCAGAGCCTGCTCTCCGACAGGGATTAGGGACCAGGGCACAGGCTTCAGAGATCATAAAACCTAGCCCTTGCGGCGGCAGGGCCTCAGGGTGCATTCTTTCGATGGCATGAAAGCGATCCAAATCCAGCAGACTGGCGGGCCGGAGGTCTTAGCTCTGGCCGAGTTGCCCATCCCGGAGCCGGGACCGGGGCAGGTGTTGATCCGCGTGGAAGCCACCGGCGTCAACTTCATTGAGATCTACTTCCGCAAGGGCGTCTACAAGTCCTCGCTCCCGCTCGTCCCCGGCAGCGAAGCCGCGGGAACCGTGGAAGAGCTCGGCCCCGGAGTCACAGGCTTCAAGGCCGGCGATGCCGTCGCCTCCGTCAGCGTTCTGGGCAGCTATGCCGAGTACGCGCTGGTCTCCGCAGCCAGCCTGGTCAAGGTGCCAGCCGAGCTCACCATGGAGCAGGCCGCCGCCGCCATGCTGCAAGGCATGACCGCGCACTACCTGGCCTACTCCACCTATCCCCTGAAAGCCGGCGAAACCGCTCTCGTCCACGCCGCCGCCGGCGGTGTCGGCCTGCTGCTCACGCAGATGGCCGCGCGCATCGGCGCCCGCGTCATCGCCACCACATCCACTGAGGAGAAAGCCGAGCTCGCCCGCGAAGCCGGCGCCTCCGACGTGATTCTCTACAGCGAGAGAGAGTTCGAGCCCGAGGTCAAGCGCCTCACCGGCGGCAAGGGCGTCGACGTGGTCTACGACTCGGTGGGCCGCACCACCTTTGAAGGCAGCCTCAACTGCCTCCGTCCCCGCGGCCTGCTTGCGCTCTTCGGCGCATCCAGCGGCCCCGTTCCGCCCTTCGACCTCATCCAGCTCAGCGGCAAGGGCTCGCTCTTCGTCACCCGCCCCACCCTCTGGCATTACATCGCCACCCGGGCCGAACTCGAGTGGCGCGCCGGCGAAGTCCTCGGCTGGGCCGCCAAAGGCGACCTCAAGCTCCGCACGGAGCACCTCTACCCCCTCGCCGAAGCCGCCCAGGCCCAGAGCGATCTGGAAGCCCGCAAGACCACCGGCAAAATATTGCTGGAGCCGTAACAAAGGCAGGGAATAGGGAACAGGAAAGAACAATCAGCCGCGCGTCAGCCCTTCAGGCGAGTCCGTTCTCATTCCGTCCCGCCGCGCCCGCCCCATCTCCGGACCCTGCGGCGTTTGCCAGTACCGATCCATTCTTCATCGCGTAAGCCGCTATCATTGAGCGATTTACACGCGAACTGAGGTCGTTGGCCTCCGATGCCCTTGCTTTTACACAACCCACGATCGGGCTATTCACATCTCAGTGCTACCACAGGGTCCACGCACATAGCTCGCCGGGAGGGCAGCCATGCCGCCACCAGAGCGATCGCCAGAAACAAAAGCGAGATTCCCGCAAACGAGACGCCATCGACTGTGCTCAGCCCGTTCAGCACTCCGCGCAGCAAGTACGAAGCTCCCACGGCGAGAATCATTCCCATCGCCAAACCCGCCAGGGTAGGCCTTGCAACGTCGCGCAGCATCAGCGCAAGCACGTCACCTCTTTTGGCCCCAAGCGCCATGCGGATACCGACTTCGCGTGTGCGCAACACCACGATATAGCTGACTGTTCCATAAAGGCCCATCGATGCCAAAAATAGTCCGATGAACCCAACCGGAGTCGCAATCGCCGCCGCAAGACTGGGAAGGATGAAAGCCTCCGACTGGTGCAGCAAATCTTCAAGCGTGTGCGAAGAGGCAATCAGGCCAGGATCGATGGACTCCGCCACTGGGTTGATCGCGGCAATCAACTGTTTTGGATCGGACTGACTCCGTATCAGGATGGAGTACACCTGGAGCTGCTCTTCCGGCATAGGCACATAGATAACTTCAGAGTCGCTGCTGTCCAACGAAGCGACGTGTGTGTCGTGGGCCACGCCAATCACCTGATACACCGGCCCGTCGGGCAGAAGAACACTTTTGTTCTGATATTGGCCGCCTGTGCCCAATCTCAAGCTGCGACCCAGAGGGTTCTGGCCTGGCCAGAGCTGCTGAGCAGCGGATTCGCTGAGGATGACTGTGGCTCCGGACCGGTCGGATTGCGATTGAAATGTGTGGCCAGACAGAATCGGAATGCAAACCGTGTCAAAGTAGTTTGCCTGAACGTAGCTGTAGTTCAAAGTCGCCCGCATGTTTTGTGCGGACGGTAACTCTCCATTCAGCGACACAACAGCTCTTCTACCCGGGAGGGCTGGGGCTGAGGCGCTGGTGATCGCGGCCACTCCGGGCAAGGCGGCCAGTCGTGCGCGAAGCTGCTGGACCAAAATATTTCTGCGCTGAGACGTGTACTGAGGCCCTTCCGGAAATTTCAGGTCGAGAGATAACAGGCGCTTGGTCTCATATCCGGTATCTACCTTCAGCGCGTGAAGCGAACTGTGAATCAACATGCTGCCGGAAATCATCAGCGCCAGTGCGACGGCTACCTGGGCTGAAATAAAGAGATCGCGAAGACGCCGGCTGCGTCCCGACGGAGTTCCCTGACTGCCCTTGAGCGCCGCAGCAAGCGCAGAACGTGAGCTCTCCAGCGCCGGCGCGAGTCCGAAGAGCAGACTGGCAACCATGGAGAGTACAAAAGCATAAGCAAAGGTCCCCAAGTCGGGAGTTACACGAAAGATCGCCGTGCCATACTCGGCGGGAAGGGCTTTAGCTGCCATCATCGCCACTCCCTTCGTCAGCAACCAGCTGGACATTAGTCCGACCGTGCCGGCCAACAAGCCCAAAAGTGCGCTTTCCGTCAGCAATTGCCGGACAATGCGCATTCGGCTGGCCCCCAGTGAGAGTCGCATGGCCAGCTCATTCTGGCGGGACGCGGCGCGCGCCAGTTGCAGGCTGGCGACATTGGCGCAGGCAATCACCAGCACCATCCCCACCGCCAGCATAATCAGAAGTATGGCGTACCGAATCTTGCGGAATTGCTCTCCATCAAGAGGCAGAGGAAACGGAGAGCCCGGCCAGAGCAGCGCCGTTGCCGGCTTGCCCCAATTCGTCAGCGGGTCATGCAGGGCACTCAGGCGGTTGGCCGCAAGATTTACCTCCGCCTGCGCCTCGTCGATACGAACGCCGGGAGCCAGACGGCCAAAGATGCGACAGCACGAAGTATTCCGATCGCGCAGTGAGTGGTCGTCCGCATGGAGCAGCGGCTCAAGCCTGAGCGGCAGCCAGAAATCTGGCACGAGCACCGTCGTGCCGGTAAAGTCTCGCGGCGTAATTCCGATGATCGTGAAGGCTACGCCGTTCAGGCGAATGGTCTTTCCCAAAAACGCAGGGTCCCCGCCAAACCGCCTCTGCCAATAGTTCTCGCTGATCAGAGCCGAAGGCGTTGCGGTTAGTTCCGCTGGACTCATTGCCTCGAAGCTCCGCCCGCGCATCGGCGCCACGCCCAGAACGGAGAAATAGTTTTCCGAGACAACCATGGTCTCGGCAAACTCTTTGTTGCTGGCGCCGGTCGGAAGCAGACCCATTTTTCCCATCATTGTGCCAGTTGCAGCGTCACGCTGATTTACGCTATCGCCTGCACCGGAGATAGGTAAGAGCTCAATGTTCGCCGCATGGGCAATCACTCCGCTGAAAGAATGAAGCTGGTCTCGATAAGCCTCGTAGTCTGGATAGCTGAAAAAAGCCTCTATGGCGCCCGAGTGAGGGATGAGCGCGATGTTGACCATCCGTTTGGAATCGTGAGCATCGAGTGGTCGGTCAAAGAACGCTTTGTATGCGGTGAAGGCGGCCGTATTGACCCCAATTCCCAGCGCCAGCGCCAGCACGGCCACAACAGTGAACCCGATATTGCGGCTCAACATCCGCAACCCGTAGCGCAGATCCTGCAAGACTGTCTGCGGAAAGGTCATCAGGTCGATCTCGCGCACGCGCTCTCGCCACATGCTCGGATTGCCGAAACGCACCCGCGCATCCCTTCGGGCCTCGGTCTGTGGAATTCCCTCTTTCACGTTCAACTGCTCGCGCATCGCAAGGTGGAATTCGAGTTCTTCTTCCACTTCCCTGGCCAGCTTTTTTCTTCCAAACAGTGCGCACATCCTCGAAAACCACGCCATGGATTGCCTCCTAGGCCTACGCTTGTTCGAATTCCAGCACCAGGGCGACGGCGCTGGTGATCTTCTGCCAGGTTTCCCGCTCCGCCTTCAATTGTTTCCGGCCCAACGCCGTGAGCCTGTAAAAGCGCGCGCGACGATTGTTCTCGCTCACACCCCACTCGGCGGCGATCCATCCCTCCTGCTCCATGCGATGGAGTGCGGGATAAAGCGAGCCCTCTTCAACCCGCAGGACGTCTTTAGATATCCGTTGAATATGAAGGGTAATGCCCCAGCCGTGCATAGGCCCCTGATCGAGACTTTTCAGAACAAGAAGAGCCAGAGATCCTTGCAGCGCGTCGTTCTTTGCTTTTGCCATAGAGGCTCTCCCATAGATGTCTATAGAAGGATGTCACTTCTTGATCCTTGTGTCAATTTGGCCCGAACTGGGGGCCGCATCTAATTTGGCCTGCAACTCGAAGATTGAAGGCGAGGTCACTTGCCTGCTCTGTAGATTCGCCATTGCATTCGTCCTGCGGCAAATCCGTACCGCAAAGTCGGCATTCCGGCCGGAATCCTGCGCTATCGTTGGCGGGAGTTGCGTTGCCGAGTGTCCCGGAGCCCACCCTGAGGCTGCCCAAAGCCCGCCCTGAGCCCGCCGAAGGGGGGCGGATTTTCAGGCCGGAGAAAGCTGGAAACGCGCAGTTCTTTTTTGCATAGAATTACCCCCCTCTGGCGCACAATTGAAGAGTGAAGGCCGAAGCCATCCCCGCAATCTGCCAGAGAACCCCCGCTCGCTCCTTTGCGATCTCCCCGAGACCCTCTGCGTAAACCGCCAAATCGGCCAGCAAAAGGGGAAGAAAGCATGTCAAACTACGGATTTCCTTTCAACCCCAAGAAAACAATCAGGTTACATGCATAAATGGCGTAAATGGACTCATTTCTAAAGGACTTACGCCACGCGCCGATCGCCTGACGATCCAATCCGGCGCAATGGACCACCAGGATGAACCCAGATCGAGTCAGGAGAAGGGCCACCGGCCATCGAGCCAGCGGAAGGCAAATTGACTGCATCAAGGGGCGAAATCCAGCGCTGCGGAACACTGCTTGTCAAGGGGTGCGATACGCTTCCAGCAACTCCTGCGCGGCGCGAGTGGGCGTAGTGCGTCCATCCCGGACCGCCTCTTCAAGCAGTGCCATGCGCGTGCGGATCTCCGGCTGCGAATCGAATCGTAGCCGCAGTTCCTGCTGAATGATCTCGTGCATCCAGCGCTGCGCCTGCTCGCGGCGATTGCGGCCAAACCAGCCATTGGCTTTGGTCAGGGCCACGTACTCAAGAACGCAGTTCCACAACTCCCGGATGCCTTTGCCGGTGAGCGCCGAGCAGGCCAGGGTGCGCGGCGTCCATCCGGATGCGGAACCATGCAGATAGTGGAGTGCATTCTGCGTCTGGGTTCGGGCTTCTTCCGCAGCGGGCAAATTGCTCCCGTCCGCCTTGTTGATCGCCACCATGTCAGCCATCTCCATAATGCCGCGCTTCAGGCCCTGCAATTCATCGCCTGTGCCTGCCAGCCCCACCAGCAGAAAGAAATCGACCATGGCTCGCACCGCGGTCTCGGTCTGGCCCACGCCAACGGTCTCCACCAGGATGTTCTCGAATCCCGCGGCCTCACACAGCAGGATCGCTTCGCGCGTGTGCTGCGCAACGCCGCCATACGATCCGCGTGAAGGCGAGGGGCGAATGAATGCCATCTCGCTTGCGGCCAGCCAGGTCATGCGCGTCTTGTCACCCAGAATGCTGCCGCCGGAGACCTGGCTGCTCGGATCGATGGCCAGCACAGCAACCTTTTGCCGATCATGGCAGATCAAGCTTCTGCCAAGGGCTTCAATCATGCTGCTCTTGCCCGCTCCGGGAACGCCTGTGATGCCGACGCGGATGGAGTTGCCGGAATGGGGCAGGCAGGCATCGACGATTCTCCCAGCCAGCTCACGGTCGGCCGGCCGTGAGCTTTCAATCAGTGTGATCGCCTGCGCCAGCATGCTGCGCTGCCCGGCAAGAATCCCGTCGATGCATTCCTGTTGCGACAGGGGGTGGCGGCGGACCGAGATGCAGGAGACTCTATCACCGGCCGTCTCCTGCAAGGAGGATTCGGAGTCGGCACTCGTCGCGCCCTGGTCAGGGATTGTCACGTCAGCGTTGCCCCCCAGCCGCGGCGCCTGTGAGCAAGGTCAGAATTCGTTGTGCCGCCACCGGAATCACTGTCCCCGGTCCGTAGATGCCGGCGGCTCCGGCGCCGTAAAGGAATTCGTAATCCTGCGGCGGAATAACGCCACCCACCACCACCAGAATGTCCTCCCGATCCAGCCGGCGCAACTCATGGATCAATTCTGGAACCAGCGTCTTGTGCCCTGCGGCTAGTGAAGAGACACCGACAATGTGCACATCGCTCTCGACAGCGCTGCGTGCAACTTCGCGCGGGGTCTGGAACAGCGGGCCGATATCGACATCGAAGCCAATGTCGGCAAATGCAGTCGCAATCACCTTGGCGCCGCGGTCATGCCCGTCCTGGCCCATCTTCGCCACCAGGATGCGGGGACGCCGGCCTTCCGCGTGTTCAAACTCCTCCACCATTCGCTGCGCCCTGGTGAACTCCACGGCGCTCCCGCTCTCCGCCGAGTAAACCCCGGCGATGGTGCGGGTGGTGGCCTGGTAGCGGCCCCACACTTTTTCCAGGGCTGAAGAGATTTCGCCCAGCGTGGCTCGCTTGCGCGCAGCGTCCACCGCACATTCCAGCAGATTTCCGTTGCCGCTGGCGGCGCATTGCTCGAGTTGTGCAAGCGCATGGACGACGGCCGGGTTGTCGCGTTCACGCTTCAGTTGTGCAAGCCGTTCCAGCTGCGCCCGGCGCACAGCCGTATTGTCGATGTCGAGGAAGGGGATGAAGGTTTCCTCAACCGAAGGGTATGCATTGACGCCCACGATCACGTCTCTGCCCGCATCAATCGCAGCCTGTCTTCGCGCCGCAGCCTCTTCAATGCGCATCTTGGGAATGCCGGTTTCAATCGCCTTTGTCATTCCGCCGTGCTCTTCTATCTCCTCGATCAACTCCCAGGCGCCATGCATCAACTCGTGCGTCAACCGCTCAACGTAGTAAGACCCGGCCCAGGGATCGATGACCCGCGTGATGTCGATCTCCTGCTGCAGATAGGTCTGTGTGTTGCGCGCAATGCGGGCGGAGAAATCGGTAGGCAGCGCCAGGGCTTCATCGAGAGCGTTGGTGTGCAGAGACTGCGTGTGCCCTGAGGCCGCGGCCAGCGCCTCGATGCAGGTGCGGACCACGTTGTTGAATGGGTCCTGCGCTGTGAGGCTCCAGCCCGAAGTCTGCGAATGTGTCCGCAGGGCCAGCGATTTCGGATTCTTTGGATTGAATTGCTTGACCAGCTTCGCCCATAACATGCGCGCGGCACGCAGTTTGGCAATCTCCATGAAATGGTTCATGCCGATGCCCCAGAAGAAGGAGATGCGCGGAGCGAAGTCGTCGATTTCCAACCCCGCCTTCAGACCGGTTCTCAGGTACTCCAGGCCATCGGCAAGTGTGTAAGCCAATTCGATGTCGGCCGTGGCGCCCGCCTCCTGCATGTGATAGCCACTGACGCTGATGCAGTTGAACTTCGGCATCTTCGCCGCGCAGTAGCGGAAGATATCGGCAACGATGCGCATCGAGGCTTCCGGAGGATAGATGTATGTGTTGCGCACCATGAATTCTTTGAGAATGTCATTCTGAATGGTGCCGCTCAACTGGGCCGGCGCCACGCCCTGCTCTTCGGCGGCGACGATATAAAAGGCCAGGATCGGCAACACTGCGCCGTTCATGGTCATGGAAACGGACATCTGATCGAGGGGAATGCTCTCGAACAAGATCTTCATGTCGAGAATCGAGTCAATGGCCACACCTGCCTTGCCAACATCGCCGGCGACACGTTCATGATCGGAGTCGTAGCCTCGGTGCGTGGCAAGGTCGAACGCCACCGATAGCCCTTTCTGACCAGCGGCCAGGTTGCGGCGATAAAACGCGTTCGACTCTTCTGCTGTGGAGAAGCCGGCATATTGCCGAATCGTCCAGGGCCGCGTGGCATACATGGTGCTGTATGGCCCTCGCAGATAGGGTGGGACTCCAGCGGCATACTCGAGATGTTCAAGCCCATTGAGATCCTCGCGCGAATACGTGCGCTTGACGGCAATATGCTCGGCAGTAAGCCATTCCTCGCTCACCCGCGCGGATTTCGCGTCGATCACGGGCTTGTAGCCGATCTTTGAAAACTCCGGACGCATCATTTGTCCTCGAACCCCAGCCGGTCCTGCAATTTTGTAAGCAGCTCGATGGGGTTGCTGCGAACGTGCATGAAGTCCGCGATACCGAGCAGCGCGCAGTTGCTCCGCGCACTCCGGGTTGCCGGCGATGACGACGGGTGTGTTGAGGCGAAGCGCATTGAGCCTGGGGATAAGCTCTGTGGCCACCGCGAGATACTCCGGGTCGGAACTGCACAACACGATCAGATCGGCATGCGATGCCGCAATTTCATCCACGTTATCGAACTGTTGCGGAAACGCATCAAAGCCTCCACACGCCAGGAAGTTGGCAGCGAATGCAGAGCGTGCGGAGCGCATCTTCCTGTCGCCGAATTCGGCTAGCAGGATCCGTGGGCGCCGACCGGTGTTCGCAGCGTGGCGTTCTGTGCGCAGGCGCAGTTGCTCGTAGGGAAGGGTAGCTCGATGGTTTGACAAGAGGCGCGACCTGTCGACCCGGTCGAGCGCAGTTTCAGATGGATCCGCGTACTGGTTGGTCCCGATGAAACTGCGTCGGCGTGACGCGACGGCGCGCTGTTTTGCTGTCAGAGATAAGTCGAGTGCCCTTTGGATCGTGCCATCCGCGCAAGCCCTGCGATAACCGCCGGATAGTTCGATTCTCTGCATCAGCTCCCAGGACTTGCGAGCAATGAAATCGGTGAGCACTTCTAAGTAATACGATCCGGCGCCGGGATCGGTGACACGAGAAAGGAGTGCCTCCTGCTTGAGAAGTATTTGTGTGTTCCGTGCCAGGCGGCGGCTCGCCTCATTCGGCGACTTGTAACACGCGTCGAAGGGCGCAACGGAGATTGAGTCCGCGCCGCCAAGGGCAGCCGACATGGCTTCGGTTGTTCCGCGAAGAATGTTACCGTGTGGGTCATAGACGGTTTTGTTCCACCGCGAAGTGCGCGCATGAATGTGAGCTCTGGCGTGTTCAGGCGCGCCATCAAACTCCCTCAGCACCTGCGCCCAGAGCAGGCGGAAGGCACGCAGTTTGGCAATCTGGGAAAAGAAGCTTGCGCCAATGGAAAAGGAGAATTCCAGAGAAGCTGCCGCGAGATCGATTGCAACGTTACGGGATTGCATCTCGGCAAGGAATTCAACTCCGGCCGCAACGGTGAATCCAATTTCTTCAACCGTGTTTGCCCCGGACTCTTCAAAGACCTCACCGTGGATAGTGAAAGGGATGAGCGTGGGTTGCGCCTGCCGCACTAGGTCTGCTGCAAAGTCGAGATTGGTAAGGGGATCGAATCCGGTAGAAACTTGCGAGGCGATTGGGTACTTGGCCATATGGCCAATCAACAGCCGAATCAGCGGCTCACCGGCGTTTTCAAAATGGAGCGGTATTTCCTGCAGGTTTGCCAGCAGCATTGCCAGGTCGGAAGGGTGCTCGATGACAACGCTGGAAAATGCAATTGCCTCTGCCCCGGCGGAAACTGCGTGGCGCGCTGCACTGTTTGCCTGGCCTGGACTGGATGCATCAACCTCTTCCCGAATGCACCAGCCGCCGGAGGGGCAAGCGCCCATTTCGCATTGAATGTCTTCGGGTCTCGCGATAAGATGCGCAAGTCCGGCAATGTCTTCAGCGCGGTAATAGGGCTTCACGGCAAGCCCCTCGTCTGTTTGCCACAGCAGTTTCTTTGTGTTGTGAGCGTCTTTGAGATCCCGTTGAATCGCCGCCTCCCAAGCTTCGGTACTTACTGGCGGAAACTCATCGAGCAGTTTGTTCGTTGCCATCTTCCTTCACTTGCTTTCAGGGTCTTCCACAATTTCAATCAGAATGCCAAACGGATTTTCGGTTCTGGATTTGGGGTGGACAAAGAAGACCGTGGTCCCTCGCGAGCCTTTGCGCGGAGCCTTGTCGATGATCTGAAAACCGCTTGCCTGCATGGCTTCGAAGGCCTTCTGCGCACTTGCTACACGGAAGGCCACATGTGCCAGTCCGCCACGCCCACCGTTTCTCTCAATTGTCTTTTGGACGGGAGATTCCGCGGTCAATGGCTCAAGCAACTGAATCAAGCTGGGTCCATCGCCGATCTGCAGCAGTGCCTCGCGCACCTGGTCGGTGCCCAGCACTTCTTCGCGATGAATGAGACGAAAGCCAAGCATTTCGTACGCCTTCACCTGCCCATCCAGCTCTCCCTGCTTCACGGCAATGGCGACATGATCGACGCATGTTATCCCTGGCACCTGTTCCAGGTCTTGATGTGCACTGTTCATTCACTACCCCTTCGTTCCGTTCCTGCCCATGCCGCGATGCCGCACAGCAACATGCAAAGCCGATTACTCAAACTCAACCAGGACCTGGCCTGCTCTTACTGAATCGCCCGGAGCTACAAGGACGCTTTTCACGGTCGATGAAGCAGGAGCTGTAACGCTGTTCTCCATCTTCATGGCTTCGAGCACCATGAGCACGTCGTTCGCTTCGACAGATTGCCCCGGTTCAACATTCACCCGAACGACCAGCCCTGCGATGGGGCTGCGGCACACCTTCTCATCTTCTGCTTCTCCCCAACTTTCACTGTTGCGGAATTCTGAAGCAGTGAGCGCCGGCTGAGCCGGAGCAGGGGGTGGATACGCAGGATGGATGGTCGATTCTGTACCAGCGTCTTCTTCCAGAATCTCGACCTCGACCTCGTAAGTTTTTCCTTCCACTGTGACCTGAAGCTTCAATCGGCATACTCCTTTCGTCAGCGAGGCCCCTTCTCAGCCTCTTGCCCGCAAATTGTGTGAGGCCTGGACAAACACCCGTCCCTGCTGCGACCAGGGGCTCGTGAATTGACGCGGCGACTGCAACCTTCGGGCTGAGAGAATTCGGACTCTGCCACCCAGGAATGCGGTCACGGCCGCGGCCAGCACGGCCATTGTCTCCTGCGGAACTTCCTCATCTTCCAGGTTGTCTGCTTGTCTTATAGCGACCGGCTCGGGCTCGTCCTCAACGCCTTCAGCGTCTGTGAATTCAATTTCACTTGTTGCGGACGTCTGTATCGCGGGAACCTGGCTGAGCGCGGCCACCTGGGCTTTAAGAACCATGATTTCGCCGGTAAGTTGAGAGAGCTGGCGCTCCGTTGCATGGTGCTGCTCAGCAAGCGCCTGCCGGATCTGTCGGCGCAGGGCAGCGTAGCCGACCGCGAAGCAGGCTGCCGCGAGCGCCACAATTCCAGCCGAGTTTCCCCAACTCAAAGCCACATCCATCTCCTCGTCACAGCGGAATCAGGCCATGCTTCTTTTGCGGACGCAACTCCCGCTTGCCGTGCAGCGACTCCAGAGCGCGGGCCAGGTACCTCCTGGTTTCGGCGGGTTCAATGATGTCATCCACAAGGCGCCGCCCGCCGGCAACGTAGGGATTTGCGAAGGTCTCACGGTAGGCGTCGACCAGCTCCTTGCGGCGCGCTGCCTGATCTTCAGCCGCATCGATTTCGCGCCGGAAGACGATCTCGGCTGCGCCCTCCGCACCCATCACCGCAATCTCCGCCGTAGGCCAGGCCACAACACGGTCCGCGCCCAGTCCCTTGGAGCACATGGCAATGTAGGCGCCGCCATACGCCTTGCGCAACACCACGGTGATCTTGGGAACCGTGGCAGCCGAATATGCGAACAGTAGCTTGGCGCCATGGCGGATGATGCCGCCCCGCTCCTGTTCCACTCCAGGAAGAAAGCCCGGCACATCGACAAATGTCAGCAGCGGAATGTTGAACGCATTGCAGAAGCGGACAAAGCGCGCCGATTTGTCGCTGGCGTCAATATCCAGTGCGCCGGCAAGCACGCAGGGCTGGTTGGCGACGATTCCCACCGGGCGGCCCTGCAGACGCCCAAATCCGATAACAATGTTGGCTGCGAATCCAGGTTGAATTTCGAGGAAATCCTGGTAGTCCACCACGCGCGCCACCACCGTGCGCATATCGTAGGGAATTTTGTTGTCCACCGGAACCATGCCATTGAAATCGGAGTCGGCCTTCACGCGTGAGTTGAAAGCCATGCGGGGCGGATCTTCAAGGTTGTTGGAGGGCATGAAGCTGAGCAGGCGGCGGCACAGTTGGATGGCTTCCTCATCGTTCTGGGCCACCAGGTGGACCACCCCGGAGTTATTCATCTGCGCCTGCGGGCCGCCAAGTTCCTCCGCGGTGACCACTTCGCCGGTTACCTGCTTGATGACCTGCGGCCCGGTGATGAACATGCGGCCCTGCTGCGTTTGAATCACGAAGTCTGTGAGCGCCGGACTATAGGCCGCTCCACCCGCGCACGGCCCGCAGATAAGCGAGATCTGCGGCACTGTTCCGGAGAGCATGACGTTGTGGTAGAAAACGCGAGCGTAGCCGGCCAGGCTGTCAATGCCCTCCTGAACGCGCGCGCCGCCGGAGTCGTTGATGAATACGAAGGGGCTGCCTGTCTTGAGCGACATGGCCATCATCTCGGCAACCTTGTTGCTGTGCGTCTCGCCTGCCGCACCGCCGGCCACGGTAAAATCCTGGCTGGCAAGGTGCACCAGCCGGCCGTCGATGGTGGCGCATCCGGTTACCACGCCATCCGCCGGCAGGTCTTTGTCGGCCATGCCAAAATAGGTGGCGCGATGGCGGGCAAACAGTCCAATCTCCTCGAAGCTGTCTTTATCCACGAGTTTCGCAACACGTTCCCGCGCAGACAGTTTGCCGGAGGCGTGCTGTTTGTCAATGCGCTCCTTGCCGCCTCCGAGTTCCAGGCTGGCTCGCTTCTGGTCAAGCTCAGCAATCTTGTCCTGGATGCTTTTCTTCCTCGGGTTCTCTTCAGGCCTGGTCATTCCTGCTCCTGCATTGATTGCCAGGAAGCACGATCAGCGCCTTTGGCATCTGGATGATTCTTCATCCCTTTGGCCGCCATTGGGCGAATCTTCGTAACTTCCGGGCGAAGAGGGCACACACTCCTACGCCTCCATTACCGGAAGTCTATGCCTCGGGAAAATGCCCGTATGTGATCGAATTCACCGATGCGGAAAGAGTCGCTCCAGCGCTCCGGCGGCAGGCCGCCAAGGCACATCGGCATCGTGGCTGCATTCGGGAGCCCCAAGTCTCGATTCTGGGCCTGGGAATGCCAGAAGTCAGAGCCCGTTCCTGGCTTTATCCCTCTGTTCGCTTTTGGATAAGGGATTCGGTTTGGTTTGGCTGACGATGGAGGCATGGAACAGCATATCCAGTCAGAGTGTCTGAGTGGTGTCTCGGCCGGGGTGGGCTTTTGTAGGCCGGTATTTGGCGCTGTGTCGAGATCATGGTCGAAGCACTGCGGATGCTTCTGGGCACAAGGCGCAGGGCGCAGCGGAGCTCGGGCGGCAGTGGAAGCTGCAAGCTCCAGAGCATGGGAAGCAGGCTGACAATTCAGAAGACGGAGGGCCAGGGCTTACGCCCCGGCCTTTTGATTTATGGGTTCATGACCGCGGGAGCGGCGGCGGGTTCCTGAGGGGCTTTGCGGCGCAGGATGGCAGCGGAGATGAGAGTAATGATAAGGCCGACGGGCAGGGGCTCGATGAAGGTGTAGGCCATGTTGACGAAGGGGTTCTGGTAGGCCTGCTGAGAGTGCTGTATTTCAGCAACCTTCGCGGCGATGGTGGCGGCGTCAAGCGAGGAGGACTGGACCTTGGCTATCTGCGCGGCGAAGTAGCTGTCCATGAAGTGGGGCATGAAGTTGAAGTAGAGGACCTCCCACGTGGCGACGTAACAAACAATCGTGATGAGGGCGATCAGGATGCCGCAGGCAAAGGCGCGGCCGAAGGAGATTTGGCCGGCGAGGGTGTTGTCGCGGTAGCTGCGGATGCCGAAGTAGATGAGCAGGAACGACGCCACCATCATGGTGTAGCCGAGCAGCATGCTGTTGTGGCCGGAGCCGATCTTGTTGGCGAGCAGAAGCGAGCCGTCCATGAGGACGGAGATCATGAGGCCTGCGATCAGGCCGAAGGTGAGGACGGTTTTCTTCATGGCTGTCTCCTGTTTCGAGTGAGGATGGAGTCACGATGCAGTTTAGCGTGGCCGGATGTCGTCATTCTTTCGGATGATTTTTGGGGGAATGGAGCGAAAATCGTGCTTTCGGATGACGCGATCACGGCAGCAGGCCCAGTTCTTTGCCGCGCTGGACCGCCTGGGTGCGGCGCGCGGCTCCAAGCTTGTCGAAGGCGCGGGCACAGTGAGTCTTGACGGTGTTTTCTGAGACGAAAAGCTGCGTGGCGATCTCGCGATTGCTGAGGCCACGGGCGACCAGGGTGAGGATTTCGAGCTCGCGTGCGGTGATGCCCAGGGTCTGCTGTTGGGCCGCATTGGGAGCGAACGGGGCCGAGTTTGGAACGAAGCGGGTGGGAGCTTCCGCGGGGACAAGCACCTCCTTCACCACGACCGTTTCCCGAATGGTTTCGCGACGGCGCGTGATGCGCTGGCCGAGCCAGATGCCGAAGGCCGCGAAGAGGATGGCGACCAGCGCGCTGTAGAGTTCGACGGAGTGCTCGATGACGACGAAGCGGTATTCGCTGAATTGGAGCGTGGCGATGAGGAGGCCGCCTACGAGACCGAAGATGAGGACGTGGCGCTTCATGATGGGGTTGTGAAAAAGTATATCCCCGGCAACCATTGACTCCGCTCACGCCGCTACAAACAAATACTCCATGAAGTGTGCCTGCTCGGATGCAAATCTCATACCAGCCTCCAGAAGCTGGAAGACTGGGGAAGCACGAAAACAACACCCAGAATCACGCGACCTGGCCCTAGAATCGGCCCATCGTCACGCGTACCACTTCAGGCTTCTGGTAGAAGCAAAGGCCGCGGTCTGTCTCGTCGCCGTTCCATAGGCGCACGGGCTTCCACGCGCCGTTTTCATACGTGCCCTGCTGAGCGGTGACAATCTGGCTGTGAATCCAGGACAGTTTTCCAGGAAGATGAAACGTGACACTTGCGTCTACGCCTGTCACCAGGAACTCATCGGGTCCCAGCTGCGCCACCACGGCGGAGCCATGTGCGTCTTTGGTTCCGGGCGCGCGGCGGCCGTCGGGCTGCGGGAATCCGAACGAGACCGTGGCTTGCCATGCGCCGAAGTCCAGCTCCTGGGTGGCTGCTCCCGGCTCTTCAACCGCGGTTTTCAGTTTGCCATCGAATTCCAGTTGGGCAATCTCGCGGTCCATGGGTCCAATCAGCGCAAAGTTGTAGCCGTGCGCCTTGAAGGACTGATCGCCAAGAATGTTCCATCCCGATTGGTCTACGCCAAAGGGTGAGAACCCGAGGGCGCCGTCCCCCAGCGCATAGAAGAAGAACTTGGCAAAGCTGTCGTCGCGGCCGGTTTCGGGAATCCAGAGCGGGTTGTCGGGGCGATGATACGCGGCCATTGTCTCGCGGTAAAAAGGCGAGTCGTCGGCATAAATGTCGGGACCGATCATGTCGATAGACGGCGCCAGCGCCCGCCACAGGCCGACCAGCTTCTGCACAGCCCCGCCGCTGGGATAGCCGATGCCGGGTGTGTCCAGCTGGCGCTGCGGCAACTCTGCTGCCGGGTAGTCGATCCACACGTTGATGTAGCAGGGAATGGCGAATTCCTGCTTGCCGGCCTTCACGATTTCATTGATGTACTTTGCCTGGTGATAGGCCTGGAAGACCTCGTCCGCCTCAGCGCCGAAAACCTGGCTCCAGGTTCCGGGCTGCCTGTGGACGGCGGCCAGCAGATCGGCCGGCGCCGCACCGGCGAACTCCTGGTTCGCCTCCGTGGAGTTGTCGCGAATGCTGCCGATGTTCCCCGACTCGTTCTCCACCTGGATCATAAGTACGGTGTGCTGTTCGCTGTCAATCTGCTTCAGATGCCGCATCAGTGCGATGAACGCCGCCTTGTCTGCGTCCAGGGTGTTGCGGGAGATCGGCGAGAGCACGTCGATGGGCTCGCCATCCGGGCGAATGGTATGGGGAAACCGTTTGGGATCGGCCTTAACCCAGGCCGGCACGTAGTGCATGTTGCCGTTCTTCCAGGTTCCAAACCAAAGGAAGACCACGTGCAGGTGGTGCGCCCGGGCTCCTTCAACAATCTGGTCCACGTTGGTGAAGTCGAACTGGCCTTCCTGCGCTTCAAGCTGTTCCCAGTAGACCGGCGCCTCCACCGTATTGGCATGCAGGGCGGCCATCGACTCCCACACCTGCGGCAGTTCGCTGGGCCAGCCGCTGGAGTTGTGAATCTGACCGCCCAGGATCAGATAGGGGCGGCCGTCGACCAGCAGCGCATAGCGGCCGTCCTTCTGGACCACCTGGGGCGCCTGTTCGGCCGATGCTGGTGCAAGTGGGGAGACGGCGAGAAGTGTGGACACAAAAAACGTGGAAAGAGCAGAAGAATTCAGGACAGCCCGGACGCGCATCGATTATCACCCCGCAAGAAATGTAATCGTATACATCAAATTGCGCAAGGCCTTTCGGCGCCGTCGTCCCGCCATCGCTAATCGTCCAGGCACATGCCGCTCCAGGCTTTGCGTGGTAGAAAGGTAAGCGTAAGGAGAGACAGAACGCTCGCAAGCAAAGCGGACCGTCTTTTGCCGTAATACGGCCTCATTTGGAGTGTGCATGAATGACCCGGTGAAAGTTCTCATTGTCGAAGACGAGCCCCATGCGCTGATGGGTCTTGCGGAGCTGATTTCCGGGTGGGGCTATCGCACGGAGACCGCGCGGGACGGCGTGGAGGGATGGGAGAAGGCGCTGGCCTGGAACCCGGCCATCGTGGTGACTGACCTGAAGATGCCGCGCATGGACGGAATCGGCCTGCTGACCAAGCTGTCTGAAGCGGGAACCGGACTCAACACCAATCTGGCTGTTGTGGTGCTCACCGCCATGGGGTCCATCGAGGTCGCCGTGGACGCCATGAAGCTGGGTGCCTACGACTTTTTGCAGAAACCCGTCGACGCCACCCGGCTGCGCACCATTCTGACCAATGCCACCCGCCAGCGCGAGACGGAGATTGAGCTGGAAGTGGCGCGGCGGCGTCTGCGCGAGGTGGGCGTGCTGGGCGGAATGGTGGGCAGTTCTCGCAGCATGCGCGAGATTTTTGGACTGATCGAGCAGATTGCGCCGTCCAACGTCTCGGTGTTGATTACGGGCGAAAGCGGAACGGGCAAGGAACTGGTGGCGCGTACGCTGCACATGCTGAGCCCGCGCAAGGCGCGTCCGTTTGTCGCGGTGAACTGCGCCGCAATTCCCGAGACGCTGATTGAGAGCGAGATCTTCGGCCATGAGAAAGGCGCCTTCACAGGAGCAGTTGAGCGCCGGGCCGGGTGCTTCGAACTTGCTTCGGGGGGCACATTGCTGTTGGACGAACTGGCAGAGATGCCCGCCGGCACGCAGGCCAAGCTGTTGCGCGTTCTGGAAGAGCGGAAGCTCCGGCGGCTGGGCGCGCGAAGCGAGCAGGATGTGGACGTGCGCGTGCTGGCGGCCACCAATCACGATCCGGAAGCGGCAGTTGCCGACGGGCGTCTGCGCGCCGACCTGTTCTACCGCCTGAATGTTTTTCATATTGTGATGCCGCCGCTGCGCGCGCATCTTGAAGACATACCTGCCATGGTGGACGCCATGGTGGTGGAGATGAATCAGAAGCACGGGCGCAGGGTTTCCGGAGTGGCTCCTTCGATGCTCGACCGCATGTTGGCCTACGACTGGCCGGGCAATGCCCGCGAGTTGCGCAACACGGTGGAGCGCGCGGTGGTTCTTTGCCAGGATGGTGCTCCGCTGGATGCCGGCCACCTGCCGCCCGGCTTTGGCAAGGCGAAGAATGCCGCCGCACTGTTCTCCGATGACAGCATCGTGCAAGTGCAGGTGGGAACCACGGTGGACGATGCCGAGCGCGCCTTGATTCTGCGCACACTGGAGGCGACAGGGCAAAACAAGACACGCGCGGCGGAGATGCTCGGGGTCAGCCTGAAAACCTTGCACAACAAGCTCAAGGAGTACGGCCGCAAATTAGAGGAAGAGAGCCCCTGAACGCTGGCCTGGTTCGGGATCGCGACAACGACAGGCTGGGCCAAAACAGCGGCACCAGATAGGTCAACCGGGCACTTTGTGAGATAAGGCTAAGATTGGAGGGGGAGAATTCCCGGCCTCGACGAAGAAGACGTGGACTAAGCGATGCGCTTGAAGACCAAACTCGTTTTGGCGATTACCGCCCTGGTTTTTCTCATTGCCGGGTTGCTTTCGCTGGTTTACGTCATTCAGCTTCTCCACTCCGCCGTCCAGCAGTCCTACGACACCAACCGCATGGTTGCCAACCAGGTGCAGTTTGCGGTGCGCAACGCCCTGGAGACGGGACTGCGTGACCAAACAGTGGACCCCAACAATCCCGCCGAGCTGCGCACCCTGGCTGGTCAGGCGGTTCGTAACAACGCCGCACTGCAGGCGGTTGTCGAGTCAGTCAATCGCTACTCGCTCACCATTTACGACATCAACATCTGCGACAGCCAGCAAATCACGCTGCTCAGCACCAATCCTGACAACGAGGACAAGACCCTGCCGCCGCGGCCCAACTACCAGCTGCTGCGCGACGCCTCGGCGCTTCAACTCCTGAGAGAGGTCTACGGTCAGCCGCGGGTCTATGAGGTCGTGGTGCCGCTGGACCGCAACGGCGAGCCATTCGTCACGGTACACGTGGGCGTGCGCACCACTCTGCTGCGTGCCTTTTATGCGCCGTGGATCTCTGAAGCTCTTACGCTGATGGGCTTTGCGCTGGGCGCGGCGCTGCTGGCCGCCTTCCTGTTAAGCAACCTGGCCCTTCGGCCGATGGAGCAGATCAGCATGCAACTGGACCTGCTGAGCGCGCCCAGCGAGATTCTTCCAGAGGAGGAGAGGTCTCCGGGGCAGGACACGGCGACTCAGGTCTCCAGCAAGATCCAGCGCTTCGGCCAGCGCATGCGGAACGTGGAAGAGGTTTTCTCTGCGTTGAAGGAGAACCTGGATCAGATTCTGGGCAATCTCCAGGATGGGATCCTGCTTTTTACCGGGGATGGGCGCGCGGTTCTGGTATCGGAAGCGGTGCGGCGGTTTCTCCTCATCGAGCAGGGCAGCATCCTGGGGCTTCATGCGCACGAAATCTTTGACCGCTCCACGGTGCTGGGCCGCACCCTGCGGGAGGCTTTCGATGCCGGCGTCACCTTGATTCACGAGGAGATTGTGACCGAGACGGGCAGGCGGATCCAGGTCTCTCTGGATTTTATTCACGACGATAAAACCCGGCAGGGGCTGGGCGCGCTGCTCACGTTGCACGATTTGGAGTCGGCCGAGGCCATCGAGTCGGAGCTGGAGCTCTCGCGCCGCCTGGCGGCCATTGGCCGCCTCACCTCCGGCGTAGGCCACGAGGTGAAAAACCCTATCAACGCCATCGTGGTGCACATTGAACTTCTGAAGAGCAAGCTGACCGGAGCCAGCGCGCCGGCCATCCGTCACCTCGAGGTGATCGAGGTGGAGATTCACCGCCTGGACCGCGTGGTGCAGATGCTGGTGGACTTCAGCCGCCCGGTCGAACTTCAGCTCCGCGAGCAGGATCTGCGGACCGTCATTGGCGACGTACTGGCCTTGGCTTCGGCGGAGCTCTCCACCCGCAATGTGACGATCGAGAGTCACATGCCGCTGAAGCCGCTGGTGGCCAACGTCGATGCCGACCTGTTGAAGCAGGCTGCCCTCAATGTGATTCAGAATGGCGCGCAGGCCATGCCCGAGGGCGGCACGCTGCGCGTTGTCCTTGAGGAGGAGCGCAGATTTGCCGTTCTGCGCATCGCCGACCAGGGGCCCGGCATTCCAGATGACATCCGAGAGAAGATTTTCGATCTCTATTTCACCACCAAATCCGGGGGCAGCGGCATTGGCCTGGCAATGACTTACCGCATTCTGCAGTTGCACTATGGAAGCATCGACGTACAATCGAGTCCAGAGCATGGTACTGAATTTCTGCTGCGGATTCCACTTGCTGCCGCGGATTGGGGACGCCGCCTTCTGCAGCCGGCACACGCTCAAATCGAGGAAGGGCTTTGAGAATGAGAATGCGTGCCAGTTACGCAGGGTGGCTGCTTCCGCTCTTTCTCACCGCCTGCTTCCCATTCCACAAGCAGAACAAGCAACCGCCTCAGCAGTTTGCGCCGCCCATTTCAACTTTGCCCAAACCGCAAGCGGTCCATCCCGATCTTCCTGAATCGGCGGCAACCATCCCGACCGAACCGCTGGATACGAATGCGGATGAAATCATGGAAGAAGCGGCCAGGTCGCCTGTGAGGCACAAGCGGCCTGCGATCAAAGCTGCATCCGACACCACAGATAATTCGCCTGCCGCGGAGACCGAGAACCCCGGCGTCAGCGCCATCGGGCAGCTTTCGTCCGGTGAAAGCTCAGACGTGCGCAGAGAGACCGAAGAGACGATCGCCGCAACCGAGCGCGGACTCAACGGTCTTGGGCGCAACCTGAACAACCAGGAGAGGAAAACGGCTGCGCAGATCCGGGAGTTCCTGAAGCAAGCCAAGGAAGCTCTTATTACGGGAGACGAGGATGGTGCGAACACTCTGGCCGCCAAGGCCAAGGTGCTGCTGAGCGAGCTCAGCCACTGAAGCTCCGCTGTGGGCTCGGCGCAACTGTCTCGGCCACCGGGTAAACTGTCTCCCCGCTTGCGTTGCCTTCCCCCTCGACAGCATTGACCGGGTAGAAACTACACGGTCCCCGGAAAATCTATATAGCTGCCGCTCTGCCAGGGCAGTCCGATCGCCAGGCTGAAGGGGTTGGAAAACCACATAACCCAATACATATCAATAAAATAGACCATTTACTCCAGAGGGGCTGCCGTTTGGCACGCTTGTTGCTATCTCTATGGGCGAGCGGACAGCACAGCTCACCTCGCAGGCCATTACGGACTGCGAACTATAAATGGCGAGGTAATCCAACAATCATGATGAGCAAAGCTGTAACTTCGACCCCGTTCCCTAGCCGGCTCGCTGTACTTCTGCTGGCATCTGCAGTTGGTATCCCGGCGCTCGCCCAACAGGCGCAGCCCGTCGGTACCCCCACGGACACACCTCCTTCGGCGGCACAGCAAGCCTCCGCCTCGCCATCGATTACTCCGGCGAAGGAGGGGTTCTGGGGACGCGTCAACCCATGGGCCCGCAAAAAGTGGGTCAAGAAGCAGACTGATCCCATTAATGACCGCCTCACCGAACTGGATGGGCTGAACGCGAAGAACGCGAAGGACATTCAGGACGTGGACGGCCGGGCGCAGGCTGGCATCCATCAGGCGCAGTCAACCGCCGACGCAGCCAACCAGACTGCCACCGCGGCCGGCGCAAAGGCCCAGCAAGCGGGCATGACGGCCCAGGGCGCGGCAGGCCATGTGGACCAGTTGAATGGCACCGTGAGCGGATTGGATCAGTACCACCAGGTAACAGAAGCGGAAGTAAAATTCCGTGGCGGACAGCCGATTCTTTCAGCTGACGCGAAGAAGCAGCTCGACGACCTGGCGGCCGGTGTCAACGGCCAGCACGGCTACATCCTTGAGGTCGAGGCACACTCTCCCTTGGCCGGCAGCGCAGGCATTCAAAGCTCCGATCGCCTGGCTGAAGCCGTGAAGCGCTACCTCGTAACAGAACACGACATTCCCGTCTACCGTATGCACGCGGTGGCTCTCGGCAATGCGCACAGCGCAAGCGACGCTGATGACGCCCCTGTCCGTACGAGCACCGTGCACATCCGGTTGATGGAAAACAGTTTGGCGGCCCAGGGAGCCGCACCACCCCAGGGTGTTGCTTCCTCGACCGGTGCGGAGCGGCCGTAAGACCGCAGCCATACCCCCATGGCGTTTCCGCTCCGACGGCTCTTTAGCCGTTCGGCCGCCAATCAAGCTCTCACACGAGAGAACCAAGGCAACCTGGCCCCCGTTAATGACGGGGGCCGATTTTTGTCTGGTCGCATTCGCTCCGCACCAGACTTTCGTGAACTCTGCCCCACCATCTCCAGGGCGCCACTCGGTTGCTTAGGGCAAATCCAGAATTACTATGCCCGCTGAGTCCGAGGCAGGTTGCCGCCCCTTCCACCCCCGCGACAGAGGCCTGTCGCCGGGGACCCTGGGGCCTTGTGGTCGCGTCAACTTTCGTTCGTCAAGTATATCAAGGCACAAAATGGCTGATTTTGCATGTAACTTATTTAGTTTCATTGGCATAGAGCAAAAACCAGAAAAATCGATGTGTTCTTGGTCCGGGCTGCAAGGTCCGGGCTGGTCTTTTCCGGTTTGAGGAGGCTGGAGGTTTGCATGATTGAACCCTTCAAGACCATTGTGCGCCGGATGCGCATAATCATGTGCAAATGCGCGAGGGAAAATTTGCCGGCGCGCGATGAGAGTCGGGCTGTGCGGGACAGGTCCGCAGCCTTAGTCAGGGCAAATCCAGAACTACCATGCCCCACTGAGTCCGGGGCAGGTTGCCGCTCGTTCCACCCCGCGACGAGGACCTGTCGCCGGGGACCTCGGCCTTCCACCCCCGCGACGAAGACCTGTCGCCGGGGACCCCGGTTGCGGTCGCGTCGGCTTGAGCGCTTCAGCTTCGAGGTACAGCTATTATCGATTCGCTATAAGCGGTTGCCCTTGCCCTTGTCTTTGCTCTTGCCTTTGCAGTTGCCGGGTGTCCCCGGTCAGGATGTTCAGGCCCGGGAACGCTGAGAGCTGAGAGCTGAAGGCTAGAAGCTAGAAGCTGCTCCTTGCACATAATTACCCGCCTTCGGCGCACAATTGAAGAATGAAGGCCAAAGCCATCGGCGCAGCCCGGGAGAACACGCCCGCCAAACCCCTTTTCAATCCTCTCAATTCGCTCAGCGCCATCCCGGAAAGGGCGAATAAAGAGGCCTCTTATCCCACCCCACCCCCCCTTTCCTTCCAGCCCCATGAAAACAATCAGGTTGCAAGCAAAAAAGCGCCAAAAAGCGGCATTTTCCGGGGTGTACAATCCGCGCCAGTCCAGACCCTGGAATCGCACTCTATCTTTAGCATAATAAAAGAGATAAGCTGCTAGAAATCCTCGTCGTCGCCAATGGGCATTCCGGCCGGGGCCTGCACAGAACGGGAAGGAACAAACTTCTCCGGGTCGCGCTCAAAGTCATGGATACGGTCAATCAGAGCGGCTCGATGAATGGCCTCCGCGGTGTCCTGCGGGGCGGCCTCTGTTGTGTACTGCTTGAGCAGGTCGCCGATGTGCGATCTGGCAATGGCGCGGGCCTGGCTGGAGGCCGCTGGGTTAATGGCAAGCGCAAGCATCGCTTCCACGGCGCGAAACTCCACGGCTCGCGCCACTTCTGAAGAAAGCGTATGTCCGCCTTCCGGCCGCTCCGCCACTGTGGTTGATATCGCCTCAAGAATGCCGCGCAACGAAAGCGAGTCCGGTGCGCGCATGTGGTATTGGATGACCCGGCTTGCACGCGCCGGGTCGAGCAGGACGCTGAGAGTCAGGTCGGCTGCCGATTCTGCCGTGGCAACCGGGTCGAAGGTTAGCCCCGTTTGGGACGGGAATGACTCTCGGTTGCGCGGGTAGCCGGGGGGCACGGGTGGAAGGATCTTCAAGATTGACTCCGGCAGCGTGAGTGTCTCCGGGGTCAGAGTCTTCAACACCGCTGCGAGAGCCTTGCGCTGCACGGAGGCGGCGACGATGGAGGGATCTGGCTGGCCGTCATCGCGCAGGCTGTACCGGTAGTCAAGCCCGCCAATCTCTTTGATCGTGGCTTCAGTCTGGTAGCGGTGATAGAGAAACAGCGGGACCAGGGTCTGCTCCAGCTCCGCCATGGGAGCACCCGGCCTGATCGCATCCTGGCCGAAGCTCTTCAATGCAGCCGCGCGCACGGTCAGTACGCGCTCCAGTTCGGCGGCAGGATCAGGACCGTTGTCCCAGAGATGCGCGTGAGGATGCGCGGAACCGAATGGCCGGGCGTCTTCGTCGGTAATGTATACCTGCCCGGCATGATCGGCATCGGTGAGGATTTTGTTCAGTGCGGCCTGCTCCGCTTCCGCGCTCAAATTGGATGCGAACTGACGGTAGCCGTAGTCGATTGCCACTTTGTCCCATTCGCCAATGTTCACCGCATACGCTTGCGAAACATCGATGTGGCCATCGGCGTTGAGCGTGATGTAGGGGTGGGGATAGTCCATCACGCTGTCACTCTGCGAGACGGAGGAGGCGGCGAAGTTGTGGGCGAGGCCAAGCGTGTGGCCGGTCTCGTGCGCAGCCAGCTGGCGAATGCGGGCCAGCACCATCTGCAGCATGGGGTCGTGGGCGGCGTCGGCGGGGACGGTGGAGTTCTTGTAGGGCGACAGCAGCGCCTCGGCGATCATGTAGTCCTGGCGGCCACGCAGCGAGCCGAGGGTGACGTTTCCCTTGATGATCTCGCCGGTACGGGGGTCTGTGACGGCCGCGCCGTAACTCCAGCCGCGCGTATAACGGTGAACCCACTGGATGATGTTGTAGCGCACATCCATGGGGTCGGCGTCGGCGGGGAGGATGTCGACGCGGAAGGTGCCCTTGGCCCAGCCCGCGGCCTGAAAGGCCTGGTCCCACCAGCTTGCGCCTTCACGGAGGGCGGAGCGGATGGGCTCCGGCGCGCCGCGGTCTACGTAGTACTGAATGGGGGCGACGGCCTCGCAGGCTGAGGTACAGTTAGGATCCTTCTTGACCAGGCGATGGCGAATGATGAAGAGCTGATCGAGGGGGGCGCCGAGCGGAGCCGTGTAGTCGCGATACCCGCTGGGGAAGTAGCCGGCACGGGGGTTGAAGCGGCGCGGCATGAACCCGGGTGGTGGAAGCTCGATGAACGAGGTGCGCTCGCGGATGGTCATGGCATGCGGGTCAGGGGTGACGTCGTGCACATAGCTTCCCGGAGCGGGGGCGTCGGTGGTGAAGGTGAGCTCGGCCTCCACCTCGGTGTTCCTGGGGAAGGCTTTGGTGTTGTCGAGGGCGATGGTGGAGCGGGTGGCATCGATCTTGTAGGCACCCTGCTTCATCGAGCTCAGGATGTCGGTGACGTTGTGTGCGTCGTGGAGGAAGAAGTCGGTGGCATCGATGAGGACGGCGCCCTCCGGCGACTGGGCGGCGACGGTAAAGCCCCAGAGGACTGACTCGGGGAAGGACTGAGTCACGGCCAGGCGCTCATCCGGGTCAGTGCTGGAGGCGCGGAAGGCCATGTTGGGCTCGACCAGCAGGACCTTGGGGCCGCTGCGCTCGAAGCGGACGATGCGCCCTCCGCCAATCTGGCCGCGGTCGAGGCCGAGGTCGTTGGAGCCGGTGCCGTAGGGCAAGGTGTTGGTATAGATGTAGTCCTGGCTCCTGCCATCGGGATCGAGGTGCGGAATCTCCATGTAGAGCTTTCCCGCCTGAGCGTCCCAGTCGATCGGAATCAGTCCGTCGAGGTGTTTCATGCCGGCGGTTTTCGTGCTGATGGCAGGCGGGGCGGTCGCAGCCGGTGCGGTTGGGGTTTGCGCGAGAGGTGCGACGGGAGCGAGGAGCAGGGCGAGAAAGGGAAGCATGCGCATGTTCCCTTCTATCACGGACCGGCGGAGAGGAGAACAGGGAATCGCGCCCAAGACGCGTGGCGACTTGTACGGCTGAAAGTTCGGCCGAGCTTCCGGGGCTTACCAGTGCAATAATGGACCTGAGCCGGACGTGCTTCGGCCGTGCAAATTGCATGAACCTGCCCAACTCCATCACGATGAGCCGGATCGCCATGATCCCGCTGCTTTTGTGGATACTGTCCACCCACTTTCCGTGGCGGGGACCGGGTGGTGCGCAGGAACTGCTGGCGGCGGTGCTGTTTGTGCTGGCTTCCATCACCGACGGACTGGATGGATACCTGGCGCGCAAGCGGGCGCAGATTACCACCATGGGCATGCTGCTGGACCCGATTGCGGACAAGATCATGGTGACCGGGGCGCTGATTGCGCTGGTGGCCTACAACCCGCAGGTGGTGAAGGTGTGGATCGTGGTGGTGATCATCGGCCGGGAGTTCCTGATCTCCGGGCTACGGTCTATCGCATCGTCCGAGGGCTTCACCATCCAGGCGAGTGACCTGGGCAAGCTGAAGACAGTCACCCAGATTGTGGCCGTGGTGGCTGCTATCCTGGCGCACCAGTGGGACCAGTGGCGGTTCGGCTACCTGATCATTCCGGTGAACTGGATCGCGGTGGCCGCCATGTACTTCACGGTGATGGTCTCAATCATCTCGGCGATCGACTACTTCGTCGGGTTCTGGAAGCAGATCGACCACGCCTCGAAGGACCGGCGCAAGGCGTTTGTGCTGGGACGGCGGAAGAGCCCCAGTATCTCCTGAATGCTGAGTGATTCGTGAGTCGCTCGCGGCTCTCAGCGTTCAACCCACAGTTCTCTGCTTTTGGGGTGAAGTGTGGGCAGCGGCTGACGCGTAAGTCCGCCAGGGAAGAGGGGACGGCCCCTTGGTGCAGAGGGGATTCACCGCTCACTTTGGGGCGGCGGGTGGGGATGCGGGTTGGTGGCTGTTTGATCCCTCAGTACTGAATTCTGGATATTCATCTCTGATCATGGTTCGCCGATCACTCTCGACCGATCGCCGATCTTCGGCTCATTCCTTGTGCGTCATCACGTACTGAATGATGCGGGCGGTGGAGTTCTCGTCTTCGTGCGACGAGATCATCAGGTCGTACAGGTGGGGGTTGAGCCAGTGCTTGCTGTAGTACTCCTGCAGGTACTTGGCGCGCTCGGCGTCCACGGAGCGGATGCGCTGCTCGATGTCCGCGCCTTTCTCCAGGCGGGCGCGCAGGCGGAGGATGCGCTCCTTGTGGGGGGCGTAGACGAAGACGTGGAAGGCGTCTGGTTTGTGCTGGAGGACGCACTGGGAGCCGCGGCCGACGACGACGCAGTTGCCTTCGGCGTAGGCCTGCTCGATGATCTTCTGGGAGATTTTTACCATCTCTTCGGCATCGAATACGGCGTTGTCGCGGAGTTCGAGGCCGGCGGCCAGAGCTGCGGAACGCATGGCCTGCTGGTTGATGCGGCTGAGCCATGATTCGATGTGCTCATCGTAGCGGCGGACCACTTTGGGGTCGACGTGGGCAGCGTAGGCGATGGCGTCGATGATGTCCCTGTCGAGCAGTTTCCAGCCCAGGCTCTCGGCGATCATTTGAGCAATGCGGCCGCCGCCGCTTCCGAACTCCCGATTGACGGTTAACAGACGGTATTTCATGGCGCCTCTCCTTATGAGATTCCGGCGGGGCCCTCCGGGGTGCATGGAATGGGGCATTCCGTCTGGCATCCCGACCGGGTATCCGCGGCTCTCCAGTGCGGACCGTGCGACTGGGGATTATATCGCTTGCGAGTGGGGGGAGCAGTGATGGCTATTCTCGCGGACAGGAAAGAAGCCCGCGCGAGCTGGTGCTATGGGGAGACAGAATGGCCGAGCCGATCACCCTAAGACCGAACTGGGCGATGCGGGGCTCGAGGGCGGCTGTTTGAAGCGCTCTGTCAACACCGTCAGACCATTTGCACTCAGGCGATCTGCTGGAGGCGCTCCGCAGCACGCAGGGCAAGGCCGTGGGCGACGGAGGTAAATTCATTTCCGCCGCGAATGCGGTCCCGGCCAAATCGGGTCTCGAAGATGCGGCGGACTGCGGGGACGAAAGAGCTGCCGCCGGTGAGGAAGACACGATCGACGGCGCGGGGGTGGATGCCGGATGTGTTGAGCAAGTCGTCGATGGCGGTCTCGATGGCCTGGAGGTCGGCGGCGATCCAGGACTCGAATTCGTGGCGTGTGACGGGGATGCGCAGGTCGATGACGGGGTGGACTGGGCTGGCGTCGCGGAAGCGAAACTCGGCGCTTTCACTGCGTGAGAGCTCGAACTTCAACTGCTGGACTGCCTGGTGAAGCTGGTAGCCCAGATCTTCGTCGATGAGCGCGATGAGGGCTTCAATTTTTTCCGGCTCGAGGGCGCGGGCCCGGGCGCTTTTGAGGATTTCGCGCACGTTGTTGGTGCGGAGAAAGGAAAGATAATGCCAACGCTCGAGGTTGGCGTAGATCCAGGCTGGGACGGCGGGCAGGGTCTTGTTGAGGGAGCGGGCTTCAGAGTTGGAGCCGAGTGCCGGGGAGACGAGCTTGCGGACGATGCGGGCGTCAAAGGCATCGCCGGCGAGCCCAACGCCGCTGTTGCCGAGCAGATCTTGCGGGGTGCGGCCGCGGCGGCGGACTTTGTGCCCGACGCGCAAAAGCGAGAAATCGCTTGTCCCGCCGCCGAAGTCGCCGATGAGGATGAGCTCGTCATGGTCCAGGGTGGACTCGTAGGCGCAGGCGGCGGCGACGGGCTCCATCTCGAAGTCGACATGCTCGAAGCCGGCGTGGGCGAAGGCTTCGCGGAGGCGGGACACGGCGAAGTCGTCGTCCTCGGGTGACTCGGCGCCGACGAAGCGGACGGGGCGGCCGACCATGGCGTAACGGATGGGGCGATCGAACTGGTGAGAGGAGTGTTTGCGCAGGTCGGTGAGCATGCGGGCGATGAGGTCTTCCAGCTTGTAGCGGCGGCCAAAGACTTCAGTGCCGGTGAGGGAGCGGCTGGAGAGATGGGACTTCAGCGACTGGATGAGGCGGCCCTTCTCTTCGGACTGGAGGTAGTGCTCGATGGCGGCGGGGCCGGTAAGGACGTGGGTCCGCTTGGGTCCGGCGGTGGTTTTGGCCTGCTCGAAGTAGAGAACGGAGCGGAAGGATTGGGTAAGCGCGCCGAGGGAGAGAAATGTGGCGAGGCGGACGGGCTGGCTGCCGTCGATGAGGGCGACGGAACTGTTGGTGGTGCCGAAATCGAAGCCGATGGCATCGAGGGGAAGGCTGGTTAAGTGCATCCCTTCCATTATTTCGTAGTCTGGCAGTGCTCTACTGAAACGCCGCATCCGAGCGCTGCTTGATACGGGACTTTTCCTATTGCCTGCGCAACTTTCGGCTGGACAATAGTGTGCCGTAAACTGTAGAAGTGCTTACCTTGGGGGACAGCCTGAGCGCACGCGACTTTGTTTTGTGGAGGGTAGGGCGCAATGAAGAAGATCGGCGTTCTGTTTGGCATGGAGAACAGCTTCCCCGGCGCGCTGGTGGAGCACATCAACGCGCGCAACGTTGAGGGGATTCAGGCGGAGTTTGTGGAGACGGGCGCGGTCCACATGGACAAGGCTTCGGGCTACTCCGTGATTGTCGATCGCATCTCGCACGATATTCCGTTTTATCGCGCCTACCTGAAGCATGCGGCGCTGAACGGAACGGTGATTATCAACAACCCGTTCTGGTGGTCGGCGGACGACAAGTTCTTTAACTACTCACTGGCGGAGAAGTTGGGCGTAGCGGTGCCGAAGACTGTGATTTTGCCGCACAAGAAGCATCCGGAAGGGACGACGGAGCGGTCGATGCGGAACCTGGAGTATCCGCTGAACTGGGACGCGGTGTTCGAGTACGTGGGCGAGCATGGGTTTCTGAAGCCGGTGGACGGTGGGGGATGGCGGGACGTTTACCACATCCATAACCGGGCGGAGTTCTTCGCGGCGTACGACCAGTCGCGCGACCTGTGCATGACGTACCAGAAGGCGGTGAACTTCAACGAGTACTTCCGCTGCTACGTGGTGGGGCAGCAGAAGGTGCACATTATGCCGTACGATCCGCGCAAGCCGCATGCGGAGCGGTATGTGCAGACGCCGGAAGGCCTGGCGGCGGCGTATGACCGGAAGCTGCTCAAACGTGTGGAACAGGACGCGCTGAAGCTTTGCCGCGCGCTGGGGTACGACCTGAATACGGTGGAGTTTGCGGTGGAGGATGGGATTCCGTACGCGATTGACTTCATGAATCCTGCGCCGGATGCGGATTTGCACTCGGTGGGGCAGGCGAACTTTGACTGGATTGTGAAGGAAGTGGCGGATTTGGCGATTGCGAAGGCGAAAGGTGCGCCGCATGTGCCGGAGCTGCGCTGGGCGGCGTTTTTAGGGGCAGAGGCGGCACCCGTAAAGGTGAAGAAGCCGGCGGCGAAGAAGAAGACTGCCAAGGCGAGCTAACAAGGTTTTCCGGGGTCTCAGAAGAGCGACCTGTCCGCTTTTTCCGGCGGCGGTTTGTCCTGGCAAAAAAAGGCGGCACGTGCGTCTTATCTGGTAGTACGCTGACTGCATGGTTCGGGGATCTTCAAACCGGGTGGGGCAGTTTGTCTTCCTTGTTGTTGGCCTCGGGTGCCTTGTCGGGGCTCTGATTTACGCGCATCGCACGCAGGATTTTCTGCGCACATCCGTGACCGTGCAAGGCAGGATCGCGGGTTTCAAGCCGGTGCACAGCAGCCGGAACGGTCTTACAACCTACGCTCCGGTCTTCCGGTTTGAAGTGCCGGGCAGCCACTTTGCCACCGTTGTTTCACACACGTCCTCCGGTTCCCCAGCTTTCAAAGTGGGCGAGGGGGTTACGGTCCATTACCCGGCCGGCCATCCGGAAAAGGCGGTGATCGAGTCCTTCGGACAGCTCTGGCTGATGGATTGGGCGGTGGGGAGCTTTGGCGCGATCTTTTTCGCCACGGGACTGTGGACGCTGGTCTCCGGGTGGAAGCGCAACCGGCAGGACCTGGAGTCTCCGAATGCAGATGCCCAGGTGGGGATTTTTCGGCGGAATTGACAGGCGAAAGGCCGGGTGGGCGACAGCGGACCTTGTGGCGCGTAAGCGCCGCCTGCTGCACCACAGGTGCCTCATGCGGTCTTGCGGAAGGTGAGGTTGTACCGGTAGGGACCGGTGAGGGGATGCCCGCCTGGTTTGAGCGGCAGCACGCCGTGGAAACGCATGCGGGAAGGCCCGCCCCACACAATGACATCTCCATGCTCGAGGAGGATGCGCTTTGCCGGATCGGTGCGCTGCAGGCCGCCGAGCAGGAAGACGCACTCCAGGCCGAGCGAGATGGAGACGATGGGTTGCGCCAGGTCGACCTCGTGGCGGTCTTGATGCAGGCCGAGTTTGGTGCCTGCCTGGTAGCGGTTGATGTGGCAGGCATCCGGCCGGAACTGCGGGAATCCTGAGCGAATTGCACAGCGGATGGCGAAGTCCAAGAGCAAGCGGGGCATGGGCGGCCATAGGCGCTTGACGGCGGGGTTCGCCGGATCCCAGCGGCGGCGAAATGCCTCAGGCGTGCCGCAGTCAGAAACCATGACTCCCATGGGCAGGCCGCTGGGCGTGGTGGTGTGGTGGAGCGGAGCGGTGGCAAGAATTTCCTGGACGGCGGCAAAGAATTCGGCATCCTGCGGGAGCGCCAGGCCGCGCATGAGGACTGCGCCGGGAAAGATTTCCTCGTGGGTGGGTTCGGCGGCAAGTTGGGAGAAGAGGGTCATGGCACGGGAACATATTAGAATAAAAGCGAACAAAAGGCGAATGATTTAAATACTTAACAATCAGTTTTCCTCTCAATCTCTAACCGATGAGATTTGCGCTCTGATCCAGGTTCACTGCATCCCGTACAATTGGCGCAAAGCTGTTCCCCAGGAGAGCTTATGCGGCCATCGTTCTCGCTCGGCATTGAAGAGGAGTACCAGACAATCGATCCGGTAACACGGGATCTGCGCTCGCACATTCAGACAGAGATGCTGGCGGTGGGCAAGCTGCGGCTGCAGGAGCGCGTGAAGGCGGAGATGCACACGTCCGTGGTGGAGGTGGGCACGCGGGTGTGCCGGAACATCGACGAGGCGCGGGAGGATATTTACGAGCTGCGCCGGGAGATGATCAAGCTGGCCCACGAACACGGGCTGCAGCTGGTGGCGGGGGCCACGCATCCCTTTGCGGACTGGCGGACGCAGGAGATCTATCCCGACCCGCGATACCACCAGGTGGTGAAGGATCTGCAACTGGTGGCGCGCGCGAACCTGATCTTCGGGCTGCATGTGCACGTGGGGATTGAGGACCGCGAGGCGGCGATCCGCATCATGAATTCGATGCGGTACTTTCTGCCGCACATTATGGCGCTGGCGACGAACTCGCCGTTCTGGCTGGGGCTGAATACGGGGTACAAGGGCTACCGCGCCAAGGTGTTTGAGAACTTTCCACGTACGGGAATTCCAGATGCGTTCCAGAGCTACTCAGAGTTTGAGAACTATGTGAGCCTGCTGGTGCGGACCAACTGCATCGATAACGCCAAGAAGATCTGGTGGGATATCCGGCCGCATCCGTTCTTCAACACCATCGAGGTGAGGGCGTGCGATATTCCGCTGCGCGCGGAAGAGACGGTGGCGATTGCGGCGCTGATCCAGGCGACGGCGGTTTACCTGTGGAAGCTGCACGCGGCCAACCAGGACTTCCGCCAGTATGCGCGTCCGCTGCTGATGGAGAATAAGTTCCGTGCGGTGCGGTACGGGCTGGATGGCAAGCTGATCGACTTTGGCCGGCAACAGGAGCTGCCGCTGCGCGATCTGCTTGAGGAGTACCTGGCGCTGATTGACCCGGTGGTGGATGAGCTGGGTAGCCGGGCGGCGATTGATGGGGTGCGCAGGATTATGGAGACCGGGACCGGGGCGGACCGGCAGCTGAAAGTGTTTGAGGAGTCGAAGGGCGACCTGAAAGCTGTGGTGGATTACATGGCGCAGGAGACCGCCGCGGGATTGTAGAGAGAGTTGGCGCATGGACGTCGAAGGGGCTGCGACATCCCGGGCAATCCCAAGACAGACCGCGGTGCGACGCGGGTAATTCTCCCGGTATTTCCTCATTTCAATCCCATGAATTTTTAGAGTACCCTCAAAGAGTGGGGAAGTTCGCCCACGATCCATTCGAGCGAGGACCTGAACCTTAGGTATGACTGAATCTTCCAAGCACCTGCTTTCCATTGACTATCCCGCTGAGTTCAAGCCGGGAGCGCTGTCTGCCGTGACCACCTGTCTGCGCATTGAGCCGGCAGAAAAGGTTACGCTCATCACCGACCGGGCCACCGAGCCGATTGCGGCCGCACTGGGTGCGCAACTGGCGGAGCGGGGCTGCCCGTGGAACGTCTTTGTGCTGGAGGATCTGGCGCCCAGGCCGCTTGTGGATATGCCGGCGGCGGTGCTTGAGGATATGGAGAGCTCGCAGGTTTCGATTTTTGCGGTGCAGGTGCAGGCCAATGAGCTGCACTCGCGCATGCAGATGACCGACGTGGTGAACCGGCGGCGGATGCGGCACGCGCACATGGTAAACATTACGCCGGAGATCATGTGCCAGGGGATGCGGGCGGACTTCAACCTGGTGGACCGGCTGAGCCAGAAGGTGCTGGAGCGGGTGAAGAAGGCGACGCGGATAAGGGCGACGACGGCTGCCGGGACCGACATTACGGCGGAGATGAATCCGGGCTACAAATGGTTCAAGACTTCAGGGATTATTTCGCCGGAGAAGTGGGGGAACCTGCCCGGCGGAGAGTGCTTCACTTCACCAGGTGAGGTGAACGGAACTTTTGTGGTGGATGGTGTGGTGGGAGATTGGCTGTGCGCGCGCTACGGGTTGCTGGCCGCAACGCCGCTGACGATCGAGATTACCGGGAATCGCATTGTGAGCTGCGCCAGCGAGAACAAGCAGCTTGAAGCCGACTTCTGGGCTTATACGCACACCGACGAGAACTCGGACCGGGTGGGGGAGTTTGCAATTGGAACCAACCTGGGTGTGGAACGGGTGATTGGGAATATTCTCCAAGACGAAAAGTTTCCAGGAATCCACATTGCCTTTGGGAACCCATACGGCGAGCATACCGGCGCGCCGTGGCGTTCGGGCACCCACATCGACGTGGTGGGGCTGGGGTTCAACATCTGGCTCGAATCGGATGCGGGGCAGGAGCAGATCATGCGCGAGGGGCGGTTCCTGATCGCGGCTTGATGAGGACGCTGAACCAGGTCTGACGCGCGCAAGGCACGGATGTGCCATGCCGGGCAGGTTTCCAATTCTTGCAGCCAACGGCTTCCGCGCGCATCCAAACGGATGTGATGACTACCTCTAATTTTGCTTCACTACGCACGCTTGGCAACTCCGATCTGCAACTGACGCCCATCGGCTTTGGCGCCTGGGCGATTGGGGGAGGGAACTGGGAGTTTGCCTGGGGACCACAGGACGACAACGAATCGATCGAGGCGATTCACCGGGCTCTCGATCTGGGCATCAACTGGATTGATACGGCGGCAATTTATGGGCTGGGGCACTCCGAAGAGGTTGTTGCCCGGGCCGTGAAGAGCTGGCCAGGGACCAAGCCCTTGGTGTTTACGAAGTGCTCAATGCGTTGGCACCCGGACCGGTCCATCTACCGCTCGCTGAAGGCAGGTTCGCTGACCGAGGAGCTGGAGGGCTCGCTGCGGAGGCTGGGTGTGGAGACCATTGATCTCTACCAGATTCACTGGCCCAACCCGGACGAGGAATTGGAAGAAGGCTGGGAGCAGCTGGCGCGGTTCCAGGAGCAGGGCAAAGTTCGCTGGATCGGCGTTTCCAACTTCTCAGTAGAGCAGATGAAACGGGTGCAGAAAATTGCGCCGGTCACGAGCCTCCAGCCGCCGTACTCGATGCTGCGCAGGGCGATCGAGGAAGAGGTTTTGCCCTTCACAGAGACTGAAGGCATTGGGGTCATCAACTACTCGCCGATGGTGTCGGGCTTGTTGACGGGTGCGATGACGGCGGAGCGCGTGGCGGATTTTCCTGCCGATGACTGGCGGCGGCGCGCGGTGGAGTTCAACGAGCCGCGTCTGAGCCGGAACCTGCGCCTGGTGGAGTTGCTGCGGGAGATTGGCAGCGGCCATGGGGTTACGCCGGGCGTGGTGGCCGTGGCATGGACGCTGCACCATCCTGCGATCACAGCGGCGATTGTGGGCGGGCGCAGCGGTGGGCAGGTGGAAGGGGTCGCAACTGCGCTGAACTTCCGGCTGAGCGACGAGGAGTATGAGCGGATCAACGGATTTCTCGCCGAAAACCCTGTGTAGGGGAGCTGGCGAGCGAGGCAGTCAAAACAAAAAGACCCGGCCAGAGCCGGGTCTTTTTGCTTTGAGGAATTGGGGAGGGCTACATGGCCGCAACGAAATCGGGAACCAGGACGGGCACGTTTTCCTGGAGAAGATGAGTCATGCGGGCCGCCATACCGGTGTACATGGTGGCTGCGCGGAAGGCATTGATTCGAACGCCCTCGCTGGCTTTGGAGAATCCATATTGGGCCAGGGCCATGAGAACGCAAACGCGAATCTGCATGGCGTCGCTGCGCAGGGTCTCGAGAAGCAGGCGATCTACGTTCTCGCAATTGCGAGCGGCGTAGTCAGCCATTTCCATCATGACCTGCGCGTTCTGGTACATCACCCAAAGTCCTTTGGGACCTTCCATGCGCTGCCAGGCATCAGCCGGTGTGGCGTTAAGGCCTTCCTTCCAGAGAAACTGGTCGCTCAACTCGCGAGCGCTCCAATCGGGGCGCAAGCGGGCAAGCAGCGAATCCCAGGATTGCGCGTTGCGGCGGCGAACACCACTACGCCAACGGAGGAAGTAGATCCCAAGGCACGCAACTAAAGCAATTTGGAGCGAGATCAGAATCATTGGTGTTCCTCTAGCCGGGTTTTGGTAACCACAAAACTGTTCGAAGCAGCCCAGCTGGTATTTGTTGTACCCACTACTAGTAACAGAAATCTGCCCCAATGTGTAAGAAAATTTTCCACAAATTCCCTAAAAGTTGTAGACGGTGCGATTCCATACTGAAAGGCGACCCAGGAAATGGGCGGAATTGGTCTCATCTCAGGGTGCCGGGAACTGCCGCTAACTGCCCTGAATGGAATACGATTCGGATATTTGAGAGATGATGCGGGCGAGCGCGGCTGGCTTTGAAAGCCCATTTCCCAAAAGGACTGCCCTAGTCACTGAAGGGCGTGGTTACCTTCTGTCGCCCCCGTCATTGCCGCCCGAGGAATCGGTCATGTTCATGCGCGCGGTGCGCGCAGTTCCAGCTACAGCCAGAAGGAAGTCCTGCATTTGCGGGGTGAATTCACGGCGTTCGGCTTCCTGTTGGGCGAAGGAGAAGACCCAGTAGGCGAGGGAGCAGACGTAGCTGGCGGCAGCCAGCTGATCGAAGAGGAGGTATTGGATGCCAGCGGTCTGCGTGGTGTGGTGGATCCACACGGCCAGACTGACCATTGAATAGAAGCCTAAACCCGTGGCGACCTGCAGTTCGCGGTCGCGCCAGCCGATAGAAAGCAACTGGCTGCATCCGGCAATTAACAGGAAGAACAAGATGCGCAAGATCGAAAATGTGATTTGCACATGGACGTTGAGCCTGCCCACGAGCGAGAGGGCACTGACCCCTGGACCGCTTGCGAACGGCCAGATGGCCGCTGTTGCAAGCCCGAACAGAACAGCGAGAGCGAACCACGACCATCGCGGCAAGGATGTCCTGATTGGCCGCAGAACAGACCACGCAAGTTCCACGAGCACGCCAAACTGGAAGAGGGAATCGAAGACTAAAATGATGAGGAATACGGTGTATTCGCTTGCGGGATAGTAGTGGGCTGCAGTCTGCTGGCCTAGATCGCTGAGGATGCCCCAGACGAGATAGGAGCAAAACACAGGCAATATTCGGAATACGCGCCTGGCGACAAGCAGGACTATCACTACGGTTGTGACAGCATCACCCGTCAGCCAGAGTACCGTATTCAGCGTCACCGTCTACCTCCCGCCAAAGATCCGATGACAGAAGAACGTCCAGCTGAATTGTAGCAGTGCCGGAGACAGCTTGAAGTGCTTTGTCCCAGTCGGCAAACGATCAGGAGCGTGAGATCGGGTTGACGATCACTGGGCTGGCTGCTGCAAAGCGCGGTGTCGGGTTAACGATGACGGGGCTGAGTTCGGCAACACGAGGTGTCGGGTTAACGATGACCGGACTGGCAGCAGCAGAGCGCGGGGTCGGGTTGACGATGACGGGGCTGAGTTCGGCAACACGCGGTGTCGGGTTGACGATGACCGGGCTGGCAGCAGCAGAGCGCGGGGTCGGGTTGACGATGACGGGGCTGAGTTCGGCAACACGAGGTGTCGGGTTGACGATGACCGGACTGGCAGCAGCAGAGCGCGGGGTCGGGTTAACGATGACGGGGCTGAGTTCGGCAACACGAGGTGTCGGGTTGACGATGACCGGACTGGCAGCAGCAGAGCGCGGTGTCGGGTTAACGATGACCGGGCTGAGTTCGGCAACACGCGGTGTCGGGTTGACGATGACCGGACTGGCAGCAGCAGAGCGCGGGGTCGGGTTAACGATGACTGGGCTGGCAGCAGCAAAACGCGGGGTCGGATTTACGATGACGGGACTGATAGCGGTATAGCGAGGCGTTGGGTTGACGATGACCGGGCTTGCGGTTAAAAAAGCGGCGCCGGTAACCAAAACGGCGGCGATGAGGGCGAAACGGACATTCAGCGGATGCGAGCTCATAGTGATAGTGCTCCCTTGGTAAAACTTTGTACCAAAATGGTACCCTAATAGGTGCAGAGTTTCTACAACAAAAGTAACTTTTGCGTCAAGAGGAGCCGAATTTTCCACAGGCTCAGAGCTGGAACTGGGTGGAAATTGGACAATTGGTCGATAGCTTTACTGTTTATAGGTGAGTCACTCACAGGGCATATGTCTGGGAAGCTGTATCTTACGCAAGAACGGAATACGCCAAAATGAGTCAAAGTTGAGGGTAGAATCTTGATTCCCGAACTGCGCAGATCATTCAATGCCAGGTTCACAACGGACCGCTACATTTCTCTGCTGGACACGGTGGAAAGGCGCTGTGGGACGCGCGTAGAGTACCGCATTGCGGAGACGCCGGTTTTCCTGCCCGCGGCATTGCTAAGCGAAATGGCCAGGGCTGGAGCGGAACTGGCAGAGAGCCTTATCGGAAATCCGGGCTACCTCATGGCGGCCCGCAAGGCGATTCCAGCGGGATACGATGTGGCCGGCGAGACGGCTCATCCGCACTTTCTGACTGCCGATTTTGCCCTGGTTCGGGACGAGGCGCAGAAGCTGGTTCCACGGCTGGTGGAGATCCAGGCATTTCCTTCGGTGTATGGCTATCAGGATGTCCTGAGTGCGGCCTACCGCGACGCGTTCGAGCTGCCCGAGGAACTGGGCAGTTTTCTGAGCGGGCTGGATGAAGCCGGTTACTGGGCGCTGCTCAGGAAGACGGTGCTCGGGAGCCACAGTCCGGAGAATGTGGTGTTGACGGAACTGGATCCGATGCACCAGAAGACGCTACCCGACTTCCTGGTGACGGCCCGGCGGCTTGGCATCGAAGTGGTGGATATTCGCAGCCTTGAGGCTGTGGGCGACCGGCTGCACTACCGCAATGCGGGCGGGCGCCTGGTGCCCATCCATCGCATCTACAACCGGGCCATCGCGGACGAGCTGATCAGCCGAAATGTGGAATTACCCTTCGATCTGACACGGCCCTGGGACGTGGAGTGGGCGGGTCATCCCAACTGGTATTTTCTGATCTCGAAGTTTTCAATTCCCTGGCTGTCAAGACCTCCCGCGGCTCACCGGGTGGTTCCGGCGGCGGTATTTGTGGATGATTTTCTAGACGGGAGCGGGCGGGAACAACTTGCGGCTGCGGGTGTGACGTTGCCGGCCAACGCTGGACCGGAAACAAGTTATGCAGAGCTTCTGCTGAAGCCTCTGTTCTCATTTGCTGGGAAAGGAATCCAATTCGAGCCGACGCAGGCGGAACTGGAGGCGATTCCGGCAGAGAAGCGAAACGAGTTCCTGCTACAGCGGCGGATGCGCTTTGAGCACACCATCGAGACACCGTGTGGGCTGACACAGGCGGAGATCAGGATTCTCTACCTGTGGCCGGATGGCGGCGCGCTGACGCCGGCGCTCTCGCTGGTGCGACTGGGGCGGGGGAAGATGATGGGTGTTGACCACAACAAGAACCAGGAGTGGGTGGGTGCATCGGCTGCTTTTTTTCCTCAGGATTAACGAAGGGAATCAAAGTAGTGAACATGACCGCAGGGCGGCTGAAAGCAGCTCTATCTATTGATTACTAGGTATATAAAGAGCCGGGCTTCAAATTGTCGCTGAGCGAGCCGGGGGGCTCTGGTTACCGAAGGGCGCAGAAGTAAGATTTCGGCAGCATGAAGGCGATTACCTTTGCAGGGAACTTTAGTGCCGTTTCTTGCAGGAGGGATGAGGGTTTAAAGTGACGGAGGCCCTGATTGTGGGCCTGGATGCAGCCAATGATCGATATGAAGGCAGGAGTTCCCGTTCCCTCTACTGTCCCTGGTCAATGCGCACCGCATCAGGAAGTTCGCTGCGCAGTTCGTTTCCCACTGGCGTTACCGGTGGTGCTGTCAACCTCCCGCGGAGAGGTGGCAGCAGTGTCGCGCAATGTCTCCGCGAGCGGGGTTTTGTTCGCGCTCGACCGCGAGTTGGCGGCGGGGCAGGACATCCGTTTTTCGCTGCGCATGCCAGGTGCCGTACTGGGTACACTGCACGATGTTCTGGTTCATTGCTTGGGACGTGTGGTACGCTGCTCATTGAGTCAAACTCAATACCTAGCTGCCGCCACGATCGACGAGTACCAGTTCGCCGAACAGTGACAGCCTTGGTTGGTCTGGCAGCCATCACTATGGAATTTTTGGACGATTCTTCAGACGGCGAGACAATTGAAGGACCGGTGAAGCCCGGGGCCATTCGCATTATCATTGCGGATTCTCAGGCTATTTATCGTGTCGGTATCCGCAAGGTCTTTGCCTTGGAAGACGATTTGCGCGTTGTGGCCCAGGCGGAATCGATCGAGAATCTGCGGCTGGCGATTGAGCGCTATCCCACAGATATTGTTCTGCTTGAAGGGAGCATGCTGGCTGGCACGGCCAACGTGATTCCCGATCTTCTACGGGCAGCTCCGGATGTAAAACTGATTGTGCAGGCAGTGCAGGCGGATGAGAACCACACGGTGGAGCTTTACCGACGCGGTGTCCGCGGCATCATTTCGCGGTCGATTTCGCCGGATTTGCTGGTGCGGTGCGTGCGCAGGATTGCGGCGGGGGAAACCTGGATCGACAACCAATCTGTGAATTGGGTGATTGAGGCCTACAGGTCCCAAGCGGCCGCGCTGGTGAGTCCGCGGACGCAGCCGCGTCTTTCGCCCAAGGAAATGGCCATTATTACCTGCATCACACAGGGCAAGCGGAACAAGGAAATTGCATTTCAGCTTGGAACCACGGAACAGGTGATCAAGAATTACCTGCGCAAGATCTATGACAAGCTGGGTGTTTCCGATCGTCTGGAACTGGCCCTTTATTGCCTGCATAACAAGATTATTCAGACAGATGCGGATGAGGAATCCGTGGCGCAGAAGGTATTGGGCACATAACTGAAGTTCAGCCCTTCGGCGAATCTGCGGTATCCTGCTCGCCACTACATCGTTCTCCAGTACAGCTCAATGGCGCCTGAGGCTCCTCGCTGCCGCTCCGCGCCAATTCCAACAGGCGGATGAGCTCAGCCAGTTCGGATTTGTTCAGGTGGCCGAGCAATTCTGCCGGGGCTCGAAGAATTACCGGGTCCATCTCCTCAAGCAGTTGAAGCCCCGATTCTGAGATCCGGGTCCAGACGACGCGGCGGTCATGCCTGTCCCGCTGCTGGCTGAGGAATTTGAGGGTCTTGAGGCGGGCCAAAAGACGCGTGATGTCGGGCTCGGCAGTGATCATGCGCGTGCCGATGGCGGAGCACGTAAGTCCGTTGGGATGAGCACCACGCAGGATACGCAGGACGTTGTACTGAGTGGAAGTGAGGCCAAAGCCGCGGGTTTTGTGATGGAACGCCCGGTGCAGACAGTCTGAGGTGCGCAGCAAGTTGAGGAGCGCTTCTTCTTCCAGGCTGGAAAATGGAAGTTCCTGTACGATTTCGAGCTTCAGGCCGGCCATTGGCTCTCTCTCAACCTTAGCGTATCTACAACAAAAGAAATGCATTCAGGGTGCAACCTGGACGAGTGCACCCTGCGCAAACGTATGACACTCGATCGCGATGACCGAGGCCGCTTTCCAATTGCTGCCTACTGCTTGACGACTTCCAGGTCGATGGACAGCTTGATGTCGTCACCGACCGCCGCTGCCGGGTACTTGGTTCCAATCCCGAAATCGGTCCGCTTGAGGGTTGTCGTGGCCGAATAGCCGGAGTGGGGTTTGTGATCCATCATGCCCGGCGTGGGACCGCTGGGACCTTCAACATCCAGCACCACGGACTTGGTAACGCCATGCAGGGTGAGATTTCCGGTCACTGTCAGGCCATTGGCAGTCTTAACCACGCTGGTGCTGGCGAAAGTGGCGCTGGGGAAATTGGTGGCGTCGAAGAAGTTTGAACCTTTGAGGTCGTTGTCGCGGCCGGAAACGCCCGTGTCTACAGACGTGGCGTCGATGGTGACCTGGACGGTGGACTTCGTGATGTCCGCATCGTTCAGCAGAATCTGCCCGTCACGGATCGCGAATCGGCCATGAACATTGGAGACGCTCATGTGTCGAACGGTGAAATCGACTTCGCTATGCGCCGGGTCGATCTTCCATGTGGATGTTTGTGCCATGGCCAGGGGTGCGGCCAAAGCCAGAATGGCAGTGACGAGAGCCAAACGCTTCATCGGTGAATTTCCTTTCGGTGCCGGGCCGTCTGGCCGCGGAACATATCGGTGGAGTCCGGGGGACTCGGGTCGAGGGTGCGCGCTCGGGGGAGAAGAACCGGAGCGCTCCGCGAGGAATCTTCGGTATGTTCATGAGACGCGCGAAAGGAGTTATTCGTTGCAACAAATATTGTTTAATTTTCAAGTTCCCGGACTATCGAATCCCCACCGAGCGAAGGAAGTCGCTGAGAGTCTTGCCTGGTTCGTCGACAAATGAGTCTCCAGTGCGGGTGCAGGAACTGATGCGATCGAGGCGGAAGTTGCGAAATCCCATGCGCAAACGGCACCAGGCGGCGAGCGTCCAAACGGATCCCCAGAAGTGAATGGCCAAAGGCTGGACAGCGCGCTCGGTATGATTTCCGCTGTCGTCGGAATAGTTGAGTTGAAGAATTGCGCGCTCGTTGATGGCGGAGCTGAGCATCTCCCGCAAGGGATCGACAGTGGCGTGCGCGTGGACGGGAGGGACGTAGATTTGTGGCCGGTCAACCTCAGCGCGGCGGTGTTTGGGCAGGGCGAGAATGACCTTGTCGAGGGCGGTCACAGAGGCGTCGCTGAGCCGGTGGCCGGTGAAGGCCTGCGCCATGCGAAGGCCGACTACGACGGCTTCGACTTCATCGGGAGTGAACATGAGGGCGGTGAGCTCAAAGGAGCGGTCGAGGCAGTAACCGATGCCGGCCTCGCCTTTGACCGGGATGCCGGAGAGGGAGAGATCGCGGATGTCGCGATAGACGGTGCGTTCGGAGACGGCGAGGAGTTGTGCCAGCTGCGCGGCGGTGGTGAGCCGCCGCGCCCGGAGGTGTTGGACGATCTGGAAGAGCCGGTCTGCGCGGCGCATGGAGAAACAGTATCAGGCGTAGGCGTGCAGGCCAACGCGGTTGCCTTCCGTGTCGAGGATGTGAGCATAAGCGCCCATGCCCGGTGGAAGTTCGGTGCGGGGCAGGACAACGGTTCCGCCGACGGATGCGATGCGGGCCAGCACGGCGTCGAGCGACGGGCCGGCGTTGAGGTAAACGACCGCGCCCTCAGCGGAGGGCTTGAAGCCCGGCCCGGTGATGAGAGTGCCGCCTGTGGCGTGGTCGCGGTCGTAGGGGAAGACGGCGAGCGAGGTGCCGCTCATCTCGCCGCGGTTGAGGGTGACTGCGAGAATGTACTCGTAGAATGCACTTGCCCGATTAAGGTCAAGCGCCGGAATTTCGAACCAGTTGATTGTCTTTTCCATGGTGCGATGATGCGTGGGTGTTACTGACAACATGGTGTCAGTAGTGTTTTCACTATTTTCTCTGCTATGCTCCCCGCTATGTCTTCGTCCAAAACTGATCACTTTCGGGCCGTCGCGCAGAACTTCAGGAGACTGAGCGGCCCGCAGCGGCACACATTTCTGGCCGCTTTTCTTGGCTGGACCATGGATTCGTTGGATTTCTTCATTCTCATTTTCTGCGTTCCGGCGATTGCGAAGGAGTTTCATACTTTGCCTTCGGCAGTGCTGGGCGCGGTGTTTCTGACGCAGGCCTTCAGGCCGGTGGGGGCGCTGTTATTTGGGATGCTCGCTGACCGCTACGGCAGGCGACCGGTGCTGATGGTGAATATTCTCTCCTTCTCGGTCATCGAGCTCGCATGTGCCTTTGCGCCGTCACTCTCCGTGCTGCTGATGCTGCGCGCTCTCTTTGGCCTAGCCATGGGCGGGGAATGGGGTGTGGGCGCGGCGCTGGTGTTTGAGACGCTGCCAAGGGAGGGGCGCGGAACGTTCAGCGGCATTCTGCAGGAGGGTTATGTCGATGGGGTCGATTCTGGCTTCCGGGGCATTTGCGCTGTTCTTCAATGGATTTACGCTGGTGGGTTTGCATGTGCCGGGGATTGGCTGGCGCGGACTGTTTATTCTGGGCGCGGCGCCGGCGCTGCTGGTGTTCTATGTGCAAGCGCGCGTGGCTGAATCGCCGGTGTGGCTGGCCGGGGCAAAGAAGCGGTTGGCGCGGGCCTCGGGGTTGGAGAGTCACGGAGGGATGGGGACCGGAGCGCTGCTTCTGAAGTTCCTCCCAACGTTTCTTTTCCTGGTGCTGCTGATGACGGCGTTTATGAGCTTCTCGCACGGAACGCAGGATGTGTATCCGACGTTTCTTACGACGTATGCGAAGCTGAAGCCCTCCACGGTGGGGTCGATTGGGGTACTGTACGGGATCGGGTCGATTCTGGGCGGGTTTGTTTTTGGCACGCTGAGCGAACGATGGGGGCGGAAACGGGCCATTGTGACGGCGGCGGTAATGTCCATTCCAGTGATTCCGCTGTGGGCGTACGGGCACTCGGCTTTTGCGCTGGGAGCCGGCGCGGTGCTGATGCAGTTTATGGTTCAGGGCGCATGGGGGGTGGTTCCGGCGTATCTGACGGAGCTTTCGCCGGCTCCCGTGCGTGCTACGGCGCCGGGACTGGCGTATCAACTGGGCGGGCTGGTGACGTCGTGGAACGGCAAAGGGCAGGCGCTGGCTGCGGAGCGGTGGGGAAACTATCCGGCGGTGCTGGCGATTACCGTGATTGTTGTGGCGCTGATGCTTGCCGGGCTTGCGCTGCTGGGGCGCGAGGCGCGCGGGCAGGATATGACGGTGGTGTGAGGGCGCCGAGCGATCACATTGCTCAAGGGGACGGAAAAGGTCTCTTGCGCTTCAACCTTTGCGGCGTACCTTCGCACTCCCCGGCAAATTAGAATTAAACCCCATGACCTCGGAACCCGGCCACACGGTTGCCATTGTTGCTATTGGACGCAATGAGGGCGAGCGGCTGAAGAGCTGCCTGCGCGCTGCGGTCGGCTTTGCGCGCACGGTAGTCTATGTGGATTCGGGCTCGACGGACGGGAGTGCGGAGTTTGCCCGGGGACTGGGCTGCCACCTGGTGGAGATGAAGCCGCCTTTCAGCGCGGCGCGGGCGCGCAACGAAGGGTTTGCCTGCGCGATGAGCTTCGAGCGCGATGCTGCTTTTGTGCAGTTTGTGGATGGCGATTGCACGCTGGTGGCGGGATGGCTGGAGCGCGGCATGGCTGCTTTGAACGAAAGAATGGATGTGGGCGTGGTTTGCGGACACGTGCGCGAGATTCATCCCGAGGCATCCGTGTATAACCGGCTCTTCGATCTGGAGTGGAGACAGCGGCCGGGCGAGATCAAGGCATGCGGCGGCATCTTCATGGTGCGGCCTGTTGTGTTTCGTGCGGTTGGGGGATTTCGGCCGGATGTGATCGCCGCCGAGGACAACGAATTCTGCGTGCGGGTGCGGCGGATGGACGAGAAGATTGTGCTGCTGGATACGGCCATGGTGTGGCATGGACGCGGCGATGCGGCGGTTTGTGGCGTGGTGGCGCAGGGCACGGCGCACGGGCCATGCGTACGCGCAGGTAGCCGCTTTGCACGGGAAAAGCAAGGAACGCTATTACGCGGCGGAGTGCCGCAGAGTATGGATTTGGGGGCTGGCGCTTCCGGCGGTTGCGCTGGCATCGGCGCCGTTAACGCGGGGGTGGGCGCTGTTGCTGCTGGCGGCACATCCGCTGCAATTTGCGCGGATTGTTTTGCGAGGGAGAAAGCGTGGATGGCCGGCCGGGGACGCTGCGGTCTATGGGTTCTTCACCGTGCATGACCAGCTTTCCCGCATTGGAGGGAATGTTGGCTTACCACTGGCGGCGCCTGCGCGGGAAGACGCTGACGATTATGGAACACAAGGGAAGTTGATGAAGGAGAAAATGGCGTCTGGCGAGCATGAAACCGCGCGTACGTTGCAATGGCGAGCCGGCAGCGGGGCTGGAAAGCGGCGTGTCGCGCTGCTGGGTGCAGGCTACATTGCCGACTGGCATGCGCTGGCGCTCAGTTCGGTGGAGGGTGTGGAACTGGCGGCGGTGTGCGACCGCGTTCAGGCTCGTGCCGAGGCGCTGGCGCGCAAGTTCGGCGTGCCGCGGGTCTATGGGTCGCTGGAAGAGATGCTGGCTCTTGAGCACGGGCTGGACGCGGTGCATGTGCTGACGCCCCCGGACCGGCATTTCGATGCGGCGCGCGCGGTGCTCGAGGCTGGCGTAGGCGTTTTTCTGGAGAAGCCGATGTGCGCGGAGGCGGCCGATTGCGCGGCGCTGGGCGTCTGGCAGAGCAACGCGTCTTGCGGCTGGGGGTGGGGCACAACTTTCTGTTCGCGGAGGTCTACGAACAGTTGCGGCGCAATGTTAAGGGTGGCGTGCTGGGGCTGATTGACGATGTGACGATTACCTGGCACAAACCGTTGCCTCAGGCGTCGCACGGGCCCTTTGACACATGGATGCTGCGCGATCCGAGAAACATTCTGATCGAGGTGGGATCGCACTCAGTGGGGCACATGCTTGACCTGGTGGGCGAGCCGGAGGAGTTTGACGTGCACGCCTCGAATGGGACGGTACTGCCAACCGGCGTGGCGTTTTATCGGCGTTGGCTGGTATGCGGCTTGAAGGGTCGCACCGCGGTAGAACTGCGCTTCTCGTTTGTTCCAGGGCTTCCTCGAGTACACGATTCATGTGCGCGGCTCGCTGGCGAGTGCGACGGTGGACTTTGAGAGGAACACGTACACGCTGGATGAACATCGGACCAGCGATCCTGATTTTGAGAGTTATGGAATGGTTGTGAGCCGTGCGAGGAGCCTGAAACAGCAGGCGCGGCGGACGCTTGCGACCTACATCAAGGCCAAACTCAAGTTGGGTAAACGTGGCAATCCTTATGGCGCAAGCATTGCGCGGGCATTGGATGCGTTCTATGGGGCGGCGCCTTTGGACGAGCGGGTGGATGGACGCTTTGGCGCGCGAGTGATCCGGGTTTGCACGAAGCTGGGTGGGCTTGCGAATCTACCGGATTCCAGCGAGCACACCTCAGGGGCTAAAGCCCTCGTTGACGCTGAGACAATTGACGTACGGGCTGAAGCCCGTCCGGTTCAACGAGCGAGTGATTCCAGGGGGCCGACGCCACGGATTCTGGTTCTGGTCGGTTCAGGGTTTATTGGCAGGGAACTGCTGCGACAATTGATCGACTCGGGCCGTGCGGTGCGGGCGCTGGTGCGCAGCACGGCGGGGATTCCGCAGGAACTGAGGGTGTCTGCGCGGTTGCAGTGTGTGGTTGGGGATCTCGGGAGCGAAGAGGATCTGCGCCGTGCCATGGAGGGAGTGGAGACTGTTTTCCATCTTGCGCGGGCCAACGTGAAGAGCTGGGCGACTACCAGGCGCTGGAGATTGAGGCGACGCGGCGCGTGGCTGCTTGCGCGCTGGCATGCGGAGTGAAGCGGTTCATTTATACGGGGACCATCGACTCGTACTACTGTGGCGCAGGGGCGGGAATGATTACCGAGGCGACGCCGCTGGACGCAAAGATTGAGCGGCGGAATTTGTACGCGCGGGCCAAGGCTGCCTCAGAAGAAATTTTGATGCGGATGCATCGCGAGCAGGGTTTGCCGCTGGTGGTTGTGCGACCGGGGATCGTGATTGGACGCGGAGGCAGTCCGTTCCACTGGGGTGTGGGCATGTGGTGGAGCGATGCGGTTTGCCAGATCTGGGGCGAGGGCAACAACAAACTGGCGCTGGTGCTGGTGGAGGATGTGGCCGCCGGGCTCATTGCGGCGATGGACACGCCGGGGATTGAGGGGCGATCGTTCAACCTGGTTGGCGATCCTTTGCTGACGGCTCAGGAGTATCTGGACGCGCTGGATCACTCAGGCAGGAATCAGGATTCAGCGCCACGCAACGCCGATATTGCGCTTCTATCTGCGTGGACCTGATGAAGTGGGTAGTCAAGGTTGCGGTGCGTCATCCGGAGCGCAGATGCCGTCGTATCGCGACTGGGAGAGCAGGACCGGGCGCGCGATCTTTGATTGCTCGGCGGCCAGGACGGTGCTGGGCTGGAAGCCGGTGAGCGATCGAGAGGACCTGATTCGGCGGGGGATTGAAGCGGCTTGCGGCGCGGATGACAGGAATTGAGGGTCATTGACCTTGCTCATGATTCCAGTGGCGCTACCAGGGACGCGGCGGGCTGATGCGGCCGCCTTTGGTTTCTTTCCAGGCCTGGCGCATGAGCGAGAGAAACAGTTTTGCTTCTTCAGCGCGATGACGGCGAGCGGGATCTTTGCTGTTGCGATTGCGCAGCCAGCGCGCGGTCTGCAGTGCATCTTCAATCCAGCGGATACTCCAGACCTGCATGCCGTGATGTTTGCGGAAGTAGAGCAGCGTGGCGCGCATTCTCCATAGAACCACTTGTGATTCCCTCTCAGAGAATTTGAGCGTGGTGAGCTGGCGGCCGGATTCGCCGCCGATGTGGGTGACGACGATATCGGGCCAATAGTGCACGCGAAAACCATGCGCTCTGATTCGGCGGCACAGGTCGACTTCTTCGCAATAGAGGAAGAACTGCGGATCGAAGAAGCCAGTCTTCGCGAGTGCTTCGCGGCGCATGATGGAGAAGGCGCCGGGAACCCAGTCGACTTCTGCCTCAAGATCGGGGCTGGCCCAGGTGCGGTCGAAGGCGCCGAAGATGCGGGAGCGATGAAAACGGCTGGCGAGGCCGGAAAGCACGACAAACACATGCCAGGGCGTGGGGAAGGCGCGAGCCGAGGGCTGCCACTCGCCATGAGGGCCAACGAGGCGTGCACCGCCCACGCCGACGGTGGGATTGGCGTCCATGTGTTGGATGGCCAGGCCCAGGGCGCCTTCATGGAAGAAAGCGTCGGAGTTGAGCAGCACAGGGTAGCGGCCGCGTGCGGCTTCCATGGCCAGGTTGTTGGCCGAGGCAAAGCCGAGATTGATGTCGTTGCGGATGAGGCGCACCGGGGAGGTAGTTGCGGTGAATTCGCGGCATACCATCTCCGCGGAGCCGTCGGTGGATGCGTTGTCGACCACCAGAATCTCCGCGGTCAGCCCGGCAGGCAAGCGGTTGCATTCGTCAAGGGCGGATTGGATGCTCTCGCGCAGCAGGTCGCGCGTGTTGAAGGAGATGACGATGACCGAGACCGAGAAGTCGTATATGGGGAGCAGGTTCACAACTGAGCAGCCTCTCGACGTGCCGTCTGAAGGCGACGTTGCAGTGGCCGTTGGAAGATGGATTTGGCCTTAAGGAGCGAGCTGATTGGGAAACGGGCTGCGGTGCAATTCATCGATCTGCTCCAAATATAGTTTGGGGTGCAAATGAGCGCATGGAGGTGCTTTCCCTGAAAGTGGGAACGCAACTGCGTCGTCCGGGTCACAGGCCCGCCGGTAAAGGGCGAGGGCGGCAAGGGTTGGGCGGGCTATGCTTGCTACAGGTGCGGCGCTCCCGCTGATTGCGGGACACAGGCAGCCGAAGGGATGCCGCGGACGGGGATGGAAGGCAGGGATCAGGATCGGAGTCTGGTGTTGGCTGTTCTGGTGGATGCCGGCATGGCGCTTGCGGCGCTCGCCTTGATGGACGCGGTAGCCTCCGGTCCGCAGGTCGGGATGCAAGCGGCGGGCGGGACTGAAGGCGGGGTCACACATTTGCATGTGACCAGACAGATTCTGTTGCGGGGAGTGACGCGGCTGGGGATTAACCTTGGCGAACAGACTTACTATGATTCCGGGCAGATGATGCGCAATTTGCTCTATCGCAATCCTGGATTCGAAGGGATGGCGTACCGGAGCATTTTGCACTGTCTTGCTGCCGGGCCGTCGAACTGCACGGACACGCGACACTCGCTTACCTGGCCAGCGGGATTCTGGGATGGAGCCAGCTTTGAGGTTCTCGACGGAGCCGCAGCCGAACGCACCGGCAAAGTCAAAGCGAGCGGCCCGAGCGCTGGGGGATACGGACTGACGTTATACGGCACTTGGCCAGCGATCGGGGTTGGCGACTGGTTGGCGGTGAGCAAGGCATTTCCCGGCGATCCTGCGTCCGGCTGGTGGCCGACGCTCAAAGGTGGCGCGCAACTGGGGGCGGAGCGCAGCGATCTTTCGCCGGAGACCCAGGGGCACCAGGCGCTGCGCATTGACGCCACGGGGCCAGACGCGTCGGCAGAGTTGAAGTCCTACTTCGATACGACGGTGGGCTTCACGTTTGTGCGGCTGCGCGGGCGCTACCGGCTTAGCTTCCGAGCCAAAAGGCTTTCGAGCGCGACGATGCTGCATGCGCATGTGAAACGGATTGTGAACGGCAGGCTTGATTACCTGGAGCAGGACTTTCCCCTGACGCAAGGCTGGGCAAACTACGAGGCGGAGTTTACCGCCAACGATGGCGCAGGTCCGGTTCGGCCGGTCGAGGCAGGCTTCAGTGTGGCGGGCGGTTCGCTGCTGCTGGACGATGTTGATCTGGAACAGATAGGCGGCGATGCTACGAACCAGACCGCGTTCCGCGATGAGGTGCTGGAGACGCTCAGAGAACTGAACCCTGGTGTGCTCCGGCTGATGTCGGCCCATGGGCAACTGGGCAGCACTGTGGGCAATCTGCTTGCAGTGCCGATGGCGCGGCAACGGTCCGGCTTTTCGGTCTGGATGACGACCATGGAGGACATTCCCGTTGGCATACCGGAGTTTCTCGAACTTTGCCGCGAGGTGGGCGCCGAGCCGTGGATTGTAGCGCCGACGGGGATGAGCAGGGACGAAGCGCGTGAACTGGCAGAGTATCTTTTCGGCGGACCGGCAACGCAGGGCGGGGCATTGCGCGCGACTGAGGGAAGACGGAAACCGTGGACGCAGGCCTTTAGAACTATCCACATTGAGCTGGGCAACGAAACCTGGAACGGAATCTTCCAGGGCGAGACGATGGACGATCCGGCAGCGTATGGGCGGCGGGCGAACGAGATTTTCAAAGCACTGCGGGCTGCTGCGGGGGCCGATGCGGGCAAGTTTGACCTGGTTATGGGTGGGCAGGCGGTAAATCCGGGAAGGAACGGAGAGGAGCTCGCTGCGGCTCCAGCGGCCAACACGCTCGCCACCGCCCCCTACCTGATGCATAGCATTACGCGCTGGGGCAGCGACGACGAGTTGTACGGGCCGCTGATGGCGCAGCCGGAGCAGATGTCGCGCGAAGGCATTGTGCAGGCAAACCAGGCCACAGCCACTGGAAGGCAACTGGCGGTGTATGAAGTGAATTTGCACACCACCGAGGGAACCGCGCCACAGGGCGTGCTGGACAGGATTACGCCTTCGGCTGCGGCAGGCGTGGCTGTGGCTGGGCACATGCTGCGCATGATGCGCGACCACGGAGTGCGTGACGAGATGCTTTTCAGCTTGCCTCAATTCCGGTTCAAAAGGGCGGACGGAACACTGGTGAGGCTGTGGGGAAGTGTTGTGCAGATGGGCTCGGAGGGCCGGGCACGCCCGAAGTTGCTGGCGGAGATGCTGGCGAACCGAGCCATAGCTGGCAACCTGGTGAAGGTTGAGCTGACGGGAGACGACCCGACGCACGATTAACCCTTGGGCAATGACGAGGTGCGGCTCAATGGGGTTCATGAAATCGACGCGTATGGTTTTGAGGATGGTAATCGCCACGGGCTGATTGTTTTCAACTATGCATTGCACCAGTCGAGGAGGATCACGGTGGACGCTCCCGGGTTGAAGCTGAATGGCAGCTCACGACTGTGGGAACTGGTGAGTTCCGGTCCGGGCGCAAACAACGAAGATGCAGTCGGGGTGACCGTGCAGGAACGGATTTTTGACAGCAATGGCCTGGAGCTTCCGCCGTGCTCAATGGCAGTGCTGGATTTGAACGAGTAACCGGGGCATCTGAGCTTCATTTGCGCGCGAGTTGAGGAAGATGGGATGGAACAAGAGGAAGTAACATAGCTAATACGCCAAGGTAACTAAAGCACATTACTTAATAACTTCTTTGAAGGTCGTGGTAGCACGGCGAAGTTACTCAATTGCCGTGTAGTATCTAACTGAACGAGTAGTGCTTCTTAGTGGCTTCCACTTTTGCGTCATTGCTCCACGCACCACAAGCAGATAGTTTCTAACCATCCGTCCGCCCGGGTTGGGGGGCGTCTGAAGTTCTTGCCGGTCATATTCTGCGGCAGGCAACGGCAGCGCAAGAAAGCCCGGGGTGAGGCGAGCGATCACCTGATCGAGCAGAACCGCGAGCAGGGCATGAGAACGCATGGAACGAGGCAACGACTCGTTGTGCGGACTGGTGCCCCGCGCAACGGAAGCATGCGCGGCGGGGTGGCGCGTGCGCACGGGGAATGAAAGCTGGGGATGAAGAGGAATTTGCGCCACCCGATCGCTGTGTTGGGGCTACCTCTGGATAGTCTGTCCACGGTTGACGCCGTGACAGCTATCGAAGACTTGATTCTGTCGGGTGGGACACACCAGATTGCGACCGCCAATCTAGACTTCTGGCTGAACTCTCTTGGAGATCGGCACTTGCATCGCATCATTGCCGGATGCAGCCTTGTGCTGCCGGACGGGATGCCGCTGGTGTGGGTTTCGAAGCTTCTGGGCTGTCCTCTTGCGGATCGCGTGACAGGTGTTGACCTGGTGCCGAAGCTGGCGCAATTGTCTGCGCGAAAGGGCTACGGCATCTATCTGCTTGGCGGCAAAGGTGACGTGGCTGTGCGGGCGCGGAAGGTGCTGGAAGAAAAGTATCCCGGAGTTCGGATTGTGGGCACGTATGCTCCCACAGAAGAGAGCATGTCCCAAGTGGACCATAGTGAAATCCTGGATCGGATCCATGCGGCTAAACCGGAGATTCTGCTGGTTGCGCTGGGCAATCCCAAGCAGGAGAAGTGGATATGGATGAACCGCAGGCGTCTGGGTGTGCCTGTGGCGATGGGTGTCGGCGGAAGCTTCGAGATTATTGTGGGCGACGTGCAGCGCGCGCCGGGATGGGTTCAGTCCTGCGGCCTGGAGTGGGCGATGCGTTTCGTGCAGGAGCCTTCGCGCCTGGGCCCGCGCTATTTGCGCGATTTTCTGGGATTGGGCCGGAGGTTACCGCTGACATTATTCGCGGCCTGGATGCAGCGGCCCTACCTGGGCGAGTCGCATGTGACCACTGTGACGACTCCGCAGGGGATGCATGTGTACGTCCACGGAAAGCTTAGCTCCTATGTGGAGGCCGCATTGCGGGACTCGTCACGACAGAGCATTGCGAGCAGCCTGGTGATGGTGGTGCACCTGCATCAAGTTAGGCAGATCACGGCGGCAGGATTGGGCGCGTTGATGGGAGTTCGCAGGCAATTGCTGGAGGCCGGACTGACGCTCTCGCTGGCAGGGCTCGGTATCAGGCATCGCTTTCTGTTGCATGCCTGGTGTGCCCATCCTCTCTTCGACGAATGGGAGGCGACAACGGCTTCAGGGCGGTCTATGTCGATGGAATTGGAAGCGCCAGACCACATGAATCTGAACCCAGAACAGGATGTGCTGTCAGCGCAAACGCGCGCCCGTGGCTAAGTCCGGGCAGCCCAACGCTCCCTGGGGGATGGAATGGAGCTGATCATCCTGATCCCGGCAGTGGCCTGCTGGGCGGCACTGGCGAAGTGGCCTATTCGAAAAGTGCTGTTGAACGTCTATTTTCCTGCCGTTTTTCTACTTCCGCAGTATTACAGCGTGCGTTTCCCGCACCTTCCGCCGCTGACTTTTGCGGACGCGGCGATTCTGCCGCTGGGTGCTGCACTCTGGGTGAAGGAGATCCGGCGCTGGCGGTTTGACTGGATGGATTTGTGGGTGCTGTTGATTGCAGCAAGCGCGGGTTTGTCAGAAGGATTAAGCACGGCGCTGGCCGATGGTACGTGGAAGCGGTTGTTGGCCACCAACGAGGCTCCTGTCGTTTCCAACCTGGCCAATGGGGGCCTGGAGTTATTTCAGTGCATTTGCACCATGGTGCTGCCTTACATGCTGGGGAAGTTGCTGATTGAACAGCAAGCAGGGGAGGGAAACACAGCACGCAAGCGGGTGGTGCGGCGGATGGCGGTGTTACTGGCCATGGTGGCAGGCATCAGCGTGTTTGATTTTCTAACCAAAACGAGCCTTTGGCAAAGGGTGGGGCGCCATTTGTTTCCCGGACAGGTGGTGGAGTGGCCTGTGCAGACGCGCTTGGGTTTCGGACGCATTGCCGGACCTTATGCGCATGCCATTCTGGCGGGCATGATCTTCCTGATGGGTCTGATCTATTGCCTGTGGCTGCGCAAATTCGCGCCCAACTGGGGAAGGCAGAGGGTCTTCAACGGGCTGCGGTTGCAGGTGCGGGACCTGGTCTTGTGGGCGATTGTCGCGGGCCTGCTGATGACGCAATCCCGCGGTCCCTGGGTGGGCGTGGGGCTGGCGCTGATTCTTGCATTGCTGGTGCGAACGTTTTCGCTGGGCAAGGCGACGCTGGCATTTGTGTGTGTTCTGGCGGTGATGAGTGTGGCGGCGTACTACTACGGGAAAAGGTACACCGATGTAGACCTGAACCATGCCAGTTCAGAGGCGCAAAGGAATGTGGTGTATCGCCGAATGCTGATCCAGACATATATGCCGCTGATCCGGGAGCGCAAGGCTTTTGGATGGGGAATTACGATGCTGCCTGTTATGAACGGACAGAAGTCAGTGGACAATGAGTATCTGCTGCTTGCGGCAGCACAGGGACTAACGGGGCTGGGGCTGTTCCTGATGATTCTTGCAGGCAGCGCGGTACGACTGTTCCGGCTGGCACGCCGGCCATTGACAGCGGAGGACCGGGCGCTGGTATTTGCACACCTGACAGTGCTGCTGGGAATCAGTACGGCGCTCACCACGGTTTACCTGGGCGAGCAGGCTGTGCTGCTGCTCTTTTTCATCGTGGGCTGGATTCATGGAATGAATCCAGCAGGGGGTGCAACAGGGAAGTTGATCGCGCCGGCGTTCCTGTTTCAGAAGGTGTTGTGCTGACAAGAGGGTCTTTCCTTTGCGCGGTACGAGGCATGGGATGAAGACGAAATGCAGGTGGGCTTGACGAACGAAGGCGTATTTTTCGGAAATTCAGTAGAACAGATGCCCGGGTCGGATTAGCCAGGGGAAGCAGAGAGTATCAATGGAGCGGGAATTCGTTTCGGTTTTGGCAGTGGCGATGGCGTTGTTTATCACGCCGCTGTTTTTCGACCTGGCGTTGTGTATTGCTGGCAATCTCTTCGGGTCGCGGAGGCCGCTTGCGGTTGTGGGGCGGGCCATCCGTTTGGCAGTGTTGGTTCCGGCACACGATGAGGAATCGATGATTGCGCGCACGGTTCTCTCTTTGAAGGTGTCTGACGAGAGGACGCCGATCTTTGTCGTGGCTCACAACTGCTCGGATGGGACAGCCAGGGCGGCCGCCGACGCCGGGGCGCAGGTCCTGGAACTGAACAATCCTAAACTTCTGGGCAAGGGAGCAGCACTGCGCCATGGCATTGCGGCGGCGCTGGAAGCGGGGGCGGATGCGGTGCTGGTGGTGGATGCCGACTCCGTGGTGAGTCGTAACTTGATCGGCGCGACGCGCACGATGCTTGAAAAGGGCGCGGGGGCTACACAATGCCGATACGAATTGGGGCTGCCTGTTCATGAGAGACACGCGCGGCCGCGTCATCCGCTGGCGCGGTTGCGGGCTCTTGCCTTTCGCGGTATGAACGTCCTGCGCGCACGTGGACGGTCAGGCCTGGGTTTTTCCACCGGGCTGTTCGGGAATGGATTTGCGCTGACCGCCGCGACACTTAAAAGCGTGCCCTTCAATGCCAGTAGCATTGCAGAGGATGTGGAGTACCACACCAGGCTGGCGGAGCAAGACGTGCCGGTTTACTGGATTGGGGATGCATTCGTGCACGGGCACAGACCGGCTTCCAGCGCTGCGCAGGCACGCAGGAGGCGCGCTGGGAAGGTGGCCGCTTCCGGGTTGCCAGCCGCGCTACCGGCCAGCTGCTGGGGGCGTTGCTGCGCGGGCATTGGCGTGCCGTTGAGACGCTTGCCGATGTATGGAGCCTCCCCTTGTCGCGTGGAATCGTGGCGCTTGTGCTCACGCTCTTCCTGGCGGTTCACTGGCTGCATGTTTTCGCGCTGGTCTGCGCAGCCATCGCAATCTTGTACGTCGTGCAGGCTGGGCTGCTGGGCGGCGAACCCTGGCGGGATTTGGCGGCGCTGGGCCTGGCTCCGCTTTACCTGATGTGGAAGGCGCTCATCACCCCGCTGGTGCTGCGCCAGTCGCGTAGCCGCGCGGAATGGGCGCGGACCAAGCGCGAGGCGCCGCAGCCGTGACCAACGTGCCTCTCAGAACCGGGCCTCCCATTCACACCTCTCGGCAGGAGATGGAATGGGCCATGGATCCGGAAGCTGCTGTTGCACTGGGAAGCCCAGACGCGGCGCGCGAACCTCTGCTTGAGGTGAACCGGCAATTTGGCCGCAACGTGATGGCCACGATTGTTGCGCGGATGGTGAACATGGCGCGCGGCGTTTGCCTGGTGCCGTTTCTGCTGTCGCGCATCGGCCTGGAGGCTTATGGCATCTGGACCACGATCTTCATTCTGGTGACTTACGTCGGGCTTACCACGATGGGTGTTTCCAATGTCTACATCAAGTATGTGGCGGAGTTCCACGCCAAACGGGAGTACGAAAAGGCCAATGCGCTGCTCTCGACCGGTCTTGCGGTCACGATTCCGCTCTGCGCCAGCATCTTTGCCTGCTTTGTACTGGGATGGAACTGGTTTGCACCGTGGCTGCATCTGCCGGCCTCGCATGCCAGCGACGGCAAGGAAGCAGTTCTCGTTGTGCTGGGCGTGTTTCTTTCGAGTATCGCCTTCAACGCCTTCGGCGACATGCTTATGGGAACTCAGCAGATTGTCTCCACGCAGGTTTTTCTTACCATCAGCATCGTGGCCGAGTTTGCTCTGATTGTCTGGCTGGTCAGCGCCGGACGCGGGATTCGCGGACTAGCCGAGGCTTACCTGGCGCGCACGGTCATCAACGATGGCCTGACCTGGTGGTGGGCGCACCGCACCATCAAGTGGCTGCATCTGTCGCCGCGCCTCGTGCAGCGCGCTTCGCTCCGCTACGTGGTGCATTTTGGCGGACTGGTGCAGTTGCAGAGCATGCTGGCCATTGTGCAGGTTTCAATGGACCGGCTGGCGGCGCTTACTCTCATTGGAGCTTCCGCTGCGGGCCTGCTGGATGTGGCCAAGAAATGGCCCACGTCGCTCTCGTCGATCCCGACGGCTTTTTTTGCCGCGTTGCTTCCGGCCGCTTCGCATGTGGATGCGGCTTCCGATCGCTCCACCTGGCTTGGCAATCTGCAACAGCTTTATCTGAACGGTGCGCGCTACTCGAACCTGTGCACGGCTGCATTTTCGTCGGCGATGGCCTTTTGGTCACTACCGATTCTGCACGTCTGGCTGGGTCCGGCATTACCGATGAGGGATTCGCTTGTTCCCCTGTTTGTGCTATTCAGTATAACCATGCAGTTCCATATGCTCACCGGGCCCGGGACCTCGATTTTCCGGGGGATGGGACGCGTCTATGAGGAGTTCAATTACTCCGTTCCCAACCTGTTGCTGGTGGCGATTGCACTGCCGCTTTCGCGTTGGTTTGAAGGTAGGTGGACACCTTTCGGAATCGGCGTGGCTATGTCGGTAGCGACTTTCCTGTCTTCCTGCATGCTGATGGGCAGGGTGCTTTTTGTTCTGGATTTGAAGCTGACGCGGTTTCTGCGCGTGGTGATTGCGCCGGGGTTCTCCTGCTATGCGGTTGCCGGATTGCTGGCATGGCCCGCTGCCCATTTTGTCGCGGAGTTGAGCCGCTGGCAGGGAGCGGGGGTATTGCTGGTGGTGGGCGTGCTGGATGCGGCGGGGCTGGTTGCAGTCTTGTACGGCTGGGTGTTGACGGACGAGGAAAAACAGGAGGGAGCCAGGTTTCTGAAGCAGAGCCTGGGAGTATTCCGCGGCCGGGAGGCAACGGCATGAACCATCGGAGAGCGATCGCGCACCTCCCGCTGCTGCTTGCAGGTTCGCTGGTTGTTGCGACCCTGGCTCGCGCGCAGTCGCCGCAGCCACCTGAACCGCACTTGAAAGCCAATCCTCTGGAGACACTACGCCACTTTGAACCTGCGGCCGATGAAGAGTACCGGCTGGGCAAAGGCGATGAGATTACGGTCGATTTTGCGGGGCGGCCCGATCTTGCGGCCAAACTCGTGGTTGGCCCCGACGGGCGAATCACTTTGCCGCTGGCCGGCGATGCAATGATGGCTGGGCGCACGCGGGCGGAAGCGGCCAAAGCAATCGATGAAGCGCTATCGACTTACTACACCAACCTGAACGCGCAAGTGACGGTGACCAAGTACACAGCCAACAAGGTGCTGGTGCTGGGCGCGGTGGAGAAGCCTGGGGTGGTGAGCTTCGACGGTACGCCCACGCTGCTGGAAGCGCTTTCGCGCAGCGGCCTCGAGACCGGGCCCAACAAGGCTGCGGAGATTCCCGAGCGCTGCGCGATCTATCGCGGTCAGGACGAAGTGGTTTGGGTCGAATTGAAGACGCTGATCAACTCCGGAAACTCATTGGCCGATCTGCGCCTGCGCCGCGACGATGTGATTTATGTTCCGAACGGCGGCGAACGCTATGTCTCCGTGCTTGGGCAGGTGCAGCATCCGGGCGCGGTTCCGCTGACTGGCACTTCGACACTGGCCAGCGTTCTTGCGGAGGTGGGCGGTTTTACGGAGGCGGCAGGCAACAAGCCGCACATCCAGATTGTCGACCCGGCCACAGGGACCTCGCGCATCATCTCATTTAACGATCCTCTCAACCCGGACAAGTCGCTGGAGATCAGGCCAAAGCCGGGCGAGATCATCTTTGTGCCGCAGAGCGGCCTTTTCCGCGCTACGTATGTGGTTGAACGGCTGAGCCCGCTGATCACCGCTGGCGCTCTTATCGGGGTGGGGCTGCCATGAAGCGCTTGCTGGGTCAATCCACGGCAGATACCGGGCGTTCCGGCGAGGACGAGTTGGAGATGCCCGCGCGCGCGATTCCTGCCGCAAACTCCGAGCAGGCTTTCTTCCATCTGGATGTCCGGCGCAGCCTGCAACTCCATTGGCGGCTGGCGCGCAGGGTTGCCATGGGGGCGGCGGCGCTGGCCGTGCTTTATCTGCTGGTACAGGTATTTGTGTTCAAGGCCTGGCCCAGGTACCAGGCAGAGAGCATCGTGTATGTCAACCCTACTGCATCCAAGGTGCTGGAGCTGGCGCAAGGTGGGTCGCCGCGTTGGCCCTTTGACAGCAACAGTTACGAGACTTATATCCAACAACAGATGATGAACGTCGAGCCGCGAAGATGTTCTCTACGCGGCGCTGCATCAGCTGGAAGGTTTTCAGCGTCCGGAGGAGAGCGACCAGGTGGCGGCGCAGCGGCTGGTGCGGCTGCTGGAGGTGACGCGCTCGGGATCGGCCTACCAGTTCTCCATCCTTGCGCGTTCCAGTGATCCGTCGATGGCGGCGCAGATTGCGAATGCAATCACGGCCAGCTACATCGAAAGCGCGTCACGCGACGAGAGGACCGGAGATGCGCAGCGGTTGTCGATCCTGCGCGAGGAAAGGGACCGGATTCAGAATGCGCTTGCCGCCGAACGCAGCGAACAGGATGCGTTGAACAAGCAACTGGGCGTGGCGGCGGTAGGCACTGCCGTTCCCGATCATTTCGACGAAGACATCACGCAGATTCACTCCGAACTGGTGAAGGCGCGCACTGATCACGATGCGGCCGAGGCGAGGTTTACCGCGCTCGACGCGGGGCACGGACCTTCGTCGACGGCCATCGATGCGGAGGCCGACGGGATGATCGCCAGCGATGCCGGCCTGGTGAGCATGAAGACGGCGTTGAATACGCGGCGGGCCACGCTGATTTCGCAGATGGCCAATGAAACGCCAGCCAATCCGCAGTACAAGCAGGATGAGGCGGAGCTGACCAAGATCAACAACACCCTGGACGCGATGATGAAGGACTTGCGGGCCAAGGCGGCGGCGCGCATTCAGTTGCAGCTGCAAGGCGAGTTGCAGCGCACCGCGGGGGTGGAGTCGCAATTGAACGGACAGTTGCGCCAACTGGTGGGGACGGCCACGGGCGCTACACCGAAGCTGCAGCGCTCCAGCGACCTGGCTGCCGACATCACACGGCTGCAGACGCGCTACGCGGCTGTCGACGAGCAGTTGCACAATCTTTTGCTCGAAGACAGCGCACCGGCCGCAGCTTACCAGGTGACGCCCGCGGTAGCGCCGCTGATTCGCTCCAAGTCCGGCGTGCTGCGCAATGCAATCCTCATCGCGGTTGCAGGCTTGTTTTTCGGAGTTTTGACCGCGGTGGTGGTTCACAGGATTGACCCCAGGATCTACATCGCCTCCGATGTGGAGCAGGTTCTGGGCATTGCGCCTCTGGCGCTGCTGCCGGACTTCACAGAGGTTTCAGAAAGTGTGTGGGAAGAGTACCTGTTGCGGCTGGCATCTGCACTGGAGCATGCGCGCAAACAGGGCAGCTTAAAGAGCTGCTTGTTTACCGGAACCGGCTCAGGCGCGGGCGTTACGACGCTGGTGAACCGTGTGCGAGGAATGCTGGAGGCGATGGGCAGGCCAACTGTGCTGGTGGACGCGACTGGCGCTTCAGCGCCAGCCTCCAGGGTGGTTTCCAATCGGTACGCAACCGGGCAGGGACTGGTTCCGGTTGAGCGCGTGAGCCGGCCCACCGCGCTGCTGCAGCAGATAGCAGAGGAGAGCGAAGCGCAGGAACATAGGCTGGTGCTCACCGACGCAGCGCCGCTGGCTGTCTCCGCGGAGACGGAGTACCTGGCCCGGTTTGTGGACTGCGCTGTTGTGGTGATCGAGTCCGGAGTAACCACGCGCGCGGAGTTGCGTGAGGTCGCCAAGACGCTGGAGCGGCTGGACGCGAATGCGGTGGGATTTGTATTGAATCGCGTTGGATTGGCGACGTCCAATCCGGCGTTCCGGCTTTCAGTGGAAGCTGTTGAGACGTATCTCCAGGCGCTGGGCGTCAACAGGGCACAGCAAGCCCAGCGAAATAACCCTATTGCAACGCTGGAACCGGCTCCAGGAACCGCGCTACCCCAAGAGGAGGCGCCGCGCGGATTGTTTGAGCCGGAGGTGGCAGCTGCGGCCGCGGCGGTGGCTCGCCTCTCGTCGTCAGCCAGGTCTGCACCAGTGAGCTCTCCCGATGTCTGCCTGTCCTCGCCGAGGGCATTCTCGCCGCTAGTCGAGCCAGCGAAGCGGCTGGTGGTACCGGCGAGTGCCGCGCCTGTCGTCGAAGCCGCATGGGATTTCTCAAGCCCGTCGGCTGCCATTGCGAGAGGTGCAGCACTCAAGTCCTTTGCGCCGCTGACCGCTGCTCCATTGGGCGAACCTGCCACCCACCCCCAAGCGCCGCGGAACGATGATCCAGTTATGGACGTTTCCCCTCTTCCGGCGGCGACGTCGGTTGTTGCGGCGCCGTCGATTGGAGAGTTGGCCGCAAGGGCTGAAAGGCCGAGCGTTCCACCACCCGCGCAGGAGGCTCCTGCGGCACTAGCAACTCCGATCCAGGAAGATAAACCTGTTCCGAATGAGGTCCAACCGCAGCCGGAGATGCCGTGGTGGCTGAGCGACGCGCCTCATCTTCCTCCGCTGCCGCGTCCGGCCGTCATCTGGCAACCGGCCAAGGCGGAAACATCCGGTTCGGCCGGCACTGTTCAAGAGACTTCTGCTTCGGTACCCGTGCTCGACCGCGGACAACGGATTGACCTCGAGCCCACAGCAGAATCGTGGGACCGCACAGGCGCGGTTGCCCAGGCAATCACGCCATCGATTCATGAGAAAGAAAAGCCGAGGAAGTGGCACGAAGAGTCGCCAGCGAATTTGACTTCGCGGTTGAGCGGGCTGAGGAATCTGCTCTTTGTGCTGGGCGTGAAGGATGGAAACGACGGGGATGACCCTGAGCTTCCAGGTGGTTCCGGCGCGGCCCTCGATGCCAGGAGCGGAAGTACCAACTCTGAGCGAGGGATCTCCCAGACCCCCTACGATCCGGCAGGGAGCGGGGGGCAGGCGGCTTCGCAACGTCTGGTGACTGCGCCGCCGGAGGTTCTTCCGCCAAAAACAGTAGTCGTTGATTTCGACAGAGCCCATGCGCGGCAGGGTGAATCAGCTACGCGCCAGGACCGCAGAACTGCGTATGACGGAGTACAAATACTGCCTTCGAAGCGGGGCCAGTACAAGAGAATATGAGCCGCATTGCAGGATTCCGAGCGCAGTGATTGCAAGCGGTATACCGAATGCGCTCTGATCATTTGCGGTGGCGCGCAGAGCGCTATTTGGGCCGAACTAACTCGATGCGGTCGCGGGTGCGGGCCCAGGTGTTACCGGCCATACGGCCTACAGCATCGAGTCCCGCGGGATCGACGCGGAAGTCTTCCAGCAGGCTCCTGCGCACGTGAAAGCGGACAATCTCACCGAGCACGATCACACCTCCACCGGGCTCGCGGCTGGTGTAGATGACCTGCAGCAGTTTGCACTCCATTTGTGCGGGGGACTCGGCTACGCGGGGCGGCAGAACCACCTCGCTGTCCTGGGGCGTGAGGCCGGAAAGCGCAAACTCGTCCACGTCCGGCGGCACCTCGGCGGCGGCTGCATTGGCCGCCGCGGCAATCGCATCGCTGACCACGTTTACCACGAATTCGCCGGTCTCCTCCACGTTGCGCAATGTGTCTTTGCGGAAGTCCGGCTGGTCATCAACATTCGCTCCGCTCCTGCTCCGCACGACCGGGCAGAACAGCAACGTCGGGGGGTTGGAGCCAACGCCGGAGAAGAAGCTGAAGGGAGCGAGGTTACGTACCCCACGGCTGTCCACTGTTGAAACGAGCGCCACCGGCCGAGGAACAATGATGCCGGCCATGAGCTTGTAGACCTGGCGCGATTCGTAGTCGCCAGGGTTGAGGGAAAGGGTGGTTTGGTCGACCGCGTTGAAAGAGGCCATGGTGTTAGCCTAGAACATTGGCTTGCGTCCTGGCTCTCGCAAATCGGGGGGAGACAAGGAATGGGAAAGCCGGTCCAATGGACGTGACACTTCTGATGCGTTGGCGGAAATTCGTCTTTCCGTAACATTCGATGATGCACAATGGTTGATCAGGGAGAATACTGTCGTGCCGCGTATTCATTTTCAGCAGCAACTCGCCGAACTCAAGGACAAGCTCCTTGCAATGGCTGCGTTGGCGCAGCAGGCCGTCGAGTCTGCCGTGGACGCCTATCTTCAGCGGGATAAGGGTTTGTGCCAGTATGTGAAGCAGAATGAGACGGCGATCAACACCGCCCAGCATGAGCTGGATGAGATGGCCTACGAACTGCTGGCCAAGGAGCAGCCCATGGCGATCGACCTTCGTTTCATTCTTGCCGTGATCAAGATTAACGGCGACCTGGAGCGGATTGGCGACCAGTCAATGGGCATTGCTCGTCGGACCAAGGAGATTCTCAAGCATGGCGAGGTGGATCTGCCGGTGGATTTTGCAGCGATGGGTGAGTTTGCCGGGCGCATGATCCGTTCCGCGGTGCAGTCTCTGCTGGAGGGCGACGCGCGGCTGGCGGACTCCGTGCGGGAGATGGACGACGAGATTGACCGTATGAACCGCCGGGCCCATTCCGACCTGCTGCAGTTGATCCAGGAGAAGCCGCAGTTTACGCAGCAGGCGATGAATGGCATCCTGGTGGCGCGCAACCTGGAGCGCATTGCCGACCATGCCTCGAATATCGCAACCGATGTGATCTTCTGGATTCGCGGGGCCGACGTGCGCCACCAGCTCAGCATGTCAATGGACTGATTGGTCGGCTGCTTCTCAGGCTGGAAGCTTGCAATGGAAATCAGCCAGCCATTGAGATGGATGATTGTGCCGATGGGAGCCATTGCTTTTGGAACTCTTCCAGAGGCAGGGGGCGGCTGTAAAGAAATCCCTGGAACGCGTGGCAGCCGATCCGGGTGAGAAACTCGCGCTGCTCCTCGGTCTCAACACCTTCGGCAATCACCGGCAGCCCCATGGCACGGCTGAGCGAGATGATGGTCTGGGCAATGGCGGCGCTGCTCTCATCGGTAAGGATATCCCGAATGAAGGAGCGGTCGATCTTCAACTGGTCCAGAGGAAGCCGCTTCAAATATGCCAGCGACGAGTAACCGGTGCCGAAATCGTCGAGCGAGAATCGCAGTCCACGGGCCTTGAGCTCCGTCATCTTAGCGATGACTTCCTCGACATTCTCCACCAGCAGACTTTCAGTGAGTTCCAGCCGCAGATTGTTCGGGTTTGCCCCGCTGCGATCGAGCGCCGACAACACCTGTTCCACAAAATCCGGCTGGTGGAACTGGCGGGCGCTGATGTTGACGGCGATGGAAAGCCGGGAAGCCGGCTTGCGATCGGCCCAGGCGGCAATCTGCTTGCAAGCTGCTTCCAGCACCCATTTCCCCAGGGGCAGAATCAGGCCGGTTTCTTCGGCCAGGGGAATGAATTCGCCAGGAGGGAGGATGTTGCGCCAGGGATGTTGCCAGCGGATCAGGGCTTCTGCGCCAGAGAGACGGTTGCGGTCGATTTGCGGTTGATAGTAGAGGACGAACTGCCCGGTCTCGATCGCCTGACGAAGGTCCTCTTCCATGGCGGCGCGGACATTGACGGCAGCCTGCAGAGCGGGTGCAAAGAAGCGCATGGTATTGCGGCCTGCGGTCTTGGCCTGATACATGGCGATATCCGCCTGTTGCAATACGTCGTTCGAACTTTCCCGCCGGTCTCCAAAGACCGAGATGCCGATGCTCGCGCTCGATCGCAATTCGCGGCCATCAAGCAGGTAGGGTTCAGACACAATCCCGAGAACCTGTTCGCCGAACGCCTTGGCCTGGGCAGCGGCTTCTTCGGGGATACCGCTGAGGTTTTCCAACATCAACACAAATTCATCTCCGCCGAGGCGGGCAACGGTGTCTGCGTCGCGGACACAGACGGCAAGGCGACGCGCCATCTCCTGCAACAGGCGGTCACCGGTCTCATGGCCGAGGGTCTCATTCAGGGTCTTGAAGTTATCAAGATCGACCAGGAGCAGGGCGCGCATTCCGGGAGCCTCCTTGCCGGTCTCGAGCGCCCGGTGCAGATGCTCCAGCAGCAGTCGGCGGTTAGGCAGACCGGTCAGGGAGTCATAGAAGGCGAGGTTGCGGATCTCGTTTTCCGCTGCTTTGGCTCCGGAGATGTCGCGGGTGATGGCAAGAACGCAGCGAACGCCGTCAATTTCGATCATCGAGGCTGACATGAGGCCCCAGACAGTTTCTTTGTTCTTCTTCGAGAATTGGATCTCCATATTGCGGCATTCGACGCCGCGGCTAAAGTTCTCAAGGAGAACCTCCCTGTCGTGCGGTTCTATCCAAATCTCCAGCTCCTGGGAGGTTTTTCCAATCACTTCGTGGCGTTCGAACCCCATTACATTAAGAAATGCCTGGTTAACATCGAGGTATTTCCCATTATCCGCGCGGTTGATGGTGATGGGATCCAGGCTCGTTTGGAAGACAGTACGGTAATGTGCCTCACTCGCCCGGAGAGCCTCGGCTGCCTTGGCTAGACGCAGTTCAGCAGCCTTGGCTTCAGAGATGTCCCGGGTGATGGTAAGGACGCATGGGACGCCATCAATTTCAATCAAGGAGGCCGACATGAGCCCCCAGAAGATCAGGCCATTCTTCTTTCTGAATTGCGCTTCCAAATCCCGGCAGATGGAACTCTCGCGAACAGAATCCGCCATGCGTTGCCGATCGGCCGGGTCTGCCCAGATCCTAAGGTCGAGCGAGGTTCGCCCAATGACTTCCTCTCGCGTGAATCCGATGATGTCGAGGAATGCCTTGTTGCAGTCGATGTACGCCCCGTCGGAAAGCCGGTTGAGGTTGATGGCGTCGATGCTGGTCTGGAAGGCGGTGCGATAACGCTCCTCGCTCAGGCGCAGGTCGTCCTGAACCCTGCTCAGCTGTTGCTCGGCGGTCTTCAGGGCCTGAATATCTTCGATGAATGAGAGGAAATGCTGCGCACGTCCGGACCCATCGCGGATTCTGGATGCAGTGACTCTGACCCAGGTGACGCTGCCGTCTTTGCGCAGGTATCGTTTTTCCCAGGTGGCGCTCCCAGCAGCGCCGCTCAGGATCCGTGATCGGATTGCTTCACTTGCCTCCAGGTCCTCCGGGAGGGTGAGTCGCCGGTAGGACATGCCGCGAAGCTCTTCCGCGGAATAACCGACAATCTCCGAGAATCGCAAGTTGCACCGAAGGATCTGGCCCTCTGTGGATACATGGAGAACGCCGACTGCGGCCTGCTCGAATGTGTCGCGATAGCGCTGTTCGCTTTCGCGGAGCTGCAGGTCGGCTCGCTTCTGCACAGTGATGTCCCGGATCACGCCGCGCATCTTCGCCGGTACCCCCGCCGCGTCGAACTCCAGCTTGCCCAGGCCATGTACCCAGCGCTCTTCGTTGTCGCTCGCGCGAACGATCCGGTATTGCTTGTCGAATGACCGTTGCTTTCTCACCACCTCGTCGGTGAAGTACGCCGCCATCATCGCGCGGTCATCCGGATGGAGGAGCGCAGTCCATCCAGCCACTGTGTGGTCATAGTCTTTGTCAATGCCGAACAACTCGTCGAGCACTTCTGAACTGGACCATAGGCCGGAGGCGATATCGAGCACATAGGAGCCGAGCGACCCGATTCTCTGCGTCTCTCTGAGGAATTCTGCCGTTTCGCGCAGTTTCTTTTCTGCACGGTTACGCTCGGTAACATCCTTTCCGAACATCGAAATGCCGGTTGCGCGGCCTTCGACAACGATTGGATGAAAGGACATCTCGATGATGCGGTTGCCCGGGAAGGGGATTTCGGTTCGAAATGGACCTTCCGCCAGGGCGCGTTCAAAAAGCGGGGGCCAAATGGCTGCCCTTTGCGGCGGAAGAAGGTCTTCTGGCCGCTTTCCGACGGCGATTTTGGTGCCGAAATTACGTTCGACGTGGCGCTGCAAGGAAGAATTGAAGGCAAGAATGCCGAAATCCAGGTCAATCGACCAGATGAGGTCTTCCGTGCTCTCGATCAGTGCGTAGAGGTTGGCCGCAATCTGGTGCTGGTTAGCGACGTGTCCTGAATCTGCTGATGACTCGTTCGGCATGGCTGAATCTTTCAGATGGAAGATGGCCTGATCAGAAAACCAAGCTGCGGCCGATTGCACGGAATGGCCGAAGACGCAATTAGCCCCCCGGTCCTTCACCTTCGTTTATCGGGTCAAGCACGGCTAAACTTCAAAGAGTCATCTACTCCCGGGGGAATTGTCTTTGAGTGTACTAAAGGCGGGCAGTTCGGTGCGCCAGAATTTCCCAGGGCAAGCGATCGGCCCGAGAAGCTTGCGCCTGGACCTCGGAGGTGAGGCCCAAGCGTTTCAAGCAGACGGTGGAGTTAAGTCTGAATCAGCCGGGAGTCAAGGCAGCGGCGTAATTCAGCATGCGGGAGGATTACCGGGTGGTTTCAAACAGGAACCAGGCACGGCGCTCGGCCTCGTCGATCCAAACTTCGATCAGGCTGGTGGTGGCATAGTCGTTGGCCTTGGCGGTAACTTCATGGGCGGCGCGCAGGCTTTGCACTAGGGCCTTATTGTCGGCCTGCAACTCGGTGAGTATGTCTTTGGGGCTCACATATTCCTGGTCGTTGTCGTGAATGCGCTGCAGTCGGGCGATGTGCCCGATGGAACGGATGGTGGTGCCGCCAACCTTACGCACACGCTCGGCAATGGCGTCGGTGATGGCGAAGATCTGGCCGGCATGTTCGTCCAGCAGCAGATGGTAGTCGCGGAAGTGCTGTCCGCTCATGTGCCAGTGAAAGTTCTTGGTCTTCAGGTAAAGTGCAAAAGCATCGGCCAGGAGGGCGTTCAGCACGCTTGAAAGGTCTTTGACCTCCTCTGGGGAAAAGCCGTCGGGAACCACGAGCCGGTCGGCTTGGGGTTCCTTTTCGCGGGTATGGTTGGACATGGTAGAGCTCCTTTGCCGGGGTGCGTCGGACCGTCGGAACTGACCAGCCGAGGTTGCCCCGTGCAGACAGTTGGATGCAAACGCAGGTGCGGGGGTCTCTTGCAAGGCGGCGGACCGGCGAAATCAATCGCGCGGACGTGGGACGCTGTTGGCCGATTTTGGCTCGGGTCGGCCGAGAGAATCTTTGGGTCAAAGTTGTGTCGACACGATGGTTCGCACGTCGGCTGGGGTGGCGGCGACAGCGTCTGCGTGCGCAAACTCGTCGGCAGAGCCGTAACCCCAGCCGGCGGCAAGGCACCGCATCTGATGGACGCGGGCGGCCTTGAAGTCGTAAATGCGATCGCCGATCATCCAGGAATGTTCAGGGTTGAGTGAGTGCTCGCGCATCAGGCTTGCCAGCAGGTTGGCCTTCTGGTGGCTGGCGTATTCAAGCTTGTCACCATAGATGCCGGTGAACAGCTCGGAGAGTTGAAATAGTTCGAGAATCTTGACCGCCGTGTGGTGCTGCTTGGAAGTGCACACGTAAAGCGGGAATCCTTCCTTGTGAAGCTCATCGAGCAGGCCGCGCACGCCGGGGAAGACGGAGTTGATCTTCCACCCCTCGCTGTCGTAGCAGGCGCGATAGTCGCGGACTAATTCGGCGCGGGCCTCCTGGCTACCATCTGGCAGCAACTCCAGGGTCCATTGATCTGCGGGTGGGCCGACGAAGCGATCCAAGGGACCCCGGTGGTCGATGTTGCGTGCGTTCAGAACGTTGCGCAGACAGCCAACAATGCCGAGCTTGGAGTCGGTGAGCGTTCCATCCAGGTCGAAGATAAGCGACGGAGGTTGAGGGATCACTCTGTCAGTTTCGCAGAAGGAGGCGGTGGGTCCAAGGCGCCGGGGCGTTGAAGGTGGTTTTGCGGTTGCGTTGGCGCGAAAGACGAACAGGTCGAATGGCGTGCAACGTCATTTTTTCCCCAGTAAACGGATTAGAAGGACCGAGCGGAGCGTAGGCCCTCCAAGGGTCGATTTTGGCCGCTTTGTTGGTGTAACCCGATTTTTTTCATTGGCGTGGAAGCAAAGTGGCGGGGGGGGTACCATTTTGCATGAGAAGACGGGAAGAAGAGGCGAAACCTGAGGTTCTTTTGCAATGCGGTTGGTCTTTATGGCTGATCTCCTCGATGGGATTGTGCGTGTCGGGGCCGTAACTCGATGCCAAAAACACTGGTTAGCGATTAGCGGTTAGTGAATCGTTGTCAGGGATCAGGCGTTGGGGGTTTCCGTGTCTTCGGCGACGGCGGACCTACGGCGCGGAGAACAGTGCTTCGAGCGCCATTGGGGTACGTGCTCTCCCATCCTTTCAAAAACAATTGTGCGCCGAAGGGGCGTAATTATATGCAAATGAATATCACGCTTTTCTCCTCAAACTTGGAGGGTGGGAGCGGACGACGGGCGAATGACCTACTAAGATTCCGAAAATGCGTTAAGCCTTCAGCAGGGGATGTGCGGCGTAGTGCAGCAGCACCGCGACCGCGCAACTGGTGAGGCGCGTTTCGGCTGAATCCGCACGGCTGGTGAGGATGGCGGGCACGCGCGCGCCGAGGACAATGCCGGCGAGCTGCGCACCGCCGAGGTATTCAAGCTGCTTGGCGAGCATGTTGCCGCTTTCCAGGTCCGGAACTACCAGGATGTCCGCCTGCCCGGCAACCGGCGAAACGAGCCCTTTGATGGTTGCGGCCGTGGTGCTGACGGCTGTATCAAAAGCCAGTGGGCCGTCGAGGATTCCGCCGGTGATCTGACCACGATCTGCCATCTTGCACAACGCCGCTGCGTCGAGTGTCGACTTGATCTTGGGGTTCACCGTTTCGATTGCAGAAAGCAGCGCTACCTTCGGCTCAGGGATACCCAGCGCCTGGGCCAGGTCAATGGCGTTCTGCACGATGTGGACCTTATCTTCCAGTTCCGGCGTGATGTTGATGGCGGCGTCCGTGATCAGCAGGGTGCGGGCATAGGCCGGTGTGTCCATGATGAAGACATGGGAGATGCGCTTGGAGGTCCTCAGGCCGGTGTCGGCCTTCATGGCGGCTCTCATCAACTCATCGGTGTGCAGGCTGCCTTTCATCATGGCCTGGGCATTGCCCGACCGGCACATGTCAACTCCCAGATCTGCGGCCTTGCGCTCGTTGTCACAGTCAAGGATCGGATAGACGCTGATATCGATGCCGATCTGCGCGGCCAGGGCTTTGATGGCGGTTTCATCCCCAATGAGGGTGGGCTTAATCAGGCTTTCGACCGCAGCTTCGACGGCACCTCGCAGAGCGACGTCGGACAGGGGCCAGACCACGGCCGTGGTAATCGCCGGTAGATCCTTACAGCGCTCAATGAACTGGTGAAAGACGTGGAAGTCAGCGGGATGCCCAACGAGTGGGTCAACAGCAACAGCTTCAGCCAGCGGTGCAAGATCGCTCATGAGTCCATTTCTCCATGGCCTTGCCAGTGGTTTACCGGCCGGCCTCACGGATTCATTGTCGCCCCCAAGGAAGGGATCTGCATGTGTTTTGCGTCACGATCTGGTTCAAAATACCGTAGTATGACATGAAATCGTTGGACCTGCTCGCCCATGATCTGAAGAAGCCGGACCGATTTTCCTTGGCGACACGGGAAAAGTGGTTGACCCTGGCCTGCATCAAGATGACGATGGACGCCATGACACTCCCTGAACTTCGCATCACCGTGTTGCCGGACAGCGCTGACCATCGCGGTTCCAGCTATCAGACTGGAAAGGCATGGATCGACTTCCTCGGCTCTGCCGACGATGCCCATATCGCCACAATTCTGCCTGGCGCCATCCGCGGCAATCATTTCCATGTACGTAGGAGGGAGGTGATTGCTGTGCTGCACTTGGACGCCTGGAGGGTTGCCTGGGATCGAGGCGCGGGGACGGCCGTCACAGTGAGGGAATTCGCCGGCGAGGGCGCGGTGCTGCTGGAGGTTGACCCACTGGCCTCGCACGCCATCGGCAATACCGGGCAGGCTCCGTTATGGATCATCGGCTTGTCGAATGAGGCGTTTGACGCCGAGGCTCCTGACTCTCTTCCCCGCCAGGTATTGCCGGTTCCTTTGACCTGAAGGCTCAATGCCTTGGCCTGCGCCCTGTTACTACTACGGTCCGGAGTGATATGCTCTCCTGCGCCGAGAAAAGCGATTTATCAAGGGAGAGATTGCCATGTGGTTCCTGGGAATGGATGTGGGCACGGGCGGCACGCGGGCCGTCATTGTGGATGGGGCAGGGAAGCTGATTGCCGGTGCGTCAAGCGAGCACGCGCCTTTTCGCTCTGCGCATCCGGGCTGGGCCGAGCAGGATCCCGAAGACTGGTGGCGCGCTGCGCAGGAGGCCATCCGCGGAGCCATTGCCGCCGCACCGGAGCCAAAGCAGCCGATTGCAGCCATCGGACTGACCGGGCAGATGCACGGTGCGGTGCTGCTGGATGCGGACGGCCAGGTGCTTCGGCCTGCGCTGATCTGGTGCGACACGCGCACGCAGCCGCAATGCGACTGGCTCACGGAAAAAATCGGCTACGACCGCCTGATCGAACTCACCTGCAACCCGGCATTACCAAACTTTACCGTGACCAAGGTACTCTGGGTGAGGGAGCACGAGCCGCAGATATTTGCGAAGATCCGGCACATTCTCTGCCCCAAGGATTATGTGCGCTACCGGCTGACGGGCGAGTTTGCAATCGACGTGCAGGAGGCTTCGGGGACGCTTCTGCTGGATGTGGCGCACCGCCGCTGGTCGCGTGAGGTAGCAGAGGCAGCCGGGGTGGACGCAAGTTGGTTGCCCGCGCTCTACGAGTCGCCCGAGGTTTGCGCGCGCATCAGCGAGTCTGCCGCCGGGCTGACCGGACTGGCGGCTGGCACGACCGTGGTTGCCGGGGCCGGTGACCAGGGAGCTGGGGCGGTGGGGATGGGCATCCTGCAACCGGGCTCGGTTTCAGCGACCATTGGAACTTCGGGGGTGGTGTTTGCTGCCACAGCCGCGCCTACCAAAGACCCCAAGGGACGGCTGCACACGTTCTGCCATGCGGTTCCCGGCTTGTGGCATGTGATGGGTGTAACGCAATCGGCGGGCTTGAGTTTCCACTGGCTGAAGGAGACGTTCTTTGCCGGGCAGAGCTACGACGAGCTGACGCGAGCAGCGGAACAGGTTGCCGCCGGGAGCGAGGGACTGGAGTGGGCGCCGTACCTGCTGGGCGAACGGACGCCGCACCTCGATCCGCAAGTGCGCGCTGCATTCACAGGCATCTCGACTGGCCATACCGCTGCGCACTTCACGCGTGCCGTTTTAGAGGGAGTGGCGTACTCGCTCCAGGACACGTTCACACTCTTCGCGGAACTGGGCATTCCCGTTGGAGGAATTCGGCTGGGCGGCGGTGGAGCGCGCGGTCCGCTGTGGCGCAGAATTCAGGCCGGCGTTTACGCCCATGCGGTAGAGGTGCTGACAGCGGAAGAAGGCGGAGCCTTTGGCTGTGCCTTGATGGCCGGCGTCGGAGCGGGCCACTGGGGCAATCTGGACGAGGCCTGCGCACTGGCAATCGAAGTCGCTGAGCGGATCGAGCCGGACCAACAGGACGTGAAGGCTTACCAGGCCGGTTATGCGCAGTGGAGAAAGCTTTACCCAGCGCTGAAAAGCTCGCGGTAAGGAGGAGCCCTCAGGCGTCCCGAACGGCAAAGGGCCGTCTTAGCCCTGGTCGCGCCAGAGGTAGACGCCGCCCAGGAGCCCGCTCTCATTGGAAACGATGGTGATGTTCTTGGGCATCGGGAATGTGATCTTCTTGGTGTTGCCGCCGCCCAGGTAAAGCCAGTCGTAGTTGAATAGCTTTTCGATCTCGGCGATGGCCTCCTGCAACAGCACGTTCCAGCGCTCTTTGCCGTACTTATCCAGACCCCGGCGCCCGATGTAATCCTCATAGGTCTTCTTGCGCCACGGATGGTGGCCGATCTCGAGGCCGGGGCAGAGGTGGCCGTTGGTGAAGAGGGCTCCGCCCAGTCCCGTGCCCAGCGTCAGCACCAGCTCCACGCCCTCACCCTTTATGGCGCCATAGCCGGCAACGTCGGCGTCGTTGCCCACGCGAACCGGTTTCTTCCAGCGCTTTTCCAGCTCCGCCTGGAGTGGAAAGCCGCCCACCCAGAGCGGATGCAGGTTGAAGGCCCCATAGGTGCAGCCATGTTTGACCACTCCTGGGAATCCAACCGAAACGCGGTCGAAGCGTCCCATGAGCCTGCGCAGTTCCTCCAGGCCGGCCAGGACAGCATCCGGCGTGGGCACGGCGGGCGTCGCCACGCGCTGCCGTTCGCTGACGGGCTTGCCTTTGGCGTCGAGCAGCATGGCCTTCAGGCCGGAGCCGCCGATGTCGATGGTCATGGTGATGGGGCCTTGCGGATGCGGGGTGGACAAGCCGCCTGTTGAAGCGGCGGGCGCGGCTGCGGGGGTGGTGTCGGCCTTGGGAGTCATGGCACGAATTGTAATGGGTGGGGCCGGTTGTGCGACGGGGTCCAGGGACGGGAAATCCACAGGCCGCTCGCTGCGGGTCGCCATCCCCTACACTGAGTCTTGCCTCTCATGCCCGTCTGCTGCGAAGTCGCGTTGCCCGTTCCGCTGGACCGCGTATTCACCTACGCCATCCAGGAGGGCCAGCTTCCGCAGCGTGGGGCGCGCGTGGTGGTCCCGTTCCGCAACGAGAAGCTGATCGGGGTGGTCACGAAGCTGGATGTGCCGGTTCCTGCGGATTTCGAGCTGCGTTTCCTGGAAGCTGTGCTCGACGATGAGCCGTTGCTCAGCGAGCAGTTGCTGAGCCTGGCCGAGTGGATGGCGCAATACTACCTGGCCCCGCTTGGCGAAGTGTTGCGCGGCATGCTGCCGCTGATGGCAGAGGTGCAGCGAACCGTCTACTACCGGATTACCGACCTGGGGCGCGATGTGCTGGCCGACAGCATCGAAGGTGAAAGCGGACACGGTGCGGGCAGGCCCGGAGCGAAGAGGCGCGGCAGGCTTTCGCCGGAGGAGCAGGATCTGGAACACAAGGTGCTGGCACGCCTGGCTTCGGGCGAGCCGGTTAAGGTATCGAACCTGCGCACCGCTACGGGCGCCACATTGCAGGTGCTGAGCGCTTTGGTGCGCAAGAAGTGGATTGCCCGCGAGACATCGGCTGTGGAGCGCGATGCGCGGCGCACCGAGCGTTTTGCCGTGCTGATTCCCGAGACGCGATTGCCCACGCTGACTGAGAAGCAGCAGGCCATCCTGGCCGAACTGGCGGCCTGCGATGGAGAGCTGCCGCTCAGCGACCTGAGGGCTCGCAATTTGCCTTCTTCTACGCTGCAAACCCTTGTCCGCCGTGGGCTGGTTCGCATCGAAGAACGCCCCGCGGCATTCAGGCTGGGCGGCATTCAGCCTGCCGCGGCGCCATTGAGCCTGAACGAGCCGCAGATGGAAGCGCTGGCCTCGATCGCCTCGGCTCTGGGGGGATTTCATCCCTTCCTGCTTCATGGAGTTACCGGCTCAGGCAAAACGGCCGTCTACCTGGCTGCGATGCAGAGAGCTCTTGAGCGCGGCCTTGCCTCGATTCTTCTGGTGCCGGAGATCGGGCTGACGCCGCAGACGGCCGGTCTTCTGGATCAGGCGTTCGGACAGCGCGTGGCGCTGCTGCACTCCGCACTAACGCCGGAGGAGCGCAGCGAGCAGTGGCGGCGCATCAAGCGCGGAGAAGCGCCCATTGTGGTTGGCACGCGCTCGGCCATCTTTGCGCCGGCGCCGAACCTGGGTCTGATTCTGGTGGACGAGGAGCACGACCAGAGCTACAAGCAGGAGGAGACGCCGCGCTACAATGCCCGCGATGTGGCTGTAATGCGGGCCAAGCTGGCTGGCGCGGTGGTGGTGGTGGGCTCGGCAACGCCTTCGCTGGAGACGTGGCAGAACTCCGTGCAGGGCAAGTACTCCCGCATCGAGATGCAGGACCGGGTGATGAACCGTCCGCTGCCGGAGGTCGAGCTGATCGACATGCGCAAGGAGTTTCAGGAGACCGGGCAAGACCAGCTGTTCTCTCGCGCGCTGGTGGAGCAGACGCGGCAGGCGCTGGAACGCGGTGAGCAGGCGCTGATTCTGCTTAATCGCCGGGGCTACTCGTTCGCCGTGATCTGCCGCGCCTGCGGAGAAAAGCTGGAATGCCAGAATTGCGCCATCTCCCTTACCCACCACAAACCTCCCGCGGAGGACGCTGGTCTTCCACCCCACGGACGAGGACCTGTCCGTGGGGGCCCCGGTATGGCGCGCGAAGGACAGCGGCTGGAGTGCCACTACTGCGGCTACCGGCGCACCGTTCCGGCGCGTTGCCCCAAGTGCGACTCCGAGCATCTCTACTACCTGGGCGCAGGTTCGCAGCAGGGCGAGGAGCGGCTGGGCGAGATTTTTCCCGGCGCTCGGATTGGGCGCATGGATCGCGACACGGTGCGCGGGAGGCACGACCTGGAGCGGCTGCTGGCGCGGCTGCACTCGGGGGAGATCAACCTGCTGGTGGGCACGCAGATGATTGCCAAGGGACACGACATCCACGGCATCACGCTGGTGGGCGTGGTGGGTTGCGACCACTCGCTGTCGATGCCGGACTTTCGTGCGGCGGAGCGGGTGTTTCAACTGATGACCCAGGTTTCCGGGCGCGCGGGGCGCGGCGATTTGCCGGGGCGCGTGGTGGTGCAGACCTACTATCCGGACCACTACGCGATTGTGGCGGCCAGCAAGCACGACTACACCGCCTTTGTCGATCGCGAGCTGAAGTTCAGGCGGTGGATGCATTATCCGCCGTTCGGGGTTCTGGCCAACGTGCTCATTCAATCGCAGAAATTGGAAGAAGCTGTGGCGTGGTCGAGTGAGATCGGCAAATGGTTTCAGAAGGCCGCGCCGGAGGGCATACGCGTGCTGGGCCCGTGCACGGCGCCGATTGCGCGCATCAAGGGAACATACCGGTTTCATATGATTCTCAAGGCATCGTCGCGCAAGGCATTGAACGCGGCGCTGCGGGCGATGCTGGCGCATGCGGATGCGGCAGGCGTTCCGCGGCGCAATCTCGTGGTGGATGTTGATGCGTTGCGGCTGATGTGAAGCCGTTCGACGGGGCGTGCGCATTCGGCGCTGCGAACAATCAATGATTGGTGTGCCCTCGCCTGGGAAGAAACACGATTGCGAGATCGACAAGACTAACGCCTGCCGAGTGAACCGTTCTCTCCCACGCTTCAGCGAGCGCTTCCAAACTGCGAATCATTGCCACACGGGATTCAGGGAGACTCTGCACAAGTTTCCTGGCCCGGATTCGCATTCCCTCGGGGGCTGAAGCCCGGCAGATTTTGAAGGGTTCATGTGCGGGCTAAGGCCGGTACCCTTCAGAGCTGTGCCTTGTGCAGAACTTCCTTAGAGCAAATCCAGAATTACGATGCCCCACTGAGTCCGAGGCAGGTTGCCGCTCCTTCCACCCCCGCGACGAAGACCTGTCGCCGGGGACCCCGGTTGTGGTTGCGTCAACTTTAGCGCTTCGGCTTCGAGGTAAAGCTATTCTGGATTCGCTATAGAGGGGACATTGGAATCTTGCTTCACAGTTTCACATTTTCACTGTCTCACGGGATTGTAGGGGGGGGTGGGGTGCCTTCAGATGGGTACGGACCGGGCAGATCCCTGACGATTTCTGTGAGTGGAAATGGAGCGGTTCGGCTGAAAAACTGAGCATGGAATGATTGTGCGCCTGCAGGCCCTAATTGCATGCAAATGCGGGCGTTTTTTTGCAGGCATTTGCCTGGCGGATCGGGCAATCGCATTTGAGACAGATGGCCATGAGGGTTTGAGGAAACGTTGCCCAGCGTGCGTGGGATGTGTTTTTTGAGAGAGCGTGGGCGCGTTCAGAACGGCGCAGGAACTGGGTAGTGTCCTAATTTGGATTTTGGGGATTGCGCTCGCTTTGAGTGCGCTTTTCCATGGGGGAAAGAGTCATTGCCCAGGGGAAAATCTTATCGGGTCCAAACAACGGCAATTTGCAGGAAATGCTGAGGGACTTCGCCGCCGTCAGCATTTCTCATCCATGCCGAAACCGCAAAGCTAACCAAGTATTTAGCGGCAGAGAAATCCTCTCTGTCTTCCTTCCTAATGTGCAAAGGGACTTGTATGGGCACCCTTCCCCTGGCGGCAAAGTGTCGTGCATTATCGTATTTTCGTACGACTTTTGGATGCCTGGAGTTTCCACGGCACTACCCGGATAAACCATTGGCTTCACATCTACATCGACACGGGTAAGGATGATGGCATAACTATTCGGGTTAACGATAGAAAAATAGCAAACGTTGCTTTCCTTTCCAGACTCGATACGACTTGCCATTCTCCAGTCCTGAAGGCTCACATAGGGGCGTTGGATGAAGGCCAACAGCTTAGCTTGCCGCTCGACGGATTTCCACGTCGATATACAGCAAACCCACCTGAAACGCGCCAACAACGACGAGAAGACCGTTGAAAACCCAATAAGCCCAGTCAGCCCAGTCCTTACCTACAGACACGGTGGGAAGTTCGCGGATCGTTACGGAATTGCTTGCATCTTTGGCGCTTGGTCTTCTCGTGCATCGGGTTGGGCTGGCCTTGCGCTGCCCCCCTGTGGCAGGGGGGATGGCGAAGGCTTTGCATCGGGATTGCCGTTTTTGGGCTGCTTTTGAACATTGCCGCTACCGTCAGCGGAATTATTGGATGCTTGCCCTGGGATTGGGGGCGGTGCTTGCACTGTGGCCAGCAGCATACCGAGTATCGCCAGATGTTTGAGCATGATGGCGAAAATGTATCACACAAATCTCTCGACGTGGCATGGGTGTCGGTGGGAGGATGGGGGGTACATGTCCAAAGGCGGCTATGACAAGATTTTTAGGAAGCTCCAGGAGGCCAACGCAGAGATTCTAAATTTGCGTTCAAAGCTTATTGAATGCGGCCAAGAGATTTTGGAACTGCGAAAGACAGGAAGGACAACTTCTGCAACTACGGGCGGCTCCGCTATTGATCCTCCGCTCGATACGGATGAACCACAGCGTGAATGGCAACAACCGCTTAATAGAATTGACTCGATCCACCTCTTAACGGGCCTAGTGGGTACCTTTTTGGCTCTTGTAGTTCCCACGGTCTGGCAGAAAGTGCCTGGGCTGCTTTTGATGTGCTTTGGATTCGCATATTTCGTATGGTTCTCCCAAATAACACACAGACTTAACAAGTGGTTACGGTTCGCCATTATTGTTGTGATTCTTAGCGGAATCAACTACACCGTAGTTCCCCAACTCATAGATCAATGGCGTACAGATCACATGCAGTCGGAATTAGCCTTCAATGCAAATGCGCCGGGAATCGCGTACCCAGATGGCGATCATTATGGAATTAAATGGTCCAAGGGCTTTGCGGAGGTTCGACTTACGGCCATATCTAAAGGCACAATTCCCTATTCAAAATATGAATCTTTCAGCGTGGACGGTAGACAAGGGGGATGCAATTGCAGGGATGGCTCAATCTCTACCCGGAACCTCAAGGATGTGTAGTTCGACGCCCTAGAGGGATGAACCTTCCTCCGGTTATTTTTCGAGGTCAGGACGGGAGCAGAGTCGACATTTCTCCGTTTATGAATGATCAGATGAACTCAGTTTCTCCTTTTAGGGACCATTACGATCTTTTATGCCAGCGGATTTTGGCTGGAGAGTCAATTTCTTTAGTAATAGCGACGATCACGAAAAAACAAAATGGAGACATGTCCCCTCCACCGCTTCGCCTTCATATAAAAGGAGACTACGAAACGACTGCCGCAGAAGGAAGCAAGAGAGTGCCGGTCAATGAAATAGTACCCATTGCTAACACTGCCACCGTGGAAATAGGCAACTTCCTGTATACCAAAAACGCTTGACATGGCGGCAGTTTTTGTATTACATTTAATTCAGTGAGGCTGCTATGGCGAACAATCTAAACACGGATAAGCAAATCGCGTATCATCGCCGCTCTTGAGGTTTTCAATCTGCATGGGCACCCGCAAGCGAATACAGCCTATGCATGGAGCCATGAAACCGACGATCCGGCCAACCCCAGACGGCATGTAACCGTTCTTCACATCCCCCCGGCAGTCTCGCCCACAACCGCAGTGAGGACCGTAATCCTACAGGAGCTTAAAGCCAATGCAGACATTGAAGCCGAAGCCTAAGAAACCCGGACGCCCGGCTGGCGAAAAGCGAAGCCAAGGGCAGCATCGTACCCGTCAGGTTCAGCCCGGACGAGCGTAAGCGCGTCGAAGCCGCAGCGAAGGCAAGCAAGCAGACCGTCTCAGCTTGGGTGCGTAGCACGTTGAGTGCCGCAATCGGAGGATAAGCCTGTGCATTTCAAATTAGGACACTACCCAGGAGCTGAACAGGCCGCGGAAAGACCGGGAAGATGTGGCAAAATCTCAAAGAAACCTTCCCTCAGCGGCTAAAGCCGCGCCCATTCTATCGGTTTTATTGGCACGACTGAAGTCGCGCCCTTTCAAAGCGAGTGCCTCGATTGAGTTTTTCCGCGGCTTGTCAAGGTCGTGCCCTGGTTACGAAGCAGCTTTCGTTGGAGTTTGCCGGGAGGCCGGGACCTCAGTTCGCCGAAGAACCTCAAACGAGATTGCCCTGCCAGCGGTTACCATTCTTGTGGCCCACCTTGACCTGCGCCGGATACACTCGACACGAAGTTCCAATCTTCAGAACCTTTGCCCAGGAGGGCATGGAATGCACTTTGTACGCTCGTCTGGATCCCCGCGCTTCCCCGTCCTGACCATCTTTGCAGCACTCGCAATTGCGACGCTTCAACTTGCCGCGCAACCTGCCGCGCCTGTCCATGTGTTCTTCCGCGTGCAGGCTGCCTCCAGCCTCACCGCGCCCGTGAGCGGACGCCTGCTGATCTTCCTCAAACAGGGAACCAGCGACAAGGAAGTGAGCGTGAGCGAGTTTCGCCCGCAGGAGACCTGGGTGGCCGCGCGCGAGGTGCACGACCTGGCGCCCGGCGCTGCCATTGAGTTCGACGCCGACGAACTGGCTTATCCCAAGGCTTTCTCCGCCTTGCCTGCGGGCGATTACGAGGCCCAGGCGGTGCTCGATGTTGACCATACCTACAACTACAAGCAACGTGCTCCTCAGGACTGGGTAAGCCCCGTCCTTCTGCTTCCCGCATGGACGCCGGGCAGCGGCGCAGAGCCGGTGATTACGCTCGACCATCATCCCGAAGAAAACCCGAGACGGGTTGCGATGATGGCGGCCGCCAGGGCGCAGGCCAAGCCTGGCGTTGCCCAGTTGGAGGAGTTTCAGAGCTCGCTGCTCAGCCGGTTCTGGGGAAACCCGGTCAGCATCAGGGCCTGGGTCATTCTGCCTCCGGGGTATGACGAACACGCCGCCGACAAGTACCCTACCGCTTACTGGACACATGGATTTGGCGGCGACATTGACGGAGCCCTGGCATCCGGCATGGCCCTGCGCACACGCATGGCCGACGGCAAAATGCCGCCCATGATCTGGGTGATGCTCGACGAGTCCATCCCCGAAGGGACGCACGAGTTTGCCGATTCAGTGAACAACGGACCATGGGGCGCGGCGCTCACCACGGAGTTCATCCCCTACCTTGAATCGAAGTACCGCATGGATGCGCGCACGACCAGCCGGTTTCTCAACGGGCACTCCAGCGGAGGCTGGGCCACACTGCAACTCCAGGTTAACTATCCCAACGTCTTCGGCGGCACATGGTCCACATCTCCCGATCCCAGTGACTTCCACGACTTCACCGGTCCCGACCTCTACGCATCCGGCGCCAACATGTACAAGCGCGCCGACGGCACGGCTGTTCCGATATTCCGCGACAAGGGCAAGGTGATTGCCACGATGGAGGAGTTCACGCGTCTTGAAGACGTGCTCGGTCCATTCGGAGGCCAGATCGCTTCTTTCGATTGGGTGTTTTCTCCGAAGGGCAAGGATGGCGCGCCGGAGCCGATGTTCGACCACCAGACGGGCGCCGTTCATCCCGAGGTGGTGGCCTACTGGCACGATCACTACGACCTGGCGCATATTGTGGAGTCGCACTGGAGCGAGCGGGCGGCGAGCCTCAAGGGCCGCATTCATCTGTTCGTGGGCACCGCGGACACGTTCTACCTGGATGGCGCGGCGCACAAGTTCGAGGCGCGGTTAAGCGCGCTCGGCGCGGACCCGCATTTCACGTATATCCCTGACCGCACGCATTTCGACTTATATGGAGTGGGAACCGATCGCCAGGGCCTCTTCGACCAGATAGCCGCGGAGATGTATGCCGTGGCCCGGCCCGGCGTGGACTGGAAGAAGAAGTAGCCGATCCATGGCCCCGTTCCCCAGCCTTGCGCCCATTCGCGGTGGGAGGCTGGGGAATCTCCAAGCCTTCATGGGGCGTCAACCGGACATGCCTGCGTGGTCGATTAAGGCGCGGAGCGGAAGGGATCGATGTGGAAGAAGTGCATGAGCGAGTTGTCGTAGAAGGGTGTGGGCGTGAAGGTGAGCAGGAAGATTGCCAGGCCCAGGATGGCCAGCGCGAGGCGGCCGCGGCTCAACTCGGGAGTGACGGAAACCCTGGGGTGGCGCATGGCTGGAATCATCAGGAACATGCCCCAGAGCATCCAACCTACCCAGTAGAGCGTTCCCATGATGAACAGGGCGATGGGCAGGAAGTTGGTAAATACCTTGTGGACCTTGGGTGAAACGGCGTAGAGAATGTGTCCGCCGTCGAGTTGGCCACCGGGAATGAGGTTGAGCGAGGTGATGAAGAGTCCAATCCAGCCCGCCACCAGGACCGGATGGGGTGCGATGTGGTTGAAGGAAGGCGTGGCCGGGTCCCACTGCGCAAGGAGCGCGTGAAGGAGGCGGATGGTGAGCGGTTCGCCGCCGAAGCGGACGATGGCCGCCGGAGCATCAGCCGGAGCCTGGTAGCTGAGCGCGAAGCCAATGGCCACCGCTGCGGTTGAAGCGACGTATCCGGCCAAAGGCCCATAGATCCCCACATCCATGAGTGCGTCGCGATTGGGAATGCGGTCACGGATCTGAATGATGGCGCCGGCGGTGCCGCTGAGGGTTGGCGCGGGAAGCACCCAGGGCAGAGTGGCGCGAATCTTGTGCCAGCGGCAGGCGAAGTAATGACCAAATTCATGGATGAGGAGAATGCCCAGGAGCGCGGAGGAGAAGGCCCAGCCGGTCTTGAACATCTCAGGATGGTCGGAGAGCCAGCCCCAGGGCCACAGGTCGCTATCGCGCACCACCGGGGGCATTCCTTCGAGGAAGTTTTGCATGAACCGGGCGCCGTTGGCCGTGGTGGTGACGACGCTGGCTCCCAGGAGGAGCAGCGGGAGGCCATATTCCCGGAAGTAAGAGCGCACCGGGCTCTTCGTTAGAGGGCTGGGATCCGCTGCGGAATCCGTAGCCTCAAGCGAGGAAGCCGGCAAAGTGCGGCCCACAGAAAGCCGCGCGCCCTCCACGCTGCGTGGCACGGCAGTCAGGGTCGAACAACTGCGCTCGGTGCTTCTAGCCGTTGGGCTTGCCACCTGAGTCCAGTGAGTGCAGTTCTTTGCCTGGTTTGAAGCGCACGGCCTTGCCAGGGGCAATGCTGACTTCGGTGCCGGTGCGGGGATTGCGGCCGATGCCGGTTTTGCGGGCGCGAACGCTGAAAACGCCAAACCCGCGCAGTTCGATGCGCTCGCCGGCTGCCAGGGCCTGTTTCAGGCCCTCGAAAACCGTATCCACCGCGGCCTCTGCCTTGGTGCGCGGCAGGCCCGTGCGCTCGATTACGTGATGGACGATGTCCTGCTTAATCAATGGGGTAACCTCGCTGGCGCGACTGGACTGAATGTACTACGACCTACGCTGCTGATGCTACAGGTTTTGCAGCGTTTAGGGAATATCGGAAGAGGGGATTTGCACAATTTTCTGTTCGGGAAACTTGCTGTAACTCCGGCAAGGGCCCGCCGGAGAGTTTCCAGCCCGAATTCCACAGCCGTCATTGTTATTTCCAGGTGCCTTTCGTAGAATCGAGATAGCAAAGATTACGCCAATTTTTGTGACTTTGGCAGGCCGGGAAACAACCCGGTCCGGCTCAGGAGAGGCATGTCGATTCAGAGTGACCGTTGGATCCGGGAACAGGCCATCAACCACCGGATGATCGAGCCCTTCAGCGAAAAGCAGGTGCGCGAAGGCGTCATCTCCTATGGCCTCTCCTCCTACGGCTACGACCTCAGGGTCTCCGACGAATTCAAAATCTTTACCAATGTGAACAGCGCCATCATCGATCCCAAGGCCTTCGACGAACGGTCGTTTGTCTCGGTCCAGGCTGATTCCGTGATTGTTCCTCCGAATTCGTTTGCATTGGCCCGCTCCATCGAATACTTTCGAATCCCCAGGGATGTACTGACGATCTGCGTCGGAAAATCGACCTATGCGCGTTGCGGAATCATTGTGAACGTGACGCCATTCGAGCCGGAGTGGGAGGGATTTGTAACACTCGAAATCTCGAACACCACCCCCCTACCGGCCAAGGTTTACGCCAACGAAGGGCTGTGCCAGATCCTGTTCTTTCGCTCCGACGAACCCTGCGAGATCAGCTATGCCGATCGCAAGGGGAAGTACCAGAACCAGCAGGGAATTGTGCTTCCGAAGCTGTAGCGGCTTCTCGGGAGATTTCTGCTGGGGTACTGGACGAAAGTTTTCGTGCGACGATGTGATTTATATCACTGCGCAGGCTACAGTCCTCCTGCCCAATGAAATTGGGGGGAAGCGATGCCGACAGTACGCAATCTCGAACCCGTGCACATCGGGTTAGTTTCCGATGAGCCAATGCGGCTCGAGGGCCTGGTCAGCATCTTTGAACAGCCGGCCAGCAACGGCAATGCGCAACTGTTGCCGATTACCGGAAGCCTGGCGGAGATGCTGACGCTGGGATCGCTTCAGTACCTTGTCGTCGATCTGAAGTCATCACAAGCTGGACTCGCCATTCTGGATTCGATCCGGCGCGCCCGTCCTTCGCTTCAGCTGATTGTGATTGGCCCTGAAGGGAACGACGAACTGGTTCTGGAGTCGATCATGGCCGGAGCCCGGGCCTACCTCGATCTGAGCGCAAGCCCCGCCGTCATTCGTCAGGCATTTGAAGTGGTGAGCGGCGGTTCCATCTGGGCTTCGCGCCGTCTGCTTTCCAAACTCATCGATCGTTTGCTCAAGATCCCCGATCCTTCTGTTGGCCGGGGGACGCCTCACCTCACGGTTCGCGAGAAGGAGGTGCTTGAACTCATTTTGTTGGCCCGTTCCAATCGTGAGATCGCTCGGCACCTGGGCATTGAAGAACGCACGGTCAAGGCACACGTCGGGCGGCTTATGCGCAAGACGGGCGCCGACAATCGAATCGAGCTTACAATGCTTGCGATGAACCGCTCCCTGGTGGCGCATACACACCCGCGCGGTCATCCACGGACACACAGCCATAGCCATGCGAAGATTGCTTCCAGCGTGTTATCTGATTAGTAAACTTCCGGGGTTACTAAATACCACAATCCTTCCGTGCTCTTGTGCACTTTCGTATTTATCCACAGACTGATTAACAGAAACAACGCAGATCTGGGGAAAGGAGTTCCCAGGCAGCATGTTTTCCATGATGCCTGGGAACTCCTCTTTTTTTCTTTTCCGCCCGATCTGCGAAAACAGCCTAATCGGCTGTTCCCTTCAGCCCTCCCCAGGGTCCCTTCATGCATCAGAACCGTTGAGAGTTAAAAATTCTCGTGCTCCACGGGCGCGCGCGGCTGCAGACCAAGCAGAACGTGTGTATTCCGGCGCGGATGCTGTAGGCTGTTTCAGGATGCTTCGCGGCATCGCAATCTAATGTTTTCTATCGAACAGCCATCCGCGCGGACAAAACAGCGCCGGTGGAATGGAAAGGACCTTGGAATGAAGAAGATTATTGCCTCCCTCTGCGTATGCATTGTCCTCACATGTACTGCCTCCGCAGCCTCTTCTCGCGAAGATCTGCAGGCTCGCATTGACGCCGCAAAGACGGTCCTGGACCAGATCATGGGCGCCAAGGACTCCACAATCCCGCTAAACATTCTTCAGCAGGCCACATGCGTGGGCGTCGTTCCCGGGCTGATCAAAGGCGCCTTCCTGGTGGGCGCGCAATACGGGCAGGGGGTGGTTACCTGCCGCACCGGACACGGCTGGAGCGCGCCGGTTTTCATTCGCATGGCCGGCGGTTCGTTCGGATTTCAGATTGGCGGACAGTCTACTGACCTTGTTCTGGTGGCGGTGAACGATCGGGGCTTCCAGGATCTGCTCAAGAACAAGTTCAAGATTGGCGGAGACGCATCGGCCGCGGCGGGCCCGGTGGGACGGAGCGGGCAGGCTGCTACCGACTGGAAGATGAATGCCGAACTGCTCAGCTATTCGCGCAACAAGGGCCTGTTTGCCGGTATCGACCTGGACGGCACCAGCGTAAGCCAGAACAAGGAAGACACGGAGCTTTACTACGGCCAGCCGCAGAGCTTCGAGAATGTGCTGAAGGGCAACGTAGACGTTCCTCCCGGAGCTGTACCGTTTGTGCGCGACGTGGCGCAGAACTTTATCCGCGCCAAACACCGCGAGTAGCCGAGTTGCAGGCAGCGCGGGGCGGAAATGACCAGCCGCCCCGTGCATGTATTCCGGTCCGTTCCTCATGCTCTCCTCCCGCATCGGGGTCTAAACTGATCATGGCTTTGAAACCTGCGGGATAGCCCCATGCGCGAAACCCTGGAGTATTGGCTGGTGCTCATCGTGGCGCGCACCCTGGGGGTGTTGCCGCGCGGTTGGGCGCGTCTGTTTGCGGGTCTGCTGGCCTTCACGGTGTACCGCACCTTCGGGCGCCTGCGGCACGTGGGAGAACGCAATCTGGAACTGGCCTTTGCGGAGAAGTTTTCCAAAAAGGAAAGAGCGGAGCTCCTGCGCGGGGTGTATCGCCATCTCGGCTGGCAACTGGTCGAATTCTGCCGCATGAGCCGGTACACACCTGAGAACACTCGCGAGTGGATCCGCACAGAAGGACTTGACCACTACCTGTCCGCAAAGGCACGCGGCAAGGGGGTTCTCATTGTTACCGGCCACCTGGGGGCGTGGGAGCTCTCCAGCTTCTATCACTCGCTGATGGGCTATCCCATGGGTATGGTGATCCGGCGGCTCGACAACCGGCGGCTCGATGGGTATGTGAACGCCATTCGCTGCCAGCATGGGAACCGGGTGCTGCACAAGGACGATTTCGCCCGCGGCCTGCTTACTGCCATGCGCGCCGGCGAAACTGTCGGCATTCTGATGGATACGAATATGCGTCCGCCGCAGGGAGTGTTTGTGGAGTTCTTCGGGCGCCAGGCGTGCACGGCGTCGGGGCTGGCGCGGGTGGCATTGAAGACCGGGGCGGCGGTGTTGCCGGGTTTCATGCTGTGGGAGCCCGGGGAGCGGAAGTATGTGCTGCATTTCGGGCCGGAGATTGTGTTTACCCGCAGCGGCGATGCCGAGGCTGATGCCCAGGCCGCAACGCAGCTTTGCGCCTCCGCAACAGAACAGTGGATCAGGCGCTACCCTGACCAGTGGCTTTGGATTCATCGCCGCTGGAAGACGCGCCCGGACGGCGAAACCAGCCTATACTGATGGCACTGTTCGAGAGGTAAGCTGTGAAGCGGATTATTCTTGCAGCACTTTTTCTGGCTGCCACGATTGCCCATGCTCAGGAACGCGACCTTTCCGGGAAGATCGCCTTTGTCAGATTCACGACAGTCCAGGAGTCAACCCCCGGCGCCGGTTCGGAGCGGCCGGTTCGCGACGCGCTTTTGCGGCTTACGCAGATGGGAACTGCAAACGCGTTTTTCGCGCTCACAGACAAGAACGGCATTGTGGTTGTTCCGCTGGAGGCGGGGACCTGGTGCGTGCAGCCTTATTCACTTGATGGACATCCAGCAAAGCTTTCTCTGCGCACCATGCAGAGCTCGCATCGATGCTTCACCGCAACGCCGGGCATCCTGGTCGAATACGGCGTGACGCTTGCCCTGGACGCCAGGTTGAGCGGGAGTATTCCGGGGCTTGGCGGGGATTGACGGTGCTTTTCCCGGGAGCCGGGAGCCAGCAAGGCACTCTGCCTGGGGTGCGTTGGACAAGGGCGAAATACGAGTTCGCAGATCCGGGCTGAGCCATCCCTCGCGGAGGCGTTACCCTGCGAAGGGGGAGAAACGATGACGCTTGCTGAACTGATTCGCGAGCTGGGCGGCAGCCTGGCCGCCGGCAGCCCCGATTTTTCTATCTCCGGCGTCAACTCCGCTGCCCATGCCGGCCCTTCGGAGCTCGTCTTCGCCGAAGACGCAGCCTCCGTGGAGGAGGCGCTCGCGAGTTCCGCAGGCGCCATCGTTGTCCGCGCCGGCTCATTCGGGACGGTGCCTGACTGCGGAGGGAAACAGGTCATTGAAGCGCACCAGCCGCGGCTCTGGTTTTCCCGCGCCGCAAGGCTGGTCAAGGCCGGCATCCCTGCTGCCGGAATCCATTCGAGCGCGGTGATGGGCCAGCGAGTCGAGCTTGGCGCCGGTGTCTCCATTGCAGCGAACGCCGTTGTGGGCGACTCCGCAAAGATCGGCGCGGGCACGCGCATTGAGGCCGGCGCAGTGATCGGCGCAGGAGTTTGCCTCGGCGAGAATTGCCACATTTATCCGCGGGTGGTGCTGTACCCGGGCACCACGCTTGGAAACCGGGTTGTGGTGCACGCCGGGGCAGTTCTTGGCGCGGACGGGTTTGGGTATGTGCGCGACTCGACGACTGGGGCCTACACGCAGTTTCCGCAGCAGGGGACGCTGGTGATCGAGGACGACGTGGAGATCGGCGCCAACTCCACCATCGACCGCGGGGCGCTGGCGGAGACGCGCATCCGGCGGGGCACGAAGATCGACAACCTGGTTCACGTGGGGCACAACTGCGATGTTGGCGAGGACGTGATCCTGGTCATGGGCACCGGGATCTCGGGGTCGAGCACGGTGGGCAAGGGCGCGGTGATTGCCGGGCAGGTGGGCATTGGGGACCATGCGCACATTGGGCCGGGCGTGATTCTGGGCGGGCAGGCCGGGGTGCTGAGCGGCAAGACGGTGACCAACGAGGCGCTGGGTGTGAAGCCGGGAACCGTGCTGTGGGGCACACCGGCGCGGCCGCTGCCGCAGGTGCTGCGCGAGATTGCGATGGTTGGGCGATTGGCCAGGCGAGGCGGCAAAGGTTCTAAAGAGGAAAAGAACTAAGCTGAGAGGTCTCTGGTGATCAAAGAGGCTGTTCTCTGGTTGCACATCTGGAGTGCGGTTGAGGTGCGGGAATTCTACTGAATACAGCTGGGGTTTAAACCAGAGTTTGCCAATGGCCGCACGTTGGTGACGGCGATCCGTATTTTTTTCGGTATCTTGCGGGACGATTTTTGGATTATCCTTTTTCCTTCAGTGGCGACGGCGTGGCGGGTGGGGGCAGTGAACCTGCTGGACGACGATGTTGATGCCCTGCAGAGCGAGTTTGTTGCCGCCGAAGTTGCGATCGATCTGGCGTCATACGACCAGATCGTTCGGCGTGCTGAGGACAGGCTCTGGGGCACGCGCGAGATGTACACATTCAATACGCGGATGGCAACTGCCTCTGCTTCCAGCAGTAAAGCAGGAGCCGGAGAAGGTTTCAGATGGCGATCATCGTGGTGGGCGGCAGCAATCGGGGGGTAGGCAAGACCGCGCTGGTTTGCGGCCTGATTGCCGCTCTGCCGGAGTACCGCTGGAATGCTGTAAAAATTACCAGCCACGATCACAAGCAGCCGATGACACCGGGCCGGGCCGATGCTGTGGATGCGCCGGAACGCGGCGTAACCCATGAGGTCCGGACTCCGTTTCTGCGGCAGCTGTTCGAGAAGGGAACGGGCGCCAAGACAGTGAGGCGGGAGCCTGCTTCGGAGGCCTGCCCGATATGGGAGGAAAGGGTTGCCGGGCCGGATACCGATACCGGACGCTATCTTGCCGCCGGGGCTGCGCGGGCCCTGCTGGTGACCGCGCCGGATGGGGAACTTGCCGGGCCGCTGAACCAGCTTTGGCCGTTGTTCGGGCGCGGCACCAACCTGATCTTCGAGTCCAACAACGTTGTCCACCACGTATGCGCCGATGTTTGCCTGCTGATCCATGCCGTTGCCGAGCGGCAACTGCCGCTTCCCGAACGCAAGCCGTCGTTTATTGCCGCACTGCGGCATGCCGATGCGATGATCGCTCACGCACCGGCGGACAATCTGATCGCCGACGGGCTCACGCTGGCCGGGAGTGAATCAATCCTGGAACAGGCCTCGTCGTCAAGGCCGATCTTCCAGCTTCGGTCGCTGGAACGGATCTCTCCGGAGCTTCTGGACTGGCTGCACATGCGGCTGCCGCAGCCCCAATATTTCTGAACAAAATCGCTGGTCCCGGCAAAAAGCTGGCCGGGAGAGCCCTGCTCTGCTTCGGGTACGCATAAGTGCATCGAGAGTTGTGCAATATGCGGCTTTTCTGCATGTAACATGAGTGCTTTCAATGTGGTACAAGGAAATCCGTAGTTTGACATGTTCTTCGCTTTTTCTTCTCCGACCCTGGGGTATCGTTGGGGGCCTATTGGGGAGCGTAAAGGGAATTGGCGGGCGTGATCTGCCGGACCGCGGCGATGGATTTGCCCTTCATCCCTCAATTGTGCGCCAGAAGTGGGAAATACTATGCAAATGTCAGGGAAGAAAATGCGGGGTGAACGGACTTTTTACGAGGTGCGTTGGTACGGGGAATCGCGGTGGGCCGAAGAGGCCGCGGAAATCATGGTTTGAATGAGTCTTTCACCAAGCTGTGAAGTCATGCCCTGTGCCAGGGGCCTGGGGAATTGCGGTTGCGAAAGGGTTTTTTCCGCGAGCTGTGAAGCCCGCTGCCCGTTCCGGAATCGGCGGTCAGAAGGGTTTTTCGGAGAGGAAGGGCTCGGGCTTGAGGGAGCCGTCGCGCTGCTTGACGAGCATTTGGACTTTGCCTTCGGCGGCGTCGAGCTCCTGCTTGCAGGCGGTGGAGAGGCCTACGCCCTCTTCGAAGAGCTTGAGGGAGTCTTCGAGGGCGAGGTCGCCCTTTTCGAGTTGATCGACGATGGTTTCGAGCTTTTTGAGGGAGTCTTCAAACGAGGGCATAGGCAGTCCGTTTCGTTGGGGCGAGATGCGCCCCGCTCTACAAAAATAGCAAACCCCGGAGCACTCTGGTGGCGGAGATGCCATCGAGGCAGGGTGATCCCGTGGGTGGGATGGGGATTCGGGCTGGGTTCACGTCGCCCCTACGGGGCGAAAACGATTGCCTGGCTGGCGATCCCAGGGTTTCACCCTGGGCTATTCTCGTTTCCTCCCTACGGGAGGAGTGGCTGCTCGTTGCGGGTGCGGCTGGGTTCACGTACGAGATGGCCGAACCACACATGCCTACGCCGCGCGTGCGGGGTGGCCAAACCACACATGCCTGCGCCGCGCGTGCGGGGCGGCTTGTCCCCAAAGGATGCATCGCAGAACGAAGGCAGTGGCGGCGTCTATGCGGGTTTGGGCAGGACGCTGGCGATGACTTCGGCGGCGAGGACGTAGCGGCCGAAGGGGGCGCTGACCTGGACGCCCTGGACGAAGGGGCGGACGGCTTCGAGCATCTCCTGGGCGATGAGGACGCCTTCGCGTTTGGCTGCGTCGGGGGTATCGGCCTGGGCCATGCGCAGCATAATCTCCTCGGGCATGGAGACGCGCAGGTCGTTCTTCATGAACTCGGCGTTGCGCAGGCTGGTGAGGGGCCAGATGCCGGCGATGACGGGGATGCGGAACTCGGCGATGCGCTCGAGGAAGCGCTCGAGGAGGCGGAGGTCGAAGACGGGCTGGGTGATGGCGTACTCCGCGCCGGCCTCGACCTTGTAGCGGAAGCGGCGGAGTTCGTTCTCGATGTCAGGCACGCCGGGGTTGGCGGCGACGCCGATGGTGAGGTTGGTGCTGGCGCCGATGGCGTTGGCGCCGATGTCGAGTCCGTGGTTGAGGCGGCGGACGATGTTGACGAGACCGATGGCGTCGACGTCAAAGACAGCAGTAGCGTCAGGATAATTGCCCAGCTTGGGCGGGTCGCCGGTGAGGCACAGGATGTTGTGCAATCCGATGGACGAGGCCCCCAGCAGGTCAGACTGAATGGACAGAATATTGCGATCGCGGCAGGTGTAATGGAGAACGGTCTCAATCCCGGTGTGCTGCTGGATCTGGATGCAGAGGCTTTGCGCGCTCATGCGGGCGGAGGCGCGGGGCGAGTCGGGGACGTTGATGGCGTGGACGCCGAGGCCGGCGAGGACGCGCGCGCCTTCAATCTCCTTGACGCAGTTGATGCCCTTGGGAGGAACGATTTCGACCAGGGTGACGAAGGCGCCCTGCTCGACGAGAGAGCCGATGAGGGAGCGCTGGCCGAGCGGAGCCGGGGGCGTTTCCGTGTTGAGCTCCGATGCCGCGCCGGAGCTTTCAACGCGGGACTGGGCATCGATGGCGCGCATGGCGGAGCGCATGGCGCGGATGTGGTTGGGAGTGGTGCCGCAGCAGCCGCCCACAAACTGCGCTCCGGCGGCGATGGCCTTGCGGGCAAAGCTGGCCATGTACTCCGGGGAGCAGAGATAGATATTGCGGCCTTCGACGGCGCGGGGCATGCCGGCGTTGGGCATGGCCGCCAGGGGCAGCGTGGTGGCCTTGCGCATGGCTTCAATGGCGGTAAGCACGGTGGCTGGGCCGGTGGAGCAGTTGACGCCGATGGCGCCCGCACCCCACTCCGTGAGGCGCGTGGCCGCGTGCTCGGGCGAGGAGCCATCGAGGCAGTTGCTTTCGTCGTCGACCGTGACCATGACCAGGACGGGCAGGTCGGGAGCGACTTCGCGGGCGGCGGTGAGGGCCTCGCGGGCTTCGTTGAGCGCGGGCATGGTTTCAATGATGAGCAGGTCCGCGCCGGCCTCGAGCCAGGGCATCGATTTGTTCGGCAAAGGCGGCGCGGGCTTCGTCGAGGCCGGTTTTGCCGAGGGGCTCAAGGCGCACGCCGAGCGGGCCGACGGAGCCGGCGACCCAGGCTTCTCCTGCCTGCTTTTCCCTGAGGTGCTCGACGGCCTGGCGGGCAAGACGGACGCCGGCGGCGTTGATTTCCGCGACCTTGCCAGCCAATCCATGGCGGGCCAGGCGGAAGCGGTTGGCGCCAAAGGTGTTGGTTTCGACAATCTCCGCACCGGCCTGCAGATATTCCTCGTGGATGGAGAGAATCAGGCCGGGGTCGGAGAGGTTCAGCTCGTCGTAACAGCGGTTGATGAAGACGCCGCGGGCGTAGAGCACGGTTCCCATGGCGCCGTCGGCGAGAACAGGGCGGCTGGCAAAGATGTCGGAGAACTGGGCCATTCTGATGCCATGCTAAGCCAAGCGGCCGGGCTGCGCCAGAGCAGGGGGCCGCTTTGTTATACTTCGGGAGTCATAGGCTGGTTAGAAACCGGTTCCGGGATGCATGTTTTTCAATGGCAGAGGGTCTTGCGCTTTGCCGGACTGGCCGGAAACCGCCATCAATCTTGTTCACGCAGCGGCTTGATCCGCGTTCTTCGTCGAGGTAAGGGATTTTGAAGAATCGATTTCTTTGGTTGAGCGCCGCGGCGGCACTGGTTGTAGCCGCCGCGCTGGCAGGTTGTGGCAGCTACCACCTATTTTGCAGGACGCAGTCTGCCCCCCAGCGGATTGACTGAACCGCGTTCTGATCGCGATCCAGAACCCGAGCGCATTTTCCTCAGGGCACGCTTCAGATTGTCGACGCCTACTACGACCGGCGCAGCGGCTACAACGGGACGCCCGCCGGCTACTCGATCAGCGGCTACTCGGGCGCTCTGCCGGTGACCATCCAGAACATGCCGGAAGAGCAGGTGGGCGCGGTTTACGGCTCGGGCGATGGCAGCTTTGTTCCGGTCAACTACGCCAAGGAGAGCACCAACGGGGCGGTGTCCGGGTTGAACGGGCTTTCCTCCAGCATCTTCATGACCGCAGACTCAGACCTATGTGTTTGCGGCCAACCAGGCAGCGCACGTTCTGACGGTGGTGAACCAGGGCAATGGCAGCAGCTATCCGCTGAGCCTTCCGGGCATTTACCGGGTGAGCGTGAACCCGGGCGGGTCAATGGCAGTGGCATTTGTGGAGAACTCGAACTACGCCTACTACCCGGTGAGGTTGTCCGCGGCGCAGACGACCAACTACTCAGGGGGATACGCGACGTGGCCGAAAGCGGCTGTGGATTGCGAGCCGCAGAACGCGCCGGCGTGGTGCCTTTTCCAGATGCAGAGCCCGGATCACGTGGACGCGACCGGCACGTACTACGGGGCGCCGCTGGTATTCGACCGGCCGGTGAAGGCGGTGTTCTCTGGTGACGGCGGGACGGCGTATATCCTGAATTGCGGACCGGAGTGCGGCGGCACCACGGCGTCGATCTCAAGTCTTCCGGTTGCGCCGATGATCTTTCTGGTTGGGCAGGGCTCAGGGACGCTGCCGACCAATGCGACGCTGGCGAGTACGAACATTCTCATACCGGGCGGCGCAAGCAATGCGCTGGTGGACTCTTCAACGATGTACGTGGTGGGGCAGCAGCCGCAGACGGTGAACGTTTCCGGCACGCCGGAGACCCTGTTTGCGGGCGAGCTGACGGTGGTGAATCTGAGCAACAACACCACGACCAGCCCGGTGGCCATCAGCGACGGCGCCCCCGGGGCGAGAAGCCGCATCCTGGAGGCCGACAACAATACGCTGTGGATCGGCATGACGAAGTGCAACAACGGCGTGCGCGCGGCGACGGGGCAAGCCATACGGCTGCCTGACGATGTTCAACATTTCCAATCCCTCGGCGCCGACGGTGACCATGCTGGAGCCGTACCTGGGCGATGCTACGGGCATTGCCGCGGTGACCGGGCTGAACAAGATTTACACGGCTGAAGGCGGGCAGGTGTATATCTACTCAACCGTGAACGGAACGGCGATCGACAACCAGTATGTGACCGTGACCGGCACCGCCTATGACGTGGCCTACATGGACGCGACCACCGACGCCAACAATACCGTGTACTAGTTGTCAGTTGTCAGTGGTCAGCCGGCTCGGCCGAAATGCTCCGTGCCTCATCCTTTCGCCGCGCTTTTGGGCGAAATGGTGGGAAACCACGAACCTGCAATCCGCCCCGTTCATCCGGAGTCCTCGCTCATGAACGCCGATCTTCCCGCGACAGATATTCTGGCGATTGCGGCGCACCGCGACGATGTGGAACAGACCTGCGGGGGAACGCTGCTGCGCATGGCCGCGCGCGGACTGCGGACGGCGATCCTGGACCTGACGCAGGGCGAGGCAGGGACGCGCGGCACGGCTGAAGACCGGGCGCGCGAAGCGGCCGAGGCAGCACGGTTGCTGGGGGTGAGCTGGCGCGAGGCTCTCGACCTGCCCGACGGCGCGGTTGAAAACACGCTCGAAAACCGGATGAAGATTGTGCGCGTGATTCGCGCAGCTGCGGCCGCGGGTGGTGATTCTGCCGTACTGGCAGGCGCGGCATCCGGATCACGCGACGGTGGCTACGCTGGGCTACGAGGCATGCTTTCTTTCCGGCCTGGCCAAGGTGGAGACGGGCGCAGCGCCGCACCGGCCATTCAAGATTGTGTACGCCAGCCTGTATGCAGATGTGCGGCCCAGCTTTGTTGTGGACATTACGCCGTTTATCGAGCAGCGGCACGCGGCGCTGATGGCGTACCGGTCACAGTATGCCAACCAGGCTGCGGGCAGCGGGCTGTTTGTGGCGGAGGAAGAGATTCGCGAGCGGACGTTTGCCGAGGCGCGGCATTATGGGCTGCTGGCCGGTGTTCGCTACGGCGAGCCGTTTGTGCAGAAGGAAGTGGGGCTGGTGGACGATCTGACGCTGGTGCCGGTGCAATCGATTTGATCGCGTTGCAAGAACGAGAAGCAGGCCGATAACAATTCCTTATCAAGAAACAAAGAAGAATAACTTTGTGTTATACAGCTGATTCCGCGAGACTGAGGGCGGAGGCAGGCGATGACGCAGATCTGGGATCCTCAGGCTTACGGGCAGAACGGCGCATTTGTGCATGAACTGGCGAGCGGTGTGCTGGAATGGCTGGCGGCACAGGCGGGGGAACGGATTCTGGATCTGGGTTGCGGCGACGGGCAGTTGAGCGGGCGTGTGGGCGCGGGCGGGGCGACGGTTCAGGGCGTGGATGCCTCGGCGGAGATGGTGGCGGCGGCGCGGAGCCGCGGCATTGCGGCAGAGCAGGCGAGTGCGGAGGCATTGCCGTTTGCCGATGGCATGTTTGACGCCGTGTTTTCAAACGCCGCGCTGCACTGGGTGCGCGACCAGGACGCCATGATGGCCGAAGTGCGGCGGGTGCTGAAGCGCGGGGGACGGTTTGTGGCGGAGATGGGCGGGCACGGCAACATCGCCGCGATTCGCGTGGCGCTGATGGCGGTGCTGGAGCGCCACGGCTATGCTGGGCGCGAGGATGGAGTGAACTACTATCCGACGGCTGAGGCGTATACGCGACGGCTTGCGCGGCATGGGTTCGAAGTGCAGCAGATTGCGCTGATTCCGCGGCCGACGCCGCTGCCTGCGAGCGGGATGCAGGGCTGGCTGCGGACGTTTCGGAGCGGGGTGATCGGCAGCCTGCCGGAAGAACTGCGCGAGACGGTGATCGAGGAGACGACGGCGCTGCTGGCTCCGGCGCTGTGCGACGAGGAAGGGAACTGGGTGGCCGACTACGTGCGGCTGCGTTTTATTGCGACGGCTTGAGACGGATTTTACCGGCGAAGGGGATTATTGCGAGAACCACATGCGTCCGCCGACCACGACCAGCGTTACGGCAAAGATGCGCCGAAGCCAGAGATCGGGAATGTATTGAGCCCCCGCTGCGCCGAAGTATCCGCCGACAAGGAAGCCGAGGGCGAGCAGGGCAGCGACGCGGATGTCGGCGTTGCCCTTGCGGTAGTACTCGTAGAATGCGAGGATGCCAACCGGCGCGAGCAGCGCGCCGAGCGAAGTGCCCTGTGCGCGGTGCTGGTCCATGCCCAGCAGCCAGACCAGCGCCGGAATGAAGAGGATTCCGCCGCCGATGCCCACCACTCCGGAAACCATGCCCACCACGAGCCCCACCAGAAGAATCATCCAGGTCACTGAAACCCTCCCTTGAATGCGGCTGTGAAGAGATTGTTTGCGCCGCGCATTCAGCGTACACGATGAGGGCTGTGCTGTTGCAACGCACTTGGGCGCGATAAGTTGCGGAGCGGGTGTGCTAAGTTGGCTGAAAATATTCCTGATAAATCTTTCTCGAATAGCTTGCTTTTCTTCCTCGACTTATGGCAAAGTATCTTCTGCGTAGGAGAACGCCCATGAAACTTACAACGCAAAACTCGTTGCGCAGGCTGGAGCGGCTGGAAGATAGCTGCACCGGACCATGGGTCTCATCCGTCAGTTTCCAGTAGCCCTGCTGGTGTCTCGATCCTACGCAATGACACACCACAATTGAAGGTTCCGAGTGGCGAAGAATCCAGGTTCATCGACTGGTAATCGAATCCAAGCCCTGTGTTCGTTTGTTCCCTCGGATAAGTTCCGGTGAGTTAGCAGGCGTGTAAGTGCCCCGTTGCCGTCGACTTGTTTGCGCGGCTATGGGGAGAGCTGTGGTTCACTTAGCCGGATAAGTCAGAAGCGCCGGTGGCGACAGAGGAGAGCTACTTCCTGACGCGAAACAGCAGGGTTTGGAACCCTGCCGGAATGCTCACTGCACGGAGCGGGGACGTAGTCCCGAATCGCCAGGCACCGTGGAGCAGAGGTTCTGAACTCTCTTCGATTATTCCCCGGTGCGGAGTTTGTTTGACTGCAACGATGCAGAGATCCACCTTGACCGGTGGCGCAGGTCGCGGATACTTCGGTCGCGGGTTCGAATCCCGCCCGGGGATGGTACATCCCGGTAGCTCAGTGGGTAGAGCACATAAGCGCCGCAGCCGTTTTTCCCCGGTCAGGAGTTTTTGACGGGCACGGTTCAATTTGAATTGCGCCAAAACCTCCACTGTGGCCGGTGGCGTAGGCAACGGATACTTCGCCTTGGGAGCCGGTGATGCGGGTTCGAGTCCCGTCTGGAGCGCGAGCTCCGGTAGCTTAACGGCAGAGCACCGTCAAAGACCGTCGCCGCTTGTTCCCCGGCCATAACCTTCCGGATAAGTCCGGATAGAAAGCATGTTTGCGATGGGCAAACTGAATGTGAAGAACGGAACGCCGGTGGGCGGCGCGCACCTGTGCAGGAGCTGCACGTGGGGCCAGTTCATCGTGGGGTATCGCGAGTCGGACATGCTGGCAATTTGCACCAACACCAGCCCCAACGTGGTGCTGCCGTTTACGGTGTACGAGTGCTCGGGCTTTGCGGACAAGCACAAGCCGGACTGGAAGCAGATGAAGGAGCTGGCCATCGATATTCAACCGGTAAGGGTGTCGACGAAGACGGCGGGCTTTTCAACGGTTTCAACGATTCGTCCGCTGAAGACCGCAGACGAGGATGAGGGTGCAGAAGAGGTTGCAGAGCGCAGCTAGCGGAGTTAGCACCGCTTCGCGGAGTTAGCACCCGCTTCGCGGAGTTAGCGAGTTAGCAAGTTAGCGGGGACTTAAGGCTGGTCCGCACTGGTGGTTGTACGCGGAGTATTGCCTGTGTGGGCAGATATCAACCAAGATCAACGATGCAATGCTGCCGGTGGCGCAGGGCACGGGTTCATCAACGGCAGAGCGCCGCGCAAGCGGAGGTGCAGGTTCGATTCCTGCCTCCAGACTTCGGTTTGGAGTAGCTCCACAAAAGTCCGTATCCGATTTTTCCCCGGCAGAGGTTTTGTTGAGTACCGAGAAAGGAGGCGCACGATGCGCCTGAACAAGTTCAAGTTGCACAGGTTTCTGGCTCCCCGCACGCACGAGGGAGGTCCGGCCAAGGTGATTACCCCGGAGCAGGAGCTGCGGCGCTCGGTGCTTTCCTGCATGTTGTGGGAGAGCGAGTTCTACGAGGACGGAGTGCAGATTGCAGGGCGAGTTCACGAGCTGGTGCCGCAGGTTGCGGCGGAGCGCGTGGCCGCGCTGGCCGTGGAGGCTCGCGAGAAGATGAAGCTGCGCCATGCGCCGCTGCTGCTGGTGCGCGAGATGGCGCGGCACGCGACGCATCGCGGGCTGGTTGCGGAGACGCTGGAGCGCGTGATTCAGCGCGCCGATGAGCTGAGCGAGTTTGTGGCCATCTACTGGGCCGCGGGACGCCAGCCGCTTTCCGCGCAGGTGAAGAAGGGGCTGGCCGCGGCATTCGGGAAGTTTGACGAGTACGCGCTGGCCAAGTACGACCGCGCCGGGGCGGTGCGCCTGCGCGACGTGCTGTTCCTTTGCCACGCGCGGCCGGTGGACGAGGCGCAGGCTGCACTTTGGAAGCGGCTGGCCGAGAATGCGCTGGCTACGCCGGACACCTGGGAGGTTGCCCTGTCCGGAGCCGGGCGCGGCGAGGGCCCCGACGGCGAAAACGACAAGCGCGCGGTGTGGGAGCGTTTGCTGACCGAGCGGAAGCTGGGAGCGCTGGCGCTGCTGCGGAACCTGCGCAACTTCCATGCTGCCGGGGTGAGCGAAGAGCTGGTGCTGGCGGGGTTGGCCGCGTTGAAGACGGACCGGGTGCTGCCGTTCCGTTTTCTGGCCGCGGCGCGACACGCTCCGCAGTGGGAGCAGGCGCTGGAGCAGGCGATGTTCCGTTCGCTGGAAGGACGCACGGCGCGGCTGAAGGGGCACACGGTGCTGCTGGTGGACGTGTCGGGATCAATGACGTCGCCGATCTCGGGCCGCTCAGAGATGCAGCGCACGGATGCCGCGTACGGGCTGGCGATTCTGCTGCGCGAGATGGCGGAGAAGGTGACGATCTTTACCTTTTCCGAGTCTGCGAAGCGGGTTCCGGCACGGCGTGGAATGGCGCTGCGCGATGCGCTGGACCACAACCAGGCGCACGGCGGAACGTACCTGGGAGCTTCACTGAAGCAGGTGGAGACCGAGGTGCGCGAGGGGTACGACCGGCTGATCGTGATTACCGACGAGCAGTCGCACGACCAGGTTGGCGCGCCCAGCGGACGGGGATACGCGATCAACGTGGCCTCGGCGCAGAACGGGGTGGGGTACGGGCCGTGGACCCACGTTGACGGATGGAGCGAGGCGGTGATGGACTACATTGCCGAGCTTGAGGCCGGAGATCCGCTGGCCTGAGTTGAGGCTGGCGGGTCGAACTGAAACAGAATCCGGAGGCATTGCATGCGGCAGGTTTGCATGGAATGCCTCCGGATTTCTCTTTTTGCCCTAATCTGTGTTCGAATCCGTGATCAATCGGCAGAAAGCGCTTTGAGTTTGAAGAGCAGGCCGGCGGCGGCTCCGCCCAGGGTGGGGATGAGCAGGAAGACCCAGAGCTGCTGTATGGCCTGTCCACCGACGAAGATGGCGGGGCCAAAGCTGCGCGCGGGGTTGACGCTGGTTCCGGTGATGTGGATGCCGAGCAGGTGAATGGCGACGAGGGTGATGCCGATGACCAGGCCGGCAAAGCCATTGGGGGCGGACTTCTGGGTGGAGCCGAGGATCACGATGACGAAGAGCATGGTGGCGACAAACTCGTAGAGGATGGCCGAGGTGAGGTTGTAGCCGCCCTGGTAGCCGGGTCCAAAGCCGTTCTGTCCGAGACCGCTGGTGGCCAGGTCGTAGCCGCCGCTGACACCTTTGGCGATGAGATAGACAACGAGCGCGCCGAGGGTTGCGCCAATGAACTGGCCGACCCAGTAGCCGATGAGGTCTACGGTTTTGAGGCGGCCTGCCACCCACACGCCGATGCTGACCGCGGGGTTGATGTGGCAGCCGGAGATGGGACCGATGCCGTAAGCGGCTGCGATGAGGCCGAGGCCGAAGGCGAAGGCGATGCCGACGATGCCTACGAGGCCCGGGACGCCGCCGGTGATGACAGCTGTTCCGACACCAAAGAACACCAGGAAGAAGGTGCCCACGAGTTCCGCAAAGTATTTTTTCATTTTCCCCTCCAGTTTTGATTGGTTCAGATATCCGCGCCTCCTGTGAGAGCGGGGCCGCATCAGGCGCACATGATTCAGGCACGCGAGGTTTTTGTACCACGCAGGGCAGGCGGATAAGTGGAATGGTTGAGTCCAGGGGTTGCGAGAATGGCTTGCCTTGCGCGCAGGAAGTCTCTCAAAGGCGGGCCGCAGAGTCAAGAAAAACTTGGCCTTTGCGGCATGAGGAGGCCAGGTTGGATGAGGGCGGGGCAAGGGGGCCTCCGGGAGCAAATTCACACAACGTTTGCAATTTCTTCGCACGGCTGCATTACTCTGTTCATAGTTCCGCGCGGCCTGAGGGAACCTGCGATCAAACGGCCGTCCGGCGAGGGCAGACCGTTTGAGCCAAACCGTATTTGTACTGGAAGACGACACAGATATTGCACGCCTGGTGCAGCATCACCTGGAAGCTGCGGGATTTGCGGCACGCCTGTTCACCACTCCCACCAATCTGATTCCCGACGCGGAGCGCCAGCCTCCGGCGCTGTTTCTGCTGGACATCATGGTTCCGGGCGGGGATGGGCTGGATGTGTGCCGGCGGCTGCGCGCAAACGCCGCGCTGAGCACGATTCCCATCATCTTTCTGACCGCGCGCGCGGGGGAGAACGACCGCGTGCTGGGACTGGAGCTGGGGGCGGACGACTACATCACCAAGCCGTTTGCCACGCGCGAACTGGTGGCGCGGGTGAAGGCGGTGCTGCGGCGGTTTGAGCGGCCCACGACGCCTGCGATCATCAGTTTTGAAGAGGTCATTATCGACGCCAACGCCATGCAGTTGAAGGTGCGCGGCGAGCTGACCACGACCACCGCGACCGAGTTCCGCCTGCTCGACTACCTGGCCCGTCATCCGGGGCGGGTGTTCAGCCGCGATCACCTGCTGGACGCCGTGTGGGGCGACGCCCGCTTTGTCACCCCGCGCTCGGTGGACGTGTATGTGCGCCGCATCCGTGAGAAGATCGAGGTCGATGCGGAGAATCCGCGCTACCTGAAGACGGTGCGGGGCGCTGGCTATCGCTTCGAGCTTCCCAAGGGCGAGTAAGATCACCAGATCACGCCGGCTGCGCGATGAGCCGGACGGGAGCACAAGTTTTGACCCGAAGAGTCTTTGCCAGGCTGCTGGGACTTTTTGTCCTGCTGCTGGTGTTCCAAACCGTGGTGATGGAGTTCGTCTTTCGCCGTCTGCTGGAGCACTCGGCGGGTGCGAGCATTCCATTGCTGGGACGCAGGGCGCTGGGTGCGGGGCTGATTACGCTGGCGCTGGCGCTGGTTGCCGCTGCCTGGGCAGCGAGCCGGGTGACATCGCGCATTGAGCGCGTGGTGGGGTTTGCGCGGCGCATTGCCGAGGGCGACTTGAGCGCGCGGCTGGCGCCCTCCGGCCAGGACGAAGTGGCGGCGATGGAGACCGCGCTGAACCAGACCGCGGAGCGGCTGGGGCAGAGCTTTGCGGAGATCGAAAGCCGGCGGCAGGAACTGGCCGCGATGCTGGACTCGATGCAGGAAGCGGTGGTGGCAATTACCGCGGATGGGCAGGTGCGGTGGTCCAACTCAGTGCTGAACCGGATCACGGGCACGCTGATCTATCCGGGGCGGGCGCTGGTGCATTTTGTGCGCGATCCGGATGTGCTGGCGTGCGTGCGCGGGGCGCTGGAGAAGCGCGAAGTGCGCAACGGGCGCGCCAGTTCGCTGGCTCCGGGACGGATCTTCGAGATCAACGCTGCGCCGCTGCCGGCGGGCGGGGCGCTGGTGGTGCTGCACGATGTGACGCGGATTGAGGCGGCGGAAAAATCGCGGCGCGACTTCATAGCCAACGTGAGCCATGAACTGCGGACGCCGCTGACGTCGATCCAGGGCTATGTGGAGACGCTGGTGGAGGAGCCGCGGCCGAATGCGGCCACGACGCGCGAGTTTCTGGCGATTATCTACAAGAATGCCACGCGCATGAACCGGCTGACCGAAGACCTGCTGGCGCTGGCCAGCGTGGAGAGCCCGGACTACAGGCTGGCGCTGCAACCGACGCGGGCCTCGGCGCTGGTGCAGGATGCGATTGATTCGCTGCGCGGCATTGTTGTGGATTCCAAGGTAGAACTGGAATCGACGGGTGCGCCGGACATGCTGGTTCTGGCCGATCCGGACGCGATGAACCAGGTGTTTGGCAACCTGATTGAAAACGCGCTGAAGTATGGCGCGGAGGGGAAGCGGATTCGCGTGGGCGCGAAACTGACGGAGAATGAGGTCGAGTTCGTGGTGCAGGATTTTGGGCCGGGGATTGCTTCCGAGCACCTGGGGCGGATCTTCGAGCGCTTCTACCGCGTGGACAAGGCGCGCTCCCGCGACTCGGGCGGCACGGGGCTGGGGCTGGCCATTGTGAAGCACATTGTGCAGGCGCATGGCGGCCGGGTTTGGGCGGAGAGTGAACTGGGGTCGGGGGCGGCGTTTCACTTCACGCTGCCGGTTGTGGCGCAGAGCGGTGTCGTCGCGCCGGCTGCGGCGACGGCGACGGCGGGGAAGTAGACGGCCTGGAAGCATTCAGCAGGTGCTTCCGATTGGCATCGTGTTCCCTCGGGGGTTGAAGCCCGGCTGTTTTTGCTGCCATGATGTACGGGCTGAAGAGGCTGCGGAAAAAGTCAAGGTTACGTATGAAGTTCTCGCGGAACCTCCCTCAGGGGCTAAAGCCCTGTTGATTTGGTTGTACTTATGGCACGACTGAAGTCGTGCCCTTTCAAGACAGCGACTTCGATTGAGTTTTTCCGCAGCCTGTGAAGCCCGCACCCTTCGCTGAGCCCGCACCCTTCGCTGAAGCCCGGACCCTTCACTGAAGCACGTACCCTTCACTGAGCCCGTACCCTTCACTGAGCCCGCACCCTTCACTGAAGCACGTACCCTTCACTGAAGCACGTACCCTTCACTGAAGCACGTACCCTTCACTAAAGCCCGTACCCTTCATCACTTCGATTCGTGCAGTGGGTATTGACAGCTGCACGTAGCGCACTGATCGCGCGATACTGTCTGCATGAGATTTCGCAGGTACATCTGCGCACTGATCTGCCTGGCTTGCCTGCTGCTGCCGGGCGGGCTGATGGCGGCCGAGCGCGAGACGGCGCTGGATGCCTATGTGCACGCGCCGGACAGCCACTATGCATACAAGCGGGTGGAGAAAAAGGCTCACCCTGGGTGCAATGAGTACCTGCTGCGCATGACTTCGCAGCAGTGGCGGACGGACGCGGAAGTGACGCCGAGCGTTTGGGTGCACTGGGTGCGCGTCTACATTCCCGACCAGGTGTCGAGCCCGATCGGGCTGCTGTACATTGTGGGCGGGTCGACCGGAGATGGGCGGCCAAAGCCGGACGACAAGTTTGTTACGCTGGCGACGCTGACGCATACCGTGGTGAGCGAGCTGTTCGATGTTCCCAACGAGCCGCTCACGTTTGCCAACGATCCTTACGGGCCGCGCAAGGAGGACGAGATTATTGCGTACACGTGGCGGAAGTTTCTGGAGACGGGCGACTCCACGTGGCCGCTGCGGCTGCCGATGACCAAGGCGGCAGTGCGGGCCATGGACACGGTGACGGCGTTTGCAGCGAGCAAGAAGGGCGGCGGGCACACGGTGAACCAGTTTGTGGTGACGGGCGCATCGAAGCGCGGCTGGACGACGTGGACCACGGCGGCGGTGGACCCGCGGGTGGTGGCGATTGCTCCTATGGTGATTGACGTGCTGAATGTTGTGCCGTCGTTTGAGCACCACTACCGGAGTTACGGGTTCTGGGCGCCGGCGGTGAAGGACTACTTCAACGCGCACCTGATGGACGAGTTGGACAGCGACGGGTTCAGGAAGCTGATGGAGATTGAAGATCCGTACTCCTACCGCGCAAGGCTGACGATGCCGAAGCTGATTGTGAACGCGGCGGGCGATCAGTTTTTTCTGCCGGACTCGTCGCAGTTCTACCTGAGCGGATTGCCGGGCGAGAATCACCTGCTGTATGAGGCCAACGCGGACCACTCGCTCAAGGAAACGGACGTGGACCATAGCATTGAGGCGTTCTACCAATCGATTGTGGAGGGCGGGACGCGGCCGAAACTGGCATGGACCTTTGAGGTGGATGGCTCGATACGGGTGACCACGGAGGTGACGCCGCTGGAGGTAACGCTGTGGCAGGCGATGAATCCCGACCATCGCGATTTTCGCGTGGAGGCGATTGGGCGCTCCTACCATGGAACGCCACTTACGGCGGAGAGTCCCGGGGTGTATGTGGCGCGGGTGCCTGCGCCGGCGAAGGGGTGGACCGCGTTCTTTGTGGAGGCTACGTTTGCGGGACCGGGGAAGTACCCGTTCAAGTTCACCACGGCGGTGCGGGTGTTGCCGGACGTGGAGCCGTACCCGCTGCCGGAAAAAGGGAAGATGCGGTTGCAGTTGAAGTCGGAGTTGCCGCAGTTCTGAATTGGAAGGACGCAGGACTCCTGGGCGCGCCCGGGAACGGCTCCTGGCCGTTTTGAGGAATTATGCTGTTGTCTGTTTGTTGCGATCACAAGAACGGGTGGGAAATGAAATCGATTTCAAATATCTTTTCTGCTGCCGGCGTGGGGCGTTGCCTGGTCTGTGCGCTGGTTCTCTCTTTTGCTGCGCTGGCGTGCGGGCAGCAACGGCCTCCGGCGGTGCCGCTGATTGCGCATAATCCGTACTTCAGCGTGTGGTCGATGGCGGACAAGCTGACCGACCAGAACACGAAGCACTGGACGGGGCGGGAGCAACCGATCTTTGGGCTGGCACGGATCGATGGCAAGACGTGGCGGTTCATGGGCGCAGATCCGCGCGAGATTCCGGCGATGACGCAGACATCACTGGCGGTGACGCCGACGCACACGACGTATGAATTTCAGGCTGGGCAGGTGAGCCTGACAGTGAGCTTCTTCACGCCGGCGTTTCCCAGGGATCTGGACGTGCTTTCGCGGCCGGTGACGTACCTGACGGTAAGCGCGACCGGACAGGGGGAACATGAGCTGTCGGTGCTGATCGACGTGGACCCGGTGATTGCCGTGAACACTTCGGACGAGGCGGTGACCTGGAGCCGCTCGCGCGCGCAGGGGCTGACGGTGCTGAACGTGGGGTCGCGCGACCAGAACGTGCTGAACCGGCCGGGAGACGACCTGCGCATTGACTGGGGGTACTTCCACCTGGCTGCGCCGGACGAGGCGGGGGCGGAGTTTGCGCTATCAGATGACAACCTGCACAGCTTTACAACGACGGGCGCATTGCCGGCGGCCGACGATATGGACATGCCGCGCATGCCGCGCGACGGGGCAGCGGAACTGGGCGTGCTGCTGCCGTTCGGCAAGGTGGGCAGTGCGCCGGTGAGCCGGCATGTTCTGCTGGCGTACACCGAGGAGTACGCGATCGAGTACCTGGGGCGCAGAGCTGCGGCCTTACTGGCAGCGCAACGGGCTGAGCGTGCAGCAGATGCTGGCCGATGCGGAGAACCAGCATGCGGCGCTGGAGCAGCGGGGCGTGCGGTTCGACAAAGAGTTGACGGAGGATCTGGAGAAGACGGGCGGGAAGGACTACGCGCAGCTGGCGATTCTGGCCTATCGGCAGACGCTGGCAGCGCACGGGTTTGCCGCGGATGTGGACGGGACGCCGATGCTGTTTCCCAAGGAGAACTTCTCCAACGGGTGCATCTCGACGGTGGATGTGCTTTACCCTTCCGCGCCATTCTTTCTGTTCTTCAACCCGGCGCTGCTTCAGGCGCAGCTGAAGCCGGTGATGGAGTACGCCGCGCTGCCGCGCTGGAAGTGGCCGTTTGCGCCGCACGACCTGGGAACGTATCCGCTGGCCGACGGGCAGGTGTACGGCGGCGGGGAGCGTACCGAAGAGGACCAGATGCCGGTGGAGGAGAGCGGGAACCTGCTGATCCTGGTGGCGGCGATGGAGCGGGAGCTGGGGAATTTTGATTTTGCGCGGAGCTACTGGCCGGAGTTCACCAAGTGGGCCGAGTACCTGCGGCAGGAGGGTCTGGACCCCTCGAACCAGCTTTCAACGGATGACTTTGCCGGGCACCTGGCGCACAATGCCAACCTCTCCATCAAGGCGATTGAGGCTCTGGCGGCGTATGCGGAGATGGCGCGCGGGGTGGGCAAGCCGGAGGCGGCGTCGGAGTACGCGCGGCTGGCAGCGGAGATGGCGGCGAAATGGCAGACGATGGCGCTGGATGGGGACCACTATAAGCTGGCCTTCGACAAGCCGGGAACGTGGAGCCAGAAGTACAACCTGGTGTGGGACCAGATTCTGGATTTGAAGCTGTTTCCGGCAAAGGTGCGGGAGACGGAGCTGGCGTTCTACCTGCAGCACATGAACCGGTTTGGGTTGCCGCTGGACAATCGCGCCGACTATACCAAGCTGGACTGGAGCGTGTGGACAGCGACGCTGGCGGACACGGCGCAGCCGGGTGGCGCGGAGGTGTACAAGCAGATTCTGGAGCGGACGGGTGAGTGGATCAACGAGGGGCCCACGCGGGTGCCGCTGACGGACTGGTACGACACCAAGACGGGAAAGCAGATTGGGTTTCAGGCGCGGTCAGTGGTGGGCGGGGTGTACATCAAGGCGCTGGCGGACAGGGCACTGGCGGAGAAGTGGAGGAGCCGGGCGGAGCCGTGATGGGCGTCCCGGGCTGAGAGGCTAAGAATTTCCTGCTTCAGGGTTGAGGGCGGAGGATGAAAAGCCTGGACCATTCAAATGCCCGTAACATTCGCGGTAGAGAATGGTTATGGCAGTTTTTCTGCAAGGGAGATTCGAGTGAAAAAGACGTTCATTGTCCTTGGTTTGCTGGTTTTCGCCATGAGCGCCGGTCAGGCGCAGAAGTTGACGGGCGCCGGAGCGACGTTTCCTTATCCGATTTATTCCAAATGGTTTAGCGAGTACGCGGCAGCGCATCCGGGGGTGGAGATCAACTACCAGTCGATCGGGTCCGGCGGCGGCATTCGCCAAGTGACGGCCGGGCTGGTCGACTTTGGCGCGTCCGACGGTCCCATGACCGACGAGCAGTTGGCTAGCTCCAAAGTCAAGCTGATCCATATTCCCACCGTGATGGGCGCGGATGTGCCTGCCTTCAATGTGCCGGGGGTCGGCGACCTGAAGTTCAGCGGAGATGTGCTGGCAGACATGTTTCTGGGCAAGATCACCATGTGGAACGATGCCCGCATCGCCAAGGACAACCCGGGGGTGAACCTGCCGGCCCAGAAGATCATCATCGTCCACCGTTCGGACGGCAGCGGCACCACCTATATCTGGACCGACTACCTGAGCAAAGTGAGCAAGGAGTGGGCGGACGGGCCCGGCAAGGGCACCTCGGTCTCCTGGCCGGTGGGTGTGGGCGGCAAAGGCAATGAGGGCGTGGCCGGCCTGGTTCGCCAGTTGCCCGGCGCGCTGGGCTATGTCGAGTTGATCTATGCCCTGCAGAACCACATCAGCTACGGATCTGTGAAGAACGCTGCCGGCAGCTGCCTGAAGGCCTCGATCGAAGGCGTGACGGAGGCCGCGGCCAGCGTCAAGCAGATGCCGGCCGACTACCGCGTTTCGATTACCAACGCTCCGGGCAAGGATGCTTACCCCATCTCCAGCTTTACGTGGCTGCTGATTCCGATCCACTCCGCCGACCCGGCCAAGGGCAAGGTGATCAAGGACCTGCTGAGCTGGATTATCAACTCCGGCGAAAGCGAGGCTGCCAGCCTTTCGTACGCACCGCTGCCGAAGGTCGTGGCCGACAAGGTGCTAAAGACGGTTTACTCGTTGCAATAGATTGATTGCACGCCGAAACGAGGGGCCCGGCCTGAAGCCGGGCCCCTTTTGCGTGTGCGCGGATGGCTACGATTTGAGGTGATCGGCGATGAGGCGGTCGACCAGCGGCGTGAGCTGCTCGCCGGTGCGGGGAAGGACGAAGGCCGCAGCGGCTGCGTCCCAGTCGAGCTTGAAGCTGGTGGAGAGAGCGGAGATCCAGATCTGCTGCACGGGCGCGTTCGGGGTGATGACGAACTTGCCCGGCGGCTCTTCAAAAAGGACGTTGAGCAGGCCGCCCTGGCCGCCCTCAACCTCAAAGCCGGAGTCTTCTTTTTCTTCAAGCGCGATGAGATGCTGCAGCAACTCGATGAGCGCTGCCTCGGCCAGTTTGCGGAACTCCAGTTCGTCCATCATGGCTCCAGTTTACCAACCGGCAGGTTGTAGGCGGGAAGGACACCGAGCGAAGCAGCGGTGCGGAAGAAGACGCGCATGCCTTCCATGCATTCCTCGTCAAGCATGTAGTGGATGTTGGTGGTGAGATAGGCGCGGATGGTTTCTTCCGGGAATGGGCAGGCGGCGGGCCCACTCGGCGACCAGGGCGTCGATGTTCTGGAGGCCGTGGATGCGGGATTGGATCAGGTCGTTGGCGATGGAGCTCATGGATTCCCCGGTCCCCAGGTGCGAGGGGCCGGGGCACCCGAGATTCCCCAGACGGCGGAGACGAAGGGCAGGCCGGTGATGGCGTTCCACTGCTCGGCAAGGTCGTGGTAGACGAGCTCCTCGCCGGTGCGTTCGAAGCGATTGGCCTGCTCCTCGAGGGCGAGCAGCGCAGGGTCGCCGATGAGGATGGCGGCGTCGGCCTGGTCGAGCATGGCGTCGAGATCGGCGACTGCGGGAAGGAAGGGAACGTCGGGGTTGCCCCAGTGATGGAAGAGAATGCGCGCGTAGGCCAGGGTGGTGCGGCTGGCGGTGTCGGCGGCGACAGAGCGCAGAGCGGCGAGCGGCTGGCCGGCGCGATGGACCAGCAGCAGGGAACGGACACGCTTTTTGGAGGCGATGGTGCAGCCGGGCAGGATGCGCAGGGTGGGATTGGCGGCCAGGGCGGCGATGGGGACGAGGCCGATGTCGGCGTGGCCGGAGGCGAGGCGGTCGGCGCACTCGGAGGGGAGCATGCGGTCAATCTGGTAGCGCCCGGCGAGCGAGGCCTGCGAGCGGGCGGGTGTTCGAAGTCCCACATCAGCGGCGCGGGATTGAGGAAGTTGATGGCGGCGATGCGCAGACGGGTGGACGAACGGGGATCAGGGACGGGATTCACTTGTCTCTAGAGTATCAACCGGGGGTGGAGGATTCCGGGTGAGGCGCATCACAGTGACGGGCAGCCTTGACAGCCGGGTGTGACATCGGTAAGGTTGGCGCAAATTCCTTTGAAAAGGTTCATTGGTTTCCTGTGAGGAAAGTGGAAGTGTGCATTTTTTGGACAGTCGAGGGAGATCGATGACGCGGCTGCCCCTGGATGGCCTGGTTTCCGGGGCTTGCGCTGCTCTGGACGAGGAGCGGCTGGCGTGGCTGGCGCTGGCGCTGGCGCCGGGGCTGGGGCCGAAGCGGATTCTGGATGCGGTGCGGCAGTTGGAGTGCGGCGAGCCAGATTTTCGAGCTGCCGCTGACGGAGCTGGAGGGGCTGCGGTTTCCGGCCGAGGCGGCGCAGTTCATCTTTGACGGCAAGGCGCGGGCCGGCGGCGGAGGAGGAGTGGGCGCGGGTGGCGGCGCAGGAGCGCACGCTGGTGACGTATGGCTGCGCGGAGTATCCGGAGCGGCTGAAGGAGATTTACGATCCGCCGCCGGTGCTGTGGGTGCGCGGGGATGCGGGATTGCTTGCGCGGCCGGCGATTGCGGTGGTGGGAACGCGGCATCCTTCTCCGTATGGGTCGGGCGTGGCGGAGATGCTGTCGCGGGACCTGGCGGTGCGGCGGCTGCTGATTGTGAGCGGGATGGCGCGGGGCATCGACTAGTTGCGCGCACAGAGGAGCGCTGGCGGCGCGGATGCCGACGGTGGCGGTGTGGGGCACGGGGATCGACGTGGTGTATCCCAAGGAAAACAAGAAGCTGGCCGAGGAGATTCTGGCTACGGGCGGGGCGATTGTGAGCGAGTTGCCGATGGGGACGTTTCCGGCGCCGCAGAATTTTCCCCGGCGCAACCGGATTTTGAGCGGGCTGAGCGTGGCGGTGCTGGTGGTGGAGGCGGCGGAGAACTCGGGCACGCGGGTGACGGCGCGCTGCGCGGCGGAGCAGAACCGCGATCTGTTTGCGGTGCCGGGCAATGTGACCAACAAGGGCTCGTGGACGCCCAACACGCTGATTAAACAGGGCGCCAAGCTGATGGCGACCTGGGAAGACGTGTGGGAAGATCTGCCTTCGCAGGTGCGGCTGGAGCTGGAGGCGCGAGGCGCCGGTTGAATCCAAATCGGAGACGACCGCATCCTTATTGCCTGACCCGGTGCTGCGGCCCGCAGGAGGCGATGGTGCTGGAGGTGCTGCGCGCCGACGAGAGCCTGCAGATCGATGAGATTCTTGAGCTGCTGGAGACGCAACTGACTTCTTCCGAGGTGTTTACGGCGCTTTTCGAGCTGGAGATGGCGGGGCGGGTGCGGCTGTATGCCGGGGAAGAATTATGTGCAGGACGATGTGAGAAAGACAGGGAACAGGGAACAGGGAACAGGGATTAGACTCGAGATCGGTGCAGAGTCGTGAGATGGAGATGCGGTCTTGGTCGAATGCGGTCCGCGTCTGCAGGAAATTTGTCAACAGCGTCGATTGCGATGACTCAGCTTTATTTGAAGGCATCTCCTACGGAGCATTTCTGCGCGGTTCCGGCACGCAACAGATTGCGTGCGCACCTCGAAATGGGACGGATGCGCGAAGAAATGAGTCGCATCCGAGTGGAAACGGAGCGGTGTTCCGTGGTAGGGTGCAACATTTGCGGGTGGATTTTTCCGGAGTGGGACGAGCGGCCGTGGCAGCGGATGCGAATTTGGAGCGCGCCTGCAATGAAACGGAATTGGTCCGAATGCGAGTCAAACAGGCCTGACAGGATAGAGTGGTCTAGGAATCAAGGATGGCAATGAGCAAATCACTGGTGATCGTCGAGTCGCCCGCCAAGGCGAAGACGATCGAGAAATATCTGGGCAAGGGCTTTGAGGTGCTGGCCTCGGTGGGGCACATCATGGACCTGCCCAAGAACGATATTGGCGTGGAGCTGGAGAACCGGACCTTTGAGCCGACGCTGATCGTGTCTCCGGGCAAGGAAAAGGTTGTGGCGCAGCTGAAGAAGGCTGGCGGCCAAGGCGGACGAGATCTATCTGGCGCCTGACCCGGACCGCGAGGGCGAGGCGATTGCGTACCACCTGGCGCTGCAACTGGGGACGACGGCCAAGGAACGGAAGAAGATTCGCCGCGTGACCTTCAACGAGATTACGAAGAAGGCCGTGCAGGAGGCGTTCAAGCACGCGCGGGACGTGGACCAGAACCTGGTGGACGCGCAGCAGACGCGGCGCGTGCTGGACCGGCTGGTGGGCTACCAGATTTCTCCGCTGCTGTGGGACAAGGTGCGGCGCGGGCTTGTCGGCGGGCCGCGTGCAGACGGTGGCGGTGCGGCTGATTGTGGAGCGGGAGCGGGAGATTGGCGCGTTCAAGCCGGTGGAGTACTGGACGCTGGACGCGATGCTGCATCCGGAGAAGCAGGCGGAGACAGAGCTTCAAGGCGCGCTTTGTCGGCATCGACGGCGAGCCGGCGCGGGTGGCGAACGGCAAGGACAAGGACGGCAAAGATCAGTTCATCGCCAACGCGCTGCCGGACGAGAAGTCGATGGACGCGGTGGTCGCGGCGCTCGAGAAGGCGCAGTGGTCGCTGGTCTCGGTGCAGTCGCGCGAGCAGCAGCGGCAGGCCGCTGGCGCCGTTCATCACCAGCCAGTTGCAGCGCGACGCGGCCAGCAAGCTGGGCTTCAATGTGCGGCGGACGATGGGCGTGGCGCAGCGGCTCTATGAAGGCGTCGACGATGGGCGCGGAGGGCACGGTCGGCCTGATCACCTACATGAGAACCGACTCGCCGCGCGTGGCGCCGGAGGCGATTGAAGGGGCGCGGGAGTGGATCGGCAAGCAGTTGGGCGCGCAGTATCTGCCCGCGACGCCGAATGTGTACAAGGGCAAGAAGGACGCGCAGGATGCGCACGAAGCGATCCGGCCCACCGATGCGTCGCGGACGCCGGAGTCGATTGCGCGCTATCTGACCGAAGAGCAGCTGAAGCTCTACCGGCTGATCTGGCAGCGGTTTGTGGCTTCGCAGATGACGCCGGCGGTCTTCGACGTGACCACGGCGAAGATTGCCGCGGTCAGCGCGAAGACGGGCAAGACGTACGACTTCCGGCTGTCAGCGGCTCGGTGCTGCGCTTCGACGGATTCCTGAAGGTCTACGAAGTTGTGGAAGACAAGAAGGACGACGACGACGAGAGCGGCCAACAAGCTGCCCAACCTGGACAACGTGAAGAAGCTGGAGCTGGAGAAGCTGGAGCACGGAGCAGCACTTTACCCAGCCGCCTCCGCGCTACAACGAAGCTTCGCTGGTGAAGGTGCTGGAAGAGCGGGGCATCGGGCGGCCTTCGACTTATGCGTCGATCATCAATACCATCCAGGACCGCGAGTATGTGACCAAGATCAGCGGGCGGTTTTATCCCACTGAGATCGGCATGGTGGTGTGCGATCTGCTGGTGAAGAACTTTCCGTACATCTTCGACATGGCGTACACGGCCAAGCTGGAAGAGGAACTGGACGAGATCGAAGAGGGCAAGGAGAAGTGGACCGACCTGCTGAACGGGCTTCTACGACCACTTTGAGGAGGAGCTGAAGGACGCCGGCAAGAACATGGAAGACATCAAGCGGATGGAGCAGAAGACGAACGAGAAGTGCGACCTGTGCGGATGGCCGCTGGTGTCTGAAGTGGGGCAAGTTCGGCAGTTTCTTTGCCTGTTCGGACTTCAACAAGAAGAAGCCGGTGACGGTTGCGATGGGGCCGTGGAAGAAGGATCCCGAAGGCGGTGACGAAGAAGATTACGAAGGCGCTGAATTTCCCCATGACGGTGCAGCGCGAGCGATGGACGACACGACGGTGTATCTCGAAGCGAGGTGGCGAACGCGAAGGAACTGGCGGCGGCGATTGAAGCTGGCGGCGGATGAGTCGCGGCGAAGGGCAAGAAGGTGACGGTCGATCAGGTGAGCTGCGACTTCACCAAGGAAAACACGGCCGGCAAGCCGGACCTGAACACGCCGGAGGCGCAGGAAGCGGGCGAGCAGGAGGAGTATCTGCGATAACTGCGGGCGGGTGATGGTGCTGCAGCGCGGGCCGTTCGGGATGTTCATGTCCTGCCCTGGATTACAACGAAGATCCGCCCTGCAAGACCTTCCGCAAGCTGAGCCAGAAGCAGCAGCAGAAGCAGCCGGCGCCGCAGCCGACGGGCGAAGACTGCCCGCTGTGCGGCAAGCCGCTGGTGCTGCGCCAGGGCAGCTATGGGGAGTTTGTCTCCTGCTCCGGCTATCCGAAGTGCAAGTATGTGAAGCAGAACCTGATTGAGGGAATGAAGTGCCCCAAGTGCGGCACGGGCGACCTGGCCGAGCGCAAGGCGCGGCGAGGGCAACATCTTCTGGGGCTGCACGAATTATCCGAAGTGCGACTTCACCTCGAATAACAAGCCGGTGGCGAAGAAGTGCCCGGAGTGCGGCAGCCCGTACCTGGTGGAGAAGACGCTGCGGTCGGGAATCTTCCTGGAGTGCCCGAACAAGAAGAAGGCCGCCGAGGAAGAGACGGCGCCGAAGAAGCGGGCGAAAAAGGTTGCGAAGGGTGCGGCGAAGGGTGCTGCGGCGGCGGATGGCGCGGTGGTGTGCAGCTACTCCAAGCGGATCGGGGATGCGCCGCCGCTGCCGACGGCGGAGACGCATGGGCCGGTGGTGGAGAAGCAAGAGCGGGAAGAAGGAGTTGCAGCCGGCGTAGAGAACGCTGTTGCCGCACTTCTCAACGCTCATGAGGCTGAATCCGTTAGTATGGGGCAGCGGAGAAATGACCCTATGGAACGAATGCTTGCAACGCCGGCGGATGCCGAAATCATTCTCAGGCTTTATGAATTGCGCACCGAAGCGGTGATGCGCCAGGCGCGCGCGTGGATGACGGGCGAGTTCTGGCCGGCGACGGCGGAGGAGTTTTTTGCCGTGGCCGAGAACCCGGCCGACCCGCACAACGCGTGGCTGCGGCAGGTGCTCACCTACTGGGAGATGGCGGCGGCGATGGTGCTGCACGGGGCGGTTTCGGCGGAGCTGTTTGTGGATTGCAACGGCGAGGGATTCTTCCTGCTGGCCAAGTTTGCGCCGATTCTGGACGGATATCCGGGAGAAGAATCCGGGGTTTCTGACCAAGACCTCGGAGCTGGTCAACCGGTTTTCAGCGGCGGCGCAGCGCTACGAGGCGGTGCTGAAGAATGTGGAAGCCCGGCGCAAGAACCTGGCTGCCGGCAGCAACAGACGCACGGTCGAGTATTTTTATCCTGCCGAAACCGCCGGGTTTAAACCTCTTGCCGAATTGCGGTGCGGTGGAGCATGATGGTAACTGATCGAGAGTCCCATTCCCCCTGGAGGTTTTCTGTGAAACGTGTTCTTGCTCTGCTGAGCAGCCGTCTCGCGTTTTACCGCGCTTGCGGCCTGGCGGCCGACTCCACCAAGATCAACGGCTGGATCTCCGACTCGATGTGCGGCGCCAAGCACGCCGGCAGCGGCGCAGCCTGCGTGAAGAAGTGCATTGCAGGGCGGCGAAGCGCCGGTGTTTGTGGACGAGGCCAAGAAGGAAGTCTGGACGATCGACAATCCGGATGCGGTGAAGGCCTTCTACGGCGACCACGTGACGGTGACGGCGACCGCCGATGCGGCGAAGAAGAGCGTTCACATCGACTCGATCGCCGAAGCGAAGTAGGGTTTTCTAATAGTTTCGGCGACAAAATGGACTCGCCACGGCGCTCAATCTCTGGTAGTGTCATATCCGTTGCCTCGGTTCGGCCCTGATTTTTCGGGCGGCGGGACGGGGAAATTGCGGATTCGACCGGGATGACACCATGGCACGAGCAATCTGGAACGGCAAGGTGATTGCCGAAAGCGAGACGACGGAGACGGTGGAGGGGAATGTCTACTTTCCCGAGGCCAGCCTCAAGCGGGAGTATTTTCGCCCCAGCACGCACCACCTCCACCTGTCCGTGGAAGGGCCAGGCCCGCTACCTGAACCTGCTGATCGACGGGCAGGATAACCCGGACGCGGCCTGGTACTATCCCGACCCCAAGCCGGCGGCGCGCAAGATCAAGGGATACGTGGCCTTCTGGCGGGGCGTGGAGGTGGAAAAGTAAGGCTGCTGCCGCGTTGTCGTGTCGCGTTTTGGCAAGAGGCCTGTTGGCGCCACGGCCGGCAGCGGTAACCTCTGTCTCTCGACAGAGGCCGGCATGACGCAATTTCTTCGTTGGGATACCAGCAAAATAAAGTGGGGTTGGAATGCGTTTGCGCTCATTTCTGGTTGTAACTGCGTTCTCTTTGGCTCTGAGCGGCGGTCTGAACCCAGCGTCTGCCCAGAACGCGCCTGTGACTTCGACACTGGCTGGCGATGCGGCGCACCCTGCCCAGGCCTCGGGGTGGGTGGACACGCGGCTCTACTTTGGGCTGGGCCCGGCAGATGAGCCGGAGAAAGGCATCAGCGAGGCCGCGTGGCGGGATTTCCTGGACAAGGAAGTGACGCCGCGTTTTCCCTCCGGGCTGAGCGTGGCCGACGTCTACGGGCAGTGGCAGGGCAAGAAGGACGCGACGCCGCAACGGCTGCGGTCGAAGCTGCTGATTATCGACTACCCGGATACGCAGGAGAACCGCGACAAGGTGGAGGCTATCCGTGCGGCGTGGAAGCGGCGAACGGGGCAGTTGTCGGTTCTGCGCGTGACGCAGCCAGCGGACGTGTCGTTCTGAGAAGGAACGGGCTGAGCGAGCGCGGAGGCAGGTCGCGAAATTGGACAGAAGCACTCTAAAGTGTCTGAAAACGAGACAGTCGCCTGGATCGCTTTGAGAGTGAGCTGAGCGACGCTGGCCGCTACTTGATTAGAGTCAACCCCATCCGGCAGCCATGGTGTTGGGGCGCGAGTTGGCCATGTGGTTGCAGCCTTCCCGGGCAGCACCGGGGGTGCGCCATGGGGAACCAGATTCTGATCTCGGGCAGGGACACGCTGCTGGTTGCCATTCCTTTCATTTTGCTGATCGGGATGAGCGTTTTTCGCGCGGGCGAGAAGCTGGGAGTGGGCAAGAAGCGGGACGGGTACAAACCGTCTTGCGGCGTAGAGGGCGATGGCGAGCCGATCATGCGGGATCCCGATGGCAAGTTATCCCGGAAGCGGGTCAGGAGCCGGTGAGACAGCTCGGTGACGCGGCACGCGCCTTAAGTGTGCGATTGAGTATGGCCAGCATATAGATTGGTTGGATGCGGCCGATACCGGGTGAGTGGAAAAAGGAGCTGGGCGCGCTGGTGGCGCTGGCGGTTCCGGTGGTGCTGAGCGAACTGGGCTGGATGGCCCAGGGCGTGGTAGACACCATCATGGTGGGCAGGCTGGGGCCGGCGGCGATTGGCGCCGTGGCGCTGGGCAATGCAGTCTGCTACACGCCCTCTTTGTTCGGGATCGGGCTGCTGCTGGGCCTGGACACTCTGGTGGCGCAGGCCTACGGGCGCAAGGACTACGACGGTTGCCACCGCTGGCTGGCGCAGGGCATGTACCTGGCCATTCTGGTAACGCCGCTGGTGATGGTTGTGGTGTGGCTGGCGAGCTTTGGCTACGCGCGCTTCGGGATTGGAGCGGAGGTTGCGGTCCCTGCCGCGAGCTACCTGCGAATCATGAACTGGGGGACGCTGCCGCTTCTGGTTTACGGCGGATCGCGGCGGTATCTGCAGGGGGTTGGGCAGGTGCGGGTGGTGACGGCAACCTTTGTGGGCGCCAACCTGCTGAACTGGCTGGGGAACTGGGTGCTGATCTACGGCAAGTGGGGCGCGCCGCGGATGGGCGTGGACGGGTCAGCGCTGTCGACGGTGGTTTCGCGGATCTTCATGGCGCATGCGCTGCTGGGGTTTGCGTGGCGCTACGAGCGGCAGCGGGGGCATCCGTTATTCCAACATTGGGCGGGTCCGAACCTGAACAAAATCAAGCAATTGGTGCGGCTGGGAGCTCCGGCGGCGGGGCAGATTGTGCTGGAGGTGGGCGCCTGGAACGGCGCGACGCTGGCGGCTGGGTGGTTGACGCCGGTGGCCCTGGCCACGCACCAGATTGCGCTGAATTATGCGTCCATGACGTACATGGTGCCGCTGGGGGTGTCAGCAGCGGCGGCGGTGAGCGTGGGGCACGCCGTGGGCGCGGGAGACGCGGCCAGGGCGCGGCGGGCGGGCTGGCTGGCGCTGGGGCTGGGAACAGGTTTCATGCTGCTGGCGGCGGTGGTGTTCCTGGTGGCGCCGCGACCGCTGATTGCGCTTTATACCAGCGACGCAAGGGTGATGGCGGTGGGGCCGGGACTTCTGCTGCTGGCTGCCGCGTTCCAGATATTCGACGGAATCCAGACGGTTTCCACCGGTGCACTGCGCGGGCTGGGCGAGACGCGGGTTCCGATGCTGGCCAACCTGGTGGGCTACTGGGTAATGGGGCTGCCGCTGGGGTTGACCCTGTGTTTCTTCTTCAAATGGGGCATTTACGGGCTGTGGATTGGGCTGACGCTGGCGCTGGTGGTGATTGCCTTCACGCTACTGCTGCGCTGGAACCGCGATTCGGTGCGGTTGGCCGAAATGCACTGATTTTGCAGTGCCTGGCCGTTCAAGGGGCGGTTCCTCTGCGGGAGCGTTTCTTTGAGCGGATGCAAAGAGAATCAACCGTGTAACAACTGGAGCCGGATTTGATACGCAGGAGCGCAGAAGTGACTATAATCACAAGGGAACAAATTGCCGGTTCAGGCCAAATTGGATCAAGGTCCCGCAAATCCGGGACGGTTGGATGAACAGCAACAGGATTGACGATTCACACGATTGAGCCGCGATCCAGAAGAATTCTTCGGAAGGGAATCCCGACCCATGGCGACAGGCCAGGTAGCTCTGAGTGAATTGCAGAGCGGAAAGAACACACGCGCACGCGTGATCAACGATTTCAGCATCAACGTAGCAACGGTGAACGGGTCCGGCTCGCAATCCGCCAATAGCGTGCTGCTGAAAAGCATCTTCGGGATGGGGGTTCCAGTCAGTGGCAAGAACCTTTTCCCGTCGAACATCGCCGGACTTCCCACGTGGTACACGATACGCGCCAGCAAGGACGGTTATGTTGCGCGCAAGCGGGATGCAGAGGTGCTGGTCGCCATCAACCCTGAGACGGCGAGGCAGGACGCGCTGGCGCTGCCTGCGGGCGGCGTGGCGATCTACGAGGAGAATCTGAACCTCAAGCAGTATCGTGACGACGTGGTGTTCTACCCAGTGCCGCTGGACAAGATCACGGCGGCCATCTGCCCTGAAGCCAAGCTGCGCAAGCTGGTGAAGAACATGGTGTACGTGGGCGCAACGGCGCAGATTCTGGGCATCGATCTGAACGTGGTGGAGCACGGGCTGCGCAAGCAGTTTGCGAAGAAGGTGAAGGTCTTCGAGCTGAATTTTGGCGCGGTGAAGTCGGGCTGGGATTATGCCGCGTCGACGTTCACCAAGCAGGACCCCTACTTCATTGAGCGGATGGACAAGACGGCGGGCAAGATCATCATCGACGGCAACGCGGCGTGCGGCATGGGCGCGGTGTTTGCGGGCGTGACGGTGGTGGCGTGGTATCCGATTACGCCATCGACCTCGGTGGTGGAAGCGACCGCCGACCTGCTGAAGAAGTTCCGCGTGACGCCGGAGGGCAAGGCAACCTTTGCGGTGGTGCAGGCCGAGGACGAACTGGCCGCGATCGGCATGGTGCTGGGCGCGGGCTGGGCCGGCGCGCGGTCGATGACGGCGACGTCGGGGCCGGGCATCTCGCTGATGGCGGAGTTTGCCGGGCTGGGCTACTATGCCGAGATTCCGGGTGTGATCTTCGACGTGCAACGGACCGGGCCTTCGACCGGGCTGCCGACGCGCACATCGCAGGCGGACCTGCTGTCGACGGCGTTTCTCTCCCACGGCGATACGAAGCATGTCGTGCTTCTGCCGGGCACCGTGAAGGAGTGCTTCGAGTTCGGCTACGCGGCGTTCGACCTGGCCGAGCGGATTCAGACGCCGGTGTTTGTGCTGAGCGATCTGGACCTGGGTATGAACAACTGGATGTCAGAGCCGTTTGTGTATCCGGAGAAACCGCAGGACCGCGGCAAGGTTTTAACCGCCGAGGATGTGGAGAAGCTGGGCGGATTTGCCCGCTACAGGGACGTGGATGGCGACGGCATTGGCTGGCGGACGCTGCCCGGCACCATGCATCCCAAGGCGGCCTACTTTACGCGCGGCACGGGCCACAACGACGCTGCGGTCTACAGCGAGAAGCCGGAGGATTACGTGGCCAACATGGACCGCCTGGCGCGGAAGTTCGACAACGCGCGCAAGCTGGTCCCGGGCCCGGTGACGGTGAAGAACGGGGCATCGAAGATCGCGCTTCTGGCTTATGGAACGTCGGACTTTGCGATTCGCGAGAGCCTTGACCAGATCAAGAAGCAGTATGGGCAGGATGTGGACTACATGCGTATCCGCGCCTATCCATTTGCGCACGAGATTCACGACTTCATCGCATCGCACGAGCGGGTTTACGTGGTGGAGCAGGACCGCGACGCGCAATTGGTGAGCCTGTTGAAGCTGGACATCCCAGCCGAGCAGACGGTGAAGCTGCGCAGCATTCTGCACTTCAACGGATTGCCGCTGGACGCGCAGACGATCACGGAAGAGTTCGCTACGAAGGAGGGCCTGTAAATGGCTACAGCACCAGCAGCACCCAAGTTAAATCACATCGGCCTTCCGATTGTTGAATACCGCGGCGGCAAGAGCACGCTGTGCGCCGGCTGCGGCCACAACGCCATCTCCGAGCGCATTATCCAGGCGATGTACGAGATGGGCGTGGAGCCGGAGCGGGTGATGAAGATGAGCGGCATCGGCTGCTCGTCGAAGAGCCCGGCTTACTTCATGAGCCGCTCGCACGCGTTCAACAGCGTGCATGGGCGCATGCCTTCGGTTTCGACCGGCGCCATTTTGGCCAACCATACCATGACGACGATCGGCGTCTCCGGCGACGGCGACACGGCTTCGATCGGCATGGGCCAGTTTGTGCACATGATGCGGCGTAATCTGCCCATGATCTACATTATCGAGGACAACGGCGTTTACGGCCTGACCAAGGGCCAGTTCTCAGCCACGGCGGACCTGGGCTCGAAGCTGAAGACGGGCGTGGTGAACGACCTTTCAGCGATTGATACGTGCGCGCTGGCGATTCAGCTGGGCGCGACGTTTGTGGGCCGTTCGTTCAGCGGCGACAAGAAGCAACTGCTCAGCATGCTGAAGGCGGCCATCTCGCACAAGGGCACGGTGATGCTGGATGTGATCAGCCCCTGCGTGACCTTCAACGACCACGAGGGATCGACGAAGAGCTACAAGTTCATGCAGGACAATGACGAGCCCATCAACGAAGTGGACTTTGTGGCCAGCTTCGACGAGATTGAAGTGGACTACAGCTCGGGCGAAGTGCTGGATGTGGAGATGCACGACGGATCGAGCCTGCGCCTGAAGAAGCTGGATCAGAATTACGATCCGACCGACAAGGCGAATGCGGTGCGGACGCTGATGGAGGCCACGCAGAACGAAGAGGTGCTCACCGGCGTGTTCTACATCGACACCAAGAAGCAGACGTTCATCGACTTGCTGAACATTGTGGATGAACCGCTGGGCCAGCTTCCGGAGAGCCTGACGCGGCCGCCGAAGTCGGCGCTGGATGGGCTGATGGCGAGCCTGCAGTAAGGCCGAGTGAAATTCCAAGGCAACAAAAAAGCCCCGCGCGAAGCGGGGCTTTTTTTGTTGCCAAAGGCGCGTGAACGGGATCAGCGCGCCGGTTGCGGGTTGATGCGGACGCCGAGACCGTTGAGCTTGCGGCGGGCCTGCTCGGCTTCAGGAGTTTGCGGATGGCGCTGGATAAGGGTGCGCAGCTCGTGGATGCCGGCATCCCTCTTGTTCAACAGCAGCAGGGCCAGGCCTTTCTTGAGCTGCGCGGCGGGCGCCTTGGCGCTGCCGGGAAAGCTCTCGAGAACGGCGTTATAGGCCTTTACGGCATCGGCGTAGTTCTGCTGGTGGTAGGCGATCTCGCCCAGGTAGAACTGCGCGGTACCCGCCAAGTCGTCCATGGGGTAGTAGTGCAGCACGTCCTGGAACTCGCTGGCGGCCACGTCGTAGTGGGCTGCGTTGTAGTCGCGCACACCGCCCTGGAAGGTTTCTTTGAGCGGAGGCGCAACGGGGGCGGGAGGCGCACGGGGGCCGCGCAGCTTCCTGGGGGCATTGAGATCGGTGGGCTGGCTGCCCGGGGCAGCGGGAGGAGGCGTCTGCATGGCCTGGAGCTGCGCCTGCAGATCCTGGACACTCTTGTCGAGCTTGGCGATGCGCGACTTGAGCTCATCGACGGAATCGTTGAGTGACTGAACCTGGCCGGAGACGGTGTCGAGCTTGCCGCCGCTGGCTTCGCTCTGCGCGTTGATCTTCTGCTGCAGGGCGTTGACGGTGGCGGTCATCTGGCTGGTGGCGTCGTTGGTCTGCTCCGCCATGTGCTGGATCAAGCTGAGACGCGTGTCCAGCGTGGACTGCAGGCGCTGGACCATGTCGAGGAGCTGCTGTACCTGGGTTTGCAGCTCGATGATCTCTTTGGAGGCGGCATGCGCGGGCTGAGGCACAGCGGTGAGGAGCAGGCCGAGAGCGGCCGCGGCAAGGAGACGGTTGCGCAGGGTTGAGGCTATCTTCATTGTTCACCCTTAAACAGTTCAAAGTTCATCGTTCACAGTTTGCAAGTTTCAGTTTACGTTTTTTGGTCGGCCCCTAACAAACGGCTGTCCCAGATCTTCCCGCGCGGATGACCGTGGCGGAAGACCTGGGACAGCTTGGGGCCTGACCATGCCTGGGCGGAGAGCAGGGTGCTGCCGGCCAGGGCGTTTGTGAGCGGCGCTTTACCGGTCGAGGGTGAAACCGGCGCGACGGTTCTGCTGCCAGCACTCTTCCGTGGACTCGGTAGCAGAAGGGTTTCTCCTTGCCGTAGCTGACCACGCGAATGCGATTTGCGGCAACACCGGCGGTGACCAGCGCATTCTTGGCGGCGTCGGCGCGGTTCTGACCGAGGGCCAGGTTGTACTCGTTGGAGCCACGCTCGTCGCAGTATCCTCCGATGACCACCTTGACGTCCGGATGGCTCACCAGCCACGAGGCGTCGGCGGCAAGAACGGTCTGGGCGTCGCTGCGGATATCGTAGGTGTCGTAGTCGAAGAAGGCATCCTGCACATGGGCCTTGAATTCCTCTTCCAGGGTCAGGGTGCTGGTGGGCACCACGACCGCGGGCGGCGAGTTGACGGTGACGCGGGCGGTTGCGTCGGCGGTTCCACCGGCGCCCGTGGCCACCAGGTGATAGCTGGTGGAGGTCGACGGGGTTACCGTCCTGACGCCGGAGGTGGGCACGTCGCCGATGCCGTCGATGGAGACGGTTGTGGCGTCGGAGGTGCGCCAGGAAAGAACCACCTGGTCCCCGGCCGAGATGACCGAGGGAGTCGCAGTGATTTGCGCCCTGGGCGCCGGAGCCGCGGGCGCGGGTGGTGCCGTCTCAATCGGCGGTGGTGCTTGTTTCTTTTTGCAACCTGCTACTGCGACCAGTGCGACAAGCAATACAACGGGTACCAAGATGCGAAAACGTGGGTTCAATGTACTACTCCTTCCGTGAATTCGAGTTTGTGCTGCCAGCGATGCGGACGTTCCGGTTCCGCGCCCAGCCGTCTCTCCCGGTTTGCTTGAAGAACGTTGCGGGTTGAGACGAAAAAAACTGAGCACAACGGTTTTGGCCTTCGCTCACAAGGGTTGCGTTGACTGGATGGCCGCAGCGATGGCTCTCTGCGGCGCAGAAAACAAAGATGGACGACCTGCTTGAGACTGCCCCTTCAGTGTGGGCCGAAGGGGGAGAATTGCGACGATAGAATCATAGTTCATTCCAACGGGGAAGACCGGTGAGGCGCTGCGCTCAAAGCTGCGGGACGGCACGGATGCGTTCTCGGTGAAATACATCACTTGCCTCGCGGAATGGTCACTTCCAGCTCCAGTTGGGCATGGAGTTGTTGCCCGTGCTTGTAAGCTGGCGCTGCTGAGTGCCGTCGGCGAGCATGGTCCAGATTTCAGTGTGGCTGCCGATGGTGCGTTGAAAGACGATGTGGCGTCCGTCGGGAGCCCAGGAGGGGAAGTCGTTGCTGCCGGACTCGTGGGTGATCTGGAGGTAGTCCTTGCTGGCCAGGTCGATGACGTGAATGTCGTCGCCGCCGGGGTCGCCGGGGCCGTACTTGCGATTCCAGCTGAAAGCCAGCAGCTGCCCATTGGGAGACCATGATGGGCTGACCGCATAGCCGCCGTCGGTGATGCGCTGCACGTTGGAGCCGTCGATATCCATGGTGTAGATCTGCGGCAGGCCGGTGCGTCCGCTGACCCAGGCGATTTGCGCGCCGGTGCGGGGGTTGAAGGTGGGAGCGACGTTGGGTCCCTTGAAGGCGGTGAGCTTGTGCAGGTTGCCGCCGCCGGCGTCGGAGAGCCATATCTCCGGGTTTCCGGTGCGCGAGGAGGAGAACGCAACCTTGGAGCCATCTGCCGACCAGGCAGGGGACTGGTTGCTTCCTCCCGCGACTCCGGCAGGGAAGGCAACGTAGCGGTTGAGATCGAATGAGTACATGCGAATGGCCCATCCATCGCGTCCCAGGGAGGCAAATGCGAGGCGGGAGTTATCTGGTGAGATGCGTGGAGAGATGGAAATGGTGCCCAGGTGGGTGATGGCATGTTGATTTTGTCCGTCGTAGTCCATCGCCCAGACCTCTTTGGTGCCGGAACGGGTGCTGATGAAGTAGATCTTGGTTTCGGCAATGCCGTTGATGCCGCCGCCGAGGCGGAGAATGATCTCGTCGGCGAAACGGTGGGCGATGGTGCGGGCGGACTCCTCGCTGGCGGTCTCGTTGTACTGCCTGGCGAGAACCTGCGGGCTGACCGTGTTGTTGGCGTCGAAGAGCCATCCAGAAACCTGCACCCGGCCGCCGCTGACGGAGAATGCGCCGAAGGCGACCATGGCGGCGTTGGACGGAGCAGCGGCCCACTGGGGAAGGTTGATCTCCTGCGGTGAGCCGGGTGCGGCCTGCGGCGCCATGCTCTTGGAAACCAGATCGAAGATGCCGGCTTGCCCCAGATCGGCGTAAAGGGTGGCGTCGAAGACGGCCTTGAGGGCAGGGGTCTGGGGATCTACGCTGGTGGGCTTGAAGTCGGCCGCGGCGATGCGGATGCGATCCTGACCCATGTTGGTGCCGGTGTGGACCCAGTCCTGGGCCTTGAGTTGGAGTGCGGCAAACGAAAGAAGCAGTGTGAGGGGGAAGATGCGGGAAAATGCCTTCATGCGATGAATTGTCCTTCCTCGAACGGTTCGGCGAAAGGTACGGGCGCTGGTCCGTACGCTAAATGCTGCAAGATCAACGTGATTGTTGCCCTAGTACGTACAATCATAAGTGACGTCCAGCCATTGATCGTTGGATTCCCTGGGCAGATCGCCAAATGTGTCAACACGCTGTGTGGCCAGCAGGCAGGAGCGGTCGAGCGTGGGACTGCCGCTGGCGGTATTGATGCGGAAGCCGGCGGGAACGCCCTGGCGGTTGACCTTGAAGTAGATTTGCACCGTGGCGCCCTTGGCGGTACGCGGATCGACCTGGCCGCGAATCCAGTTCTGACTCACCTTTCGTTTGATGCCATCTACGTACCAGGGGAAACGGCTGCCGAAGTCGCCATTGCTGACGCTGACCGGCTGATCGGCCGTGGACGTTTGCGCGTAGGTGGAGCGGCTGAGCTTGGAGCCGGCCTGCTCGCCGTACTGGATGCGGTTATCCGGCGTGGGCGGAGTCACCTTGGCGGTCTTCACCTGCTTCTGCTTTTCCGGCTTCTTTTCCTTGCCCTGGATGGGAATGGCGGTTTCGTCGATGGCCTGTTTGGCCTTGGGTTCGGGCGGCGCGGGTGCGGGGCTGGGCTTCTCCGAAGGCAGGACGTTGTCGTTCTTGGGCTGGTCAGAAGGCAGCGGGATGGCGCTTGAGTCGAGAGTGACCTGCATGGCGCTGCCGGGGCCGGGATTGCCCCAGAAGTTGTGATGGAGGAAGCCGTTGAAGAAGCCGTAGAGCAGGATGCCGCCGAACAGGACCGCATGCAGGAGCAGGGAGCCGGTGGCAGGCGCGGCGACGGGGTCGTGCCTCATGTGCCGTTCCAGTTGCTCTTTGTCTTCCAGAATGCTGCTCATGGCGTTGCCTGAACGTTCCTGTTCGCGGGGCTCATGCCCATGCCGGGAATCTTCAGTCTCCCGCGGGCGCGCCGGCCTTGGCTTCGAGAGGCTGGGTGACGATGGAGACGTTGGTGATGCCGGCCTGCTTGACGGCGTCCATCAGCGTGGCGAAGACGCCGAAAGGGACGGTTTCGTCGGCGCGGAGATAGATGATCTGGTGAGCGGGGTCGGAGCCCTGCTGATGGAGTTTTTCCGCGACTTCGTGGATGCTGATCTGCTTATCGCCCAGGTAGACGTTCTGGGCCTTGTCGATGGTGAGCACCAGTCGCTGCTCGGTAATTTCACGGACGGTACGGGTTTTGGGCACGGAGACATCGATGCCCGATTGCAGCACCGGCGCGGTGATCATGAAGATGATGAGCAGCACCAGCACTACGTCGACCAGCGGGGTGACGTTGATCTCCGCCAGCGAGGAACTGGTTTTGCCGGTGCTACTTGTAAAGGCCACGTTCCACCTCCCGGGTGGGTTCGGGACCTAGCGCTGGACCGGGGGAAGGCCGCGGCGCAGGCGCTGCCGCGCGCATGGGAATCTCTTCCAGGGAATTCAGCAGTTCGCGGCAAAAATCGTCAGTGGCCGCGGCGAAAACGCGGATGCGCGCGGTGAGCTGGTTGTAGGCGATGAGGGCCGGTATGGCGACAAAGAGGCCGGCGGCGGTGGTGATGAGCGCCTCAGAGATGCCCGGGGCCACTGCGCGGAGTGTGGCCGTACCGGCCGTTCCCAGGCCGTGGAATGCGTCGATGATTCCCATCACCGTCCCGAACAGGCCCACGTAAACGGTGGTGGAGGCAATTGTTGCCAGCCCGGTCATGCGCCGCTCGAGGGCGGTCACAGCCTCGCTGGCCGCGGTTTGCGCGGACCGCTCCAGCGGCACCAGGTTGCGCGGCGGACCCGAGCCGCCGGTCTGGCGCTTGTAAGTCTCATACACGTCTTCAAACACCTGCGCCAGCGGGCTGGCTCTGCAATCAATGGCAAGGGTCGCAATCTCCTGAAGACGGCTGGCCTTGCGGAAGGCGCGGATAAAGCGGCGCGTCTCTTTGGTTGCTTTGCGGAAGGTGGAGATTTTTCCAAGGATCACGAACCAGGAATAAAAGCTGGCGAACAGCAGCAGCACCAGGACGGCCGAGGCAACGGTGCCAATGTTGCCGAGCAGCTCCGAAATTGCGCCAGGGCCCTGCGCCCCGACGGGGCCGGCGCCACTGTCAGCCTGCAGCATGACGAGCAAGGCAGCGGTAAGAATCGTCATTCACCTCAAGAGATCGGTTCTCCAATGAACGTGCCCTGACCAGGCGTTTGCGGAGCGCATTTTCCCCGGAGGAAAACTGCGCGAGACAGACGGGGCTTCGGGTTGCGGCCATTGGACAACCGCTCTCTTCACGGTATCAGACGCGATGGCGGCTTCCAAGTTATCGATGTGGTGCGGGGCGGGGCTTCTTGCTGGCGCTTAGACGCGGGTAATCATCACCGAGGTTGCCTTCATCAGCGCCGCCGCGGTTTGGCCCTTGCGCAGTTGCATCTCGCGCGCGGCATCGGCGGTGATGATGGAGGTGATGCGCTGCTCGCCGATGGCCAGAACCACCTGGGCGAGAATGCCGCGAATTTTTACTTCGACAATGGTTCCGACCAGCTGGTTGCGGCCGCTGGTGGTGCGGAAGCGCTCCCGCGATGCGATGCGGCCTTTTTCAGGCTTGCGTTTTTCGGTTGTGGTGGAAAGAGGACCAAGCGCGCTTTCAGGGATGCGATGGTGGCCGCCGGGCGTGAGGACGGTCTTCAAGCGTCCGGCCAGGATCCATTTCTTGATGGTGGCGTAGCTGACGCCGACAGCAGCGGCGGCCTCGCGCGGCGTGAGCAGATGGCTCGGCTCTGCCATGGGCGCTCCTTTCCTGGAGTCCAAAGTATAGGCGCGGAAGCAGGACGGTGCACATCCTGATGCATCGCTGCGCGATCCGGCCAGGCTGGCACTCCTAAACTTCCTTCGATAGACTCGTATAAATGAGGGAATATGATTCGTATAAAATCGATTCATGGTTGATTCCCCGACGCACTTGATCCTGAGGGGCTGCTTGCCGCTGCCCTTTTTGTCCTTCCCTTAGCGATGCCGGCGCGGCCGGACAGATGGTTCATCTCGCGCTGCCAGGCTCGCGTTACGGGTATGTAGAAAGAACAGCCACGCGGGATGCCTTTGCCGGCCACCGTGATGCCGCAGCTGGAACTGGGGTTCCGCACTGACTTTCTGCATCGGGACAACCGTTGAGATTACCAAAACTGGAACGATGACAACGACAAGGGAGATGAATTGATTCCCGAGCGACACCTGGAGGAAATGTGAAAAAAAGGAAGCTGGTTCTTGCAGCGGTTCTCTTCTTCTCGTCAACGCTGGCGGTTGGCCAGGTCGCCCCGGCCGGCACGAAGACGGAGCCGAAGACCCCGGACCCCTGCGCGAATGGCCACGAGTTCGCCACTACCGATTGCGCGCTGACCTGGCACGGCATCACGCTGTACGGCGCCTATGACGTGGGCGCCGGCTGGGTGAGCCACGGCTTGCCGGAAAACGGCTACAACTATGAAGGCGAATCTCTGGTGAACCGAAACGGGTACCAACATCGATTCCTCGTCGCACCAAACAACCTGTCGCAGACGGGCCTGGGCATCCGGGGCAAGGAAGAGTTTCTGCCTGGCTGGTCCGTGGTGTTCAACGCTTCAACGGGCATCAATCCACAGTCTGGCCTGCTTGCCAACGCGTCAGAAACCGACATCGTCAACAACGGCCTTCCCAGGGCCAGCTATTCAATAGCCATCGACGGCGCGCGCGCCGGCCAACCCTTCAACGACGAATACTATGGTGGGATATCGTCCAAATATATCGGCACGCTGACCTTCGGCCGTCAGCGCGCGCTCGGCACGGATGCGATGCTGCTTTACGATCCGGCCAACGGTGCGTATTCCTTTTCCTACATCGGCTATAACGGCACCATGGCCGGCGGCGGCGACACCGAGGACAGCCGCTGGGACGACGCCCTGAAGTATCGCATCGCCTTTGGCCCGGCCCATTTCGGCGCGATGTATAAATTCGCCGATGGTTCTGCCGGCTGCTACTCGGCCTCCTCAACCTGGACTGCCGACAGCTGTACGGCGGAAGAGGCGCATAACAACGCCTATGGATTCAACCTCGGCGGGAAAACCGGCAAGTTTTCAGCCGACCTGGTCTACCAACACTACAACCAGGCCATCAGCGTATTGAACCCGTTGCTGGGGGCTCAGAGTCTGTCGCAGCCCTATCAGTCGACCACCGACAGCATCAATACAAACCCCATCACCGGGGTCAATTTGATCGCCACCACCAACACCCTCTATGGCATCGTTACCGACAACAACGCAATCATGGCCGCTGCCAAGTATTCTTCTGACTCGTTCAAGGTTTTTGCCGGTTACGAATACATCTGGCAGAACAACCCGGTGAACCCGTTGGGTGTTGGCGCCTCAGACCAGGGCGGATATTTCATGAGCGGGGTCGAGGACAACAATCTTGACAATGAAAAGCTGGTGCAGATTTGGTGGACAGGCGCGAAGTACACCTACGATAAGAAAACCGACTTCACCCTCGCCTGGTATCAACAGCAGCAGAACGACTTCCGCAGTCCGCCCACCTGCTCGGCCGCAGCCGGTTTCCGCAGTTCCTGCGCGGGCAGCCTCAACGAGGGATCGTTCTATGTGGATCATCACTTCACCAAGCGTTTCGACTCGTTTGCCGGGGTTGCGTATTCCTGGGTGAGCGGCGGTCTGGGCATCGCCATTCCTCATGGTCCCGGCGTCCCCTATAACTCCGACAACAACTTTGCTCCGACAGTCGGCAGTCGTTTTACCTTCTAGTTTTTTCCGCGGCGGGCCAATGGGGGCCAATTCGACGGCGATTGCGCCGACCGTTGCATAGAACGAGTTTTTCCTCTTCGAATGCGCCTCCAGCTTCCCCGGCAGGAGGCGCGCGGAGGGTTACGCCATTGGTTCGACGCCGGCGCGGCAGGCAGGCAATCATGCTATGCTGCGCTCGGATTGTCAGGGCCGGATCGCTCGCCTACCATGGTCCCAGTTCCCGATTGATTCCAAGAGGATCGCCAACCCATGCTTGTTGAACTGCGCGCGGAAAACTATGCGGTGATCGACCATGCCATTGCGGTGTTTGGCCCGGGGCTGAACCTGCTGACGGGCGAGACGGGAGCGGGCAAATCCATACTCGTAGACGCGCTGGCGCTGCTGATGGGCGGCAAAGCATCTGCGGAAGTGGTGCGGCACGGAGCGGAAAAGGCCGTGGTGGCATGCGTGTTTGAAGGGACGCCCGGCGCGGAGACCATTCTGGAAGAGAACGGGATTGATGCCGAGGGGCACGAGATTATTCTGCGGCGGGAAATTCTGGCTACGGGCAAGGGGCGGGTGTTTGTGAACAACCAGCCGGCCACGGTGGCGGTGCTGAAGCAGCTGGCTCCGGAACTGGCGCTGGTGCATGCGCAGACGGAGACGCTGACCAGCTTTGACCAGGCGCAGCAGCGGATTCTTTTAGATCGGTTCGCCGGAATTTCAACCGAGGTGGTTGCTGAGGCTTACGCGAAGTGGCGCGCGGCCGAGGCGAAACTGAACGAGTTGGTGGAAGGCGAACAGGACCGGCTGCGCATGGTGGACCTGTGGAGCTATCAGCGCAGGGAGATTGAGGCGGCCAATCTGGAGGCCGGCGAAGACGAGGCACTGGAGACGGAGAAGCGCGTGCTGGCCAATGCAGAGAAGCTTTACGCGGCGGCGATGGGGGCATTTGAGCAGCTGTATGAAGGCAGTGCGTCGGCCGAGGCTGCGCTGCGCTCGGCGGTGCGGAATGTGGAGGAGCTGGCGCGCTACGATGGGCGCTTTGCCGAGGCGGCGCAGCAGCTGGAGAGTGCGCGGGCGACGGTGGGCGATGTGGGCAGCAGCCTGCGCGACTACGCGGAGGGCATTGACGCCTCGCCGGAGCGGCTGGCGGAGATTGAAGACCGGCTGGCGGCGCTGGACCGGCTCAAACGCAAGTACGGCAAGACAGTGGCCGAGGTGATTGCATTTGGCGAGGACGTGGAGCGCAAGCTGGCCGAGGTGGAGGACAAGGACGAGATATTGAAAGCGCTTCGAGCCGATCTGGAGGCAGCGGCAAAGGCCTATCGAGAGGCTGCCGGCGCGCTGCATGCGGAACGCAAGGCCGCGGCGGGGAAGCTGGCCAAGCTGGCCGAGGCGCAGATCAACTCGCTGGCCATGAAGGTGCGGTTTGAGGTGCACGTGGCTGCCAACGAGAAAGAGCAAGGCTGGACGACTGCGGGCTGGGATACGGTGGAGTACCGCATTGCCACCAACCCCGGCGAGCCGCTGAAGGCGCTGGATGAGATTGCCTCCGGGGGCGAGATGAGCCGGGTGATGCTGGCGCTGAAGGTGAGCGTGGAAGAGGGCGCGGTGAAGCCGAAAAAGAAGTCGCCTACGCCGCGGACGCTGGTGTTTGACGAGATTGATATCGGCATTGGCGGGCGCGCGGCGGAGGCCGTGGGGCAGAAGCTGAAGTCCCTGGCCAAGGGACAGCAGGTGCTGTGCGTGACGCACTTGCCGCAGATTGCCGCGTTCGCGGATCAGCATTTTCTGGTGGACAAGCGCGAGGCGGATGGGCGCACCAAGATGCAGGTGCGGCTGCTGGACGATCGAGCCAGGACGCATGAAGTGGCGCGCATGCTGAGCGGAGCGAAGGTGACCGATACCAGCCTGCAGCACGCGGGACAGATGATTGCCGCGAGCCGGTGAGGAGTGATCGGCCACTAGTTCGTTGGCTGGTTGCAGATTGACATCCATTGTAGTTGTAGATACGATACTGTATATACGGAGGTCCAGGTTGCGCTGGACGTGGGACCCCGCAAAGGCGAAAGCAAACCTCGAAAAGCATAAGGTCAGCTTCGAATTGGCAGAACGTGCTCTTGGCGATCCGCTTTGCCTGTCGGTGCCTGACTTGTTTCCCGACGAGGAACGGTGGGTGACGTTGGGTTCGCCAACCGCGAGCGGAATCGTAGTCCTCTACGTAGTCCACACCTGGCCCGAAAATGAGGACGGAGCAGGAAGAATCATCAGCGCCAGAAAGGCGGAAAGCCATGAGAGGCGGAAGTATGAAGAGAGGTAACGCGGAGCCACTGACGCCGAGTTTGCGAGCCGAGTTGGATGCTCTGGCCGCGATGCCGGACAGCGAGATCGACACGACCGAAATGCCCCCGATCACAAATTGGAGCCATGCGGTGCGCGGGCCGTTTTACCGACCCATCAAGCGGCCTTTGTCGCTGCGTGTGGATGCCGATGTTCTCGATTGGTTTCAACGGCAGGGACATGGCTACCAGACGCGGATGAACTCTGCCCTGCGCGAGTATGTCGAACGGCACCAGAAGCGGGCTTGAAGTTGCGCAAGCCGAGCGGTTCCAAGGTGACCGAAACCGGCTTGCAGCATGCGGGGCAGATGATTGCGGCGAGCCGGTAAAAGGGATTCATCAAGCACGTTGCGTCAGGTCTTTGGCAGCTTGGGCAAATGCCAGGGCCTTCTCAGCTTCTTGTACTGCGCTTGCGGCAACTGGACCAGGATGGGATTTGCGGCTGGGTCGAGCCAGGTGAGGATGGGCTCGAGCTGCTCCTGGGGCATGGCGGTGCAGCCGGCGGTGCCGTGGGCGGGGCCGGACCAGATGTGCATAAAGACGCAGGAGCCGACGCCGGGAACGGGCGGATTGGCGTTGTGGCCGATGACGGCGCCCCAGCGGTAGGAGTCGCCCTCGCTGGCCATGTGCTCGGAGCTGTTCCAATCGGGCGTAACGGTGGCGCGGTCGACGATGCGGTTGTAGAAGTGTGAGGCAACGTCATCCACGCATTCGACGGTGGGCGTGAGCGCCGTGTAGCTGAGCCTCAGGCCCGGCAGCGGCTGGGCGGAGTAGCCGAAGGCCGCGCTCAGGCGGAAGACGCCGGCGGGGGATTTGCCGTCGCCTTCTTTCTTAACCGGGTCCTGCGGGCTTCGTATGCCGGGGCTGTCAGTTGGAACCAGGCCCGCGCCCCAGCCGAGGCCGTTCTCGCCCACCACAATCGTCACGGGATCGCCGACGCGTTTCCAATGCTTGCCGGGGTGTTTGCGCTCGAAGCGCAGGAGGCGGCCGGGAACGGAGTCCCAATCAGGGGTGGTGACGACGATCATTTGCGTGGACGCGCGCAGGGGCTGGGGGCTCGGCAACTGGGACGCGGCAGGCGAGGCCAGGCTGAGCAGAGCGACAAACCCCGCCGCAACGAAACAGCAGCGAAGTTGGAGCTTGATGGCTCCTGGTTTTTGCGCGGCGGATGAAAATGCGGTTTGCGGCATGGGCAGCGGGATGGCGTGAAGTTCAGAGAGCGGACACTTGTTCAGGAAACCGTAGCACAGCCGTTCGGTCCAGCTCAAAGCGATTTGCAGGGACGAGACAGGGCAGTGTCTTTTGGGCTTTCTTTGCTGTCTTTCCTATCTGCCGATTGGTATACTGGACGATGTGACCACAACCCTGCTTGAATCCATCTCGAACGGAAACCACGCCGAGACTTCCCCCAGCCAGAAAAGGGTGTTGTTGCTGAAGCCGCGAGGCTTTTGCGCCGGTGTGGTACGCGCGATCGACATTGTAAAGATCGCTCTGGAAACCTTTGGCGCGCCCATCTACGTGCGCCGCGAGATTGTGCATAACCGCTATGTTGTGAATGAGCTGGCGGAAAAGGGCGCAATCTTTGTTCATGAAATCGACGATGTGCCGGACGGGCAGCGGGTCATCTACTCGGCGCACGGGGTTTCGCCGGCGGTGCGCGAGCGCAGCAAGGGCCGCGGGCTGAGGGTGATTGACGCCACCTGTCCGCTGGTGACCAAGGTGCACATTGAGGCGGTGAAGTTTGCCAAGCAGGGGTACTCGCTGGTGCTGATCGGCCATCGCGACCACGATGAAATTGAGGGCACGCTGGGCGAGGCGCCGGATGTAACGCAAGTGGTTTCAAATGTGGCCGAAGTGGCCGCAACTCAAGGTGCCTGACCCGAACCGGGTGGCTTATCTGACGCAGACCACGCTGAGCCTGGACGAGGCGCGCGACATCATCCACGCGCTCAAAGAGAAGTTTCCCAACATTGTGGGACCGCACTCGCAGGACATCTGCTATGCCACGGAGAACCGCCAGGTTGCGGTGAGGAATGTGGCGCACAACGCGGGACTGGTGCTGGTGGTTGGATCGACGAACAGTTCGAACTCCAATCGCCTGGTTGAGGTTTCGCGCAACCTGGGCACGGTTGGCTATCTGATTGATAACTCACAGGCAATCGACCCGGCGTGGCTTGAGGGCGTGAACACGGTTGCGGTGACGGCGGGGGCATCGGCGCCTGAGGTTCTGGTGGAAGATGTGGTCAATTATTTGCAACTTAACGGATTTGACAGCGTCGAAGAGGTTGAAGTGATGCCCGAGAATGTGCGCTTTGGACTGCCGCCGGAGATTGTGCAGGCCATTGGCAGCGCAGGCGGAGCAGAAACGCTGCCCGTGAAGTAAAACCAGGGATCTCAGAGATCAGGGACCCAGGAACCAGGGACTCAAGAAGCTGGTGGCAGCTTACGGGACCAGAGGCGTTTTTTATTCGAATGAGTATTCAGCAGGGAATGAAGCAAACCGCAGAGGCCGAAGATATGGCAGGTCAGACCCGAACGGCTAGAACTGCCTCGCCGCGCTTTGGCAGGATCGATGCGGATCTGGCAGACGTGGATTCGGCCATTGTGCGGTCAAGGGAGTATCTGCTCTCCCAGCAGCACCCGGATGGGTACTGGTGCGGGGAACTGGAAGCGGACTCGATGCTGGAGGCCGACTACATCTACCTGCACACGCAGTTGGAGAGCGGCGATCCGGGACGCCTGCGGCGCGCTCTGACCGAGATGATGCGCTACCAGAACGAGGATGGCAGCTGGAGCATCTATCCCGGCGGACCGGGCAACATCTCGCTCTCGGTGAAGTGCTATCTCTCCGCCAAGCTGATGGGCGTGGATAGCGACGATCCGCGGCTGGCGAAGTGCCGGGAGTGGGTGCTGGCGCACGGTGGCGTTGTGGCGTGCAACACCTTCACCAAGATGTATCTGTGCGGGCTTGGCCAGTACGACTACGATGCCGTGCCGGCGATTCCGCCGGAGATTGTTCTTTTTCCCACCTGGTTCTACTTCAATATCTACGAAATTTCTTCGTGGTCGCGGTCGATCCTGGTTCCGCTGGCAATCATCTACGCCAAGAAGCCTTTCAAGAAGATTCCGCCAAGAGCAGAGCATCGATGAGCTGTATGTGGGTGGGCGGGCGAACTCGGAGCTGCGGCTGAAGCTGGATCGCAAGTCGGTGGTTTCGTGGAGAAACTTCTTTATTCTTGTCGACCGGATTCTGCACTTCATGGAAGCGGTTCATCTGCGTCCGCTGCGCAAGCTGGCGCTGAAGAAGGCGGAGAAGTGGATGCTGGCGCGGCTGGAGATGACGGATGGCCTGGGCGCCATCTATCCCGCCATGCTGAACGCGATTATTGCGCTGCGCTGCCTGGGCTACTCCGAGGACGACCCGCAGGTGATTCGCGCGCGCGACGAGTTTGAGAAGCTGGGCATTGAGGAGCCGGCCAACGCGGATATGCCGGAGCCGACCTTCCGCATGCACGCCGTGTGTGTCTCCGGTTTGGGATACGGCGCAGGCGGTTTACGCGCTGGGCGAAGCGGGAGTTCCGCGCTAACGATCCGCGCATGCTGAAGGCGGCGGACTGGATGCTGGCCAAGGAAGTGCGGCACAAGGGCGACTGGGCGGTGAAGGTTCCGAACACCGAGCCGGGCGGCTGGTACTTCGAGTTCAACAACGAGTTCTATCCGGACACCGACGATACGGCGCAGGTGTTGCTGGCGCTGAGCAAGGTGAACAACCCGCGCGAGGCGTACCAGCACAAGGTGGCGCAGCGGGCCATTGAGTGGGAGTTTGCCATGCAGTGCCGCAACGGCGGCTGGGGCAGCTTCGACAAAGACAACACCAAGATGATCTTCCAGTACATTCCATTCGCCGATCACAACGCGATGCTGGATCCGCCGACGGTGGACATTACGGGAAGAATTCTGGAGATGCTGGCCTGCTACGGCTTTACGCGCGAAGACAAGCGCGTGGAGAAGGCCATCAAGTTCATCCTGAGCGAACAGGAGCCGGATGGAAGCTGGTTTGGCCGCTGGGGCGTGAACTACATCTACGGGACGTTCCTGGTGCTGCGCGGGCTAGAGGCCATTGGGATGGATAACCACGAGCCGCAGATTCAGCAGGCGGCGGAGTGGATCAGGATGGTGCAGAACCCGGACGGCGGCTGGGGTGAGACCTGCGGCAGCTACGACGACCCGAACACGCGCGGAGTGGGGCCGAGCACGCCGTCCCAGACAGCTTGGGCGTTGCTGGGCCTGCTGGCGGCAGGCGACGACCGGTCGGATTCGGTGGCCAAGGGCGTGCGCTGGCTGCTGACGCGGCAGCGGGCCGATGGCAGTTGGGATGAGTCAATGGGCGAAGGCAAGACGAAGCAGAGTATCATTACAGGTACAGGCTTCCCCAGAGTCTTTTACCTGGCGTACGTGATGTACAGGCAGTATTTCCCGCTGATGGCTTTGACGAGTTACAAGCGGGCCATGGAACGGAACAACAGCTTCTAGCTCTTAGCTTCCAGCCGCTGGCTATGGACTCGTAGTTCGAGCATTTTTGACGGTATTTTTTGGCTAGCAGCTTGAAGCTGGCATTCGGAGGATCTCTTAACGATGGCTATTCCTGTCTCCCAGGTGTGGACGGTGGTGAAGTATGTGTGGCAGCAGAAGCTTAAAGGCAACAAGCGCTATCCGCTGGTGCTGATGCTGGAGCCTCTGTTCCGCTGCAACCTGGCCTGCGCCGGATGCGGTAAGGTGCAGTATCCGCCCCACATTCTGAAGAAGCAGCTTACCCCCGAGGAGTGCTTTGCGGCCGTGGAAGAGTGCGGCGCGCCCATGGTGTCCATCCCCGGCGGAGAGCCTCTGCTGCACCCCCAGATTGTCGAGATTGTCAACGGGCTGGTTGCGCGCAAAAAGTACATTTACCTGTGCACCAACGCACTGGAACTGAAGCGCCGCATCCACGAGTTCACGCCATCCAAGTACCTCACCTTCTCAGTCCATCTGGACGGCCAGCGCGAGCATCACGACTTCAGCGTCTGCCGCGAGGGTGGATACGACATCGCCATCGAGGGCATCAAGGAGGCTGTCAAGCGCGGCTTCCGCGTTACGCCCAACTCCACCTTCTTTGACGGCGCAGATCCCAACAGCATTCGCGCCTACTTCGACGAGGTGATGTCCATCGGCGTGGAGGGCATGGTGCTCTCGCCGGGCTACAGCTACGACAAGGCGCCGGACCAGTCGCACTTCATGGGGCGGGCGCGGGTGCGCAAGCTCTTCCGCGCGATGCTTTCCAACCGCAAGAAGTCGTGGAAGTTCAACATGTCGCCGCTGTTTCTTGAGTTCCTGATGGGCGAGCGCAATTACGAGTGCACGCCCTGGGGCTCTCCTGCCTACAACATCTTCGGCTGGCAAAAGCCCTGCTACCTGCTCCAGGATGGCTACGCGGAGACCTTCAAGGAATTGATGGAGGACACCAAGTGGGAAGAGTACGGCGTGGCCAGCGGCAATCCCAAGTGCGCCAACTGCATGGTCAGTTGCGGCTACGAGCCTACCGCCGTCATTGACGGCTTCTACTCGCTCAAGGGCTTCTGGGCCATGGTCAAGGGCAACTTCTCCATGTATAAAAACGAGCACGCGCTCAAGCAGCTCAATGAGTGGCCGTCGCACTCCTCCACACCGCTGGTGCAGATTACCGAGCCGGCCCGCACCCTTGAGGAGACCAACGCATGAGCGCCGAAGTGCTGAAGTACACGCGCCAGGAGATTGAAGAGCTCGAAGTTGCTCCCGGATTTGAACACCAGAACCTGGAAGGCTGGATTCCCGAGCTTGCCGGCGAGGAAGATGTGCGCCAGGCCCTGGAAAAGGCCTTTGACTATCGCGGCGATGTGACGCTCACGCTGAAGAGCGGCGAGCGCATTGAGGCATACATCTTCAATCGGCAAACCGGCGCGACGCTGGCCGATTCCTACGTGCAGTACTTCACGCCCGGCGCCAACGACAAGCGCAAGGTGAGCTACGCCGAGATTGCGCGGCTGGAGTTCAGCGGCAAGGATCGCGCCGCGGGCAAGCACTGGGAAGCCTGGGTGGAGAAGTACAACGAGCGCAAGGCAGCCGGCGAAAAGAACATCGCGCTGGTTCCGGAAGCGCTGGACTAGTTCTACAGAGATCCGGGGTCAGAGATCGGTTTCGAAGGTTCAAAGGTGATCGGTCCTGTTCAACTGCTTCGGTATGCGGTCTCGGCTTCCAACTGCCGGTTGTACACTTCTTTCAAGGCACAATCATTACAAAGCAATCGACCAATGCCGGCCGGGTCTGATCACTGATCTCTGATCAATGATCTCTAACCCCTGATCTCCGCTATGAAAGTTTTCGTTACAGGCGCTACCGGATTTGTGGGCCACCATGTGGCTCGGGCATTGGTCGCCGACGGCGCCAAACTTCGCTTGCTGGTACGCAAGACCAGCAACCTGAAAAACCTTGAAGGCCTGTGGGCCGAGACCCATGTGGGCGATCTCCTTGACCCTGATTCGCTGCGTGCGGGGCTTGAGGGCTGCGACGCACTGATGCACGTTGCCGCCGATTACCGGCTCTGGATTCGCGACCCGCAATCCATGTACCGCGCCAACGTGGACGGCACGCGGGAGCTGCTGCGCATGGCGCGCGAGGCGGGCATCAAGCGCGTGGTCTACACGTCGAGCGTGGCCACGATGCACTTCCGCAGCGATGGCCTGGTGATCAATGAGGATACGCCGGTGTCGCTCAAGGACATGGTGGGGCATTACAAGCGGTCGAAGTTTCTGGCCGAGCAGGAAGCCATCAAGGCGGCGCAGGGCGGGCAGCGCGTGATGATTCTGAATCCGACCTCGCCCATTGGCACAAACGATGCCAAGCCTACGCCCACCGGCCGCATTATCCTGGACTTTCTCAACGGCAAGTTTCCGGCTTATATGGACACCGGGCTGAACCTGGTGGATGTGGCGGAGGTGGCGCGGACGCACGTTGCGGCGTTGACTGTCGGCAAGCCCGGCAAGCGATACATTCTGGGCGGGGAGAACCTGACGCTGAAGCAAATTCTGGACAAGATGGCGGCGATTACCGGAATTCCTTCGCCGACGGTGAAGATTCCCTTTGCGGTTGCGGCGACGTATGCGTTCTTCGAGGAGTGGATTACCGGGCGCATCCGGGGCAAGGAACCGCGGGCGACGCTGGAAGAGGTGCGCATGGGGCGCAAGAAGATGTTCGCCAGTAGCGCCCATGCGCAGCAGGAACTCGACTTCAGGATTGTGCCGGTCTACCCGGCGATGCGGGCGGCGATCGAGTGGTTCCGGGCGCAGGGCTATGCGCCTTGAGGATTTTGCCTAATCCAGTTTTCAGTGCTATAGTTCTCAGTGTTAGGAAAGTCCAATGCAAGTATTCCTGACGAAGTGGATGGCCCGGTACGCTCGTCGCGAGAAGATTTCCAGCGCCAGTCTGTTGGAAGCGATCTTCCGCGCGCAGAAGGGACTAGTTGACGCCGATCTGGGCGGCGGCCTCATCAAGCAACGAGTCGCACGAGCAGGCGAGGGACGTTCGGGAGGCTATCGGACAATTGTCGCTTATCGTCGTGCCGGAAGAGCAGTTTTCCTTTACGGGTTTGCGAAGAATGAACGCGACAACATTGGGCCTGACGAACTGGCTGAACTTCGAAGAGTGGGCCAGAACTGGCTTGGGGCTTCGGAGCAAACAATCTGCGAAGCACTGGAAGAAGAGAAGCTGCAGGAGGTTAACCCATGACGGCCAATAAGAAATTGAGTTCTCTCGGCGAGGCCATCCTTGAGATGGCAGCGGATCAGCATAGCCTCGGCATCATGGATGACGCCACCTACCGCAAAATCACCGTCCGTCATCTCGGCCAGAAAGCCAACCGCCTGTCCACGCCCATCAGCGCCAAACAGATTCGCGCCCTGCGCGAGCGCGCCAACCTCAGCCAGGCTGCTCTCGCACAGGTTCTGAACCTGACCGTTGGCTACCTCTCCCAACTGGAACGGGGGGTCAAGCAGCCCAAAGGGCCCTCTCTTGCTTTGCTCAACATCGTCCGCTACAAGGGGCTCGAGGCTATCCTGTGACCCGCGCGGATTCGCCGGCCATGCGGGCGTTCTTCGAGTGGTTCCGGGCGCATGGGTATGCGCCGGGCGCATGAGCAGGGCAGCCATCATTGCCGCCATGCCCGGCGAGTTGAAGCCGCTGGTGCGCGGCTGGGCGCACGAGCGGCGTGGCCATGTGAAGCTGTGGCGCTGGAAGTTCGACGAGGGCGAGTGGGTTGCGGCTTGCGGCGGGGCGGGCGTTGCAGCGGCGACACGGGCCTTTGCGGAGGTGGAGAAAGACGGTGCACCGGACCTGGTGATTTCCATTGGCTGGGCTGGGGCTCTGAGCCCGGCGTTGGAGACGGGGCGGGCCTATGGCGTCTCCGGAGTGCTTGACGCGCGGACCGGGGAGCGGTTCTCGACAGATATGGCCTCCAACCCAGAGGACGAAGAACAGCTGCAGGTCCTTCGACTTCGCTCCGCTCCGCTCAGGATGACAGGACAAGAGGAGGGACAGCAGCGGTGGCTTGTCACCAGCCCCATCGTCGCGGACGAAGCCGAGAAGCAGCGCCTCGCTTCAACCTACCAGGCGGACCTGGTTGACATGGAAGCCGCGGCCATCGCCCGCCTGGCCCAGATGCGTCGGATTCCGTTCTATTGCATCAAAGGCGTGAGCGACGGGTTCACCGATAAGCTGCCTGATTTCAACCGCTTTATCCGGGCGGATGGCCAGTTCGACCTGACGCGGATGGTACTTTTTTCGATTCTCAGGCCCTGGTACTGGCCCAGCCTGATGCGGATGGGCGAGAATAGCAACAAGGCTTCCCAAAGCATGAGGGAAGCTGTGCTCGATTTCCTCGATGAAAGGGCCTATACCAGAGAGCGCAATGGCTACCCAAACCACAAACATTGAAAGCCAGAACGAGACCAGGACTCCCGCCACCATGCGGGCCGTTGTTTACCGCGGCGTGAACGATATGCGCGTGGAGACGGTTCCGGTGCCCAAGATCGGACCCGGTGAGCTGCTGGTCAAGGTGGCCACGTGCGGCATCTGCGGGACCGATCTGAAGAAGATCCATACCGGCTCGCACTCCGCGCCGCGCATCTTCGGCCACGAGATGGCGGGCACCATCGTCGAGACCGGCGCGGGCGTTACCCGCTACGAGGTAGGCGAGCGCGTGGTGGTGCACCATCACGTTCCTTGCGGCGACTGCTACTACTGCAGCAAGCAGACGCCCACGCAGTGCGAGCTTTACAAAAAGGTTGGCGTGACGGCCGGCTTTGAGCCTTCCGGCGGCGGTTTTGCGGAGTACATCCGCGTGATGAGCTGGATTGTCGAAGGCCGCGGCGTGGTGCGGATTCCGGACGGTGTGCCGTTTGAGCAGGCGGCGTTTGTTGAGCCCTTGAATACGGTCCTGAAGGGTGTGAAGCTGCTCAACCTGGCCGCGGACGACACGGTTCTGGTGATCGGGCAGGGCCCCATCGGGCTGATGCATGCGGCGTTGGCGGCGCGGACCGGAGCGCGGGTGCTCACTTCCGATCTTTACCCTGAGCGGCACGCGATTGCAGCCCGGTTTGGCTTGAAAGAGCCTATCAATGCCGGGCACGAGAATGTGGTGGAGCGGGTGTTTGCCGCTACCGATGGGCGTGGTGCGGATGCGGTGATCCTGGCCGTGGGCGGCAATGCGCTGATCAAGACCGCCATGGACGCGGTGCGAATGGGCGGACGGGTGATGCTGTTTGCGCAGACGCAGCACGGGGAGGTTACCATCGACCCCGGCGCGGTTTGCATGGACGAGAAGACCCTCATGGGGTCATACTCATCCTCGTTCGAGATTCTGGATGAGGTGACCGATCTGGCCTTTGGCGGCTACCGTAACGGATTCGATTTGACGCAACTGATTTCACATCGCTTTTCACTGGAGCAGGCGGTGGAAGCGATCGAGGTGGCTTCGCACCCCAAGGCGGACTCGATGAAGATTATGCTTGAGCCAGTGCTCGGGGGCGGAGCAGGGTAGGGGGATCCGATGGCGAGCACGGTGAAAGACGCGATCCTCAGAGGCCGCAAGACGGTAGAAACCGTCGTCGAAGGGGGCCGCAAAAGGGTTGAGGATGTCGTCGAGGGCGGCCTGAATACTGTTGAGACGGTCGTCGAAGCGGGCCTGAATACCGTCGAGACGGTGGTCGTCAAAGGCCGGCGCGGCGTGGAATCCGCCGTGAGCCTGGGCCGCAAGACCGTCGAACACGCGCTTCTCCACGGGCGCGGCACCATGCAGGCAGCGGTTCTCCACGGCCGGGAAGATATCCGCATCGAGCAGGTTCCCATCCCCAAAGCCGAAACCGGTGAGCTGGTCGTCCGCGTGGGCGCGGCGCTGACCTGCGGGACGGACCTGAAGGTCTTTCGGCGGGGCTACCACGCGCGCATGATTGTGCCTCCGGCGCTGTTTGGCCATGAGCTGGCCGGAACAGTGGTACAGGCCGGCGAGGGCGTTGAGGATTTTGCTCCCGGCGACCGCGTGGTGGCGCTCAATTCGGCGCCGTGCGGGAACTGCTTCTTCTGCGAGCGCGGCCAGGAAAACCTCTGCGACGACCTGCTGTTCAACAATGGCGCCTATGCCGAGTTCATCCGCATTCCGGCGCGGATTGTGGCCAAGAACACGCTGCGTATTCCCGACCATGTAAAGCTGGAGCACGCGGCGCTGACCGAGCCGCTGGCGTGCGCGGTGCATGGGTTTGAAGATTCGCGGCCGCGCTCCGGCGACACGGTTGCGGTGATTGGCGGCGGACCGCTGGGCCTGATGATTCTGCACGTGGCGGCGCTGGCAGGCTGCGAGACCATCGCCATTGTGAAGCACGACGGCCAGGTGGAAGCGGCCCGGCAATTGGGTGCGGCGCACGTGGTGCAGACCACCAGCATTCGCAAGGCGATCATCGAGACGCGCGCGCTGACGCCAAAGAATCGCGGCGTCGACATCGCCATTGAAGCCGTTGGCGTGCCCGATGCGTGGCAGGAAGCAGTGGAGCTGGTGCGCAAGGGCGGCTGCGTAAACTTCTTCGGCGGCTGCGCGGTGGGGACGCACGTCACGCTCGACACCAATCGCATTCACTACAGCGACATCACGCTGCGGGCCACCTTCCATCACACCCCGGCCATCTGCCGCACGGCATTGGAACTGATTGCGAGCGGACGATTCCAGGCAGAAGCGTTCATTACCGGGCACGCGCACCTGTACGAACTTAACCGCGTCTTTGAGAAGCTGATGAACCGCAGCAGCGAAATCAAGACTGCCATTGTTCCCTGAGGAAATGCGATGAGCGTGGCAACCAATGAAGCAGGCAAGAATGCTGCGGAGCTTTTGGGCCGCGCGCTGGAAAGATTTTCGCCGGGGCGCGTGCCGGCGGAAACCCACGCGCCGAGCGAGGAATCCGGGATTGATGAACCCGTTGCGGTGAGCAAGCAGGAACTGCTCGAGCGCGGCTGGGCAGCGCTGCCGGAGAGCTATCGCATTCCCGAGGTCGCGCCCACGCTGGACGAGGCGCGCGCATGGTGCCAGCATCTGGCGGAAACACACTACGAAAACTTCCATGTGGCCACATGGTTTTTGCCCAAAGCGCTGCGGCCGCATTTCCACGCGATCTATGCGTACTGCCGCGTCTCCGACGATCTGGGCGACGAGGTGGGCTCGACGGCCGAAGCGCTGGCGCTGCTGGAGCAATGGGGCGAAGAGCTGGATGCGTGCTATGCGGGCCATGCGCGGCACCCGGTATTTGTGGCGCTGGCCGAGACCATTCGCGACGTGCTCGATTCCGAAGGAGCCGTTTGCCGATCTGCTGACCGCGTTTCGCCAGGACCAGACGGTGACGCGCTACGCGACCATGGAAGATGTGCTGGGCTATTGCCGCTACTCGGCGAACCCTGTGGGCAGGCTGGTGCTCTATGCATGCGGCGAAGCGGATGAAGAAAAGTTTCGCCTCTCGGACGCGACCTGCTCCGCGCTGCAACTCGCCAACTTCTGGCAGGACGTTCGCGAGGATTATGCGCGCGGGCGCGTGTATCTTGCCGCAGAAGGACATGGCGTTTTTTCATGTGAGCGATACCAATATTGCCGAAGGCATTGCGACGCCGGAGTTTCGCGCGCTGCTGCATTGCGAAGTGAACCACGCGCGGGAGCTGTTCGAGCAGGGGCTGCCGCTGATCGGCATGGTGAACCGCGACCTGGCGCTGGATCTGGACCTGTTCAGCCGCGGCGGCCTTGAGATTCTGCGCGCCATTGAGCAGCGCGACTACGATGTGCTGAGCGCGCGGCCGGCCATCTCGAAAGCAACCAAGGCGGGCCTTGCGCTGCGGGCCGTGACCGCCAAGCTGCTGCCATTCCTGAGCCTGGGCAAGAAGAGGCGCGGCGCCGAGCAGGCGGATTGAGCCAGGAACTCCAAATCGACCCACGCACGTCGAGCACGGGGACAACGTTGGATGCGGCCGAGCTCGAAGCGGCCTACGCTGTCTGCCGCGCCATCGCCAGCCGCGAGGCAAAGAACTTCTACTATGCCTTTGTTGCGTTGCCGCGGCCGAAGCGAAATGCCATCTGCGCCATCTATGCCTTCATGCGCAAGGCCGACGACCTGGCAGACGACGAGAGCGTGGCGATGGATGAGCGGCGCGCGCGGCTGGAAGCGTGGCTTGCCGCGTGGCGCGCGGTAAGCGCGGGGCGGCTCGACACACGACCCTGTGTTTGTTGCGGTGCGCGACGCGACGGCGCGGTATTCGATTCCGCTGGCGCTGCTGGACGAACTGGTGGCCGGCGTGACCATGGATGTGGACGCGGCCGGCAAAGATGCGCCGGATACTTACGCAACCTTTACTGATTTGTATCGATACTGCTATCTGGTGGCTTCCGTAGTGGGGCTGGTTTGCATCCGCATCTTTGGATACACGGACCCGCGCGCAGAAAAGCTGGCCGAGGAGACTGGGATTGCGTTCCAACTGACGAACATTTTGCGCGATGTTGCCGAGGATGCGGAGCGCAACCGCGTGTACCTGCCGCTGGAAGATCTGGCAGGCGTTTGGTGTTGAGCTGGAAGGGTTGTTGAGGCGGACTGCGGGCGCTCCGCCGACGGAGAAAGAACGCGCGCTGCTGAAGGAGATTGGCGGGCGCGCGGAGAAGTACTACATGTCTGCAGAGGCGTTGATGCCGCTGATTGACAGAGAGAGCCGGCCGGCGTTGGGCGTACTGGTTGAGATCTATCACGCGCTGCTCAACGAATCGAGCGCGCGGACTATGATGTGTTCTCGCGCCGTGCGAGCGTGCCGACCATCGAGAAGCTGCGGATTCTGGCGGTCGGGATGGCGAAGATGGGCTGGGTGAGGGTGGCAGGTTGAGCGGCACCGCGCAGGACGCAGCAAAGACGGTTACTGTCATTGGCGGCGGGCGTGGCGGGTATGAGCGCTGCCTGTGCGCTGGCCGAGGCTGGCCTTGCCGTGCGCCTCATTGAACGGCGCGGCTACCTGGGCGGACGGGCTTCTTCGTATCTGCATCCGGGCGTCGGCGAAGTCATCGACAACTGCCAGCATGTGCTGTTTGGCTGCTGCACCAATCTCCAAGGCTTCTACCGGCGCATCGGCGTGGCGGAGCGCATTCACTGGACCAGCGAGATGACCATGATCGAGCCGGGCGGGAGACGTTCGCAGTTGGGGCCGTCGTTTTTGCCGGCGCCGCTGCATGGGCTGCCGAAGCTGATGACGGCGCATGCCTTCTCGCTTGCCGACAAGCTTGCGCTTGGCGCGCGCCTTTACAGCGTTGATGCGGCCCGTGGCGCAGGACTCGACGGAGAGCCTGGCTGACTGGCTCAAGCGGCATGGGCAGACGCGCGGAGCGGTGGAACGCTTCTGGCGGCTGGTGATTGCCAGCGCGCTGAATGCGGAGATTGACGAGATTGCGCTGCCCTATGCGGCCAAGGTGATTCGCGAGCTGTTCATGAACTCGGCCTTTGCCGGCAGCATGGGCATGAGCACGGTGCCGCTGAGCGAGCTCTACGCGGCTGTGGCGCCGTACCTGGAAGCAGCGCGGCGGAAGCGTGCTGTTGAACACACACGTAGAGGGCGCGGAGTGGGATGAAGAGATTCTGCAATGGATTGTGAGGACGCGCAGCGGCGAGTTGCGGTCGGACTTTGTGGTGGTGGCGCTGCCGTTTGAGGGGATGGCGAAGCTGCTGCCGCAGTTTGCCGCCAGCCGAGGGCGCGGATGCGCTCGCCGGCGCAGATTGAGCGCCACGAGCATTGGCCCATCTGCAGCGTGCACCTGTGGTTCGATCGCGAGATTACGGAACTGGATCACGCGGTGTTGCTGGACCGCGAGATTCACTGGATGTACAACAAGTCGCGGCTGCAAGGGCGTGGCGGCAATTACATTGAGCTGGTGGTGAGCGCGACGCGGGCCTTTGCGGCGCTGCCGCGCGAGGAGGCGATCGACCAGGCGCTGCGTGAACTGGCGGAGTTCTTTCCGCTGGTGAAGCAGGCGAAGCTCGAAAAGGCTGCGCTGGTGAAAGAGGTGCGGGCTACGTTTGGCGTGCCGCCGGGGATTGATGCGCAGCGGCCCACGGCTGTTTCGCCATGGCCGAATTTATTTCTTGCCGGCGACTGGGTGCAAACGGGATGGCCTTCGACGATGGAGAGCGCGGCGCGCAGCGGACATCTGGCGGCGGAGGCTGTGTGCTTAGCTTCGTGGGCGCCGCGGAGAATTCTTGAGCCGGATTTGAAGCCGACGGGGTTGATGCGGTGGATGGGAACAGCTTCTAGCCACTAGCTTCTAGCCTTGTGCAATGCTGCGCAAACTGTTATCGATCAGGTGATCCGTGACCGTCATCAAATGAGCCAGTGCCGCTCGAATGCTGAGAGCTGAACAGCTAGCAGCTAGAACGCTGTCTTCTCAATGCGCCAGCAGGTAAACGCCGATGCAGACCAGCACGGCAGCGGTCCAGCGGCGGCGGTCCACGTTTTCCTTGAGGAAGATTTTGCCGGCGATGGCGTTGGTGACCAGCGTGAGCGAGGCGGAGGCGGGCGCGACCAGGCTCAGGTTGAGATGATTCAGGGCAAAGAGCAGCGAGAAGAAAGCCAGCGCCAGGAAACCGACTCCGGCAAAGAACAGCGGGCAGGTGACGACGGCGCGGATCGCGCCTTTGAGGCCGGAGTGGGCGCGGATATCGTCGAGGTCGCCGATGGACTTCATGGCGGCTGCGGTAAGCACTTCGCCGGCCGTGGAGCAGAGAACGACGCAGGCAATCATGGCTGCGGCGGCCCAGAAGCTGGAAGCGGGATTGATCATCGCGGCTGAACCTCCTGCTCGGCTTCGTGGCCGGGGAATTGTGGAGCGAAGTGTCGATGGCCAGGCCGGCTTCCAGCAGCGGATCGGCTGGCCGCTCGGTGAGCGACGGGCCCTGCGCGACGAAGCCGACGCCGAGGGTGATCAGCGCAATGCCCGCCCAGCGCTCCAGCGAGATGGCTTCATGCAGCCAGAAGCGCGCGAAGAGAGCGACGATCACGTTGCCGAAGGCCGTGGCGGGAAGCACAAAAGTGAGGTCGGCCCAGGAGAGCGCGGTGAGGTAGCTGGCGAAAAAGCCGATCAGCAGCGCAATGCCGAGAGCGATCCAGGGCGTGAAGACGGCGGCGATGAGCGTGAGGGGATGGGCAGGTGAGATGGCCGGCAGCGTGGTCATGCCGCGGGACAGGCAGGTGTCGCCGAGCGGCGCGCACAGCGCCACGAGACCCAGGATCATGTATTGGCGCGGCGATAAGTTGTGGTGAGCCATCTTATCTTTATTCGATGAAACGTGAGGTGCTTGGGTTCGGCTTTCCCACCCTTGCCGTGGTGGGACTGCGTCAAAGTTTGGGACACCCGACTGCTTCGGGACGCTCAGCACAATCTTCACAAAAAACTCAGCGCAAACACATCTCATGAAGAGAAAGAGGGCGGCCGCTTGCGCGCCGCCCTCTGGTTGAGCTTTTCAAAGTGCAATTACGCACCGGCCTTTGCCGGGGTGTTCGCGCCAGCCTGGCTGGCGCGCGATGCCTTGACCATCTTGTTGCGCTGCGCGCGCAGCTTGAGGAAGGCCTTGGCTTCGACGTAGAGGCGAGGCACATCGCGGTTGACGATGGCCTTCCACACCACGCGGAACGCGGCCTTGGGGCGGAAGTAGTACTCGTCGTAGAAACTGTGCACCATCTCCATCACGTAGTCGGTGGGCAGGCCGGGATACTCGATGTGGGCCATCTGGTGGCCGCCGCCGTCTTCCATGCGCTCGTTGGTGATGAAGCCGTTGGCCTTGGCGTACTCGTAGAACTCGGTGCCGGGATAGGCGTGGGCGATGGAGACCTGGATGGTTTCGCAATCCAGCGTCTTGGCGAAGTTGATGGTGTTGCGGATCGACTCCTTGGTCTCGCCGGGCAGGCCGAGGATGAAGTCGGCGTGGATGGTGAGGCCGAGGTCGTGGCAGTCCTTGGCGAACTGGCGCGCGCGCTCGACGGTGGCGCCCTTCTTGATGTTCTTGAGGATCTGCGGGTCGCCGGACTCGAAGCCGACGATGAGCAGGCGGCAGCCGGCTTCCTTCATGGCCTTCAGGGTCTCGTAGTCGGTGGTGACGCGCGAGGTGCAGCTCCAGGTGAGGCCGAGCGGCTTGAGCTTTTCGCAGAGCTCGATGGTGCGGGCCTTCTGGATGTTGAAGGTGTCGTCGTCGAAGAAGAACTCCTTCACTTCGGGGAAGTTCTCCTTGGCCCACTTCAGCTCGGCGGCCACATCGTCGGTGGAGCGCTTGCGCCAGGCGTGACCGCTGAGGGTCTGCGGCCAGAGGCAGAAGGTGCACTGCGCCGGGCAGCCGCGCGTGGAGTAGAGCGCGATGTAGGGATGCAGCAGGAAGGGCACGTTGTAGCGCGTCACGTCCATGTCGCGCTTGTAGATCTTGGTGGCCCAGGGCATCGCGTCCAGGTCTTCCACCTGCGGACGGTCGGGGTTGTGCAGCGACCTTGCCGTCCTGCTTGTAGCTGATGCCGAGAATCTCGTTGAGCGGCTTGCCCTGGGCAAACTCGACGACGGAGTAGTCGAACTCGCGGCGGCAGATGAAGTCGAGCGCGGAGCACTCGTTGAGGGCGCGGTCCGGGTCGGTGGTCACCGGCGGGCCGACGAAGGCGATCCGGATGGACGGATTGGCGGCCTTGATGGCTTCGGCGAGGCGCTGATCGCCCTCCCAGCCCACGGTCGAGGTGAACAGCACCAGGAACTCGTAGTCCTTGCAGATCTTGATGGTTTCGTCGGCGGAGACGTGGTGCGGCGGCGCATCGAGCAGGCGCGAACCTTCAAGCAAGCCGGCCGGGTAGGTGAGCCAGACGGGGTACCAGTAGGACTCAATCTCGCGCGTAGCGGGCCAGCGCGAGCTCGCGCCACCGTCAAAGTTCTCGAACGAGGGCGGATTCAGGAACAGTGTTTTCAGGGGCATAGGCATCCCTTCAATTCTAACATTCCAGCTATTTGTACAGACGTTTTTGGGCCACTATTGTCTAGATGTGCTGCAATCCCCTGGCGTTGCGGGGATATTTCGCGAGCGGAGGCGGCTGGGCAGGCCGGGACGTGTGTGCAGTTTCTGCGTTTTCCGGCAGTTCTATTTCGTAAGGCTATGTTAAATAGACAGTTATATTGATGGGCGGGAACGGCGCGCGATGGGTGCATGATTTGGGATTGAGAGTTTCCGGCTCAGGGGGATATCTGGGCCGGGGGTGCTCTCAATGGTTCCGGAGCCGCTCGAAGGTCCAGAGGGGCCTGGTCTGCAAAACCTGCTTACTTACCGTGCAGTTCCTGCAGCCAGTCCTGCATGTGGCCGAGGGCGCGGAGCAGGCTCAGGCGCACTTTGGCCAGATCCAGCCCGGCGTCCAGGGCGTCCTGATACTTTTGGCGTTCGTCGATGCGGGCCAGCTGCTCGGATTTGGGGGATATTTGCGGTTGGGCGTTGGGTCCGGCGGCGGCGCCGTTGCCGGCATCGAGCTGACTGAGAACAGCCTTCAGCTGTGCATCGGCGATCTGCTGCTTGAGACTGGCCACTTCGGCCTGGGCGTCCAGTTCGCGCAGGCTGCCGGTGAGGGTGGCAATCTGCACATCGTTCTGGCGCTGGGCCTGCTCGGCTTCAACGGTGGCGCGCAGGGCTTCGGCTGCGGTTGCCTTGGCCTTGGCGCGCAGGCTGAAGTCGAAAAAGGGAATCGAGATCTGCAAGCCGAAGCTGACGTTGTTTGGCGTGAAGTTTTTGTAGTAGGTGCTATAGCTGTTGAGTTCGTTCGAGTCGTAGTTGTAGACGGCTCCAAAGGCGATCTGAGGTCGGCGCCAGGCGAGATCGTCTCCCTTGGCCTCAAATTGTTTGGAGCGCGCCAGGGCGGTGGCAGAGTCGATGCCGGGCAGGCTGCGCACACCGCCGCCAGCGGTGATGGCGGGGATTTCGGGAATGCTGGTGTGGTCGGGCAGAATGGAGCCGACTGGCAGGCCAGTAAGAACGGCAACCTGCTTGGCCAGCGTGGCGGCACGGGTTTCAAGATGCAGCCGCGCCAGCTTTAGATTGGCTGCTGTGAGCCGGGCATGCAACAGGTCCAGATCGGAATCAACCCCGGCCTCGGCGCGCTGTTGCTCGATGCGGACCAGCTCCGCGGCAAAGCTCTCCTGCTGCCCGCTCGCTGCAAGCTCCCGGTTGACGGTGTCGAGCTCGATGTAGGTGGTGGAGGCGTCGAGAGCGACTTGTTCGCGCGCCTCCTTGAGAGCCAGGTTGGCTGCCTCAACTCCCACGCGTGCAGACTTCATGTACTGGCGCTGCGAGTAGCTGAAGACGAGCGACTGCATGCTCGCGTTGCCCACCGACGGCTGGCCGGTGGGGAAGCCGTGCGAGTAGCCCACATTCGATCCGATTTGGAAGTTGGGGATGTATGCATCCTGGGTCTGGGCCAGCGAAGCCTGCGCCTTTTCGAGATCGGCTTCCGCGAGCTTCACGGTGCTTGAGTTTTGCTGGGCCAGGTCAACCACGGTGGTCAGCGAGACCTGCGCGCATAGCGGGGCAGGCGCCAGAGCAAAAGCGCACAAGGCCAGCGCTGCAATGAGCAGCGTGGGCCAGTGAGGGTACGGGTTGGGAGCGAGCTTCACATGCATCTGTGGCTTCAAAACCTTGCTTGTTGCGAACTGCGGTCCGGGGGCCTTAAGTCTTGCGTGGGTTTGTACTCGCGTGCCAGCGCCAGTGCGGCGGCACGTTCGCGGCCGGCAGCCGCGGGGTCGCCCAACTGCTGCTTGAGGCGGGCCAGGCGAAGATGAGCGATGAAGGCCGGCGCCTCTTCGGTTTGGGAAGAGCCGGCCAGGTAAGCTTCAAGCAACTTCGCGGCCAGGGCGGGATCGAGATTGGCCTCCATGAGCTGGCCGGCCGCGTCATACAGGGCAACGGCTGCGTGCCGGTCGTGGAGCGCTGTGGTGAGCACGCTGTTCATGGCTGCTTCCATGTCAGCGATGCGATGGCGGCGGAAGTAGAACCCAGCCAGGGTAGTCCATTCGATGGCGGGGTGCGCACTGGCGCTGATGGACTGCTTGAACTCGCTTTCGGCAGCGGCATCATTCTTCTGTTGTTCGGCGATTTTGCCGCGCAGTTCGTGGGCGCGGGCGACGTCCACTTTGTCCAGTTGGGCGGCAATCTGCTGGGCCTTGTCGACGCCGCCGCCGACTATGCCGGGAGCCTGGCGATCAAACTCGCCGAGAGAGATGAGGGCCTGGACGTTGCGCGGATTCAGCTGAACTGCTTCTTCAAACTCGGCACGGGTGCGTTTGGCCAGGCCAAATGCAGTGAGGAACGAGGCGCGGTCTGCTTTCTCTCCCAGTGCGCGGCCGAGCCAGAGGTGATAGTCGGAGTTCTGCGCATCCAGGCGGACTGCCTGTTCGCATTCGCTGACTGCGGCCTCGTACTGCTCCAGCGTCATGCGCACACGGCAAAGAAGATTTTGGGCCTGGGCTGCGCCTGGGCCGGACGCGGGTGGGGATGCGAGCAGCGCGAGTGCTTTGTCTGCCTCGCCGGCCTGCAGAGCGGTGTTCGCTTGTGCCAATGTTTGAGGCTGTGCGGGAACGGCGGCTCCAGCGGCAGGCGCCGCATCGGCATTCGCTTGCGGCACAAGAAGGATGGCCGCCGACAGCAAAGCGGCGGCCAGGCCTGGTACTCCGACGCGATCCAGCCTCACCGCACAACCTTGATGGGAACGCCCTCCTGCAAGGGCAGACCGGTGGTTGACCCGGTGGCCACAACATCGCCCTCCTGCAATCCGGAGAGAATGGGAGCCAGGGTAATGTTGGGTGTGCCGACGGTGACTGGCGTGCGCACCAGCGAGTCGCCTACGACCTTGAATACGAAGGGCTTGCCGCTCTCAACGTGGAGCGCTTCCCGGGGAACGGTGAGGACATTGGGCTGGCTGGAGGTGGTCACCGTGACCGTAACGTTGGTGTCAGGCAACAGGCCGCCGTCGCCGCCGTCAATCTCGATCAGCGTCTCGCCGACGGTGCGGGTGGTGTATTGGGTCACCGTGGTAGGGATGCGCACGACGTGACCCAGCCACACGTGACCGGGATGGGCGTCGCCGTCCCACTTGATCTGGACGGGCTCTCCGACAGCCAACTGACCGATCAGTGGTTCGTCGAAGTAGGCGCGGACGCGGAGGTTGTGCAGGTCTGCCAGGTGCAGCAGCAGCTTGCCTTCTTCCACGAAGTCGGAACGGCTGGCATCGAGGCTATAGACCGTTCCATCCGCGGGCGCGTGAGGAGTGGTTTTCGCCTCCACATCCCGTGCCGCGGCCAAACCAGCCTCAGCGTCCGCCAGGGCGGCTTGGGCGCGGGCAATATCGGGAGGCGCATAGCGGTCGTGGGCGCTCTGCTCGGCTGCGTGGAGTGCGGCCTCGGACGTATCCAGACGCTCCTGGGCAGCCGCCACCTCGCTGGCCGAGGCTGCGCCGCTGGACTTCAGTTTGGTGAGTGCGTCCAGATCGCGGCGGGCCTGGTCCCGGTCAATGCGGGCGCGCGTAATCTCAGAGGAAGCCGCGGAGCGCTCCTGGAGGGTGCCATTATTTTTCGCGGCATCCAGCGCGGACTGGGCCGTCTTTACGCCGCTCTCCGCGGAGGCTACGCGGGCGCGGGCCTGGATGTCGTCCAGTTCAAGCAGCAGCTTGCCGGCTTTGACATGGTCGCCCTGCTGCACGTAAACCGCCTTCACGGTTGTGGAGAGGGGGCTGAAGATGGGGTAGTCCACCACCGGTTCGACGCGGCCGTTGGTGCTGATGGTGTTGACCAGCTGCTGGCGGCTCACCTCGACCACACGCACGGAGAGCCGGTCTCGCGTGAGCGCACGCGCCACGAAGAACACGATCACGGTAAGTACTGCCGCGCCCAGCCAAAGCCAGAGCCGGCTTGATTGCTTTCTCTCTTCAGCCATTTATCGAACCAAAGTCAGTATATAGGACTCAAAAAATGCTCCGAGGAACCATGAAAATCCATTTTGAATGAAGCAAATACTCAGCTTGCCCGGAGAGGTGGCGAGCCAATCCGGCCCCACGTACAATAAGGCTATGACCGCGGAACCACGCTACACTGACGAGCACGCAAGGGCTGGCCTGGACTTTGCCTTTCCGGCCATCGAGACCTGGGAAAACCAGTTTCCCGGCTATGAGATTCTGATTGACGACCCGGAGCTCACCTCCGTGTGCCCCAAGACCGGCCTGCCGGACTTTGGCCTGCTGACCATCCGCTACATGCCGCGCCAGCGCTGCCTGGAGCTGAAGTCGCTGAAGGAGTACCTGTTCTGCTACCGCAACCTGGGCATCTTCCAGGAGAACATTGTGAACCAGGTGCTGGAGGATGTGGTGAAGGCCTGCGACCCGGTGTGGGCTGAGGTGAAGGGCGTCTTCCGGCCGCGCGGCGGGATTGGGACCACCGTAGTGGCGCACTGGCCGCGGCCCAGCTCTTAGCGGGTCAGTAAGTCAACGGTGCAGATGAGGCGCGGACACTCGCGTTGATTGTGTACACTCGGTCCAGCAGATTTGCCCTGACTGAGGCCGCTTGTCCAGCATCTCCATTGCAAAGCGCACCTGGCTAAGCCCCGCTGTGGGCACTCTGGTCCTGCTCATCGGGCTCAACCTGCTCAACTACATTGATCGCTACATTCTCCCCGGCGAGGTAACGCTGATCCAGCGGGAGTATGGCTGGAACGACCAGAGCATGGGCGCGCTGACCACCGCCATGTTCCTGGTCTACATGATTGCCGCGCCCTTGACCGGGTGGCTGGGCGACCGCTTCAGCCGCAAGCCGCTGATTATTGCCGGCGCAGTGCTTTGGAGCCTGGCCACGCTGGGAACCGCCTGGGTGCACAGCTACCTGAGCTTCTATATCCGCCACGCTCTGGTCGGCGTGGGCGAGGCGACCTTCGGGATATTTGCCCCGGCGGTGCTGGCCGACTTTTATCCCGAGCGCGACCGCAACCGGATTCTCTCCATCTTCTACCTGGCCATCCCGGTGGGCGCGGCTCTGGGGTACCTTGCCGGGGGCGAGATGGGCTCGCGCTGGGGTTGGCGGGCGCCGTTCTTTGTCTGCGCCATTCCCGGCCTGGTGATTGCGGCACTCTACGGCTGGATAGGCCGCGAGCCTGTGCGCGGCGCCAGCGATCACGTGAAGGCTACCGCGGATCGTTCTACTGTGATGGGGCTGTTTCGGAATCCTGCGTTTCTTACGGCCACCTTCGGGCTGGCCACGCTGACCTTTGCCATGGGCGGCATCTCTGCCTGGGTGCCGAAGTTTCTGGAGAAATTTGCGGGCCTCTCCGTGGGCAACGCCAGCTTGACGGTGGGCGCCATCACCGTGGTGGACGGCATTGCCGGCACGCTGGTGGGCGGCTGGATTGCCCAGCGATGGCTGCGCACCAACTACCGCGCGCTCTATCTGCTTTCCTTCTGGAGCGTGGCGCTCACGCTGCCCTGCGGGGTGCTGGTGTTCTTCGGCCCGCACACCTGGGCCATTCCGGCGCTCTTTGCGGCAGAATTCTTTCTCTTCCTGAATACCGGGCCACTGAATGCGGCCATTGTGAACTCGGTTTCAGCGCCGGTGCGGGCCACCGCGGTCTCGTTCAACCTCTTCTGCATTCACTGCTTCGGCGATACCTTCTCGCCTACGATTATCGGCGCCATCTCCGACCGGTCGAACCTGCGCATCGGGCTGGGGGCGACGCTGGTTTTTCTGGTCATCTCCGCTGTGATTCTGGGCCTCGGTTCGCGGTTCGCACCGCCGCTGGAAGACAGCACGCAGGCTTCCAGTACAATCCACTGACCTACCTTCCCTGTACGATATGGAACGCATGGCTCACGCGCACCTCACCGCATGGATCGTTCTCGCGTTAGCGTGGTGCCTCGCGTTGCTTTGGATGTACAAGGCGACCCGAGCTCTGTTCGGGATGCGCCGGGTTCCCGACCTCAACGAACTCGATCTCACCAAGCTTCCGGCTCTCTCTGCCGACTGCGGCCCGGATCTTACCGTTATCGTCCCCGCCTGCAATGAAGAGCAGTCGATCGAGAGCACGCTCCACTCGCTGCTTGCCCAGCAGGGAATCAGCCTTCAGGTTATCGCTGTCGACGACCGCTCGACGGACCGCACCGGTGCGCGGATGGAGGCGCTTCAGGCGAGCCTCCCCAAAGATTCCCAGCACCAACTCGAAGTCGTCCGCAACCGGGAGCTGCCGCCCGGCTGGCTGGGCAAGCCGCACGCCTTGAGTTTGGGCGTCGCCCGTGCCGCCGCCCCCTGGATTCTGCTTACCGACGCCGATATGAACTTTGCGCCGCATTGCCTGGAACGCGCCGTCCGCCTGGCTGAGGCACGCCGCGCCGATCATTTCGTTTTGATACCCACCTTGACCTGCTTCAGCTGGAGCGAGAAGGCGGCTCTGGCCGTCTTTCAGGCTCTCACCCAATGGTCCATACGTATCTGGAAGGTAGAAGACAAAAATGCGCGCGACTTCCTTGGCGTGGGAGGCTTCAACATGATCCGCGCCGACGCGCTGCATGCCATTGGCGGAATGGATGCCGTGCGGCTGGAGGTTGTCGAAGACGTTTCCATTGGCTGGCTTGTCAAGCGCGGCCGATTCCAATCGCTGGCCGCCGTGGGCCCGGGCCAGACCTCGATTCGCTGGTTTGAAGGCGTCTCTGGACTGGTTGCCAATCTTGAAAAGAACGGATTTGCCGCATTCCGCTTCAGCCTGCCTCTGGTCCTCGTTACCGTCGCCGCAGTGTGCCTGCAGATCGCTTTGCCCATCGCCGCGCTCTTCCTCGGCTGGCCGGGCGTTGCTGCCGCGGTTGCCATGTACCTGGGAATCGCAATCGGCTACCGCGCCAACCACAAGGTCAATGCCATCTCGCCCGTCTTTGCGGTTCTCTACGCGCCCGCGCTCGCCCTGCTGTGTTGGGGCTTTCTGCGCTCAACCTTCCTGACGCTCATCCGTGGCGGAGTCTCCTGGCGCGGCACTTTCTATTCGCTGGCCGAACTGAAGCGCGGCATGGTGCCCTGGCAGCCCTGGTAAGCGCCTACTTCGCCGGCCGTGTCTCCTGATCCCTGGTATTCATGAAGGCGCGTCCAGCGCCCTGCGAGCGCAGGTTGGGATCGTTAATGGGCGGGTGCGACTGCTCGGCCGTGAAGCCGCGCGCCAGCTTCGGGTTGGGCTTGAACTTCGGCGGGCCGCCGTAGAACTGGCGCGCGTGGCTCAGCACCATTCCAGCGCGCCCGTTCATGGGCTGCACAATGCCACGCACTTCAACGTCCATGTCGCGGTACTTGCGCAGCTCGCCCACTTCGTCGTGGTCTTCCCACAAGCTGATGATGGTGAAGCGGCAGGCGTTGTCCGGCGTTTGCGGGGTGCACACGTCAAGGAAGCGCGTGCCATCGGGGAGCTGCACCACGTCATACACATGGGCGCTGACGCAGACGTCCTTGTTGACCAGCTTGGCGGCTTCTTCGGCGGTGAGGCAAGGCTTCGGCGAACCTGCCGCCAACAAAGGTACGCCGACCGCCAGCAGTGCCGCAACCCATCCCGGTCGCCTTATCATCCTGGCCCTCCTGGTCGATTGAATCCAGCCCACGCGTTTCTTGCTGTGCGGCCCATCACTCGAACTAAAATGGATATACAATGGAGAATGTGTATCCGGAGGTCCGCGATGAAAGTTGCGAAATGGGGAAACAGCCTGGCGGTGCGGTTGCCTGCCGCTTTGGTGGAAGCGCAGAGGATTGAGGAAGGGGACGAAATTGAGCTTATACCCAGAGGCAACGGGAAGTTTGAGGTTTCTCCCGACGAGCGGCGCAGACAGGCGCTCAAGGAGATGCGCCGGTTGAGCGTCCCATTGCCCGAGGGATACAAATTCGACCGTGAAGAGGCGAATGCTCGCGGGTCGTATGAGACCGCTGCCGCTTCGAAGTCCGGAACGGCGGCCGATTGATGGGGCTGCGGGTGTTTTTCGATTCCAATGTATTGATCTACGCGTTTACGCAAGCCGGGAATAAGACAAACACAGCGCAGCGGATTCTCAGTCTTGGTGGCGCGGTAAACGTTCAGACTCTGAATGAAACGGCGAACACGCTGCGGCGCAAGTTCAATGTGGACTGGCCACGGATCGGCCAAATCATCGACGCCATCCTGCGGATCAGCCCGAATCCGCTCCCGGTTGCATTGGAGACACACCGGGCCGCATTGCGCATCTGCGAGCGCTACGGATACTCCCTGTATGACGGGCTCATTATCGCCGCAGCCAAGGAAGCTGGCTGCACGATGCTTTACTCCGAGGATTTGCAGCACGGGCAGGTGGTCGAGGGAGTGCGGATTGAGAATCCGTTTCTGCCGTTAACGGCGCCCTGAGTCGCAAGGGCGCCAACGATTGACTTTCTCCCAGATCTCCCGCTGGGTAGGTGAGGCTTGGGCGCGAGGCTACCTACTCAGACCATGGGTCGCCGTTTCAACCCAAACCTGCCAGAACTTCATGAAGCCGTCCGCGCCGCGCGCATAGTCGGAGTCCGTCTCTATCAGCACCGGAATCGTAAACATCCGAAAGTCATCCCGCGCATAGATCCCCCCAGCGGAGCTGACAGTGACGGCAAGTGCAAATACGCTCGGATTCTTGAATGAGCCGTCCGCACTAATCTCTATCATCGGGCTGCCCTTGAGCCGAGGAAAACTCTTTGGATCTTCGAAGATTTCCAGACTCGTGACGATGCACGCATTTGCGGGTAGGCGCTGCGCGAGCTGATCCCGGAACCTAGCAGCAGCGTCAATCAGCCGCTTCGACAGGGCGACCAACTGAGGCCAGGAGGCAGCATCATTCGCTGCTGGCTGGTTCTGAATCAGCAGAGCAATTCTTGTAGCGTTTGGATCCGCGCATGCACTCGGCTGCGATAACGCGACGTTTCCCGAAATAGCGATACAGATGAAAATGACCATGTGCGCAAGACGGTTCATAGATTTCTCACCCCGGCATTGACTTTCGTCTTATCTTCGCATATATATGGGCTTCCGACGCACCAAAACGCATTGCCTTTGTGCGCACTTGACCTGAGCGATAAAATGGACGAAGTCGGTTCAAGGGGGAAACCGTGCCTTCAAAATCGATCCAAGAGCTTGAGGCCCGCCTGCAGATGGTATTAGGGAGCCTAGAAGAGCCTGAAGCAGATACAGGGAACCCCGCGATAGGCGGCCACGGGGACGACCTATCGCAGCGTCTCCAACTAGCCCGTCTTGGCCTCGTCCGAGCGCTTAGAGATTACATTGCTTTCAAGAATGGGGAGGCCGACCGTCGCGTAACGGCTCGACTGAGAACGAACTTCATAAGGCAGTGATGGCACTCTCCGCCTCTGAGCATAGATTGAGATTTCTAGAGGGGGGAACATTCTCACAACTCTGGGCGGCTCGGGATGCGGCAAGGGGAAGATGGGAGAGCGCTCTGGGCAAGCTAGCCAGACACCGATCTGCCGGTTCGAGGCTCATTGAGAGCTACCCATTCTGAAAAATAGCGGAACATTGCGTCGGCTCCGAACTCACGAAACTCGTTGGAATTCCGGCTCCGTGAATCCTACCGTTCGCCAGCCAACCGCCAGACGCAATGCTCTTGGCAGATGCAATGCTCCTGGTTTCGTGTTTGACGCCCAGAAGCAGAACACCGCCGCGGGATCATCGCGCTCCGACCAGCTCCTCTGACTTTGCACTCTGGCCGTAGTGGCTCTCCACGTACTTGTCGAGAATCTCCTTGAACTCGGCCACGATGGTGTCGCCGCGCAGTGTGGTGGAGAGTTTGCCGTCGATATACACCGGTGCCTTGGGCTCCTCAAACGTGCCGGGCAGGCTGATGCCCAGGTTGGCGTGCTTCGACTCGCCAGGCCCGTTTACCACGCAGCCCATCACGGCGAGCTTCAGCTCTTCCACGCCTGGGTACTTTTTGCGCCACTCCGGCATGGAGGTGCGCAGGTAGCTCTGAATCTGCTCGGCCAGCTCCTGGAAATAAGTGCTGGTCGTCCGTCCGCATCCCGGGCAGCTTGTAACCTGCGGCATAAAGCTGCGGATGGAGAGTGACTGCAAGATCTGCTGCGCGGCCTGCACCTCTTCCGTCCGGTCGCCGTTGGGTTTGGGCGTGAGCGAGACGCGGATCGTGTCTCCAATGCCGGCCAGCAGCAGCGGCGCCAGCCCGGCCGTGGAAGCGATAAGGCCCTTTGCGCCCATGCCCGCTTCGGTAAGTCCCAGGTGCAGCGCGTAATTGCAGCGCGCGGCCAGGTTGGTATACACGTCGATCAGGTCGCGCACGCCGGAGACCTTGGCGGAGAGAATGATCTGGTCGGGCCGCAGGCCGTAGTGCTCGGCGGCCTTCGCCGATTCAAGCGCGCTCACCACCATCGCTTCCATCATCACGTCGCGCGCAGGGAGCGGCTCGGCGAGCTTCGAGTTGGCGTCCATCATGCGGGTCAGCAGAGACTGGTCCAGCGAGCCCCAATTCACGCCGATGCGCACCGGCTTCTGGTTCTCGACCGCGCACTCCACCATCACCTGGAAGTTGTCGTTGTCCTTCTTGCCAATTGACGCGTTGCCCGGATTGATGCGGTACTTGGCCAGCGCCCTGGCCGCGGCGGGAAACTTCTTCAGCAGTAGATGTCCGTTGTAGTGGAAGTCGCCCACAATCGGCACGCGGATGCCGCGCTTGTCCAGCCCTTCCACAATGTACGGAACGGCTGCCGCGGCGTCTTCATTGTTCACCGTGACGCGAACAATCTCAGAGCCGGCCATGGCCAGGGCAGCGACCTGCTCGATGGTGCCGGGAATGTCCGCCGTGTCAGTGTTGGTCATGGACTGCACGACGACCGGAACCTCCCAGCCGACGCGAACGTTCCCGATTTTGACCGTAGGTGTTTTTCTGCGCTGAATCTCCGCCATGCTTCTAGTTTACCCGCAAGCACGCGCGCGTGGAAGCTGGAAAGTCAGTAGCGTCTCCTGCGGCAGCCCAGTCCGAGCCGGTTGAGGACTGCCGCGGTTTGTTGCTGGAATTGCAACAGAAATGCGGTAGTCTGGGGCGAAGACGAGTGCGAACAGTAATTTGGAGGAACGATGAACGAGCGGGCCGCCATGGGCGTGGCAGATTTGGGCACCTGGCCGGGAGCGCAGGGAAATGGGCCGTCGCTGCTGCTGCGCGGCGTTCGCAAGGCCTTTGCGGATGTGCAGGCGGTGGATGGACTGGACCTGGAAGTGGGGCGGGGTGAGTGCTTTGGCCTGCTCGGGCCCAACGGGGCAGGGAAGACAACCACCATCGAAATGTGCGAGGGCCTCACCGCTCCCGACCAGGGGACCATCGAGCTTCTCGGCCTGAACTGGAACACCGGCGCCAGCCAACTGCGCCAACGCATTGGCATTCAACTCCAGGAGACGCAGTTTCCCGACAAGCTGACCGTGGAAGAGACGCTGCGCATGTTTCGCAGTTTCTTCAAGCATGGCATCTCTGTCGAGGAGTCCATCCGCACGGCGCAACTGGAGGAGAAGCGAAAATCGCGCATCGGCGGATTATCCGGCGGCCAGAAGCAGCGGCTGGCCATGGCCTGCGCACTGGTGGGCGATCCTGAACTGCTGTTCCTGGATGAGCCCACCACGGGCCTCGATCCGCAGGCGCGGAGGCACTTGTGGGACCTGGTAGATGGACTGAAGCAGGCGGGGCGCACCATTATTTTGACGACCCACTACATGGACGAGGCCGAGCGGCTGTGCGACCGCGTGGCCATTATGGACCACGGAAAAGTGATTGCGCTGGGAACGCCGCAGCAGTTGATCGGCACCGTCGGTGGTGAAGACATTGTTGAGTTTGCGGTGAGCGGCATCGACGGAAATGGGCACGGGGTGGTGGATGCGGCGGAGTTGACCGCGATTGGCGGCGTGCAGTCGCACCGTGTGGATGCGGGACTGCACCAGCTTTCCGTGAGTGAGTTGCATTTGGCCGTGCCGCGCATCTTTGCCGCGCTCAAAGAGCAGGGACTGCATCTGAGCGAGTTTCGCACCCACTCGGCTACGTTGGAAGATGTGTTCGTCCGCCTGACGGGAAGGAATTTGCGCGATGAATAAGCTGGAACTGAGCAGCCTGTATCAACTCACAATGGTGCGCTTTCGCCTCTTCCTGCGCGAGCCGGAGGCCATCTTCTGGATCTTCTTCTTTCCCATTCTGCTTGCAGTGGGCCTGGGAATTGCTTTTCGCAACCGGCCCGCGGATGTGCTGCAAGTGGGCGCAACTACAACTCAATTGACGCAGGCGCTGGCCGCGGACAAGGGACTGACCGCGGAGACGATGGACGAGGCGGAAGGCACGCATGCGCTGGCCACGGGAAAGATTCTTCTGCTTGCAATTCAACGAGCCGATGGCGTGGCCTACAAGTACGACGACACCAATCCCGATGCGCGCACCGCGCGGCTGCTGGCGGACCGTGCCATTCAAGCGGCCGCCGGACGCAGGGATGCGGTGCAGGCTGCGAACGAGCTGGTGCACGAGACCGGCGCGCGCTACATCGACTTCGTTGTGCCTGGCCTGCTGGGAATGAACCTGATGGGATCGGCGATGTGGGGACTGGGCTTCGCAATTGTCGAAGCGCGCCAGAAGAAACTGCTCAAGCGCATGGTCGCTTCGCCCATGCCCAAGTGGCAGTACCTCGCATCGTTTTTACTGTCGAGGCTGGTGCTGCTCATCATCGAGGTTGTGGCGTTTCTCGGCTTTGCGCGCGTGGCGTTTGGCGTGCCGTTCCGCGGATCGCTTTGGCAATTGTTCTTCCTGTGCCTGCTCACTTCGCTGGCGTTTTCCGCGCTGGGGCTCTTGACTGCCTCGCGCGCCAGGACCACGGAAGCTGTGTCCGGCTTGATGAACCTGGTGATGCTCCCCATGTGGATTCTGTCCGGAGTCTTTTTCTCCGCTACCCGGTTCCCGGCGGCGATCCAGCCGTTTGTGAAAGCGCTGCCCTTGACTGCGGCCATTGAAGCCATGCGCGGCAACATGCTCCAGGGCATTCACCTCGCGCAGATGCTGGCACAGGTGGGCATCCTGATCGCATGGTTCATCGTGCCGTTTACAGTCTCTCTGCGCATCTTCAAATGGAGATAGCCGGGGAACTCAGGAACCTTATGAATGAATTGATGTTTTGGAATAGCAGGAATTTAGTCGTGCCCTAGTTGGCGCAAGATCGACCTGGGCTTTTGCCCCGGAGCAAGGACATGGCGCGAACAAAAGCTCTAATGCGCGATCAGGAGACGGAAGGGATTGACGTAAGCAAGCAGGAAGACCACGATGCCCGCAAGAGAAGCAAGAACAAGACTATGCCAGAAGACGAAGCGGAGAATCGATCCCTCCTGCCCGTATTGCTGGGTTGCCGTGCTGGCCACGACGATGCTTTGCGCGTCAATCATCTTGCCCATCACACCACCCGCGGAGTTGGCAGACGCCATCAGCACCGGCGATACGCCGATCTGCTGCGCGGTCAGTTTCTGCAAGCTTCCGAACAGCACGTTCGATGAGGTATCGGAGCCGGTGGTGGCCGTGCCCAGCCATCCTATGAGCGTGCCGAAAAATGGATAGAGCGCCCCGGTTCGAGCCAATGCCAGACCCATGGTGGCATCCAGGCCGCAGTAGCGCGTAATGAAACCCAGCGCCAGCATGGCCGAAATCGTGACCACGGTAAATCGAATATTGAACACCGTGCGCAGAAACGTGGTGAACAGCGAGACCGGTCCCAGCCCCATCAGGAAGCCGGAAACCACCGCGGCCAGCAGGATGCCGGTGCCGGTGGCAGCCGCCCAGTTGAGTTTGAACACCGCTGGCTCAGCGGTTGCCTTGAGCACTACCGGCGGAGTCCGCTCCACCACACTATCCAGGCCGGCTACAGGAATGTTAATGGTGGTTGCTGTATCAAGCGGTTTGGAAAACTGCTTGAGGCCCCATACAAAGACCAGCACGCTGAGAATTAGCCAGGGCAGCCATGCCTTGAAGGTCGTTCCCGCACCGTGGTTGACGCGCATGCGCTCGTTGGCGGTGATGTCTTCGCCCCTGGCATTGAGCAGTCGCTTCGGCTTCCAAAAATGAAGGAAGGCGATGAGCACCAGGATGGTTGAGGTGGACGCAACAATGACGACCAGCGATGGCCCGAAGAATGCCGCCATGGAATACTGTGCCGATGCAAAGGTCACCGCAGTCACAAGAATTGCCGGCCAGATTTCCAGCATGCTCTTGAAACCGGCATAAACCCAAATGAGCCAAAACGGCACCAGCAGGCAGAACGGTACCAGGATGATGGCAACCACCTTGGAAAGCTGAAACACATCGATGCCCGTAACGGCAGAAAGTGTGATGACCGGAATGCCGAGTGCCCCAAAAGCAACCGGAGCGGTGTTGGCGATCAAAGAGAGCCCGGCTGCCTGGATGGGCTTGAAGCCGAGGCTGATGAGTATGGCTCCGCACACGGCAACGGGCGTGCCGAATCCGGCGGCGCCTTCAAAAAATGCCCCCAGCACGAATGCGATGAGGAGCAGTTGCAGCCGACCGTCCTCGGTAATGTTGGTCAGACTGCCTTGCAGTGCGGTAAACCGCCCCGTCTCCACGGTCAACTGGTAAAGGAAAATGACCGGCAGGATGATCCAACAAATGGGAAACACCCCGTATCCGGCGCCATACACGGTTGTGGTGAGCGCGATTCGTGGCGGCATGTGGTAAACAACCATCGCGATCGCCAGCGCGGTCAACAGACCGATCACGGCTGCGGTGTGCGCCTTCAAGCGGAGAATGGCCATGGAGCCAAGCAGCACTACGACAGGCATTGCAGCAAAGAGGGTGGAGAGCCACCAATGCCCGGTTGGATCGTATCCCTGTTTCCAGGAACCCGTGAGCGGGTTTGTCTTCAACAGGTAAACCGCGCCAGCGACGAGGCTCAAGATGGCCGCAAGAATGATTGCGCCGAAAAGCCTGGAGGAAGAGGTCTTGCCACCCGTAGGCACAGAACCGGCGTTGGGAGAAGCGGCAGGAGTTTCAATTGTCATCGGAATCTCGCGAAAATGCGCCTCCGTACCCTCATAGAAAATGTAGCGCAGGTTATGAAGAAACAGGCGGCCAAACGTGAGCATGAGTCTGGGGTGAACCCATCAGACCTGTACTCAAAATCGCCCAATTAACGCCCACATGCGACATGCCGGTCACTGCCGGGTGCTCCCCTAAAACTCGACGATCTGCTCATCAGCCTGTCTGACAACCTGCCATTTTCAATGAGGCCAGGTGTCTGCAGCCCCGGAACCCGAAACAGACCATGGTCCCTGTCCGAACCTCTCAACCGCCCGCTCCTTTGAGTCGTTCCGGCTCTTTGCCCCTCGTCGTTTGCCGAGACGCAGCGCGCGTGGTCCGCGATGGGAAACCCGCTCTTCTGGCCAGGCAGTTCCGCCTCCATTTGATTTTCCGATGTACCTGCCTGCCTTTCAGCGGCTCCCTGCGGGCAATGGCCTACCTGCAGATTCTATCCCGCCTGCAGAGCAGTACGAAATCTGTGCAATCCCTCTACACCAATTGGAGAACCGCTATCGCTGCTAACTTTCACGGGTCTGAAGATCCAGATCCTTCGGCAGCCGCAGGGCAAGGGCGCCCAAAGGAAAGGCCCGGCACTTTAGGTGAGTGCCGGGCCTCGCAAGAAGTTCTTGCTCAGAAGATGCGGTAGCGCAGGCCGGCGCTGACGCCGACGGAGGTCATTGAGCCGTAGGTGAACTGGGGCCAGATCTGATATTCAACGTCGGCCAGACGCAGGGAGAATCTGCGCTTCCAGCTATAGTCGACGCCTCCGCCGGGAGCAATGACCAGATAGCTTCCCTGCGCGGAGTTATAGGGGAAGGTGAACTGGGCAACGCCAACCAGGCCCTTGCCATAAAACTGGAACCTTCCCTTTGTGAAGTGATAGCGAGGGCCCGCCATCCAAGTGGTGGCGTGCAGTTCGTTGGTCTCATGAAACATGAGCCACCGCGCCTCGGCTTCCACCCCGATGTGACTGTGGGTATCGGCATCCACGATGGCGGCCAATCCCAGCAGTTTCTGCTGGCCGTATTGCACTTCGTAGCCTGAGGCTGTGGCGCCGGCTGAGAGCGTGAATCCGCCCGAGTCGCCGGAGTAAACCACCTGTGCGGACGCGGTGCGCACCAAGGCAAGCGAAACCAGCGCGAACAGGACTGCGAAGACTGCATGGCGGCTGAGCAGTGTTCCCTGCTCTTTGCCGCTCGCTCTATCGGAATTGAAGGCGCTTATCATCTCTCTCCTGCGGTATCCGTTTGAGGCTCACCTTACTGGGTAATGGTCAACGTGACGGCTTGATACTGGGATGCGTTGCTCTGGGTCCCGACGCCCACCACCTGGAAGGTGTAGGTGCCCGGCGCCGCGGTGTGCTGTGTAAATCCAGAGCAGCCGGTCGCCACCAGGGCAGCGCCGCTGAGCACCAGAACCAGAATCATGGTGAACATGCCTGCGTGACGCTTGCGGAATCGCCACACCATGAAGCCCATCAGGAGGCTGAAGGGCAGGAACAGAGCGGCCAGCACAACCGGCTGGTTCCCGGCCTGCCGGTTCATGGCTGTAGCTCCTCCGCCCAACGGATTGTTGGTATCGATGGTCACCTGTGCGGTAGCTTTGCCATTGGCGGCAAGAGGCACGGACATGCTTGAGAAGTGGCAGTTGACTCCGGCCGGAAGCGATCCGCACCCGAGGCCAATGGTGTCAGCGAAGCCGCTGATGGAGGTCAGCGTCACCGAAAGGTTGGCATTCTGGTTGGTTGGAATGCTAACCGTGGAAGGCGTCACTGTGAGAGTGAAGTTCGAGGCTGACCCGGTGATGCTGATCGAGCCCGAAGTGGACGGGCTGTGAACGGTATCGCCGCCGTACGTGGCCACGATTGTGTAGTTGCCGGTGGGCAGGCTCGGTGTGAGGGTTGCAACTCCGTCTGCGTCCAATGTGGCGCTTCCGATGGAGGTGGTTCCCTTGGAGAAGGTAACAGTGCCAGTGGGCGTGGGGCCGACGACTCCGTTGTTCTGCACCACGGCGACCAGGACGTCAGTGCTGCTGACGGTTGCGGTGCTCAGGTCGGTGGTGGTGGGGATCAGGCCGACGGTGTCGGTGGTTGTGCCGGAGCTAGCCGCGTTGTCAGTGTTGCCGGCGTAAGAGGCGGTGATGGTATACGTGCCACCGGGCAGGGCGGAGGAGGTTACAGAGGCAACTCCTGCTACCAGGTTGGCGCTGCCCAGCGCCACGTTGCCGTTGGGCCCGGCGGCCGTGAAGGTTACAGCTCCCGTGGGTGTGCCGCCCGCGGGGTTTGTCACCACAGTTGCGGTAAAGGTGATGGTTGCGCCCACAACGGCGGGACTCGGCTTGGCGGTGACCGTGGTGGTCGTGGTTACCGCATTGACGACCAACTGAAGCGTTGCCGGGGTACCGGCGGCGTCATCGGTGTTTCCGGAGTAGGTGGCGGTGATGGTATAGGTTCCCGGCGCCAGCGACGGATTGATGGTAGCTGCGCCACTTGTCAGGGGTACATTTGCAGCATTGGTCAGCGGCACATTGACGCCGCCGAGAGTCGCCGTGAAGGTGACCGCGCCGGTTGGCGCCACTGTGCCCGTATTCGGAGTCACGGTTGCGGTAATCGCGATCGGCGCACTGGCGAGGCCGGGGTTGGGCTTCGCGGCCAGCGCCGTTGTGGTCTGCACCTGGCTCACCACCTGGGGTGTGGCCAGAGTTGCAGTGCTGGAGGTGTAATTCGTGTCGCCATTGTACGTGGCTGTTGCGTTGTATGAGCCGACAGGAAGCGTGGATATGTTGACGCTTCCGCTGGCGGGATTGCCCGACAACGGCACAGTCAGCGTAGCAGTCGCCGCTCCACCGGCTACCGGAACAATCTGGATGCTCACATTGCCGGTTGCACCTGTCGCTCCGACGGTGGGCACCGCAACTGTGAAGGCGACAGCGTTTCCATAGGTGGACGGATTGGGACTCGACTGCACCGTAAGGGCCGCTGATCCCTTCACGTCTTGATTGAGGGTGGCCGAGCTTGCGCCGACCAGGGTGGAGTTGCTGGGAATGAATTTTGCGGTAATGGTGTTGAGGCCCTGCGGCAGCGCGGCGGCCGTGAAACTGGCCGTGCCGGAATCGACGCTGGCGGTCACGGGAACGGCGTTGTTGGTGAACGTGGACGCGTTGTCAGTGAACGTGACCGTGCCGCTGAGCGTCTGGCCTCCCAGGTTGGGTCCGGTAATGGCAGCGGTAAATACGACAGGAGTCCCTAACAGGCTGGGGCTTTGGGGAACGGAAGTGAGAGCGATACTGGTGCCCTCGTAGACGGTGAAGGAAACGGTCGGTTGCGTGTTATTGGTTCCGTAGGTTGCGGTGACGACGTGAATACCGACCGGAAGGGTAGAGGTCTTGAAAGTGGCCGTACCGTCGGCGAGCGGAAGCGTGGCCAACGGGGTCGGGGTGCCTCCGTTGAGCGAGTCGGTGAGGGCGACTGTCCCGCTGGGCGTGCCGGTTGCTTCGGTGACTGTCACCGTGAAGGTAATCGGGTTTCCAAATGCGGAGGCGGGAGGATTAGCGGTGATGTTGTCGGTTAGATCAATGTTGAACAGGGTCGAGGTACCCTCCAGAACGATCTCAAGAGGTGCGGCGGCGTTCTCGTCATTCACCGTGTTGCCAGAGACATCAATGAATCCCATGGGTGTGCCGGTCACCGTGGGGGCATAGAATCCGCTGACCACGCAATTGGCGTCTTCGCTCAAGAGATACGGAATGGGGGCGCAGGTTGTGGTGGCAGGATTGAGTGCCGTGTTTGCGCCGGCTGTGACCGCGGTCAGGCTTGACTGGCTTGAGGGGTCGTTGCCGTCATTTTCCACGATCTGCGACTGGGCAAGGGCAGACTCGCCGTTTTCCAGCACTGGGGTTGTGAAGAAGAACAGAGCCTTGTTGCTCTGAACCTCCTCAATCACCATGTTGTAGTAGTCGGCGAAGTAAATATTGCCGAAACCGTCGATGAAGATTCCCTCGGGCGAGTAGACTTCCGCGGTGCTGAGGCCATTCGCAAGATTGACTGTCTGGGAGCCGCTCACGGCAAGATTGATAATCGTCCCGCTGGCCACGTTTGTTTTTCGGATGCAGGAGTCCCTGGTGTCGGAGATATAGAGATTTCCGGCAGGGTCAACTGCGACACCCGTGGGAAGGTTCAGGGCAATGGTGAGCGGCGTGGGGTTGGTCGCCGTGATGTTGCAGTCAACGCTCTGGGCCCCGGTGCCAGCCACGGTTTGAATGGTGCTGGCCGAGGTGATGGCGCCGTTGACTGCCGTAACCTTGCGGATGATGTTGTTCCCGGAGTCGGGAATGTACATGTTGCCGGCCAGGTCAAAGGCAACCGGGTACGGCCCGTTAAGGGCGACCTGGGTGGCCAGGGTTCCGGTGCCCGTTCCTCCGCCTGCCACCGTGGTGATGATGCCGGTGGCGGCGTCTACCCTGCGGATGCGCTGGTTCTCATTATCGGCAATGAATAGATTGCCGTTGGCATCCGCGGTGACACCCTGCGGGAAGTTGAGTTCGGCCGCCGTAGCCAGGCCGCCATCGTCCGCGGGCCGATAGCCGGCGGTTCCGACTCCGGCGACGATGGCGATGGCGCCGTTGGCCGCGGTGAGCTTGTAAATGACATGGTGGTTGGTATCCGCAATGTAAAGGTTCCCTGCGCCATCAATGGCAATGCCGGAGGGCGAGTCCAGGCTGAGGGGGGACGAAGCAGGGGCGCCACCGCCCGCGATATCGACGATAATGCCGGCCGCACTGCAGCCTGTGACGCTGGCGATGGTGGCGCTGTTTTTGCCGGCGCACACCATGCGCACCTCATCGTCGGCACTGTCAGCGATATACATGTTGCCCGCACCGTCAAGGACGACGCCGGAAGGCTGCAGCAGATCTGCCTTGGTCGCCTGAACGCCGTTGACCGGGCCGCTGGATCCCGTTCCCTGCTTATACACGCCGGCAATCTGGATCAAATTGCCCGGGGAGAGAACGTCAAGACCACCGATGCCCACGCCGGACAGATACGCCGTACCAATTACGTGTTTACCGCTATCGAGAAGCACCACGGCGCCCCGGCGGAGGCCGGGATAGGCGGGAGTGAAGGTTACCGATTCGGTGCAAGTGGGAGTGGTGGACGACAAGGATGCGGACGCACAGGTTGAAGTTCCGGTGCCTGCCACAAACTCAGACCCAGTTGCCGCCGCGGGAACCACTTCCGCGCCTGGTCCTGCGCCGTTGGAGACCACGTTCACAGCATTGACGGTGACCGGGCCGCCGGCGATCGCGCTGGGGCTTGCCGTAACCGTGACGCTCATGGTGACCGCCGTGTCCACGGCCTGCGGAGCCCACTGCGCCCCGGCTCCAACCGCCATGGCAAGCAGGGCTGCCAGGGCGAGCAACGCACACCGTTGCAGGAAGGTCATGAGCTGTGGGCCGCGTGAGGCAACCATGGCATTGCGCCCGGCTTGCCCGCGGCTCTGCGGCTTTGCGCCAACTTTGTGGACGGCCGCCGCAGCTTCGGAAGAAGCGATGTGAAGATTGCCGGCATTGGCCATTCGAGACAGATTGTGGCTCACCTGTAGCGTCATGGGACCTTCCCTATTTCGTTGTTCGTGTTAATTTCCTATCGACCAACGATTCTGTTTTGACCAGCAGAAGCTCTGTGAAACTTGAAAAAGCCGAACGTGCGGGTCGTTGCTTGTAGGCAGAGTATATCCATTACTGAAGTTTAAACAGATGGCACTTTAGGGTCATTTTGAGTAACCGTTTTGACCAGTAAATAAAATGTCCGACATCTGCCAAGCTCCGTGAAATCCTCCTCCTGCTGTGCGTTGATTAGAGCCTTATCTTATGATTACAAGTGCTTTATAGGCATTCTCATCTTGACAAACCAAAGCACAACTGATTCCATAAAAGAGCAAAACGAACCACAAAAGGTAACCATTCCCCGGCAATCAACAGTGAACATCGGCTCCGGAAGGGCGAATGTTCAAGGCTGCCATCGTAGGCAAGTCTGCGTGCACAATTCAAGCGATCGAACGAGGGAGCGTTGGATTGCGGATGAGGCTTTGAGGCTTCAACCGGATTCAGTCAAAAGGACTTCGGGGAGACGTCCATCAAACGGGCAGCCGAGGACCGATCTTCCACGCGCAGCCAATTTGGCCAGACAGCCGGGAAAAATTCTGCTCCTTTTAATACACTCAGACGCCTCATTGTCTTCCGGGCTCCCTGTCCGCCTCCTTCCCGCAAGCTGCGCCCCTGGCTCATGTCAACCGGTTTCAAGCCCCTGTTGACAAACGGTTCCTGAGAGGCTCATATATGACTAGTAGTCAATTATGAGGATCAGTCATCAAAACAAGCCATCGCCGCTTCCCGTCCCTCCGCTGGAAGAGAAGCTCCCTCATCTGCAAAGTATGGGCCGGCGTCAGCGCAGGGCCGCGGAAACGCGCCTTCGCCTCTTTCGCAGCGCTCTCCAGCTCTTTGCCCAGCGGGGCTTTCCGAACGTCACCGTGGAAGACATCACTGAGGCCGCTGACGTGGGCAAGGGGACCTTCTTCAATTACTTCCAGAGCAAGGAGCATGTGCTGGGGGTGATGGCGGAGATCCAGCTTGGAAAGGTGCGGGAGGCAGCGGCGCTTGCCGACGATGGCCAGCACAGCATCCAATCCGCATTCCGCCATCTGTTCCATCGCGAGGCAGAGGAGCCGGGCCGCAGTCCCGACCTGGCTCGCACGCTTATCTCCTGTTTCCTGGCCAGCGAAGAGGTTCGACATCTGATCGAACACAACATGAAAGAAGGCCGCAAGTTGATTGCCGGCATTGTGGCCGCCGGACAGAAGCGCGGAGAGATTGATCCGCAACTGAAAAAGGAAACCGTGGCCATCCAGTTGCTTCAGGGGTTCATGGGGACCGTCCTTTTCTGGTCGCTGCATGAACAGCCTGCGCTGGACGTTTGGATCGAAGACAGTTTTCAGCATTTCTGGAGAGCCGTTGCGCTCCCCGGTCGAGAGCAACAACCATGAGAATCAAGCTTTACAACCCGATTGTTTTGGCGCTTGGGGCCGTGCTGTTCGGCCAGATGCTCGCTCGGCCCGCACAATGCCAGGAGCTGCCCTTGCGCCTGACGCTGCAGGAGGCCATTCACCGGGCGCTCCAGGCCAACCTGAGCGTGCTGGTGGGCGCCACTCGAGTGGAAGAGGCCGAGGCTTTGCGAGCGCGCAGCCAGTCTGCGGCGTTGCTGCCCCGCATCAGTGCGCAGAGTTACGCAAACGCCCAGAACCGCGATCTGCGCGCCTTCGGACTTAGTCTTCCAGGCATTCCCATCCCCAGCGTGGTGGGTCCGTTTTCCAACTACGACTTTCGCGTCTACGCGCAGCAGAACATTATCGATCTTGAGAGCTATCGCAATCTGCAGGCGGGCAATCGCGCGGTGGACGCCGGCAAGATGGACCTGCAGGATGCGCGCGATCTGATTGTCCGCATCATCGCCGGGCTTTATCTGAATGCCCAATCCGCCGCGGCCCGCGCTGTGGTCGCAGAGTCGCGCGTCACCGACTCCACCACGCTCTGCACGCTTGCCAAAGACAAGCACGACAACGGCACCGCGACCGGCGTGGATGTGCTGCGCGCCGAAGTGCAGCTGGCCAACGACAAACAGGCTTTGCTGGTTGCCCGGAATCAGCACAAGCAATCGCTGCTTGCCCTTGCGCGCAACCTGGGGCTCGACCCCGGCACGCCCCTGGAGTTGGCCGAGCCGCTGGTCTACCATCCAATGACGCAGGCCGAAGCCGAGGCACTGCTGCCTTCAGCGCTGAGCGCGCGCGCGGACTACCTTTCGCTTGCCGCACAGCGCATGGAGGTGGTGGATCAGCAGCGCGCCAACCGCGCGCGTTTCTATCCCAAGGTCAGCATCAACGGAAACTTCGGCGGCATCGGCCGCAACATCGGCAGCGTTCAGCCCACCGGCCTCATCCAGGGCCAGATCGACTTCACCGTCTTCGACCGCGATCGGGAAGGCGAAGCTGCCGAACTCGCCAGCCACCTGAAGCGGGTCGACGATCAGATTGCCGATCTGCGACGCGGCATCAATGAAGACCTGCGCGAGGCACTCTTGAATCTTGACTCTGCTGCTGAGCAGGTCGCGGTGGCCGAGCAGGGACAGATTCTTGCCCAGCGGGAACTCGAACTTGCGCAGGATCGATTCAAGTCAGGAGCAGCCAACAATGTCGAAGTCGTCACGGCGCAGGATGAACTGGCCCGTGCTGAAGAGAACTACATTGTCGCTGTCTCCAGCCATGTTGACGCCAAGTTCGCGCTAGCCCGCGCGCAGGGCGACACTGAGAAAAACATCCTTGCATACACGGGGAATCCATAGGCCGTTTCTGACGCCTCTCTTGAATGCCGATTCCCGAACACGAGGTTCAAAGCCATGAAACGAGCGATCCCGATTCTGATTTTGCTGGTCGCGGCCATCGCCGCGGGCCTTTACTACTATCCGCGCTTCATCAAGAAGCCGCAGCCGTTGAATCAACTCACCCTCTCCGGCAACATCGAGGCTCACGAGAGCCTTGTGGGCTTCAAGGTTGCGGGCCGCATCGTCGATCTGCCTGTCGAAGAGGGCCAGCAGATTGAGCAGGGCGCACTGCTGGCGCGCCTGGAAGACGCCGATCTGAAACAGAAGGTTCGCATCGATGAGGACACTGTGCGCGTGCGCGAATCGAACCTCGCGCTCACCCTGGCGGGAACGCGCCATCAGGAAGTCAAAGCCGCGCAGCAGAATATGATCGATGCCGAAGCGGACCTTAATCAGAAGAAGCTCGACAACGACCGCATGCAGACGCTCTACGCCAAGGATGAGGTCTCCGCCCAGGATCGCGATCTGGCGGCAACGGCTCTGAAGCGCGCGGATGCGACCTTCAAGGCTACGCAACAGCGCTACAACGAAGCCGTTGAAGGCAGTCGCACGGAAGACATCGCCATTGCACAAGCCAACGTCAAAGAGGCCAACGCCAACCTCGGTCTCTCGCGTGTCAACCTCGACTACGCCGTCCTGCGTGCTCCAACCACGGGCGTCATCACTGTGCGCCAGGCGGAGCTGGGCGAGATGGTCGCGCCTGGAACTCCGGTGGTCACCATCGCTGACCTCGATCACATCTGGCTCCGCGCGTATATTGCTGAGACCGATCTCGGCCGCATTCACTGGGGCCAGGACGCAACCATCACCACGGACACCTACCCCGGCAAGCAATACCACGGACGCATTTCATTCATTGCCTCAGACGCGGAGTTCACGCCGAAGAGTGTGCAAACCTATGAGGAGCGCGTGACGCTGGTGTATCGCATCAAGATCGATATCGACAATCCCAATCACGAACTCAAGCCCGGCATGCCTGCCGATGCTCACATTGCGCTGGCGGCTGGCGCTGCTTCAACGGCGCAGCCAGCGAAGCAATGAGCGCCCAGACCCAACCCGCAATTGTGGCCGACGGCCTGACCAAGAGCTTCCCCGGAGTGCGGGCCGTGGATGCGCTCAGCTTCAACGTCTGTTCCGGAGAGATCTTCGGCCTTGTCGGTCCTGACGGTGCGGGCAAAACAACCACGCTGCGCATGCTTGCGGGAATCATGCCACCTGACGCCGGCAAGGCGACCGTGGCCGGCTACGATATTGTTCGCGACCCCGAGGGCGCCAAGCACGCTCTGAGCTACATGCCGCAGCGTTTTGGTTTGTATGAGGACCTGACCGTGGATGAGAACATCCGCTTCTATGCCGACCTGTTCGGAGTGAAGCGCGCTGAACGCGAGCATCGTTCCACTCAGTTGCTTCAAGCCGCGGGCATGGCAGAGTTTCACAAACGCATGGCGGGGAAACTCTCCGGCGGCATGAAGCAGAAGCTGGGCCTGGTCTGCGCACTGATCCATCGTCCGCGCGTCATTCTTCTCGATGAGCCAACCACCGGCGTCGATCCTGTTTCGCGCCGCGATTTCTGGCGCATTCTCTATGAGCTGATTGCCGAAGGCGTTGCCATCCTCACGTCCACAGCGTACCTTGACGAGGCCGAGCGTTGTCATCGTGTCGCACTTCTGAATCAGGGCAAGCTGCTCTTCTGCGAAACGCCCGCCAATCTCAAAGCACGCATGGTGAAAGGCGTTCTGTCTGTCTCCGGCCCTGAGCCGCGCAGCCTGCGCACGCAACTCGAACACGCTGACGGCATATCCAGCCTGGTGCTCACCGGCGACGGCCTTCATGTTGTGGTGGACGACGCGGCGCCGCCGCATCCCGGAATTCAAGGCTCTCCTCAGCAATGCGCATGTAGCGTTCGATTCCATTCAGCAGGTCGCACCCTCCATTGAAGACCTGTTTGTGGACGCGGTCACCAGCGGAGCGCCAAGCCATGCCTGAGCAAAACGATTCCGTCGTGGTGGAGAACCTGCGCAAGCAGTTCGGCGGTTTTGTGGCTGTGGATCGATTGAATCTGACCATCCCGAAGGGAGAAGTCTTCGGTTTTCTCGGCCCCAACGGCGCTGGAAAATCCACCACCATTCGCATGCTATGCGGGCTGTTGAAGCCGACCTCCGGCCGCGCTTCCGTGGCAGGCTACGATATAGCACGCAAGCCGGAGCAGGTGCGCCAGAACATCGGCTACATGTCGCAAAAGTTCTCCCTTTACAACGATCTCAAAGTGATCGAGAACCTGCGTCTCTTCGCCGGGCTCTACAGTGTGCCCTCCAATGTTCTCAAGCAGCGCATCGACTGGGCGCTGGAGATGGCTAACCTTAAAGGCCAGGAGAATCTGATTACCGGCACGCTTCCGGGTGGCTGGAAGCAGCGACTGGCGCTGGGATGCGCGGTGCTGCACAAGCCGCCCATCCTGTTTCTCGACGAGCCTACGTCCGGCGTTGATCCAATTTCGCGCCGCCAGTTCTGGGATCTGATTCACCACATGGCCGAGGAAGGCGTGACCGTTTTTGTGACCACGCATTACATGGAAGAGGCCGAATACTGCAATCGCCTTGCACTCATCTTTCGCGGCAAGATGGTTGCGCTCGGCACGCCCTCGGATCTGAAGCGCAATTCCATGAATGGCGAACTGCTCCTGGTGGAGTGCGAGCCGCTGGGCATCGCGGTTGAAGCGCTGCAATCGGCTCCCGGGGTGCTTGATGCCGCCGTGTTTGGCAACGCTTTGCACCTCGTCGTGCGTGATGCCGGCGCGGCGATGGCGCAGATCCAGGCGTTCCTTGGCGAGCGCGGTATCGTCGTAAACCGCATCGAAAAGATCCGACCCACGCTCGAAGACGTCTTCGTCTCCGTCACCAGCGAGCGCGATGCGGCCGCGGAGGCGAAGCCATGAATCTCAATCGGCTATGGGCTGTGGCCAAAAAGGAAATCATTCAGATTCTGCGCGATTCGCGCAGCCTGATCATTGTTGTGCTGATGCCCGTAACGCTGATGCTGCTGTTCGGATACGGCGTCAATCTCGACCTGAAGGGGTTGCCGGTCTACGTCTACGATCAGGAAGGCAGCCAGCAGAGCCAGGACCTGCTCAAGCATTTCCAAGCCAGCGCTTACTTCCACATCGCTCGCTCAGTCAACGACTACGCAACCATCAAGCGCGCGCTCGACGACGGCAGCGCCAAGATGGCGATTGTGATTCCCTGGGACTTCTCAGAAAGACTCAGCGAAGGCGGGCCGGTGCAGGTGCAGGCGCTGGTAGACGCAACCGACGACAACACGGCAAACGTGCTCATCGGTTACACACAAGCGGTGGTGCAGGGCTACTCCTCCGAAATTCAAACCGACATGGCTCAACCGTCACGGACAGCCGATTGCGCCCGCACCTGTCAGCGTGGAAACACGCACCTGGTACAACGAGAACCTTGAGAGCAGCGCGTTCATTATTCCCGGAGTGCTGGCGCTGGTCATGTCGGTCATTGGCGCATTTCTCACTTCGCTCACCATTGCACGCGAGTGGGAGCGCGGCACCATGGAGCAGTTGATCTCAACACCGGTGAGCGCCATGGAGATCATGCTCGGCAAACTGATGCCTTACTTTTTCCTCGGAATGTTCGACGTGGTGGTCTGCGCAGTCATCGCGATCTACTGGTTCCATGTTCCATTTCGCGGATCGTTCGTAACGCTGCTGTTCAGCTCCGCCATGTTTATGGTGGTGGTGCTTTCGCTTGGGTTCTTTATCTCCGTGCTTGCAAAGACTCAATTTGCAGCCAGCCAGATCGCACTGCTCATCACATTTCTGCCCGCCTTCCTGCTCTCTGGTTTCCTGTTTGCAATCGAGCAGATGCCTGTCGTACTGCAGTGGATCACGCGCATTCTGCCGGCGCGCTATTACGTGTCGGTGCTGAAGAAGATCTTTCTCAAGGGCACGCCCACTGCCATGCTTTCCGCTGACCTGATTCCACTTGCGGTGTTTGCAATCCTGCTGACATTGCTGGCCACACGCGCATTCCACAAGAGGCTGACGTAAAGGAGAGCCCATGTTCGGCAGGTTGAAGCAGATGTTGATCAAGGAGTTCATCCAGGTGTTCCGCGACAAGCGGACACGCTTCATCCTCATTGGTCCGCCGATTATCCAGATGCTGGTCTTTGGCTACGCGGCCACATACGAGATCCGGCACGTGCCCACTGTTGTGCTCGACTACGATCACAGCCAGGAGAGTCGCGACCTGCTCTCGCTGTTCACTTCCAGCCCCTACTTCGATGTGCAGCGTCAACTCACCGATTCACGCGAACTCGGCGATCTGATCGAGCAAGGTACAGCCACGGTCGGCGTGGAGATCGACGCCGGCTTCGCGCGCAAGCTGCGCAGCGGCGAAACCGCGCCGATGCAAGTGATTGTGGACTCCACCAACTCCAACACCGCGCTGATTGCCTCCAGCTATATTTCGCAAATAGCACTGGGCTACGCGCAGAAGTATCAACAGGACCGCATCAGCCGCATTGCGCCGCAGTTGGTGGATGCAGTTCCATCCGTTCAATTGGATCCGCGGCCCTGGTATAACCCGGGGCTCAAGAGCCGCTGGTTCTTTGTGCCCGGCGTCATCGGCAGTTTGACGCTGGTGCTTGTCGTCACTCTGACAGCCTTTGCCGTGGTGCGCGAGCGGGAGATCGGCACACTCGAGCAGATTATGGTCACGCCGATACGTCCAGCCGAATTCATCCTCGGCAAGACGCTGCCCTTCTTCCTGATTGGACTTTTCGATGTCTCACTGATTGGCGTTGTCGGCACGCTCTGGTTTCGGGTTCCGTTTCGCGGCCACATCTCCGTGCTGTTTGCCGGCTCCATCCTGTTCATCATCTGCATGCTGGGCGTTGGCCTGCTCATCTCCACCGTTTCATCTACGCAACAACAGGCCATGGTGACTGCGTTCTTCTTTATCATGCCGGCCATCGCTTTTTCCGGGTTTGGTTTCCCCATCAGCACCATGCCGCAGTGGATGCAATACTTGACCTATCTGGTGCCGCTGCGGTACTTCCTTATCGTGCTGCGCGGAACTTACCTGAAGGGCGTGGGCATGGAGATACTCTGGCCGCAGATGGCAGCCATGGCGGCGCTCGGCGTCAGCCTGTTAACCCTCTCCATCCTGCGTTTCCACAAAGCTCTTGACTAAGAGCGACGAGCCGTTTCGGCAATCGCGACGTGTGCACGCGTAACTGAATTGGAGCCCCAGTCTTGCTGGAGTTCGCCATGGCGGCTTCATTCGGCGAGGTTGGGGTTTTCTTTTTACCTGCGAAGAACGCCGATTGAAGAGGAAGGGGCGCTATCCCTCAGCGGTTCGTTCTTTCTGAAGGTCAGAGAGCGGCGAACCAACGCTTCATTGATGGTCTAAGGCTTGATAGGAGCCGTCGCTGCCAATTCCAGAGAGATCAACTCCGCGCCGTTCAAGAAGACTCAAAGGATCCAGCCGCGACTACTTGGGGATCTGAAAGAGACCCTGTCACCGCGTTAGAAGGCACGCAGGTGAGTACGCATGGCCTTGTGCGCCGCGCCGACCTGAGCCTGATGCCCGCCGTGCACATTGCTGAAGCCGCAAAACAGTTTGGTCAGGAAGATGACATCACCGTGATGACTCTGGCGCTCACAGGTGCGTAGATGATGGAAGTGATTCCTTCGCAATAGCAAGCGCCAGCTGAAAATCAAAAGCGCCGTGCATCGGCACGGCGCTTTCCGGGAACCGGGAACTGCCGGCAGTCAAATCTATTTGCTGTACTCGTCGCGCAGCTTTGTCTGGCGGCTGACCATTGGCACGGCAACGCCCTGGATGTAAACCTGCTTCACGTCCGTGCGCACGTCCAGCGGATCGCCGTTGGCCATTACCACGTTGGCAGTCTTTCCCACATCCAGCGAGCCAAGCTTGTCGCCAAAGCCGAACATCTCCGCAACGTTCAGCGTAATTGCCTTCAACGCCTCATCGTACGGAAGTCCATAAGCCACGGCGAAGCCGGCGGCATAGGGCAGGTTGCGCGACGAATGACTGCTCACCGGCCCGCCCGCATCCGCGGATGAGATGGCGATCTTTACGCCGCGCTTCGCCAACTCCGCGGGCAGCGTGTACACCGCGTCATAGCGCTCATTGGCCAGTGGGAAGTCATAAATCGAACCCACAATCACTGGAACCTTCCATGCCGCAATCTTGTCCAGAACTTCCTGGCTATGCGTCACATGGTTCAGCACAACCTTCAGGTGGAACTCCTGCGCCAGCGCCATGATGGTCTCAATGTCGTAGCCTTCGTAGACGCCGATCACCACCGGTCGCTCGCCCTTCAGGTAGGGAATCAGAGCCTCCAGTTTCAGATCGCGTTTGAATGTCTTGTCGTCCTTCTTGGCGGCAGCATCACGGTGAGCCTCATAGTCCTCGACATCGAGAAAAGTCTGGCGCAGCTGTGTAATGAGCCCCATGCGCGTGGAAGGGAACTCCGTCTTGCCGCCACGATTTCCACGTCGCCTTTGTTCCGCGCCAAAATTCATGGCCAGCGCCACATCGCGGCCCAAAATCATCTGGTCCCGATCCGCGCCTGCAAGCTGGATGAAGATGTCCTGGCCCGCGATGCTGTCTTCGCTGGCTGGAGCAACCACCGCGTTGGTGATCCCATTCAGCCTCGCCACGGGAATCAGTTCTGTCTCGGCGTGAAAGGCGTCGGCCACATGCATGTGCGGCATAATCTCATCGGAAGGTTCGGCCAAATCGTTGTTGTTCTGGTCGGCCTCAATCTCGGTGAGGCCGAAGTTGGTCTCCGGATCGATGAGGCCGGGATAGATCGTCATGCCGTGCGCATCCACAATCTCCGCGCCCGCAGGTATCTTCACTTCGCCCGCCGCACCCACCGCGGTAATCTTGCCGCCCGCCATTACCAGCACGCCGTTTTCAATGGTGCCGTGACTCACGGTAAGCAAGCGCCCGCCGGAGAGTGCAATCACCTTATTCGCAGCATCGGCGGCCATCAGAACCGCGGGAGCGGCCATCACCAAAAACGCAAAACACAAGAGCTTCTTCACTGGCCATCCTCCTCGTCATCGTCGGAACCAAAACCGCCCGCATCGTGCATGGCTCCGGCAAAGTGCGGAGTCCCAAATCCCGGCAGCGAAACGTCAAAGAACAAGTCGCCGTCGATATACACCTTCTGCGCGCGCGCGTACGTCGAGAGCGGATCGCGATTCCACAGCACCAGGTCGGCGTCCTTGCCCACGTCGATTGATCCCGTGCGATCGTCCACACCGATGATCCATGCAGGGTTCAGCGTAACCATGCGGATCGCCTCGTCCTCGGTAGCGCCGCCGTAGTGCACCATCTTGCCGGCCTCCTGGTTGAGCCGGCGGATATGATCGTTCGAGTCGCTCTTCAGCGCCACGCGGATGCCCTTGCGCATCGACATCACGGCATTCCACGGAATCGCATCCCAGGCCTCGTCCTTGTAACCCCACCAATCGGCAAACGTCGCAATCGCTGTCTGCTCGGGCGCAATCTTGTCCGCCACCTTGTACATCTCCAGCGCGTGATGGAAGGCGCGAATCTTGTAGCCGTATTCGTGTGCGATGGCCTCCTCGGTCAGGAACTCGTCGGCCCGGTAGCAGTGGATCTGCACGTAGAGCTTGCCGCGCAGCACGTCGGCCAGCGCTTCCAGCTTTAGATCGCGCTTGGGGGCAACGGCATCCTTGTCCCCCTTGGCCACCTTGGCGTTGTATGCGTCCCACGTGGCCATGTAGTTCTTTGCGTCCTCGAATGCCTGGCGCATCACTTCAAAGTTGCCCATGCGCGTGGAGGGCAGTTGATTCCGGCTGCCGTAAACCCTCTTCGGATTTTCACCGGAAGCAAACTTGATGGAGCCCGGTGCGTTGGGAAACAGCATCGCATTGCGGTCCAGGCCGAACTTGTTCTTGATCACCACCGCCTGGCCGCCGATCATGTTGGCAGACCCATGCAGCAGCAGTTCGGTGGTCACACCGCCTGCCAGTGCCTGGTAAAGCGCCTTGTCGCGGTTGTCGAAGGCGTCGATCATGTGCATCGAGGGCGTCACCGGACTGGTAGCCTCGTTCACATCCGAGTCCAGCGCGGAGTGGGAGTGAGGATCGATGATGCCCGGCGTGAGCCATTGTCCGGTTGCATCCACCACAGTAGCGGAGGCCGGTGCGTTCACCGTTGTGCCCACACCCGCGATCTTTCCTGCATGCACCCACACCGCGCCATGCTCAATGGTGCCGTGGCTGGCCGTCATCACTGTGGCGTTCTTGAAGACAATGTCCGTGGCAGAAGACTGAGCTGGTTCGGCCTGCAGTGCGCAGGCTGCAGTGACCAGACCCGCGATTGCGGATAACAAGATTCCGTGGAGACGCGGCGCTCGCAAGATACGGCGGCATGTTGCTCGTGGGGATGGGTCGATCGGTTCATGGGCACGCATCAATATGCCTCCTCAAGCAATGCAAATGAGTTTGGGGTGAGAAGATCGCGGGACGAACAGTGTTGAGAGTCCTTGGCGGGATACTACAGCATTCCGGCCGCAAGAAGCGAATCAAAAAAGGCATGATCCGCCAGCCTGTAGGCGAATCGTGCGCCACGGCATCCCCATTGCCGTCTGTGGGATGGGTTCACTTTCTCGCACCAGCGCTTCCGGCGCGTCCAGCCTGGCTCCGAAAGCAATCGGCGCTATGGTCGTTGACCATCCCTGCAGCCTGCATCCACGCATAGACGATCACCGGCCCCACGAATTTGAATCCGCGATTCTTCAGTGCCTTCGAAATCGCTTCAGAGAGCGGAGTCTGGGCCGGAACTGGGCCGCTGTTTCTGATCGGTTTTCCACCAGCCAGCTTCCAGACAAACTGCCCAAAGTCCTCGTCCTCTTTTTCCATGGCAAGATAAATGCGTGCGCCCTGAATGGTTGCTTCAATCTTGGCGCGGGAGCGCACAATGCCGGGGTCGGCAAGCAGTCGCGCCACATCGCCCTCGGTAAAGCGTGCCACCTTGTGCGGATCGAAGCCCTTGAAAGCCTTGCGAAACGCCTCGCGCTTGCGCAAGATGGTGCTCCAGGAAAGCCCTGCCTGAAATCCATCCAGCATCAGCTTCTCCCAGAGCGCGCGGCTGTCATACTCCGGCACACCCCACTCCTCGTCGTGATAGGCCTGCATCAGCGCATCGCTCTCAGCCCAGGCGCAGCGCCGCACCGGTGTTGTTTTGCGTGAAGTCAAGAGCCCTCCCTTGCGAAGCCATCCTCAAACGCCTGAATGGATCTTACATGACCCGTCGCGCACCGTTTCACAGTCCCTTCCGCGTACGAAACTCCCGCACCACCTCCGCCGGATCGCGATGCTCTCCGTCCACCGCCTCGTTCATCCCGCGCATCTCGTCCGCAGTGATCTTTCCCGCCAGCGCATCCAGCGCCGTCTGCATCTGCGGCCATCGCTTCAGCGCCTCCGCCCGCACCAGCGGCACAGCCTGGTAAGGCGGGAAGTAGTGCCGGTCATCCTCCAGCACCGTCAAGCCCAACGCCTCAATCGGCCCATCGGTCGAGTTGGCCGCGATCATGTCCACCTGGTGCGCCTCCAGCGCGCGATACAGCAGCCCCAGGTCCATCGTCCGCGGCGGGCCGCAAACTTCAGCCCATACGCCGTGCTCAGTCCCGGCAACCCATCCGGCCGCTGCTCGAACTCGTACCCCACCCCCAGCCGCCACTGCGGCGTGTAGCGCGCCGCCTGGCTCAGTGTGGTCAGGTGCAGCCGCCGCGCATCGTCCCCGCGAATCACCATCGCAAAGGTGTTCTCAAATCCCAGCGGCGGCCCAACCACAATGTTGTAGCGCGACGCATAAAGCCGGCGCACCGTCTCCAGCACTCTCTGCGGATCTCGGTCCACCGGCTGCTTCAGAATCGCCGTCAGCGCCGTCCCCGTATACTCCACATACGCGTCGATCCGCCCGGCCACCAGCGCCTGCTGGCAGATATAACTCCCCGCCAGATAGAACCGCCGCTCCACCTTCAGATTCGATCTTCGCCTCAATCTCCTGCGCCAGCAGCTCGCCCAGCACCACCTGCTCGGTAAAATTCTTTGCGCCAATCACCGGATGATCGGGCCGCGGCGGCGCACAACGCTGTAATGCAGCAGGCAAGCAGCCAGCATGCAGCTCGCAAGCAGCAGCTTGCAATGCGGCGACCTTGGTCCGTCATTGCGCCAGGAACCCTCATGCCGGCGTTCGCAGCAACCCCAGCGCCCCATCCGCCGCCAGCGCCAGCAGCGCCGCCGGAACTGCCCCGGCCAGCACCAGCCGGTTATCCACCGAAGCCACGCCGCGAAAAATCAACTCGCCCAGCCCGCCCGCGCCCACCGCCGCCGCAATCGTCGCAATGCCCACGCAGGTCACCGTCGCCGTCCGCAGCCCCGCCAGGATGAACGACGCCGCCAGCGGCAGCTCCACTTTGAACAGTCGCTGCCATCGGTCAGCCCCAGCGCCCGCGCCACTTCAATCACCGCCGGGTCGATGCCGCGAATCCCCGCATACGTGTTGCGCAGAATCGGCAGCAGCGCATACGCCGTCAGCGCCACAATCGCAATGCGCGCCGCCCGCTCGCCCAGCCACGGCAGCGGCAGCAGAAAGCCGAACATCGCCAGCGAGGGAATGGTCTGCAGCATGTTGGCCACGGCCAATCACCGGCCTCGCCCATCGCGGCGAGCGCGTAAGCCAGATTCCCGCAGGAACCGCAATCGCCGTAGCAAGCAGCATGGCCGCAGCGGTCAGCCACAGGTGCTCCAGCGTCAGCGTCGCCATCTCGCTTCCGTATTGCGCAAGGAACCCGGACTCATGCGCTCACCTCGCCAGCCGCGTTTCGCTGTCCGCGATGAAACGCCCGCACGTATGCCTCGACCTCCGGCTGACGCGATGCGCAGAAACTCCTCCGGGCTCAAGATCGGCAACCAGCCTGCCCTCGCTCAACAGCACAATCCGATCCGCCAGATACAGCGCCTCGTCCAGATCGTGCGTCACCAGCAGCACAGTCTTCTTCCACCTGCGCCATCAGGCCGCGCAGCATGTCCTGCATCTCGCTGCGCGTCAGCGGATCGAGCGCGCCGAACGGCTCGTCCATCAGCAGGATATTCGGATCGGCAGCCAGTGCCCGCGCCAACCCCACCCGCTGCCGCTGTCCGCCGGAAAGCTGGTGTGGAAATCGCCGGCGAAAACAGCCGGATCAAGGCCCACGTCCGCCAGCAGCGTACGGCTGCGCCGGCCCCGTTCCTCGAGTGGCCGACCCTCTGCCTCCAGCACCAGGCCAACATTGCGCTCCACCGTGAAATGCGGAAACAGCCCAGTCTCCTGAATCACGTACCCCATGCTCCGCCGCAGCTGCGATCACGTCGAAATCGCGCAGCCGCTTGCCGCCCAGCAGAATCTCGCCGCCAGTCGGCTCCACCATGCGATTCACCGTACGCAGCAGCGTCGTCTTGCCGGAGCCGCTGCGGCCCAGAATCGCAGTCGTGGTGCCTTCATCCATCTTCAGCGAAATGTCATGCAGCAGCAGCCTCTCTCGCGAAACCGCGAAGGAGACCCTCCGAAATTCAATCGCTGCACACATGATTAGGCGTCCCGTGCTCTTCAGTGTAAGGGCACTGCCCTCAGTGGCCGCGGCACGAAGAACATGCCGTTCGATTCGCTGCCACCCGCCTGCTATTTCTGCCCGTCCTGATCCTCATCGCTGGCAGGCGGCACTGAGGTAAGCAGCGCCACTCCGTTCTTGTTCAACAGCGCGTTGTAAGCAGGCGCCGCATCCGTGTCGATTGCGTTCAGCGCAGTTTGTACCGTGTGCAACTGTCCATCCAGCAAAGCAAAGACTTGCTTCTCGGGCTCCGTGGGAGGGAAGTCGGAGTTACCCGCCACATTGCCGCCGCCCGTGCCCACTTCAGCTCCCAGCCACACGAATTTCAGGTACAAGCCAAGCGGACCGCGGAAAGACTTTTCGTCGCCCTCGGCAATGGTGGGATGGAGCAATTGATCTTCCTGGGCCAGGTACTTCTTATCCAACTCATCGGTGGCGTCGAGTAGCGATTTCTCTGCTTTACGTGCCACAAGCAGGGCACGCGTGTCTTCAAGCTGCTTGCGGCTCCACTCGATCTGGTTGATCAGTTGCACGGAGAGGTTCGTGTCCTGATAGATGCCGTAGGAGAGCTTCGACGAGGCAATGGCGTCATCGAGCGAAGCGGTTGTGCGCGGGTCCTTCACAACCACGACTGGCTGACTCTCCGGCTGCGGTTGCCCAGCCACGGTGAGCTTGACGGTGTAAGTTCCGGGCGGGACCAATGGGCCATCGGTGGATTCACCGCCGACGCCGTAATAGAAGACAGGCCGCGTCTGCTTTCCGGCGAAACGCTTCTCGCTCCAGATGTGAGGATCGCCTGGAGGCGTCGTGCGCAGTCCCACCCGAAGCGTGGGCGCATAGCGCAGGTTCCACCAGGTGCGATTAACGCCGGCGTGCGGCTTGGGGTGCAGCTTCTGCACCAGCTTGCCTTCGTTGTCGAAGACCTCCAGCGACACCTTTGCGTCCTTCGATTTGAGGAAGAAGTTTACCGGAACGCCATCGGGCGATCCCTGGCCGACCGATGCTCCGGAAGGGGCCATGTCGCGTTTGGAACCGGCGCGCAGGCGATAGGCATGGCGCACAGGGTAGAGGCGTGCATTGCTTTCTTCGATTTCCGGCTTGAAGTTCTGGAGCGGCGTAATGTCATCGAGAATCCAGAAGCCGCGGCCGTACGTGCCCACCACCAGGTCGTTAAACTCCGGCTGAATGGTGAGCCAGTAAACGGGCGCGTGGGGAAGGTTCTGCTGGAAGGCGCGCCAGTGCGCCCCATCGTCGAAGGATAGATAGAGGCCATTTTCCGTGCCCGCGTAGAGCAGTCCCTTGCGCACCGGATCTTCGCGCACAACGTGCGTGTAGCTAAGCTGCGACGTAGGAATACCGTCGGTAATCTTCGTCCAGGTCTTGCCGAAGTCCGTTGTCTTGTAGAGATAGGGATCGCGGATATCCACCTGGTGGCCATCGAAAGCGACGTAGCAGGTTCCGGCGGCGTATTTTGAAGGCTCGATGCTATCGACGGTCATCTTCGGGGGCAGGCCTTTGATGTTGCCGGTAAGGTTGGTCCAGTGGTCGCCGCCGTCTCGCGTCATCTGCACCTGGCCGTCGTTGGTGCCGGCCCAGATCTGCCCCTTCTCCGCCGGCGACTCGGCGATGGAGTACACCACGCCTGCATACTCAACGCTCAGATTGTCGACCGTAAGGCCGCCGGAGTCGCCGTGCATGGATGGATCGTTGAGGGTCAGGTCGGGACTGATCTGGGCCCAGGTCTGGCCGCCGTCGGTGGTGCGGTGCACATACATGCTCCCGACATAGACGGTGTTATGGTCGTGGGGCGAAATGGCGATAGGATAGGTCCAGTTCATCCGTATCTTCACTTCGCCCGCGTTGGCGCCCATGGTGCGGTCGGGCCACACGCTGACGGACCGCGAGAAACCGCTCTTCGCATCGAAGCGCTCGGTCACGCCTGCATAGCAACCACCCCACACAATGTTGTTGTCCACGGGGTCGGGCATGCTCCATCCGGTCTCGCAGCCGGCAGTGGTGGTCCACTCGCTGGCGCTGATGCGGCCCTCGCCGGGCACGTTGCTGGGGCCGTGCAGCGGCGAGCCATCCTGCATCTGGCCGTAGACCATGTAGGGAACACGATTGTCGGTGGCCACGTGATACATCTGTGCGATGGGCAGGCGAAAATCGGTCCACGATCTGCCACGCTCCGTGCTGATCAGCACGCCTTCATCCGAGCCGATCATCATGCGGCTGGGATTGGTGGGGTCGGCCCACATGTCATGGTTGTCCCCGCCGCAGTTGCCTTCGCGGCCGGTTGCAGTGGCTTCGGCTGCCGGGTTATCGCCCGGACACTGCATGTGGCCCGAGGTCTCTCCGCCGTCGAAGGTCGCGTTGATTTCGTTGGAGGGGAAGTAGACCTCGTTTTCGTTGTCGGGCATGACCAGCATGCGGGTGTAATAGTGGGGCCGCTCGTTGAGCAGGCGGCTGGAATTGACCAGGGTCCAGTCGGCGCCGCCGCTGTCAGAGCGCCAAAGCGTCCCGCCCTGGCCGGTCTCGATGAGTGCATACACACGCCGCTGATCGCTGGGAGCGAAGCTGACGGCGATTTTGCCCAGCGGGGATGGGGGCAGTCCGTGTTCGGTGATGCGCTTCCAGGTGTCGCCGCCGTCGGTGGTGACAAACAACCCGCTGCCCGGACCGCCGCTCTGCCTTCCCCAGGTCTTGATATCGATCTGCCACGAGGCCGCAATCAGTTTGCTGGAGTCGGCAGGGTCCATCGTCAGGTCGTAGACACCGGTGTTCTGGTCGACGAAGAGCACCTGCTTCCAGGTCTTGCCGCCGTCGGTGGTGCGGTACACGCCGCGCTCCTGCTGTGGCCCGTAGCAGGTGCCGAGCGCGGCGGCATAAACAATGTCGGGATTGCGCGGATCGATGACGATGCGGCCGATGCGGCCCGTCTTTTCCAGGCCCATGTGCTGCCAGCTGCGGCCGCCGTCGATGGATTTATAGATGCCGTCGCCCAGCGATACATTGCTGCGGATGAACGCCTCGCCGGTGCCCACCCACAGGATGCTGTGATTGGATGGCGCAATGGCGATGGAACCGATCGACTGCGCGCTCTCCTTGTCGAAGATGGGATACCAGTGCTGTCCTGCGTCGAAGGACTTCCAGACACCCCCCGAGGCCGCGCCGGCATAGTAGATATTCATATCGCCGGGAACACCTGCCACTGAGGTCACCCGGTTGCCCGGAGGTCCGATGAAACGATAACGCATGGCGCTGAAAGGCGCGTCGGGAGACGGTGCGTCCCCTGCAGCCGATTGCGCGCGGGCCGGCGCCGGAAGCATCACGGCAAGAAAAGCAATAACTACGAGGCCAGGGCAGCGGAAGGTTCCAGAGCGGCGGAGAGTTTTCGAGGTCAAGGTGTTCCTCCGGAGATTGTGTTGGTTGAGCGAGCGGCAGCTTTGCTGTTGCAGGGTGATGGAACCGAATATGAGCAAGAGTGTACCAGTGGGCCGGGGATTGGCAAGCAGCAAGGCGCAGATGCGCCCGGCGGCTCGCCTTGGCAGGGTATTCAATCGTTCAGGCGGGCTGCAGGTTTTGCTGCGATGGAGCCAGGGACTGCCGGCCGCAGTCCTTGGCCCCGCAGGCCGATCCGCAGCGTGATCGCCAGCAGGCACACCAGTGACAGTATTTCTACAAAGACCTTGCCCCCATCCAGCAGATCGGGATGCCCGTCCTTCAACTCCGGATCGGTAAGAATGCTGTGCACGAAAAGCAGGACGGCAGCGGGGAAGACCAGATAATGCAGCTTTCGCCAAACTGGCCTGCCCACGCGCGCGCGAAGCAGTGAGGTGACGAAGACAAGAAGCAGAAGGTAGAGCGCAGCGGCGCCGGCTACGTTGATCCATGGCTGCAGGGGTGAGTGGATGGGCAGCAGAAGATCAAAGATGCGAAACCGCGGCGAATCCAGAAACAGCAGCACCAGCGGATGAGTGAGTGTGAGCAGGATCGTCAGATAGGCCGTCCACTGATGCAGCGCAAACACGTTGATGCGGCGGTGCGGCCAATGCCGCACCGGACTGTAGCGCATTGACATCAACAGTCCCAGCAGCAGGTTTGTTCCGGCTGCTCCCGCTGCCCCAAGGCCAAGGTATGAGCAGAGATCCAGTAAGGTCATAGGTTTCGCTGAGTGTTTCTGTTCCTCATCTTAATGGCGGCCGATGGCGATGTGCGGTCGCCCCTGTTTGCGGATTGTGCACAATGTTGTATCCTGCCACTCTATCCTGAGTTGCGCCCGGCAGGCACCCCAATCTAAACTGCCCGGCATGTTTTCCCGTTGCGCGCTGGCACCAGGTTCGATTGCAGGCAATGGGCTGGCTCTTGCGTTGGTGGGCCGCTGGCCCGCTGAGAAATCAACCCTCAGCCCGGACCGAGCCGGGCCTGTTTGACACTTTGTCCATGGGGAGTCTACTTCTGTGCCTTGCCTCTTCCGTTTCAACTCTGCCATCCGTTTCGCCATTGCCTCCACGCTTCGTAAAGCCACCATGCTTTGCGCCATCGCAGCCCTTGCCTTCACAGCTCAGGCGCAGCAGACAGCACCGGCAAAGCCTGCCGGACAGGGCGGGCCTGCTGAGGGGTTTTCAGCCCTGAAGTTGCGCCAGATCGGCCCCTTCCGCGGCGGACGCGTGGATGCGGTGACCGGCGTGCCCGGTCAGCCCTTTGTCTATTATTTCGGCGGAACAGGCGGAGGCGTGTTCAAGACCATCAACGGCGGACACACCTGGGAGCCGATCACTGACGGGCAGATCAACTTCGGCTCCATTGGCTCCATTGCGGTTGCTCCGTCTGACCCCAATGTCATCTATGTCGGCACCGGCGAAAGCGCCATCCGCGGCAATGCCTCCCACGGCGACGGCGTCTACAAATCCATGGACGCCGGCAAGACCTGGACGCACGTGGGCCTCGAAGACACGCAGCAGATCGGCCAGATCCGCATTGACCCGCAAAATCCCGATCTCGTCTATGTAGCCGCCCTCGGTCACATGGCCGGCCCCAACGCAGAGCGCGGCGTATTCCGCTCCAAAGACGGCGGCAAAACCTGGCAGAAGGTCCTGTTCAAAAGCGACAACGCCGGAGCCATCGACCTGGCCATGGATGCAACCAATCCCCGCGTGCTGTACGCCGCAATCTGGCAGGTGGTGCGCAAACCCTGGACCTTTGAGAGCGGCGGTCCGGACGGCGGCGTCTGGAAGTCGACCGACGGCGGCGATACCTGGAAGGAGCTGACCCACAATCCGGGCATGCCCAAGGGCGTGCTGGGGCGCATCGGCGTCACCGTCTCGCCCGCCAACCCCGATCGCGTGTGGGCGCTCATCGAAGCGCAGGACGGCGGCGTCTTCCGCTCCGACGACGCTGGAGCACGTGGACCAAGCTGAACGGCGACAACTCCATCAAGCAGCGCGCCTGGTATTACTCGCAAATCTTCGCCGACCCCAAGAGCGAGAACACCGTCTACGCAGTCAACACCAGCTTCTTCCGTTCGACTGATGGCGGCAGAACCTTCAGCCGCATTCGCAATCAGCATGGCGACAATCACGACATGTGGATTGCGCCTGAAGACCCCAACCGCTTCATCGAGTCCAGCGACGGCGGCGCACAGATCAGCTTCGATGGCGGCAAGAGCTGGAGCACGGAAGACAACCAGCCAACCGGCGCAGTTCTATCGCGTCTCGGTGGACAACGATTTCCCCTATCACATCTATGGCGCGCAGCAGGACAACTCCACTGTGGCCACTCTCAGCCGCAGCAACGGCGGCGCCATCACCGAGCGCGACTGGCACGATGTGGGCGGCGGCGAGAGCGGCTGGATCGCCGCCGACCCGCTGAATTCAAACTTCGTCTACGCCGGATCGTACGACGGCCTCCTCACACGCTTAGACACCAAAACCGGAACCTTGCGGAACGTCAATGCATGGCCGGACAATCCCATGGGCTCCGGCGTCGAGGCAATGAAATACCGCTTCCAATGGAGTTTCCCGCTGCTGTTTTCTCCCAACAATCCCAAGCGTGCTTTACGCCGGCAGCAACGTTCTCCTTGCCACCACCGACGAAGGCCAGCACTGGACGGCCATGAGCCCCGACCTGACGCGCAACGATAAATCCAAGCAGGGTCCGTCCGGCGGACCCATCACCAAGGACAACACCGCGGTCGAGTATTACGACACCATCTTCACCGTGGATGAATCGCCTGTGAAGGCCGGCGTAATCTGGGTGGGCTCTGACGATGGGTTGATCCATGTGACCCACCGACGACGGCAAGAACTGGCAAAATGTCACGCCGAAAGATATGCCCGATTGGATCCGCATCAACTGCATCGCGGCTTCTCCCTTCGATCCCGGCACAGCCTACGTCGCCGCCACCATGTATCTCTCCGACGATTTCCATCCCTTCCTCTACAAGACCAGCGACTACGGCAAGACCTGGAAGAAGATCGTCGACGGAATCCCCGCGGACGATTTCACCCGCGCCATTCGCCCCGATCCCAACCAGAAGGGACTGCTCTTCGCCGGCACAGAGTCGCACCTCTATATCTCCTATAACGATGGAGACAAATGGCTGCCCTTCCAGCTCAATCTGCCCGCTGTCCCGGTCACTGACATCGCCTTCCAGAAGCAGCAGGACGAGATGGTCCTCGCCACCCAGGGTCGCGGCTTCTACGTGCTCGACGAAATGCCCCTGGTGCGCGCGCTCGATCCCTCAAAGTTCCAGCACAACGACGCCGTCAAGCTGTTTCCCGTCAAGCGCACCCTTCGCATCGCGGGCGGCTTCGAGTTTGGAGGGCGGAATCCGGTCGCCGGCCAGAACCCGGCGAATGGCGCAACCATCTACTACTACCTGAAAGAGAAGCCCAAGGGCGAAGTGAAGCTGCGCTTCCTCACCGCGTCGGGCACTTTGGTGCGGGAGATCTCAAGCAAACCGCCCGCGCATCCAGACAGCGACGATGCAGACGAGGAAGAGGGCCCGCGCAACACTCTCGCGCCCGCCAAGGAAGGGCTCAACCGTTATGTGTGGGACCTGCGCTACGAAAAGGCCACGGGCTTTCCCGGACTGCTGATGTGGGATGGATCGCTGAACGGCCCCCTGGCCATACCCGGCGACTACAAAGTCGAGCTGGTCGTGGACGGCAAGACCGAGTCGGAGAACTTTGCCCTCGTCAAAGACCCGCGCGCGCCCACTACCCCCGAGCAGTTTGAACAGGAGCTGGCGCTGGGACTGAAGATCCGCGACCGGGTGTCGGAGGCAAACAGCAGCGTGGTCCGCATCCGCGCAGCCAAGGATCAGCTCAAAGCCTATCTCACCAGTTCCAACGAGTCCGTTCGCACCAGCGCGAAGAAGCTGACGGACCAGTTGACCGCCATTGAAGAAAACATCTACCAGACCAAGCTGCACGCCGATGAAGATGCGCTCAACTATCCCATCCGTCTCAACAACAAGATCGCTTCGGTAGGCGGCGTCGTGGAGCTGACTGATATCAGTCCCACCGCGCAGTCAGTTGCGGTGTTCGATGAGTTGTCGGCCAAGCTACAGGTGGAGCTGGACCATTTGAAGCAGATTGAAACCTCGGGCATTCAGGACTTCAACACGCTGGTTCGAGAGCAGAACATTCCCGCCGTGAACCTTGAGCCTGCTAAGAAGTGAGGGACCAATAGCCTGCACGCGGATTCTCAGTAAGACTCGGCAAACGGGCGATCCGGTGCGGAGGCGGCATCGCAAGGCGTTGCCAGAGCCCATTTGCTCTGGCAACGCAGGGCATGTGCGCGCTTTTTCCTGCTGACCGCGGCGCCGTCACCATCAGCGACATCGAAGACAAGCTTGCCGGCGCTGCCACGGTAAACCCGGTCTCCGCCGCCCATTGCATTCCTCCACCTGTGCCCCTTGGTCCTCGCACCCCGCTTGATGCTACCCTGTTGATATCGCGCTCTGCTTTTTTCAACTCACCCCGCCCTTCCGGATCAAAAACAGGGCAACGAACCACGGGTGAGTGGCAGCCCGCAACAAAGAATGATCCAAGCTGTAAGTTATTGATTCTAAGAAGTGGCCCCGTAGCTCAGGTGGATAGAGCAACGGTTTCCTAAACCGCAGGTCGGAAGTTCGAATCTTCCCGGGGTCACCACACCTTTGCACAGAGCGTTTCGCTCATTCTAATCCCACTTTTTGCAAGCCTTCTTACCGAGCTGCGTGCACCCGCAACCCCGTGAATCCCGCTTGGGTTTCTTTTGACTTTGCGGCCCCATCCGGCTATAAAAGTTGATGACATGGAAAACGCTTCCATGTCATACCGGCTGCCTCGTCAACGGGACAGCGCACTCCACCACGGCAAACGCCAGGATGCTCGGGAAGGCGGTGAAATTCCGCCACTGCCCCGCAACTGTGAGCGCCCCTGTCTCGCCGCCCGTCGTATGCGGTATCGGCGAATGCAGGAATTCAGCCAGGTCCAGTTCGCTCAGCGCGAATTAGCCTAGAGAAACCACTGGAAGCATGCCGCACGGCCTGCTTTTGGGAAGGTGGCTGAACCAGGCGCAAGTCAGGAGACCGGTCCTCGGCGCCTCTACCCGCTTGCGTTCCGAGGGGAACGAAGGAGCCTTTCATGCCTGTTTCCGCACGTACGCGCGCTCGCCTGAGCCGCGGATTACCTTCCCTTTTCATCGTCCTTCTTCTCGCCGCTTCTGCGGTTCTGTGTCCGGCTGCGGCCGTTCGCGGCGTAGTCACTGATCCCTCCGGAGCCAAGGTCACCGGCGCTAACGTGGCCCTGTTGAGCAACGGTAAAGTGGTTGCCACGGCCATCTCCATGGGCGACGGCAGCTTCCAGATTCTCACCGGGACCACGGGAAGATTCTTCCTCGTCGTCTCCGCCAAGAGCTTCCGCCAGGTGGAGACGCCAGGGTTCTATGCCGGTGCCCTGGATAACATCGAGCGCAACGTCGTCCTTGAGCCCGAATGGGTGCGCGAGTCGATCGTAGTGACCGCCACCGGTACGCCCACGCCCCAGGCGCAGACCAGCGCAGCGACCAGCGTTCTTGGGCCCCTGGACCTCGCACTCCGCGACGACCTGGTCAGCGCTCTTCGCCTGATGCCAGGAACGTTTGTGGTCCAGTCCGGCCAAATGGGCTCTGTCAGTTCTCTCTTTGTGCGCGGTGGCGATTCCACTTCCAACAAGGTTCTGGTCGATGGGGTCTACGCAGGCGACCTGGGCGGCGGCTTCGACTTTGGGCCGCTCTCCACTACAGCCGTCGAGAGGGCTGAGGTCTATCGTGGACCGAACTCGAATCTCTATGGCGCCGATGCTTCCAGCGGCGTCGTCAGCCTCACCACCCCGCGTGGAACCACGAGCTTTCCTTCTTTGCTCTTCCACGGCGACGCAGGCGGTTTCGAAACCTCGCGTGAAGAGCTTCAAGTAGCCGGCGCGCACAACAAGATTGACTACCTGGGCGCCTTCAGTTGGCTCGAGACCTCCAACGATCTGCCCAACGACGAGTATCACGTGGCCACGACCGCGGCCAACCTGGGCTGGCAGCCCAGCGGCAACACGCAGATCCGCGCCACCCTGCACTACGGCGTGGATGCCACCGGCGTGCCCAACACCTGGGATTTTTACCACATTGCGGACAGTGCGACGGAAAAGGATCAGAATCTGTTCTTCTCCGGCGCCATCGACAACCAGACCACTCCGGACTTCCACCAGAGCGCGCGCTACGGCATGACGCGCAAACGCGAGCAATACCATCTCTGGTCGCAGAGCGGCAGCGGCGCCTTCGATGCATACGGCGACAGCTTTGGCTATCCGGTAACCATCACCGGCGCCAACGGCTACTCGGTCTCCGGCCAGGCGCTGCTGGACTATGCGGGGACTTTTCCCGAAGAGAATCAGATCGTCTCCAATCGCGACCAGCTTGTTTACCAGGGCGACTACCGCTTCACCCCGCACCTCATCGCCACCGTGGGCTTCCATTTTGAAGATGAGCGCGGAGCGGCGCCGGACAGTTCTTACCTCACGCCGGTCGAGCGCACCAACTACGATTACCTGGCCGCAGTGCATGGCGACTTCAAGAGCCGCTTCTTCTATACGCTGGGCGGAAGCCTGGAACACTACTCGCTTTTCGGCACCCAGACCTCGCCCCGCGCTGGGCTCTCCTATTATGTGTTGCGGCCGCGCAAGGGCATCTTCAGCGGAACGCGTGTGCTGTTCAACTTTGGCGATGCCGTGCGCGAGCCTTCGCTCACTGACCAGTTCTATTCGCTCTACAACTTTCTCGAAGCCAATGGCGGCCAGTCGACCATTCAGCAGCTGAATATCAGCCCGCTCCAGGCCCCCGCCACACGCACCTACGAGGGCGGCGCGGAGCAGGCGTTTTTCGGCGAGAGGCTGGTCCTCCGCTCCAGCTTCTTCCACAACGAATTCGGACGCCAGATCGAATATGTCGGCCTCGATCTCATTCCGGAATTGCTGCCTGGCCTGACTCCGGCGCAGCAGAACCAGTTGGAGCAGACCCTGCAGGCAGACGGCGCCTACGAGCAGAGCCTGAATACGCAGGCTTACCGTGCCCTCGGCGTGGAAACAACCGTCGAAGGCGGCATCGGGAAGAACATCTTTCTGCGCGGCGGTTACACCTATCTCGATGCGGTGGTGCAGCGCTCCTTTGCCAACGCCGATGTCGCTCTGCTTGGGCCAATCCCCACCTACAACGGCGTCCCCAACGGCATCCCCATCGGCGAGGATTCCCCGCTTCAGGGAGCGCGCCCATTCCGCCGCGCCCCCCACACCGGGTTCCTCACAGCCACCTACTCCACCCGGAAACTGACAGCCGTTCTCACCTCTGCATTCGCCAGCCGCTCAGACGACTCGGACTTCCTCGCCGGATACGACCGCAGCGGCGGCAACAGCCTGCTTCTGCCCAATCGCAATCTCGACTTCGGCTACGCCAAGATCGATCTGGGCGGCGCCTATCAGTTGGTCAACTGGTTCGGCGTCTACGTCCAGGCGGAAAACCTGACTGACAACCAGCACATCGCGCCCATCGGCTACCCCAGCCTGCCCTTCACTTACCGGCTTGGTTTGAAGATAAGCTGGGGTCCCGGCGGCAAAAACTGAGCTGCTCCACCCATGCCTGCCAGGTAGGGAAGATCACCCCCGCCGTGCGGGAGGCCTTTGATAAATGCCTCCCGCACCGGCTCCGGATAACTCCGGGGTGTGTTATCGGCCTCCCATCCGGTGGTAAGCTGCCCGCGCGTAAGTCAAGAGTTACACTTCGAGACATGAAGACGGTACCTGTTGCGCTCCCCATGGGTTCCTTATATGCTTCCCCGGCCTTCAAACCCTCCACCTTGGCGGCTTCATGAGCCGTTCCCGCCCCACCCTCTTCCACGCCAATGTTTACAGTGGTTTTAGAGAAGTGCTTCGGGCGCGGAACACTCCTCAGCCGCCCGTTGGCAGGGTCAGTTAGCCTGAGTTTCATAGATAAAGAAAACATAATGAATACATGATATTCCCGGGAACGCCCCGGGAATCAAACCCCTATAACTTTCTTCCAATACACTTACAGAAATTTTACGCAGCCAGGCGCCATGATGGGTTAGTTGAAATCCCAAAAATCTTCCAGCTTCGATTCGCAATGATGTCGATTTCTCATCTCAAGAGCCGGATGTGGATACGAGGATTTCAACAATTCCCTTGGAGGCATCGACTGAATGAGAGAGCGGTTCAGCTTAACAAGTTTTGCGTGGAGCAGTGGCATCCTGGTCGCGGTCATCCTGATAGCCGTCATCGCATGTAAATCCGTGCAGGCGGAGGAGGGTCCCCCGAAAACCTCGGAGGCCGCGTCAGCTCCAACAAATCCCGCAGGGTCAAACGCGGCCTCCGCCGCGCCGGCGTCGCACACGGAAGCAGCAGGCACTTCTGCTTCAGCAACTGCGCCGGCATCCGCTCCGGCTGCTGCCGCGGCAACTCCCTCAACTGCCAGTGCAACCCCAGCCACCGTTGCTGTGCCGGTCCAGAACGAAGCGGTCATCAAAGAACTGTCAGACATGAAGAAACAGTTCGACCAGGTAACCCAGATGCAGGCCGCCATCAAGGCGCGGATCGGCAGGCTGGAAACGGAGTTGAAGACAGATCCCAAGACCGGAGACTCCATCTCCGCCGAGGAAGACGCCAGCACCCTCCGCGCCGCCGAAACTGGCGACACCGGCAGCGCCGTCACCCTCGGCCAGGCCGCGGCCCCGCCCGCAGCCGCAACGGCTCCGCCAGAGATCCCCGCGCAGACCACCACACTTGGCGAGCCGTTCCCCGGGGACTGGACCTGGACGAATAACAACGGGCACCAGACTGACAGTCCCATGGCCACCAAGTACTTCACGCCGGAGTTCCGCGCGGACGCCAACTACACCATCGATATGAACCACCCCGAAGACGACACGCTGGGCGGCTCGACGGAGACATTCCGCTCGGACGAGTGGCAGCTTGAGCAAGTCTCGATTGGCGGAGACATCCGCATCGACAACGTGCGCGGGCGCTTTCTCTGCCTCTGCGGCGGACTGTGGTCGGTTACCACCACGCGCAACGATCCCAGCGTCGCCCGCGGCAGTTGGGATCTGTCCGCAGCCTACAAGTATGTTGCTGAAGGATGGGGCGGCTACCACTGGAACGTGCAGCACGGCGTCAACCTCGATGCCGGCATCTTCGTCTCCTACATCGGCCTGTTCAGCTACTACAACTTCGACAACTGGACTTATCAGCCTTCGTTCGTCTCTTCGAATACGCCGTGGTTCTTTAATGGCGTGCGCCTGCAGTGGTTTCCCACGGCCAAGCTGAAAATTGAGCCCTGGTTCATCAACGGCTGGCAGACGTACGCGCGCCCCAACGGCAAGCCCGGCCTTGGTGGACAGGTCCTCTACCGGCCCACCGGATGGTTTGAAGTGGTCAGCAACAACTACGGCCTCGGAGAAGACGATCCCCTCGAGCAGCAAAGCCAACTTTACGGGGGAACCGGAGCCACTCGCTCCCGCGTCCACACGGACAACAGCATCGAATTAAAGTACTACGACAAGCCCAAAAACTTCATGGACAAGATGGCCTTCACCTTAACCGGCGATCTGGGCTGCGAGTACGGCGGTGGCGCTCCAAGCGGCTACTACCCGGCCAACGGAGTTTCTCCAGAGATGGGTACCAGCGACACATATTCGGGCGGCGTCAACTGCCATAACAGCGCCAACGGCAAGCCCAAGCAGGCCTTCGCGGGTTGGATGGCTTACCAGCGCTTCTGGTTCAAGAAAGACGTATGGGCCGTGACGCTTGGCGGCGGACAAATGACTAACCCTGGTCGCTACCTCACCCTGCTGCCCCCCATCAACGCCGCCACGGCGGTCACCGGCTCTCCCTACTACACTGAAAACCCCGGCGATCGCGCCCAAATGCACGACGGAACCCTCACCCTGGACTATATGCCTAGTCAGTTCATCACCTTCCGCCTGGAGACGGGCTATCGCTACTCCGACGTGCCGTATTGGACCGGCCGCGGCGGCATCACGCCTCCCGGTGGCGTGAACGGTTCCCCTGCGGACTACCAATGCGCCCAGGGTGGAGATGCGGGCGCAGGCTACTTCCCCACAGCGTTGGGGGCTACCCAGGGGTATACGACAGGCCAGGCGCAGGCGATCACGAACTGCCAGGCCAGTAACCTGGCAAATGGCTTCTCGGCTCCGGGCGACAAGAGAGCCCTCTGGTGGCCTGATTTGCGAACCAACCAGACCGTCGCCACGCTCGCAATCATGATCCGCTTCTAACCCGCCCGCAGCGGGGTTGCCACGCCTTGCTTCGTCTCTTCTCCAGCGCCGGGGTTGCTTTCAACCCCGGCGCTGGCGCAAAATGCAACGTTGCAAAGTGCAGGCAACGCCCGGGCCCTCAAGGGCTCCCGTCAACCTGCGTCGGGCGGACTTCAACAATGGCCCGCGTCTTGTGGGCTCCGTTACGGCGATCTCTGCCCGGCTCAACTCGCTCGTATACAAGGACCATCGCTCAGCAAAGGAGGCGAACATGGTTACCAGAAGAAATCTGCTATCGGCCGTTGCCATCTTGGGAGCAGGCTGGGTTGTCGTTCAAGCCGCTGCCCAGGAAAAAGACACCCTGCCCAGGCGCCCGGATCCACTCGTTCTCGGTGAAGACGAGGTCAAGCAACTCCTGCTCCTCATGGATACCGACAAGAACGGCAAAATCTCCAAAGCAGAGTGGATGAGGTTCATGGAAGCCGAGTTCGACCGGCTCGACACCGACAAGAGCGGGGAACTGGACGTCAAGGAGATTGCAAAATCGCAGTTGCGCGTTACCCGCCACGCCAACACCGGCAAATAACCTCGCCTCGCCAAGCCGCCAACGCACAGAGGCCCGCTTCTGCGGGCCTCTGTCCATCTTCCGTACCTTTTCGCCTGCGCGGAAATCGATCCGCTACCCGCGCAAAAAGTCCTTCGCCTTCTGAATCAGCACGTCGCGGCTCACATCGCTGATGGCCTCGGTCAGCGGCAGTTGCTTGGGGCACACCTCAACGCAGTTCTGTGCAAACCCGCACTCCTGAATGCCGCCATCGCCGGCCAGCGCGCGCAGCCGTTCCTCCTTGAACACCTTCCCGGTCGGGTGGTTGTTGAACAGCTTCACCTGCGCAATCGTAGCCGCGCCCACAAACCCCGTGTCCTCGTTGAACTGCGGGCAAACCTCCATGCAGCAGCAGCAGCTGATGCAGTTTGAAAGAGGGTAGTTTGCTTCCTGCTGTTGCGGAAACACGCGCGGTCCCGAGCCCAGGTCGTAGGTCCCATCCACCGGAACCCACGCCTTCACCGCCTTCAGATTCTCGAACAGGACTGACCGGTCCACTTGCAGGTCGCGCACCAGCGGAAATTTCGAAAGCGGCTCAATCCTGATTGGCTGTTCCAGGTTGTCGATCAGCGACGAGCAGGCCATCCGCGCCTTGCCGTTGATGCGCATCGCGCAAGACCCGCAGATCTCTTCCAGACAATTCGAGTCGTACGTAATCGGCGTTGTGTCGCGGCCGTCGGCGGTCACCGGGTTCGCTGCAATCTCCATCATGGCGGAGATCACGTTCATGCCCGGCCGCCACGGCAGCTCGAAGCTCTCCCACACCGCGGGTGCATCGGGGCTGGCCTGGCGCTTGATCTCAATTGCTACAGTCTTCGTTGCCATCCTCAGTCTCCCTCAGTCTATTTGGTTGCGGTGTAGCTGCGCGGGCGCGGCTTGATGAACTGGATGTCGACATCTTCGTACTCAATGCGAGGTCCCTCGGGCGCGCCGGTAAAGCTCGCCTTCGTGGTCTTCAAAAATCGCTCGTCGTTGCGGTCCGGGAAGTCGGGCTTGTAATGCGCCCCGCGCGACTCGTCGCGAAGCAGTGCGCCCAGAGCGATTGTCCGTGAAAGCTCCAGCATGTTCTTCAACTGCCGCGTAAACGCGAAGCTCGTATTCGCCCACTGGCTCCGGTCGCTCAGGTTCACCTTCTTGAAGCGCTCCAGCAGTTCCACAATCTTTTCATCCGCCTGCTTCAGTCCCTTGTTGTAGCGGATCACCGTCGCGTGCTCGGTCATCGTCTGGCCCAGTTCGCGCCACAGCTTGAAGGGGTTCTCCGTGCCTTCGTTCTTGAGCAGGTTCTTGTTGATCTCTGCCTGGCGCAGAACTTCCGCCGCCGCCCCGCCGTCGCCCTCGGGCGCAGCAAGGTTCTTGGCATACATCAGCGCATTTGGCCCGGCCTGGAATCCGCCGTAGATGCAGCTCACCAGCGAATTCGCGCCCAGCCGGTTGGCCCCGTGATACTGATACTCGCACTCGCCCGCCGCAAAGATGCCGGGGATGTTCGTCATCTGGTTGAAGTCCACCCAGATCCCGCCCATGGTGTAATGCATGCCGGGGAAAATCTTCATCGGCTCGTCGTGCGGATCCACGCCCACAAACTTCTCGTAGATCTCCAGAATTCCGCCCAGCTTCCTGTCCAGCGTCGCCCGGTCAATGTGCGTCAGGTCGAGGTAGACCATCGGCTGGCCGTCGAGGCCCAGCCCGTACTCATACACAACCTTGTGAATGGCGCGCGTAGCCACGTCGCGCGGCACCAGGTTGCCGTACTTCGGATACCACTCTTCCAGGAAGTACCACCGGTCCGTGTCCGGAATCTGCTTTACTGGCCGCTTCTCGCCCGCATTGCGCGGAACCCACACGCGCCCGCCCTCGCCGCGCGCCGACTCCGACATCAGCCGCAGCTTATCCTCGCCTGGAATGCAGGTCGGGTGCACCTGGATGAACTCGCCATTCGCGTAGTACACGCCCTGCTGGAAGACGGCCGACTGCGCCGATCCCGTGCACACCACCGAGTTGGTGCTCTTGCCGAAGATAGCCCCGTTTCCGCCAGTCGCCAGAATGATTGCATCGGCCGGGAAGGCGCGCAGTTCCATCGTCCGCAGGTCCAGTGCTGTGATGCCGCGAGCCACGCCCTTCGCGTCGATCACTGCGGAGAGAAACTCCCAGCCCTCGTACTTCTTCACCTTGCCCTCGGACTCGTAGCGCCGCACCTGCTCGTCGAGCGCGTACAGCAGCTGCTGGCCCGTCGTCGCGCCGGCAAAGGCCGTCCGATGGTAGAGCGTCCCACCGAAGCGGCGGAAATCGAGCAGTCCTTCGGGAGTGCGGTTGAAGGGCACGCCCATGCGGTCCAGCAGGTCGATAATCGCCGGCGCCGCCTCGCACATCGCCTTCACCGGCGTCTGGTTGGCCAGAAAATCCCCGCCATAGATGGTGTCGTCAAAGTGCTGCGCGGTGGTGTCGCCCTCGCCCTTCAGATTCTTCGCCGCGTTAATGCCGCCCTGCGCGCAAACCGAGTGCGAGCGCTTGACAGGGACAATCGAAAACAGGTCGACGGTGCCGCCGGCTTCCGCGATCTTGATGACCGCCGCAAGCCCCGCCAGTCCTCCGCCAACCACAATGATTCTTGGTGCTGCCATGAGTCTTCCTATCTTCCTGCTGAGATCAGGTGAAACAAACTGTGAGGTTGGAACTGTGCGGCGACGCCGAGCGCCGTGCCCGCCACCGTGGCAAGCAACTGGACTCCGAACAGAACGCGTGAAACAGATCCGGCGCTGCTGGAGGGGAATCGCGACTGGTGCTCGTTGAGCAAATCAGGAGAGTTCGTCTCGCCGCTGATTTGTTCGCCGCTTGCCGCGCCAGTCACCAGACCAAGCTCTTTTCTGATCCTGGCCACAACAACCAGGCGAAAAAGCCCGGCCGCCGCGAAGGCAACGAAACAAATCCAGACTGCAATGAGGTACGCCATGTCAGCCCATCGCTCCTGTCTGTGCCTGATACATTGCCCGCGCGATCATCAGAGAGGGTCCGGAGACATCCATCGTTCTAGAAACGGCCGGCCCCACTTGTTCCGGCACGTTTGGATACTTGCCGCCCACAAACGCCCAGATGCTCGCCAGTCCCATCACCGCCAGCACCACGCCCAGCGCCACGCACACATAGCCGAATCGCCTCCGAGCCGTATTGCCCGGCGTAATGCCCCACTTGGCCGCGAACAGCCAGATCCCGTAGGCAAAGTGCCAGCAGATCGCAATCATCGCGATAATGTAGACCGCCAGCATCCACGGATTCTGCAACTCCATCTGCACCTTGTGGAACGACGCATAGGGGTTTTCCGGCAGCGCAATGCCGGAGAACCGCTGCCGGTAGACGTGCTGCCCGATATAGAGAAACGCGATCAGCCCGGTGTAGCGCTGCGCCGTATACATCCAGTTGCCCGCCCACGGGTAATACACAATGTTCGACTTGCCGCGCAGCCAGATCCACACGCCGTACAGCCCGTGATAGAGAATGGGCAGAAAAATGAAAACCCACTCCAGCACCCGCACCATCGGCAGTCCGTTGAGGAACTTCACCTGTGCGCCATAAGCGATGGGGCCCTTCAAGGCCTCGAAATTTGAGAGCAGGTGCTCCAGCAGAAAGGCGCCGATCGGGATGACCCCCAGCAGCGAGTGCAGCTTGCGCCACAGAAATTCGTTGCCCTCAGCGGCGCGCAGCGGTTGTACTCCCCGGCGAACGGTGGGCGTGGCAGGTTGTTGAGCAGTTGCCATGGTGGTGTCGGCTCCTAGTAACGGTCCGGGTTGGTCTCCGGGTTCCTGGCGGCGAAACTCCGGGTTCCGGGTGGCTGAATCCGCATTTCGGCGCAAGTTCCGGCCGAGACAGTTTCAGATAGAGGGACTGGAGATCAGTGCATTCTTGCAGTTGCATTATTGGAGTCCGAGGATAGGGTCGTCAACTCGCGCGGCTTTGCACTGTTCATCGTTTGGAAGAGATAGCTCCAAATTCAAGCAGAAAACGAAGCGGCTCGCCGCGCAGCAGCGTGCCCGCGTCGAACTCAGAGGCCGCTGTCGCATCCGTCATCAGGCACCCTCGCCGGCATCCAGCGCTCCCACAATCTCCTCTGTTGATCGCACCCTGCCCATCCGCGGAAAAATCCGTTCCACCGCATTCGCGTGGCTCTCCGCCTTCACCCCGGTCATCGCGTCCTCGGCAAAAACCTGCTCGTAGCCCAGCTCAAATGCGTCCCGCGCCGTGCTCTCCACGCCAAACTCGCTGGCCACTCCGCAAAGCACAATCGTGGTAATGCCACGCCGCCGCAGTTGCAGGTCCAGGTCCGTGCCGTAGAAGGCGCCCCACTGCCGCTTCAGAATCACAATGTCGTCCGGCTGCTGGTTGAGTTCAGGAATCAGTTCGTTCCAGTCCGGCGGCATCGATCCGGTCCATCGCCCCGCCTGGTCGGCCGCTGGATGCAACCGGTCCCCGCCATCGGCGGAACCGCCCACGTGCACCAGCACCGCCCTGGCCCCAGCGCGGCGCGCTTCCGCCACCAGACGTGCGCAGTTGCTTACCACGCTGCTCATCGGGTGCGGCGCTCCCGGAATTTGAAGGATACCCTTTTGAAGATCGATGACCACAATCGCAGTATGACGTGGATCCAGACTGAGCCCGCCCATGGTTGCCTTCCTCTCTCCGTCAAGAATAGGTCAACGTCTCCACGCCATCCAGGACTCTTCAAGACCGCACAATCGCAACTCAATCCGCCAGCATGCGCAGCAGAGCCTCCAGCGCCCGCCCCCGGTGGCTGAGTGAGAGCTTGGTCTCCAGGTCGATCTCCGCCATCGTCCGCTCCAGTGCAGGCAGGTAGAACAGCGGGTCGTACCCAAACCCGCCCGTCCCGCGCGGCGCCTCCAGAATCAACCCCTCCACCGCCCCCTCAGCCGTGTGCAGCGCCTCACCATCCCGTGCAGCCACCAGCACGCACCGGTACCGCGCCGTCCGACGCGCCGCCGGAACCCCCGACAGCCGTTGCAGCAGAATCATGTTGTTCCATACATCCGTGTTGTCGTTTGCATCCGGCGAGTCCACCAGCCCCGAATCCGCCGCAAACCGCGCCGACCGCACCCCCGGTGCGCCGTTCAACGCGTCCACTTCCAGCCCCGAGTCGTCCGCCAGCACCAGTTCGCCCGGCGCCAGCCGCGAATAGTAGACGGCTTTCAGCGTCGCATTGGCCGCAAACGTTGCCCCGTCTTCCTCCGGAGCCACAACACCCGTCAGCCCCGGCAAAGGTTCAATGTTCAACCCATGGGCCACGGCGGCCGTGCGAAAGTCGCGCAGCTTTCCCATGCTCGTAGTCGCGGCATAAAGACGTAAACCCATAGCATGAGTTTAATCGCCCCTGGCGCGGTTCCTCCGGCTCTCCACCTCTCATCGCCACCCATCGCCGCAGCATCTTTCATTCGCCGGGTGTGGCATCCCCCAGGCTTGTCATCCCGAGCGACCCCCTAACTTTGTCATCCTGAGCGACCGCAGCGCAGCGCAGGGAGTCGAAGGACCTGCATTTGCATTTGCACTTGCTGAGCGCCCCTCCCCCAAAGCTTGTCATCCTGAGCGACCGCAGGGAGTCGAAGGACCTGCATCTGCTTTTGCTCTTGCTTTTTACATTCAAATATCTATCGTCCTCCCGTCCATCGCCGATTCCCCACTCCAGCCCCTGCGAATTCTCTTTGACAAACCCTATGCCGCCTGTTTACCTTTCTTCCGTCTGGAAAATATTTCATTTGGGGAACTTTCCGCCTCAGACGAATCCCGGAAGGACTCGAGCCATGCGCAGAATTACAGCGTTGCAGTATGCCTCAGCAAGCGCCATCTTTGCCATTTTTTCCACGCTTTTGCCCGCGCAGCAGCCCGCGCCGGCAGCGGTGCAGCCAAGCCTGGAGCAGGGCTTTCTGAACCCGCCGCCCAGCGCCAGACCGCGCGTATGGTGGCACTGGATGAACGGCAACATCAGCCAGGAAGGCATCAAGCTCGACCTCGAATGGATGCACCGCGTCGGGATTGGCGGCTTTCACAACTTCGATGCAGCGCTGCAAACCCCGCAGGTCGTCGACCATCGCCTGGCCTACATGACCCCTGAATGGAAAGAGGCCTTCAAGTACGCAACCACGCTCGCCGACCAATTCGGCATGGAAGAGGCCATAGCCGGCTCTCCCGGCTGGAGCGAGTCCGGCGGACCCTGGGTTCCACCTGCCGAAGGCATGAAAAAGTATGTATGGAGCGAGACCGCGGTTGAAGGCGGAGAGCCCTTCACCGGCACGCTGGCGCATCCGCCCACGGTAACCGGGCCATTCCAGGGCCTGCGCGGCGGCGACGACCCTTCGCAGACCTTCTACGCGGATACTGTCGTGCTTGCCTATCGCCGTCCCGCGGGCGAGACCAGCCTTTCCGCGCTCCACCCAAAAATGACCGCGAGCGCCGGCGCTCCTGATTTTGCGCTGCTCTCTGACGGCGACCTGGGAAAATCCGCCAAGCTCCCCATTCCGCCGCCCGGCCAGTCGGCATGGATCGGATGGGAATTTGACGCGCCGCAAACCATCCGCGCCATCACCTTTGCGACCAAGGATCCCAACTGGATCGAATCCCTGATGGGTGCAACTGTGCCGGAACGCGCCCTCGAATCCAGCGACGATGGCGTCACCTTTCACGAGATCACAAAGCTGCAAAGCGGCGGCGCCGCCGAGAATACCATCGCATTCTCTCCTGTCACCGCCCGCTTCTTCCGGGTGACCTTCAAGCACATTCCCCCGCCTCCGCCGCCCGCCTGGGCTGCCGGCTTCGACCCCGAATCGATGGGCATGCCCAAGCAAGCGCCTGTCACTGACTACGAGATCGCCGAACTGGCTCTCGTTCCCGGCTCGCGGGTCAACCATTACGAGGAAAAGGCAGCCTTCGTGGCCGTGAGTGACCTCTACGGCTTCGCCACGCCCGCCGTCGATCCGGCCTCCGCGATCTCCAAGGCTGACGTCGTCGATCTCACCTCCAAAATGCATCCTGACGGCTCGCTCGATTGGACGCCTCCCGCCGGCGACTGGATCGTGCTGCGTTTCGGCTACTCGCTGCAGGGAACCACCAACCACCCGGCAACCAAAGAGGCCACCGGACTCGAAGTCGACAAGATGGACGGCAAGGCCGTTGCGAAGTACATGAACACCTACCTCGATAGCTATCGCGACACGGTGGGTGCGGGGATGATGGGCAAGCGCGGCATCCGTTTCATCGTCAATGACAGTTGGGAAGCCGGATCGCAGAATTGGACGCCGGAAATGGTCGCCCAGTTCCGCAGGCTGCGCGGCTACGATCCGCTGCCCTGGATGCCGGTGCTCACCGGCCACGTCGTTGAGAGCGCTGAGGCCAGCGACCGCTTCCTGTGGGACTACCGCAAGACCATCGCCGACCTGGTCTCCACCGAGCACTATGGCGTTCTCGAAGATGTGATCCACCAGCACAACATGGGCCACTACGGCGAGTCGCACGAGTCCGGCCGCGCCTATGTTGCCGACGGCATGGAGGTAAAGAAGTACAACGAAGTGCCCATGAGCGCCATGTGGACACAGCGCCCCGGCGTGAACAAGGAGCAGTTCGGCTACAACGCCGACGATCGCGAATCCGCCTCCGTCGCGCACATCTACGGCCAGAATCTCGCCGCCGCTGAATCCATGACCGCGGCCGAGGCGCCCTGGGGCTGGTCCCCGGCTACTCTCAAGCCCACCGCCGACCAGGAGTTCCTCAATGGCATCAACCGCATTGTCGTGCACGAGTCGGCCCACCAGCCGCTGGTGGGCAAGGCCCCCGGCCTCACGCTGGGACCCTTCGGCCAGTGGTTCAACCGCAATGAAACCTGGGCCGAGCAGGCCGGACCCTGGGTCGACTACCTCGCCCGCACCAGCTTCCTCCTCCAGCAGGGCCGCTTTGCCGCGGACCTTGTCTACTTCTACGGAGAAGACTCCAACCTCACCGCCATCTTCGCCGACAAATCTCCCGACATCCCTCCCGGCTTCGGCTTCGACTACATCAACGCCGATGCGCTGATCCAAGAACTCAGCGTCGTTGGTGACCGCATCCAAACGCCCGGCGGCATGAGCTATCGCGTGCTCGGTCTGGACCCCTACAGCCGCCACATGTCGCTGCCCGTGCTCCGCGCCATCCACAAACTGGTAGACCAGGGCGCAACCGTCGCCGGCCCCAAGCCCATCGACGATCCGAGCCTGGCCGACGATGCAGCCGAGTTCCGCAAGCTGAATGACGAACTCTTCGGCGATGGTTCCGGCGTGCACAAAGTCGGCAAGGGTACAGTCTATGCGGGAATGCCGCTCAAGGACGTTTTTGCCGCCATCAACCTCGATCCCGACTTCGATTTCACCCGTCCGGAATCGGACACGCGTCTCGAATTCCTGCATCGCAAGCTCGCCGGTGCGGACATCTACTTTGTCGATAATCGCAGCGACCGGGCAGAAAAACTCGATGCCACCTTCCGTGTCACCGGCAAAGCTCCCGAACTCTGGCGCGCGGAGACCGGCAGCATGAAGCCCGCAACCTACACAACCGAAGCAGGCCGCACCACTGTGCCATTGACGCTGGAACCCTGGGGCACCGTCTTTGTCGTCTTCCGCAAGCCATCCAGCGCGCCTGCCTTCACTGCACCGGCCTTGACGGAAACGCAGCTGGCCACGGTCTCCGGGCCGTGGGCCATCAGCTTTCAGCCCGGCCGCGGCGCGCCGGAGTCCATCACCCTCGATCAGCTTGCCTCCTGGACCACGAATGCCGATCCCGGCGTGAAGTACTTCAGCGGCGTTGGGACCTATACCCAGACCATCAACGCACCCGCCGATTGGTTTGCGCACGGCGCGCAGGTGTGGATCGACCTGGGCAACGTGAAAGACCTGGCCGCTGTCGAAGTGAACGGCAAGCCGCTGGGAACGGTGTGGCACCAGCCCTTCCGCGTGGATGCCACCGCCGCGCTTCATCCCGGAGTCAACAAACTCACAGTCAAGGTGACCAACCTCTGGCCCAACCGCATGATCGGCGACCTGCAACCGGGCGTCACAACCCCCATCACCTTCGCCGATGTGAAACCATACAAGGCGAACTCTCCGCTCATCGATTCCGGACTGCTGGGTCCGGTGCAGATTGTGCGAATTTCAACCGCATCCGGGGCAGGGAAGTAGAGCCACAACAGTCTGGGTTGAAAGTCCAGTTTTGAAAGGGCACGCCCTCACAGGTTGCGGAAAAACTCATTTGAGGCAGGTTTTGTAACAAGGGCACGGCTTTAGCCGGGCCGATAAGGCCAATAGATTGAACCGGGCTTCAGCCCCTGAGGTATGTTTTCCAGCAGTCTGGACTTTGACCGCAGGCCCTGGCCTTCGCTTCGAATCATCAATGCAAAGCGCATCACCATCGTTCCTTGAGATACACTCACTTCGCAGAACAGGAGCAGCATGTCAATCCTCGCAGGCATCGGATGGCACATGATCGGCGCGGCCTGCGCCGCATCGTTTTATGCGCCCATTGAAAAGGTGAAGCACTGGTCCTGGGAGACCACCTGGGCCATCGCCGGATTCTTCTCCTGGATTCTGCTGCCCATCAGCGTCAGCCTCATCCTGCTCCCCAACTTCCATTCCTTCTATGCCGCGATGGGCCCGCACCTGCTGCTCAAAGTCGCTCTCTTCGGCGCCATGTGGGGTGTGGGCAACGTCAGTTACGGCCTCACCATGCGCCATCTCGGCATGTCCATGGGCATCGGCATCGCCATCGGTGTCACGCTCGTGGTCGGCACGCTTATTCCGCCGCTCCTCCACGGCCAGGCCGCCATGCTCTTTGAAACCAGGGGCGGCCAGCTGACCCTCGCCGGCGTGTTCGTCGCGCTCCTCGGCGTCGCCACCGTCTCCTATGCCGGCCACCAGAAGGAAGTCCAGCTCAGCGGCCAGGAACGCGAGTTCAACGTCAAGCTCGGCCTGCTCCTCGCCGTCCTCTGCGGCATCTTCTCCTCCGGCATGTCCTTCGCCATCGACGCCGCCCGCCCCATGGCGGCTGCGGCCGTCCATCTCGGCGTCAACCCCCTCTACGCCGCGCTGCCCAGCTACGTCATCATCATGGGCGGCGGCGCCGTGGTCAACCTCAGCTACTGCTTCATCCGCCTCGCCGCGCTCAAGCGTCTCTCCCTGCGCGCCGACCTGGCCCAGCCCGGCTCATTGCTGCTGCGCAACGGCGTCCTCGCCGCCACCGGCGGCATCATGTGGTATCTCCAGTTCTTCTTCTATGCCTGGGGCGCAGCCAACGTCCCCGCCCATCTCTTCTACGTCAATTGGATGCTCCACATGAGCATGTACGTGCTCTGCGGTGGCCTGGTCGGCCTTGCGCTCGGCGAATGGAAGGGCGTCGGCCGCCGTCCCGTCCGCCTGCTCTGGGCCGGCATCCTTGTCATCATCGCCGCCGCCAATCTCGTCGGCCTCGGCATGGCCTCCTGACCACCCTCAAAGCAGAAGAACCTTTCATCCCCCACCGGCGTCGCCATCCACGGGAGATGAAACTGTGCCCCCATCCATCAGACGTCTTTGTTTTTGTCCGATGGGCGGGTTCGCTCAATCATGCCTTATTTCGCTGAACGCATGTTTTTGCTTCTTACTTGATGAAGACAAAAATGCCGGGGATTGCTCCCCGGCATTCTCGTTCGCAATCAACCCTCATCAGTCGATCGCCTGCTCCACCCGCAGATCCCGCGACGAAGCACCCACACTCACCGTGCGTTTGCCAACCGCCGTCACCCACGCCCCGTCTTTCGTTGACCAGTACTGCAACTGCCGTGGCGCCACATGCAATGTCACCATCTTCGCCTCGCCCGCGTTCAAGTGAACCCGGTCAAAGGCAGCCAGCGCTCGCACAGGGAACTGCACGCCCGCTGGAATCTCGCTTGGTGCGCCCAGGTAAACCTGCGGCACTTCATCGGATTCCACGCCGCCGGTATTCTTGATGCGGACCTTCACATCGAGCCCTCCGTCCGCTGCCTTCTCCACCTTCAAGTCGGAGTAGTCAAACGTCGTGTAGCTCAGTCCATGTCCAAAGGCGAACAGCGGTGCAATCCGCTCCTTGTCGAACCAGCGATAGCCCACGTTCACGCCTTCGCTGTAAGTGGTTTTGCCGTCCACGCCCTTCATTGACCGTTCCGGATGCTTCGGATCGGTCGCAGCGTAGTCCGCCAGGCTCTTGCCCCAGGTCACCGGCAGCCGCCCCGCCGGACTCGTCTTGCCCGCCAGCAGGTTCGCCGTAGACCAGCCGCCCTCATCGCCCGGCCACCACATCTCCAGCACCGCCTTCACCTTGTCCAGCCAGGGCAGCGCCACCGGCTGGCTGGTGTTCAGCACCACCACGGTGTTCGGATTCACCGCCGCCACTTCCTCCACCAGTTTGTCCTGCTCCCCAGGCAGTCCGAACACCGGCGTCAGCCGCGTCCATACAAACACCACGGCCGTCTTCGCTGTCTTTGCCGCCGCAATCGCCGCCTCGTGGTCCGCCTTGCGCTGCTCCGGCGTATACCAGTTCAACCGCACCTGCACCGGAGAGTTGGATGTGTCCGGGCTGATGTTAATTTCGATTGCATGCGCTCCCGCTGTCAGTTCCACCGCGCGCCGCACATTGTCCAGCCCGTCCGTCGTCGGAATAACATTGTCCTGGTTGGCTTGCAGAATGTCCCCATGCACGCCCCCCTGGATCGCCCCGGTGCGTGCCAGCCGTTTGCCGTCGAGGGAGATGCTCGCATTCGTTCCCAGCGCCTGAAGATAGATCCAATAATCTCCCGCATGCGGCGGTGTCAGTGTGCCCTTCCAGGTAACGGTGGAGTTGGGAGGCAGAGAGCTGGAGCCCGTGAAGTTGACCTGCGCGTCGGTCTGCTCAGCTCCCGTGCTCGTTCGGACCAGGCCTGGCTTGCCGTCGTGGCTCAACACCCCGGCGGGAACAAGCGAGCCCGTCATGTCATCATTCACCGCAAACTGGATGTTGGCATTGCCGGTGATCTTCCTCAGCGCTTCAATCGGCCCCACCTGGCGCGAAGGAATGCCCACTGACCGCTCGCCGCTGATGCCGATCGCATCCACCTGGCCCGCTGTCGGCCCAATCAGAACAACAGAGTCCAGCTCGGCGGCCTTCAACGGCAGCACACCCCCTTCGTTCTTCAGCAGCACCGCCGCCTCTTCGCCGGTCTTCTCAATAATCTTTGCGTTGGCGTCGATGGCTTGCGCCGTTACGTCGTGCTTTGACTCGCCGTCCAGATACCCAAAGTGCACAATCTCGTAAAGCACCCTCCCAGCCGCGCGCGTAACGGTTGCTTCCGTTACCGTGCCGTTCTTGAGAGCTTCCGGCATCTTTTCCGGGTTCAGCTTCACGCCAAAGTCGCCCATGTTCATGCCGGACGGTCGCGGCTCTTCGGGAACGTGCCCGAAGAAGCTGTCCATGAATCCGCTCATTGCGTCGGCCGGCGGGGGCGGAGGGACGGGCAGGGAATCGAAGAACGACGGGATCGAGAAGCCCCCCGGTAACGGTTCGCCCGGCATCTCCATATCCAGCCCGGCATTGATGAAGTTGACTGCATGAACTGCTCCCCAGTCGGACGTAACGAAACCCTTGAAGCCGATCTCATCGCGCAGAATTTTTGTCAGCGTCGCTTCATTCCCGCACGCAAACGTCCCGTTCAGCCGGTTGTACGAACACATGATCGACGACACATCGGCCCTCTTGATGGCCGCTTCGAACGGCGCAACATACACCTCGTGCAGGGTCTGGTCATCGATCACCGTGCTGGGGCCGTCGGAGTCGTAGCCCACAAAGTGCTTGATCTGTGCCATCACGTGCTGCGATTGAATGCCCTTCACCTCGGCCACGCCCATCTCCGCGGTCAGAAACGGATCTTCCCCGAAGGTGTTGAACCCGCGCCCGAATTCCAGATCCCGATCGATATTCACAAACGGTTGCAGGCTCACATCGATCCCCAGCGCCCGGTCTTCCCGCCCGATCACCACGCCATTCTCTTCTGCCGTTTTGGTGCTGAAGGTTGCGGCCACGCCCATGGTCGCCGTCTCCGCCTGCGAGGGATGCCGCACCAGCACTCCGGGAGGGCCATCAGCAAACCGCAGCCCCGGAATGCCCAGGCGGGGAACTCCTCCCAGGTAGCCGGCCTGGCCCTGGTACTGAGCTGGGTTCTCCGGCACGCCGTGAATCAGCCCCAGCTTCTCCTTGAGCGTCATCTGGCTCAGCAGCTTGTCCACGCGCGCGTCTCCGGTCACCACCGGTATCGTTTGCGCCACGGCCATGGCGCCGCCCAGCAGCAGCGACGCCCATCCAATCACAATCCCCTTGGCCATCTCTCGCATTGTTCTCCCTCGAAAAGATTTCACAGTTGATTTCTACTATTGACTCCAGACGGATCAGACCCTCCGCTGGACCCAGGTCCGCACACGTGTGCCGCTTTGCGCACCAGACCTTGGCAACAAACTCCTCCGGCCCTGCACAACGACAAGCAGTCTACCCCAGGGGGCGTGGGAAAAGATGTGCAATCCCTTTCAGTCGCGGCTGCTGCTGTGTAAAAGCCCCGCTCCCAGAGACAGAAGCCCAGCCGCATTGCATTTGCATCCTGGTTGCCTGCGCCCGAGTCTTCAACACGCCGGTTTCGTTCCCGCCAGGAATTCCGGAATCAGCGCTACACAGCACATTCTTAATGCGATGCCGGTAATTCCCGGTCCCGGAGAAGGTTGACCGAATCAGGCGCCTGACCCCCAGGGCGACTACTCTTTCGGGCCCGCCGTCCGTGCTATAGTTTCCATACCGGATCGCAAATATTGGGCGTTCCAGAGTCCATCCGGCCCATCCCAAATGGCAAGGTGATCATTTGCAGTCCAATCGAGTTTGGTGGAATGTGACCGTCCGCTTTCTGCGCGACGGTTTTCCTCCCCGAAATCTCCGACTCATCTGTGTACTGATGCTCGCAGTCGCGTGTCTCGCTTCCGTCCGGCATGCGCGCGCACAGCAGCCATTGAACTCCGCGGAATCCAGCTCCCTGACCGGCGGCAACCTTATCTCCGATTCCACGCCTCCGCCAAGCCCTGATCCGTCAAGGATGGATCGGTCCTCCGCGCCCGAGACTCTGGCAGCCATCGGCTCAGCGGCCGAGAATCCCGCGCCCCCCGCCATGGATCTTGCCGCCGACGGAGCCGGTCAGGTGAAGGAGATCTACCTTGACCGCCCCGACGTCATGAAGCAGGAGATCATCGTTGAAGGCATGTACTCCTACGGCAACTACAAAATCTTCGCCTCCGGTTACGACATGAAGCTCTTCGATGGCGGAGTCGAGTACGACCGCCATTCCTGGGGCCATTTCCTTCGTGCGGAGATGGATTACGTAGCCGAATTCCTGCCCTTCGTCCTGCTCGACAAGCCCCTCAACTCCAACATCTACGGCAGCCCAACCTACCCCGTCGACAAGTCCAAAGCTGTCCGGCAATACGTGCCGGGAATTGGGTTCTCCCCCATCGGCTTCCGCTGGCAGTGGCGCAGCGCCAAGAAGATCAGGCCCTACCTTGAAGCCAAGGGCGGCGTCCTCGTCTTCACCAAGAAGGTCCCCTCGTCAGAGGCCAGCTATGAGTCCTTCAGCCTGCAGTCCGCCACCGGCCTCCAGGTCATGATGAACCAGAAGTGGGGTCTGCGCCTCGGCCTCTTCAGCGATTTCCACTTCTCCAACGCCTTCGTCGTTCCCGTCAACCCCGGCCTCGACGTCATGAACGCGAACCTGGGCTTCAGTTACCACTTCTGAGAACCCGCCCAAAAGCCAGATTTCACCCTCTGCCAACCCGCCACGAATCCTGTGTGCCAAGAATCCCGTGTGCCCCATCCATTCGCGTCTTTTTGCGAATGAGTGGGAAACCACGAACCCTGCTGTTCAACTGGTCTAACCCGCAGCCTCACCCTCGCGGCAGCGGCAACTCCGCATCCAGCCCCGCCGCAACCAGGTCCTCCCGGAGCCGGCCAACATTCGAAAACTGGATCGCCTTCATTCCCAGCGCCCGCGCAGCCTCAATGTTCACCAGCTTGTCGTCCAGAAACAACGTCTCCTCCGGCGCGCTTCCCAGTTCCCTCAGCACATGCCGGTAAATCGCCGGTTCCGGCTTGGCCATGCGCAGCTGGTAACTCCACGCCAGTACATCGAAGCGTCCCAGCCAGTCGAACTCCCGCTTCATGTTCTCCAGCACGTTGTCGCCCATGTTCGAGAGGATCGCGGTCAGAATCCCGCGCCGTTTCAGCTCCACCTGCCATGCCAGCATGGCCGGGTTCACCGTCGTCCACATGCGCGCATCCCACAGGTTCAGCTCCTCCACGGCGCCCTCAGGAAGGCTGAGTCCCGCATCGCGCAGCAGCTTCCGCCAGAATTCCAGGCCCGTCAGCTTGCCTTCGTCATACGCATGCCGGTCCGCCCAGTAGAGCGGCTCAAACCGCTCGCGGGGAAGCCCCGTAATGCGCAGCAGAGCCCCCAGCGCCTCCGGTTCCTGTGGTCCGGTCAACACCATTCCGTAGTCGAAAACAACAGCGCGCAAACCCAATGTCTCTCCCCCTCGCGTCCGTGTATGGTTGATAGGGACGCCCGTTCCTATTTTGCCTGAGAGATTTCCGGCGCCGGGCACAACCATCGCGAGCTCCTGACGGGATTGGACTTATGCGCTTTTCCAAACGAACAGCCTGGAATACCGAAGAGAGCACTCTCGCACGAGCCCATCGCCTCCGCGCGCAGGCCGGCCTCCCCATTGCCGACCTTACCGCGTCCAATCCCACCCGCTGCGGCTTCGCATATCCCGCTCACCTGCTGCAAGCCCTCGCGCAGCCCCAGGCCCTCCATTACGACCCCCAGCCCCGTGGCCTCCTCAGCGCCCGCCAGGCCGTCTGCCGCTACTATGCTGAAGCCGGTGCCTCAATCCGTCCTGATCACGTCATCCTCACCACCAGCACCAGCGAGGCCTACAGCTTCCTTTTCCGCCTCCTTTGCGACCCCGGCTCCGAGATCGTCGTTCCCCAGCCCGGCTACCCGCTCTTCGACTTCCTCGCCGTCCTCGACGATGTCACCATCAAATCAGCCCCGCTGCTCTACGACCATGGCTGGCAAATCGATCCCATGGCCTTCCGTTGCGCCATCACCCCACGGACCCGCGCCATCGTCCTCGTCCATCCCAACAACCCCACCGGCCACTTCACCAAGCCCTGGGAAGCCGCGGAACTGGCCCGCCTCTGCCGTGAATTCCAACTCTCCCTCATCGTCGACGAAGTCTTTCTCGACTACAGCCTCGGAGAAACTGCCCGGACCTTCGCCCATGGCCTCATGGGCGTCCCCGTCTTTGTCGTCAGCGGGCTCAGCAAGATCGCCGGCCTGCCCCAGATGAAGGCCGCCTGGATCGTCGCCGCCGGCCCTGAAGCCGCCTCCGCTCTCGATCGCCTCGAAGTCATCGCCGACACTTTCCTCTCCATGAACGCGCCCATCCAGGCCGCCCTCCCCGTCTGGCTTGAGGGTCGCATCGCAATCCAGGAACAGATCCGCAGCCGGGTCGCCGCCAATCTCGCCACCCTCGATCGCCAGCTAACCCACCTCCCCGCGCTCACCCGGCTCACGGTCGAAGGCGGCTGGTACGCCGTCCTCCGCATCCCGGCTCTCGATCCCGACGAGCACACCGTCCTCGCCCTCCTCGAGCGTGGGGTCTGGGTCCATCCAGGTTACTTTTTCGGAATGCCCGAGGCAGGCTGGCTGGTCGTCAGCCTGCTCGCTCCTGCAGAGGAGTTCAGCGTGGGTGCAGCCGCCCTGGTTGACTATTTACGAACGCATCAGAGTGGTAATAGTACCCGCAGATTTCCTTAAGTGACACATAAAGAAAGTCGATATAAGTAACTGAAAAATAAAGACAAATGTCCTGTGGAATTATGAAATTTACATCCCTCGCAAAAATGGATTGCTTCTCCGCTCCGCCCCAATCGTAGTCGCCGGCCCGTGACCCGGAAGCACCCGCGTTTCATCCGGTAGCCGCAGCAGCCGCGCCTCGATCGAGTCAAGAATCTGCTCCCCATCCCCACCCGGCAGGTCCGTCCGGCCAATGCTTCCCGCAAACAGCGTATCGCCCGCAATCAGCAGCTTCAAGGGCGCAAAGTTCAGGCAAATCGAGCCCTGCGTGTGCCCCGGCGTATGCAGCACCTGGGCCGGGCACGCTTCCAGCCCCACTTGCAACCCTTCGGCCAGCGATGCATCCGGCGGGGCCGTCTCCGGCGTGTCTACTCCCAGCCATCCAGCCTGCATTGCCATCATCTCCAGGAGCGGCAAGTCGTTTTCATTCATCAGGATCGGCGCTCCCGTCAGCCGTTTCAGCTTCAGCGCCCCGCCCACATGGTCGATATGCCCATGGGTGATCAAAATCTGCTTCAGCTTCAGTCCCAGCGCCGTCAGCCTGCGGTGGATCCGTCCCACCTCGTCGCCCGGATCAATCACAATGGCCTCGCCGACCGCCTCGTCGCCGAGAATTGTGCAGTTGCATTCCAGCGGGCCAACAGGAAACGTCTCGATGATCATTCCGTGTGACATGGTTTCAGTCTAGTGCACGCCAGACCGGTGCGCTGTCGTCACTCGGATGCAGGTCGCCTGGCTCGTTCTCTCTCCAGCCTTGATACTTCTCTTTCCATCAGTGAGGTAAAGTTCTCTTCATCGCCGAGGGTGAATCGCGCACTAGGTCGTCCTTTGGCATCGCGCAGCGTAAACGTTCTGGCGCTGCGCTTAATGCGCGCCACCAGAATCCTGACAACGGCCAGTGTAATCAGCGCCGCGATCAGGGCCTCAAGCGCCATCCATAAGATCGCGTGCGTCATGACCACTCCTTCGCTTCGGCAAGCGCTACTCCGACGAAATAGGTAAACAAGCCAACGTTAAAGGTCTTGATCCCGAAGATCAGTGTCTCAGTTTCGCTCATCCGAATTGAGAAGAATACAAGCACCGCCCAGAAGATTGTCAGGACGAAAATGCAAATCCACCCTGTTGTCACAAGCGCTTGATCAGCCTCACTCGTTCCGCCTGTCAAACCGATTGCTCGCATTCGCCTGACAAGGCTTTTCGGGAGCAGTGCTGACCTGTCCTTGGGCGCTACCACAGGGAACAACTGGCCGATGCCCGCAGAGGCAATCGCGGCAGGGATGAAACCCTTTGGGTCCGCCTGCACGCCCAAAATGCTCATGCCGGCACGCAGAAGATGCTCAATGAGCACGAAGATGAGGGGAAACCCGTAGACCAGGAATCGTCTTAAGGCCGCGTTCACCCACCTGAACATATCACCTCCAAAGCCAGGGACTAAAAGTCTAACCCGGAAGAATTGCCTTGTCATCCTCGCCCAGGCTTGCGGAACGTCAGCGCATAAAACAGCCCGCCCTTGATCATCTCCACCTGAACCTCTTCCATCTCCGCCGGCACCAGGTCCACCGGGATGGTCACCGCCTTTTTGCGGTTCTTGTAGTAGCTGCTGGTAATCGGAATGCGCTCGTAGGTCTTCTGCGCATACTCCTCCGTCTCGTCCAAAATCAGCAGCAAACTCCCCGGCCGGGCCACGCGAATCATCTCCCGGATCGCCTTCCCCTGGTCGTTGAAGAAGCTGATCCCGCCCACGTGAAACACCACGTCGAAGCTCGCGTCCGCAAACGGCAGGCTCTCCGCGTTGCCCAGGTAAAGATCCGCCTCCAGTCCCCATCGCCGCAGGTTCGCCCGGCAACTCGCCAGCATCTCCGCAGACAGGTCCAGCCCCGCGATGCGAACGCCCTTCGGAAGATATTTCAGGTTCAGTCCCGTTCCCACCGAGGTCTCCAGCACCCGGTCGCCGGCCTTCACCTCCAGCTTGCGCATGTAAGCCAGAAAGTACTCGTCCCGGTCCAGCCCTTTCAGCGCACATGCCACCCGCTGCGTATCGTCGTAGAATCCGCCAATCGTCTCGTACAGTTGGTTGTACTTCCCGTTGTCGCCCGTCAGGTCCCCCGGGCCGCGGAAGTCCGGAACCCCACCACGCACCGGGAACCGCTCCCCTGAGCTGCTCACCAGCACCTCCCTGCCGCCTTCAACAACCGCATCAAGCGCCTCTGCTCGCTGTGGGCTCCGCAACAGCGCCACTGTCTCTGGCCTCTGCGTCCAGCTAGTTGGTTTCCAACCGGAGAAAACCGCCCGAAGGCTCAACAGCGCCGCCGCGCCTGCGCATATCCATCCAAACGCTGTGCCCTTCAGAAGAATCTGCGCCGCCCACGCGCCGCCCAGCCTTTGCCAGACGACCAGCCCGCCCACCAGCCCGAAGATCAGCGCAAAAACTCCAGCGCCCTTCGCGATCTTCGCAGCCCGGAACTCCTCATTCCACATCCAGACAACCACCGCCGCAAACCAGAGCACGAGGAACCGGGAGACACCAATTCCGAAGGTCGCACCAAGGTGCAACTGCGGCTCGATCAGGTTGTGCATCACAACCGCTCCCGCCGGAAAGGGAAGCGTAGACACCAGCCAATTGAGACGCGGACTGGTCAGCCGGTGAAAGGTGAACGGCAATATGCCGAGAACAGAAAGCAGAAGGCCCAATCCCAGAAAGTGAAGCACATCTTGCGGGCCTGTCAGTGGAATCCTGCGCCAGTCCATCACCAGGCCGGGAACGTAGTTGAGCGCCACCATCCAGGCCAGCCCGCGCCACGGCTTTTGCGTGCCCACAAACCACACGGCCAGCACCGGACCCGTCCAAACCCCCACCGGTGAGTAGAAGAAGCCAACCGCAAACAGGCCCGCAACCGCCCATGCCAGCAACCGCGAAACTCCGTTGCTCTCAACCCTCTTCGTCGTCATTCCCGCCCTCCCGTGCTGACTAGCTCTCCCGCTGCCTCGCTGGCCCCTGATCCATGGCCCGTTCACTCCTCCAGCAGCGCCAGCGCCGCCTCACTCCACTCCAGCGCTGCCTTCAGCTGGCCAACCCCGTACCTGAGCGTCAGCATCCAGTACGGAAACCCGGGGTAGTGCGAACTGTGCGCGCGCCCCAGCGTTTCCAGTTCCAGCAGGGTTGCCAGGGTCTGACGATTCTTCTCCTGGAACCTGCGAATGTGCGCGACCGATATCTCTGGTGTAGCCTCCACCCCGAAGAACAGCTTCAGCAGAAACTCATCGCGCGGCGGATCCTCGCGGTAAGGCACCGTGAGCCACCGTTGCAGGCTCGCCAGTCCCGCCGCGGTGATCGAATATTCCTGACGCCCCGCCCTCGGTTTCGCGGCAGACTGGCTGGGTTCAATCAGCCCTTCGGCCGCCAGGCGCTTCAGCGTCGGGTAGATCTGGCCGAAGCTCTCGCCCCAGAAAAAGCCCACGGTCTGCTGGATCGTCTTGCGAATCTCGTATCCCGACTGGTGCGGATGGATGGCCAGGATCCCGAGGATCACGTAAGCAGTTTGTTTGAGTTCCATATATCTTTAAGCTATATCTATCAGATATATCCGTCAACACAAAAATCGCGCATTTTTGCCATAAAATGACCCCATTGCAGCCCTCCAGATGCCATCGAGCGGAGCAATCGGGCCAAGCTGAAAGCTAAAAGCTAGAAGTCAAAAGCAGAAAAGCCAAAATCCGGCTCCAATCTCTTGCATATAATTACGGCCCAGGCGAGCACAATACTTCTGGAGGAGATCATCCATGGAGACCAGCGGCACTGAAAAACGTCCCAGTTTTCGCCATTCCTTCTCCCCATACCCCGCCCCTCCCCCCCACTTTCCTTCCAGCCCCATGAAAACAATCGGGTTCCATGCACAAAAGGCGCAAATTGACTCCTTGTATAAAGAAATCACGCCCCGTCGGCCAACCGCCCATTGCCGCGAGTACCAGCCGCAAATCAGAAAAGGGGCAGGCCGATTGGCCTGCCCCTTGGGTGGAACTGGTGAGATCTTGACTGTGCTTTACTTGCCCGACTTGGCCGGAGCCGAAACCGGCGCCGGTTTCACGCCCTGCAGCACCGAGTGGCTCCCCGACGAGCGAACATAAAGAACCGTCAGGCTGATCGAGGTAACCATGAAGATGATCGCCGACCAGGTGGTCAGCCGGGTCAGAACATTGGCCGCCGCGCGCGGCCCAAAGGCTGTCTGCGAACCCTGCCCGCCGAAGGCGCCGGCCAGGTCGGCCGAGCGGCCCTGCTGCAGCAGCACAACACCAATCAGGAACAGGCACACCATCACGTGCAAAACAATTACGACGTAGAAAAGAATCTGCATTTCTTTCAGCTGCTTTCCGGGTCTCGCCCGGTTGAACCGGAGGAGAACAAATCCTTGGTGCGGAGGAGGGGACTTGAACCCCTATGCCTTGTGGGCGCCAGCACCTCAAGCTGGTGCGTCTGCCAATTTCGCCACCTCCGCTTGAGGTGATCTCATCGAGTATACCAAAGGATGACTGGGATAAGAAAGCGCCCTGCAATCCTCAAGCGGCGTGCGGTTACTGCGGCGCCTGCCCCGCCGCCGCCATCTTCGCCCGCAGCCGCTTCTCTGCCGCCGCGCTCCAGTATTTGCAGTCCAGCCGGATGAAAACAGACGTGTACGGCACCGTCATCGTCGTCTTAAGCACCAGCACGTTGAAGTGCTTGCTCGCCTCTTCCACATTGGCAATCACCTTGTCGTGTGCCAGCGACTCAATCGGGTAGGCCCGCAGCAAGTCCCCAATCTCCGCCCGGTACGCCGAGGCCCCCGGCGCATCCTCATCGGGCACAAACGGCAGCTCCGCATCCATCTGGATCACCGGCCGAACATGAATCGATCGGTCGATCGCTCCCAGAACGCTCCGTACCACCTCCAGTTGATTGGCGCCCGTCTCAACCGTTTCAATCCCCGGCCCCGCCTGCAGCGGATAAGCCGAATCCACAATCAGAATCCAGTTCCGGTGCCCCAGCAACGGCAGCGCCTCCGCCACCTTCGCCCGCCAGTCGGTGGTATGTGCCGAAGGTTGTGCCGAGCAGGGAAGAAACGTGCCGGCCAGTATGCAGAGAACCATCAGGAGTTTGCGCATGGATAGAAACCTCGCAGTGCAGGGAGCCAGGCGTAGCCAGCCCCGCATCCCGTTCAAAACACTACACGATTTTGAGCCATTGCTGCATGCCTTCAGTTCATCAGGCCGTACCGGCGTCACTCAAAGCGCAATCAGCCGCTCCATCCACGCCGCCAGCGCCTGCTGGTCCGCCGTCCCCGCCGCGTGCGCCGCCATGCACATTCACCCGCTCCTGCGGGTCCCGGTTCTGGCTGATCTTGAACTTCCCCTCGATCCGCGCAATCGGAATGCGGAACCCCAGGATTCCGGCCAGCATCGTGCGTCGGAATCCCGCCGGCATTCCCGCCCACTGCCGCGCGTACGCCGGCTCATTCGCCGCAATCAGCCCCGCCAGCAGGGCTTCCTTCCCGCCCTCGTCCTCCACCAGCTCCAGCGTCCCGTAGGCGTGAACGGCGATGTAGTTCCACGTCGGAACCGACAAGGGTTCGGTGTAGAAGCGTCGGCGACACATAGCTGTGCGGCCCCGGAAACACCACCAGCGTCTCCCGCCCCGCCAGCGCCTGCCAGTGCCGGTTGGCCTTGGCAAAGTGCCCTTCGAGCAACCCGTGCGGTCCTTCGTCCTTCACCACCAGAGGCAGATGCGTGGCCACCATCCGCGCCCGTCTCCGTCCCTCCCTGCGGCCCAAACAGAATCGCAAACGAGTAAGCCCGCATCGCCTCCAGCAGCACGGCGCGGTCCGCGACCTGGTTGAACTTCGGCGAATACATCCGAACTCCTTACTGAATCCGCTCGAAGCGGAAACCGGCTTCGCGCAGTGCGTGGCTGATGGCGGTGATGTGCGTGGCGCCGCGCGTCTCAATCGTCACATCGATCACCGTCTCGCCCAGGCTCACGCCGTAGTAGGCGCGGTTGTGCACCGTCTCCACGATGTTGGCACGCTCGCGCGCCAGAATCTGCGTCAGTTGCAGCAGCGCGCCCGGGCGGTCCTGCAGGTAGACGCGCACCCGCAGCAGCCGTCCATCCTTCACCAGGCCGCGCTCGATGATCTTGGCCAGCAGCGTCACGTCGATATTGCCGCCGCACACCAGCACCACCGTCCGCCGATGCCGCAGATTCGTCTTCGACTGCACCACCGCCGCCAGTGCCGCCGCGCCCGCACCCTCGGCCAGAGTCTTTTCCTGCTCCAGCAGCATCAGGATGGCGCTGGCAATCTCCTCGTCGTCCACCGTCACAATCTCGTCCACATAGCGCGAGACCAGCGGCAGCGTAAGGTCGCCCGCGCGGCGCACCGCAATGCCGTCGGCAATCGTCGCCTCCGCCGAAATGGTCACCGGATGCCCAGCCTCGCGCGCCCGCAGCATCGACGGCAGCTTCTCCGGCTCCACCCCGATCACGCGAATGCTGCGGATTCGTCTCCTTCAGGGCGCACGCCACGCCGCCAATCAGCCCGCCGCCGCCGATGGGCACCACCACCGCTTCAATGTCCGGCACCTGCTCCAGCAGTTCCAGCCCAATCGTCCCCTGGCCGGAGATCACCTCCGGGTCGTCGAACGGGATGGATAAACGTGCGCCCCTGCTCCACCCGCCGCCGCAGCGCCTCGTCGCACGCCTCGTCGTAGCTGGCCCCGTGCAGAATCACCTCGGCCCCATAACCGCGCGTCGCCGCAACCTTGATCTGCGGCGTCGCCAGCGGCATCACAATCTGCGCCTTGATGCCCCGTGCCGCCGCGTGAAACGCCACTCCCTGCGCGTGGTTGCCGGCGCTGGCCGCTATCACTCCGCGCTTGCGTTCCGTCTCGCTCAGCGTCAGCAGCTTGTTCAGCGCTCCGCGCTCCTTGAACGAGCCCGTCCGTTGCAGATTCTCAAGCTTCAGGTGCAGAGGTAGCCCCGTCAACTCCGACAAATGGTGCGAAAGCTGGCAGGGCGAAACGTGGATCCCGTCGCCAATGCGCGCCCGGGCCGTCTGGATGCTGGTAAGGTTGACCGATTCCAACAGGCGATCTCCTTGAAACGGGTGAGAGAACGAGAAGCTCAGGGGGAAGAAAGGAAAAACCACCAGCCGCATCTGCGGGTGGTGGCCTGCGTGCTGCTCAACGAATCAATCTGGGTATTCAGGCTTCGCTTCCCGCGCGTCGATTGTCTCTTTTAATTCGAAAAACGCGAATCGGCGCACAGGCAGGCATCTGCGCACAACAGGGAGCGATGGCAAGGGGAATCTGCATGACGTTGAGCCAAGTAGACCAGAGGCCGAGCCGCGCGTCAAGGATGCGCATCCTCCACGCTCCCCTCAAAAGATCGCGCCCAGCTTAGCAAACGAATCCAGTTCCAGCAGCCGCTGTCCCTCCGGCGCCGCATCCAGCGCTGCGTGTTCCAGCACCCACGTGTCCTTGTGAAACAGAAACACCGCGTGCAGCCCCGCCGCCAGCGCCGGGTTAATGTCGCTCTTGATGCTGTTGCCGATCATCCAGCTCGTATGCGGCGTCAGCTCGTGCCGTGCAATCACCGCGCGATAGGTCGCTGCATCCTTCTCCGCCACAATCTCCACCGCGGAAAAATACTGTGCCAGCCCCGACCGCGCCAGCTTATCCGCCTGCTCCGCCTGGTCGCCCTTGGTCATCAGAATCAGCCGGTGACGCCCGGCCAGTTCCTCCAGCGTCTCTGCCACGCCCGGCAGCAGTTCAATCTCCTGTTCGGCAATCGACCGCGCAAAGCTCCGCACCCGCTTGATGTTGTGCTCCGTCACCGGCGCCGGGCTCAGCTTCTCGTACACCGCCACCAGCGACCGCGTAAAGCTGGTCAGCCCGTACCCATGGGCCAGAATCGTCTCCCGCTCCTGCGCATTCAGCGCCCGGCGCACTTCCGCCGCTGAGTACTCCTGGTGGTTCAGGTACCCGATGAACGCCGCAATCGCGCGCTCAAAATAGACGTTGTTCTCCCACAGCGTATCGTCCGCGTCAATCAGCAGTGTCTGTCCAGTAGGGAATTGAGGCATAGAGAATATGGTATCGAATCAGACCCCGGATATCACCGCGCCGCCGCAGGCAGCGTGTAGTCCAAGGTGTACGAGTGCTTGCCGCTCACGTTGGTGATGGTCATCGTTCCCGCAATCCCCGCAAGCCCGCCCGTTCCGGTACCGGGCACAACACTCACAGTTAGCCTGAAACTTCCCTGGTCCATCACCCCCATGTGTTGCAGTGCAAATGTCCCCGCATGCCCGCTCAGCGTTCCCGACACCTGCTCGATTGCGACATACCCTGCCGATCCCTTCGCTGGATCGCCCGCACCCAGCATTTCGCCCCTGGCCGTCGCCTCCAGGTCGCCGTGGTACTGCTTCACCAGCAGGTAGCGCCCAATGGTTGCGCCCGCAAGCGCCTCATCGGCCGCCATCGGTGTCGTCTTCACGTCAAAGCCCCCTTCAGCGTGACGAGTCATCTGAGGCTCCCTTCTTTGCATTTTTGAATTAGGCGTCTGCGCTTGCGCGCAACAGCCCACAACAGCGCAGCAGAAGATCACAACATTCACAACTCGGCGCATCATCTTGGCCTTCAACCTAACATCCCGCCTTGCCCCGCCACAAACCAAATTCATAATCGCAGGTCAAAATTCCTGGTTCCGCGTCCGTCTACGCTTGCTTCCCCACTCGCGCTTCTGGTAGAAGAAGCGCAGGCATGCTCCAGCCTCAGGAGGTTCCCCCATGAGCGTCATCCTTCACCCCGCGCAGCCGCTTGAACAGCTCGATCAGTGGGACGACTTCATCGAGGGCCGTTACCGCGAAGGCAAATCCGAAGAGGAGTTTCGCGTCTACGATGCCGCCGCCACACCCGGCGTCGCCGAGTTCTATCGCCTCAACCACGAAGGCCAGACCGTCGCCTACGTCCTCGAAAAAGAGAAGCAGTACTTCGGACTCAACAAGGGTATGAAGACCATCTGGGAAGCGGCCGAGTTCCTCAACACCCTGGTCGACGACAGCGACCCCGACACCGACCTCACCCAGATTGAGCACCTGCTCCAGACCTCTGAGGCCATCCGCCGTGACAACCATCCCCGCTGGATGGTGCTCACCGGCTTCCTTCACGATCTCGGCAAGTGTCTCTGCCTCTACGGCGAGCCTCAATGGGGCGTTGTCGGCGACACATTCCCCGTCGGCTGCGCCTGGTCAAAAGACATTGTTTTTCCCGAGTACTTCGCCGCCAACCCTGACCGTCTGGTGCCCGAGTATCAAACGAAATATGGAATCTACCAGCCCAACTGCGGCCTTGAGAATGTGCACATGTCCTTCGGCCACGACGGCTACATCGCCGAAGTCATGAAGCCCTGGATGCCCATCGAAGCGCTCTACATGCTGCGCTTCCACTCCTTCTATCCCTGGCATCGTCACGGCGCCTACGACCACCTGGCCAATGCGCAGGACCGCGCCATGATGCAGTGGGTGCTCAAATTCAATCAGTACGATCTCTACTCAAAGGGCCACGCCAAGCCCGACCTCAAGCAGCTCAAGCCCTACTACGACGATCTCTTCGCCGAGTTCCTGCCCGAAAAAATCGCCTGGTAGCGAATTTCTGCACCGCATCCGCGCAAAAAGAAAGGCCGTCCAGCGGAACCTGGACGGCCTTTCTCTTGCTTTCCTACTACAGCCCCTACATCTTCCCCTGCCCCGCAATCCACTTGTCCAGTTCCGGCTCTTGCAGCTTGCGCAGCTCAATGCAGCCGTCGATCTTCTCAATGGTATGTCTGAATGCCCGATCCGTAGAAGGCACCTTGTGTTCGTCAAAGAACGCCTTTACGTCGTCCCGCGCCTCTACAGAGCAGAAACTCCCCGCCGAATCCACCAGGTAGTTGCCCAGTTCCGGCGTCAGCAGCGTCTTTTCCGTCTCCCAGTGGCTCTTCACAAACTTCCACGCCTGCTCGCGATTGGCGTCGTTGTAGAGAGCATATGCAACCTGGATCAATGCATCCTGGCTGCGCACCTTGTTTGAGATTGCGTACTCCAGCGAGCGCTCCACTAGTGCCGGATCTTCAAACGTAGTCAGCAGGCGCAGCGCACCTTCCTGGAACTCCGGATTAGTCGAGGTCTCCGCAATCTTCTGCAACTGGTCAAACAGCGCAGCGTCGCCGTTGCGCGCGGCAATGCCCAGCGCGGCTTGGCCCAGCGTAGCATCCACGCTGCTCTGGTCGGCAAGATACTTCGCCGCAATCTCCCGCGCCTGCGCCAAAGCCGCTGGATCCTTTCCGTCCTCGCCCAGTATGCTCAACAGCTGCGCCCGCAGTTCTCGTGTATTGGGTGAATCGCTGTCGGACGGCGGCGGTAATTTGGCGTACACCGGCCCGAAATTCGCACGCAGCCATGCGGAAATCGCAGCCCGCTCCTCCTTGCCTCCGGCAACCTGTTCGTAGATCGCGCCCACCCCGCCCATCGCTGTGTCCAGCACTTCCGCGCTTCCATCGTCCTTCAGCGCCGTCACCAGGTTCAGGTAGTCGCCCACGGTCGCCCTGTTGGCGCGCACCTGCGCCCACTCGTCCCCGGTCAAGCTGATGCGCTCCGTCGGGCTCAGGTCGGTCTCCGCGTTTGCCACAATGGCCGTATAAACGCTGGGTGGATAAGCGCTCCGGTAGTAGCCTTTGCCGCCCGCATTGGCAAAGAAAACGCTCGCCGTTGGCGCCTTCAACGTCGTGTCGCCCGGTGCCAGCACCTCGCACTCCTGTCGATCGGAACCTGTCTTGAAGCACACCGGAATCGTCCACTTCTGCTTCGCATCGGGCTCAATCGAAGGGCTCAGGTAAAAGCGGTCCTGCTTCACCGCAACCGTTCCATTGGCCGGTTCGCCAAACGTAATCAGCGGCTCTCCCGGCTGCGCCACCAGCGACTCCATGATCTTGTCCACAGGCTTGTGGCTCGTCGCCGTCTGCGCGCTCCAGAAGTCCTCCGCCGTCGCATTCGAGTAAAGATGCGCCGACAGATACGCGTGCACGCCCTTGCGGAACATCTCCGGCCCCAGGTAGTTCTCCACCGCTAGAAGCACGTCGCTCGCCTTGCCATACGAGATGCCGTCGAACATCTCCTCGATCTCATCGCGCGTCTCCGCCTTGGCGCGAATCGCCCGCGTCGTCGGCTGCGCATCCAGGTTCAGCGTCGCGTTCTCATCCGAGGCCACCACCTCGTCGATATTCCACTCCGGATGCATCGCCGCCACTGGCTTGTTCTCCATCCAGGTCGCAAACCCCTCGTTCAGCCAGATGTTGTCCCACCACTGCATCGTCACCAGGTCGCCGAACCACTGGTGCGCCATCTCGTGCGCAATCACCAGTCCTACATTCTTTTTTGCGTCCACTGAAGCTGTTTTAGGGTCGATCAGCATGGCCGTCTCGCGATACGTGATGGCTCCGAAGTTCTCCATCGCTCCCGCCTCAAAGTCCGGCAGCGCAATCAGGTCCAGCTTCTTCAGCGGATAGGGAATCCCGAAGTACGTGTTGTAGTAGTGCAGAACATATTTCGCAATCTCCACACTGTACGGCGTCAGCGCCACCTTGTCCGGCGTCGCGCAGCCGCGAATCTTCACCCCGTCCACCTCGCCCTCGCTGAACTGGAAATCTCCCACCAGGAAAGCCACCAGGTAGCTTGACATCTTCGGCGTGGTCAGAAACTTCAGCGTATGCTTGCCCGCGCCCGGGCCCGGTGTATCGCTGACGATCGGCCCATTCGAAATCGCCGTGTCTCCCGCATCCACCACCAGCGTCACGTCATACGTCGCCTTGAACGCCGGCTCGTCGAACGAAGGAAACGCCCGCCGCGCATCCGTCGACTCAAACTGCGTCACCGCGTAGTTGCGCTTGTCGGTCTTGGAGAGATAGAAACCCCGCAGCTCCCCGTTCAGAATCCCCGTATACGCAATCGAGAGCGTCGCCTTGTCCGCCGCAAGCTGCTGCGGAAACGTAAAGGTAGTCTGCTCCTTTTCTTTGTCTGAGCTCACCGTGGCCGGCTGCTCTTTGCCGCCCGCCGTCACCGTCACCCGCTGAAACGCAATCTCCGCCGAGTTCAGCGTGATCGATTTCGTCGCCTCGGCCAGAGTCACGTCAATCGTCTCCGCCCCGGAGAACGTCGCCGCCTTCAGGTCAGGCGTCAGTGTCAGCGTGTAGTGCTCGGGCCGTACCGTTTGCGGCAGCCGCTGTGCGGATGCGGTGTTCGGTGCGGCCATCAGGAAAAAGGCAAGAGCAGCCGCGCCCGCAAGAGCAGCGCGCAACAGCGAGCGGAGTAAAGGAAACATCATGCAAACCTCAGTCTTTATAAGATTTCGTGCAGCGGCGTTGAGAGATTGCCGTCGTTCTCAGCCCGTCTCGCAGGCGATCTCACGCATCCGCGAGTCTGACCCAGCCATTGTAGGACAGCGGGAGCCACACACGATTCTGCACCAGTTTCACTGCGGCTCCACGCGCCCGCCAATCCCTGCGATACCATGGGCCAACACATCTTTTCGGAGACTGCCATGGTTCCCTTGTGGAAGCGGTTGCTCTTTTCTCTGGTCAGCATCGTCGGGTCCGCGCTCATCTGCCTTGCCTGCGTAGTCGCGGAGAGCCTCATCAAGACCCATCCCGCAAGCATCCGAAGCAGCGAAGTCCTCATGACCGCCGGGGTCATCCTGGGACTCTGCCTTCTGGCCTGGATTCTCTCCTGGCCAGTCATACTCATCATCAAAAACGTGCGCGCCTGGCGCTTCTGGCTCTACTTCGTTCTCGGCAGCGCCAGTGGTCCATCACTCGTGCTCGCCGTGGCCACGGTCGTCTTTATCGCCATCCCTCACAGCCCCGGCGCCTCCTGGTTCAACCCGGCGCTCCTGCCCCTGGTCTATCTGGCCGCCGCCATCTCCAGCCTCGCCTCGCTCTTCTACTTGCTGCTGCTCCGCCGTGCGCAAAATAGATCCGCCGTCGTTCCGTAGCTCACGCCGCCGGCTCGCTCTCCACTACCGGCCTCTTCACCAGCAGCGAATCCAGCAACAGCAAACAAGCTCCCGTCACAATCGAGCTGTCCGCCACATTGAAGTCCGGCCAGTGGTAGCTGAAGATGTGCACCTCGATAAAGTCCACAACCGATCCATAAAGAATCCGGTCGTGCACATTGCCCAGCGCCCCCGCCAGCACCAGCGCCAGCGCCACCGTCGTCAGCGTAAACCGGTCGCCCAGCCGCACCAGCGCAATCAGCACCGCCAACGCCGCCGCCAGCGAGAAGGTCACCAGCACCCACCGCACCAGCTGCGGCGAAGCCGATCCGGCAAACATCGAGAACGCCGCGCCCTCGTTGGTCCAGTGCGTAATACGCAGCACGCGGGGAATCACCGGAATGGCCCCGCCCATCGGGATGTGCATCTCCACCCAGCGCTTCGTCAGCCGATCGGCAAGGATGATCAGCCCGGAAAGGAGCATCAGCCAGGGCAACCGTCGTGGGAATTTGAGGCTCACTGTGCGGCCTCCACAGAATCGGCCTGCGGCGGCGCAATGCCCATCTCGTGCAGTGCCGTCTGGCACCGCGTGCAGACGTTCTCCCAAACCCCGTAACTCGAAACCTCCGGCATAAAATTCCAGCACCGCGCGCACTTGGAGCCGGAAGCGGGCAGAACCCTCGTAGAGAGCGAGAAATCGACTTCCGGCCCAGGGCCTTCGTCTCCAGACCCGTCGAGCACCGTAACTAGCGAAACATTCAAGATTTCCTTCAGATCGCTTGCGTGCAAGCGCAGGCAATCCAACCAACGGCCTGAGGCCTTAATTTCGAGATCGGCTTCAAGGCTCTTCCCGATTGTTTTTGCTTGCCTAGATAGCTCGAGATGCTGGAGAGCTTCTTCGCGGACTTTGAACAGCAGCTTCCACTCTTCGACCAACTCAGTTGGCTCTTCCGAGAACACCTCCTCCGGTTTTGGAAACAGCGCCAAATGCACGCTCTTCTCGCGCCCCTCCACCGCCGGCAGATACTCCCAAACCTCGTCCGCCGTAAAGCTCAAAATCGGCGCCACCAGCCGCACCAGCGCCTCGGTAATCTGCCACAGCACCGTCTGCGCCGACCGCCGCGCCTGGCTCGTTGGCGCAAACGTGTACATCCGGTCCTTCAGCACATCCAGGTAAAACGAGCTCAGGTCCACAATCGCAAACTCGTTCACCGCGTGATACACGCGATGAAATTCGAACGCCGCATACCAGTCCCGCACCTTCTCCGTCAGCTCGCGCGTCCGGGCCAGCATGTACCGGTCAAGCGGCAGGAGCTCGCGCTCTTCCACCTTGTCGGTTGCGGGGTTGAAGCCATTCAGGTTGCCCAGCAGAAACCGGAAGGTATTGCGCAGCTTGCGATAGATATCCGCACACCGCTGCATCAGGTTCTCGCTCGCCGCCATATCCTCGCGGAAGTCGATGGACGCCACCCACAGCCGCACAATCTCCCCGCCCATGCGGTTGGCAATGTCCACCGGGTCCACGCCGTTCCCGAGAGACTTGCTCATCGCCCGACCCTGTTCGTCCAAGGTCCAACCCGCCGTCGACACATGCGAGTAAGGCGTGCGCCCGCGTAGCGCCACAGAGGTCAGCAGGGAAGAGTGAAACCACCCTCTGTGCTGATCTCCACCTTCGAGGTAAAGCACCGGCACGTCCTTGCCATTCTGGAAATCAGTGTAAACATCTTTCAGATCCGGATCGCTCTCGGCCACCGCAAACCAGCTTGTGCCCGAGTCGAACCACACATCCAGAATGTCGAACTCTTTGCGGAACGCTTTGCCGCCGCACTCAGTGCACGCCGTCCCCTCCGCCAGCAGTCCATCCGTCGCCGATGTATGCCACGCCTCCGCGCCCTCGCTCTCAAACAGGCTCACAATCTTCCGATTCATTGCCGCGTCCAACACCGGCTGGTTGCACCCTTCGCAAAGGAACACCGCAATCGGCACGCCCCAGATGCGTTGCCGGCTGATGCACCAGTCCGGCCGCGTGGCAATCATGTTGGTGATCCGCTCTTTGCCCCAGCTCGGATCCCACACCACCTTGTCGATTTCTTCAATCGCCAGTTGCCGGTAAGTCGTCTTCGACCCGTCCGCCCGCTCCACCGGCGTCTCCAGGCCGATAAACCACTGCTCCGTGGCCCGGAAGATCACCGGCTTGTGGCACCGCCAGCAGTGCGGGTACGAGTGGTTCAGGTCAGAGACGGCCAGCAGCGCGCCCCGCTCCTCCAGCATGGCCACAATGATTGGGTTTGCCGCCCAAACTTTCTTGCCCTCGAAGGGAGGCGGCGTGGCTTGGTCCCACGCACTCTCATCCACGTGGATATGCCCGCCCGCATCCACGCGGCATGTCGGGTCCAGCCCATACCGCTGCCCGGTATAAAAATCGTCCGCGCCGTGCGAAGGCGCCGTATGGACCGCGCCCGTGCCGGTGTCGGCGGTTACGTAAGTCGCCAGCACGCCCAGCACGCTGCGCTCCAGAAACGGATGCTGGAAGGCCGTCCGCTCCAGCACCGCTCCCTTGAACCGCGCAATCTCCGTCGCCTCATCCAGGTCGCAGGCAGCCTTCGTCGCTTCCGCCAGAGCTGCGGCCACAATGTAGACCTTACCGTCCGTGTTCTCCAGCGCCACGTACTCAAAGTCCGGATGAAACGCGACCGCCAGCGACGCGGGCAGCGTCCACGGTGTGGTCGTCCAGATGATCGTGTACACCTCGCGCCCCGCCAGCACCGGCGCAATCGCCTCCGCATCGGAGGTCAGCTTGTAGCGCACATACACCGAAGGGCTGGTGTGGTTCTCGTACTCCACCTCCGCCTCGGCCAGCGCCGTCCGGTCGTGGATGCACCAGTACACCGGCTTCAGTCCGCGATAGACAAACCCCTTCTCCAGGAACCCGTAAAACGCCTCCAGCGTTCGCGCCTCGTAGTCCCGCGACATCGTCTTGTATGGAGTCTCCCAGCGCCCAAAACATCCCAGCCGCTCAAACTGCGAGGTTTGCAGGTCCACATACTTCTGCGCATAGGCGCGGCAGGCGTCCAGCACCGCCGCGGCGGGCAGTTCCAGCTTCTTCCGGCCCAGCTGCTCGTCCACCTTGATCTCAATCGGCAGCCCGTGGCAGTCGTAGCCGGGGACATACGGCGAGTCGAACCCGGCCATCGTTTTTGACTTGACGACAAAGTCCTTCAACCCTTTGTTGAGCGCATGGCCCAGGTGCAGCGGTCCGTTGGCATACGGAGGCCCGTCGTGCAGCAGGTAAGCAGGCCGTCCGCGCCCCAGTTTGCGCAGCTCGTCATACAGCTTAAGCTCCGCCCAGCGAGCCAGCCGAAGTGGCTCATTCTGCGGCAGATTGGCCTTCATCGGAAAGGCGGTCTGGGGCAAGGTTAAGGTCGCCTTCAACTCGGGCGCTAAAGACATCGGTACTCCCTGAAAAATGAAAAGTTTGTCCAACCCTTAGTGTAAATGGCCTGGCGAACGAATTTCCGGTAACAAAAGGGGAGTCATCCTCGTCTATCGTTTATGGAAGCTGCTCGCACCTTCGGATATGAAACCCTGGAGCGGCAGATGGCTGCAGCCGAGACAACAACAGCCTCCGTCGAGCATAATGGAACCACGGGTCTGGACGACGGAAGGCGCCCCCCTGAACAGCCCCTCACTGCCACCGCTGTAACCATGGAAAACGAAACATTTATGCCAGAAACGGAATCCCAGGCGGCTGCCATCACCGGTGGCCACGAATTCGACGGCTTCCTCGGCAAGTCCTTTGAAGAGAAGCCCATCTGGACTGGTCTCTACGAGAGCATCCGCGACGTGTTTTTCCCCGTCAAGCTGCCCCCGCTTCAGCTCACTTCCACGCCCATCCCGGTGCCGGATCGCATGGCTGTCAAGCCCAATCCCTGGGCCATCGGCATCTCCAGCGCCGTCAACATCTCCATCCTCGTGCTTCTGCTCTTCTTTGTCGGCAAGAAGATCATTGAACAGGTCACCGGGCCCAAGGATCTTGCCACCACCGTCGATGTAGGCGTCTGGCAACCCAAGGCCCCCGCCGGAAAAGACTCGAACGGCGGCGGCGGCGGTGGCGGCGAGCACAGCATCGTCGATCCCATCAAGGGGCACCTGCCCAAGATCGAGAAGAACCCCATCTCACCCCCACAGGTGGAGACGGTCGACAAGCCCAAGCTCGCAGTGGACCCGGCGATCAACGTGCAACAGAACATTACGCTTCCCGACAATCCAACCCTGCCGATGATCGGCGTAGCCAAGTCGCCCAACGTCACAGTGGCCTCCGGCGGCCAAGGCAGCGGCAGCGGCATCGGCACCGGCTCCGGCGGCGGTCTCGGGTCCGGCAACGGCAACGGCTACGGTCCCGGAACCGGTGGCGGCGCAGGCGGCGGCCTCTACCATATCGGCAACGGCGTTTCCGCGCCGGTGCCTTTGAACAGCGTGGAAGCCGAATTCTCTGACGAAGCCCGCCGCGCCAAGTACCAGGGCGTCTGCCTCATCTCCCTCATTGTCGACGCCCAGGGTAACCCGCAGAATCCCCGCGTGGTCCGCGCTCTCGGCATGGGCCTCGATGAGAAAGCCATCGAAGCCGTCAAGAAGTACAAGTTCAAGCCGGCCATGAAAGACGGCCATACCCCGGTCCCCGTCATGATCACCGTCGAGGTCAACTTCCGCCTCTATTGACCGGACCCATCCCCTGCGCTGGAACTGCGGAGTGTCCCGGCACTCCGCCATCTTTGTTTGCAGGCAGCATGGCCACGCCAACTCCTCCGCCGGGCCCCTGAACCGGTACACATCCGGAGAACCACCTCTCTTCCTTAGTCAGCCTCGCTTCGTGGAAACAGACGCGGTATTGCTCTGAAGAACGGCGCCATGCCAGTTCCCGTCATAGACCCGGTCGAGTTGCGCTTAATTGTTTTCGAGTTTTCAGGGGAGTTCGATCGCAAGGCTGTGCGGAACAACCACTCTTAAGCCGGCGCCATCGAATGAACTCGATAATCCTGCCCGTGGACGCAAAACGAGGAGCGCTCCAAGATGGTCGGCAGGGAACGAAGGTGGCCAATAGACTGCAAGCGATAGATGAATTATGGGTTATATGGTGCGCCCGGAGAGATTCGAACTCCCGACCTACTGATTCGTAGTCTCATTCCTTCGGACACGAGTCGGACACGAAACAAAGGCCCTTTTCTAAAAGCCGCATAAACATTGAGACATATTGACAAACCCTGAGACTCCGTGAGACAGTAAGAGACGTTTTCATCGGACATGGGTCGGACACAGGAATTTTCAGGGTTTGAGGTGATGGCATGAAAATCAGAGTCACACAGAGATTCGCCACTTGCGTTAAAGCGCCAAATCAGGGCAACCAGATTCACTACGATTCGGAGATTGCCGGGTTCGGCTTGCGTGTCACAGAGAAGGGCGCGAAGAGTTTCATTCTCAATTACGTGATCCACGGCAGAGAGCGCCGCTACACTATCGGCTCACTCGGCGAGTACACAGCGGAGACGGCCCGCGCAAAGGCGATAGAGCTGCGCCAGAGCATACGGGACGGGATCGATCCGTTCGACGTGTTGGAGCAGCGGAAACAGGAATCCATCGAAGCACAGGCCCGCGTGCGGACACTCAAGCAACTCTCCGATGCGTACCTTGAAAAGTGGGCGGAGCCCAACAAGCGGGCCGGTACTGTCTACGATGACAGGAGCCTTTTAAATGGCGTGATCCTGCCCGCGCTCGGAGACTTGCCCATCGGCGGAATCAAGCGGGCGGACATTGCCGATATGCACGCATCCCTCAAAGACACGCCGTACCGCGCCAATCGCGCGCTCGCTCTGCTCCATCACATGTTCACCTGGGCCATGGCGGACGATAGCGGCGAATGGACAATGGACAAGAATCCAGTGTCCGGCGTCAGAAAGTACCACGAAGAGAAGCGCGACCGCTGGCTCTCGGAAGATGAATTGATCCGGCTGGCCGATGCGCTCGACAAGTACCCGCGCCAGTGCGGGCAAGGCGCGCTCTCGGAAAAGCAGCGGGATTGGTTGCAGACGGAAGCGCGTCGGTCAATGGATGCCCTTCGGCTCATCATGGTGACGGGTTGCCGCAAGAGTGAAGCTCTCACAGCCAAGTGGACAGACTTCGATCTCGCCCGCGGCGTGTGGACAAAGCCAAGCCATCGCACGAAAGAGAAGAAAACCGAACACGTCGCGCTGAACGCGCAAGCTCTGGCCCTGCTCGAACGCATGGACCGCAAGGGCGATTACCTGTTCCCCGGCCGGATGGCCGGAAACCTGCAAGACGTGAAGACTCCCTGGGCCAGTGTGTGCAAGCTGGCGAAGCTCCAAGGCGTTCGCATTCACGATCTGCGCCACTCGTTCGCATCCCATCTCGTTTCCAGCGGCGTGTCCCTGCCGGTCGTGGGCAAGCTCCTGGGCCACACTCAAGCCTCTACAACGCAGCGTTACGCGCACCTTGCCGACAATCCACAGCGGGATGCGGCAAACCTGTTCCCGGTGATTCTGCCAACTGGCCGCATGGTGCAGTAACACGAGACAGCAATCAACCAACACAGGGGCAGCTCTCAACCGGGCTGCCTTTTGTGCGTGTGATTCCGGTTGCTCCTCAACACCCATGCGTGCCACATGTGTGCCAATTTCCCTATCCCTTGGCACTCATGGCACTCATGGGGCTAAGTCCTTTAATTGCAGCCTATGTTCCATGTGTGCCAGGTGGCACTTATGCGCGCTCTCGTTGGCACCTGTGACACTCCATGCGTGCCAATTCTTCTCGCTCTGGCACTCATGCTCTGGCACTCATGGCAATATTGATTATCTAAAAGACTTAGAAGATATATTTCTCTCTTTTTTCTCCATGAATGCCACTCTTTGTGAGAGGGGGGTACGTTTGGCACACATGAAGGCGAGACGGGTTGCAGGATAAGTCTCGGGCAGGGGATGCCAACTAGAAAAAGGCACTCGGCCAGGGAGGGAGGTGCAGCCGCGGCCAAAGCCTGCCACTGAGTAATGATCTGCGGGTTTAAGGTTGGCTCTCGGCAGGTGGCAAGCATCCCAAGCCAACCAATTACAAAGGCTTACTCACATTCGATCTCCCGGCCGGTGAATCCCGATTCTGTTCCTATGTCCGACAGGTGTCCGATGGAGCGCACAAAGCCTAGCTCTGGCATCTCCACGGACTGAGTCGTTTTTGAGCCGATGGACCCCGAAGAGAGAGCCCAGACCACCCCCCATGCCCCCCACACTGCCACCCCCGGTGCGCTCGACTTATATCCCGCCCTGTAGATTTCCCACTAAAGGCGGACTCACGGCTTTAGGAAAGAGTCGAGCAGTTCTGATCCAAGCTCTTCAATGGTTTTCGGCTGCCTATCCCGTGTTTCGAAGCGCAGGTTGTCTTTGTCTCCGACTTCCACGGAGTATCGCTTCGGTGCAGTTCCTTGTTGTTCAACTTCGATTCTATGAGGCGCGGAAAAGTAGTAAATCTTCACTGGAAACCGTTCACGGTTGGGGTCCGAAACTTCGAAGAGGTGGTGACCGGCCATGCCGCCGACCTGTGTAATCCCTCCCACTTCAGCTGTCCGCTTCTTTACCTGTGTGTTGAGGGATTCCGTCTGCTCGTTCATCCAGTCACGTAGTTGGGTAAAATGTCCCAGCCCACCCTTGTCTTTGAGGTCTTTGTGTCGCTTGGCCGTTGCTTTCGCGTCCTCGGCCTCTTGCTCTTTACGCATGAGTCTTTCGGCTTCGCGTGCTGCCCAGTCCTTCGGTCTCTCATCGTCTTCCATAGTTTCCCCGATTGTCGGACGTGAGTATATTCCGACGCAGGGCATCCTCGCCAGATGCCCTACAACGCGCCGCTGAGGGTGGGGTGATGGTTTCCTATGGCCGAAACGAGGACGGGAGAGGGGCGGGCGGCTAGGAGCAGCGCGACAGCGATCAGCGCGGCCAGGAGGACGGCGAGCGCGATGATCCGGGCCGGTCTCATTGCACGTTGCCGGTGATAGTTGCGGGCTGTGCTGCGTCTTCGGCTTCCCGCATCTTCCTGATGGCTTGCACAGCATCCAAGAGCACATGCACGTTGACCGTGGCGGGAATCTCGCCGCGCAGCAAAGCGGCCTTATCGACCGCAATTCCCGCGGAGACCATCTTTTGCTGGAGTGTCGCCTTGCCCACATCTTCCGGCGTCACGGCGCCCACGATGCGGTGTGCAACTTGATCGAACATCCCCGCCAGCTCTTCACGCTGCACACTCACCTGCTTTTGGACTTCGGGTTTGTCCAGAAACCTTTGCAGGGTGTGATGCGAGCGCCCCATGTCTTTCGCTATGGCTGAGGGAGTCTTGCCGCTTGCGTGCAGGACCTTGGCGCGCTCGCATTCGGTTTCCGTGAGTGGTACGTTTGCTTTGCCCTTCGGCTTCATTGCTTGCCCCCAAACCCGAACCATTCTCGAAGCTTCAAGAAGACGGCTTTTTCCGGGCCATGGTCGCGGGCTACCAAGTCGGCCTGAAGGCTCGCCGTGACCAGTGGACGCTGCAGCTCATGGGCTCCGGTTTCCTGGGCGAAGGCGATTATGCCTTGCCACATGAGGTCCAGGTCGGCGCATACTTTCCGCTGCGCCTCGATCCCCGGCACCCGCGCATCTTGAATCCAGAGCTTAAAGACCTTGCGCGCGATGACTTTCTTCTCGTTGCCGATCGCTTCGATGCGTCTGGCAATGTCGGATCGCCGTTGTTCCATTCCCGCCGGCGCGGCCTCGGCTCGTTGCTGCTCTTCAAGTTTGGCTTGGGCTTTTTCGCGCTTCCCGGCCACCAGGAGCGCGTCGGCGGCGCGCTGGGCTTCTCTCGCCTGCGCTGGCAACAGGAGCCGCAATTCATCGGCTGCTTTCAAAATCTCCTGAGATTCAGTTTCCAGGCCCGCGCGCTCGACGTTCAACTCTTCGACTGCGGCGGCAAAGGTTGTGTGCAACTCCTCAAGCTGTGAGGCGACGGTTTCGGTAATTGACTTTTCGGCTTTCATACTTTTCTCCTCTTCCCCGCGGTTAGGCCGTTAAGAAACGGCACGATGGACTTTTGAAAATATGCTTTCCGGTCCTTCGCTTGGGAGAACCCGGAACCCAGGTGCTCGAATCTTTTCATCGTGGCGTCATCCATCAGCGATGCCCCTTTTGCCGTCCCGATCTGCCAGTGCAGGGCCGTCACCGCTGATTCCGGCGAGACACGGAGAGCATCCTCGACTCGCGCCCGGACGTGGCGGCCAAAGTTGCGAATCTCAATCGTCTCGTTTTCTTCGCCGTCCTTCGGTATCTCGACCGATTCCGGCAAGTCGAACACGGCTAAGTTGTAGCCTGTCGTACTGGACGCGGGCGCGGAGCTTGCATTGCTGTTCCCCGATTGCGGCGCGGGCTGTCCCTTCGCCGGGGGAAGTTTGAGCTTGCTCAAGTCGTAAGGCATTTTGTCTGTTCCTCTCTTTCGATGTGTGTTACCTGAATCAGTTTTCGCGGGTCCACGAGTTGTGAGAAATGCTCGGACCATGTAACGTGCACCATTCGGCCCTGGGTGCCGGTCACGGTCCCCAAGATACCCGGCAAACCGACCTTAACTACTCGGCTTCCGATCTTCATCGTTCACCCCCATCGGCCAGCACCAGCAATTCGAGAGCGATCCATTGGATTGCGCCGTTATCCCATCGCACTTTGACCCGCGAGTCGGATTGTGCGATTACGACCCCTTCGCCTTCGGACACTGCGCCCCGCTCATAAACGCGATTTCCTAGAGCGAGAGTGTTGATTGCATCGTTCATCACCGCTTACTGCCTCCGTCCCGCACCAGACGCGCCGCGCTGTGATTCGAGTAATAGCGAATCTCCCAACAGACGCGATATTTGTTGCCGGGTGAAACTCTCACGATTTGCCCTTGCGCGCCTCCCGATTTCAGGCGCACCAGATCCCCCGGTTTGAATGGGCGACTTGTGGCCTTGGTAGTCATTCACTCTTCCCATGCGTGCGCTTCAAGTGCTCGGCCAATTCCCGCCGCGCCCGCTTTTCCTCACCGAATGCGCCTTCAACTTTCTGGAGCGAGCGCGCGCGGAATGCTTCAACCCGCTCGACCCAATATCGACAGACCATGCAATCGTCATGGGGAATCGCGGTCACGCTCGCCGCCTTTCGGCATTGCGCTGCTTCGCTGCTTTGGGCTGTGCTGGCGTCCCGCTGGCCGCTGGCGTGGCAGTGGAACGCTCGCAGGCTTCCGCATCCTCTGCGAGCATCAGGCCGTACACAAGCCCGTCCGCGGTCACGGTGAAGCCTTCTGCCTGCAACTCCGCTGTAAAGGCCCGCCGCGACTCTGGCGCGGGCTGTCCGTGCTCTGCGCACCAGCGGGCTAGGGCAAGGTACAGCGCGCCCACTCCACCCCAACAGCGGTCACGGTAGACACAGCGCGCCAGCATCCAAAGTCCGACAGCATCGCTCTCAGGTGCGGCCTCCGCCTCTTGCGCTGTCCGGCTTTGCAGTAAGGCGACAATCTCCGGTTTGTATGTGCGCAGCGAATCAGCGAACGGTAAAGCGGCCTCTTTCGGTTCGATCACCAGCTTTTCCCCTTCGATGGTGAGGCGACCGCCGCGCGACTCGACAATGTCAATGAGTTCCTGAGGGGTCATACCTCAAACCGCCTTTCCGTGGGTGGGGTGTCCGGCTCATCGGGGGTGTCGGCTGCAGGTGCACTTATGCCGAGTCTCCACTCCGCCCGCCCGCCGAATCCCTGCTTTCTGCGTTCGACGCCAAGCGTATCGGCGGCGCGAAAAAGTGAACGGGTTGAAAGGTCGAATCCTTGCTTGGCCTGTTGCTGGAGTTGGCCCGCGAGATGCCACTCGCCATCGGCCAAAGCCTCTCGAAGCCACGCCGCAGCCTTACCGGGTTTCTCATCGGGTTCTGTGATGCGGTATACATCGTCGATGCTGATGTGCGCTTCGCCCGCCCATCCGACAGGGAACAATCTGAAGCGCAAGGCGGGAACGTTCGGCGGCGCTAGATTGCTCTTGCCGTTGACCATCAATCGCAGTTCGGGGTTTTCAGGATCGGGAACAACGTGAATGTTGTGCCTGAAACTGGCGGTGATTCCGATGGACCCCGCTACCTTTTGGATGTGATCGACAGAAAGTGACTTGTTCAAATGGTGAATCACGAGAATCAGGCAGTGATATTTCTCCGCGAGCGCCCGCAGGGGAACCAAGAGCTTTGATGTGTCCTGATGGCTGTTCAGATCGGCCTTGCCGCTGTGACTGGCGAGACCATCGACAATCGCAAAACGGATGGCGTTCGCCCTGATGGTCTCTTCGAGTCTCGCTAGATCGGTTAATTGCCATAGGTCATCGCAATCCTCAACCCACAGCCGGTTCACATCTCCGCCTGCCGCTAGAAACAGTTTGCGTATCCGTGCAGGGCTATCCTCATTGCTCATCACCAGAACGTTGCGGGCCAGGCAAGGTGCCAGAGTGTAGGGTGTGCGGCCCACTGAGACATTGGCTGCCATGAGCAATGCGAGGGTAGTCTTTCCGTCTCCCGGCCGTCCGTGAACCCCGATAGCGGTTTCATCGAAGATGTGATCGGGGAGAATGGCAGGTTGTTCTCGTTCGACAATTTCCGCGCCCTTGAGCAGGTGCAACCCGGTCGATCTGTCTGTGCCGATTTTTTCCAGGGCTTCGCGCGTCCAGGTGCTCACTTCGTCTACCGGATCATTCGCCAGCACGCGCACCTTAGCTGCTTCTATCGTGGCGAGCAATTTGCGTGTCCGCGACGCCGCGCGAACGATGCGCGCCCAATCCTCAACCGCCGGGCGGTAGCGTATGGTTCCCGCGTTCAGGTCGTTAATGTAGGCAGTCGGGGTACTGCCGATCTGATTCAGTTCTCCCCGCGCGCGCATGGTATCAACCAGCGTTACCGGATCGACAGTTTCTCCCTCGGCCAGCATTCCGGCAATGCAGCGAAAGATCACCCGATGGGAGTCCAGAAAGAAATCGTCGGGAGCAAGGGTCGCTGCAGCTTCAAAGAGATCGTTGTCGAGCAGGATGGCCCCGAGAATCGCTTTCTCGGCGTCAATGTTTGCCGGTAGCGGCTCGGCACCTGTTGCCGTGCTCTGCGGCCTCTGGCATGGCTCTGGCGCGGGCGCAGTGGGAAACGGTCCGCCTTGTCGCTGCCATTCGCGCACACGGTCAGCCAGGGCTAGCTGCGGCGTGCTCTGGTTCATCGCGCTCCCCGTCCGTTGCGCTTGCTTTGCGGTGGTGCAGGGGTTTCAAGCGAGAGAAGCCATTGCGACACCGCTTCAACCCTAAAGAGTCGCCGGTTGCCAAGTTTGATGTGGGGTGGCCCGCCGCCGTTTAACAGGAGTCGATCAATTGAACGGATTGTCTTGCCTAAACGCTGTGCGAGTGCGGCCCTGTCGATGTATTCCGGTAGGGGATTGATTGATTGTGATGCCATTGTCCGTCCCTTCTCACAAACTGGCTTGATTGTCCTGCCATGGCGTGCTAAAGTAAAACTAGATTGCCATGTAGGAAATGAGGAACGATTGGAATGGCGCAGAGGAAACCATCGAAGAAAAAACTAAAACTTATGCGTTGCCTTGTAGGCGAGGACCCAAGCCTTGCCTCCGGCGCAGGGATGCTTCTGTACCCAGGGGACAGGCTGGAGAGTCTGGCCGCAAATTTGAACAATGTTGAGCCGGATTCACCCTACCTTGCCGATCTAGTCGAACGGTTGCTCGCCCGTCCGCCAGCGAAACAGGATTGGGTGGAGCAAAAAGAACTGGCTTTTTTCATCGGCCCCACTCCCTGTACCCCGGCCCCAGGATCGCCGCTGTACGACCTCAATATGTTTCTGGCATCGAATCCATGCTTTCTGAGAATCGAGGGACTGAAACGAGCGGACGGCAGTATCGGGGCAAACGCTACGCACATACCGATTCCGCCTTTCCGATTGTCCGGTACTCACGGTCTAGCCCTCGATCCAGCCGTGGAAGAGCGGCTGCTGAAGCTAACGGCGGACCTCACAACGCAACGGATTCTGTGGCTCTTGTGGGAAGTGTTCGACCGCAACATAGACCTAACACGGCTCAAAAGGTGTCCCGTCTGCAAACGATGGTTCGTTGACCACACCAAAAGAGGGAACAAGGCCCGGTGCACGACAAGGTGCACCTCGCGGCAGTGGACATGGGAAGAGCGGAAGAAAGCCGGTCACAAGTTGCGCGGCGTTAAGTCGGACATCAGCCGGACACAGGGCCGACCTTTGTCCCATGTCGGACACGGGTCGGACATGAGTGATTTACAGGGGATGCGACAGGAAAGCTCGATTCGTTTCTAAGTATTTAATTTTATTGAGTTTATTATGGTGCGCCCGGAGAGATTCGAACTCCCGACCTACTGATTCGTAGTCAGTCGCTCTATCCAGCTGAGCTACGGGCGCACACTTGTGGTTTCAAGCGAAACCATACACAGATTATCAGGGATTCCGGGACGGCGCAAACCTTCACGCCCGTCGCGATAAAGTCCAGCTTCAACCCGCAGGAACAGCTTCCGGCTCTGGCTGCGGCGGAAACAGCGGAAGCTCAGAGGCAATCTCCAGACCCGTCTCGTGCACCAATTTTGTGACTGCCGCCGCGCTCAGCCGCGTCGCGTCGTACTCAACACGCAACGTACGGGCGCCCTGGTCGAAGCTCAGCTTGCGAATGCCGTAGACGTCTTTGGTGTTGGCCAGGGCAAAGACCGCTGCCTCAGTGGGCGGCGTGGTATAGGAATAGAGGATTTCCACTGTAGTCATGCAGCCATCATAACAAGGCTCGGCGGTTTGTGTGCCTTGCTTACAGGCTGTTCAGGTAGGCCCGAATCTCAGGGTTCGACCAGTCCGGGTCGCCCACCAGCTTCCGCCGAATAATACCGTTCTTGTCGATAATGTAGGTCTCCGGCCATCCTTCCGTGTGATACAACTTGGCGGCGCTTTCGCTCGGGTCACGCACCGTAATCAGATCGACATGCCGGCTGCCGATGAAGCGTTTGTATGCGTCTTCATCCTCATCCACGCTCACCGCCAGAATTGCCAGATCGGGCCGGTCATGGTGCAGTTCCACCAAGCCCGGCATCTCCTGCACGCAGGGAGCACACCAGGTGGCCCAGAAGTTGAGCAGGATAATCTTGCCTCGATAATCCGCCAGGTGAATCGAAGATGTGCCGTCGGAAACGGTAAAGTCCGGTGCCACCTTGCCCGTCAGGCCAGGACGCGCGCCGCGGTCGCATGCCGTCAGTAGCGCCAGCGGCATGAACACAACCACGAGAATGAAACGAGAGACCCGCACATCTCTATAATACTGAGCGAAAGGGCATTTCGTCATGGGGCATGATGGCAAGCGATAGCAAAGAGGACAACAGAGGCGCTACCGCTGAAGGATGGAAGCCGGTATTGGGCCTCTCCGACACCCCTGGCGAGCTCGCGACGCTCCCCCCGCGCTGGGGCACGGTCTACGACCAGCCTGAGCCCGAACAATTGATCGAGCTCACCGTCATCGTTCCCGCCCGCAACGAGGAAGCTTGCCTCGGCTCCTGTCTTCAGTCGCTGGTCGCGCAATCGGAAGAAATCTTCGAGCTCGGTACGGATTGGGAACTGCTCGTTGTCGACGACCACTCCACCGATTGCACTGCGGAGATCGCCCGCAGCTTTGCGGGGGTCAGTGTGCTGACGGCTGGCAAACTGGAGCGAGGCTGGACCGGTAAGAACCATGCCATCTGGACCGCGGCCAAACGGGCTCGAGGCCGCTGGCTGCTCTTTACCGATGCGGATACAGTCCACGAACCCGGCGCTTTGCGTCGCGCCATCCATGAAGCCACCCGACACAAGGTAGGCATGCTCAGCTATTCGCCCCGCCAGATCGTGAGCGGCCTGGCCCAGCGCTCGCTCATGCCCCTGGTCTTTTGCGAACTCGCTCTGGCCTATCCTCCGGCCAAGGTCTCGGATCCCGCCGAGCGCATCGCCGCCGCCAACGGCCAGTTCCTCCTCGTCGAGCGCGAAGCCTATCGCCGCCTCGGCGGCCATGCCACGGTCTCTGACAAGGTGCTGGAAGATGTCGAACTGGCCTTCCTCGCCAAGCGGCGCAAGATCGGCCTGCGTTTCCGCTACGCCGACGACGCCGTTTCCACGCGAATGTACCGCACCACGGCGGCCATGATTGAAGGCTGGACCAAGAACCTCGCCCTGCTCTTCGACAACACGCTGGCGCTCGCTCTCTGGCGCGCCCTCGATATTCTTCTCCTTTTCGGCCTGCCCGTCTTGGCAGCGGAACTCTGGAGCGCCCGTTTCAGCGCCCACTCCCTCCAGTGGCTCGGTGCTGGCTGGGTGTTGGCGCTTCTTTGGGTTCGGACGCTGGTACGGTTCTATGCGCGCGTGGCAAAGTCCAACTTTCCGATTCTCGATTGCGCCCTTTCCCCCCTCGGCCTGCCCCTTTTTGTCGTTCTGCTCTACCGCAGCTGGTTTCAGCATCGAATCCTCAAGCGCGTAAGCTGGAAGGGCAGGGAGTATGCGGGGTAAGCTGGCATGCTCGCCAAGGATCTTTTAGAGCCTGCACAAACCTCGAACGAAAGAGAGTCCAATTGATCATGAAGAGCTATAAAGAACTGGCTCTGCACTATTCCGTGGATCGGCTTTTGCCTCTTCTCTGTCTGGCCGTAGCGTTCCAGGCGTCTCCACTCCGCGCACATGCCCAGGCGAACGCCAAATCAGGCCCCCTGATGCTCGTCACCTGGTTCGGCCCCGGGGGGATTGCGCTCCCCGAAGGCGGTGATTGGCAACCGGAGATGCTGACTGTCTACGACCACGTTCAACGCCCAGTCGCGCAGTTCAAAAAATCGAAATCTGGCTTGCCTGTTTCCTTCATCCTCTTTGAAAACCACTCCGGCAAACCCACGGCCGCAGGGTGCCGCGAGGATGCCATCAACGCAATTGTCCACAGCGACGCAAAACTAATCTCAAGGCGCATTGACGGCGAGACCCGGAACGCTGCCGGACAGACCCTCGCAACCACTTCGTACCTGCTCGACCTGAATCACGGCCGAGGGCCCCATCAGCACAACCTCTTCGGCTTTGCGGGAAATGCAAAAACCTGTGCGGAAATTCACATCTCCGGCGTCTCCGAGATTGCCTCTGAAGAGGCAGCCATGAAATCGGTGCTGGCCAGCTTTCAACCGGATCTGACCTATCAGCCCAAAGAAATAGACTACTTCCGCATCGCTTCTGCACTCTTCAAAGACTCGCCCGGCCTGGCCGCTCCCTACTACAAATCGGCGTTGGCCGCGCTACCGGCCGATCCCAGCGTCCTGGCCATGCGTCGCATCACGACTGATCAACTGGTCATGTCACTGGGCATGAGCGGAGATCTCGAAAACAGCCGCGCGGTTGCACGGATGGCGATTGCGGCTGACCCCGACTACCCAATCAATTACTACAACCTGGCTTGCGCCGACGCCGAGCAGGGCAAGGCTGCGGACGCCAAGCTGCATCTCCAGCAAGCCTTCGATCGGCGCGCCAATGTCCTTGCGGGAGAATCAATGCCCGACCCCACCAAGGATGATTCCCTCGTGAAGTTGAAACAGAATAAGGAGTTCTGGGGCTTTGTGACCGCACTCCCCAGGAACTGATGAGTCAGTCCGTCGGAAACAGTGTTTGAAGAGAACGAAGTATTGATGGCATAGAAACCCAACGTGATCTGGTGAAGCCTTTGCAGGATCTCAATCATCTGCTCTATTGAGGAACAGGAATGATCTTTCTAACCCGGCGGGCAACGTTCTCCGCATCCCACTACTACTGGAACGACGCCTGGTCCAAAGAGAAGAACGAACAGGTGTTCGGCAAGTGTGCCCGGCGCGACGGCCACGGGCACAACTACACGCTGGAGGTCACCGTCGCCGGTGAGCCGGACCCAGTCACCGGTTTTGTTGTGGATCTGAAGTGGTTGAAGGACGTCATCGAGCGCGAGGTTCTCGACGCGTATGACCATCGCCATCTGAACCTCGAGGTTCCCGAGTTTGCGGCTGGCAAAGCCATTCCGACCACCGAAAACATTGCTATTGCCGCATGGAATCGGCTGAAGCCTTCAGTTTCCAAGGCGGGCGGAGCGGTGTTAAGCCGGGTTCGGGTCTATGAGACGCCCGAAATCTTTGCCGAATACAGGGGTGGATTTTGAGCTCAATCGCTGTGAAAGCCCGCTTCGGGCGCCGCTATATGCTCAGCGCCAGCCATCGCCTGCACAGTGATGCGCTCACTGCGGACCAGAACCGCGTTGCCTACGGCAAGTGCAACAATCCGCATGGCCACGGCCACAACTACGTCGTGGAAGTGCTGGTGGGCGGCTCCGTCGATCCTGAGACCGGCATGGTCCTCAATATGGTCGATCTGGACCAGACGGTCGTGGAGCGTGTAATCAACCGGTTTGACCATACCAACCTCAATCTCGACCCGCTCTTTGTGAATCGAGTCCCAACGACGGAGAATCTTTGTAAGGCGGTCTTTGAACTCCTCAATGGAACCGTGGAACCAGCGAGCCTTGTCCAGGTGCGTGTGGAGGAGACCGAGAACAATTTCTTTGAATACTCCGGTGCGTGAACCCTGCCGCCGCAAACGAGTACGCAGTTTTTCTAAAGGGAAGCACAATCTTCGCTCTCAATTCTCCGGGGCGAAAGGATGAGGATCATGGCGCAGCCGATTGCAGTCAGCAAGTCCGTTCGTGGCGTTTTGGAAATCGAAGAAGGCCTGGGTGGATTCAGCACCCAGGAGATGTACCGCGAGATTCTCAGCCGCCTGGGCGAAGATCCCACCCGTGACGGCCTGCTCTCCACTCCCAGCCGGGTCGAGAAGTCCATGGCCTTTCTCACCAAGGGCTACGACGAGGATCCCAACAAGATTCTCCGCGGCGCGCTCTTTGATGTCGACTACGACGAGATGGTCATCGTCAAGGACATCGAGATGTTCTCCCTCTGCGAGCACCACATGCTGCCCTTCTTCGGCAAGGTCCACGTTGCCTACATCCCCAAAGGCAAGGTCATCGGCCTCAGCAAGATACCGCGCCTAGTTGAAGTCTTTGCTCGCCGTTTGCAGGTCCAGGAGCGCCTTACCCGCCAGATCGCAGACGCCATTCAGGACGCGATCGCACCGCAGGGTGTCGGCGTCGTAATTGAGGCCCGTCACCTGTGCATGATGATGCGTGGAATCGAGAAGCAGCACTCCTCCACCGTCACCAGCGCCATGGTCGGCTGCTTCCGCCAGAAAGAAACTCGCTCCGAGTTCCTGTCGTTGGTGCGGCAACCGGCTTCAGGCGGGATCTAGCGGCTGGCCGTGGTGCTGTGTATGGAGGGTACGGCTGCGCTCTGGCGGGACTGGGCTTCGCGGGCGAGGATGCGGCGATTGAACTCGTGGATGACGCGGGCGACGTAGGCTCGGGTCTCGTGGTAGGGCGGGATGCCGTGGTACCTGTCGACGGCGGCGGGGCCGGCGTTATAGGCGGCGAGGGCCAGGGCGAGCTTGTCGTGATAGCGGGTGAGGAGCGCGTCGAGGTAGGCTGAGCCGCCGCGCACGTTCTGGTCGGGCTTGAAGCTGTCCTGGACTCCGAGTTCGGCGGCGGTGGAGGGCATGAGCTGCATCAGGCCGCGGGCACCTGCGGAACTGACGGCGCGGGCGTTGCCGTTGCTCTCCGCTTTGACCAGGCTGGCCAGCAGGTCGACGTCGAGATTGTGTTCACCGCCGGCTTTGATGAGCATCTCGTGCAGGTCTTCGGGGAAAAGCTTTGCGTCCCTGGCGGACTCGGTGTTGGCCGGGGTCGCGTCTTTAGCGGGATCCGGCGGCGGGGGTGGCGGATCTACCGCCGGTTCGAAAGCGGAGACTTCCTGGGGGACAAACTCGATGTAGTTGTCTTCGCCGGCGCTGAGGTAGAGGCGCATGTGGCCATCGACCTGGGCGTGGTGATCGCAGCGCATGGCGAAACCGTTGCGCAGCGTGGCGAGCTCGCTGGCGCGGGCCGCGGAGGCGAGGGCGAGGAGAGTTGCTACCGCGATGAGGTTTCTTACACGCATTCCGAAGCGCACCTTCTAATTGTACAGTTTTGCTCACTCTTTAGCTGCAAGCACTTTAGCCACGGCGGCTTCAAGTACCTGCGCCACGCCGTCCTGGTTGTTGGGCGGGGCCTGCTTCCAGCCGCGCATTTTGGCCATGGTGCGCAATTCCTGGGCAGCGTTGCCCATCATGACGGCCTGCCCGGCCCACTCGAGCATATCGACGTCGTTCCAGTTGTCACCGATGGCCATTGTCTCCTTGCGGTCGATGCCGAGGCGGCCGGCGAGGCGAGCCAGCGCCCAGCCCTTTGAGACGCCGGGCGGGAGGAGATCGAGGATGGACAGGTCGCGGGCGGGATACACGGTGCAGACGCACTCGCAACTGGAGAACCACTCGCTGGCCTTAAGGGCCTTTTCCGCGGCGCGCATGCGGGCCACGGTGCCTGTGACCATGCCCTGAATGGGATCGTCACCGTCGGGCAGCGCCCGCTCCAGCGGCTTGACCACTTCGATGGCGTTGCGATTGGCTTCGATCCACAAAGCAATGCGTCCATGTGTCTGTTCCAGATCTTCCAGCACCAGCTCTCCGCGTCCGGGACGGTCAAAGGTGAAGACCACCGCGCCAAACTCCCGGAGCAACCCGCACAGGCCACGCGCTACCCGCGCCTCCATGTGGCAGCGGTCAATGGACTCCCCGCTCAGCGTACGGATCACTGCACCATTAGACGTGATGAGGGGCGTATCCGCTCGCAGGCCGAGGCCTTCGAGCAGGGGAGCGGTGTAGTTTGTGCGGCGGCCGGTGGCGATGGCGATGGCGATGCCGGCCTGCTGTGCGGCGCGTAGAGCCTGGGCAGCGCGGTCGCTGAGCTTTTGCGCGAAGGTGGGCAGGAGGGTACCGTCCATGTCGATGGCGACCAGACGAACGGGAGGGTGCATGGGTTTAGTGTATCCACCTGTGGTGGGGCGGACGCTCGCTTCTCGCTCGCAGGGGGTCGGTGGTTTCCCACCCAATTCACGATGAGGCAATGAAAGGGATGGGGCACCCTGGCATCGATGCGCCTGGTCCGATATCCTTTTACCATGGAACGGATTTGCAGCCATTGCCATGCTGTACTGGCGTTTGACACTGTTGCGGACTGGTGTCCGGCTTGCGGAGGGGCGTTGATTGAGCGGGAGACCGTCCCGGCGCTTGATCTTGCCGCAGGGCCGAAGGCGGAGGTGGATCATCGCGGCATTGTGCTGCCGCGGCGGCATGCGCTGGGCGGGATAATCACGCCGCAGTGAGGGTTGCCGGGAAAGGGAATCGGGGCTTAGTATCGACTCCGCGATGGATGGACGGACTGGTGTGGATCCGGAAAGGAATTGAGAACCCATGAGGCTCAACGCGTATCTCAACTATGGCGGCAACTGTGCGGAGGCGTTTCGCTTCTACGAAGAACACCTGGGCGGGAAGATCACCTTCATGATGACGCACGGGCAGATGCCGGATTCGAGTGGCGTTGACCCGGTGTGGAAGGACAAGGTTCTGCACGCGCGGATTGAACTGGGCGGAACGGGGCTGTACGGGGCGGATATTCCGTCGCCGCCGTTTGAGCCGATTCGCAGCGCGTACCTGTCGCTTGCGGTGGAGAGCATTGCGGAGGCGGAGCGGATTTATGCGCTGCTGAGCGAGGGTGGGCAGGTGTTTATGCCCATGGCGGAGACGTTTTTTGCGTTCCGGTTTGCGATGCTGCGGGACCGGTTCGGGACTTCGTGGATGCTGCTGCATGAGAGGCCGATGCCGGGGGCGTGAGGCTCACCTCTCCGCATTATCAGGTTCGTCTGCGCGCTTTTGAAAACGCTCCGGAACCCGCCAATCTGGCGGAATTATGTAGCCAATCACGGTCTTGCGGCTTCGCAGTTCCACGGCCTCGTCTCTTTGAATCCAGGGAAGCCAGTTCTTCTTGTCGCGAAGCTGTGTGAGCGTGATGGAATGCATGACTTAATCATCGGGTCGGATTGGGCTGCTGATCTCCGAATGAGGGTTGGTTTCGGCGCGGTGATTCCCAAATGAAACTCCCTTGCTTTGCAGATCGTTGCGCCCCACAGGGCGCGCGAATTCATTGGGCGGCCTTCCCAGCATTCCCCCTTCGCTTCGCTCAGGGTCCATGCCGGGCTATTTTCGCATTGCCCCCCCGGGGCGTTTCGAGCCAGACTTGGTTCTGCACGAAACCAATCACTGAGAGCGCAAACAAGAGAAGCCCCGCGGCCATCAACAGCCATCTCCAAAGGCCACGTCCGACGGCGCCTGACGCAATCGTAGTCAAGAAAAGCACCAGTCTGATGCCGAATACCCGCTCATCCCAGGGATTAATCGCGTATGGCTTCGCCCCAGGGAACCAGCGGGAAGGCGGCGGTCCAGTCAACAAACGCTGCGATTGCGCTCAGAACGGCTGCGACGATGCTCGCGCAGAAGAGCGACCTTCGCATGTTGGTCACATCCATCTTTGTCTCACTCATAGCGCAGGGCCTCGGCGGGGAGGACTCTTGCGGCGGCGGAGGATGGATAGAGCGTGGCCAGCAGGGAGATGCCGATGGAGACGGCGGCGACAATGACGGCGTCGATCGCAGCGCGGGGCGAAGGGCAGGGTGTCGATGGAGTAGACTTCGGCGCTGAGATGGATGAAGTGGTAGTGGCCGCCGGCCCAGGAGGCGATGTAGCCGAGGACCAGGCCGAGGGCGGTGCCGATGAGCGCTGATGAGGAAGCCTTGCAGCAGGAAGATGCGGCGGACCTGGCCGGGCTCGACGCCGAAGCTCATCATGACGGCGATGTCGCGGGTCTTTTCCATGACCATCATGGTGAGGGCGATGAGGATGTTGAGGGCGGCGACGATGCACGATGAGGGCGATGACGATGAACGTGACGATCTGCTCGAGCTTGAGCGCGGTGAAGAGCTCGCGGTTCTGCTCGATCCAGTTGGTGGTCATGTAGCCCTTGCCGGCGGCCTGCTCGATCTCTTTGCCGATTTCAGGGGCGCGGTCGAGGTCGTCCACTTTGAAGCTGATGACGGAGAGCAGGTCGGGCTCGCTGAACAGGCGCTGCGCGTCGGCTGAGGCGCAGGAAGCCCATTTGCGCGTCGTACTGGTAGAAGCCGGAGTGGAAGGTGCCGGCGAGGCGGAAGCGGACGACCTTGGGCATCATGCCGACGGGGGTCATCTCGCCCTGCGGGCTGATGAGCATGACAGTGTCGCCGACAGAGGCGCCGACGGTTTCGGCGAGGTCCTGGCCGAGGACGATGGGCGGCCATTCTCCGTTGGCTGACTGCGATGCGTTGCGGCTCGGAGAGCGCTGAATGGAGCCGGGCGTAGCGGTTTCAAGCAGGTCGCTGACGGTCTGTTCCTGGTCGGGGAGGATGCCTTCGATGAGTGCGCCGCCATCGCGTGCGCCGCGGGCCACCAGCACCTGCTCGTAGAGGCCGGGCGAGGCGGCGGTGACGTGAGGCAGGCGGCGCAGGCGGTTGAACAGCGGCTGCCAGTTGCGGATGCCGTCGCCCTGGACGCGCATGAGTTGGACGTGGGCGCTGGAGCCGAGCAGCTTGTCTTGCAACTCGCGGCGCATGCCGTTGGTGATGGCCAGCGCGATGATGAGCGCAGCCACGCCGGCGGCCACTCCGGCTACGGAGATGGCGGTGACCACGCCGACGACGGCCTGGCGCCGCTTGGCCCTGAGATAACGCGCGGCGAGAAAGAGTTCGAATCGCATGAGGGCTACTTGGCCGGAACGGTGAAGACGGTTTTGGCCACGCCGACGTTGTCGTGGCGGTCGTAGACGCGGACGGTGATGAGGTGCTCGCCGGGTTTTCCTTCGATGGTTGCGGCGGGCAGATGGAACTGGTAGTGCTCGCGCCTTGAGTCGGAGAGGCCGCCGACGGGCTCGATGTACTGCCAGGGGCCGGCGTCGAGCGAGTACTCGGCGTGGGCGATGGGCGAGAAGGCGTCTTCGGCATCGAAGGTGACGCGCGGCTCGGGTCCGCAGGGACGGCCTTTGGCGCAGATCATCTCGATGGCTGCTTTGAGACCCGTGACGATGGGAGGCGTGGTGTCGACTTCGAAGCGGTCGCTTATCTTTTCGCCGGTGAGAGCATCGGCGGGGGTGTGCGAGGGTGCGTCGGAGGCGACGACTTTGAGCTGGTAGCCGCCATCGGGAATGAGCGTGGCGTCGAAGCTGTAAGCCTTGTCGGTGATCTGGTCCTTCAGCAGGCGCCAGACGGTTTCGCCGTCGCCGCGCAGGTAGAGGGAGTAGACAAGGTCGTCGCCGTTGTCGTCGTGGGCTGCCCAGCGGACGGTGATTGCGGTGCGGTCTTTGATTGCCTGCAGGGGCGTGGAGGAAGTGCCGTCGAAGTTGATGCCGCTCTGGCTTGCGGAGGGGAAGACGATGTTGACGGTTGGCGGAGTGCCGCCGGGCTGGTTCTGCAAGAGGGTTTGCGGATTGATGCGCGCGCCGGGGACTACGACGAGGTCGTCGACGACGGGTGCGGAATTGACGGGCAGATAGTTGACGCCGACGCTGCCCAGGGTGCCGTCCTGGTGGAGCACGGCCTTCCATTGGAAGAAGCGGCCGGCGGGCGAGGCGACGGCGCCGGCCTTGAGCGGCTGCCAGTCAGACCAGCCGCGGACGGGCTGCTCGACGTTGCCGGAGCGGGTGAGCAGTTCGTAGCCGGACGAGCCGGGCTCGACTTCGACGCGGCCAAAGCGGGCCAGAGCGCCGGCATCGAGCACGTCGCTCGCGTACTCATGCTTTTCGGTTGCGCCCAGCGAGACGAGCTTGCCGGTGTTGCCGGTGCCGATGAGCATGCTGTCCGACATCGGGCGAGGCGGCGAGAGCTCAGGCCCTGCTGCGCTTCGAGATGGGCGATGTCGGCGTAGCTGCCATCGTCCTGAATGCGGAAGATGCGGCCGCGATTGCCGGTGAGCGCCAGCAGGCCGTCTTTGCGCGCGGCGAGGGCGTAGACGATCTCGTCCTTGCCGGACCAGATGCTGGCGCGGCGCCTGGGCCTTGCGTCGGGTGGGGCGAGTGCGTAGATCTCGCTGCCTTCGGGGACCGAGGCGCTGGTGTTGGCGGCCTGCAGCGAGCCTGGCTGCACGATGGTGATGGTGATTGAGCCCTGGCCCTGCACGGGCAGCGGCGGCAGCGGGATTGCGGCTCTTGTCGCCCACGCTGGCGGCGTAGATGGTTCCGTTGGCGGCGACGGCGACGGAGGTAATTTCGCGGCGGGGCGCCTCAAAGAGCACGTAGCCTTTGCCCTGCGCGTCGATGCGGTAGACCAGGCCGGAGCCGTCAGAGCCGGCGATCAGATTGCCTTTCGCGTCCCACGCCAGGGAGCGGATGTGCGGCTCGTCGCTCTTGAAGAATAGCTCGGCTGAGCGCCGGGCTTGGAGACATCGACGCGGTAGACGGCGCCGGGACCGCCGGTGGCGATGTAGAGGCGGCCGGATGCATCGAAGGTCATGTCCCAGATGTAGTGGGATTTGCCGCTGGTCTTCTCAGCGGGCTGATCTCCTTCCGAAGATTTTCTGTCGCTGGCTTTGTCTTGTTTTGTGCCGCCGGCCGTTTCGACCTCGTCGAGTTTGGCCAGGTCGAAGACGACCGTGGCGCTGGATTCGTCCTGCTTGGCGGTCGCGTCGGCTTTGAGCCGGTAGACTTTGCCGCTGGGCAGAGTGGCCGCGTAGAGCGCGCCATCGGGGCCGAGGCGAACCACCTGCACGCTGACGTCTTTGGTCTCGAAGAGCGTGAAGGGCTTGCCATCCTTGCCGATGCGCAACACTGTGGCCGGCGAAGCGGTGCCCAGGTAGGTATCGCCGTCTTTGCCCGCGGCCACGGACCATACGTAGGTGGAGGGCGTGGTGAGCATTTCGGTCAGGCCGGGGCCCTGGCGCAGATGGCCGTCGCTGGTGACAGCAACACCCTGCGGCGTGCCCTTCTCAAACTCCTCGAGGCGCGACTGGGTCCACAGGTGCGTGCCCTGCGCGAGCGCGGTCTGTGCGGAGAGAAGGGTGATCAGCGCCGCCGAAAAAGCAAAGAAACGGGCTGAGAAGCGGAGAGCGCGGAGGATCGGCTGGGAAACAAACATGCTGCCGTTGAGTCTACTAAAGTTGGGCACCTGCGGTGCGGCAGCCGCCGCTTGCGCAGCATGGAGGTCGTCAAATCCCACCCCGGGCGAAGTTGCAGAGAGGCGGCGACAATGGGCGTCCGGCGGCTACACTGACCCTGAAGGAGGCGTGCTGATGAAGCGGATGGTTGCGGCTGTGCTGACGTTGTGCTCGATGGGGATGGCGCAGAGCCCGGCGGGTACGGGATTGGCACCAGGGCCAACGGTGCGTGCGCAATCGACGGTGGTGCTGGTCCCGGCGCTGGTGCGGAATGCAGAGGGCGAGCTTGTGTTTGCGCTTACGGCGGACGACTTTCGCGTGACGGACGACGGTGTGGAGCAGAAGCTGACGCTGGATGAGGACACGGGCGGCGAGCCGCTGGCGCTGGTGGTTGCGGTGCAGGTGGGCGGGGGCGGCAAGAGCAAGCTGGAGAGCTATAAGGGGCTGGGCGCGGTGATTGACGCGGTGGTGGGGGGAGTGCCGCATCGGGTAGCGGTGGTGGCATTTGACAGTACGCCGTGGATAGAGGAGGAGTTCAACCCCGACGCAATGGTGGCGGGCGAAGCGCTGAACGATCTGGATCCTGGAGACAAGGGTGCGGCGATTCTGGATGCGCTGAAGTTTTCCGTGGCGCAGTTACAGAAGCAGCCGGCCAAATATAGGCGCGCGATTCTGCTGATCTCGGAAACTCAGGACCACGGAAGCCAGGCGACAATGGACGATGCGCTGCGCGCGATCAGCGATACGAATACGGCGATTTACAGCCTGGGTTTCTCGACGGGCAAGGCGGATGCGGCGCACTACGCGGACCGGGAGCTGCCCATCCACGGGGGTGAGAACCCACACCCCGGCCCTCCGCATGGATGCATGGGCAAAGATCCTGACCCCGATGCTACGACGAACAAGGCGGCGCAGGCGTACGATTGCCTGGCGCTGCTGCTGCCGCCGCTGGCGCTGGCCAAGATGGCGGCGATTCGCGCGGCGGATGGGCTCTCACGCAATGTTCCGGAGACGGTGGCCGAACTGACCGGCGGCGAGTACTTCAAGTTTGAGAACAGCCGGAGCCTGGTGCAGGGTATGCTGACGATTTCAAACCATGTGCCGAACCGGTATGTGCTGAGCTTTCAGCCGGCGGCACCGCATGCGGGGTTTCATGCGGTGCAGCTGAAGCTGAAGGACCATCCCGATCTGCGGGTGACGGCGCGAAGCGGGTACTGGGCGGACAAGGACGGGACAACTGCTCACCGATGAGGGCCAGCGCGAGCAGGGTCTAGTTGCCACCGCGGAATTGGATGATGCGGCGGCGATCGCGCTTGGAGGGGCGGCGCTCGGGGAGCGGGGCGAACTCCTGCATGGCTTTGCGCTCGGCGGCCAGTTTCGCGCGAGCTTCCTTGCTGGCTTCGGTCTCGCGATAGAGAGTCTGGGCAACGGCGGCGGGACCGCGCATGTGGCTCAGGGCGAGGACTTCAATTTGAAACTCGCCGCCTTCGTTTTTCACCATCAACTTGTCACCGGGATGGACGTCGCGGGATGGTTTGGCGTCGTGGCCGTTGGATTGAATGCGGCCCAGTTCGCAGGCCTTCTGCGCCAGGGCACGGGTCTTGAAGAAGCGCGCGGCCCAGAGCCACTTGTCGATGCGTACGGAATCCATAGCAGTATTCTCAGGCAAGATGCCCGTCCTGCACAGCCGGAAAAGTTTCTGCACTGGGCTGGGTGGCTTCTGGCCTTCACAAGCGGCAAGTGCGGCCGCTGCGTCCCTTGATTGCAACCGCCAACCAAATCTGTTTACCCAGGAAAACACCCATGAGCACTCGCATCCTTTCGATCTTTGCCTTGACACTTCTTCTGGCATGCCTGCCGCTTGCGGCGCAGAACCCGCAGAGCCCCCAGAACCCGCATGTGCGCCATTCGCGCTATCCCAACGCGCCCGTGAACGATCCGCAGCTGCAGATTCCCGCGGACCAGGCGCAGTCGTGCTTCACTCCGGAGAGCACTCAATCCGGCTACGACCAGTTTGAGCAGTTCGATATCTACCCGCAGCCGGCCAGCAAGGGCTACCTTTGCATCGCGATTCCGGCGGGGAAGACGTTCGTGATCGACCACCTGTTTGCCGAAGCCGAATACGACCAGGTGCTTCCAGCGCCAGCGGAGTGGTATCTGGACACGGCGGTGGGCAATTATGAGCAGATGACGGGCTTCGCGGCGAACCGGGCCGGCTCTCTGACGGCCAATGCGCATTACCTGCTGTCGGAGCCAGTGCATCTGCCGGTGACGGGCGGGACGCGGGTGACTCTGATCATGCGCAGCTACTATGTGAGCGCGAGCAACTTGATTTCGGAGACTCCGGGGACGGCGAGCCTATCGCTGATTGGGCACTGGGAGTAAGAGCGCCCGGCGTGTGGATGTGCTCTGCGGTGAAGCGAGCGGGGCGAGGGAGGGCGCGCGCCTTCAAGGGGATGCTCGATCAGGATTCGAGCTCAACCTTCCACACGTACAGGAATTCCGCGTCACTCGAAGTGGCTACTTCGATGCCCCTGTGGTGGGTGGCGCGATTGAGCGCGGAGCGGATGTTCTCCTTGGTGTCGGGCAGGACTGAGAGAGGAATCTTCAGCGCCGATCCAATTCCCAACTGACCAATGTCGCTGAGCAACTGGGTCACAATCGCCTTGTGCTTTCCGTCGCGACCCTTCGGGACATCGAGCTGAAGGATGGACTCGAATTTCATGGGAGGCGCATTTGCATCTGAATTGGTGGCCATGCTTGGGCCCTCCTGACGGTTGGATTCCACGAACAGGCAACCGTGCCCTAAACGTACGCTTAAACTAGCGTAAAGTAAAGCTGACCATTTTTTCACGATATAGAAACGACTTTTAAGCCAAACAAAACATGGCCCAGGGAGAACCCATCGGCGGGGAAGAGTTCACAAGTGCTCATCTGCCCTATAAACGGCTGAATAAAAAGACTTAAGGTGTATTGAAAAGAGTCTCCCCGTAGCCGGAATAGGCTGCTAGGTTGGATTGTAGAGACTGATCTACGGCGTTGGGTTCATACCAGAAGCGGGCGCCGGGGCAGTCAGTGGTTCAATTCAACCGGAGAAGCAAATGAATGTTTCATGTTTTCTGAAAATGGACTCGAATTTACCTGTATGCGGCGTGCACAAGAAGGTACTTGTGCCCAGGCAAATTGCGGTTGACCCCAACGCACCGGGATTGGGACGCATCCCCTGCCACATTTGCCCGGTGAGCCGGTTCGTGGTACGGGAGGTAAGGGAGACCTATGCGACCAACGCTCGCTGATACCTCTCTCAATTCTGCGGTTGGCGGACACACCAACTTCCCTGTTGTGCCCATTGAAGAAGTGCCCGCGCCTGAGCCCTTTGACCACCGCGGCGCCGAACGGCCCATGGTGCTGGTGGTGGACGAGCAGGCTTCAATTGCCGATGCTGTTGCGGAGATGCTCAACCGCAATGGCTATGCCGCCATTGCTGCCTATGATGGCGAAGAGGCGCTTGAAACGGCGCTTCTGATGCCCCCGGAACTGGTGATTACCGACGCGGGTCTGGCTGGAATGAGCGGCATTGACATGGCAGCCGTGTTGCAGAAGAAACTGCCGGCCACCAGGGTCCTGCTGTTGTCCGGAACGGCGGTGGCAACAGGCCTGTCTGCTCCGGAAGGGAGCGCTGCCAATGGCTTCAAAGTCCTTGACAAGCCAATTCAACAGGACCAGCTGCTGGCGCAGGTTTCCGCGAGCCTGAAGGCCTGAGCAGGGCTTTGGGCAGGGGTTGACCTCAGGTTTGGGGGTCGTCGGAGCCGCTCGAAGCGGCAAGGGATGTAACCGTGCCGGCAGCGGAGCCCTTGGGGGGCGAGGCTGCTGAGGGCATGGTGACCACTTTCGATTTGCCGAGGGCATCGCTGACCGCTTTTTCGGCTCCTGCCAGGGCGGTGACGATCGCTCCGGGATTGGCGGAGACGATGGCGGTTGCCAGTGTGACTCCGGCCGTGACGATGGCCACCACCTGGTTGATGTCCTTGACCGTCTGCACCGCCTTGTTGAGGTTCAGGGTGCAGGTAGCCAGGCGAGTCTGGTCAATGCTCAACTTGCCAAGCGTGCCCTTGATATCAGCAGCCACCATATCGCTCTGTTGCGCCTCAAGGTCGCTCTGCCGGTCTTCCAGGGTGGAGCGGGTGGCAGCGTCCAGGGGTGGATTGGCATTGTCGATTTGTGACTGGATGTTGTCAGCCAACTGCTGAAACTGGGCCGCCTGATCGGAAAAGAAGGACATGGTTTGAATCTCCTGGACGAAGCTTGGGCTTGAGGTCGGTTTCGCAGGGCCTAGAAGGCCTTTTTAACCGCGATACTTTGCGATTCAATGTCTGCCGCGTAGGGTTCGACGATGGAAACCAGCAGGCTGGCCGTCAGCTTCTGTCCGGCATCGGCGAGCTTCTGGTGCCCTTCGCCGATATCGGTGAGGATTTTGACATAAGCGACGGCAGCCTGACGGCGGGTTTCAATGGCGGCCAGGTCCTGCTCCTTCTGTTGGAGGGCGATTTTGACCGCCAACGGCTCGGTGGCGCTGTATTGGTTCGCCAGGTCGGAGTAGTGGCCCACGACGGCGCTCTTCTCAGCGTCGAGGCGCAGCGGATAATCGGTGCCGACAATCTGCTCCAGGCCCTTGAGGTAGTCCTGCAGGTCGGGGTTGGCTTCTTGAATGGCTTTGCCGGCCTTGTCGCTGCGGTATCCGGCGGTGAGCAGGGCGGTGACCTTGGTGGCCAGCCCGAGCGCGGCGGTTGCCTCCTTGGTATCGACAATGCCTGCATTTTTCAGGCTCGCGGCGGAGGGCGCAGAGGTGCTGGAAGCGCTGGCGGCAGCGGACTTGGACTCTGCGGCCGGGGTGCTGGTGGAGATGGCCGCAAGCGCGGCAATGTAATCGACCAGCGGCTTCTGGGCGGAGAGCATGTCGGCTTGCAGGCCCTTGTAAGTCTCGATCTCTCTCTGGGCTTCGGCCTTCTCCTTTTCGGTGTCGCGGACGTAGAGGGAGCGCCGCGTGGCGGAGCCGACAAAGTCGTTGATGATGTCAGAATATCCGGTGCAGGCGCTCTGGGCGGACGCCGCGAACTTGGCGACCTCGGTCAGGTCGGCGCAGGAGGTGCAGCAGAGGGTCAGCGTCAGTCCGACCAGGGACAGGGCAAGCCAGGGGAGACGCGAAGGGCTGGGCCCGGCGGGCGACGTGGCGCAGAGGGAACGCGTTAGGCGGCTGGTGAAGATTTTCTTGGGCATACGCACAGCATCCTACGCGCAGGCGCGATGGAGCGCAATGATGGTTCAATGAAAAGAGACAGACCCCGCTGTGCGTGGCCGCGGACCGGGGTTGATGAGGGTCGATTTTTTCTAGTTTGCCAGGACGGCGCGGTAGCGGACCTTGTTCTTCTTCACCTTCTCGATGGCTTCGTTGGCCTTGGCCATGGGGAAGGCTTCGATCTGCGCCTTGACGCCGTGGCGGGCGGCCACGTCGAGCATCTCTTTGAGGCGGTAGGGGCTGCCGGTGGGGTTGCCGCTGATGGAGCGCATGCCGGCGATGAGCGGAAAGGCATGGACGGAGACCGGCGAAGGCGGAACGCCGACAAAGCACAGCGTGCCGGTGGGGCGCAGAGCCTGGATGTAGACGCCCCAGTCCTGGTCGGCGTTGATGGTGCTGAGAATGAAGTCCTGGGTTCCGGCCACTTCTTTCAGCGCCTTGGACTCGCGGCTGTTGACGAAGTGGTGCGCGCCCGAGGGCGCGAGCTTCTTCTTCCTTGGCGGCCGAGGTGGAGAAAGCGGTGACCTCCGCGCCGAAGACGCGGGCAAACTGGATGGCGAGGTGGCCGAGTCCGCCGATGCCGATAACGCCGACGCGCGAAGAGGGGTTGACGCCATGGGTGCGCAGCGGGTTATAGACGGTGATGCCGCCGCAGAGCAGCGGCGCGGCGTGCTCGCTTTCGAGCGCGTCGGGAATGGGAATGACGAAGCGGGCGTTGGCGCGGACGCGGTCAGCATAGCCGCCGTTGCGATGGACGCAGGTGCCTTCCGAGGCGGGGCAGAGGTTCTCCATGCCGCGGGTGCACCACTCGCACTCGCCGCAGGAGTTCGATTGCCAGCCCAGGCCCACGCGCTGGCCCACCTGGAGCGAGCGCACCTCAGCGCCGACCGCGGCAACTGTGCCCACGATCTCATGGCCGGGAATGAAGGGATACTGGCTGATGCCCCAGTCGTTGGAGATCAGGTGAAGATCGCTGTGGCAGATGCCGCAGTGGGTGATGGCAATCTCCACCTCCTGCGGACCCAGCTTGCCTGGGTCGTAGCGATAGGGCAGCAGTTCTGCTCCCGCCGCGTGCGCTGCAAGTCCTTGAATTTGAGCCATGGTCGTTCCGGAGTCCTCACTGGGAGTGAAACGAAGGCCGGCATGTTCCGAAACGCATCCGGACTCGCAGAATGTGCAGATGTGATTCTGCTTCATCCTAGTTTAAACCGCCGCCCGGCTCGATGCGCAGATTCAGAATCTGGAATCCGCTGAGGACTCCGTCCGGCGGGCGCTTCGGCGGCAACCTCGGCCGACTCGCCATTGAGGCTCACGTCCTGTGCGGTGCGCAGCGGTTCCAGGGCGTTGGCCACTGAAAGCGGCAGGCTGGTGAGGGTTTGCCCGCCGACGCCGGCCTGCGTTTCAGGCACCAGCAGGCTCACATAGACGCGGTCTGCGGAGTGCTTGTTGCGGGCCTGGGCGAGCACGGTTTCCAGATCTGCCGGGCGGGTGGAAAAGCGCGGCTGATCCAGTGTCCGGTCCAGCGTCCCGGCATCCGAAACCAGCATGCGCAGGTTGCCGCTGCCCAGGCTGGCCGGGAGCTTGACGGGAATGCGCACATTGCGAGCCGGCTGCTGCCAGGGACGCAGCGTGGCCTCAACGATCACCGTGTCGCCGGCGTGGACGATGTTGCCGGAGACCAGCCGCGCGGTTTCAAGCTCCACCTGCACGCGCCGCGGAATGGCTTCCACATCGAGATCGATGGCGCGCACCGCGCCCTGGCGCGCGCCGTTCGAATAGATGCGCTGAAAGCGGCCGCCGGCCAGCAGGGCCAGTTCCAGAGAGGCGGAGCCTTCATCGTTGGCGGAGGCCCACTCGTCGAGCGGCGAGGCGGGACGGTCCGTCGAGATCGATGCTGCCCGTGAGGTGGTAGCTGGTCTCCGCGGTGCTTTCGTTGGTTTCAAGCAGCGCTCTCGTAGAGCGAAACCAGCATGGCCTGCGGCGTGAGCGAAGGCAGGTCGAGAATCTCCACGTTGAGCTTGCGCGTCAGCCGTTCGGGGCCATGAACGGTGATGTGCACGGGAATCATGCGCGGCTCGGCGCCGAGCACGCCGCGGATGGCGGAGTCGCGGTCCTCGGTGAATGCGCCGATGGGTTCGCCGGTGTTGATGATCTTGAAGGCGTTGAGCGGCGAGGCCAGCGTGGCCACCACCTCGGCGGTGGTCATGGGCAGCGAAACCGGTCCGGCCTGCAGGATGGGATGGCCGCAGGCCAGCAGCTGCTTGGGATCGATATAGGTGACCGTGCAGGTGGCGGAGATTTCGAGGTCGCCGCGCACCAGCTGTGCGCTGACCGCGGAGCCCGGCACGACGGTGGCGATGGCTTTGGCCGAGGGAGTCGTGTCGAGCGGCAAGGCCGATGCGCCGCCCACGCCGCCCGCGGCCACGGTCTCCAGGCCGGTGCCCGCCATCTGCTTTTGCCACAGCCGCGATCGCCTCCGGATGAAAGCCGCTCATGACCAGCGGCGTTTCCATGGCCTGGAAGTTCATGCCGGCGGCTTCTGAACCCGTGTGGACAGGGGTGGACGGAGCTCTGCGCTCTGGATGGGCAGGTCGCGGACTTCGAGCATCTGCTGCGATGGGGGTAATGCCGGCGATGGGGTCCTTGCTGAACTGGCCGATGCGGTAGGAGAGCGAGCCAAGCAGCCGGTTGCCGATGTAGACCGGGCTGCCGCTCATGCCCGCGACTACGCCGGTGTACTCCGGCTTGGCGCCGTGCAACTGGGCCAGGATCATGTCCTGGCCGGGACCGCGCGCTCCGCGCAGCACGCCCAGGATCTCCACTTCCATGGGCTCCGGCGTGGTGCCGGTGAAGACCGTCCAGGCGGTTGCCTTCATGCCCTTGCGGACATCGCTCAAGGGGAAGAAGCCGCCGGTGGAGGGTGGAGGGGCGGCGGTTGCAGCGGTTTGCGCCGGTAGCGAGCAAGGGGGGATGAGAAGCATGGACGCCAACCCCGGTGTCAGCATCAAAGCAGACAGGGCAAAGCGGAATTCCTTCAGCCGAGTTTCCACGTCTATAAGAGTACAACCCGCTGCGGACGGTTTGCGTGCGGCCACACCCCAGAATGGTCCCGGCTGTCTTTGGCCCCATGCAATCCCGTATGCTGTTGTGCACAGAGGTCGTCATGCCCAGCTTGCACGAGTCACGGATTTTCAATCGCTTTCTCCCGCATACAGCATCTTTGGTCTTGCTGGCGGCGCTGGCAGCCGCACCCGTGGCCAGCGCCCAGAGCACGCCGGCAACGCCTACGACGCCGACCACGCCGGCGACGCAGCCGCAGGATCAGACCGCGCCCGACGCAGGCGGCCCGACGGGCGACTCGGGCGTGATTGCACTGCCCAGGAAGAAAGATGCTCCGGCGGATACGCCACCACCGGCACCGGCCGAGCCGAAGGTCAAGAATCCCGAAGGTATGTCGAACTTCTCGCTGCACATCGACGTGCCCGAGGTGACCGTGGATGTGGGCGTTCTGCTGGAAAAGACCCACCAGTTTGTGCCCGGATTGAAGCCGGCCAACTTCCGGGTGTACGAGGACGGTGTGGAGCAGAAGGTGAGCGGATTCAAGCGCGTAGAGGCGCCCATCACGGCTCTGCTAATCTGCGAGTTTGCGGCAAGAAGCTACCAGTTCATCTACGACATGCGCAACGCGGCTTTCGCGTTTGCACAGCAGCTGCGTCCGCAGGATTACGTGGCGCTGATGACCTTCGACATGCGCACGCAGATTGTTACTGACTTTACCCAGGACAAACGGCAGCTGGAGCAGGCCATCGACTCTTTGCGCATTCCCGGCTTCAGCGAGACCAACATGTTTGACGCCCTGTACGAAGGCATCGACCGGCTGCAACGCATTGAAGGGCGCAAGTACATCATCCTGATCGCGTCCGGGCATCGACTACGTTCTCCAAGCTGACGCTGGACAAGATTACCAAGAAGGTGAAGGAGTCGCAGGACATCACCATCTACACGGTTTCAACCGGCGGGTTCATGCGGGCCATGACCGAAGGGCGCGGCGGGCATGGGAGCGCAGATGCGCGAAATGGACTACCTGCAGGCCGACAACGAGATGAGGACCTTCGCCTCGATCACCGGCGGGTACAGCTACTTTCCGCGCTTTGCCGGCGAATTTCCCGACATCTTTTCGCGAGATCAACCAGAACATCCGCTCCAAGTACGAACTGGTTTACCACCCGACCAACGCCAAGCAGGACGGCACGTACCGCAAGCTGCGCGTGGAGCTTGTAGACGACGAAGGGCAGCCGCTGCGCATGCAGGACGAGAAGCACAAGCCGCTGAAGTACGACATTATTGCGCGCGAAGGGTACAGGGCCAAGCAAGAAGTGGAGTGAGGGAGCGGCACACGAAGCGAAAAACGACTGGAGGCTGCCGGACGGCGGCCTTCAGTCGTTCTGCTTCAAGCGAGGAAACCTACTTGAACTGGTTGAAGATGTCCATGATGTAGTAAACGATGACCAACACGGTCATGGCCACAGTGAGCCACATGAAGACCTTGCGGATGGGCTGGAGCTTGTTCACTTTGGCCACGATGGCAGCCTGCTCGGCCCTCACATTCTCGAACGCATCGTCAAGAACGAGCTGGTCGTCCTCGTTCTGGGCAAGCTTGCCGGTGTAAATCTTCAGAGCCAGTGTGACCACGACCAGCACCGCCCACACTGCCCACATCACAGGTACAAATCCCATCATTACTCCACCTCCATATGATCTTTCTGGTCCCAGATACCGGCGGGTCCGTGAAGGAATCGCGGTCTCGTGAGTAGAGGGGCCTTACGGTTGATCATCATAGCGCCGTTTGAGGAGGTTTGTAGTGATAAATATCACAGGTATTTTTGGGGTGAAATAACTGCGGATTCCGGAGTTCGGCTCTCCCAGCCTCCCAGCGGCGCCAGAACTCCCGATGCTGCGACTTTGCCTGGCCCGGTTGCATCCAATGGTATGTAGTTGTAATTGGGGCTTGTATCGCAGGCCGCGCAGCAGGTACAGTTTATAGGTATAGGCAAGCAATTCAGGAATTGAGAGGAAACCATGGCCACAGCAACCGTTGCACCCGCACAGGAAACCGAAAAGAAGGCGCCCCTTCACCTGACCCCTCAGGCTATCGCCAAGGTGCGCGAGATCATGGCCACCCAGGATCCTCTTCCCGCGGGGCTGCGCATTGGCGTGGTAGGCGGCGGATGCTCGGGCTTCCAGTACTCGATGGCCTTTGAAAACCAGAGCGGCATGATGGACAAAGTGTTCAGCTTCGACGACCTGAAGGTGTTTGTCGACGCCACCTCGCTGATGTATCTGAACGGCTGCATTGTCGACTACGTGGAGACTCTGGAAGCGGCCGGCTTCAAGTTTGAAAATCCCCAGGTCAAGTCGACCTGCGGCTGCGGTTCTTCCTTCAGCGTCTAAACCGGCGCGGCTTTAACGCGGTGTGTTTGCCCAACGGGCCCGTCTCTTCGGCGAGAGGCGGGCCTTTCTGCGTCGGGACACGAGTGGATGCTGAGTGGAACGCGGCGAGATCTACTGCTGCGGCGGGGTTGTGCCGGTACCAGTGCCCGTTCCGGTGCCTGTTCCGCCGGAGGTGCCAAAGCTGCCGCCGCCACCAAAACTGCTGTTGTTTCCGAGCCCGGTTCCGATTCCGCTGGCGCCGTTGAGCCCGGTTCCAGTTCCACCCAGGCCGGTTCCTGCGCCGCCCATGCCGCCCTGCATCATCATCTGCTCGGCGAGCGGGTCGTAGACAAACTCCCACTCGTTGTAGTGGTTCTTCTTCTTGTAGACCAGCAGGGATTGTTTGGGGCTGCCGGGGGAGAATCCGATGATGGGCCCGCCGCCAAATTGCGGTCCGTTGAGGCCGGTGGATGTTCCTGTGGCGGAGGTTGTGCCTGACGCAGATGTCCCATTGGTTCCATTGGCGTCTGGGGTTGAAGCAGCGTTTGGAGCGTTAGGGTCGGTGCTGCCGCTGGCGGCGTTGGGGTTGTTGGGATCGGTGGTGCCGGAGTTGCCCAAGGTGCCAGCGGCGCTGGTGGGGGTCGAGCCGGAAGGAGGGCATCCGGCCATCGGGCTGGAGGAACCGAATGTGGATGATGAGCCGAACGAAGAGGAGGAACCGAAGGAGGACGACGAACCGAAGGAAGAGGACGGCGAGGAGCCGAAGCTGCTGGATGAACTGCTGGGGGGGATGGAACTGGGCAGGGCATTGCCGCACAGGCCGCCGCCGCCCATCCCGGCGCCGCCCAACGGCACGCCGAAGAATCCCATTGCGGTGGGCGCCTTGTTCTGGCCGTAGCGCACCGGCTTCCAATCGTCTTTGCCGGTCATGGGGTCAATGTACTTCTTGCGGAGAAAGCGAATCTCGTTGGTCTTGACCAGCGCGTCGACGTTGGGCGGATAGCTGCCGAAATGCTTGTAGTAGAGCTTGACTGCGCGGGCGTATTGCTTGCCGCGGTGCATGGTTTCGATCTCGCGGTCGCGCTGGATGGACTTGGCAATTCTGGGCACCGCAACGGCCATGGCGATGACCAGGATGGCCAGCATGAACATGACGGCGACCAGGATGTAGCCTTCTTCAGAGGGCTTGCGGGGACAGCGGATTGGAGCGCCTTTTAGCATGTTGCTAGTTCGTCGTCAGGGAGAGTGTCTGGGTGTTGTTGTAGCTGAGATCGGTGATTTGCACGCTGCTCTGTTGGATGGTTCCCACCTTGTAACGGTGGTCTACGATCTCACCGGTGCGTGCCATGAAGATGTCGTCGCCATGGACAAGGAAGGCTTTGATGGATTTGTCTTTGGACATGGAGTAGCCGAAGTACTTGAGGTCGATTGCGGGCGCCTGCGGCACCGCGGCGACCATAGGACCCGACGGCGTTACGGTGGGAGCGCCGGGGCGAGCGGGGCCGACGGGCTCCGGAATGTTCACCGGCGCGGACTCGGCAGAGAAGATGTTTCTGCCTGTGCCCGCGTACTCCACGTCTTCGCTCTGCGCCAGCTTGTCGAAGTGCACCGTGGGGTCGAGGCCGGTGTTGGACAGTTTTTCCGCATCGGGGCCCTGGCTGGCTGTTGCAGTGGTTCCAACGGCCGCGGTGTGCGCGGCGCCAGCCGGGGCGACGGAGGGCCTGGCAAGCGGCGGCGGGGTCGTGGGCGTGGAGGGTACGCTCAAGTAGCCATAGAGCTCATAGCCGCCAATGACCACGATGGCGGCGAACAGGCCGACGACCATGTAAACCTGGCGCTTGTTTTCCGTGCCGAGAGCGATGGCCATGCTATTCGCCCTCCTTGCTGCCGGCGGATGGCCCGGCTGCGGGTTCGTTCGAGGGCAGAGTGCCGTTTTCGTCCAGCTTTTGCGTGGCGGGCAGGCCGCTGGGCACGTCGGCGGGGCGCAGCCATGTGGAGACGCGGAGGCGGAGGTTTACCTGGCCGCCCTGCTGACCGGCCAGCTGCATGGCGCGGATGACGAAGAAGTTCTGGTCGCGCTCCAGGCTGTTGATAAAGCGCATGATGTCGGGATACGAGCCGGTGATGCCGCAATCCATGGAGATTTCCGTCAGGTCTGACCCGGCCGGACCCTGGGTGTACTGCACGCGCGACAGACGGACGCCCGACTTGATCTGCAGTTCACCGATGCGGGTGTCGATGGAGGAGTAGTTGGGCGGAATGCGCTTGGCGTAGAAGGACTGAATCTGGGCGCGCGCCTCTTCCACGCGCTTGTCCAGGCCGCGCAACGGGGCGGTTTGCATGTCCATCGCCTTGAGTTCAACCTGCTTGCCGGCAAGGGCGTCATTGGAGCGGTCGTTGGTGGCTGCCCAGTCCAGTCCCAGACGGACAGAAAGGCCGATGACCACGACCAGCAGGAGGGCGAAGCCGGCGACATGCCAGGTGAGGGGAGAGGTGAGGCGCTCGCGCCAGGAAATTGCGGTCCGGGTGGTCATTTTGGACCTCCTGGACCTGGGGTTCCCGGGCGGCCGCCGGGAGCGACGGCGGGCGTAACGCCGGCTGGATGCTGCACCGGTCCGGTGTAGGGGGGACGGCCCTTGCCCGCCGGAGTGAGCGGTAGGGGGCGCGGGTTACGCACCGCTGGGGTCGCCCTGGGCGCGGATTCATTGTTGTCTGCCCTGGGCTTGCGGACTGCCTTTCGTTCCTCGGGGCGGGCCGGGTTGTAGTCGGCGAGGAGCTCAAATTCGAAGCGATCGGAGGCGCTGACCGGAGCCAGGTGCTGATTGGGGCCAGCGGTTGTCTCGGAGGCATTTTCGCCCACGATGCGCGGGTCAAGAAAGCGCCTGGAGTGCTCGAGGTTGCGCACCAGGTCCACGGAACGGTCGCGCGGGCCGACTACGCGCAGGCGGAGGGTAATGTGTCCGTCCTTGGCGCGCGCCGGTTCCAGCGTGCTGACCTGCACGCCGCCGGGAAGTACGGTTTCCAGGTCTTCCATGGCCAGCGTCCAGCTGAAGGCCTTTTCATCGAAGAGCTTGTTGAGCACCGCGACCTGGGCCAGCAATTGCGCGTTGGCCGGTTGCCGCATCAGCGCCTGGTAGTCCTCGCGTTCCTGGGTGATACGAGCAATCTGGCCGTCGAGGGAGTGGTCGCGGGCGCGCGCCGCTTCCGCTTTCTGGTGGATGGCGTGCAAACCCACACCCAGCCCGATGGCCAGTACGGCCAGCACGCCAATTCCAATGCGCAGGCGCTTGATGGCCGGGCCGAGATCGGCAAAGGGGCGGGTGGCGAGATTGAGGGTTATTCTCATCGAGCTATCGAACTCCCGCCAGCGCGCCGGCCACGCCGGCAATGCTTGCTGTTCCCAGCGAGGTGACTGCGCCGGTTGCGGGGCGCGCCGCTAATTCCACGACGCTCAGCTCAGGGTCGTCGAGCCAGCGGGCAAACTCCTCGGCGCCGCTCTCTGGGGTTCCGGAGTTGCCGGCAAAGTGCAGCTGTTTGGGACGTCCGCCGAGCTTGTCTTCGTAGTAAGCAGCAGCAACGGCAATCCCGCGGCGCACTTCGTCGAGGCGCAGGATTGGCTCTTCAGGCAGGTCGAGGGTGCGGTAGAGGAGCAGGTCCTGGCCGTTGACGATGGTGGTGGTGAGCGCCAACGGGCTCATGTTTGCGATCAGCACGGCTTCCATCAGGTTGATCACTTCAAGCGTGGCCAGACTGGAGGGCAGCACAGCGCCCGGCTCGTAGCCAGCCGCACGCACCGCATCTTCATACTCGGCCAGAATCATCCCTGGCAATACGCCGACCAGCACACGGCACTCGTTTCTGTTCTGCGCCAAAACCTGGTAGCTCAATCCGGCATGTTCCACGTCAAAAGGGACCATCTTGCGCAGGCGGAAGCGCAGCACCGGGTAGACTTCAACGGGCTTGGCGGGCAGGGAATCGAAGTCCAGCACGAAGACGCGCACCACGGAGTCTGGCACCACCAGGGTGACCGCCTTGGTGCGCGGAGAAACCTGGCCCAGCGTGGTGCGAATGGCATTCACAATCGTCTCGGGCGCACGCAGATTGGGCTCGCCAATTCCCGGCAGCAGCGCGCCGGCCGGAAGCGCCTGGTAGGCATAGGCGGGCGGTTGCCCCGGCGCGGGGATGGCCGCCGCGAGCACGCCTTCAGGCGTGATCTCGACCGCAGCCGGAGGGCGTCCGCCGGGCTGGGTTCCGAGTTGGGTCTTGCTCAGGATTGAACTCACTGTTTCACTTTCCAAAAAAGCCGCTTTTAGCTTCTAGCTCCTAGCGTTTTCTTGCAGGTTGCTAAATCTTCTTTCTCCCCAATGCTCTCGAACCGCTCTCAAAGCAGCTACGAGCTAAAAGCTAGCAGCTAGAAGCTGTATCTCATCGCGATGCCTCGATGAAGGTAACCTTGTTGATCTCTTTCAATGTGGTGAGACCGCGGCGCACGCGGTCGAGCGCCGACTCGCGCAGAAAGCTCATGCCCTCTTTGCGGGCCAGCTTGCGGACTTCGGAGGTGGGTTTCTTTTCCAGGATCAGTTCGCGGATGGGGTCGGTCAAGTCGAGCAGCTCATGGATGGCGGTACGCCCGCGGAATCCAGTGCCGCCGCACTCCATGCAGCCCTGGCCCTCGCGGAAGCCGAAGCCGCGCCACTCATCCGGCTCCATGCCGCAGGAGATGAGCACGTCGTCGCCGTAGGTGACAGTGTGGGCACAGTGCTCGCAGATGGTACGGACGAGGCGCTGGGCGAGAATGCAGTTGAGCGCGGAGACGAAGTTGTAGACCTCGACGCCCATGTTGACGAAGCGGCCCAGCACGTCCACCACGTTGTTGGCGTGGACCGTTGTGAACACAAGATGCCCGGTGAGCGCGGAGTTGATTGCGATCTGCGCGGTTTCGTTGTCGCGGATTTCGCCGACCAGAATCTTGTCCGGGTCGTGGCGCAGGATGGAGCGCAGGCCGCGGGCGAAGGTGAGGCCTTTTTTCTCGTTGACGGGAATCTGAGTGATGCCGCGAATCTGGTATTCGACCGGGTCTTCGATGGTGATGATCTTGTCTTCGTCGCTCTTGATCTCGTTGAGTGCGGCGTAGAGCGTGGTGGTCTTGCCGGAGCCGGTGGGTCCCGTCACCAGCACCATGCCGTAGGGCTCGCGGATGTAGCGGCGAAAGCGCTTCAGATCCTCTTCGGCAAAACCTACCACATCGAGGGTCAGGTTCTTGAACTTCTCGCTCATCGACTCCTTGTCGAGCACGCGCAGCACGGCATTCTCGCCATGAATCGTCGGCATGATCGACACGCGGAAGTCGATGAGGCGGCCCTTGTAGCGCACCCGGAAGCGGCCGTCCTGGGGAACGCGGCGCTCGGCAATGTCCAGCTCGCTCATGATCTTGATGCGGGAAAGGATGGTGGAATGGTGCTCGCGCGCGATGGGCGCCATGGCCATCTGCAGTACGCCGTCGATGCGGTACTTGACCACGACGGAATCGTCATTGGTCTCGATATGAATGTCGGAGGCGCGGCGCTCCAGAGCGGTGAAGATCGTCGTGTCAACCAGGCGAATGATGGGGCTGATGTCTTCTTCGCTGGTCAGCTTCTCGATGGAGATGTTCTCGTCGGCGTTCTCATCGCCGGTGAGCACATCGAAGGTCAGGCCTTCGCTGGCTTCGTCGAGCACGCGTTGTGACTGCTCGGTCTTTTTGAGCAGGTCGGTGATCTGGGAGAGAGTGGCGACGCGGGGAATGATGCGATGGCCGAGCAGGCCGCTGATTTCGTCGAGCACCATGAGGCGCGAGGGATCGCTGACGGCGATGACCAGCGCGTCCTGCTGCTGCTCGATGGGCACGAAATTGTAGCGGAACATCAACTCGACCGGGACCGTGCGCAGCAGGTCGTGTTGAATTTTGAAATTCTTCAGGTCGACAAATTCGGCGCGATAGCGTTTAGCCAGCGCCTCGGCCTGCGCCCGGTCGTCTTGCCCTGCCGGAAGTGGGACTGCCAGTACGGTTGCGTCTGCCATGGCTTGGTTACCCTCCCCCACCCGACCCGCCGGCCATGCCCAGCGAGAAGATCGGCAGGTAAAGCGAGATGAGAATGAAGACTACTACGATGCCCATGATGATCAGGATGATGGGCTCAATAAGCGCCAGAGCGGCGGCCAGCGCCGTGGCCACGTCTTCGTCGAAGAACTCTGCTACCGAGTTGAGCATCTGCGGCAAGGCGCCGGTCTGCTCGCCGACGGTGATCATCTCCGCAGCCAGTTCGGGAAAGACGCCGGTGGAGTTGAGCGACTCGGCCAGGCTCTTGCCTTCGCGGACGGTGGTGATGGATGCGGCCACGGCCTTGGAGACGCGGCGCGAACTGATGGTTTTGGAGGCTGTCTCGAGCGACGGCACCAGCGGCAGGCCGCCGGTGAGCAGAGTGGAGAGCGTGCGGGCAAACAAGGCGACCTGGTACTTGAGCCAGATGTTGCCCAGCACCGGCAGGCGGACGCGCACGCCGTCAATGAAGTCGCGGCCGCGCTCGGTGGTGGAGAAGCGGTAGATGGATCCGGCGAGCACGGCGATGATGAGCAGAATCCATAGGATGTTGTGATTCATCCACTTGCTGAAGTTGAGCAAGTACACGGTCATCTGCGGCAGCTTGGAGCCGAGCTGGTCGTAGAGCGTGGCAAACTGCGGCACCACGTAGGCGAACATGAACATGACCAGCGCGGTGACCAGGGTGAGCAGCACCGAGGGGTAGATGAGCGAGGTGATGAGCTTTTTGCGGAAGGTGAGGGTGACGCGCTGGAAGGCGACGTAGCGCTCCAGCACTTCCAGCAGGTTTCCGGAACGCTCGCCGGCCAGCAGCGTGGTGGTGTACATCACCGGAAAGCCGGTTTGCGCCTCAAAGGCCGAAGAGAGCGCTTCGCCGGTCTTGACGCGGTTGGAGACGTCGTCGAGCTGCGCGGAAAAGTGGGCGTTCTTCTGGCCCTTGGCCAGCATCTGCAAGGAGCCGAGGATGGGAAGGCCAGCCCGGATCAGCGTCAGGAATTGCTGGTTGAAGATGAGGAAGGGTTCGAGCTTGACCTTGCGGCGCCGGGAGCCGAAACCGGAGCGCGCCTTGACGGAAAAGACATGGTAGCCGGCATGGGTAAAGCGTGCGCGCAGCTCCTCGGCTGTGGCTGCCGTCTGCGTCTGCTCCTGCACGCGTCCACGTTCATCGGCCAACTTGATGACGAACTCTGCCATGGCTCCGGTCGCCGGCGAGGAATTGCCGGCCTTTCCAAGGTGTATTTCTCCGCTTTCAGGTTACCAGCTTAAGGTGCCTGTGCTTGTAACGGATAGACGCGATTGGGGCAAGCAACGCTCGGAGCCGGTGACTTGAGGGATGGAGCGAGGCTGCGGCTCTCGGGAACGACCTATGGGTGAGAGAAAAACTCTTGTCCGGTCTTGCCTGTATCCTGATTGCGACTTGATTTGTCACGGGCGATGAAGGGATCGCGACAGGTGCGGGCGATGGATTCTGCGATGCAGGCGAGGGGTTTGAGAGCGGAGATTGGCGCGAGAGTTGGTTCCGGCCTGCGCAGGCGCAGTTGGCTGGCTGCAATGGCCGCGCTGCTGGTGGCCGTTGCGGCCATCTCCCTAATCGTCTTTGCCGGCTCCCGTGGGCACAGGTTGGCTGCCGTTGTTGTTCCTTATCCGCACGAACTGGCGCAGGTAAGTTTTGCGGTGGGGGGCGATGTAATTCCGCATGAGGCGGTGCGGGCGGCGGCCAGGACTGCGGCGGACGCGGGCGATCCGACCAACTCGCAGGGGTGGGGCGAGCTGTTTTCCGACGTGAGCGATGTGTTCAAGCGGGCCGACTTCGGGTTTGTGAATCTGGAAACGCCGGTAGCCCCGGCGCATTCGCATGGAAGCAAACCATTTATGTTCGATGCGCCGGTAGCGCTGCTGGAGGGACTGAAGGCGAGCGGGATCAAGATTGTCTCATTTGCCAACAACCACGTAATGGACCAGGGCTGGCCGGGCTTTGCCGAAACGCGCGAGCATCTGCGCGAACAGGGGCTGCTGTTTGCCGGGTCGGGCGACACGGTGCAGCAGCAGTGGCAGCCGGTGATGGCCGAGTCCAACGGCATCAAGGTGGGCTGGCTGGGGATGACGCGCTGGCTGAACGGCAATCGCAACCCCGACAAGGACGATCAGCCGCATGTGAACTTCTTCCCCTATCCGGGTGAGGCGGGCGGCGCGCCGGGTGCGGATGAGGCACAGGTGCTGGCGGCAGTGAAGGCGGCGCGGGCGCAATGCGACTTTCTGGTGGTGTCGATTCACTGGGGCATTGAGTATGCTGCCGCGCCGCGGCCGGAAGATGTGGACTTGGCGCACAAGATGCTGGAGGCGGGTGCGAGCGTGATTGTGGGGCACCATCCACATGTGTTGCAGCCGGTGGAGACTTACACCACGCAGGACGGACGCAATACGGTGATCTTCTACTCGCTGGGGAATTTTCTATCGAACCAGTCACGTACATATGTGGACGGTCTGATGCCGGACAAGGATGGCGATCCGCGCGACGAAATGATCGGGCTGTTTTCAGCGGTGCGCAAGGACTACGGGCCAGCGGGAGTGCGGGTGGAACTGGGGCACGTGGGGATTCTGCCGGTGTGGGGCGAAAACAACCGCAACGACATTGCCGCGGGGCGGACAAAGACGACGATTATCCGGCCGATTCTGATGGACAGGGAGATTCCGCGGCTGCAAGCGCGGCTGGATGAGCTGACGAAGCTGAGTGCGGCGGATACGTCGAGCGGCGCGCCGGGGCTGAGCACGGAGCAGAAGAAGGAGTTCATCGAGGTGACCAACCGGCTGAAGCTGCTGACGGACCGGCGGGCTCTGCTGTTGGCGCGGACGGGGGACGAGTACGTGACCGATCCGCCGAAGCTGGCGGCGAAGCCGTAGACCGCTGCCGGCTTCACAAATGGTTGGTAGGACGCCTTCGGTCGCCTGGTCGATCTTCAGTGAAGACTTTCTCTGGCGGTTGCACGGATCGAACTGCCCAGGCAAGGTGAGGCCGCGAACTCCCGGCCCCGCGCCGCTCGAACTCAGCCGACACATCGGTGTAGCGGTAGTACTCTCGCGTCTGCGCGGTGATTTTCAAGCCAATCTCAGCAGTGGCTCTCATATCTTCGCCGCCTTTTGATGGGATTATGCGCTGGGATCAGTCGGATTTCAATAGCCGCTGGCGACCAGCCAGGCCTCGGTGAGTTCCAGTTCCGGCTTTTTTGCAGCGATCATCTGGGCGTGGGCCAGCTTGACCAGGATGTCCGCTTCGACATTGACCGGGGCGCCGGGGATGAGGGTGTGCAGGTTGGTGCGCCAATAGGTGAGGGGAAGAATGGCGATGGTGATCGCTTCGCCGTCGAAGTCGGCGATGGTGAGGCTGATGCCTTCGACGGCAACCGAGCCTTTGTGGACCATCCAGGGGCGAACGTTCTCCGGAACCTTCACTTTAAGGGTCCAGTCAGTGGTTTGTTCGTCGAATGCAGGGTTCGCAGGCGAAATGACGGGGTCCAGCGCGCGGAGTACTCCGCAGCCGTCGACGTGGCCTTGAACGATGTGGCCGCCGAGAGGGCTGCCGGCTGCTGTAGGCAGTTCGAGATTGACCCTGGCGCCGGGCGCGAGGGCGCCGAGTGAGGTCTTGTCGAGGGTTTCCTGGGCCAGGTCGGCGTGGAAATAAGTGTCGTTGACGTCGAGCGCGGTGAGGCAGACGCCGGAGACGCCGAGCGAGTCGCCTTCGCGCAAGCGGCCGGCCAGGCCGGGGGCTTCGACGGTGATGCGGCGGACGCCGCCGGTTTCTTTCAGGCTGATGAGTGTGCCGGTTTGTTCGATGATGCCGGTGAACATGGTTTGATCTTATAGGGAATAGGGAATAGGGAATAGGGAATAGGGAATAGGGAATAGGGAATAGGGACGGGGGACTATAGCGAATCCATCATAGCTGTACCTCGAAGCTGAAGCGCTCAAGCCGACGCGATCAGAAGGCCGGGGCCCCCGGCGACAGGTCTTCGTCGCTGGGGTGGAAGGAACGGCAATCTGCCTCGGACTCAGTGGGGCACGGTAGTTCTGGATTTGCACTGACTAAACAGCTTGGTGAAAAACTCATCCAAACCAGGATTCCCCTAGTGTCCTGTTTCTGAAGTTCGCAACCTAAATAACGCTGTCATCCTGAGCGACGCTTAGCCCGATTTTGGGCCAAGTGGAGTCGAAGGACCTGCATTTCGGGGCTTCGACTTATGCTGCGAACTTCGGGGACACCACCCTGGGCCATGTAACAAGGGCACGGCTTCAGCCGGGCCGTAACTGCAACAAAACAATTGAGGGCTTTAGCCCCTGCGGGAGGCCTTTCACACGAGTTTTACCCTCAAATGGAGTTTTTCACCAAGCTCTAAAGCTGCGGACTTGTCCCGCACAGCCGGACTCTCATCCCGCGCCGGCAAATTTTCCCTCGCGCATTTGCACATAATTATGCGCATCCGGCGCACACTGGTCTTGAAGGGTTGAATCATGCAAATCTCCAGCCTCCTCAAACCGGAAAAAGCCAGCCCGAACCACGCAGCCCGGATCAGGAATACATCGATTTTCATGGATTTGCTCTATAGCAATGAAACTAAATAAGTTACATGCAAAATCAGCCATTTTGTGCCTTGATATACTTGACTAACGGAAGTTGACGCGACCACAAGGCCCCGGGGTCCCCGGCGACAGGTCTTCGTCGCGGGGGTGGAAGGGGCGGCAACCTGCCTCGGACTCAGCGGGGCACAGTAATTCTGGATTTGCCCTGGGGATCGGGGACGTAGGAACGATCAGGCGTAACGATGGCTTGTATGGGCCTGTCCGGCTGCCCACCTTCCACTGATCACTGACCACTGTCTTGCGGCCACGGGTCTTTGAGGAGGGAGCAGAGGCCGAGGTCGTTATCGTAGCGCTCTACTTCCACCTCCGCCATGTGGATGGCATGGGCCATGCCGCGGAAGGCGGGGACGGCGTCTGACCCCATGATCTGCGGGGAGACGAAGAGGTGGACGCGGTCGACCAGGCCGGCGGCGAGCAGGGCGGTGTTGAGGCGCGTGCCGGTTTCCGTGAGCAGGGTGAGAATGCCCTCTTCGCCGAGCTTATTGAGAACATTGGCGAGGGGGACGCGGCCCTGTTCGGCAGGGAGCACTTCGACACGGACACCGCGCGACTGGAGCTCGTGGATGCGGGCCTCGTCTTTGGAGACGGTGAAGATGACGACGTCGTTCTGCGCGGTGCGGACCATTTTGGAATCGAGGGGCATGCGCAGGGCGGAGTCAAGCACGACGCGCTGGAGCGGACGACGGCGGCGCAGGCCGCTGCGGTCGGTGAGCATGGGGTCGTCGGCCAGAACGGTGTCAACCCCGGTGATGGCGGCGTCGGCCTGCCAGCGGAGGGGTTGCACGGCGGCGCGGGCGGCTTCGCAGGTGATCCAGTAGGGCTCGCGCAGGGCTTGCACGCCGGGGGGCGGGGCGATGCGGCCGTCGAGGGTCATGGCCACCTTCATCAGGACCAGCGGGCGCTTGTGCTGGCTCCAGCGGGCGAAGCCCTCGTTGAGGCGGCGGGCTTCCGTTTGGCAGACTCCGATCTCAACCAAGAGGCCCGCGGCGCGCATGCGATCCGCGCCATGGCCGGCGACGGCGGGGTTGGGGTCGATGGTCGCCGCCACCACGCGCGCCAGCCCCGAGGCAATCAGCGCCTCCGTGCACGGCCCCGTGCGGCCGGTGTGGTTGCAGGGCTCCAGGTTGACGTACGCGGTGCCGCCGAGGAGGCGATTGCCGGCGTGTTGCGCGGCCACGCGCAGGGCGATGACTTCAGCGTGGTCCAGCAGGTCGTACTCGTGCCAGCCTTCGCCGGCAACCTGGCCGGCGCGGTCCAGGATGACGCAGCCGACGGCGGGGTTTGGCGAGGTGACGGCGATGCCACGGCGGGCCAGCTCGAGCGCGCGCTGCATCCAGTAACGGTCTTGATCGGGGGTGGTCATCTTACTCCAGCAGTGAGTCTACAAACGCTTCCGGGTCGAATTCAAGCAGGTCGGTCATCTGCTCGCCTACGCCTACGAAGCGGACGGGGAGATTCAGCTCCTGGGCGATGGCTACGGCGATGCCGCCTTTGGCGGTGCCATCCAATTTGGTGAGGACAATACCGGTGACGCCGGCAGCCTGGGTGAAGAGGCGGGCCTGCTGCAGGCCGTTCTGGCCGGTGGTGGCGTCCATGACGAGAAGCACCTGGTGCGGGGCGCCGGGGATGAGCTTGGCGGCGGTGCGGCGCATCTTCTCAAGCTCGTCCATGAGACCAGTCTTGGTGTGGAGGCGGCCGGCGGTGTCGACGATGAGCTCTTCGATCCTGTGGGCCTTGGCGGAGGATGCGGCATCGTAGAGGACCGCGGCGGGATCGCCACCCTGGCGGGTCTTGATCATCTCAACGCCGGAGCGCGAGGCCCAGACTTCCAGTTGTTCGATGGCGGCGGCGCGAAAGGTGTCCGCGGCACAGAGCAGGACGGTGCGATTCTGGGCGCGGTACCAGGCGGCGAGCTTGCCGGCGGAGGTGGTTTTGCCGGTGCCGTTGACCCCGACGAGGAAGGTGACCAGCGGGCCTTCGGGGGGCTGCGCGGCGGGCGGGCTCTGGGCGCGCGGAGCTTCGAGAATGGCGCGCAACTCCTGCTTGAGCAGGGAGCGCAGTTCTTCCCCGCCTTCGATGGCCTGGCGGCGGGCGCGGTCGCGCAGAGCATCGAGGATGCGGGTGGTGGTCTGAACACCGAGGTCGCTGGTGATGAGCGCGGCTTCCAGGTCTTCGAGAGCCGACTCGTCCACCGTGCGGGTGAGCGCAACAATGCCTTCAATCTTCGAGGACAGTGACTCGCGGGTGCGCGAAACCGCCTGCTTCATCCTGTCGAAGAAGCCTGGCTTGGGTGTGTCTTCTTCCGTTTCCTTCTTGCCGCCGAAAAACTTCATCGTGTATGGGTTCCAGACTCGAGTTTAATGCAGGGAGCGGAGGTGCGTGGACTGAGGGACTGTGAGGCTAGCCTGCTCATGGATCATCTTGCAGCTCTATGCCGATATGGCCTAAGGGCCCGGGGAATTGCAAGCTCTGACGGTTCGGGGCGGAGGGCACGGGTGGGGCAGGGAGAGCCGATAGCGGTTCTCCAATTGGTGTAGAGGGAACCCACTGACCTCAAGTGGCTTTTCCCTCAAGAAGAAGCCACCTTTCACGACCCCGGTGACCCCACGTGAATTGGAGAACCGCTCTGATATGGAGTGATCCTGTCAATGCCTGCACGGCTGTGGGGTGGTTTTTGTTTTTTCGAGGACAGGGCCAGCAGCAGCCGAAGCAGAATGGGCGACGATTGATCAGTCTGATATTCGCGGGTCGAAACCGCATGCTCATGATCCGTCGGGAGCTGCCTCGGACTAGTGTCGCGAGTCCGGCTGAGCCTGTCGCATAGAGCGGTCGAGGATTCTCCTTCGTGCTTGCTCCGGCTGCGGCTGGCCCTGTCTTCGAATTGGTTGATGCTGTTCATTCGCGTTGCGCGGTTTTTTCCTCTTCAGGAAGGTTTTTGTTTTTGCTGTTGTTGTTGCTTCCCCTTTCCACTGCTGACACGTAGAGCCCGGCTTTTGTTTTTGCCCTTCAGGCGGCTCTTTGCTCGCAGCCCGCCGCTTCCACCCGCCGGCCGATGGCCCAGATGAAGCCCAGCAGTTCGCGGCCCACTGCGGTCACGATCTTGCGCTGGTCCTTGCCTGCCGCGGCCAGCCTGGCGTAGCGCTTATGCAATCGCAACTGCGCCTTCCAGGCCATCTCTTTGATCTCTTCCGGTACGCCTTCCTGTCGCTTGCCCAGCACCGGCCCGATGCGCGGTTTGAGCCGATAACTCCAGGCCGCTTCGATGACCACGCGTCGCAGATGCGCGTTGCCCGTCTTGGTGATCGCACCGCGCTGCTGCCGCTTGCCGCTGGACTCTTCACTGGGCACCGCGCCGCTGTAGCCCATCAACTGCCGCGCGCCCTCAAAACGTGAGATCCGGCCCAGCTCGGCCACCACCGTCACCGCCGAAATCTCGGCCACACCGCGCAACGCCTGCAAGCCGCGAATCGCTTCCTGCATCGGGGCCGGAGCCAGCTTCACGGCTTCCCGGATCGCCTCCTCCAATCGCTTCACGCGCTCGGCCATGTGTTCGACCTCATGCAGCAAATCCAGCCGCGTCCACTCCTGCGCCGCCTGCTCGTAGCGCAACTGCCGCACCCAGGCCATGTAGGGCAGTGTCCAGGCCTTGCCCGCAAACGGCGCCCGTCGCCCGGTGCGCAACAGAAACTTGCTCAACCGATGCCGTGCCCGCAGCTGATCCTGTTTGGCCGCTTCGCGCGTTCGCACCAGATCGCGCAACGCCTCCGTGCTCGCATCCGGCACCCACACCGCAGTCAGATCGCCCGCCCGATGACAGCGTGCCAGCTTGGCCGCATCCCGCCGGTCGGTTTTCACCCGGTCGCCGGCCTTGGTTGGCACCAGTGTCGGCGCCACCACCGCGCAATCGACGCCCAACTCGGTTAGCTGCCAATACAGCACGTATCCGGTAGGACCGGCCTCGTAGCAGGCCCGCAACTGCTCGGCCGGACCCAGCTTCTTGATCAGTTTGCGTACAGACTCGGCGCGGTTCGGGATGACCCCAAGGCTGCGCACTTCTCCATCCGGCTCGGCGATCGCCGCTGCGATCGTTTCGCCATGGACATCCAAACCCAAAAATCGTACCTTTTCCTTCATGGCCGGTTCCTCTCCGCTTGTGGCTCTGGACTGTGTTCCTCAACGAATCACAGCCTAACCCACGACCTGCGAACTGGAACCGGTCACTCCATACTGACTAGACACCGGAGGGGGGTGGAAGGTGGTTGCGGGGGAAGCGTCTTTGGTCGGGGATACGAGCATATTCATAATATGAACATCATTTCGCGATGCGGGATTATGATACCTGCCTGTGTCTCGCATCACAGCGACTCAGCACCTCAGAGACGAGACTCGGTCTAGCGGTTTAATTCTCCTGGCCGCGCTGTGAGGAAAAGCGAATGAGTGAACAGGAAACGCCTGGAAAAATGGTAATTCTGGATGGGAACGAGGCGGCTGCCTCGGTAGCCTATCGACTTTCCGAAGTGGTTGCGATCTACCCAATTACCCCCTCTTCGCCGATGGCCGAGTGGGCCGATCAGTGGCGCTCGGAGGGAAAGAAGAACATCTGGGGCGCGCTGCCCATCGTGGAAGAGTTGCAGAGCGAAGGTGGCGCCGCGGGCGCACTGCACGGGGCGTTGCAGGCGGGGGCCTTCGCGACTACGTTTACGGCGTCGCAGGGACTGCTGCTGATGATTCCCAACATGTTCAAGATTGCCGGTGAGCTGACCCCGGCGACGATGCATGTGACGGCGAGGACACTGGCGACCCATGCGCTATCGATCTTTGGCGATCACTCGGACGTGATGGCGTGCCGTACGACGGGCTGGGCTATGCTGGCTTCGAATTCGGTGCAGGAAGTGGCGGACATGGCGCTGGTGGCGCAGATTGCCACGCTGGAATCGCGCATTCCATTCATTCATTTTTTTGACGGGTTCCGTACTTCGCACGAAGTGGGCAAGATTCTGCCGATCAGCGACGAGACGATTCGCGCACTGCTGGACGACAAGTACGTGATCGAGTACCGGCAGCGGGCGCTGAGCCCTGACCGGCCGATCATTCGCGGGACGGCGCAGAATCCGGATGTGTTTTTCCAGGCGCGCGAGGCGTGCAACAAGTTTCATGAGGCGGTTCCGGGGATTGTGCAGCAGGTAATGGACAGGTTTGCTGCGCAGACGGGACGCGCGTATCACCTGTTCGACTACTACGGCGCGCCGGATGCTGAGCGGGTGATTGTGATGATGGGCTCGGGCGCGGAGGCGGCGGAAGAGGCCGTGGACCTGCTGAACAAGCAGGGCGAGAAGCTGGGCCTGCTAAAGGTTCGGCTGTACCGGCCGTTTGATGCGAGCGCGTTCCTGAAGGCGCTGCCGGCGACGGTGAAGTCGATTGCGGTGCTGGACCGCACCAAGGAGCCGGGCGCGCTGGGCGAGCCGCTGTATCAGGACATTGTGACGGTGATTGCCGAGAACGCGGCGTCACTGCCGTTTGCGCAGAAGCCGGTGGTGATTGGCGGGCGTTATGGGCTTTCTTCGAAGGAGTTTACGCCGGCGATGGTGAAGGGCATCTTTGACGAGTTGGCCAAGCCGGCGCCGAAGAATCACTTCACGATCGGCATTGAAGACGATGTGACGTTTACGAGTTTGAGCTACGATCCTGCTTTTTCTACCGAGGATCCGAAGACGGTGCGTGCGCTGTTCTACGGACTGGGTTCGGACGGGACGGTGGGTGCGAACAAGAACTCGATCAAGATTATTGGCAGCGAGACGCCGAACTATGCGCAGGGCTACTTTGTGTACGACTCGAAGAAGTCGGGATCGATGACGACGAGCCACTTGCGGTTTGGGCCGAATCCGATCCGGTCGACGTATTTGATTACGCGGGCCAGCTTTGTGGCTTGCCACAACTTCAGCTTCCTGGAAAAGATGAACGTTGTGGAGGCGGCGATGCCGGGCGCGGTGTTCCTTCTTAACTCGCCTTACTCTGCGGCCGAGGTGTGGGGTCATTTGCCGAGGACTACGCAGCAGGAGCTCCTGGCCAAGAAGATTGAGTTCTACGTGATTGACGGCTACAAGGTGGCGCGCGAGGCCGGGATGGGCACGCGCATCAACACGATCATGCAGACATGTTTTTTCGCGATCAGCGGCGTGCTGCCACGCGAGGAAGCGATTGCACAGATCAAGAAGGCGATTTACAAGACGTATGGCAAGCGCGGCGAGGCGGTGGTCCAGAAGAACTACGCGGCTGTGGACGCGGCGCTGGCGCACCTGGAAAAGGTTGAGCTGCCGATGGGTGCGACGTCGGAGTTCGATTTGATTCCGTCGATCAGCGACAAGGCGCCGGCGTTTGTGAGCAATGTGCTGGAGAAGATTGCGGCCGGCCATGGCGATCTGCTGCCGGTAAGTGCGATTCCGGCGGGCGGGGCGTTCCCGACAGGTACGGCGCAGTGGGAGAAGCGGAACATTGCTCAGTTCATTCCGGTGTGGGACAAGGATCTTTGCATCCAGTGCGGCAAGTGCGTGATGGTTTGCCCGCATGCAGTGATTCGCGCCAAGGTGTACGGCGCGGAACTGGGCGACAAGGCTCCGGCTACCTTGCAATGGGCCAAGCCGAAGTGGAAGGGCATGGAACAGGACCGCTATACGCTGCAAGTGGCTCCTGAGGACTGCACGGGATGTGCGGTATGCGTGGAAGTTTGCCCGGTGAAGAACAAGAGCGACGCGAGCAAGAAGGCGATCAACATGGCGCCGCAGGCTCCGTTGCGCGAGGGCGAGCGCGACAACTGGGAGTTTTTCCTGAACCTGCCGGAAGTGGATCGCTCGAAGCTGTCACATGGGCAGGTGAAGGACCTGCAACTGCTTCAGCCACTGTTTGAGTTCTCCGGCGCGTGCGCGGGATGCGGCGAGACGGCGTATATCAAGCTGCTGACGCAGTTGTTCGGCGACCGGCTTTACATTGCGAATGCGACGGGGTGCTCATCGATCTACGGGGGGAACCTGCCGACTACGCCGTATACGAGCAATGTGCAGGGACGCGGGCCTACGTGGGCCAACTCGCTGTTCGAGGACAATGCGGAGTTTGGCTTTGGCATGCGGACGGCGCTGGACCAACAGAAGGAATTTGCGGAACTGCTGGTGAAGCGGTTGACGGCGGAGATTGGTGTGGAGTTGGCGGCCGACCTGCTGGGCGCTGTGCAGAATACAGAGTCGGAGATCAACGAGCAGCGGAAGCGGGTGCTGTTGCTGCGTGCCAAGCTGGAAGGCAACGAAAGCTCCGATGCGCACAACCTGCTGGCGATTGCCGATGCGTTGGTGCGCAAGAGCGTGTGGATTCTGGGCGGCGACGGATGGGCGTTCGACATCGGGTTTGGCGGACTGGACCACGTGCTGGGCTCGGGCAAGAACGTGAATGTGCTGGTTCTGGATACGGAGGTCTACTCGAACACGGGCGGGCAGATGTCGAAGGCTACGCCGCGTGGCGCGGTGGCCAAGTTTGCGGCTGCCGGGAAACCAAACAGCAGAAAAGACCTGGCCATGGAAGCGGTGAGCTACGGCTCAGTTTATGTGGCGCAGGTGGCGCTGGGCGGCAACGACACGCATGTGGTGAAGGCCTTCCAGGAGGCCGAAGCGCACAACGGGCCGTCAATCATCATTGCGTACTCCAGCTGCATTGCGCATGGGTACGACCTGGTGCATGGGCTGGAACAACAAAAACTTGCAGTCCAGTCGGGGTACTGGCCACTGATGCGCTACAACCCGGCGTTGCGCGAGTCGGGCAAGAACCCGTTCCAGCTTGACTCGAAGGCGCCGTCGATCCGGCTGAAGGAGTACAGCTATCGCGAGGCGCGGTACACGATGCTGGCGCGCAGCAATCCGGAGCTGGCGGCGGAGCTGCTGAAGGAAGCGCAGGACGATGTGGAGCGGCAGTGGCGGGTGTACTCAGCCAGGGCTTCGATGCCGGGCCGCGGGGAGACACCGCACATTGCGCCGGAAGAGAAGACAGAAGAGCAGGCTGCCCCAGTGGCTGCCGGAGGCGCGGAATGATTGATTTTTCAACGCAGTATCTCGGATTAAAGCTGAAGGGGCCGATCGTGGTGTCGTCGACGCCGCTGTCGGAGTCGCTGGACAACGTGCGGCGGATGGAAGACGCGGGGGCGGCAGCGATTGTGCTGACCTCGCTGTTTGAGGAGCAACTGGCGCTGGAGTCGAAAGCTCTGGACGACGACCTTTCTCGGGGCACGGAGTCCTTTGCCGAGTCGCTCGGCTATTTGCCGGACCTGGATGACTACCGGATGACGCACGAGGTTTACCTGGACCATATTCGCCGGGCCAAGGCGGCGGTGGAGATTCCCATCATGGCGAGCCTGAACGGAGCCACGAAGGGCGGGTGGGTGCGGTATGCCCAGGACATGGAACAGGCCGGGGCCGACGCGATTGAACTGAACACATATGCGCTCGCGACGGACAAGAGCCAGACTTCTGCGGACCTGGAGTCGCAACTGCTGGAACTTGTGGCCGCGGTGACCAGCGCGGTTAAGGTGCCGGTGGCGGTGAAGCTTTCGCAGTCATTCACCAGCATTCCAAACCTGGTGGGGCGACTGGAGGGTGAGGGAGCTCGCGGAGTGGTGCTGTTCAACCGCTTTTATCAGCCGGACTTTGATATCGAGAATTTGGAAGTACGGCCGACACTGCACTTCTCAACGCCTTCGGAACTGCTGCCGCGGCTGCACTGGTCGGCAATCCTTTACGGGCACTTGAAGATTGACCTGGCTATTTCCGGTGGGGTTCACTCGGCTGAGGATGTGCTGAAGGGGATCATGGCCGGAGCGGGCGTGACGATGATGTGCTCCGCGCTGCATATTCATGGCATCGAGCATATTGGGCGGGTGCTGGCGGACATGCAGTATTGGCTGGAGAAGCGCGAGTATACGTCGTTGTGGGCGACACGCGGGTGCCTGAGCCGGCGGTCGGTCCCGGACACTTCACCGTTCGATCGCGGGAACTACATCAAGACATTGAGCTCGTACAGTCTGCGGCAGACAGTGGCGGCGTTCTAGGAGTCCAGCTTCAGGATTGCGGTGAAGATGGCGGCTGCGTCGCGATGCGGCCGCCATTTGTTTAATGGCGGTGGATGGGGCCGGAGGGTTAGATCAATTTCGCTATTCGTCAACTGCTCTCATCGCGTCATTTGACTCTGCGGCACCTTCGCAACGAGAGCTGCCCGCAGAATTGCAGCGTGGACCCCGCTTCCGACTGATCGCGTTGCCTTCAAGGATTCGGCCATCTTTCCGAGCTATCGGATTGAAAGAGACGCGGCTGTCATTCGCAGGCCCTATCGACATATACTGACGCGCAGCGCAGCGGTCGAAAATCCAGCCAGACGAAGCCGAGCCCGGCGGTTGCCGCGGGTCCACTTTCGGGGGTGAGAATGAAGTGTGGCCGGATTTCCACCCCATTGACGAAGACCTTTCATGGAAACGCCGAAAACTGCGTTGAATTAACTTCGCCGTAAACAGAGATAGTTACTTTACTGATTTATTTTGCGCTGCTATGCTCGTTTAATTCTACCGCCAGGGAGAGAATCCCATGAATTTGAAGTCCAATTGGCCGATTGTTGCCGCGAGCGTGTGCGCAGCCCTTTTGCTCGCGGCCTACGTTGCGTTTGCCCGTTGGGGAGGATTGAATTTCTCGATCGACCCGACCCAACTGATGAGTACGATGTCGCCATTGCTTTTGACCGCGGGCTTTATCGAGCGCGCGGTTGAAGTGCTGGTGAGCCCATGGCGCGATGCGGAAGCCAATAAAAAGCAGGCCGCTCTGGATGCCGCCACGGGTGCGGGCGCTCCAGATGCAAATGCGATCAAGACTGCCGGCGACGACCTGCAGACTTATAAGGGACAGACGCAGCAGTACGCGCTTGGAGTTGCGCTGCTGCTGGGATTCGCAGCGGCGATTGTCGGGGTGCGGGCGCTGTGGCCGCTGCTGACGGCGCCAAAGCTGAACGGGGCAACCGGAGCGCAGCAAGCCGCGTTTCTTGCTGTTGATGTGTTTCTCTCGGCAGTGATGCTGGCAGGCGGGGCCACCGGCATTCATAGCGTGATCAGCGCCTTTACAAGCTATTTCGATGCCACTGGGGAAAAGGCGCGAAAGAGCGCGACGACCTAGGTCCTTTATTCACGATGCGGCTGAAAGCGATGGGAGGCCATTTGTCTGAAAAGCAGAAGTACTGCGGGTTCTGGATAGCGTGTGCGGTATTGGGCACCATGGGTATACAGGCAGGACTGTGCCGTGCGCAGATACCGGCGAAGTATGAGCCGACGATTGAGTCGCTGGACCGGCATCCGCTCCCCGGCTGGTATGCGGGGGCAAAGCTGGGGATCTTCATTCACTGGGGGCTTTACTCGGTGCCCGGATGGGCGCCCCTGAATCATCCGGATCACGATTTCTCTTCGAACGATTACATCAAGTACGACCCATATGCGGAGTGGTACCTGAACACGGTGCGGATACCAGGGTCGCCGACGGAAGCTTACGATCGCGAGCACTACGGCCCGCATCACGACTACTACCAGTTTGCCGAGACGTTCAACAAAGAGAGCAGGAAGTGGAATCCGGATGAGTGGGCGACAACATTTCGCGAGGCTGGAGCGAAGTATGTGGTGCTGACGAGCAAGCATCACGAGGGGTTTACGCTGTGGCCGAGCACGACGCCGAACCCCAGCCCAACGCTGCCGATGGATGCGCGGCATGCGGAGCGGGACATTGTGGGCGAGTTGACGGCGGCGGTGACCAAGCAGGGGATGCGCATGGGGCTTTACTACTCGGGCGGGTACGACTGGACGTTCAATACGGGTCCGATCGAGGTGAATGCGGACTACGAGGCGGTGAAGCCGGAGAGCGAGGCTTATGGGCGGTATGCCAATGCGCAGATTCACGAGCTGATTGCGAAGTATCATCCGATGCTGCTGTGGAACGACATTGACTGGCCGAAGACGGGCAAGGCGCTGGAGGTGGAGGCGGACTACTACAACGCCGTGCCGGACGGGGTGATCGACGACCGGTTCGGGATTGCGCACTCGGACTTTACTTCGCCGGAGTACGAGAAGCTGGACAAGATCAGCGCAAAAAAGTGGGAGGAGTGCAGAGGGCTGGGAAGGTCGTTCGGATACAACAGGGCCGAGGGCGAGGCGGAGACGATTGCGCCGGGCGAGCTGATTGCGCTGCTGGTGGACATTGTAAGCAAGAACGGCAACCTGCTGCTGGATGTGGGGCCGGAGGCGGATGGGACCATCCCTCCGGTGCAGATGGAGCGGCTGAGGGCGCTGGGGGCGTGGCTGAAGCAGAATGGCGAAGCGATTTACGATACGACGCCGTGGACGCAGGCAACGGGCAAGAGCGTGGAGGGGGACGATCTGCGTTTTACGCGGAAGGGTGATGATTTGTTTGTGACGGTGCTGGGGAAGCCGAAGGCGCAGACGATTACGATGCCGGATGTTCCCGCGAAGCCCGGCGTTGCGATCACGCAGTTAGGCGATACGAGTGAACTTGGGGCGAAGGTGCAGGTGGAAGGGACGCGGATTGTACTGCGTGAGGCGTTAAAGGGCGACTACGCGTATTCGTTCAAGCTGGCGGGGTATTTGATGTGACGGGCGGACTTATTTCATCCAGGCTTGGATGGTGCGTTCGAGGAGGCTGCAGGCCTGGGGCAGAGCGCCGGTTACGGCAGGGCTGAACGTCTCGCCTAACTCGGTTGAACCGGCGCCGATGGTGAGGAGCAGGGCATTTTTTGGTTGGGAGCTGTAGAGTTCGCGGGCGAGGGCGAGGAGTTGAGGTGCGCCCTGGTGATGGGTGGCGAGGCCTTGATTGGATTCGGATGGCTCGACGCGGGTGAACCTGATGGAGCCCGGATCTGATTCGATGGAGCAGTCGATGAAGAGGACGAAGCTGGAGTTGGCGATTTCTTCGGCGAGGTCTGGGGTCCATTGCTGGCGGGAGATTACGCGGAGGTTGGGGTCGTCCCGGAACTTCTCTTCGGCCCATTGAGCAAGCCAGGGGCCGACGCCGTCATCGCGGCGGAGGGTGTTGCCGCAGGCGAGGATGAGGACGCGGATCGGGGTCGGCATCATGGGATCACCCCAGGCCTTTTGAGATGAAGTAGCAGAGCTAAAGTGCAGCCGCAGATTCTTCGACTCCATTCGCTGCGCTTCGTTCGCTCAGGATGACAGCTTAACCAGTGGTTCGAGCGAAATCGGATCTTATCCGCGGATCAGCTGGTCGACTTGTTCGCCGTCGGCGTTAAGGAGCGTGAGGGCCAAAGGCATCTGGCCGAAGGCGTGGGTGGAGCAGCTTAAGCATGGGTCGAAGGTGCGGATCACGGCTTCGACGCGGTTGAGTGCGCCTTCAGTGAACTTGCCATCCTTGACGTATTCGCGGGCGGCCTGCAGGACGCCTTTGTTCATGGCGTTGTTGTTCTGGCCGGTGGCGATGACGAGGTTGGCCCAGGTGATGAGGCCGTTTTCGTCGACCTTGTAATTGTGCATGAGGGTGCCGCGCGGGGCTTCGGCCTGGCCTGCGCCTTCGAGGCGGTTGACGCCGGCGGTGGCGCGGATGTGCTTGTCGAGGATGAGCGGGTCGGTGAGGATCTGCTCGATTTTTTCGATGCCGTAGAGCATGTCGATGAGGCGGGCGTGGTGGTAGTAGAAGGAGCTCCAGACGGGACCGCTGGAGAGCTGCTTGAACTCGACCAGTTCCTTGTCGGCCAGGGGCGTGCCCATGGTTTTGGCGATGTTGAGGCGAGCGAGCGGGCCAACGCGATAGCTGCCCTGGGGATAGCCGAGAGGTTTGTAGTAAGCGAACTTGGTGTAGGAGTAGGGCTCGACGGCCTCGCCGATGACTTGAGTGAAGCGATTGGCGGTGATGCCGTCTTCGATGATGACGCCGTGGGAGTCGATGAGGCGGAGGGCGCCGTCAGTAAACTCGATGGACTCGTCTTCGTTGATGAGACCGAGGTAGTTGCGAGGGGAAGTTGGCGAAGACGTCGATCTTCGGGGCGGAAAGTGTCGGCGATCTGCTTGTAAGCGCCGAGGGCGAGGCCGATGTTGGCGTAGGCCTCGGGGATCATGGCGAGAATTTCATCGCGCTTGGCGGGGGAGAGCGGCTCGGTGACGCCGCCGGGCACGACCCAGCCGGGATGGATGCGCTTGTTGCCGAGCAGTTCGATGATGTGCTGGCCGAAGCGGCGCAGGGCGATGCCGGCGCGGCCCAGTTCGGGCCTGGCGGCGACGACGCCGAAGATGTGGCGGGAGGCGGGGTCAGACTCCATGCCGAGGAGCAGGTCGGGCGAGGAGAGATAAAAGAAGCTGAGGGCGTGAGACTGGACCATCTGGGCGAGATTCAGCATGCGGCGCAGCTGCGCGGCGGTATGCGGAATGCGGACGGACATGATGGCTTCGCAGGCCTTGGCCGAGGCGATGAGATGGGAGACGGGGCAGATGCCGCAGATGCGGGCCATGAGGCTGGGCATCTCGTAAAAGGGACGGCCCTCGGCGAACTTCTCAAAGCCACGCACCTGAGTGACATGGAAGTGCGCGTCTTCAACTTCGCCCTGGCCGTTGAGCTGAATGGTGATCTTGCCGTGGCCTTCAAGGCGTGTGACGGGGTCGATGGTGATGGTTTGGCTCATGAGGCAATCTCCGGACGGGTTAAGCTCCAAAACGGGTGAGGGCTGGAATGTCCAGCGGGGCACCGGTAACGAGCGCGGTGAGCGCGGTGTGGAAGGTGTCGGCCGAGGGCGGGCAGCCGGGCAAGAAGACGTCGACCTTGACGAATTCGTGGATGGGCTTGACCACGCGCAGGAGCTGGGGCACGACGACGCAGGGAATTTGCTGCTGCGCGGATGCGTTCTCAATGTAGGCGCGGTTGAGGATGGCTTCCGGGCCGAAGGGATTGCGCATGGAGGGCACGTTGCCGGCCACGGCGCAGTCGCCCATGGCGACGAGGAGCTTGGAGTGGGCGCGAATCTTCCTGATCTTCTTTTCGTCGTCGACCGAGGCGACGGCTCCCTCGACGAGGGCGATGTCGACCTCGTCGGGGAATTCCTTGGTGTCGACGATGGGGCTGTAGACGACGTCGACGAGTTCGGCGAGGGCAAGGAGCCGCTCATCCATGTCAAGGAACGACATGTGACAGCCGGAGCATCCGTCGAGCCACACAGTTGCCAGTTTTGGTTTGCTCATTGCGCTTCCCTCATCAGGTTCAGGTAGGGCAGAAAGTCAGGGTACTTGGGGTGGTCGGAGCCGATCTTGCTTTTGTCGAAGAGGGCACCGGTGGGGCAGACCTGGACGCATTTGCCGCAGCGTGTGCAGCTGGATTCGCCCCAGGGCTCGTTGAGGTCGGAGATGATCAGGGAGTCGATGCCGCGGCCCATGACGTCCCAGACGTGGGCGCCTTCAATTTCGGCGCAGACGCGGACGCAGCGGGTGCAGAGGATGCAGCGGTTGTGGTCGAGGGTGAAGCGCTCGTGAGAGGCATCGACAGGCAATGCAGGATTGCGATAGGGGAGCGTGACGTGGGTGACGCCCTGCTGCTGTCCGAGGGTCTGCAACTCGCAGTGGCCGTTGGAGACGCAGACGGAACAGATGTGGTTGCGCTCGGCGAAGAGCAATTCAAGGATGGTCTTGCGGTGCTTCTGGAGGCGCTCAGTGACGGTGGTGACCTCCATGCCCTCAAAGACGGTGGTCACGCAGGCAGGAAAGAGCTTGTTATTGCCCTTGACTTCAACCACGCAGAGGCGGCAGGCGCCGACGTCGCTGAGGCCTTCAAGATGGCAAAGGGTGGGAATGTCGATGTTGTGCTCGCGGGCCACTTCTAGGATGGTCTGACCGGCGCGGGCGCTGACTTCCTGGCCATCGATTACGAGAGTTTTGACTTCTGCACCGGTGCTCATGCCAACACCTCCAAGGAAGCTGCGTTGGCTGCCGGGGCTTCCATGTTGCAGACACCGGCCGGGCAGCGCTTGTGGACAATGTGGTCGATGTACTCGTCCTTGAAATACTTCAAGGTGCTGAGCACGGGGTTGGGCGCGGTTTGACCGAGGCCGCAGAGGCTGGTCTCCTTGACCGTGGCACAGAGATCGATGAGCAGGTCGAGGTCGGCCATGGTTCCAGATCCGTTGCAGATGCGGGTGAGCAGCGTATGCATCTGGGCGGTGCCGGCGCGGCAGGGAATGCACTTGCCGCAGGACTCAGTCATGCAGAACTCGATGAAGAAGCGGGCCACGTTGACCATGCAGGAGGTGTCGTCCATGACGATCATGCCGCCGGAGCCCATCATGGCGCCGACCTTGACGAGGGCATCGTAGCTGACGCCGATGTCGAGCAATTCGGCGGGCAGGCAGCCGCCGGAAGGACCGCCGGTCTGTACCGCCTTGAAGGTGTGTCCGTCGGGAACGCCGCCACCGATGCCTTCGATGATGTCGCGGAGCTTGATGCCCATGGGAACTTCGACCAGGCCGGTGTTGGTGATTTTTCCGGTGAGGGCGAAGACCTTGGTGCCTTTGCTGCGCTCCGAACCCATGGCGGCGAACCACTTGCCGCCCTTGCGGATGATGGGCGCGATGTTGGCGAAGGTCTCAACGTTATTGATGAGGGTGGGCTTGCCCCACAGGCCGCTGACCGCGGGATAGGGCGGACGGGGCTTGGGACGTGCCGCGCTTGCCTTCAATGGAGGCGATGAGGGCGGTTTCCTCGCCGCAGACAAAGGCGCCTGCGCCGAGGCGAATCTCGACGTCAAAGTTGAAGGGTGTGTTGCAGATGTTGTTGCCGAGCAGGCCGCGGCGGCGGGCATCGCGCAGGCAGTTGGTGAGGCGGGCGACGGCAAGTGGATACTCCGCGCGGACATAGACGTACCCCTTGCTGGCGCCGACGGCATAGGCCGCGATGGCCATGCCTTCGAGGACGCGCTGGGGATCGCTTTCGAGAACACTGCGGTCCATGAAGGCTCCGGGGTCGCCCTCGTCGCCGTTGCAGATGACGTACTTCAGGTCGCCGCTGGCCTTGGAGACGGTGCTCCACTTGAGGCCGGTGGGATAGCCGCCGCCGCCGCGACCGCGCAGGCCGCTTTCGGTGATCTGCTGGATGACTTCGTTGGGGGTCATCTCAGTGAGGGCGTTGACCAGGGCGAGGTATCCATCGCGGGCGATGTAGTCGTCGATCTTTTCCGGGTCGATGTGGCCGGAATTTTCAAGGACGACGTGGACCTGCTGCTCGAAGTGTTCGCGCAGGTCGCATTGCAGCTCGGCAACGGGTTCGCCGCCTAGGCTGGACGCGATGGCTTCAGCGTTGCCGGCCTTGCAATGCTGGTAGAGGATTTCTTCGGGATCGACGAGGACCAGGGGGCCGGCCGCGCACAGACCCATGCAGCCGGTGCGGCGGACAAAGGCGTTTTTGCCCTGGGCGGCGACGGCTTTGGCGAGCTCGTCTTTCAGCTGGTCAGAGTGCTGGCTGAGACAGCCGGTGCCCATGCAGACGTTGATCTCGTAGTCGTATTTGGCGTATTCGGCGCGGGTGGATTCGGCTATTTGTTCGAGTTCTTCGATGGTCATTCGACGGCCCACCTTTCCAGTTGTTCCAGCATCTGCTCGCCGGTCATCTGGCCACAGAGTTCGCCGTCAGTGAGAACGACCGGGGCGCGTCCGCAAGCGCCGACGCAGCGCGCGGTCATGAGGCTGATGTTGCCATCCTTGGTGGTCTGCCCTTGCGGGATGCCCAGGCGCTTTTCGGCCGCGGCCACCAGTTTGTCAGTTCCCTTGATGTAGCAGGCGGTTCCGGTGCAGATGGTCATGGTGTGCTTGCCGGGAGGCTTGAGGCTGAAGTGGTGGTAGAAGGTGACCACTCCGTAGGCCTGGCTGAGGGGCACGCGCAGGGAGCGGGCGACAAAGCGGATGGCAGTCGTCGTCCAGGTAGCCGAACGACGACTGCACGGTGTGGAGGGTTTCAATGAGCGCGTGGCGGGCAAACCCATTCTTGCGCATGGTGCCGTTCACGATCTTCCAACGTTTGTCGTCGCTGGGCAGCGGCGGAGGTGTGAAGGCTGGCACGGTTTCCTCCCGTTTGCAGAGAATCAAGGATGCAAAACGATTGTCCTTTGTATCTCGAATCCTGTCTATCTCTTGTTGTACGTCGGGTGGTGAGCAGTAGCCGTGACATCTATCACCTTAGTGAAATGTGGTGCTGCGATGTGGTACGGAATTCCGTTTTTGAATTCGTGGAGGGAGCGATGTGTTTTCAGTTCAAAGGTTTAGGGAAAGGGTTTTGCAAGGCAAGCGGGGAAAGTGGCCGGAGAAGCTGAAGAGAGAGATGACGCCAATGAAGGTGCTGCATGCGGTGCTTGCCGGGGACGCGGAGCAGGCGGGAACCGAGCGCAGCATGGAGTTTTCAGCCGCTATGAAGGATGACCTGGGGACGATGATAGGCAAAAATCGGCGCGGGCGGCTTACCGGGCAGCACGAATTTTGATGTCGTATCCGCTGTAATCGATGGTGACAACGGTCTTGCCGAAGAGGGAGCTGTCAGAGACTGCGCGGGCGTGCGTTGCTTCGGCAAAGCCCTTCACCATGGCATATTGACGCATCATCTGGGTAGGGCCGGTAAAGACGGAGATGCTTTTGGACGCGGTTCCCTCGAGCTGGACGAGAGACTGATCTTTGGTATCGACCCAGATGGTTCCAACGAGGAGATTAGGAGCTTTCTGCCTGGGATTGATGGAAAGAGCGAAGCAGTCGCGACCGTTGATGTGCTGCGGGCCACCGGGCTTGAGTTTCATCTCGTAGTTGGCTGAGGTAATCCACGATCCTTCGCGGACTCCGGGCTGGTTAATTCGCTTTTCATTGTCGAGGATCGAACTCAGTACAAACTTCCGCAGAATCGCCGAGCCGCTCTCTGAGAGGATCGTGTAGCTTTTTCCGGTTTCCGCCTGATAGGTCGTCCTGACAGTCATTTCAGCGGCGGGATGGGCTTCGTCGCCACCGCGATAAACGGAGTAGTGTTCGGCAACGGTGTATGCAGCGATGGCATCGAGCCTGGCTTTTACGGCGGCATCGACTCCGCGAACGATGGAGGCCTCGTCAGGCTGTTGTGCGAACGCTTGAAGAGAGGCGGGCAGTGCGAGGAAAAGGAGAAGTACTAGCGCGCTGGCGCGCCATGAGACGGAGAGAACCCTCATGAGGGAGAGTGTAAACTGCTGCGGTTCAGAGATGGCCTTTTGCTGGCGGCTGCCTGGCATCGTTCTTGGGTTGGAGCGCGCGGTGGACGGAGGATTGAGTGAGCGCGGCCATGAGCGCGGCAACATCGCCGATTTGTTTGCCCAAGGCGGAGGGAAGCAGTTGGCACGCAGCGGCAGCCTGGGGCAAGGTCTCCGTGGCGATGACCTTGCGGGCTGAGGCGAAGATGCGTTCGCCGAGGACGACGCCGAGAGAACCAAAGACGATGATCTGGGGATTGAGAGCATCGATAAGCAGGGCGAGGCCGCGGCCCATCCAGGTTCCTGCAACCGCAGCGACCTGTAAAGCGTCGGGATCGTCCTCAAGCATGGCCTGGACCAAATCGGCGATGGGGGTTTGAGGAGTCCAGCGCGCGGGGAACATGTGCGCGGCGAGTTCGACCAGACCTGCGCCGGAGGCGAAGGATTCCCAGGAGCCGCGCTTGCCGAAGCCGAGTGGGCCGTCTTCGGCGAGACGCCAATGGCCTACTTCACCGGCTGTGTCGGTGGCGCCGCGGAGGATTTGGCCATTGACGATAAAGCCGGCGCCGATGCCGGTGCCGAAGGTGAGGAAGATGAGGTGTTGCAAATTGGGTAGGGCCTTGCCGACGCCGAAGTGGAACTCGGCGAGAGCGCCGGCGTTGCCGTCGTGTTCAACGAAGACAGGTAGATTGGGGAAGGCCTGCATCAGGCGTGCTTTGAGCGGAGTGTGATGCCAACCGGGCAGGTGGGGCGGATTTATGAGATAGCCTGCGTCGATTTGGAGTGGGCCGCCGATGGAGACGCTGAGCGCGACCGGGGTGCGTCCTGCGCGGTTGGCGATGCCGATCACAGATTGGACTCGATCGACGACATCGGGGAAGGCTTCATTGAAGGGCCGCTCGGGCTGGGTGGGCCACTCGCTGCGCTGGAGGATTTGCGCATCAGAGGTGCCTTCAACGCAGGCGGACTTGGTGCCGCCGATGTCGAGACCGAGGATGGTTGGAGTGAGCAAAGGCATGACCCGAGTGCGTGTGTGGTGCAACCGTGAATCGAATAGCGGACTGAAAGGCCCACTTTACAGGAGAGTGCGGCTGGCTCGTCAAGGACGGCGTGTTGGACGAAGCGGGTGAGGGAGGATACGCGCATGCGCTATGCTTGTGTGCGGTGTGAGGGTCTGTCTTGATGGGCGAAGCTCTTCTAAATCGAGTACGGCGCGGGGTGGCGGTACGCGGCGTGGTGCAGGGGGTGGGGTTTCGGCCGTTTGTTTACAGGCTGGCGCAAGAGGAGGGGCTGGGTGGATTCATTGGCAACGATACGGATGGCGTGACGATTGAGATTGAGGGTGCGGCTGCGCGCGTGGAGGCTTTTGTTGTGCGGTTGCGCGCGGAAACGCCGCCGCTGGCGCGGATTGATGCGATTGCCGTCCGGGAGTTGGCGGCGACGGGCGAGGCTGGATTCAGGATTGTTGCCAGCGAAGTGCTGGGGCGGGTGAGTACAGGAATTCCGGCGGATGCGGCGACGTGCGCGGATTGCCTGCGGGAATTGCTGGACCCGGCGGACAGGCGGTATGGTTATCCCTTTTTGAACTGCACGAATTGCGGACCGCGGTACACGATTACGCGGCGCATTCCGTATGACCGGCCGCAGACTTCGATGGCGCGCTTCAAGATGTGTGCGGCGTGCCAGGCGGAGTACGATGACCCGGCGAATCGACGCTTCCATGCGCAGCCGAATGCGTGCTGGGATTGTGGGCCGCGGGTTTCGCTGGTTGGTGTGGATGGAGCGGCGATTGAGGTTGAGGACGCGGTGCGCGCATGTATCGATCGGCTGGCTGCGGGCGAGATTATGGCGATCAAGGGGATTGGCGGATTTCATTTGAGCGTGGATGCGACGAATGAGGCTGCTGTGATGCGGTTGCGGGCGCGCAAGCATCGCCATGGAAAGCCGCTGGCGGTGATGGTGAAGGATGTGGAGGCGGCGCGGGCTTTTTGTGAGTGGGCAGAATCTGAGGAAAGGCTGCTGCACGCAGTGCCACGGCCGATTGTGCTGGCGCGGAAGAGGGATGGATGCGGCATTGCGGAGGGAGTTGCGCCGGGGATTCCGTGGCTGGGCGTGTTTCTGCCATATGCGCCGTTGCAGCATCTGCTGTTTGCTTCCGGCCAGGCTAAAGGCGCTGGTGATGACGTCTGCAAATCTGAGCGAGGAGCCGATTGCGATTGATAACGACGAGGCGTTGGCGCGGCTGGGTCGAATTGCAGATGCGTTTCTGATGCATGACCGTGAGATCCTGCAGCGGTGCGACGACTCGGTGGCGGCGGTGGTGGATGACGCGCCGCAACTGCTGCGTCGGGCGCGGGGATTTGTTCCGCTTGGGGTAGAGCTGCCATTTGATGCGCCGCCGCTGCTGGCCGTGGGCGGGCACTTGAAGAATGTGCTGGCGCTGGCGCGGGGGCGGCACGTTTATCAGAGCCAGCATCTGGGCGATCTGGAGAGTTTGACGGGGTTGGAGTTTTTCAAGGAGTCGTTGGATCACTTGATGCGGACGTTTGAGATTGAGCCGCGAGACGGTGGTGCATGATTTGCATCCGGGATATCTTTCGACAACTTGGGCGAAGGAGTTTGCGCGCGAGCGAGAATTGGAGTTGATCGGGGTGCAGCACCATCACGCACACGTGGCGGGGTGCCTGGCGGAGCATGGGTTCACCGGTGCGGCGATTGGGCTGGCGCTTGATGGGACCGGGTATGGGACGGATGGGCGGATCTGGGGCGGGGAAGTGCTGATTGCGCGGTTGGATGGCTTTGAGCGGTTTGCGCATCTGGAGTATGTGGCGATGCCCGGAGGGGATGCGGCGGTGAAGGAACCGTGGCGGATGGCGCTGGGGGCGCTTCATGCTGCGAGGTTCGAAGTGGAGTCGGAGCAGATGCTGGCGCTGCTCGGTGCAGACCGAAACGAGGTGCGCGTGCTGAAACGAATGATCGAGCGCAAGATCAACTCGCCGATGACTTCGAGCCTGGGGCGGCTGTTTGATGCGGTGGCTGCGGTGGTGCTGAATCGGCGCGTGGTGGACTACGAGGCGCAGGCGGCGATTGAGCTGGAAGGGATCGCTGTGGATGAGCCTGACCGATTTGAGCAGGGAGATTATGTTCCGGAGCTGCACGAGGCGGAGGAAGGATCAGGGAGCGTGGCAGTGATTCGGACTGGAAAGATGTGGAGAGCGGTGCTCGATGACCTTTGGCGCGGTGTGCCGGCGCGACGAATCTCGGCGCGGTTTCATGCTGGCATCGCTGAAGGGCTCATCAATGCGGCAGCGAATGCGCGGATTGAGACGGAATCAATACAGTTGCGCTGAGCGGCGGCTGCATGGCACAACCGGCGGCTGGCGCGGTTGCTGCGCGCGGGGCTTGAGGAAGAAGGCTTCACCGTGCTTCAACATCTCCAGGTCAGCCCTGGAGATGGCGGGCTGAGTTATGGGCAGGCGGCTGTTGCGGCGGCTGTTTTGGAAAAGCGGAGTTAATCAGAGCTAAACATGTTGCCAGGATGGGATGTGGTCTCCCACCCATTCCGCACAGAACGCGGAATGGATGGGGCACGCGAAGTTAGTGGCAAGAATTTTACAAATGGGAGTTAGCCGGAGAGGCGGACAAGCTGCTGGGCTTCTTCGCGGGGGCCGAGGATGGACATGCGGGGAATGCGGCCGCGGACCATGGCGACTTCGTCGCAGCGGTGGAGGCGCGGGCAGTTCTGGCAGTCCTTGAAGATCTTGTCGGGCAGCTCGGACTTGTCTTCGACGGTGCGGAAGCCGTATTTGAAAAAGAAGTCGGGGATGCGCGTGAAGAGGCAGACGGATTGGATGCCGTGCTCTTCGGCTTCTTCAATGAGCGCGCCGAGAATGCGGCCGCCGGCGCCCTGGCCCTTGGCTTCAGGCTTGACGACGATGGAGCGGACTTCGCAGAGATGCGGGCCGTAGAAGTGCAGCGCGCCGCAGCCGAGAAAGACGCCGCCATCGGACTCGGCGACGGTGAAGTCGCGAATGTTTTCGCAGATCTCGGCGAAGGCGCGCTTGAGCAGCGTGCCGTCGGTCGAGAGCGAATTCACCAGGTCGTAGACGTTGGAGGCGTCTTGAAGCAGGGCCTTACGCACCAGCATGGACGGCCTCCCCGTTTTCAGTTTTGACAAGAGCGGCGATGCGTTCCGATGCAGCGGCGAGCGCCTGCTGCACGCGAGCGCGCGCAGTTCCCCCAATGACGTCGTGGCAATCGAGCGTGGCGGCGAGGGTGACGGCAGAGAAAAAGTCCTCGTCGAACTCTGGGCCGAAGGTGCGGAGTTCTTCGAGCGTGAGGCTCGCCGAGTTCGACGCCTTTTTCAAGAGCGAAGCGCACGGCGTTGCCGATCTTCTCGTGCGCGGTGCGGAAGGGAACGCCCTTGTGGACGAGGTAAGTGGCGGCGGCCATGGCATTGAGATAGCCGGACTGCGCGGCTTCGTTCATGCGTGCGCGATTGAACTGAAGGGCGGCGGTGAAGCGGGCCACAAGCGCGAGCATCTGCGGAACGAAGTCGACGCTGAAGGCCGGCTCCTGCGTCTCCTGCATGTCTTTATTGTAGGCCAGAGGCAGGCCTTTGAGCTGCAGCGTCACTGCCTGCGCAGCGCCGTGAATGCGGCCGACCTTGGCGCGGATCAACTCAGTGAGGTCGGGATTTTTCTTTTGCGGCATGGCGCTGGAGCCGGTGGAAAAGGCCTCGGGCAGCGCGACGAAGTCGAACTCCGCGGTGGCGAAAAGCGTGATCTCTTCGGCGAAACGGCTCAGATGCAGGCCGACAAAGGTGAGCGCCTGCAGATATTCCAGAATGAAGTCGCGGTCGCTGGTGGCGTCGATGGAGTTGGCGGTGGGCGCGGTGAAGCCAAGCTCGCTGCGCGGCGATGGTGCGGTCGAGCGCGAGCGTTGCGCCGGCCACCGCGCCTGAGCCGAGCGGGCAGTAGTTGAGCCGCGCGGCGCAGTCGCGTGAGGCGCGCCGCATCGCGCAGGATCATCTCGACGTAAGCGAGCAGCCAGTGAGCGACGAGCACCGGCTCGGCGCGCTGCATGTGCGTGTAGCTGGGCATCACGGCATCGCCGGCAGCTTGCGCGCCTGCTCGACCAGCGCGTTGGCCCAGGCGGCGAGCGCGTCAATGACTGAGCGCGATCTGCTCGCGCACGTAGAGGCGCAGATCGGTGGCGATCTGCTCGTTGCGGCTGCGGCCGGTGTGCAGCTTGAGGCCGAGCGAGCCGATGCGCTCGACGAGTGCAAGTTCGACGAAGTGATGAATGTCTTCGGCGGTCGCGTGATCGCGCACCAGCGCCTTGCCGGCTTCGGAGGCGTGGTCGGCGGCAATCGCGTCGAGCGCGTCGCGGATGGTTGCGCCTTCATCCGTCGGTGAGGATGCCGGCGGCGATGAGAGCGGACGCGTGCGCCTTGCTGGCGGCTACTTCCTGTGGGAGAAGCCGCCAATCGAAGACGATGGACCGCTGCCAGCTGTTCGAACTCTGCGATCGAGCGGCTCGCGAAAGCGGCCGGACCACATCTTTACGGATTGTTGTTCGTTCGACATTGTCGAGAGCTTACCTCAGGGGCTAAAGCATCGATTCATTGTCTTGTGCGGGATAAATTCCGGTCTACCGTCTGTTATTCCTTTTCCGTTGCGCTGTTCAGTTTGGGCATTTCGCTGCCTTTGCTGAGGGTGAGGAGGCCGGCCGCGGCGTAGGTAAGCAGCTTGTCGCGGGTGTCGGTGATGTCGAGATTGCGCATGGTGAGCTGGCCGATGCGGTCGCGCGGGGAGAAGGTGGATTCGGTCTTCTCCATGCTGAGGCGCTCGGGATGGAAGGTGAGGTTGGGCGACTCGGTGTTGAGGATGGAGTAGTCGTTGCCGCGGCGCAGCTCGAGTGTGACTTCGCCGGTGATGGGTTTGGCGACCCAGCGCTGGGCGGATTCGCGGAGCATGATGGCCTGGGAGTCGAACCAGCGGCCCTGGTAGAGCAGGCGGCCGAGCTTGCGGCCATTGTCGCGGTACTGCTCGATGGTGTCTTCGTTGTGAATGCCGGTGATGAGGCGCTCGTAGGCGATGAAGAGCAGGGCGAGGCCGGGGGCCTCGTAGATGCCGCGGGATCTTGGCTTCGATGATGCGGTTCTCAATCTGGTCGGACATGCCGAGGCCGTGGCGGCCGCCGATGCGATTGGCTTCGAGAAGAAGCTCGACGGGGTCGCTCGAATTGGCGGCCGTTGAGCGCGACGGGAAAGCCCTCTTCAAAGCGGACGGCGACCTCTTCGCGCTGGATTTCGACATCGTCGCGCCAGAAGGCCGTGCCCATGATGGGAGCGACGATCTTGATGGAGGTGGAAAGGTGCTCCAGGTCCTTTGCTTCGTGGGTTGCGCCGAGGATGTTGGAGTCGGTGGAGTAGGCCTTCTCGGCGGACATCTTGTAGGCGAAGCCGTGCGCGCTGCATGAAGGCGGACATCTCGGCGCGGCCGCCGAGCTCGTCGATGAAAGCGGCGTCGAGCCAGGGCTTGTAGACCTTGAGGTCGGGATTGACGAGCAGGCCGTAGCGGTAGAAGCGCTCGATGTCGTTGCCTTTGAAGGTGGAGCCGTCGCCCCAGATGTGGACGTCGTCCTCCTTCATGGCGGCGACCAGCATGGTGCCGGTGACGGCGCGGCCGATGGGGGTGGTGTTGAAGTAAGGGACGCCGGCGGTGGTGATGTGGAAGGCGCCGGCCTGGAGCGCGGCGATGCCTTCGCGAACGAGCGGGCCGCGGCAGTCGATGAGGCGGGCCTTTTCGGCGCCGTATTCGAGGGCCTTGCGCGGGATCTCGTCGTAGTCGGATTCGTCGGGCTGGCCCAGGTTGGCCGTGTAGGCGTAGGGGATGGCGCCCTTCTGCTTCATCCAGTGCAGGGCGGCGGAGGTGTCGAGCCCGCCGGAGAAGGCAATGCCAACTTTCTGGCCGACGGGCAGGGATTCGAGAATTACGGACATGCGGGAAAACCTTTCAGAGCTTCAGCTGTCAGCCTCCGGTCCTAGCTGGTTATGCCAGTTCGACGGATATGCAGTCAAGATCGTGAAGAACGTAATTCATGAACGCGATGAGGAAACCAATAGCCGGGAGCTAGCAGCTGAAAGCTCGCCACGTTCGCCAGGCCGCCGAGCAGCAGCAGCAGCAACGCTTTCTGCGCGTGCATGCGGTTTTCGGCCTGGTCGAAGACGATGGATTGCGGGCCGTCGAGCACCGCGTCGGTGACTTCGGCGTTGCGGCGCGCGGGCAGGCAGTGCATGAAGACGGCGTGCGGCGCGGCCTTCGGCATCAGCGCCTCGTTCACCTGGAAGGGGCGGAAGATGGGCGCGCGCTTGGTGGACTCGTGCTCGAAGCCCATGCTGACGCAGACATCGGTGTAGATGGCGTCGGCGCCTTCGGCGGCGGCTTGCGGGTCCTGCAGCAGGCGGACTTCGCAGCCGTTGGCCTGCGGCAATGTCGCGGGCCATGGTGACGATTTCGATGTCGGGCGAGTAGCCGCGCGGCGTGGCCACGGTGACGTTGGCGCCCAGTTGCGCGCCGGTGAGCATCAGCGAGTGGCAGACGTTGTTGCCGTCGCCGACATAGGTGAAGTTGAGGCCGGCGACGGAGCCGAAGTGCTCTTCGAGGGTCATGAAGTCGGCCAGAGCCTGGCAGGGATGCTCGAAGTCGGAGAGCGCGTTGATGACCGGCACGCGCGAGTTGGCGGCCATCTCGGTGATGGTGTCGTGCGCGTAGGTGCGCAGCACGATCACATCGACCCAGCGCTCGACGTTGCGCGCCACGTCGGCGATGGATTCGCGCTCGCCGAGCGGCGAGTTGGTCTGATCGACGAAGATGGCGTTGCCGCCCATGGTGTTGATGCCGGTCTCGAAGCTGAGGCGCGTGCGCAGGCTGGCCTTCTCAAACATCAGCACCATCTGCTTGGCGTCGAGGGCGTGGCGATACTCGCGCGGATTGCGCTTGACGTCGTGGCCGAGCTTGAGAATGGCGCGCACTTCGGCGCTGGAGAGATCGGCGATGGAGCACATGTCTTCGCCGGCCAGGCGCGCGGCGGCGGCGAGAATTCGGGGTCTTTCTGGACGGGAACGGCGGCCTCCGGCGTTCGATGGTTGCTCTGCTAGCCATGGTTGTTGTCCTCCTGCGGATGTGAGTTGCGGCTGCGAGTTGACGCCGATGGCGCCGGCATGTTCGGTGAAGATTTCGTCGAGCGCGGCGATGGCGGTGTCGACGTGGGCGCGCTCCAGAATGTACGGCGGCAGGAAGCGCAGCACCGTGTCGCTGGTGCAGTTGATGAGGATGTGGCGCTTGAGCATCTCGGCGACGGTGAGCTTGGCGAGGTCGGCGGAGTCGAGCTCGGCGGCAATCATCAGGCCCTTGCCGCGCACGTCGATGATGGCGCTGTGGCGCGGGCCAGCGAGCGAAGCTGAGCTTGGAAATAGTCGCCGACTTCGGTGGCGTGAGCGAGCAGATTTTCTTTTTCGATGTGGTCGATGACGGCGATGGCGACGGCGCAGGCCAGCGGGCCTCCGCCAAAGGTGGTGCCGTGCATGCCGGCGTGGATGGCGCGCGCGGCCTCTTCAGTGCAGAGGATTGCGCCGAGAGGAATGCCGCCGGCGAGAGGCTTGGCCAGCGTGGTGACGTCCGGCTGAATGCCGTAGTGCTGATAGGCGCACCACTTGCCGGTGCGGCCCATGCCGGACTGAATCTCATCGACGATGAGCAAGGCGCCGGTGGAGCTGGCGAGTGCGCGCGCTTCGGCGAAGAACTCCTGCGTGAGCGGGACGAATGCCGCCTTCACCCTGGATGGCTTCGACGAGAATGGCGCAGACTTCGTTGGAGAATTTGGCGCGCAGATCGGCAACGTCGTTGAAGCGCACGAACTCGACGCCGGGAACGACGGGGCCGAAGGGCTCGCGGTACTTGGCCTTGTAGGTTGTGGAGACGGAGCCGAAGGTGCGGCCGTGAAAGCTCTGCTCGAGGGCCAGAAACTTTGTGCCGATCTGCTTGCCTTCGCTGCGCATGAGTCCGGCGTAGGCGCGGGCCAGCTTCAGCGCGCCTTCCCAGGCTTCGGTGCCGGTGTTGGCGAAGAAGACGCGATCCAGGCCGGTGCGCTCGGTGAGGCGCAGAGCGAGTTCGGCCTGGCCCTCGTGATAGAAGAGGTTCGAGGTGTGGATGAGCGCGCGGCTCTGCTGGGCGATGGCTTCTTCAATGACGGGATGGCCGTAGCCGAGCGCGTTGACGCCGATGCCGCTGAGCAGGTCGAGATACTTCGTCACCGTTCTCGTCGACGATGTGGACGCCCTCGCCGCCGACGAAGAGGATGGGGTTGCGGTCGTAGGTGGAAAGCAGAAGCCGGCTTTCAGCGGCGCGAATTTGATCGAGTTTGGTCAACTTCATATCTCCTGATCCGTTTATTTTGCGGATCGCTAGGCCACCATCACTTCGGTGCCGTGGGCTACGCGGGAGCTGCACAGGTCGGGAAGGGAACCGGCAGCTTCAGCGGGCAGAATTCTTACGCGCTTTACGCCGTTCAACAGAGCTTCGCGGCAGGCGCTGAGCTTGGGCAACATGCCGCCGGAGATGACGGCGCTTTTGGCCATCTCGGCGATCTGATCGATGGAGAGCCATCGGAGTACCTCGCCGTTTGCGCCCTTGACGCCGGGAACGTCGGTGAGGAAGACGAGCGCATCGGCGTGGCAGGCGATGGCGCAGGCCGCGGCCATTTCGTCGGCGTTGATGTTGTAGTACTCGCCGTCGAAGCCGAGAGCCATGGAAGAGATCACGGGCACGCCGTTCAACTGCCAGATGGCTTCGATCCAGCGCGGATCGCTGGCGGCGATTTCGCCGACATAGCCGAGGTCGGGCGCGGTGCGCTTTTTGCGGGCGCGGAAGAGCAGGCCGTCGCCGCCGGAAAGGCCGACCGCGGGCTGGCCGAGCGCGCCCAGAGCGGCGACGAGGCCCTTGTTGACTTTGCCGGCGAGGACCATCAGCGCGACGTCGCGGGTTTCGGCATCGGTGACGCGCAGGCCGTTGATGAATTCGCTTTGCTTGCCCAGCGCCTTGAGCATGCGGGTCAACTGCACGCCGCCGCCGTGGACCACGGCGACCTGATTGCCGTCGCGCACAAGTTCGGCGATGGCGCGCATGCAGCCTTCGAGGAGCGAGGGAGTTTCAAGGCCCGCTCCACCGAGTTTGACGACATACTTCATTCGAGACCCTCCGCGGCGATTTTCATTCCAGACCCTCGCTTCGCGCCAGCCTTGCATGACGTTCAGATTCTGCACGGCCTGCGAGGACGCGCCTTTCAACAAGTTATCGAGACAACTGACGATGACGGCGCGGCGGCCATCGGCGGCAAGCTGGAAGCCGATGTCGGCATAGTTGGTGCGGACCGAGTACTGAATCTGCGGCAGCGTCTTGTCGTAGAGGCGCACCATGGGACTTCCGGCGAAGAAATCGTGGTAGACGCGGGAGATGGCTGCGCGCGGTTTGCGGTTCGCGGAAGCGCACGTAGATGGTGGAGAGAATGCCGCGCGGAATGGGCAGCAGATGGGGCGTGAAGACGATCTGGCTCTTGTCGATGCCGATCTGCTCAAGCAGTTCGCCGGTGTGGCGATGGGTGAAGACGCCGTAGGCGGAGAGATTGTCGGCCGCGTACATGAAGTGCGTCTTGGCGGTGGGCGCTTTGCCCGCGCCGCTGACGCCGCTCTTGGAGTCGGCGACGATGCCGTGGTCGAGATCGACGAGGCCCGCGGCAACCAGCGGCCTGAGGGCGAGGATGACAGAGGTTGCGTAGCAGCCGGGGTTGGCGACGAGGCGCGCGCCGGCGATCTGATGCGCGATGCAGCTCGGGCATGCCGTAGACGGCCTGGGCCTGAGTCTGCGGCGGCCAGTTCGGAGCCTTCATCCTCGAAGGCATAGACGGCGCGGTTGGCAGCATCGGTGAGCCGCCATGCGCCGCTCAGGTCGATGACGCGCATGCCGCGGTCCAGCGCTTCCGGCACCCATTCGCGCGACTGCTCGTGCGGCGTGGCGAGGAAGAGAACTTCAACGCCGCGGCTCGGCGAGCAGCTCCCAGGAGAACGGCTTCGAGCTTGAGACCGGCGGTCGTGGCTGTCGGCGAGCTGGGGATGAATTTCGGCACAGGGGAATGCCGCCGCGCGCATCGTCTTTGCGGTCGACGCGGCCGGCAAAGACCGGAGGCGTGCCCTTGAGACGGGGATGGTGCAGCAGCAGCCGGGCCAGTTCTGCGCCGGCGTAGCCTGTAACTCCCACGACTGCGGTTTGTAGCGTGTTGCTCATGACTCCAGAATCGTCCTCAGCCGGGCTTCCACTTCGCCGGCGCGGCGCTGGTCGGAGCAGATGACCAGCACGGTGTCGTCGCCGGCGATGGTGCCGACGACTTCCGGCCATCCTTCGTGGTCGAGCGCAGCGGCCACCGGCTGGGCTCCGCCCATCACGGTGCGCACGACCACCTGGTTCATGGCCTGGCTGCACGCGCAGGCCGAAGCTCTCCATCATCTCCGCGACAGAGGGCGGGCTGTCGTCTTCGATGGCGGAGCGGTGCGCCGTTGGCGCCGTTGCCGTTGGGCAGGGAGTAGCCGCCGGGGCCTTTGGAGAGGCGCAGCTCGTGGATGTCGCGCGAGAGCGTGGCCTGGGTCACCTCAAAGCCGCGGCGGCGCAGCTTGCGGCGCAACTCGTCCTGGTTGGACACCAGGGAGTGAGCGACGAGTTCGCGAATCGCGTTGTGTCTCTGGAACTTCATGGGTATGTTTCACTTACCGATTGCCATTGGTGCAAAGGGAAAGCGCGGCGCGCAGTTCCGCGGCCGCGCTTGTATAAATATACAACAGAAATGCATAACTATGCAATTTGTCTGGCGGGGATTGCATGGGCGTATCAGAAAGTGAACCGGCACCGGTTGCTGTGGGGGCTTCAGCCCGCACCTTCGATCGGCTGGCTTTCGATGACGGCGTGGCGCTTTTTCAACTTGAGAAAGGGAGTTTCGAAATAGCGAAAGGAGATGGCAGCCAAAAAGAAGATAAGGGCCAGGGTGAGTGCACCTTTGAGCGGATAAAGCGGGCTCTTCATCGAGGCGACGTGCGGAATCAGGTAATCCATCAGATCGATGGAGAACTCGTGGTAAACATACAGGCCAAAGGAGATGCGTCCCAGATAGACGACCCAGCGCGGGAGGAATGCCGGGTTGATGCCCAAAGCGGCAATGAGGATGAGTACGGAGCCGGCGGCACCCAGGGCGTAATCGACGATCAAGTCCCAGCTTCCCGGGTTTCCACCTGTGCCGAAGCGGAAATGCAAAGCATACGCGGCAAAGAACCAGCCGGCCCAACTGGCAGCTAGAAGCAGCAGTCGTTGCCAGACGGCAAGCCGGGGCGTACGGCCGCGCAGGACAAGGCACAACAGAATGCCGCCGGCGAAGCACTGGAACTGCACGAAGGAGTCGGCCCATATGCGATAGTCGGGCGCGGAGGCCTTGCCCAGGTAGTAGAGCCAGGCATTGGAAAAAACAATGAGCGCTCCGCAAAAGGCGAAGAGCGATTTCCGGTTGAAATACCTGGCGACCCATGGGGCGAGGACGTAAAACTGCTCTTCAACGGAGATGCTCCACAGCGGGGACGCAGGGTTCTTGAGCCAGCCGAAGAGGGAGGAGTGCCAGGCGCCGAGAAAGAGCGCGAACCAGCCAATGATAGGTAGATCGGCGCGGTTGCCGCCAGGTAAAAAAGCGACCAAAACGCCGAGCGCAAGGCCCAGATAATAGAGGGGCCAGATGCGCAGGATGCGGCGCACATAAAACTGTTTGACCGCGACTGTGCCGATAGACTGTCGCTCCCGCGTCAGCAGCTCGAAGATGAGGAACGCGCTCAGAGTAAAAAAGAGGCTGAGGCCAAATCGGCTGGCGTTGGCGGTGGCGTAGAGAATGGGGCCGAAGGCCTTTAGGTTGGCGCGCGAACGGGGGTCCGGGCCACCGGGCAAAGCGTGATGGAGAAATACCAGAAGGAAGGCGAAAAAGCGGACGACGTCGAGTTCAGGACGATAGTATCGGCCAGCGGACTGGCTCCTGGATTCCATGAAAACGGATGACCTCTTTTGCGCGGCGCGTTGCGTCCAGCATGACGGGGCGTGTCACGCAAATCATATCATGGGCATTGATTGCGGTCGGCCATGCAGGAAGAGCAGCAGGAGAGCTGACGCATGTCAAAATCCAACCCTTTCGATATGCAGCGAGCCCAGAATGGGTGAGAAGGGGTTGATGGGCAATTCCCTGAAGTATTTTGTTGAAATCGCAAGTCGTTGAATTGCTCAAACAGGAAACAACTTTCAAACGCGCCATCAAGGCAAAGATGCTCAAAGCGACATGGAACCACACTTTCCTGTTCAGAGAACCAGGAGCTTGATATGCGATGGCCTTCCCAGACTTGCATAGAGATACAAGAGGTGAACCGGTACCGGTTGTTGTGGGAACCTTCAGTCCTTGCCTGCGATGGGTTGGCTCTGGATCAGCGTGTGGCGCTTCTTCATTCTGAGGAAGGGGGATTCGAAGTAGCGATAGGAGATGGCTGCGATGAGGATATCGACGGTCAGGGCGGCGAGACCTTTGAGGAGGAAGACTGGGCTTGCGTAGGAGGCGACGGGCGAGAAGAGAAAGCGCTTGGTGAGGTAGATGGCGAAACCATGGTAGACATAGAGGCCGTACGAGATGCGGCCGAGGTAGATGGCCCAGCCAGGGAGCAATTTGGACGTGATGCCGAGGAAGGCCAGCACCATGAGCGCGGAGCCGAGAGCGGCCAGAGCGTAGTGGCCCACGAGGCGCGGAATGCTGGGCGCGTAGACAGCAATGACGCCGGCGTATACCAGATAGACGGCTGCGAGCCAGCAGAGCCACCCCGCTGCAAATATCAGCGCCCGCTGCCAGAGGGGAAAGGTTGGCAGGCGAGAGCGGAGGATGAGGCAGAGCAGGATTCCGGCGGCGAAGCACTCGAATTGGACGAAGCTGTTGTTCCAGGTCCGGAGGGTGGGCACCTGCGCCCTGCCGAGGAGGAAGATGGCGATGTTGGAGAGAAGGATGAGGAGAATGCAGAAGGCGAAGAGCGACCGGCGGGTGCAACGCTTCACCACCCAGGGAGCGAAGAGATAGAACTGTTCTTCGACGGAGACGCTCCACAGTGGGCCGGCCGGGGTGCTGAGAACGCTATCGATGCCGCTATACCAGGGGCCGAGGAAGAGAGCGTACCAACCCATGCCGATGAGGGTGGAGCGGCCGGCGCCGGGGGCAAACGCGAAGGGCAGGCTGAGGGCCAGGCCGAGGTAGTAAAGCGGCCAGATGCGCAGGATGCGGCGGATATAAAACTGACGGACCTGGACAGTACCGACTGCCTGTTTTTCACGCAGGAGCAGTTCGCAGATGAGGAAGGCGCTGAGGGTGAAGAACAACGAGAGGCCGAAGACAGTGGCAGCGGCAGAACGGAAGTAGAAGGGTGCGAGTCCTTTGAGGAGCGCAACGACACGCGACTCGCCTTCATGGGGGAGGGTATGGGCGAGGAAGACGAAGAGGAAGGCAAGGAAGCGAACGACATCGAGCTCGGGGCGGTAGTAGCGTCCGGGGGCGGCGCCTGGGGAATCCATAGGCCCCGATCTCCAAGTGGGATGTGAGTCCTCGCACGCGCAAGTGTGTTGAAACGAGGCCAGATCGATCGTAACACTGCGCGGGAGAGCGATTGAGGATGAGCGGGTCTTCGCATGGAGTGCTTCGCGCTGTTACACTCTCGACTGGCCGTGGCTACGACTTCTTCACGTGTCCTATTTTGAACCCATGACAGAGATAGCTCCGATTTCCACCATCAATGACCTGTTTCGCCGCGTGGCGGCGGCTGCCAATCCGCGCGCCATCCTGTGGCAGGACGAGTTTGGGCAGTGGCAGCCGATCTCTTCCGACCAGATTTACCAGCGGGTGCGCGCGCTGGCGCAGGCGTTTCTGAGCTGGGGCGCGCACAAGGGCGACCGCATTGCGCTGATCAGCGAAAACCGCTGGGAGTGGGCGGTGACGGACTTTGCCTCGCTGGCCATTGGCGCGGCGAATGTGCCGATTTATCCCACGCTGACCGGCGAGCAGATGGCTGTGCTGGTGAAGGACGCAGGCTGCCGGATCGCCGTCGTCTCGACCCGCCAGCAGTTTGACAAGCTGAATGCGGTGCGCGGGCAGACCGATCTGGAGCGCATTGTGATGATGGATTCGGCAGCGCCGCCGGACGGGGCGATTGCCTTCAGCGCAGTGCTGGCGGGAGCCGATGAGCGGGGAAGCGAGCGCGACCCGGTCTTCGATGCGCTGGTGCGTTCCGTGGAGCCCAAGGACCTGGCCACGCTGATCTATACCTCGGGAACGACGGGCGAGCCCAAGGGCGTGATGCTGACGCACGGCAACATTGCGGCCAACCAGAACTATGCCGCCGCTGGATTTCAACTTCAACTCGACCGACGCCTGCATCTCGTTTCTGCCTCTGTCGCACATTACGGCGCGGGCGCTGGACTACGTGATGTACATGTCCGGAGCGCAGGTGGCCTATTGCTCGCAAGTTCGACAAGCTGCCGCAGGCCATGCGGGAGATCCGGCCGACGGTGTTTGTGGGCGTGCCGCGGGTGTACGAGAAGATTCGCCAGGCAGTGGAGCAGAAGTCGGCACGGTCTCGCCGGTGAAGAAGCGGATTCTGGCCTGGGCGATCCGGCTTGGGAGCGAACTACCGCGACACGGTGTACGACGGGACGCAAGCCCGGCGCGCTGCTGTGGAAGCTGGCCGAGCAAGCTGGTCTACTCCAAGGTGCAGGAGGCTTTTGGCGGGCGGGTGCGGATTTTTGTCTCGGGCGGAGCGCCGCTGGGCATCGACACGGCGCAGTGGTTTGCCTCGGTGGGGATTGCGCTGTGGGAGGGCTATGGGCTGACGGAGACCTCGCCAGTGATTGCGCTGAATACGCCGTTTCACCATCGCATGGGCTCTGTGGGAAAGCCGCTGCCCAATGTGGAACTGAAGCTGGCCGAGGATGGCGAGTTGCTGGCGCGCGGGCCGTCGGTGTTTCCCGGGTACTGGCAGAAGCCGGCGGCGAATGCGGAGTGCTTCGACGAGGAGGGATGGTTCCGCACCGGCGACATCGCGCACCTGGACGCGGATGGATTTCTTTACATTACCGACCGCAAGAAGGAACTGCTGAAGACCTCAGGCGGCAAGCTGGTGGCGCCGCAGCCGATTGAGAACAAGCTGAAGAACAATGTGCTGGTGGCGCAGGCCGCGCTGGTGGGCGACAAGCACAAGTTCATCTCCGCGCTGATTTCGCCCAACTTTGCCGCGCTGGAGGAGTGGGCGAGGCACCACGGCGTCGAAGCGAAGAACCGCGACGAACTGGTGGCCGACAGCCGCGTGGTTGCGCTCTACGGCGAGATTGTGCGCGAGGTGAACAGCGGACTGGCCAACTTTGAGACGCTGAAGCGGTTCCGCGTGGTGGCGGAGGAGTGGACGCAGGAGTCGGGCGAGCTGACGCCCTCGATGAAGCTGAAGCGGCGGGTGATTACGGCACGATACGCGGCGGTGATCGACGCACTTTACGCGGACGAAGCAACCGCGCGCGGCGAATAGGGGCAGCCAGTCTTCCGCGAATGAAAGTGCGGCTGGTCCACATGCGCTGCAGGCCGCGAAAGAAGGGCGCGCCCCAGGCGCCCACGCCGAGCAGGCTGCCGAAGAGGATGACGGCGTCGATGCTGAGGCGGCCGGCGCGGGACCAGTAGGCGTCCGGCTCCAGGTTCAGCCAGAGGGCAAACTCGTCCAGAGTGAGCGCCGCGCCCACGCCGTAGCTGACCGACATGAGCCGGCTGAAAAAGATGGAGAGCGGCGAGTGGGAGCGTCCCAGGTCCAGCAGCCAGCCGTAGCCGACCAGCAGCAGGATGAGGATTCCCCAGACCAGGTGATGGATGTGGCGTCCGCCGCACCATGACCCACTGAAAGGGGCCATCGTGGTGCGCGGATGAGCATGACCAGGAGGCGGACGCCGACAAAGGTAATGACAGAAGGAGACCGAGGCGATGAACATGCGCCGGCGGGGCCGGTCGGGGATGGTGGCGCGGATGAGGAAACCCAGCCGCGTCAGCTGCAGCAGCACCAGCAGCACGATGACGACCAGGCTGGCGAAGGCCAGCAGCAACAGCGCTCCGGTTCCGGGCATACTCTTATTGAATCATCGCGGCGCCGGATTCCCGAGAACGAAATTAAGGACAAGAAGTTTCCCGGACGTGAGCGTGGTCACGATTTCTCTTTACAGCCGCGGGTTACACTGGTTAAGGCGTCGAGACCCGGCAATGCCTAGTTGAGTGTGTACTGGGAAACAGGAAACAGAAATCAGGGACAGGCTCCCGGCTCGGTCTTCAAGGCTGGGCGAATTCGATGAGGAGATTTTGCAATGCGAGTTGCTTTGTTGACCGGCGGCGGCGATTGCCCCGGACTGAATGCGGTGATCTATGCCGCCGTGAAGAAGGGCATCAACCACTATGGCGATGAGTTCATCGGCTTTCTGAACGGCTGGCGCGGCGTGCTGGACAACAACTTCATTCCGCTGACGCTGGAAAACATCGACGGCATCCAGTTGAAGGGCGGAACGATTCTGCACTCTTCGCGCACCAACGTGAAGAAGATTCCGGGCGGCATTGAGAAGGTGCAGGAGGTTCTGAAGACCAACAAGATCGATGCGCTGATTGCGCTGGGCGGCGACGACACGCAGTCGGTGACGCTGTTCCTGAGCGAGAACGGCGTGCCCAGCGTGGGCGTGCCGAAGACGATCGACAACGACATCAACGGGACCGACCAGACCTTTGGATTCGACACGGCGGTGACGATTGCCACCGAGGCCATCGACCGCATCCACACCACGGCCGACTCGCACAATCGCGTGATCGTGGTGGAAGTGATGGGCCGCGATGCGGGCTGGATTGCTTATGCCTCCGGCGTGGCCGGCGGGGCGCACGTGATTCTGGTTCCGGAGAAGGACATCGACATCGATCACGTTTGCGCGCTGCTGAAGTACAACTACGATCATGGCAAGCACTATGGCGTGGTGGTGGTGGCCGAGGGCTGCCATCTGCCTGAGGTTGGCCAGGTGATCGGCTCGACGCAGGTTGATTCCTTTGGCCATGCGCGGCTGTCCGGCATTGGCGAGGCGCTGGCGGAACTGATCGAAGAGAAGACCGGCTTTGAGACGCGCTCAGTGAACCTGGGGCACACGCAGCGCGGCGGCGTTCCTACGGCGTACGACCGCATGCTGGGACAGCGCTACGGGCTGCATGCGATTGACATGGTGCACGAGAGGAAGTGGGGCCGGATCGCGGTGCTCAAGGGCCTGGACATTACCGACATCACGATCAAGGAAGCCATTGCCACAAACCGGCGACTGGATCAGCGCTTCTTCGACGTGATCGCGGACCTGGAAGCGAAGGTCTAGAACACCTGAACGGTTTTGCGAAGGAACAGAAGGCCATCCTCGATGCGGGGGTGGCTTTTTGTTGGTGCGATGAGTGGTGCGGTAGAGTGGGGCTGTGCTTTACCGTTTGTTTGAGCGAGCAGATTTTGGTGCGTTGTATGCCATCGAAGAGGTGTGTTTTCAGCCGCCGCTTCGGTTCAGCCGTGCATACATGCGGCAGCTTATCCGCCAACATAACGCGGCGACGTGGATTGCGGAAGACGATGGACGGATGTGCGGCTTTGCGATTGTCGAATGGACGCGGGAGATGGCGGGACTGTTTGCCTACATTCAGACGTTGGAAGTGATCCCGGAGAGGCGCGGGCAGGGCGTAGGCGGGAAACTGCTGGAGCGCATGCAGGCCTCAGCGGAGAGTGCAGGAGCGGAAGCGATCTGGCTGCACGTGGATGCAGAGAATGCGGGGGCGATTCGCCTGTACGAAACGCATGGGTACCGGTTGCGCGGCAGGCGGGCGGGCTACTACGGACGCGGGACGGCGGCGCTGATCTACGACAAGGCGCTGGGAGCGGTTGGCCAACCTGAGGTGCCGTGAGTCGGAGGCGGATGCTGCGACTGCTGCACTGTAGAGATTTCCGGGATCGAGCGGCTGCGGGGCGAATGTACTGCGATTGGACAGAGACGTATCTGATTGCATCGAATAGGGTTGCTAGCTCTATTTTCATGCCAAAAGCTGGGCACTCGACCTCCTTTCATTCGTCAAGTATATCAAAACAAAAATGGCCAGTTTTGTGTGTAATTTGTTTGTTTTCATGTAGTTACAAGGAAAACCGTAGTTTGATGTGCCTTCTCCTCTCTCCGCGCCAATCCGGGGGATGCGCCCAGGGGTTCAGAAGGAGCGAAAAGAGGGATGGCCGGAGGCGTTGGTGAGAGGAGAATCAGCGGAAGCCGGGATGTTTTGGCAGTTGGTCTGGTGGTCACGTTTTCTCCTCTATTTGGATTGTGCGCGCAATGCGCGAAATTAAATGCAAAAAAACAGTGGTTCGTGAAGAGAAAAATGGGTAAAGGAGTGAAGAGGTGGTCAGGGGCCGGGCCAAAGCGTTGGGAGGGCGAATTGCTGCGTCGGTATGCTGGGATTGATTTGGGGCAAGAAAGGGGGTGCTTATGGCTCGAACGGCGATTTCGGCGATTTCGCCATCTTTCATCGTGAGCGACGTCGATGAGACGATTGCCTTCTATCGGGACAGGCTTGGCTTTGAGACGAGGTTCCGGGCGCCGGAGCAGGGTGCGTTTTTCGCGATAATCGGCCGGGACGGGGCGCAAATCTTCGTGAAAGCAGAGAGAGGCGTTTCGCCGGTTCCGAACTCGAAGCGTCATCCTCACCTGCGCTGGGACGCGTTTGTCTATGTGCCGGACCCGGATGCGCTGGCCGTGGAGTTTGCCGAGCAGGGCGCGGTATTCAGCCGACCGCTTGCGGATACGCACGACGGTCTGCGGGGTTTCGAGATTGCGGACCCGGACGGCTATGTTTTGTTCTTCGGGCGACCGAGGTAAGTGGAGCCGGATTTCGCCGACGATGGCCGAGGAGGGCTGGCTTACACTTAAACCCATGATTCGCCGGATTGCACCGCAGTTCTTTACCAACGACATTCCCGGGACGCTTGCCTATTACAGAGACAAGCTGGGGTTCGAGTGCGTTGGGACGTGGGGAGATCCGCCGGTTTACGCGATTGTGGCGCGGGACGAGCGAGCGATTCACTTTCGCTGCGCTGCGCCGCCGACAGCCAATCCGGACAAATATGAGGACGAGCTGCTGGACGCGTATCTCTCTGTGGAGGATGCAGACGCGCTTTATGCCGAGTATGCAGGCGAGGGCGTGGAGTTCGCTCGGGAGCTTGGCGACACGCCATGGAAGACGCGCGAGTTTGTGGTGAGGGATTGCGATGGGCGTCTGCTGGCCTTTGGCGCGAATTTATAGGGTGGTTCCATCTCATAGTGAAAAGGGGCTTGTGCGTTTTCATCGCGTCCCTCCAGGACGCGGTGGACATTATGGCGCTGTCCCCGGGCAGCGCTGCGCTTGCCGGATTACATGACAGCGTCGGCTCCCTCGACCTGAGTAGACTGGTTGCTGCGAAACGACCACGAGCTCGGGAGGAAAGGAGCCGAGCATGATGATTATAGGATGTGATTTTCATCCGCGGTTTCAGCAGATCGCCTTTATTGATCAGGAGACGGGCGAGTATGGTGAGCGCCGCTTGAGCCATCCGGAGGAGGCGGAGCGGTTCTACCGGACTCTGGCTGGGCAGGCAGGTGCGCGATTGGTGCCGAGGCGACGGGGAACTTTCGCTGGTTTCGGCAGCTTGATGGAGGAACTGGGTCATGAGTTTTTGCTGGGCGATGCGACCGCGATCCGGGCCGCGTGTCCTCGCAGGCAGAAGACCGACAAGCGGGACGCCAGGCACATTTTGAACATGCTGGTGGAGGATCGGTTTCCGGTTGTCTGGCAGCCTCCGGTGGAGAACGAGCATCTGCGGCAGTTGCTGCTGCATCGTTGCCGCCTGGTGCGGATGCGCACCCGGGTGAAGAACCAGTTGGACTCGATGGCCAAGAACGAAGGGCTATTGAGTTCGCGGGTGTGGTCGCCCGAAGCGCCGCCAGGAGATCGAGGCGTTGCCGCTGCCGGGCTGGTATGGGTAGCGGCGCAGCGGATCTGCTGGGTCTTGCTGGACGAGTTGGACAAGCGGATCGAGCCGTTGGACAAGGCGGTGCAGCGAGGCCGCGGAAGACAACCCGGAGGCTCGCCTGCTGATGACGCATCCGGGCGTGGGGCCGGTGGTTTCTCTGGCCTATGTGCTGACCATCGGGGACTGGAGACGGTTTCCGCGCGGCAAGCAGGTGGGCAGCTATCTGGGCCTGATCCCGGCCGAGGAGTCCAGCTCAGACAAGCGCCGCCTGGGGCACATCAGCAAGCAGGGCAACACGCTGCTGCGCTGGCTGCTGGTGGAGGCCGCCAGCAAGGCGCAGCGGTACGATCCGAGCTGGCATCGGCAGTATCTGCGCCTGTCGATGAACAAGCATCACGGGGTGGCCAAAGTGGCCATCGCGCACAAGCTGGCGGTGCGGCTTGTATTGGATGTTGCGCTCCGGCAGAACTACGAGCAAGTGAGGGAGCGCGGTTCGCACGCGGGGCAGTCCGTCTAGCGCTCGTGGTCGGCATTTGGGCCGAGCGATCTGATTGGACGCCCCGTCTCTCTCGATTTTTGAGAGAGTTTGAACAAGAAATCATGGAGTGGTACCGGACCGAATACATGGTTGATGGAACCAATTGGGTTGCCATCGAAAATGATTCGATTCAACGTGACGGGCTTTGGTCGTGGATGCAAAGAGCAAGACGGATTTTCAACTATGGGTCGAATCTCAGAAAGAACCTGAGATTCAACCCAAGCCAATTGTGAAGGTGAGGATTCGGGTGTCAAGGGTCGAGATGAACGCCAAACTACGCCGCCCTTGACACCCAAATCCTCACCACCGGAGATCTCTGTGCTGTTTTCCCGAAAACACGAAAAAAGTATTGACAACGCCGACGCTGTCATACATGGGGCTATTTTCATTTCGTCCCTCTGGGACGGGCGGTTGCGGTGCTGGCGCGCTGGGGAGGTTCTTGTCCTTCCGGGGTATCCTTCGGCAGGCTCAGGATGACAAGTTGTTATAAAGGGGAAAAGCAAAAGCAAAAGCAAATGCAAATGCAAATGCAAATGCAAATGCAAAAGCAAAAGCAAAAGCAAATGCAGGTCCTTCGACCCCCTGCGATGCGCTGCGGTCGCTCAGGATGACAAATGGTTATAAAAGGGAAAGGCAAAAGCAAATGCAAATGCAAAGCAAAAGCAAATGCAAATGCAAATGCAAATGCAAAAGCAAAAGCAAAAGCAAAAGCAAAAGCAAAAGCAAAAGCAAAAGCAAAAGCAAATGCAAATGCAGGTCCTTCGACTCCCTGCGCTGCGCTGCGGTCGCTCAGGATGACAAATAGTTATAAAGGGGAAATGCAAAAGCAAAAGCAAATGCAAAAGCAAATGCAAGAGCAAATGCAGGTCCTTCGACTCCCTGCGCTGCGCTGCGGTCGCTCAGGATGACAAATCGTTATAAAGGGCAAATGCAAATGCAAATGCAAATGAAAAAGCAAAAGCAAAAGCAAGGGCAAAAGCAAGGGCAAAAGCAAGGGCAAATGCAGGTCCTTCGACTCCCTTCGCTGCGCTGCGGTCGCTAAGCGGCTGGGCGCTGACTTCTTTGGGGAGGGAGACGGTGAAGGATTGCGCGCTGCGGCGATGGGGTCGAGCAGAAGGAGGGTGAGGGCCGGGCGCTTCATGGGGTCAACTCTACGGGGTGATGCGGGAGCGGGTCGAGGCAAGAGAAGCGGGCGAGGGCGTTAAGCTTGAAGGGACAGAATGGGGCGGGGATGGGCGCGGACGAGAGGAAGAACGGCGAAGCGGCTCCTGCAAAGGTGTATGCGCGGCGGTTGCAGGAACTGAACCAGGAACAGGCCGCGGAACGGCGGCGCGAGAAGGCGCTGGGTTACACAAAGCTGGCGGTTGCGGCACTGACGCTGCTGGGGGCGCTGGCGTTTCTGCATTACCTGAAAGCGATGGCTTTTCTGATGGCGCCGGGAATTGTTTTTCTGGCGATGGCGGTGGTGCAGGAAAAGATGATTCGGCGGCTGCGGTTGCGGGCGCGGGCGATGGCGTTCTACGAACGCGGACTGGCCCGGCTGGATGACCGCTGGGCGGGGACGGGCGAGAGCGGCGAACGGTTTTTGAACGCGCTGCATCCGTATGCGCGGGACCTGGATTTGTTTGGGGCGGGATCGCTGTTTGAGCTGCTGTCGACGGCGCGGACGCGGGCGGGCGAGGAGACGCTGGCGGCGTGGCTGCTGGCTGCCGCGCCGGTGGACGAGGTAGTGGCGCGGCAGGACGCGGTGCGGGATCTGGAGGACAGGGTTGGGTTTCGCGAACAGCTTTTTTGCCAGGGCGAGACGGTGCGGCAGAGCGTGCACTCCGAGCCGCTGGCTGCGTGGGGCGAACGCATGCCGGCGTTTGCGGACCAAAGAACACGGGTGGTGACGCGGGTGCTGGCTGTGCTTTGGCTGCTGAGCCTGGTGGTGTGGGGTGTTTGGGGGGTGGGCGACGTGGCCGGGGCGATGACGCTGCTGAATTTTGCGTGGGCTCACCGGCTGCACAAATGGCTGGAACCGGCAGCGGACACGCTGGAACGGGCGGCGGACGATCTGGAACTGCTGGCGGGGGTGCTGGGGCTGCTGGAGCGGGAGGAGTTTCGCGCGGCGAGACTCAAGGGGCTGCAGAAGGCGCTGGTGCATGACGGCATGGCGCCGTCGGCGGCGATCCGGAAGCTGGAACGGCTGGTGGAGTACATTCGCTCGCGGCACAGCCTGTTTTTGAAGCCGCTGGACCTTGTGACTTTCTGGAGCGCGCAGCTGGTGTTTGCGGCAGAGGGATGGCAGCGGGAGTTTGGCCCGGCGATTCGCGGGTGGGTGAAGGCGGTGGGCGAGATGGAGGCGCTGACGGCGCTGGCCGGGTATGCGTATGAGCATCCGGCGGATGTGTTTGCGGAGTTTGCTGCGGGGGACGGCGCAGGGCAGGCAGTGTTTGATGCGGAGGGAATGACGCATCCGCTGCTGCCGGGGGACAAGGCTGTGCGCAACGATTTGAAGCTGGGCGACGGGCTGCAGCTGATGATTTTGAGCGGGCCGAACATGGCGGGGAAGAGCACGTTTATCCGCAGCGTGGGGGTGAATGCGGTGCTGGCGCAGTGCGGGGCTCCGGTGCGGGCGGCGCGGCTGAAGCTCTCGCCGCTGACGGTGGCGGCGTCGATCTGCGTTCTGGATTCGCTTTCGGGAGGGGTGTCACGGTTCTATGCGGAGATTCATCGCGTGAAGCTGATTTCAGAGCTGACCGAGGGACCGAGGCCGGTGCTGTTTCTGCTGGACGAACTGCTGTCCGGAACCAATTCGCACGACCGGCTGGCGGGGAGCGCGTTTATTGTGCGCAGCCTGGTGGAGCGGAAAGGGATTGGGATTGTGAGCACGCACGACCTGGCGCTGACGCGGATTCCGGAGACGATGGGAGTGCGCGCGGCCAACTGCCACTTCGAGGACCGGTTCGAGGCGGGGCAGCTGATCTTCGACTACAAGCTGAAGCCGGGAGTGGTGAAGACCAGCAACGCGCTGGAGCTGATGCGGGCGATCGGGCTGCGGGTGGATGGGTGAGGGGCGGGATCAGAACCAGGCATTTCGTAGAAGCTGTATGAAAACTCTGGACAGCCTTGGAGCCAGCGGCAAAAGAACATCCCTCAGGGGTTAAAACCCCTCTTCGTTTCGGCCTTCTTCCGGCACGACTGAAGTCGTGCCCTTTCATGGCGACACCTAGGGTTGCAGTTCTTGGACAGATTCTGAGAAAAAGCTCCGAAAGACAAATGCAGGTCCTTCGACTCCCTGCCCCTTCGCTATGCTCAGGGTCCGGTCGCGCAGGATGACAAATTTTTATAAAAGGCAAAAGTAAGGGCAAAGGCAAAAGCAAGGGGCAAGTGCAAAGGCAAATGCAGGTCCTTCGACTCCCTGCCCCTTCGCTATGCTCAGGGTCCGGTCGCGCAGAATGACAAATCATTGTTAGATATGGATGTTAAACGCAAGAAACTAGAGCTCCCACCAGTCGAAGAGGGCCATGCGGGGGTAGTAGAGGGCGGCGCGGATGACTGCGGCTGAGCCATGGAGATGGCGCAGGATGGCGGCGTAGGCTTCGAGCTGGGGCGCGAAGCTCTTTCTCAGCTCAGGCAGGGCGGCGGCGGGGTCGAGATTGTCGGCGTGGGCGGTCTTGTAGTCGACGATCCACCAGGCTTGCTGGCCTTCGGACTGCGGCGTGAGTCCGGCGCGGAAGAGGCGATCGACGCGGACGTTGGCGATGGCGCTGCCGAGGATGCCGGTCCAGCGGAGTTCGCTGGCGGCTTCGGGGTGGGGATCGAGAATCCATTGCGCGATGGGGTCGTGGGTGGCATTGAGGGCGAGTTCGAGGGCGCTGGCGGCGATGCGCGCGGCCTGGGGCGGGGCGATGCCGGCGGCGCGGATCTGGGCTGTGATACTGGGCTCGAACTGGCTGAGGGCGGCGCGGGTAGAGGGCCAGTCGGCGGTGGCTCGGAGGCGGGCGAGTTCTTCGAAAAGACTGTGGACGGCGGTTCCGAGGGCGCGGGAGACGAGGTTGCCTTCGTGGCGGGTGTAGGGCTGGGATGGAGCTTGATTCGACGGGAAACCTGCGGGATGAGGTTCGTGGTTTCCCACCCAATCCGTCAAAAGCCACGGAATGGATGGGGCACCCAGCGCTTGAGCTTCTGGCAACGACCTGTAGTCCGACGGCAGGCGGCGGAGTTGGGTGGGAGTGGGTGTGGACGGCATGGTGAGGAGATTGGTTTCGGCGGAGGCGGCAAGGGATTCGATCTCTGCGTGCGACTCTTCGGCTTCCGCGAGGGCAATTGGCTGGCGGGTGGCTTTCCAGGCGTCGAATTGGGCGCGAATCTCGGGTTCGAGGGCGGGCCAGGCGGTGGCGAGAAGACCGGCGGAGGGGTCAGAGAGAGTTAGGTCGCCGTTTTGTTCAACTTTGTATGTGAGGCGGGCAAAGAGGTGGAGCTCGTCGCGGGCTCGGGTGGCGGCGACGTAGAGGATGCGACGGGTTTCCTGGGACTCGCGCTCTTTGTAGATGCGATCGACCCAGGCTTTGGATTGGCCTGAATCTTCGCCTTTGAATTGCAACGGCGCGACCAGGAACTCGGTGATTTCTGAGGAGACGGCAGCGTAGGTGGAAGGTTCAGCGCTGGGATCAACGCCGCGTTCGAGCCAGGAGAGCAGCTTGACTTTGCCTCCGGCGGTTCTGGCTTGCAGATCGGGGACGATGACGACTTCAAACTCAAGGCCTTTGGACTTGTGGATGGTCATGAGCTGCACGCCACAGTCACTGGAGGCGGCGGGGTCGGGCAGGGCGGTGAGCTTATCGAGGGCGGCATTAAGGGCGGGGCCGAGGAGGTCTTGAGAGCCGGCGGGGAGGCGGTCAAGGGAGCCCCATAAGAGGTCGAGGTTGGCGCGGGCGGTGGGGTCGTAGCAATCGGCTCCGCCGAGGTTGAGCCAGATTTGCTGGAGGGTTGTCCCGGTGGAGGCAGTGGGCAGGTTGCCTGAGCGTTTTGGGGCGTCGGAGAGAGCGTTGAGGAGGCGCTGGACGGCGGTTTGGCCGGCGGGGCTGGCGAGCGGCAGGCGTTCGGCGAGCAGATCGGGGATAGGGCGAGCGGTGAGCTCAGGGTCGTCGGCGCTGGTGAGGCGGTGAAGGTCGTCGAGGGTGAGGCCGCACCAGGGGGCGCGCAGGGCGCCGAGCCAGGAGACGCGGTCGCAGGGGTTGAGAAGAGCGCGGGCCAGGGCGAGCGCGTCGAGGATTTCGGGGCGGGCGGCGAGCTGTTCGAGATCGAGCGCGCGGAAGGGGATGGCCGCCTGATGGAGGGCCTGCGCGATGGGCACGAGGGAGGCGCGGGTGCGGGCGAGGATGGCGATGCGGTGCTTTTTGCCAGCGAGTCTGGCATTGTCCATGGCGGACTGGTGGCTGCGGATGATGGCGATCATTTCTTTGATCTGGGCGAGTTGGGCGGCGTCTTTCCTGGAGATTTCGCTGGAGTCAAGATCTGATTTAACAGGTGTTTGCAGTGTGAAACCTAGATTTAACGTGAAGTGTTGGGCGGGGTTGGGCGGGGTCTCGCGGGCGGGGTTGGCGGGGGCGAATTGGATGCCGCTGCCGTCGTTCGGGGCGAAGACGGAGGCGAAGGTGCGGTTGAGCTTTTCGACCAGCGGGGGGACGGTACGGAAGTTGGCGGAGAGCGGGACGAAGTGGAGGGTGAAGGGGGCTGGGTTGGGGATCTCAGGGCCGGGGAATTCGAGACCGATTTCTTTGACGCGGGGGAAGAGCTCGGCGTCGGCGTCGCGAAAGAAGTAGATGGACTGCATGGGGTCGCCGACGAGGAAGAGGGTGCGGCCAGCACGGTCGGGCCAGGCGCCGAGGATGCCGGAGAGGAGCTGGTGCTGGCGGCGGCTGGTGTCCTGGAACTCGTCGACGAGGAGGTGATGGATACCGTCGGCGACGGCGATGGCGGAGTCGGTGGGAAGCCCGTCTTCGCCGCGGAGGACGCTTTGGGCGATCTGGGCGACCTCAATGAAATCGACGGAGGCGGCTTCAGCGAAGACGACTTTGAGCTGGGCGGCGGCGTGGCGGAGGAGGGTGAAACAGGCGCGGACGATTTGCCAGTCCTCTTCGGTGTAGCGGAGCGGAGGGAGGGCGCGGACGGCGGCGAGGGAGGACTGGAGGGATGGGGAGGCGGCGAGGCGAGCGATGAGCGCTCCGAAGCGGGCTTTGCCTGCGCGGCCCAGGGGTGTGGCCGGGAATCCGTTGGAAACGCTGAGGCCTTTTTCCGATCTCCAGGAGCCGCTGAGTGTTTGCAGGAAGTTGGCAAGGGCTGTGAAGGCCTGACGGGCTTCATCGAGGCCATCCGCGAAGGGGGCGGCGGGAAATTCGGTGCACTCGGCTAATGCCCAAGGCGATTTGTCGCCGGGTTCTTGGCAGGCGAAGCGGGCGAGTTGCAGAGCTTCTTCGCGGGCACCGGGGAGCTGGTCGAGAAGGCTGCTGACCTTGTTGAGAGCGTGGCGGACTGCGTTGGCGAAGGGGCGCTCGAGGTCGGAGCGGAGGGCGTCCCAGTCGGGGTTGTGGCTGAGAACGAAGGCTTGCATCCAGCGGTCGCGCTTGGCGAGCATTTCTACGAGCTGATCTTCGAGATCCTGCCAGTTGTTGTCGCGCCAGTCGAGGAGCGATTCGACGGCTGCGGCGACGGGGGAGCCAGGGCGGGCTATTTCTTCGAGGGTGCCGCGGGCGGCGCGGCGGTAGAGGTCGTCGGCCTGCTCGGCGATGGCAAGGCCGCCGCCGAGGCCGGAGAGGAGCGGCTGCTGGAGGGCCAGTTCGCGGCAGAAGGAGTCGATGGTGGAGATGCGGAGCTGGGAGGGCAGGTCGAGGAGCTTCCAGCCGAGGGCGTTGGAGCAGTCGAGGGCGCGGCGGGCGAGGGGGGTGGGATCGGGGCTGCGGAGTTCGTCGAGGATGCGGTTGCGCATTTCGGCGGCGGCAGCGACGGTGAAGGTGATGGCGACGACCTGGCCGGGGTCGTCGACCTCGGCCAGCAGGGTGAGGAAACGCTCCGTGAGGAGGGTGGTTTTTCCGGAGCCTGCGGGGGCCTGGACGAGGATGGAGCGGGTGGGATCGAGGGCCTGAAGGCGCTGTTGCTGGTCGGGGGGCGGGGACTTGGGCGCGGACTTAATCATCGGCCGGCTCCTCGTCTCCTGAGCCGTCTTCGGGGCTGGGTGCGATGCGGTTCTCCTGGATGCGGCAGAGGGTTTGGAGGCCGCAGCGCTCACAGGTTTTGGGGTAGTCGCGTGGGGCGACTTCGGCGTGGCCGGCGAGGAAGTCTTTGGCCAGCTGCTCGATGCAGTCTTTCCAGTCGAGGAGCATTTCCGCAGAGAATGGGGCGCTGACGAGGGAGCTGCGCTTGGTGAGACCGGGAAGAAGCGTGGCGGAGGCGTCGCCGACATGGCCGGCGAAGAGGAGTTTGCCGGGTTTGAGGCTGGCGAAGACGAGGCCTCCGAGGTTTTGATCACCGGTGAGGGCGAAACCGGCATAGAGGGGCAGCTGCACGTCCTCAGGGCGGGGAAGTTCCCAGGATTTGGGCGAGACTGCGCCGGATTTGTAGTCAATGACCAGGACGGATTGATCGCTGAGGCGGTCGAGGCGGTCGAGGCGCAGGCGGAGGGTGAGGCCGGCGATGGTCTCGGTACGTTTGCCCTCGGTTTCGAGGACCTCGAAGGGGATGCGAGCGGATTCGTAGTCGAGCCAGGCGGTGACGAGGCGGGTGAGGCGCTGTTGCTCGAGCTCCAGGTAGCGCGTGGGCATGCGGTCGCGGAGGCTTGACGGCAGGGACTCAGCGAAGACGCGGTCTACATGAGCGGCGACCCAGGACTCGCGACCGGTGAGAGCCAGCAGGTCAGCGTGGGTGCGGATGCCGTGGGGCGGGCCGGCCCAGACGGCGTGGAGGACATCGTGAAGGAGCTGGCCGCGCTGCTGGACGGTGAGGCCTGCTTGAGCGGGTTCCCAGCCTTGCGCGGCCAGGCGCGTGGAGGCGAAGGCTTTGAAGGGGCATTGGGACTGGGCGGTGAGGACGGATGCGCCGCCGGGGACCGTACCGGGCGGGAGCGGGATGCGGCTGAAGTCTTCGACCGGGACGGTGAGCGGGTCCCGGCTTGGAGGGAGGGTCAAGTCCACAGGGAGGGGTTGCGGTGCGGTGGCCAACTGTGTGACGAGACGCGAGGGGCGGGACTCGGTTCCGGCGATTTGCCGGGCGTGGCTGAAGTGGACTTTGGGAGCGGAGGCGAGGAGGCGGGTGGTGATGGAGTGGGCCAGATCCCAATCGAGCTGGGGGGTGGCGTGGGGCATGCTGGCTTCGCGCTGGATTTCAGGCGGGAGCAGCGGGTGGGTTGTGCCGGCGGCCGGCCAGGCGTTTTCAGTTGCGCCGAGGAACCAGACGGCGTCGGCAGTGAGGCCGGCGGACTCGGCGGGGCCGGCGATCTGGATGGGGGCGTCGCGGGACTCGGGTGCGAAGAGGGTTTCATCGAGGGTGCGCGCGAGGGCGGAGAGAAACTCGTGCCAGCGGATGCGGCGGCCGTCGTAGCCGAGAGAGCCGGCGGTTTCAAGGGCTTGCTGCCAACGGCGGGAGGCTTGGTGCTCGGCGCTGGAGAGCGGGGCGGCGGAGGCGAAACCGAGGGACTGGAGGAGTTGGGGAACGAGTTCGGACCAGTCGAGCGGGGATTGCGGGCGGCGGGACTGCTCGGCGAGACGGCGTTGGGCCTGGGTGATCCGGTCGATCCAGGCGACGGGCAGGGGAGCTTCGTTCGGCCGGCTGGCGAACGGAGTGAGGAAGGCGTCGAGGGTCCAGGAGGGACGTTCGAGGCCGCGGCTGCGCAGCGCGCGCATGCGGGCTTGCAGGGCGGCGGACTGGGCGGGGCTGGCGGCGGAGTAGGTGGTGGAGAAGAGCCAGTCGAGTTCGTGCTCGGCGAGCGGGGTGGAGAGCCAACGCAGAAGCAGGTGGGCGGCGCGAGGGAGCGCGACCTGGCTGAGCGGGATGCCGAGAGAGAACTCGAAGAGCGGGGCGCCGGCGGAGCTGGTGTGCTGAAGAAAGGAGCGCTCGATTTGGCCGCGGCGGGTGGTTGCATCCTGGGTGACGACGAGGATGCGGGAGCCGGGGTGGCTGGCAAGCTGCTGGGCGCAGGCGAGGGCGCAGGCGGCGAGTTCGGCCTGGTCGTCGGTGGCTTCGTAGAAGTGGACCTGGGTGGCGGGGTCGCCATGAGAAGCTTCGCGCCAGGAGCCCCAGGTGTCGAAGACGGCGCGCTGGACGGGGAGAATGCGGTCAAAGCCGGCGAGGAGCAGAGGCGGACGGGCTGGCTGGCTGGTGGATGGATTTTGGAGGAGGTCGAGCAGTTCGAGGGGTAGGCGGACGGGGCTGAGAAGGCTGCGCGTGCGGCAGGCGTCATGGAAGGTGGCGAGCCAGCGGCTGAAGGAGGCTGCGTCGTATTGCCAGCCGCCGCGGGCGGGCGCGCGGAGGAAGCGGGGCGCATGGGAGCAGAGGAGTTGATGGGCCTCGATGGCGAGCGAGGCGAGGCGGTAGCGGGGGCTTTCGAGCAGAGCGGCAGTGGGTCCGTCGGACGCGGCGATGTCCGCCCAGAGGGATTGCTCCTGGGTGGGATTCAGGAGCAGACGGGCGTCAATCGTGCGTGCGGTCCAGGCGGTGTGGACGAAGAGGTTCCAGTCCTGAATGTTGGGGGCGTTCCAGGCTTTCAGGCCTTCGGCCCGACGGGCACGATGGAAGGTTGCAGCAAGGGATCGGGCGGCACGCTCGCTGGCCGTGACCACGAGACCGCCCTGGCGCAGCCACGCGTCGAGCTCCACTGCTGCCACGGGTCCCATTCCAGCGTTATACGCCGCCGGGCGGGGGGAATGCTATGTGTGGGAGATATGGGGCGGAGGGCGCTGGTGTGGCAAGGGGTTCGAGGTTTCCCACCCATTTCACGATGGGACTGTGAAATGGATGAGGCACTCAGGCACCCAGGCGATATTCGCAGGGAGATTGAGTTTGGATTCTACGAAATGTATAGACATTTATTAATCGAATAGCATATCATTTTTCTTGACAATGCACCGTGCCTGGCTGTAAACCGTTATCGACTCCCCACAACTGTTTTTCCGGAGCTGAAGATGAAGAACCAGGTCCAACTGATTGCATACATTGATCGTTTGTCCAGCGGAGGAATCCGCGATCTGGAGGTGCTGCTGAAGGGGCGGCTTGCCGGCGTCTTCGGTGGAGCGCATCTACTGCCGTTTTTCCATCCGATTGATGGGTCGGACGCGGGATTCGATCCGATTGACCACACGAAGGTGGATGCGCGGCTGGGCGGGTGGGAGGATTTGCGGGCGCTGGGCGAGACGGTGGAGGTGATGGCGGACCTGATTGTGAATCATGTTTCGAGCCAGTCGCCGCAGTTTGAAGACTTTTCGAAGCGGGGCGCGGAGTCGCCTTACTCGGGAATGTTTTTGACGTATGACCGGGTATTTCCGGACGGGGCGACGGAGGCGGAGCTGCTGCGCATTTACCGGCCGCGGCCGGGGTTGCCGTTTGCGTACACGACGCTGGCCACTGGACAGAAGCGACTGCTTTGGACGACGTTCACGCCGCAGCAGATCGATATCGATGTGGCGCATTCACAGGGCAAGGCGTACCTGGACGCGATTCTGGAACGGTTCCACGCGGCGGGGATTCGGGCGATCCGGCTGGACGCGGTGGGGTATGCGATCAAGAAGCCGGGGACGAGTTGCTTCATGATTCCGGAGACGTTTGCGTTTATCGATGAACTGACGGCGCGGGCGCGCGGGCTGGGTATGGAAGTGCTGGTGGAGATTCACAGCTACTACAAGCAGCAGGTGGAGATTGCGCGGCAGGTGGATTGGGTGTACGACTTTGCGCTGCCGCCGCTGGTGTTGCATGCGCTGTACAAGGCCGACGCGGGGCCGCTGGCGGAGTGGCTGGCGGTGCGGCCGGCGAACTCGATTACGGTGCTGGATACGCACGATGGGATTGGCGTGATCGATGTGGGTGCGGATGCGGCGGGGAATCCGGGGCTGCTGAAGCCTGCGGATATTCACGACCTGGTGGAGACGATTCACACACGCAGCAAGGGCGAGAGCAAGCGGGCGACGGGAGCGGCGGCCAACAACCTGGATCTTTACCAGGTGAACTGCACGTACTTTGACGCGCTGGGGCAGAACGAGACGGAGTACCTGATTGCGCGGGCGATCCAGTTTTTTGTGCCGGGGATTCCGCAGGTCTACTATGTGGGCTTGCTGGCGGGCGCGAACGACATGGAACTGCTGGCAAAGAGCCAGGTGGGGCGCGACATCAACCGGCACCATTACACGGCGGACGAGGTTGAGGCGGCGCTGAAGAGGCCGGTGGTTGAGAAGCTGATCGAGATGATTCGGCTGCGCAATGCGCATCCGGCGTTTGCGGGAAAGCCGGTGGTGGAGTTGGCGGCGAAGAGCGAGCTAGGCATTACCTGGGAGCAGAATGGGGACTGGATCCGGCTGGATGTGGACCTGGCCAAGCCGGCCGCGGTGATTGAGTATTCCAGGGCAGGGAATGAGCTGAGTGGCGAGATTTGCATTGGGTAAGGGAACGGGAAACAGAAGGACAGGGAAGAGCAAGGAGACGCACTGATGACCGTAACAGCGCCGGCAGCCAATCATTTCCTCATTCGATCGCTGACGTACACGATGTTCATGATGTTCGCGATGACGACAGACTCGGTGGGTGTGATTATTCCCGAGGTGATCCGCACGTTTCACCTGAGCATGACGGCGGGCGGGGCATTCCATTATGCCAGCATGTCGGCGATTGCCGTGGCGGCGATCAGCCTGGGATTTCTGGCGGACAAGCTGGGACGCAAGAGAACAATTGTGCTGGGGCTGGTGCTGTTTGCGCTGAACTCGTACATGTTTGTGGTGGCGAATTCGTTTGTGTTTTTTGTGATGCTGCTGGCGATCTCCGGGGCATCGATCGGGATCTTCAAGACGGGCGCGCTGGCGTTGATTGGCGATATTTCGAACTCCACGCAGGAACACACTTCGACGATGAACATGGTGGAGGGATTCTTTGGGGTGGGCGCGATTATCGGGCCGGCGATTGTGGCGCGGCTGCTGCTGGGCGGGGTGAGCTGGAAGTGGCTGTACGTGATTGCGGGGACGATCTGCGTGGCGCTGATTCTGATTGCTTCGCTGGTGAAGTATCCGCAGACGATGAAGGAGTCGCCGGAGCCGATTGACCTGCGGCGGACGATGCACATGCTGAAGAGCCCGTATGCGCTGGGATTCTCGCTGGCATGCTTTTTGTATGTTGCGGTGGAGTGCGCTATATATGTTTGGCTGCCGACGTATCTAAAGGACAACAAGCCTTCGTCGGCGTTCATGGCGGCGTATGTGATTTCAATCTTTTTTATTTTGCGCGCGGGCGGCAGGTTTCTAGGGGCGTGGGTGACGGCGCATTGGAACTGGACGACGGTGCTGGTGATCTTCAGCGGCGCGATTCTGGCGTGCTTTCTGGGGTCGATGTGGTTCGGGACGAATGCGACGGTGTACCTGCTGGCGCTGTCGGGCGTGTTCATGAGCGTGATTTATCCGACGCTGAATTCGAAGGGGATCAGCTGCTTTCCGAAGTCGGAGCATGGGGCCGTGGCGGGCGTGATTTTGTTTTTCACCTGCGCGGGCGCGGCGCTGGGGCCGCTGGCGATGGGCGCGGTGAGCGACTGGTTCGGCGGGCTGCGGTATGGATTTATTCTGGCGACGATTTGGGCGGCGCTGCTGTTCGCGGGGCTGCTGTATAACTGGATCGCGAACCCGACGCGCGAGGTGCTGCTGCGGTCGGATGAGAGCGAGTACGGGCTGGTGGAAGTGGTGGGGTCGAAGGCGTAGGGGAGCAGGGCCACGCTCGACCGGCTTTTATTCTCCTGCTGGGCCTGTGCCTGACGCGAGCAGTACTCCGTTGGGGCTGGAGGTAGAGCCGTGCGTGGCAATTGGGCGTGAACTTCTGGAACAAGTTCAGCGAGTTAGCGCCCGCTTCGCGGGCATAGCAAGTTAGCGAGTTAGCTGGAGCATTGGCCACCAGAGTTTCGTGCCTGCGGGAGCGGGTGAGGCCGGTGGACGACTTGTGCCTTCTGACGAACGGAGTGCCGGCTGTAAACTTAGGGTGTGATGGGTCGATTTCTTGCTTGTTCATTGCTGGCGGTTGCGGTGCTGGCTGGGTGTCATTCGGGGCAGAAGAATGGCGCGGCCGGCTCTGCTGCTCAAAACTTCAAAGTCTACAAACTCAGGGGCAAGGTTGTTTCCACCGACAGCGCCAAGGGCGAGGTGACGCTGAACCATGAGGCGATTCCGGGCTTTATGGAGGCGATGACCATGCCTTACAAGCTGAAGGATGCAAGCATTCTTACGGAACTGCATCCGGGGGATGTGATTACCGCGGATGTGCTGGTTTCACAGGATCCGGATGCGGATGTGCTGCTGGACCATGTTGTGGTGGTGGCGCAGGGCAAGCCGGACTACAAGCCAACGGTGTTCTACCATGTGCCGGCGCCGGGCGACCTGGTGCCCGACTTCAAGCTGCGCAACCAGGATGGGCGGGCGATAGAACTGGCGCAGTTCAAGGGGAAAGCGCTGCTGGTGACGTTTATCTATACGCGGTGCCCGCGGCCGGACTTTTGCCCGCGCGTGACGCGGAACTTTGCGGAAGTGAACAAGGAGCTGGCGGGGACGCCGGCGGTGTATGCGAAGGCGCACCTGTTGTGTGTGAGTTTTGACCCGGACCACGATACGCCGGAGAGGCTGCGGGCTTATGGGGCTACCTATATTGGAAGCGACGCGAAGGATGCTTTCTCGCATTGGGATTTTGCGGTTCCGGACAAGCCAGTCTTGAAGGAGATGGCGCAGTTCTTCGATGTGGGGATGAGCGACGCCGAGGATGGGAGTATTACGCATACTCTCTCGACCACGCTGATTGGGCCGGACGGCAAGGTGGTGGAGTTTTATCCGGGAAATGAGTGGACGGTGGAGCAGGTGACGGCGGACGTGCGCAGGCGGCTGGCGGGGTGAGGGATTGATTGTTGTGGTGATGGGCGTGAGCGGGTCAGGGAAGTCGACGCTGGCGGCGCGGCTGGTGGAGCGGACGGGCTGGGCGTTTGCCGAGGGGGACGATTATCACTCGGCGGAAAACCGGGCCAGGATGGCGGCGGGAATTGCGCTGACGGATGAGGACCGGCTGCCGTGGCTGGATGCGTTGCACGGGGTTCTGGCAGGCTGGGAGCAGGCGGGCCAGAGCGGGATTCTGACCTGCTCGGCGCTGAGGGAGAGCTACCGGGAGCGGCTGCTGGGGGGGATTGGCGGGGCGCGGCTGGTGTGGCTGGACCCTCCGCGGGCGCTGCTGGAGAACCGGCTGGCGGCGCGCAAAGGACATTATATGAATCCGCGGCTGCTGGATAGCCAACTGGCAACGCTGGAGGCGCCGCAGGGTGCAGACGTGCTGCGATTGCAAGGGGCTGAGAGTCCGGAACGGTTGGCGGAAAGCGTGATGGAGTGGCTGGGATTGTGAAGCGCGGCGAGGCTGGCCCGCATCTATAGGAGGCGCTTGTCTAGTAGACTCGAAGCTGAGTTTCCCCCGAGGAACCACGGCAAGGTTGCATCCGCTTTCCCTCAGGGGCCAAAGCCCTGGTTGATTTTGCGTCAATTCCGGCACGACTAAAGTCGTGCCCTTTCAAAACATCTACTTACTCAAAGCATTCCTAAAGAGGTTGTGCATGGCGAAGTTGACACTCGTTTTGGCGGTTCTGCTGGTTGCGCTGGGTTTGATTGGGTACCTGGGTACGGGGAGTTTGCATCCGACGGCGCTGATTCCGGCCTGGATTGGATTGGCGCTGGGAGTGTTCGGGTTTCTGGCGATCAGCCCGAATGAGGGGCGGCGGAAGCTGTTCATGCACATCAATGTGACGATTGCGCTGCTGGGGTTTCTGGGCTCGGCGGCTGAGGCTGTTCGCGGTTATGTTCATGCGAAGTCGGCGGGGCTGGAGCCGGACCAGATTGCACTGGCTTCGAAGATTACGCTGGCCGGCCTGCTGCTGTTCTACGTGATTCTGTGCGTGCGGTCGTTTATTGCCGCGCGGCGCTCGGGGAAGGTGTAGCGCTTGGGCACCATGCGGGGTGGGATGGCCGGGATGGGCGGCTCGCGGGCGGAGCGCTCGCCGCGGTACGGATCTGCGCGCGCGGGGCAGGGGGACTCGCCCAAAAAGAAGCCTAACCTGAAGAAGATTTGGCCGCAGGTGTGGGGGCTGATGAAGCCTCGGCTGGGGCTGCTGACGGCCGGGCTGATTCTAATGGTGATCAACCGCGTGGCTGGGCTGGTGCTGCCGTACACGTCGAAGTCGCTGCTGGACAAGGTGCTCTCCACTCAGCATCCGCATCCGGAGTTGCTGCCCAAGATTATTGCGGTGGTGTTTGGGGCGATGGTGGTGCAGGCGATCACATCGTTCTCGCTGACACAGTTGCTTTCGAAGGCCGGGCAACGGCTGATTGCCGAGCTGCGGCGCCAGGTGCAGAAGCACGTGGGAATGCTGTCAGTGGCTTACTACGACGAGAACCGCACCGGCACGCTGGTGGCGCGGATCATGACCGACGTGGAAGGCGTGCGCAACCTGGTGGGCACCGGGCTGGTGGAGTTTGTGGGCGGAATGCTGACGGCAGTGCTCTCATTCCTCTACCTGATGCATTTGAGCGCGAAGGTCACGCTGACGGTGTTTGCGGTGATGGGGGCTTTCGTTTTTGTCTTGCAGTATGGGTTCAAGACGATTCGGCCGATTTTCCGGGAGCGGGGCAAGATCAACGCTGAGGTGACGGGGAGGCTGACGGAGTCGTTGGGCGGCGTGCGGGTGATCAAGGGCTACCATGCCGAAGAGCGCGAGGCCACGGTGTTTGGGGCTGGCGTGGAGCGGCTGCTGGCTAATGTGATGAAGTCGCTGACCATGACGAGCACGCTGGGTGCGGCGTCGACGACGGTGCTGGGGCTGGTTTCTTCGCTGGTGATGTGGCTGGGCGGGCACAGCGTGCTGAAAGGCACGTGGACGGTGGGCGACTACTTCAGCTACAACATGTTTCTGGCATTCATGATTGCGCCGGTGTTTCAGATTGTGAATATTGGCACGCAACTTACGGAAGCCTTTGCCGGGCTCGACCGGACCAACGAGATCATGAGCGAACTGGAAGAGAACCAGGATCCGGTGCGCACGGAGAAGATGCCGCCGATCCAAGGGACGGTTCGCTTTGAGGATGTGGAGTTTGCTTACGAGCCGGAGAAGCCGGTGCTGCATGGGATCAGCTTTGTGGCGGAGCCGGGGACGGTGACGGCGCTGGTGGGGTCGTCGGGGTCGGGCAAGTCAACCATGATCAGCCTCATTTGCGCCTTCCACTCGCCGACCAGCGGACGGGTGCTGGTGGACGATGTGGACCTGGCGCACGTGGATCTGAATACGTACCGGTCGCAGCTGGGCGTGGTGCTGCAGGACTCGTTTCTTTTCGACGGAACGATTCGGGAGAACATCCTGTTTTCGCGGCCCGAGGCGACCGAGGAGCAGTTTTTGTTTGCGTGCCGGACGGCGCGCGTGGACGAGTTTGCGGAGCGCTTCCCAAAGACGTACGACACCATTGTGGGCGAACGCGGGGTGAAGCTTTCCGGCGGGCAGCGGCAAAGACTCTCGATTGCGCGGGCGCTGCTGGCGGAGCCGCGGATTCTGATTCTGGACGAGGCCACGAGCTCGCTGGATTCCGAGTCAGAGGCGATGATTCAGGCGGGATTGGCGCAGCTGATGGAAGGGCGCACCACGTTTGTGATTGCGCACCGGTTGTCGACGATCCGCAGGGCCGAGCAGATTCTGGTGGTGGAGCAGGGAAGAATTGTGGAGCGGGGGAACCACTCAGAGCTGTTTGCGATGGGCGGGCGCTACTACGACCTGTACACGCGCCAGCATGGGCTGGAGGCGAATCTGTTCCTGGCGCCGGGCGAAGGGGATGTTGTGCCGGCGTAGCATCCTGTGCTTCAAGTCAAATTTCCGGAAAGATCATCCCTCGGCGGCTAAAGCCCCGTAAATTCTTGAGGCTTTGCGGCACGACTAAAGTCGTGCCCTTTCAAAACCCGACTTCCATCACAGGCTGCTGGGGGGCGCCCTTCATACTCCTCAAGAAGACACGTGAACCCGTTCCGATTCCGCCTGAGAACCCTTCAAGCTGAGAATCGATTGCGACCCAGGGACGGGCTGCTGGGCGTTGCATGGGTTGAGACGCGAATCTCACCAAAAGAAATTACGTCTCATTGCTTGACACAGGCACAGAAAGCTCGGAGACTGGAAAAGAAGTCATCAAGCGAAATGGAGGACCGTAATGCGAGACGCTGCTCCGCAAGGGACCTACAAAGTTCAGGCTCTGGACCGGGCGTTTGCCGTACTGGATTTGCTGGGGGAGAGCGAGACGCCACTGGGGTTGGCGCAGGTTGCCTCCTCGCTGCAGTTGCACAAGAGCACGGCGCACCGTTTTCTGATGGTGCTGGAACGGCACCGCATGGTGGAGCGGACTTCGACGGGCAAGTTTCGCCTTGGTCTGCGGCTGTTTGACTTCGGCAATCGAGCGATTGAGCAGTACGATCTGCGCGACCGCGCCCAGCCTCATCTGCGGCGGCTGGTTGCGGAGACGGAGGAGACGGCGCACCTGTGCATACTGGAAGCGGCGCGCGTGATCTACATCGACAAGATTGAGCCGGCGCGCTCGGTGCGGATGATTACGCGCATTGGCGCCAGCAATCCAGTGCATTGCACTTCAGTGGGCAAGGCGATTCTGGCTTTCCTTCCGGAGGACCGTGCGGCCGAGGTAGTGCGGCGTACGAGGTTTGAGCGTTTTACGCACAGGACCATTGCAACGGCGGAGGCTCTGCGCACCGAGATGGAAAAGACGCGGCGCCGGGGATATGCCGTGGACGACGAGGAGTTTGAGGAAGGGCTGCGGTGCATCGCGGTGCCACTTCTGGATGCACAGCGGCTGCCGGTTGCGGCGGTGAGCATCTCGGGGCCATCGTTCCGGGTGACGGCGCAGAAGCTGCCTTCGATTGCCAATCATCTGTTGCAGTGTGTGCGCGGCATCTCGGCGGACATGGGCTATACGTCCGCGGGGCGGGGCAACCGGGCGGCCTGGTCTGCCTGACATTGTCGCCGCCGACTCGGGCAGCGAGTGGGGCCGACCGGGCGGGCGCGGCTGAGTGAAACGGTCGCAGACTGTCAGGTCCAATCTGCCATCGTTTCCACCCGTCGGGCGAGATGCTTATTGGTTGCCGACGCGGTTGCGAGTCTTCCATTCTGGCTTGTCTGGTCCGTTGAGGCGCCTCTTCGATGCAGAAAAGCACACCCGTGTTGCCCGGCTGCCTTCTTTGTCATAGGGGTCTGAGTCTCGCTTGGCCTCACCTGAACGATCCCGTTTCCAAAAGGCAAATTCCGGGGTACACTCGTTGCTAAACATGAGGGGGGCCAATCAATGCCTTTTCAGGTCTGCATGGGAGCGATGATGATGTGCACGTTCGGGGCGGCGCCCAGTTCCCTGGTCGTACTGCCTACGAACCAAGTGATGACCAGCGAGATGCCGGACGCCAACATCATGGATCACATCCCGATGGTCAATATCATGCCTTTCGGGATGTGCATGTCGCCTTCCAACCCGACAGTAGCGGCCGCGACCGCCGCAGCGCTGGGTGTGCTGACTCCGATGCCATGCATTCCGGCAACTCCGGCGCCATGGGTTCCCGGAGCGGCAACGGTCATGCTTGCCAACATGCCGACGCTCGACAATGTTTCCACGCTGAATTGCATCTGGGGGGGCGTGATCACTTTCACCGATCCAGGCGAGGAGACGGTTCAAGTTCCTTAGCCGGGTGCCTCCATATGGCCTCCGCCCGGGCGATGAAAAGGGGTGGGGGAACTCTTCAACAATTTTCCTCAGCTTCTCGCGGGAAATGGTATAGCTTTCTCATGTGGCTTTGGTAGGCCCAAGAGGCATCACCCATGACACGGACGTCTGGAACATCCCTCAACTTTGCAGCAGCCACGGATATCGGCTGCAAGCGCGGCAACAATGAAGACAGCTTCGGCTACGATGCAGAGAATCACATCTATGTGGTTTGCGATGGGATGGGTGGAAACGCCGCTGGGGAGGTAGCCAGCGGGATGGCGGTCCGAGCCCTTATCGAGACGTTTGAATCGCAGATAGGGGAATCTGACAATGGCGACCAGCCACTGCCGATTGAGGAACGCCTGTTGTACGCGATTCACGAGGCGAATCGCGTGGTGCGGGAGGCTGCCGAGGGCAATCCGGAGTTGCAGACCATGGGCACGACCCTGGTCTGCGCTTGCCTGGAGGGCACCCGTATGGTGGTGGGCAATGTGGGTGACAGCCGGGCTTACCTGGTGCGAGACGGGAATTGTATGCAGATCACGCTGGACCACGCCCTGCTGGATGAGCAGGTTCGCAGCGGGTTGCTGACGCCGGAGGAGGCCGCGGCCTCGCCTCTGCAATCGGTGATCACCCGCGCGGTTGGCATTGCAGATACGGTCGAGCCGGATTTATTCGCCGTGGATCTCAAAGTCGAGGACATGCTGCTGCTGACCACGGACGGGCTTACCCGCTACGCGAAGCCTGCGGACATTGCGGGGATTGCCACGAACGACATGGATCTCGCGACGATTTGCCAGGGCCTGATCGAGCACGCCAAACAGGGCGGGGGCGTGGATAATATTACCTGCATGATGCTGCGCGTGGTGGAAGTTGCGCCCAGCCCCGCGCCCGAAGAGGTTGAGTTCTCCCCGCCTGCTATTGAGCTTTGACCACTGGAGAGACGCAGCTCAGTCCCGACAGGAAACTTGGATCCAACAGTTCCGCGCCCGGGCCGGTGATTTCGAAGCTGACCATTTTTCCCTGGTTGATTTTTTGCCCGGCGAGGGTGGTTTCGAGGGAGTAGTCGAGGTGCAATTTCCCCTCCGGATGCGTGATTTGGGCGCGGTGAACGAGCTGGAAGAGGGCCCAGGTACCTTGATACGGAACTTCTCCGGAGTCGGTGACGAGTGAGGCCTGGCGGGCGTCCGGTCCGCTCCACTTGTATTGCTGGGTGGTGGAACCGGCCGCGATCCTCTGTCCGTCTACTACGAAGTTCGCGCCTGTAATTCCATTGCTGGGAATGAAGCGCAATGTGAAGTTGAAGGCTGGAGTCTTGGAGCCCGGAGAATAAAGATCGGACGAGACACGGGCCACGCGGGAGAAGTACTGCGCAAACCTGGGGTTGACCGGCTGCGGCGCAGTGGGGGCCGGAGCGCCCGTCGGAAGCAGATACGGCTTAAGTGCGCTGCTATAGATGGTCCACACCGCCCCCGTATCGGGCGCGAATACCTGGTTGACTTCGTCCAAGGTGGCTTGCGTTGTGGCGTTGGGCGAGAAGGGGAATTTGCCAAGGATGCCATTGACCGCGCGGCATAGGTTTGCCCCTCCACCGTTAGCGGCGGCGCCGGGAGATGGCGGCAATTTGGCGGCGCATTGCACGGGCGCAAGGAGCAAGGCGAGAACGGTATTTTCGGTGTGGAATTGCGAATCGATGCTGAAGGCCTGGGCTGTTTGCCGAGCTGCGATCTCGGCGGCGGAGGCGGCAGTCGTAATGGGCGCATAGGCGGCCGGGTCGGTGCCAGCCGTTGGAGGAATCGAGGCCACAGCGCTGGATAGACCGAGGAGGCCGGCCATGTAAGACTGGTTTCCCGCGCCGATGAATTTGTCGACTGCATTGGGATCCACCAGCGACTGCGTCGATGCGAAGACCGATTTGATCTGCGGATCGGATACGGCTGTATTGTGCCCGACTGTGTAGAAGAGCAGCAACAGTGGGGAATTCGAGCCGGAGAGCGCGTTCAGCTTTTCCGGCGCTTCGTGCATACCGCCGCAGCTGACGACTTGCGCCCTGGTCAGGAAGGTGTGCCACTGGCTGATGAAGTCGCCCGAGTATTTCGCGGACAGATTCTTTCTGATTTGGTCCAGATCGAGCGATGGTCCAACCTGGCTGCCTAGAACCCAGGCTTCGCCCTTGGCATACCGGTCAATGTGCTGGAATGCGTCCTGCATGAAGGCAAAGCCGGATTTGGTAAATGCTCCCCGGACCACATAGCTATCGATAACCGAAGCCGCCGAGCCGGGATAGTTGCGGTTAAAGTCGACGGCGGGGCCGGATTTGTCAGCATCGTTCAGCATAGCCAGATAAATGCTGTTGTCGGCCACGAAGTGGGAGAGATAACTGCGGGCATGAGCCACGACGAGCGTATCCGGGTTGATCGAGTATGGATCTTGACGGGCAAGGTCAGAGGCGTAAAAGTCGATCTGCTTCTGCGCTAATTGCTCCTGCACGGGATCGACCTGTCTGGAGCCATTCCAATACTGGAGCATGACTGGGGTAAGGAACTGGGAGACACTTTTGTCGTGGTTACCGGCGGTGATCAGATAGGCCTTGAGGGGATTGTAGGCGGCAACATAAGAAGAAGAGTCGTCGGTTGCGGCGGGCGCATCGGGCAAGGCGCGCAAGTATTGGACGAAGTTTGCCTGGGCAGGATTGAGCAGCATGGGCCGGAAGCGGTCGAAGTAGATACTTCTGGCGCTGAGGTCCAGTTTGTCTCCCTGGTACAAGCCGAAGCGGTAAGTCCAGGGGGCTCCGTCGCGCTGATAGGCGTCCAACTGGACAATGGTCTGGCGCAACTGGTCGAGGGCCTGGAGGTCGCCGAGGCTGGGCAGCGAGACGGCGGTGGGAGGGGCGACGGACAGCGATTGGGCGGCGTCGCGTATTTTATGCTCCAGGGCGGAGTTATTGAGATAAGAGACGAGGAGCATGATGGTGTAAACGAAGAGAAGAAGCGCTAGTGTGGCGAAGAGGAATCTGCGGAACAGGCGCGCGGGGGCCGTCTGCTGGGTTGCCGAAAGCGCGCTCTTGTCGCCCAGGATGGCCTCAGGAAAGAGGCGCGGCAAAAATGTCCATTGCGGAACGCGCGTGGAAACCTTAACAGCCTGGGGAGCCGGATGGGTTGAGGGGGACCTTCCCAGGGAGATATTCAGATACTGAGTGGCTCCGGCATCCTGTGGGGGACGTTCTTCCTGAGCGACAGGGGTCGAGATCCGCTCCACGATCTGGGCGCGAATTCCGGAGAAAAAGAAGCCGCGAAGAAAGGGATTGACGCTCAACTGGCTGGGCTTGCAGAGCTCAACCAGATACTGATTCAGATTCTTGCGCATCTTGCCGAATTCGCGGGGAAATTCGTAGACACCGGGCGCATTATTCGGCAGCGTTTCCCGGGCCAGCATCTCTGTCCGGAATTCACCCAGTGAGTAACAGAGAGCATCGAGGACGCCGCCGAGCAGACTTGAGGCCTGATCGGCATAGAGGCCCGGCGAAGCTTCCAACCGGGGAAGGGTATTGCCGAGGATCTGCCTCACTTCGTCGTTGGAGAGATTGCGGACAAACTCTTCAAAATGGGGTACCCGGTCGAGCTTGGTGACGATGACATAAACCGGGAGGGGTATGCCGAGCAAGCGGCTGATCTCACGCAGTTGCGCGCCAGTGCTGCGCGCCGCGGCCAGCGAGGATGCTCCGCCGTCGGGCGCGAGCAACTGCTCGGCGCTCACACATACGACGGCCGCGCGGGAGGCTGCTGCCGAGCCGAAAGTGGAGCGGTAGGCGCGGGGTCGAGTGCGCTCGATGAGCCGTGTGAGCAAGTGGCCGCTTTGCCGGACCGCCTCGCCAGCTTCAACGATCGCCGCCTGCTGGCTGAACCACACATTGATCACCGGCGTTGGCGCCACCTCGCCCTCTCGTGGCTGGGTTCCGGCAAGCAGCTCGGGATCGAGGCCGGAGCGCAGAATCTGGGTGGTTTTGGCCGCACCCTGTTCGCCCAGGATGTAGAGGACGGGCAGGAGATCAAGAGTCTTGGCGCCCTGTTGGGAGGTCCGCAACTTGCGGTTGGCGTCGTTCAGCAGCAGGTCAAGATCCTTGGTGGCGGCGCCGACCGAGGAATCCCCCTCCATCTCCGCCTTTTTCTTTGCCCGAAGATGGAGGATGAGGATCACGGTCGCGGCCGCGATGCCCAGCAGCAGGATGACAACAACAAACACGATGAGCGAAATACCATGCAGATGGAGCAGAGCTGCCCCGCCGAACGCGAGCAGGACGGCAGCCACCAGAACCGCCAGAATACCGAGATAGACGAGCACGGGATCCCCCGGAAATGCGCAGGTTTTTACGAGATGTGGGCTGCCCCGGAGCTGAGGGCAATCCAGAAACCACCAAACGCCAGAACTACCAGCGCCAGCAAACAAAGGGCAGCAATCCCGAGGCCCCGGCTCCAGCGGTCAATGGCTGCGGTCTGCTTGATCGGGGGGGGCGGGGATTCCGCGCGCAGAAAGAGAGCCCGGCCTCGAATGCGCTCGATCTTCTCTCGCGCCTGCCGGATCAGAGCCTGGACCTCGCCGCTCTGCTGGGCTCCCTGCGTTCCACCGCCGGTTTGGGCGGAGAGAACGCCGGTGCCGCCGAAGGAGATGGCGTGGCGCCCCTTAAACCCGAGCAACATGCAAAGGGTATAGACCTCCAGGCAATCGGCTGTTTCCTGGGAATCCTGCCTGGCAAGGAGGGTGCGCAGGTGATCAAAGAAGACCTCACCGGCTCGATTGTGGCCAAACATCTCTTCCTGCATGGGGCGCTGAGCCCATTCGGCGAATGCCGGACTCTGCAGCTTGAGCACGCTTTCATCGAGGAGCGCGACCGCGGCAAAGAACGACAGCTGGTTGGCGTCGCTTGAGTAGCCGAGGGTCTTGGCTTGTTCCATAGCCGATTTGAGCGCGGCACGGATGCTGTTCCGGAAACCCTGGGCATTGGGCACAGCCTGCTGTTGCAGGGTGCTGAGCCGGAGGATGGTAGTGATCGCATTTTCGTAGCAAGAAGCCAGACTGTGAGTGCGCGGCGGGGAATCTGTCATGCTTTTGTCTCCCGTGGAACTTCGGCACATCGTAGAGTTTTCAGGAAACGTCGTGACGGCACGTCAATGAACAACGAATGGGAGCGAACAACCAAGGCGTCTTAAATCACCACAAATATACCCTAACCGGCCCCCGCCGAGAAAAGAATTCTCCCCTGTCGCCAACATGTGTCACAGCCGAATTCAGCCACCGGCCCCGGCCGCCAGCCCGAGTGCGGATCGCGGCTGCGTCATTTCTCTTTACGCCGCTCGAAGGCCCGTGTAAGCTTTGCTGGTAGTGGTGCCGCGAAATCGCAGAGGACACCTTCCTGATGAGCAAGAACGATTGGACACCCGAAGGGCAGCCGACGGAAGAGGCAGACCCGCTCAGCGCTACCGGGATGTTTTTAAGTGCACTTGGCAAAGAATCGAATCCGCCTCAGCAACAACCGGAGGAGAGCCTGGCTCAACCTGTGGTGAGGCTGGAAGCGAAGCAGCCTGCATGGCCGGCAGAGCAGGCGTTGGCACCCTCTGCCCCCGCATCGCCTGCAAGCCCAGCCAGCGGGGGAAGTTCGCCCGGCGAGTTCACGAGACTCTTCCAGGCGGCTCAGGCTCCGAGTGCGGTACCGGAGAAGACACCGGCGGTCCAGCCTACAGCTCCCTCCGTCGAGCCAAAGCAAATGCCTGCATCTGCTCCCGGCGAGTTCACGCGGATCTTCGTGAAATCGTCAGGGGCGCCCGCGGTTGACCGGCCACCGGCGCCACCGGCGCGAGCGATCCCAGAATCGTCGCCAGTTCCGCATCCGGCAGCGAGTCCATCTCGCCTGAAGGGCTTTTCCTCGGGTGCTTCCGATTCCGCATCGGCGGAGGGGGGATTTGCGCAGATTCTCCAACCTCGACCTTCCGCTCCTGCTCCCGCAGCGGCGCCTCGCGTCCAGGCATATACACCGCCGACACCGGCCGCGGCGATGCCCGCGGAGGAAATCAAGTGGCCGCGGCAGCCTGAATTCAGTGCGGGCGAAGCTCCAGTTGATCCTGGAGCCGGTTCAACGAGCGTCACCGGCCTCTTTGCTTCTCTGAACTCAAGCGGGCTGCGCGAGGAGCAGATCAGGCCGCAAGCGGTTGAACCGCCTCCTACGTTCTCTCCAGCGCCGCCAGCCGCGCCTTCCGAAGCGGAATCGGGCAGCGTTACCCGATTGATCCAAAGGCTCTCCGAGGGGGTGCGAGCGACCCCTCCGGTTGAGGCGCCACCACCGCCGGCAGCATCCGCCGCGCCGGTATCGCAGGCGCTCGACTCAGGGCCGGGAGAGTTCACGCGCATGATCAACGCGGGCCAATTCAAGGCGCCAGCCAGCGCCCCGGTTCAGCCCGCGGCCGCGCCGCCGCCCCCCGAGCCGGCATTCTCGTTTCCCGCTGCCGCACCACCGATGCCGATGCCGCCCGCATCCAACCTGGCGATGCCGGTTGCACCCCGGCCAGCGGCAGCCCCGGCTCCGCCTCCGATTCCGGCTCCGCCACCGGCTCCTCGAATTGAATTGCCCAAGGCGCCGGTTCCCAAGCCCGCTCCGCCGGCGGCAGCCGCCCCGGCCGGCAAATTCCAGGAGATGGTGCCCATCCTGCTGGTGGTCAACACATTCCTGCTGCTCGTACTCATAGTTCTGGTGATCTTTGCCCTGAGGGCAAAGTAGCTGGGAATGGCGGCATTCAAACCAGCGAAGGCGATCCTTTGCCCTAAGCCAGGAGACCCATTTCCCGTAACAAAGTGTCTGTACGCTCGAAGCTGGGAATGAGCACGACGCCCTGGGCGCGCGCCCTTCCCGCCCACTTCGAAGCATCGTCTTCGCTGAGCTTAAGTTCTGTCAGCAGGGAGACCAGATCATCGTGGTTACTTGCCACTGCTGGTTTGGTGTTGAGCCGGCCGGAATAGGGGATAAAAGCCACCTCAAAGTGAGGCCGCACACCCTCCGCGCCGGGATTCACCTTGATTTGGAGGTTCCCCATCAGTTTCGCCATAAGCCAGGTCCTTGTTCAGTGATTGGCGTGTCAACCGCCCTGACAAGTCTTTCATAAGTGGTTAGTCCGTGGACAGGGGACGGCCTGCGGAGTCTTGTCACTTAGCCAGGGGCCACGACCATGAATCCGCGGTCGATGAGTTTGCGCATCATCGCGAGGCATTCTCGCCGGACGGTATCGATCGGAGCATTGGCGGTGGCAGCGAACTCCTGAATGGCCTGTTCGGCGGTACGCGTTCCGTCGCAGGTGGCCAGGAACTCCGCTACCAGCGGTTGCAAGGTCAGATGGAAGGGAAAACCGCGAATGAGCCGGAGCGTGACGGATTCCGCAGCCCAGCGACCCCGGGATTGTTCGCAGATCTGTTCCAGCCTCACGTCGGCTGAGAGTTTGGGTCTGGCCGCAAGCAAGTTCGCGTCGTCCTCGACTTTCGCGAGCAGATCGTGGGCGGCAAAAGTAGAGAGAACCACTTCTCCCAGGTCGCCATTCGGAGTCTTCGGGACCTCTTCGATGCGCACCCAGTTGGTTCCCGAGCGGCGGCGGATCACCACCAGTCCATCGTGGATCGCCTCAACGCCTCGATCGCGATAGTAGGCCATATAGTCGTCATAAAGCCGGGAGTCTTCCGCGGGGTTTGCGAAGGTCTCACGAATGCGATGTTGGGCGTATTCCCCGGGGTCCTGTGTGAGCCCTTTCATGACCCAGGCGTCGCACCCTGTATCTGCCAGCCACTCTGCAAGGCGTTCCTCCCACGGCTGTCCGCTCACCTGGGCCCATTCGCAAAGCATCTGCATGTAACCGTCTTCATTCAGGTACTCGGGAGCCTCCTTGACCAGGCGGCGGCACAGTCCATCCAGTTCCATCGAGTTATCGCAAAAAAGATAGTCCTGCTGGGGAGTGATGAAGAAGGGAGGATTGGAGAGAATCAGGTCAAAGCGGCGGTTGACGACGGGTGCGAAACAATCGCCGGCCAGGACTTCAACATTCTCGATCCCGTTCAAGTGCGCGTTGAACGCCGCGAAGGACAGGGCTCTTGTATTGAGATCGGTGGCGACAACCACGTCGCTGAATTTGGCTGCGCCGAGACTGAGAATGCCGCTGCCGGTGCCCAGATCGAGGGTGGCGCGCGAGTGCCGGCGAATGGCAAATCTGGCCAGGAATTTACTGGTGGGGTTCGGCCAGAGCACCATCTCCGGCTCAGCGCGCTCGATGGCCACGGGGAAATCGGCGGCAACCAGAAAGCCGTCTGACGGCAGGAGCATGGAAGTTGCGGTCAATACCCCTGAATCGGCCCGGAGCAAGCCGGATTTCAGCATCAGGGCCTGGAACTCGCCAGGGACCAACTCCGCTGCCCTCAGCTCTGTCAGGGGGTGCCCCAGCCAAAACCAACGCAGCAGAGCGTTGAGCAAAGTCGGTTCGGCAGTTCGATCGAGAAGGCGGGGCTGGTTGCGCAGCTGGCGGGAAGGCAACTCCGCCGCGCCAAGGTGCTTGCGAATATTTGCTTCGACGTACCCGGCTTCCTGAAAGCACATGAGCAGCCGACCGAACTCCTCTTTGGCTAAATGGACAAGCATCAGGATTCCACATTACCATCGGAAACCGGTCCAGGAAGGGAAGTTTTGCATTATTTGTGGGACTTCCAACGCTCTCCGTTGCAACCTGCTGGGGTCCGGCTCGGTCCCGCCGCACTCCAGTCCGATTCCACGCCTTGACTGCGGTCAAGGGATGGTGCAAGATTCTACTTTCGTTCCCCGGTTCCGGCTGGATGCAGCCGGCGCGGCACCGGAATTGGCAATCCTTGATTTTGACTGGCTTTGCGTTCGCCCCCTGTGTGGCTTGCAATTCACTGAATTATATTGACCCGATTCCGCCAGTGTGGTAATAAGATGGACACACTGAAACACGGGCTAAGATTCGTGTTATGTTAGTTCCTGTTTCATTCCCTTGGGGCGGTCCCACTCAGTAGTCTTGTGGATTGCGTAGGGAGCGGTCACGCTCCGGGGTAAACACGCGTACGAAAAGGTCCACTTCAATGCTCGTCCATTCTGAATCACCCTCAGTTGAAGGAAGGAATCATGGCTAGACAAAGCGCACAACACAAGCTGGATCGGGTGCGTCCGCCCCGGGTGCAGATCACCTATGACGTTGAAGTTGGCGGCGCCATCGAGATCAAGGAACTGCCATTCGTAGTTGGAGTCCTTGGAGACTTTACCGGCAACCCCGAGCAACCGCTTCCCAAGCTCAAGGAGCGGAAGTTTGTTGAGGTGAACCCCGACAATTTCGATACAGTTTTGGAGGGCATGAAACCTCATCTCTCATTTAGCGTGGAAAACAAGTTGAGCGATGAACCGGATGCGGCGCAACTGAAAGTTGACCTCAAGTTCCGCAAGATGGACGATTTTGAACCGGCGAACGTGGCGAAACAGGTGAAGCCGCTCAAGCAGATGCTTGATCTGCGCACCAGGCTTGCCGATCTCCGCGGCTCTTTGCAGGGCAACGACAAGCTGGAAGAGCTATTGCTGGAGGCGGTGGGGAACACGGAGAAGCTAGACAAGCTGAAGAGCGAAATCGGTCCCAACGAAGGAGGCTCCAATGGCTGAAGCAGTTGCGAGTACACAGGCTGCGAGCACAACGCTTGATGCTCAGGAATCGAGTCTTCTCGATCAGATTGTTGAGCAAGGCCGGTTTGGCGTCGAAGCAGCATCCCGCGAGCGCGGCAGAGACCTGGTGAAGGAGTTTGTCGCCCAGGTTCTTGACGGCTCGATGACCGTCGCCAAAGACGCGGAGATGATGATCAACGCGCGTATCGCTCAGATCGATCACCTGCTCTCGCTGCAGTTGAACGAAATTCTTCATCATCCGCAGTTCCAGAAGCTGGAAGGCTCCTGGCGCGGGCTCAAGTACCTGATGGACAACAGCGAGACAGGGGTTGGGCTCAAGATCCGCGTCTTGAACGTGACCAAGAAGGAACTTCTGCGGGATATCGAGAAAGCTCCAGAGTTCGATCAAAGCTCGCTCTTCAAGAAGATTTACGAAGAGGAGTATGGGGTATTCGGCGGGGCTCCATTCGGCGCGCTGGTTGGTGATTATGATTTCGGCAAGCACCCTGAGGACATGGCGCTGCTGGAAGGCGTATCGCACGTCGCCGCCCAGGCGCACGCGCCGTTCATCAGCGCGGCATCGCCGGACCTGATGAACCTGGAGAGCTATCAGCAACTGGACGCACCGCGGGACCTGGCAAAGATATTCGACAGCACGGAATACGCCAAGTGGAAGTCGTTCCGTCAGAGCGAGGACTCCCGTTATGTTGCGCTCACCTTGCCGCGCACGCTTGGCCGGCTTCCTTACGGTGCCGAGACCAAGCCCATCGAGGAGTTCGTATACGAGGAGCACGTAGACGGCACCGACCATACGAAATACCTGTGGATGAACGCTTCCTACGCACTGGCCTCGAAGATGACTCAATCTTTTTCGCTTTACGGCATGTGCGTGGCGATGCGCGGAGTGGAAGGCGGTGGATTGGTGGAAGGCCTGCCGACTCACAACTTCGCCACCGATGAAGGGGATGTGGCGATGAAGTGCCCGACCGAGGTGCCGATCACCGATCGCCGCGAGAAAGAACTTGCGGATCTGGGGTTTGTGCCGCTGGTGCATTGCAAAGGGACCGACTACGCCGCGTTCTTCAGCGTGCAGAGCTGCCAGAAACCGAAGGTCTACGACACGGATTCGGCCAATGCCAACGCGCGCCTGTCCACGCAACTTCCATACCTGATGGCGGTTTCGCGGTTTGCGCATTACTTGAAAGCGATGATGCGCGACAAGATCGGCAGCTTTATGTCGCGTGAAGAGGCGAGCGTATTCCTGAACCGCTGGATCACGAAGTATGTGACCCCCGACGACTCAGCTTCTCCGGCGGCCAAGGCCGAGCGTCCGCTGCGCGAGGCGCGCATCGACGTGACCGAGGTTCCGGGAAAGCCGGGTTGCTATCGCGCAGTCTGTTTCCTGCGCCCCCACTTCCAACTGGATGAACTCACTGTTTCGCTTCGGCTGGTGTCTGAGCTGCCTGCCGCGGCGAAGTAACGCTTTGCAGCTTTTCCTGGGCCCAGGACCGCGTGGTCCTGGCGTCTAAACATGAAAGGATTTCCACACCGAATTCTTAGGGAGATCGAACATGGCAGTTAATGCGTACCTCATTGTCGATGGGCGCCCGGGACCGAGCACGAGCAAACAGGGCGCGATCGATATTCTTTCCTTCAGCTTCGGCGCCAGCAACACGGCCGTGATCGGCGCTGGTTCGTCCGGCGGCGAAGCCCGTGCAGGCCGCGCCAACCTGGGCGACGTCACCATCATGAAGGTGCTGGACAAGACCTCTCCGCTTCTCTTCGACGATTGCTGCACAGGCAATTACCTGAAGAAGATCGATATCCTCTACGACAAGCCGATGGGCGACAGCCAGGAAGACTACTTCAAGATCCACATGGAGGACGCTCTGATCACCTCGATTCAGCTCTCTGGTTCCTCAGAGAACCCGGTGGAGTCGATCAGCTTTGCCTTCAGCAAGATCAAGGTCAGCTACAACCCAGAGGAAGATGGTGCTCTGAAGGGCTTCATTGACAAGGGCTTCGATGTACTGAAACTAAAGCCGTGGTAACTCGCGGGCAAGCGGAGACACGGTGCCAATAACCGCCAAGGAACTGTTCGCGGCAGGAAAGGTGCGGGAGGCGGAGAAGATGCTCACGGCATATTTGCGTGAGCATCCATCCGACACGCCTCAGCGCACCTTCCTGTTTGAGTTGCTTTGCTTCGCGGGCGAATATGCCCGCGCTGAAAAGCAATTGGCTGTGCTAGCCGGTGGCAGCGTCGATTCTGAAACCGGAGCCATTGTTTACTATGCAGCTCTGCATGCGGAAAAAACGCGGCATGAGCTTTTTGAAAGGCAGGCTTTCCCAACTGGCCCGACCTTGTCCCCCAAGGGCAAGCTGAACGGGAAGGCTTTCAAAGATCTGCGCGACGCGGATCCAGACATCGGCGCCCGGCTCGAGGTATTCGCAGCCGGTTCCTATGTCTGGATTCCCTTTGAGCATCTGACCTCCATCGAGATGGGGCCACCGCAGAGGCTGAGGGACACGCTCTGGGCGCCGGCGATGGTTCAGGCTGCGCCTTCGTTCAAAGAGATGGATCTTGGAGAGGTTCTGATCCCGGCAATTTATCCTTTCTCCTGGAAGCATCCAGACGAGGCAGTCTGGCTGGGTCGAGTTACCGACTGGGCAGCGGACGAAGAGGGCCGGGAATACCCGACCGGTCAAAAGATCCTCCTGGTTGACGGGGAGGAGATTCCGTTCCTCGAGGTCCGATCGATCGAGTTTGCCCATGCCACCCATGGGTCCACGCAGCAAAAACGCTGACTCTTAGGCCGGGGACTCCATTCCAATGCCACTTCGCGAAGATATCCTCACTCCGATTGCTGGTGAAAACCCAAGCGGCATCGATCTGCGCTACGACACGAAGCTGCTGATCCACGACAAGATCAAGGAAGCACGGCGCCAGGACGATGAGCTGGCACAAGGTGATTGGCAAAGTGAGCGCAAGGCGGCCAATTTCTCTCTGGTTGTCAAGCTCTCACAGGATGCGATCGCGACGGTTTCCAAGGACCTTCAGTTGGCTGCGTGGCTGGCCGAGGGACTGTTGCGCACCGAAGGGTTTGGCGGTTTTCGCGCCGGGGTTGGGTTGTGCCACAGCCTGTTAACGGATTTCTGGGATACGGTTTACCCGGTCATCGAGGATGGGGACCGCGAAATGCGGGCAAGGCCCCTGAACTGGCTTGGTTCGATGCTGGACTTGCCGCTGCTCGACACACCGATTACTGCTGCGGGATACTCCACGCTTGTATACAAGGATTCAAGGGTGGTTGGTTACGAAGAGCAGGTGAAGACCGACAAGGAGCGGGCCGCGCGCGCAAAGGTGATTGCGGCCGGCAAGATTGCTCCTGAGGTTTTCGACAAGGCTTTTCAAGAGACGCCAAAGGCGTTTTATCTGCAAGCGGAAAAGGATCTCGATGGCTGTATTGCGGCGCTCGACAGCCTGGAGAAGTTTTGTGACGAGCAGTTTGAAGACGATGCTCCCTCATTCGGCAAGCTGAAAACTTCGTTGACGGAAGTCCGGCAAGTGGTGCACAGTTTGCTCCAGAAGAAGCGGGAAAAGGAACCGGACCCGGTGGAAGCAGCGCCTGTTGTCGAGGGCGCCGCAGACGGCGCGCAAGCCGATGAGGAAGGGGCGGACGGGGGCGAGGCTTCGACAGGAAGCCTGGCGGTATTTTCAACCGCGGAACCCGCGGACCGGCGCCAGGCCGTGGCCGGCATTGCGGGGGCGGCGGCTTTTCTGCGCAAGCGGGAGCCGTTCAGCCCAGCGCCCTATCTGCTGTTGCGCGGCCTGCGCTGGGGCGAGTTGCGCACGGCATCGCGGCTGGGCGACAGCACCCTGCTGGAAGCGCCGCCTACCGAGCTTCGCCAGCAGGTAAAACGACTGGCGCTGAACAAGAAATGGAGCGAGCTGCTGGAGGCTGGAGAGCAAGCGATGGCCTTGCCTTGCAGTCGTGCCTGGCTCGATTTACAGCGCCTTTCGGTGGCTGCCTGTTCGGCCCTGGGCTCCGAGTATGACCCGATCGCGAGCGCCATCCAGTCTGAACTTCGCGCTTTGCTGAATGACATTCCCGAGTTGCTGGACGCAACGCTGCTGGATGATACGCCGGCGGCCAACGCCGAGACAAAGCTCTGGCTGGAACAGCTGAGGACGCCGCAGCAGCCGGCGAAGTCCGCGGAAGAGGAAACCACGGAGGGCGCAATCGCCGATCTGAACGGAACTCCTACCTGGCTGGCACAGACGGCGGATGCTTTTGTTCTGGCGAAAGAAGCACTCGCCGCCGGCCAGGAGGAGAAGGCGTTCTCCATCATGCGCGGCGTCATTGCACGGCAACGGTCCGGACGCAGCCGCTTCCGCCGTACCATGCAGTTGGCCGAGTTGGCCATTGCCGCCGGGAAAGATTCGATCGCTCAACCGCTGCTCGAAGACATTGCAGCAACCATCGAGACTCACAAGCTCGATGCCTGGGAAGACCCTGAGACTGTTGCCGGCGATCTGTTGAAGTTGATGCGCAGCAGCAAGAAGATCCAGGGTAATGCCTCCGAAAAGCAAAAGCTCTTCGAACGTATTTGCCGCCTTGACCCAGTTCAGGCGTTGAGTGCGGGGTAAACCATGGCCAGAAGCCTGGGCGAAACGACGATCACCGTTTCCGTGCTGGACCGGCTCATCGATCTCGAGCCGAATAACCGAATGGAGAACTCCTCTGAGCCGATCGCAATCTGTCCGGCTGCTGAAGAACGCGGTGCGGCGGGACCTGGAATGGCTGCTCAATTCCCGCCGAATCTGCGATCCTCCGGATGAGGGGTTGAAGGAAGTCAACCACTCGACCTACAACTACGGGCTCCCCGACCTTTCCGCATTGACGATGCTGTCCTCTGGAGATCGCAACAGGCTGGTGCGGCAGGTGCTGGCCACCATCAGCCAGTTTGAACCGCGCCTGGCCAACGTGCGCCTGGTGATGGTGGAAGCTCCGGACTCGGCCAAGAAAGACGTGCGTTTGCGCGTAGAGGCGATGCTTCGCATGGATCCTGTTCCTGAACCCATCACATTCGATACAGTGATTGAGCTGAAGACCGGAAGCTGCCGGCTGACCGGGGGCGACGATGCGCGATGACCTGCTGCTCAATTACGAACGGGAACTGGACTACCTGCGAAAATCGGCCGCGCAGTTTGCAGAGAAGTACCCCAAGGTTGCTTCGCGGCTGGCGCTGGAACCGACCAAGTGTGAAGATCCGCATGTGGAGCGGCTGCTGGAGTCGTTCGCATTTCTAGCGGCTCGCATCCATCTCAAGATGGAGGACGAGTTCCCGGAGATTACCGAGGGGATGCTAAGCATCGTCTATCCTCAACTGGTCCGTCCGATTCCGTCCATGTCAGTGGTGGAATTTCAGCTTGATCCGGAAAAGGGCAAGCTGACCAGCGGGATGAAGATAGAGCGGAATTCGCAGCTCTTTTCAAAACCGATCGGCGGCGTGCCGTGCACATTTCGCACGTGCTACGACACAACATTATGGCCGCTGACCGTAAGCGCCGTGGAACTGAGCGCGCCCAGCCGGCTGAAGCCGGCGGTGAAGACAAACGATTCGGCGTGGGCGGTGCGTCTTGAGCTTCGTTGTGCGCGCGACGTCAATTTTGCCGGTCTCAAGCTCGATAAGCTGCGCTTCTTTCTGGATGGCGAAAGCGGGCTCGTCAACATCCTGTATGAGCTGCTGTTCAGCCGGCTCAATCGCATCGTCGTGCGCGATCTTACGGATGGATCGCGGCTGGCGCCGGTCACACTTCCTGCTTCGGCTATAAAGGCGGTCGGGTTTGAAGCCGACGAGGGGATGGTTGCTTATCCCTCATCGACATTTGCCGGCCATCGGCTGCTCATGGAGTACTTTACTTTCCCGGAGAAATTCTTCTTCCTCGATCTGACGGGTTTGGAATGCGTGGCGGCGGCGGGCTTCAAAGATGCAATCGAAATCATCTTCCTGATCTCCGAGATTGAGGGGGAAGGGCGCGTTCAGCGGCTGGAGCTTGAAGTCTCGAAGAAGACCTTTCGGCTGGGATGTTCGCCGGTGGTGAATCTGTTCAGCCAGGTTGCAGAACCGATCCAATTGAATCAGCGGAAGTACGAATACGCCGTGATTCCCGACGTGCGTCGGCCTTATTCAATGGAGATCTACTCGATTGACGAAGTGAACGAAATCAACTCCACAAATCAGAAGATCACCGCATACGAGCCGTTCTACTCGCTCCGCCATTCCACAAAGAAAGAAGACCGATCGTGCTTCTGGCTGGCCCGTCGGCGGCCTTCGACGCGCACGAACGACGACGGGACAGACATTTCGCTTTCGCTGGTCGACCTGTCGACTTCATCAGTCGATCCGGATGCGGCAATTCTCTCTGTGCGCACGACATGCACGAATCGCGATCTGCCTGGACGTCTGCCGTTCGGCAACCAGGACAGCGATTTTGAGATGGAAGGGGCGGCGGCGATGCGGCGGATTGTGGCGCTGCGCAAGCCGACATTGCCGGTGCGTCCGGCCCTGGGCAAGAGCACGCTCTGGCGGCTGGTTTCCCATTTGTCGCTCAACTATCTGTCCCTGGTCGAGGGCGGAAAGGGTGCGTTGCAGGAGATTCTGCGGCTCTACGACGTTGGCCGCACCGCCTATTCGCAGAACGTGATTCAGAGCATCCTCAATATTCAAAGCCAGCCGCATTTCACGCGTCTGATTTCCGAGCAGGGGGTCAATTTCGCTCGCGGGGTGCGGATCGATATGGAGATCGACGAGGACCAGTTCACCGGGGGCGGCGCGTTTCTCTTCGCCTGCGTATTGGAGAGGTTCTTTGGCATGAGCGCTTCCCTGAACAGCTTTACGCAATTGAGTGTCAGGACTCCGCAAAGAAAGGAGAGACTCCACGAATGGCAGCCGAGAGCGGGACGGAAATCAATCATCTAACGGATTCCTTGCTTGGCCAGCAGTTGGCTGAGGATGCGTGTTCGTTCGAGTTTTTCCAGGCGGTAACACTGTTGCAGCGGCTGAGGGCCAATTCGCAGCACGTGGGCGGTTTCTACAGTCCCGAAGTGGAAGCGGTCCATTTCAGCGTGAACCAAAGGCTGGGCTTTCCGGCGAGCGAGATTCAGAGCCTGGAAGCGACAGGCGATGGGCCACCGGAGATGAAGGTCAACTTCATGGGCCTGACAGGTCCCATGGGCGTGCTCCCCTACGTATACAGCGAGTTGATCCTGGAGCGGGCCCGGGCCAAGGACCACAGCCTGGCGGCGTTCCTGGACATCTTCAATCATCGGGCCATCTCGCTCTTCTACAGGGCCTGGCAGAGGTCGAATTTTGCGGTCACCTTTTCCAGCGCCGGCCGCGATCTGTTCACCCAGTACATGCTCGATCTGGCGGGGCTGGGAACCGCAGGCCTTCGCGACCGGCAGGATATAGACGATGAGGCGTTCCTGCATTACGTGTCTCTGGTGGCGTCGCAGTTGCGTTCGGCGGTGGCCCTGGAGCAGGTGATCACGGACTATTTTGAGGTGCCGGTGGAGATTCAGCAATTCACTGGGGGCTGGTACAGCCTGGACCGGAAGACGCAATGCGAGTTGAAGGAAGAGGAGTCTGCCTCACGCGAGATTGGTTTCGGCGCGGTGGCGGGCGATGCCGTGTGGGACCGGCAGTCACGGGTTCGGATCCGGCTTGGCCCCATGGGGATTGAACCCTATTGCGATTTTCTGCCTGGTGGCGCTGCCTACAAGGCGTTGCGCGCCATGACCCGCTTCTTCAGCAATCAATGCCTGGAATTTGAAGTGCAGCTGGTGCTTGATCGAAACCAGGTGCCCGATGTTGAACTCGATCTCGACTCAAGCAATCCGGCGCGGCTTGGGTGGGTTTCCTGGGCGAAGACGGCGCCGCTGGGCAGCGACCCGGACGATACGATTTTGACTCTCTAAGGGGGAATGTATGGGACTGAACCTGAAATCGCTGATATCCAAATTGAATGACTCAGCCCGCTCCGCGCTTGAAGGTGCCGCCGGTCTCTGTCTTTCCCGCACCCACTACGACATTGAGATCGAGCACTTTCTGACCAAGCTGCTTGATTCATCTTCGGGCGACTTTGCCGCCATCCTCAAGCATTTTGAGGTAGACAAATCGAGGCTCACCGCCGAGTTGAGCCGCAGCATGGACAAGCTGAAGTCGGGCAATGCGCGCACTCCGGCGATTAGCCCGACGGTGCTGAAGATGCTGACCACCGCGTGGACCATTGGCTCGATCGACTTCAATGCGGGGCAGGTGCGAACGGGATTTGCCATGCTCGCGCTGGTATCGGATGAGGAACTGTCGCGGCTTATCAACGACGTCAGCCGGGAGTTTCACAAGATCAATGCCGACGCGCTGCGCAAGGACCTGATGGGCATTGTTGCCCTGTCGAGCGAAACGACTACCGCCGCAGCGCCGGCTGGGCCTGGCGATGGCGCCCAAAAGCCGGGCGGAGGCAAGACGCCGAATCTCGATCAGTACACCGTGGACCTGACGGGCAACGCCAAGAGAGGCAAGATCGACCCGGTGCTGGGGCGCGATGCGGAGATTCGCCAGGTCATCGATATCCTCATGCGCCGGCGGCAGAACAACCCCATCCTCACCGGCGAGGCGGGCGTGGGCAAGACGGCCGTGGTGGAGGGCTTCGCTTTGCGCGTGGCCCAGGGCGATGTGCCGCCTCCGCTGAAGAACGTGCACCTCCGCACGCTCGACCTGGCCCTGCTGCAGGCGGGCGCGGGCGTCAAGGGCGAATTTGAAAACCGCCTCAAGGGTTTGATCGAAGAAGTGAAAGCGTCGCCCACGCCGATCATTCTGTTCATCGACGAGGCGCACACCATGATCGGCGCGGGCGGCCAGGCGGGGCAGGACGATGCCGCCAACCTGCTGAAGCCGGCCCTGGCCCGCGGCGAACTGCGCACCATCGCCGCCACCACGTGGTCGGAGTACAAGAAGTACTTTGAGAAGGACGCGGCGCTGGCGCGGCGCTTCCAGGTGGTCAAGGTGGAGGAGCCGAGCGAGCACGCAATGCATGGTGATGATGCGCGGCCTGGTTGCGTCTCTCGAGAAGCATCACAAGGTCCGCATTCTGGACGAAGCGGTGACGGCCAGCGTGCGGCTCTCGCATCGCTATCTGGCCGGACGCCAGTTGCCCGACAAGGCGGTCAGCATCCTGGATACCGCCTGCGCGCGCCTGGCGCTTGGGCAGAACGCCACGCCGCCGGCCATCGAAGACCTGACGCGGCAGATCGACGATCTGGAAGTGCAGAAGCGGATCCTGGAGCGGGAAGACGATCACTCGGCGCCGACCACCAGGAGAAGCTGGCGGAGATCGCAGCGCAAAAGGCAAGCCGAAGCGAAGCTGAAGGCCCTGCAGGAGCGCTGGGACAAAGAACGCGAGCTGGTGGCCAAGATTCGCGAAATCCGCGACAAGCTCGAAGCCAGCCGCGGCAAACGGCCAAGGCAGAAGCGCCAACGAAGCGCAGCAGAAGCTGCGAAAGATGCCAGCGCCGAAGCGCCGCAAGCGGCAACTGCAGCGGCGCCCGTGGATTCGACGGAAGCTCGAAAGCGAGCTGCAGGCGCTGGAAGCGGAACTTGCCGCGTTGCAAGGCGAAACCGGCCTGATCCGGGTGTGCGTGGACGCGCAGATTGTGGGCGAGGTGCTCTCCGCCTGGACCGGCATCCCGGCCGGCAAGATGCTCAAGGATGAAATTGCCACCATGCTCGCGCTCAGGAGCATCCTGGGCAAGCGCGTCATCGGCCAGGACCACGCCCTGGACATGATCAGCCAGCGCGTGCAGACCTCGCGCGCCTCGCTGGACGATCCCAACAAGCCGATCGGCGTTTTCATGCTGGTGGGCCCCAGCGGCGTGGGCAAGACCGAGACGGCGCTGGCGCTCTCCGACCTGCTCTATGGCGGCGAGCACAACCTGATCACCATCAATATGTCGGAGTTCCAGGAAGCGCATACGGTTTCCACGCTGAAGGGCTCGCCTCCCGGATATGTGGGCTACGGCGAAGGCGGCGTGCTGACGGAAGCCGTGCGGCGCCGGCCCTATTCGGTGGTTCTGCTCGATGAGGTGGAGAAGGCGCACCCGGACGTGCTGGAACTCTTCTTCCAGGTCTTCGACAAGGGCAACATGGAAGACGGCGAGGGCCGCGAGATCGATTTCAAGAACACCATCATCATCCTCACCACCAACGCCTGCACCGACCAGATGATGAAGCTGGTGGCCGATCCGGAAACCACGCCCAGCCCGAAGGCACTGATCGAAGCGCTGAAGCCGGAGCTGAACAAGATCTTCAAGCCGGCTTTTCTCGGCCGCATGGTGCTGATCCCCTACTACCCCATCCGCGACGAGGCGCTGAAGCAGATCATCCGCCTGAAGCTGGGCAAGATTCAGCGCAGGCTGCTGGAGAACCACAAGATCAAGCTGACCTATGACGACGCCTTCCTGAGCGAAGTGGCCAGCCGCTGCACGGAAGTGGAAAGCGGCGCCCGCAACGTGGATAACATCCTTACCAACACCCTGCTGCCGGATATTTCGCGGAAGATTCTGGGCGGGATGGCGGAGGGCGAGAAATTGGGCGCTATCCACGTCGGCATCGGAGAGGACGGGGCGTTCACGTACGGCGACCCGGCACCGGCTCCTTTGGTGGGGGCAGTCTAATAGTGCTCGGTTCGGGGAACGCGGATGGCCGGCAAGAGAAAACCAGGCCCCCTCGGTGGGCAAACCAACGCGGGGAACGCGGACGAGGGGGGCCGGGTTAATCCGACTACCGCCGGACCGGCGCCATCGACCGCGAGCTCAGTCTTCGCCAAGGCTTTGGGCTCGATGGAATCCGAGGCCGGAGCGGTATTGGCCAGGCTGCGGGTCAAGGCGGAAAACCTCGACCGCGGCATACGCAACAACCTTGATGGCGCTTTTTGTATCTATGCAGCGGGCGTTCAAGCCGAGAACTATGCCCCCGAAGCAATCCTGGAAGAGACCGGCTGCCAGATATCTACGTCTGATTTCCGGAATCCTTCCCGGCTTGATGGAGATGTTGAAGGTCGTTGGCGCCACAACGGTTTTTGGAGCGGGGATCGGCGGAGCGGTCGGACTTTTTGCTGGAGGCGCAACCGCGGCCCCCGGCCTGGTGATCGGGGGGGAACTCGGATTCGACATCGGTATGGCCGCGCTCACCTGGCTGGGGCTCGGCTTCCTTGTGGCAACCATCACTGAGGGATTCGTAGAACTGTACAAATCGCTCCACGAAGGGGTGGAGTGGGCCTGGCAGGCCAAAGACATGAAGGGCGCGGCACAGAAGGAGCAACAGGACAGGGCCGCTCATAAAATGGCCGAAGCTGCCGGCATCCTGATGCGGCTGGTTCTGCAGGGCATTCTGGCGGAACTGTTGCGGAAGGCAGCGATGGGCACGACGCGGGGCGCATTGGCCACCGGGAAGGCCTTTGAGGCGCAGGGCGCCCGTGCCACGGCGGACGCAGGGGTGGCGGAGGTGGTGGGAAAGCTGCGCGCCAGCAAATTTGGCAACGGCTTCTCCGATTGGATTGAGAAGAACTGGCGCGATTTGCAGAAGAATCCGAAGCTGCAACCCAGGGCGGCGGCTTCTCCGTCGCAAGCTCCGGCGGCCGCAGCGGAAGGCGGAGGAAGCGGCGGGGGCGGCGGGAAGGCGGCTTCAAGTGCGGCGGACGACTCGGGAAGCGCGGCGGAGGAGGAGAAGCCGGACCTTTCGACGAACGCGAAGAAGGGAGTATTTGGCGAGGCCAAAGCCGATGCCTATATGAAGCAGAAGGGGTTCAAGAAGCTGAACCCACCCGATGTTCAAGTGGGCGATCCACCCAAAGGGAATGGGATCGACGGGGTTTACGAAAACTTGAATCCACCGCCGAAGTATGTGATCGGCGAAGCGAAGTTCGGCAGTTCTCAGCTCGGCAAAACCCAGGACGGCATGCAGATGAGTGAGAACTGGGTTGATAACCGGCTCAGCAAAGCTGTTGGACGCAGAACCGCCGCCGACATCCTGGACGAAGGTTATGATCGCGTGTTGCTCAAGGTGGACGAGAGTGGGAATGTTACACCCAAGATCATCAGCGAAGATGCCTCCGGGAAGGTTACTTTGAGCAATCCGCCTCCCGGCTCCATTTTTTCCTCGAATTGAGACGAGAGCCTGGGTGTTGAAGGGATGAGGGCACATTTGGTATCTCAGGAGATTGAAGGATCAAGGAAGGGTTTCGAATGAGCAAACGCGAGCCGCTGATGGAGCAGCAATACTTCGACGATGCGATCAAATTCATTGAGGGGACGTTTGGACGCTTTGAAGTTCGAATTCAAACCCCTGGTACAAAGCCCGACCATCAAAGGAAACTTTTGTACAAGATGTTTCTCGATGAGCTCGAGCTGCTCTTGACGAAGTATTCCGCCGGATATCCGATTGCGGGGATGCGCGAAGAATTCGCCAAGGTGATCGAGCGCAGGGAGAGGCATCAGAAGTTCATGGGCCGGCTGGGAGTGGACTTTGCCGCGATCGACGATTATGAGCAGTCGTTGTGGCTGGTTTCGCTGGCGGTATTGCTGGGCGTGGACGACTCCCTGTTCGCCAGAGTGTTGGCATGCAATGGCAATGAAGGCAAGGACAAGCTGTATGAGCGGATCGTGTCGATGAAGGCGGCAGGCAGGGCTGCGGGCGCGCGGGTGATTTTTCCGAAGCCCTTTCAGACGCTTTACGAAGCGACGGTCGCAAACGAGTCGGAGGCGCCGCGCCTGGTCAGCACATTCCTGAAGACGTGGTATAAATCGATGGGCGATCTCGGGGTCTACTGGCACAACAACCACAAAGGCCCCGAAGGCGGTGGCTTCTTTGGCTATTGGTGTCTCGAGGCTGCGGCGGTGGTAAAGGCATTTGAAATTGACGACAGCGAATTTCGGGACGCGCCCTATTATCCGAAGGATCTTGTTCATCAGCCATAAGGCATCAAGCGCGGGAGGTTGATATGCCAATCTATTCACAAGCAGGCCGACTGATTTCGGTTACCACGCCTTTGGGCGAGGACAAGTTGCTGCTGACCGGATTTACCGGACGCGAAGCCATTTCGCGCTTGTTCAGTTTCCATCTGCAAACGCTGTCGGAAGATGCGGCCATTGATTTTACCGATGTGATCGGCCAGAGCGTGACCATCAACGTCTTGCAGTCGGACAATTCGCAGCGGTACTTCAATGGCATCGTTAGCCATTTTGCCTGCACTGGCACGGACGGCGACATGACGCGCTACGAGTTGGAGGTGGTGCCAAAACTTTGGGCCCTGACCCGTTACGCAGATTGCCGGATCTTCCATAACAAGGATGTTACCCAGATCGTTAAGCAGATCCTGACCGACCGGGGAATTGACTTCCAGGCCTCCCTGACGGGGACCTACAAGCCGCTCGAGTACACAGTCCAGTACCGCGAGACCGATTTCAACTTTATTTCCAGGCTGATGGAACAGTACGGAATCTTCTACTTCTTCCAGCACGGCGACGGGAAGCACACCATGATGCTGGGGGACTCGAGCAGCGTGCACCAGCCCTGCCCAGCCGTTTCAAGCTTCGGTTACAACCTGGCGGCGGGCGGTTTGGATGCCGGTGACGTCGTGAACTCCTGGAGTATCGGGCAGGACCTGCTCAGCGGGAAGCAATCGCTGACCGACTATAACTTCACCACCCCGTCCAGCGATCTTTCGGCTTCGGAGTCGACGATTTACACCGTCGGCGGCAACGACGCAATGGAGGTGTTCGATTATCCCGGACCCCACGCCACGCAGGCGGACGGCACGGCGCTGGCCAAGCTTCGCATGCAGGAGGAGGAGGCGGTTCACAAGGTAGCGCAGGGGGCGGGCGTGTGCCGACCATTCACCACCGGCTACAAGTTCACGCTCCAGGACCACCCCACGACGGCCATGAACGCCGAATATCTGTTGACCGAGATTCAGCATGTTGCATCGGTTGCCGGGACCTACCGTGAAGAAGGCGGGACCGGCAACGACAGCTACGCCAATCACTTTGCATGCATTCCCGCGGATGTTCCGTTCCGGCCAGCGCGATTGACGCCCAAGCCCTTTGTGCAGGGGGTGCAAACCGCGAAGGTTGTCAACCAGAACCCCGACGCCGACGGCGCCGCGGGCTCCGGCGAAGAGATCTGGGTCGACAAGTACGGCCGCGTGGTAGTGCTGTTTCCCTGGGATCGCGCCGGCAAGTCCTCCTGCTGGGTGCGGGTTTCGCAGGACTGGGCCGGGCAGGGCTGGGGCGCGATCACCATCCCGCGCGTGGGCCAGGAAGTGATCGTCAGCTTTCTGGAGGGCGATCCGGACCGGCCCATCATTACCGGGCGGGTCTACAACGCGGACCAGACGGTTCCTTACGCCTTGCCGGCCAACCAGACGCGCAGCACCTTCATGACGCGCAGCTCCAAGGGAGGCAGTTCCAGCACCTACAACGAGCTTCGCTTTGAAGACCTCACAGGGAAGGAGCAGGTCTTTCTGCGCGCACAGTTCGACCAGGACAACCAGGTTTTGCACGACAGTCGCGAAGCCGTGGGCAACAACCGCAGCCTGACCGTGGCCAAGGACCAGTTGGAAAGTGTGGGCGGAGACTTGCACACGCAGGTTACGGGCGGTGTCTTCGAAACAGTCGGGAAGGATGTAAACACCAAGATCGGGGGCAAGGTCGTCGAAAAGGTTGGGGGCGACTCAAACAGCAACATCACCGGCAATTTCATCGAGAAGATTGGGGGCGACGCAAACAGCAACGTCACCGGCAACATCAACCAGAAAGCCGGGCAGAACATCTCGATTCAAGCGGGGCAGAACCTGTACGAAAAATCCGGGATGAATTTCGCCCATGAGGCCGGGATGGAGATTCATCTGAAGGGGGGAACGAACGTTACGATTGAGGCCGGGGTGATGTTGACGCTGAAGGCGGGCAGCAATTTCATCGTGATCGGCCCAACGGGGGTCATGATCGTCGGCAGTCCGATGGTCATGATCAACAGCGGCGGTTCGGCCGGCTCCGGCTGCGGCTCCAGCCCCACCGACCCCACCAGCCCTGCCGACCCGGTTGCGCCGACGGACCCGGACAAGGCCGACGATGGGAAGACGGGCACAAAGCTGGGCAGCGGCAGCAGTCCGGCAGCTTCGTCCAGTCCCAGTTCCGGCGGGGCCGCCGCGTCATTGCCGTCGGCGCCAGCCGGCTTGGCAGCGCAAGGAGCCTCGCCGGCGGCCAGTGCAGCCGGTGCAGCCGGTGCGGCCGGTGCAGCCGGTGCAGCCGGTGCTCTGGCGGGAGCCGCGGGCGCAGCGTCGAGCGCAGCCGGCCAGGCCGAACAGGCAGCGCAGCAAGCTGTGCAACAGGCGGCTCAGGGGGCGCAGCAGGCCGCCGGTGAGGCCCAGCAAGCGGCGACCCAGGCGGAGCAGGCCGCGCAACAGGCGGAACAGCAAGCCCAACAGGCCGTGAACCAGGTGACGCAACAGGCAAAGCAGGCCTATAACCAGGCCAACCAGGCCGTGCAGCAGGCGCAACAGGCGGTGAGCCAGGCCGCGGCCCAGGGCCAGGCGGCGGCGCAGCAGGCGCTGAGCCAGGCGGAGCAGCAGGCACAGCAGGCAACCAACGCCGCAAAACAGGCGGTGCAGCAGGCGCAGCAACAGGCGCAGCAGGTCGAGCAACAGGCACAGCAGGCGGCAGCACAGGCTCAACAAGCGGCGCAACAAGCCGAGCAACAGGCGCAACAAGCCGCTGCTCAGGCGCAACAGCAAGCCAAGCAGGCGGTACAGCAGGGTCAACAAGCGGCGCAACAGGCAGCGCAACAGGCTCAGCAAGCCGCCCAGCAGGCGCAGCAGCAAGCACAGCAGGCTGCGCAACAGGCGCAACAGGCGGCCAATCAGGCAAAACAAACTGCCCAACAAGCGGCTCAACAGGTTCAGCAGGCGGCCAGCCAGGCGCAGCAGCAGGCACAGAAGGCCGCGCAGGGTGCCCAGCAATCCGCGAGCCAGGCCATCAGCCAGGCTCAACGGGGGATTTAGCAAACGATGGCAGGGAAGGCCGGAGCCATTGCCAGGCCAACCGCGGAGGCCGGAGTGTTCAGGCCGTGCACCGGAGTTTGAGATTTGACGCCGGACGCTTCCCAGTGGGGCGGCCGGCAGTTGCGGCGCGGGTCAGACCCGGAGCGGTAATGCCGGCGCTGGAAGAACCACCCCTTGACCCACATGCTTTGAATTACTATTGTGAAGGCTCGGTCATCAACAATGAAGCAACTGCAACCTGTGCTCTGGACCAAAGGGACCTTCCTGACGCCGCAGCATCTGCAACTGCAGGACAGGTTTCTTGAAGACAGTTTGAATTTCCGGCTACAGGCGCTGAAGTTTTGCGCCTGGGGGTTCAGCGAGGTTGTGCTCGATCAGGAACTGCTGGCGGAGGGCCAGTTGGCCGTTACGCGCGCCTCGGGTATCTTCCCCGACGGATTGCTCTTCGAGATTCCCGGCCCGGATCAGCCCCCTCCGTCGAAGGCGCTGGCGGAGTTTTTCGATCCGGGAGTTCGCGACCTGGACATTTATCTGACTGTTCCCGATTACAAGCTGAAAGGACTCAACGTCGCCGGTTTGGGTCGCGTGGCCGGTTCCCGCTATCTGGCCGAGATTTCCAATGTGCGGGACGACAACACCGGGACCGGGGAGAGGCCGATCCAGATTGCACGCAAGAACCTTCGCCTGCTGGCGGCCAATGAAACCCGCGAGGGATCTTCCGCTCTGCGCATCGCCAATGTGGAACGAACGGAGGCTGGCGCCTTCCGCCTGAATCCCCGCTTTGTTCCTCCGCTTCTCGAAGTACGGGCCAACGATTATCTGCGCGGTCTGGTGAACGGAGTTCTTGAGATTCTCTCCGCAAAAAGCGCGCAGTTGGCGGGCGGCCGGCGGCAGAAGAACCAGAGCCTGGCCGACTTTACCGCGTCGGACATCGCCAACTTCTGGCTTCTGTATACCGTCAACTCGCATATCCCTGTGCTGAGCCATCTGTTGCAGGGGCAGCGCTGCCATCCGGAGGAACTATTCTCCGAACTCACCGCACTGGGCGCCTCCCTCACAACGTTTTCCAACACGGTCCGCCCGCGCGACCTGCCTTTGTACGACCACCTCAACCTGAGCAAGGTCTTCGCCGATCTGGAAGAGAAACTCCGCCTGCTGCTGGAAACCGTGGTACCAACCAACGTTGTTTCCTTGCCGCTGAAGCAGGTGAAGAACACCATCTACGCGACCGCGATCGATCAGGACAAGTACCTCGCCAACACGCGAATGTACCTGGCGTTCTCGGCGGACACCAGTGAGGAAGCGATTATCCGCAAGGTCCCGCAACTGGTGAAAGCAAGCTCTGCTTCTCAGATTGAACAGTTGATCAACATGGCATTGCCGGGAATTGCGCTCAGCCACGTGACTGTTCCTCCCAGCGCGATTCCGGTCAAGATGAAGTTTCAATACTTCAGCCTCAATCAGTCCGGACCGGCGTGGGACGCGGTTATCCGCTCGCGCAATTTTGCCGCCCACGTTCCCGGAGAACTGCTGAATCCGCAGATGGAATTGATTATCCTTCTGCCACAGGCGGGCTAACACATATGAGACAGCTAACCAAACCCGTCTGGTTCGAAGGAATGTATCTGGGCCCGCATCATTTCCAGGCACAGAACCGTTACTTTGAAGACTGCCTGAATTTTGTCGTCGCAAGCCTGTGGCGCGACGCGTTTGGTTTCGCGGGCCTGCAGTTCGACAACGACGCCCTTCGCAACGGCACGGTTGCTCTGACCCACGCCCGGGGCCTGTTTGAGGACGGGCTGGCATTCGATTTACCGGGAGCGGATGCGGCGCCGGAGCCACGAGACTTCACCGAGTTGTTTTCGCCCGTGGCCGATCACCTGACCTTACATCTGGCAATTCCAGTCAGCCTCAGCGATGGCCAGAACACGAGTGTGAACAGCGCCGGCGCGGTCCGTTACCTGAGTGTTGAGCAAGCAATGCCCGATCAGAATTCGGGCCGGGACGAGAAGCCGATCCGCATCGGGCGCAAGAATCTGGTGCTATTGGCCGAAACTGAGGTGACCGACGAGTTTGTAAGCTTGCCGCTGGTTCGGGTGACGCGCGATGGATCCGGGCATTTCGAGGCCGATCCCACCTTCGTGCCGCCTTGCCTGAGCTTGAGCGCAAGCCCGACACTGACGGGAATGCTGCGTCGCCTGATCGAAATTCTGGATGAAAAGAGTGCCGTCTTTTCCAATGAGCAACAACAACGCAGCGGAGTCTTTCAGGCCGGCATGTCTGCCCGCCATGTTGCGCAGTACTGGTTCCTCCACGCCCTGAACTCGAATGTCTCGGTGCTGCGGCATTTTCTGCTGTCTAATCACGTTCATCCGCAGGAGTTGTTCCGCGAGATGTCCCGCCTGGCAGGCGCGCTTTGCACCTTCGGGCTGGAGGTGCACCCGCGTTCGTTGCCCGCCTATAGCCATTGCGACTTCGGGGCGAGCTTTGCACCTCTCGATGAGCATATCCGCCGCCATCTTGAGATCGTCATGCCCTCCAAGGCGATCAAGATTCCGCTGAAGCAGGTGGAGAGTTTTCTATACAACGGCGAGGTCAAGGACGAACGCTGTATCGGCCCCGCGCGTTGGATTCTGGAAATTCATTCGCCCATCGGCGAAGCAGACCTGATCGAGCGGGTTCCGAAACTTGTGAAGATATGTTCTGCACGGTTTGTGCTTGAACTGATCAAGCGCTCTCTGCCAGGCCTGCCGCTGAACCATCTCGCCGTTGCTCCAACCCAGATTGCGGCAAGGGTTGAGAGCCAGTACTTCGCGGTCAACCGCGGTGGGCCATGCTGGGAACATTTAGTGCAGACCCGTCAGGTGGGCGTCTATGTGCCCGGCGAGATTCCGGCTCCGGAATTAAGCCTGATTGTTCTGTTGGACGAGTAGCATCGCGTGGGCCCGCCTGGCCTGCTCGAATCTCATAGAACAGCTCTGGAAATCTCCATCCAGAATTGCTAAGATTGCCGAACCCCAATTTGGAGGTCCCGCCTGTACAAGAACTATGTGTGCCCCACCTGCCGGGCGACAGAATTTATCCCCAGCGCCTCGGCTCCCTTCCTTCAGCCCGCCTGCACCACGAAAGGCTGTTGGCTGCCCCGCATCGTCAAGCTCGCCTGCAATTCGGTGAGAGACGGGTAGGATTCAGCGCCCTTCCTTTTGCGGACAGACCTTTCATTGCCGGTCTGCGATAACAACGTCCACACAAAAAATCCGCCTTCGTCTTCTTCTTCATGCTTTCATCTCATCAATGCAGCAGGCAGACTGGACTTAGGCTAACCATCCCTAACTTCGCGACTGGATGAAAATGCCGGGACCAATGGGAAGTGACTGCGGAGATCTAGCTCGAGAAGAACCCTTGCGGCGCACGAATGGGGCAGGTTTGGCCAAGCGGATTTTTCTTCGGCTTTCCTGCGTTTGCGGAATCCGGGAGAGTGGACGATTCCAGTCCAAAAGCGTTTCGTCGACGGACTCCGAACCATCTTGTCTGCACCCACTTTTACCGCATCCATTGGCATTTTTTCCAGTTGACATGATTTCGTGTTAGTGCTAACGTTTCCGCTCATGCGGGCAGATGTAATGTTAAATGCGGTCTAAATCGTTTTTGCTTGATGGCGCAAGCAGGCCCAGAGTGATTGGTCTGGTGCGATAGCCGGGAACCGGCAATTCCCATCTGGTAAGACGCGGGCTGCATTCGCGAGGCTGCGTTAAGCTGCAAGAAGCTTCACGCAAAGGACACTGAATTTGAAGCATGGATGAAATGGGGTAGTTGAACTGGAGTCTGCGATTTACGGCTTTCGATTGACGCCCATGGATGTCTCGATTCTCTGCTGTGTCCTGGACTTCGCACGGACACATTGACAACCCACACCCATCGAAGTCATCAATCGAGTTTGGATCCCAAGCAAATTCGTGTCGTGAGTATCCGACCCATCCGTCTGGAGAAAAAGAATGATACGCAATAAGTCTCTTCGCATCATTGGAAATGCTGTTTCGGCTGTGGCAATTTTCTTGATTTCCAGCGTTTGCCTTGTAAGTGAGATTGCCGCGCAATCGACCGAATCGGCGATAGTCAGTGCTTCTCTCGGCTCTTCTGCGCCTGCTCCATTTCTTGTCGCGCCTTCGTTTCCGCTGGGCTACGCTCCCTCAGCCGTGGCAACGGGGGATTTGAGGCGGAGTGGTAAGTTCGATCTGGTAACCGCAGACTATAACTCCGGTAAGATAACCGTGTTTCTCGGAGCCGGGCAGGGCAAATTCGCTGCCGGAGCCGAGTATGACGCCGGACCCCATCCGAGTGCTGTTCTGGTAGCTGACACGAACGGGGATGGAAGGCTGGACGTTGTAGTCTGCAACGAGTCCGAGGGCACGATCAGCGTGCTTCTCGGCAATGGCGACGGGACGCTGCAACCGCGGCAAAGCTACTCGGTCGGATTTAATCCTTCTTTCGTCGCCACGGGCGACTTTAATGGAAGTGGAAGGGCGGATTTGGCGGTTGCCGGAAGCTCCGGGAATCTGCTTGCCATTTTGCTCAACGACGGCGATGGAAACTTGCAGAAGCCTGTTCTGCGGTCATTAAGCAAGACGCCAACTGCACTTACGGTGGGAGACTTCAACAACGACGGCCACGCGGACCTTGCCCTGGCAAACTCCGATGGAACGGTTAGCGTTCTGCTTGGAAAAGGCGCAGGTCAGTTTCGCTCGCTTCCAGACATCTCCGTCGCTTCGGGGTCACTCTCTTCGATTAATGCGGGAGATTTGAACAAGGACGGCAAGATCGATCTGGTAGTTACACGGCCCGGCGACAAGCTTGTGTCGGTTCTTCTCGGGAAAGGCGATGGAACCTTTGCCGCCCCTGCGTCCTATCCGGTTGGGAACGAGCCTGTCTCGACGTTGGTGGTTGATGTCAATGGGGACGGTGTTCCCGCCCTGGTGGTCATCAACAAGAGCAGCAATACCTTCAGCATTCTGTCTGGAAACGGCGACGGCACGTTCAAGACTTCGGTTGACTTTGTGGCCGGCAATTCGCCTCTTGCCGCTGTGGCAGGCGACTTTTACGGGACCGGTCACGCCGATCTGGCCATCATCAACCATTCGTCGCAGACGGTGACTGTCCCTCTCGGCAATGGCGACGGCACGTTCAAGGCTGCCCGCTCCTACCCGGCAGGGGTGCAACCGCTTTCGATTGCCTCCGGAAACCTGAACGGGGGCAAGATTCCCGCACTGGTGATTGCCAACTACTGTGGTTCTGATCATAGCTGCAGCACGGCCGGAGACGTCGCTGTGTTTCTTGCGGACGATAAGGGAGCCTATCGGCTGTCCTCGACCTACCCGGTCGGCTCCGGCCCTGTATCCGTTGTGCTGGCCGACCTGAATGGCGACAAGAACCTGGACATCGTTGCGCTCAATCGGCTCGACAAGACGGCCTCCGTGCTGCTTGGCTTGGGGGATGGGACCTTCCGGCAGCCGATGACATTCCCATTGGCCGGCGCTCCGATTGCGGTGGCAGTGGGCGACCTGAACAAGGATGGGAAGGTCGACCTGGCGGTTCTGGAGGACTGCGGGTCAGCAAAGTGCTCGCAGGCGGGCAGTATCGAGATCCTGGTTGGCAGCGGAGACGGCAGTTTCCAAAGCGCCGCGAGTTACCCGGTGGGCTATTCTCCGGTCTCGGTGGCCGTGGGAGCCATCAAAGGAGACAAGAATCTCGACCTGGTTGTGGCGAATCGGTGCGGCAGAGATTCCTCCTGCCTGTTGGCCGGCACGGCGACAGTGTTGATTGGGGATGGAACCGGCAAGTTTACGCAGGGAACGGACGTTGCCCTGGGGAAGAGTCCCGCTTCGATTGCTCTGGGAAATCTGACCGGGTCCGGTCTGGATCTGGTGGTCTCGCGGTCCACTGACAACACGGTGGCGGTGCTGCGCGGGAATGGTGACGGTACATTCAAGACAGCAGTTCCCTATGCGGCAGGGAGCAATCCGGGTTCGCTGGTGGTTGCCGACTTTAATGGGGACGGCAGAGCGGATGTGGCTGTTGCCAATCTGAACGACTCAACCGTAAGTGTCCTGTACGGAAAAGGGGATGGCACGCTGCAGCCGGCCACCGCGTTCGCAGTAGGCAGCAGCCCCACGTGGTTGACTGTTGTTGGAAACACCAACAGCAGACACGCCAGCCTGGTCACTGCCAATGGCAACACCGGCTCCTCCTCGCCGGGGACAGAATTTACCGTGCTGCCGAATCTGGGAACAGACCCCGCACTTGCCAGCTTTGCGGTTGTAGCGTCGCCGACCCCCTCATCCGTAAACGAGATGGTACTGTTGACTGCGACCTTGACCGGTGTAAGCCCGAACGCTGCGCCATCAGGGACCGTCACATTCAACAGCGATGGCAGTGCCCTCTCCGACTGCACCGACGTCAATATCACCCAGGGAGTCTCGCCCAGTCTTGTGTCCACCGCGACGTGCACTACGCAAACGCTCACGGCGGGCAGCCCCACTGACTCCCTCACCGTCGTCTACAGTGGGGATACTATTTATGACACGGGAGTAGGCGAGACCTCGCCCGCAGTGACGCAGACCGTGGCCCCGCTTTCTCCCACCCTTACATTGACGACTTCGTCAAGTTCCACGCAAGTGAACCAGTCGGTGACGTTTACGGCTACCCTTGGCGGTGTGAGCTTTACGCCGATCACTCCCACGGGTACGGTCAACTTCACCGTCGGCACCGCTCCCGCGACCACGATCGGCACTTGCGGCACGCAGGGGTTGACTCAGTTGGCCGGAGTGTGGTCTGCGACCTGCACAACTGCGTCTCTGGCGCTTGGCGCCAACCAGACGATTGGAGCCGTCTATACGGGCGACACGAACTTCAAGACGGCGACCGCGCCGACGATCAGCCAGACCATCACGCAGGCCACCCCCACCCTTGCATTGACGACTTCGTCAGGTTCCACGCAAGTAAACCAGTCGGTGACCTTTACGGCTACCCTTGGCGGTGCGGGTGTGAGCTTCGCGCCTACCACTCCCGGGGGTACGGTCAACTTCACCGTCGGCACCGCCCCGGCGACCACGATCGGCACTTGCGGCACGCAGGGGTTGACTCAGTTGGCCGGAGTGTGGTCTGCGACCTGCACAACTTCGTCTCTGGCGGCTGGTGCCAACCAGACGATTGGGGCCGTCTATTCGGGCAATGCCAACTTTAAGACGGCGACCGCGGCTTCGATCAGCCAGAGCGTTGTGCCGTTTGCCGCCACGATCAACGTGGGGACAACGCCAACGGCAGTGAACCAGCAGGTGACGATTACGGCCCAGCTGGCCGGCACGGGAATTGCATTTACACCGACGTCGCCGAGCGGAAAATTCACATTCACGGCCACGGTGGGCGGGACTCCGACACCTATCTGTTCTGGGGTGAGCGTGAGCGCGACCGGTGGGGCGAGTTGCCAATGGACGCCGCCCGAAGGCACTGCAGCCACGACGTATCCGATTTCCGTGAGCTACGCGGGCGACTCCAACTTCACGGTGGCTGCCGCAGGCACGGCAACCCAGACGTTTATTCCATTTGCCGCCACGATCAACGTGACGGGTCCGGGGACGACGCCGGTTGTGAACACGGCCGTAACGCTGACCGCTCAGCTTGCCGGGACGGGGATTGCGTTTACGCCGACGGCTCCCGACGGGAAGTTCACCTTCTCAGCGACGATCAATGGGACCGCCAAGACTTTGTGCAGCGGCGTGCTGGTGAGCGCCACTGGCGGAGCAAGCTGCCAGACTTCAGCCCTGGTGGCTCAATCCGATGCTATTTCCGTTACCTATGGCAGCGACTCGAACTTCACGACAGCCGCTGCGGGTACGTTGACCCAGAATGTCTCGGCGTTTGCGGCCACGATCAACGTGACGGGTCCGGGGACGACGCCGGTTGTGAACACGGCCGTAACGCTGACGGCCCAGCTTGCTGGGTCGGGGATTGCGTTTACGCCGACGGCTCCCGCCGGGAAGTTCACCTTCTCAGCGACGATCAATGGGACCGCCACCACTTTGTGCACCGGGGTGCTGGTGAGCGCCACAGGCGGAGCAACCTGCCAGACTTCAGCCCTTGCGGCTCCATCCGATGCTATTTCCGTTACCTATGGCAGCGACACGAACTTCACGACAGCCGCTGCGGGTACGTTGACCCAGAATGTGTCGGGGTTTGCCGCCACAATCAACGTTACGGGTCCGGGCACAACGACGGTGAACACGCCAGTAACGCTCACCGGTCAGCTTGCCGGGACGGGGATTGCGTTTACGCCGACGGCTCCCGCCGGGAAGTTCACCTTCTCAGCCACGATCAACGGGACCGCTACCACCTTGTGCAGCGGTGTGCTGGTGAGCGCCACGGGCGGAGCAAGCTGCCAGACTTCAGCGCTGGTGGCTCCATCCGATGCCATTTCCGTTACCTATGGCAACGACACGAACTTCACAACAGCCGCTGCGGGTACGTTGACCCAGAACGAATCCAAGGTTACCTCGACGTTGACCGTGTCGACGACGACTCCTTCCGTGGCCGCAGGCGTGGCGGTGACCTTTACGGCACAGGTGGGACCTGCCGGGTCAATCGCGCCGGTCGCGCCCACAGGAACGGTAAGTTTCCTGATTAACGGGAGCGCAAGCAGCGACTGCCCCTCTGTGACGCTGACCGCCGCTTCGGCTGGCGCGGCGACCTGCACGACTGCCAGTCTGCTGGTGCCGGCCGACGTCATCTCGGCGACTTACTCCGGCGACAGCAATTTCACCGGGCCCGTCACAAACACGTTTACTGAATCGGTGGGCAAGACCGCGGCTATGACAACCTTAGTGTCGTCGCAGCCTGTCTCTTCATCCGTCAACCAGACGGTGACCTTTACAGCCACCGTGAAGCCGCCGTCGGGCACAGTGCTGCCCACGGGAACGGTAATGTTTACTCAGGGCGCCACAACTCTTTGCGGTGCGACGGGGATCTCCGGCACGACGGGAATTGCGACCTGCAGTTATGCCTTCAGCAGCGTAACCTCGGGAACAACGATCACCGCGACCTACAGCGGCGATCAAAACTTCTCGTCCGGGACGCCTGCGACGGTCACGCAGGTGGTGACGGCTGCCAGCACCACGACGAATGTTGTTTCATCGCCCAACCCATCAGCCACCAACCAGCAGGTATCTTTCACGGCCACGGTGACACCAGGCTTCACCGCAGGAACTGCCACGCCCACCGGGACGGTGACCTTCACGAACACAACTTCGGCCACCACCTTGTGCGCAAACTTGACCATTACTGCCGGTACCGTACCGGTCTGCAATTACACGTTCACTTCGTCCGGCACGTATGACGTGGTGGCAACCTATACCAGCACCAGTTCGAACTTCACGGGCAGCGCTTCGGGTCCGACCGCGGATCCTCAGGTTGTCGGCGCCGGCGGGACCACAGTTTCCCTGACGTCGTCACCAAACCCCTCGTCTGTGGACCAACTGGTGACGTTTAACGCAACGATCAACTTCACCGCCAGCGGGACGACGGTGCCGAACGGAACGGTCGTGTATTACGATGGCGCCACTCCGCTTTGCACGTTCCCCAGCACTGGGACTTCCGCATTCACAGGTGGAATTGTCCCTGCCTGCGCGGTTCCGCTCTCTTCGCAAGGTACCCATTCGATAACCGCGGCTTTCACCACCTCGAACACAAACTTCAGCAACGCAACTTCGAGCATTCTGCAGCAGGTGGTCAATCAAACCACGACCACGACGACCGTTGTCTCCACGCCCAACCCCTCGGCAGTGAATGCGCAGGTGACCTTTACGGCCACGGTCACGCCAGCCTATACCGCGGGGACTGCCAAGCCAACAGGGACAGTTGTCTACTCTAATACGTCCACAAATCCGGCAACCCAGTTGTGCGCTGTTACTCTGAGCGGCGGGGTTGTGCCGGTCTGCAACTACACATTTACTTCGGCCGGCTCCAACGACGTGGTAGCAACCTACAGCAGCGGAGATACAAACTTTTCCGGTAGCGCGTCGGGTGCGACAGCGGATGTCCAGTCTGTTGGTTCCGGGCTCACGTCGATCAGTGTGACACAGTTGCCAGCCTCGGCCGTGAACCAGCAGGTGACGTTTACCGCGACCGTCAGCTTCACAAGCACTGGAAAAGCAGTGCCCACTGGATCGGTGACCTTCAGCGACGGCCTGGCTGGCGCCACTCCGCTTCCGCCGGCATCCTGCACGGGAGCCTCCGTGACGGCGAATGCCGCGGGAACGGCAGTTACCGCCACCTGCAATGCCACGCTTTTCATGGCGGGGACGCATCCGATTACCGCAGTTTACAGCGGCGATTCAAATTTCCACACGTCGACCTCGCCGATCATGAATCAAGTGGTTAACCAGGCCGCAACCACGGCGACTGCTGCAGGACCTTCGACTGCGTCCGTGAACCAGACGGTAACATTCACAGCCACGGTCGCCACGACCCCTGCTCCCGCTGGCTATATAGCCCCGACCGGCACGGTGACGTTCAGCTACACGCTCAACGGCGGGACGTCGGTACCTCTCTGCAGTGCGACTGCGTATTCACTGGCCGTGGCTTCCACGACTGGTTGCGTAACCTCGCTTCCTTCCAACGGGACTTACTCTGTCGTCGCGACGTATAGCGGAGACTCGAATTACCTCGGGTCGACGGTTGCCCCATCGACATCGGTCCCCCTGACCGTCACAGTCGGCGCAACCGCGACCACGCTGGCCTTGACTTCTTCTTCCGCCGCCAACACCAGTACCGCGACACAGGCCGTTACCTTCACGGCGACCGTGGCGCCTACAATCCCTGGAGTCACGCCCACCGGCACAGTCACCTTCAGTTCCTCGGATGGCACGTTGAGCGCATTCTGCCCAACGCCGGTGCCAGTGAATTCTACCGGCAGCAGTGCATCGACCGCGGTAGCAGCCTGCACCGTGACCTTCCCGCCCAGCACCAGCGGCGGGTTAGTTACTGTCACCGCGAGCTTCGCTCCCGGCAATAACAACTTCCTGCCTTGCCCCAACACCGGTTCGAGTAGCGTTTGCACCAGCATCCCGACGATCACGGAAACGGTAGAAAACTTCGGCCTCGCATTTTCCGCATCGGCATTGAGCAACGCAGTGTTGCTGACGCAAGGGTATTCCACCGGCACGAGCAGCACTCAAAATGGCACGGACCCGTTCAACCCCACGACGATCACGGCCACCTTAACGACCTTTGGCGGATTCGTCGATCCTCTGCAGTTCATCTGCACGGTCTACAGCGGGGCGGGCAGTTCGCGTACACCAGTCACCGATCCGTCGTGCTCGGTATCACCAGCGGATATGCAGAGTGCGACCAACGGAACATTGACCTACACTGTGAGTGCTTCGGCGACCGCTCCGGTGGGCTCTTACACTGTGTCCCTTACGGGCCTTGACAGAACGGTGCCAACTCTAACCCAGACAACTCCAACGCTGGTGACGGTCAACATTGTGGGCGTGTCCACCGCCTTGACCCTTGCACCGGGAGCGACCGGAGCATCGAACGCCGTGTTCGATACGACCACGCCGGCCTCGGGCAAAGCGCCAACTTCGCTCGGCTCGTTTGCCTGCGGTTCTCTCGTGGAATTCAAGGACGGGGTTCCGGTTGAGTCAACCCTGGAAAGCAGCGCCGGGCTTCTTACCTGCTCGGGGCCGTCGAGCGCGACGGTAACGGGCTCCGTGACCACAGTTCCGATTTCCATCACGCCTGTCGTCTCGACAAGCGCCCAATTGCGGCGGTCAAGCGCCATCAGTTTGGCAGCGTTTTTTGGCGTACCGTTGCTGGCGCTGATGGGCTGGGTTGGGGGTAGAAAGTCGTCGCGGCGAAACTTCTTCCGGTTCCTCGGCTTGATCCTGCTGATTGTGGGACTCTCGTATGTGACAGGCTGCGGGACCGGGTTCACTCCACCCACCCAGCCGCTCGGCAGCGTCCTGAAGTCCGGAAGCTACTATGTTCAGGTGGTTGCCACGGACCAGAATGGAGTTCAGTACTTTGCGGTTGTGCCTTTGACTGTGAATCAGTGAGCGGGGAATCGATGTTGTCCTCGGTGTACCGTCAATGTCAATGATTTGCGCTGATTGCGCAGGGGAGAATCCGTGAAAGCTAAAGCATTGTTGCTCTTCATCCTGGTTGCATGCTTGCCCGCCGTTTGCTTGTTCGGGCAGGTCGATTGCAGCACATCGACTAAGTTGATTTGTGAGTTTCCGGTTTCCGCAGAGATTCTGGGAGTTCACACCGTTGGCACGCCCTTTGTCAACAATGTCCAGCAGATCGCCGGACCTATCAACGCATCCATTGCCGCTCAGTTGACTCAGCTTCCGATTCCGAGCGCCACTGTAGGCACGGTTTTCATTCAGCAAAAGGGAAGCGAAGTGCCGGTTTCCTTCGAGAACCTTGGCCCGATTCTTACCGATCGCCCGGACACAGTCGGCAAAGGCCACATCTTCCTCGGATTCAGCTTTCAGCACTTCAATTTCAACGCGTTTGACGGGCAAAGCCTGGGAGCGCTCCCGGTTGGTTTCACGTTCAGTCAGGCCTCTCCATTCAACGCCAACGATCTGCAAACATTCTATGGCGCAGAAAACAACAATGTGGGTTTCAAACTCAATCAGTATGTGGGTGTATTGACTTACGGAATTACGAAGACGACCGATATCTCGGTGATTGTGCCCTTCAATTCGGTCACGCTGGCAGTGACATCGTCCGGCTTCCAGGCTTACGTGTACGATTCGGTTTCCAACACATATACCAACCAAAGCCCCACAGCGGGCACAACGGTAACGGCGAGCGGCTCGGCGGGCGGAGTTGGAGACGTCATTCTGAACTTCAAGCAACTACTCATCGGGGGCGAGCGTAGCCGTCCGGCGATAACGGCGGGAGCTACGTTCCGGATCCCCAGCGGCGATGCGCTGAACTATCTCGGTTCCGGCGCAATTGGCGGCAGCGCGTACGGCCTGTTCGAGTACAGGCGGCGCCTTGCTCCACATCTCAAGCTGAGCTATCAATGGAACGGCGATTCGCAGGTGATGAATCTGCGGGCTGCGCCGAATACCCGGCTGCCGGGCGGACTCGAATACGCGGCCGGCGCCGATCTCAAGGTGGTCCGGTCCTTGACTCTGGCGTTGGATATCCTGGGCAACCAGTTCGTCAATGCGCCATCGTTCGTTCTCAGCGCCCCTCAGAGTCTGAATCCTGCGCCGCCCGCTGGCAGCGGGATCCCTTCTACCTTCAGCGTTGTGAGCACTCCGAACAATACCTATTCAACGGTCAACTTCAGTTCAGGCTTGAAGTGGTCTCCCGGCAGGCATTTTCTTCTGTATGGAAACATGCTGATGCAAGTCAACAACGTGGGCTTGCGCAGCAATATCGTTCCGCTGGGCGGTATTGCCTATAACTTCAAGGCGCGCAAGTAGGCGCCGGCAAGGTTAAGGTGTGGAAGCAAACGGTGAACCGGACCTGGCGCGGCTCACCGAAGATCCTGGTGAAGGCCACGACGGGATCACCTGGGCTTCATCACCAGGACAGTATGTTCATTTGCTGCGATCGGTTCAGTGGAAGCGGAGCGGGAGTTGGCTTCCAGAGATTGGCCATCCATTGCCTGTATCGCCTTCAACGCCTTCAAATGGCCGGCAATCCGTTCGAGAGTCCGAACCAGATAAATATCGTCTTTCCAATCTGCGTGCCAACCGCCGCAGAGGCTGAGGGCTGCTACGACTTCAAAATCAATCGCTGTAATGAAGCCTTTCGCGAGCCGGACGTTCTCCGCACTGGATAGGGACTGGCCGTCCGATTCTTCAGCCCAAACAGGGGCTTCGCACTCGAATGGCTCGAATTCGGGGCCCGCATAAGCGTTTGTGAGTATTCCGGCATGCGCAAACAATGTCTTCCCCCTGATGCAGCTCTTTGGACCTTCCCCAACTTCTAATGATCGGCCGATTAGAGAGAATTCAAATACCACTTAAACCTCGCTCGGTGAGAAGGAAGTGTTATGCGTCTACAACCTAAGTAATGAGAGGGCAAAGCCAGAGAAGAGGGTTTGAGCGGCCTTCCAATGGCAGAAGCAGCTTGCAAAGCCCCAGCCGCCTCGCCCCAGGTTATGCTCCCAGCGGAGCACGCTGCGCGGATCGACATGCTGGCTGCGGGCGATCTCTGCCTGAGTAAGCCCTTGTTCAAGCAAGCGAACGGAATGCTCGCGCTTCGCTGCAAATTCTCTGCACTGCCCTGCGGCCGGGTAAGTCTCCTGCGCACAACAATCACAGCATGGGGCGTTATTTATTCCGAGCCAATAAGGCACCGTCGAGAATGCTGCAGGCGCAGCGGGCAAACTCCGCCAGGAGCGCAGCCGCGAAGATCCAGGCAGAGCTTCCCGGTAGGATGGATCCAGTCCTCAACGTGGATGTAGAGAGAAGCAAAATAAAGTCTGCGGGGTTTTTACCAACCGGAGACTTGCCAGTTTCCGTCGGAGCCCTTTGAAAAACGGAATGTCTTCTGACTGTGGGTCGGCTGCGGATCGCCGTCCTTCGGATGAATAATAACGGTCTCCGCGCAGGCTAAAGTCGGGGCATCCGGGGAACCTCCGATTTGGCTGCATGCCTCATTCACATCAAAGCTCTTGGCTGCGTCGCACAACTTTGCCCAGGCATTCAGCTTGCCCCTGGTGAAGACGGCCTGGCAATCCCTGGTGCTCTTGTTCGAGGCTTGCCTGAAGACATCCTTATAGGGATTCAGCGCCTGTTGCAGAGTCTTGAGATCTGGTCCTTCCGGGGTCTTGGGAGTGTTGTTGGCGACGACCGGAGCTGGCGTTTGCACCTGCGGCTTTGGTTCATGCACTTCGATGGTCTGTTCCTGGAGCTGTGTTGATCCATTTGCCATCAATTGGTATTTGGTTGTGCTGGCCGGGTAGACGGTGGTGCTGCCCTGTGAGCCGAGGCCACTGCCGACACCGCTGATGGAGACCGAGGAAGCGTTGTTGACCTGCCAGTTAAGGGTGACGGGCTGCCCGCGCTCGATCGAGTTGGAGCTGGCGGACAATGAGCCTGTGGGCGGGGCAACGGGAACGGGCGTCGCAGCCTGTGGCGGTGGTTGCACGGCGGGCGTCTGCGGCTGAGCTGCAGGCGGTGTCGCCGGTTTGGCTGCGGTTTGCGGGTTGGATCCACTTGCAGGCTTAGGCGGCGCAGGCTTCAGGGAGAACGAATCCATCGTGTTCTGATTGAGCGCGATCTGGATGCTGTGCTCCTGGTAGGCTGAATCATCCGTCGTAGCCGTATATCTGACGGTGTGGGAACCGATGGGGAGGTTAATCAGCTGCCCAGCCCTGTGCAGTCCCATATTCTTGCCATCCACGGAGAGCTTGAACTCAGGTAGATTGCCCTGGGCGGTGAGGGTACCGGAGGTTCCCGCGGGCAGGGATTTGGTCAGTGAGACAGCATCCTGATAAGTTCCTCCCGGGCTGATATCCGCCTTGTCGGCAAATGGATCAAAACCGTCCTTGGTCACCTGAAGCTGATGCGGACCGGGTTTCACCTGCACAGTCAACTCACCGTTGGCGTCAGTCACCCCGGAGTTAGCGTTGTCGATTGAAACCGATGCCCCCGGCGGGGCCTTGGAAATCTTAAGATAGCCCACGTTCGGTACCGGGGGCGGTTGCATCTTCCAAACGACAACGGCGACAACGGCCACCAAGACCAGGAATGCCGCGGCGATGGCCCAGACGGGGAATCTCTTTGGCCTGGCAGCCGCGATCGCGGATAACTGGTCGTCAAAGGCGGCGCCGGCGCTTGCCGTTGTCCCGGATTGTTCCAGTGCCTTCTTGACCGACTGCCCGATGCGCTGCCAGTCAGCCTGTTTTTTGGGGTCGGCGAACTCCATCCACTGGGTTGAGCTCTTCAATGCCGCCAGTGCGCCCTGGGAGTCGTTTTTCAACAGGGCGGCGCGCGCCGACTCGATGGACTTCCCCACAGCTTCATCAGCGTGTGTGGCGCGCTGGCCTTCAACCTCCTGAATCGCACTGGTCAACTCGGCGGATTCCCCATAGGCGCGAAGAACCGCCTGCAACGACTCCAATGCGGCGGGAAAGTCTCTCTTCTGGGTCGCTGCACGTGCCGCAGCGATGGCGTTGCCAGTTACCTGCTTTTGTTCCTTTTCCGCCTGCAGGGAAGCCAAAAGCTCTTGCAGCGCCGGAATCCGGGGCGTTGCGGAGAGCTGTTCGCGCAGAAGTTGCATTGCATCTTCAAGGTTGCCTTGATTGCGTAAGAGCCCGACACGCTGTTGGAGAAGCTCGATCTTGCGGGCGAATTCAGCCTGCCGCTGGTTTTGCTGATCTGCCTGGAGAGCCGCCAGCAGTTCCTGAAACACCGGATTCCCTGGCATTACGGCGAGCTGTTCCTGCAACAGTTGGATCGCTTCGTCAAGCTCGCCACGCTCCCTCAACAGGCCGACGCGCTTCTGAAGGACTTCAATCTTGCGGGCGAATGCAACCTGCTGTTCTCGAATCTCTTCAAGAAGTCTGGACAAGGATGCGTCGCCAGTCTCCTGAATGCCAGATTGGAGTACGCGGATGGCATCCTCCGGACGTCCATCGCGCATCAGAGCGCGCCCTTCGGCAGCGCAGCGATCAATAATCAGGCTCCGTTGCAGCCGCGCCTGTTCGTCGCGTGCGAAGGCCAGCAGATCGTCAGTGTCCGCCTGATGGCCAAATTCGAGTTGAAACGACTCCAGGACCCCGATCGCCTTATCGTATTGGTTCCCAGCCATCAGTTCCCGCGCTTTGAGCAGAGCGCCGGCACGCAATTGCTCCACCTGGAGCGCATCGAGCTGTTGGCGCAGGGAGCGCTCGTAGGAAAGCAGCCGTTCGTCGCCGGGCATCCGGTCCAGTGCCTTCTGGAGAATATCCAATGCCCCGGTCGGGGAACTCGCGAAGAGGTCTCTGGCTTGAGAGATTGCAGTTTCCACAAAGCGCTTAGCCTCCGCCTTGCGCGCTTCCGCGTCCACCTCGGCTTTCAAGCGATGCAGTATCGTCTCATTGGGCAGCTTTTCGATAGCCCGATTGATCAAATCCGCTGCCTGGTCAAGCGATTCGGTTCTGAGGAAATCACTGACCCTTTTCTGGATCTCGTCCAGGATCGCCCGACGCTCCTCCTGCTCCCTTGCCTTCGCCATTTCCCGGCGCAGTTTGTCAGTTTCCAGATGGGAGGGGTCGATGCTGTCGGCCTCGCCGAGGAGTTTGTCCACAGCCGCGAAATGTCGTGCTGCAAGCTCCCTGCGGGCCTCGTCCAATAAGCCGAGAACCTTGCCCTGTTGGGCCTCTTTTTCCGCCTGTCTGGCTAGAATTCCGTGCACGGCGGCAAGCTTGCGGTTTTCCGGGTCCTCCTGGAGAGCTTTGCTCACGATGCGCAGGGCCGCGGTGATATCGCCCCGGTTTCTTGCCTGCTCAGCGTCGACCATGGCCTTGGCGCTGATTTCGCTGCGGCGCTTCTTCTCCTCGACGGCCTGAATTCTCTGCTTCAGATCTTCGGAGGAGGGGTCGAGATTCTGCGCCTCTCGCAGTTGGTTGAGCGCTTCCTCGAAGTTTCCCGAAGAAAGGGCTTCATCCGCCTTGACGGTACACTCGCGAAGGCGTTCCGCGCGGCGGAGACGGTCCTGATGTTCCCGGACGAACTTGCGAAGTTTTCTTACCTGGGTGTTTGCAGGATCGAGCTTGACGGCCTCGTCCAGAAGTTCGAGGGCGGGCGTAAAGCGGCTTTCCGTTGTCAAACGTTCGGCGTCGTCAAAAAGTTCCGCAACACGGGAGCGCTTGAGCTCTTCGATCAGGTCGTGGAGCGCATCAGCCATGTCCTCGCCGGTAGAGTACCGATCCTCAGGATTCTTGGCCAGCGACTTTGAAACGATTTCGTCCAGTGCAGGAGGGTAATCGTGGAGATAAGCTCCCAGCGAGGTGTGGGCTTCATTGACGATCTTGTAGGAGGCAGTTGCCTCGCCGCCCGTGAAGGGTTCCTCTCCAGTGAGGAGCTTGAATAGAGTGACACCCGCGGAAAAGATGTCGACGCGGCCATCGATGGGCCCGCCCTTGAACCGTTCGGGGGCAATATAATGCAGCGATCCAATGACAGCGCTGGTTTGGGTAAGCCCAGCTTTGCCAGCTCCATCCTGAACCTTGGCGATCCCAAAGTCGATGATCTTGGCCACGCCGTCGGGCTGAACGATCACGTTGGCTGGCTTAATGTCCCGATGGATGATTCCTTTTTCGTGGGCATAGCCCAGAGCCGAGCAAACCTGCTCAATGATTCTCAGCTTGGTGATCAAATCCAGTTGTCGGCCGGAGGCGATGATCTTGTCGAGCGGTTCGCCCTCCACGAACTCCATGGCAATGAAGGGCAAGCCGTCCTGAACGCCCATTTCGTAGACGGTTGGGATATTGGGGTGGCGCAGAGTGGCAGCCCTGGCTTCCACCTGAAAGCGAGCCAGACCCTCTTCGAGAGCAGATTTGAAGGGCCTCTTGATGGCCACCCTGCGGCCAAGATCGACGTCCTGCGCGAGAAGAACCTCGCCCATGCCACCGCGGCCGAGAACCTTGATGATCTCGTACTTGCCGATCTTTCCCGCGGAGACGTTTTCCATTGACTTATCCGAGCCTTCGTCGAAGCTGAAGAGTGAGCCTTGGAGGGTGGAACCAACGCGACATCAAGACCAACTTACTTGGCGGAAGCGCGGGATTATTCTCCTCAAAACATTATCACGGAAGGGATTTGTTTTCAACATTAACTGTCTTCCAATACAAGAAGAGCCGGAAAGACCTGGAGCGGCCATCGCCTTTTTGATCTCTCTCATGTCAGTGTCCACAGAAACAGCACGTTCAGACGAATACTATTCAGGCCTCGATCACTACGGAGCAAATTGCCTCCAGTATCGCGGAAGGACTCGGCGGGCAGCCTATGACCGTGCGGTGTACGGGAATCACATTCGATACGGCGCCCCGGCTGGCGTAGCTGGTCCCAAAGACTCCGCCGCAGGCGCCGCAGTCTCCCACCGCAATGACAAGTTTGGGATCGGGGACGGCATCCAGAGTGCGTCTTAAGGCCTCTTCCATATTCGCTGATACCGGACCTGTTACCAGCAGCAGATCAGCATGGCGCGGGCTCGCAACGAACTCAATGCCAATTCCCTGGATGTTGTAATACGGATTGCTGAGCGCCTGAATCTCGAGTTCGCATCCGTTGCAGGATCCAGCATCGACGTGGCGGATGCACAGAGCACGGCCCAGGACCTTCCAGATTCTCTGGTGCGCGTCTGCAATTGACAGATCCGCCTTCAAAGCCTGCGGTGCTTCTTCCGTCAAAATCCCCGTACGTATCATCCGTGAGAGCGTGTTGATCATGCGAACCTCAGCTGTCGTGTCCACTGTAGGACAAGTTGAAGGATTTATTGATCAAAGGAAAGTCCGGCACAATGTTGCCGAGGATCGCGTATTCGAGCAGCGGCCAGTTCTGCCACGACGGATCGTGTGCATGGCAACGACGAATGGTTCCGTCGGGACCGCTTTCAAGTGCGATCACCACCGGGCCACGCCATGCCTCTATCAATCCGAGTCCAAGTCGGCCAGGTGCAGCGAAAGGGCAATCTGTGTGTATCGGACCCGAAGAGGAATCTTCAAGGAGCATACGGCAGAGACGAAGAGATTCAAAGATCTCGTCGAACCTGACCTGCACCCGCGCTGCGACATCGCCTGTGGATTGGGTGACCAGCTTTGGTTCCAGACGGTCGTATGGCGAACATGGGTAATCCGCCCGCAGGTCGACGGGAACACCGGAAGCGCGTGCGGCCAAACCGATTGCTCCAAGTCTCTCGGCCAATTCCTGCTTCAGAACTCCCGCTTCGCGGAAGCGATCCTGGAGACCAGCATGGTTATCGTATATGGCGCGCAGGGAGGAAACTCCCTCTTCCAGCACCCGGTAATGATCCTGCAGTAAGCGAGACGCGTTTTCGGGTAGATCGGTCGCCACCCCACCCGGTTGGACGAAATCGAATAAGTAACGCGCCCCGAAAGTGGAGGCATTGATCCGTAGAAGGTCCTCTTTCATACGTGAGAACTGTGTAAGTCCAAAGGCAAAGCCTGCATCATTGCCCAGCGCCCCCAAATCTCCCAGGTGATTGGCGAGCCGTTCATGCTCCAGCGCGAGCGCACGCAGGTTGGCGGCTCGGGGAGGACAAGTCGTTTGGGCAATCGCCTCCAGTGCAGCGCAGTAAGCCCACGAAAACGCTACGGCGGAGTCGCCTGACAGACGCGCCGCTAGACGGTGGCCTTCCATTTGCGACATCTGCTCAAATCGCTTCGAGACTCCTTTGTGTGTATAGCCAAGGCGTTCTTCAAGACGCAGGACTTTTTCTCCAACTACCGAGAACCGGAAGTGGCCCGGCTCGATGGTGCCTGCATGGACGGGACCCACTGCGATCTCATGGACGCCGTCGCCTTCTACCTGGACGAACGCATAAGGCTGAGAGTCGACGGAAAACTGCGAGTTCCCATTGAAGTCTCGTCGCAAGGGAAATACCGTCTGTGGCCAGCCGCCATGGCGCAACCAGCCGCGGTGGTCAGGTTCCATGCTCGCGATCCCAAACAGATCGTAGACCGCGCGTTCCATATGCAAAGCACACGGAAATATTTCCGCAAGGCTTGGATACGTCGGCTTCGCTCCGTGTTCCATCTCATGTTCGAATACCGCTACTCCTTCCTTGATGAGATAGGCGGCATAGATGCGGAAGCGTCCATCGCGGTCGCGATCATCCGCACCCCAAAGCGTGAGGAACCGCCCGCCCGCGGCGTGCAACGCTTCAGCGCACTGGTGCCAGCGCACAGCTCCGACCTTGGTGTAGTTGCAAGGCAGATTCGACGGAAGCTCCTGGCATGCCTGTACGAAGAAATCCAGCGTCATAGCATCACCCTATTAATCGCGCGGCCGCGCGATACCATTCGGCCAGCGCTGCCGGCATGTAAACACCCAATATCAGCACCATCGCCAGATGAACGAAGACGGGCAGGAGGGCTGGAGAATGTGGTAATGGAGGCGAATCGCTCTCGCCAAAGACCATCGGCTGAACGCGGCTGAAAATCCCGGCAAACGCAACCCCAAGCGCAATCAGGAGGAATGGAGTTGTCCACGGATGCTCACGCATTGCCGTAGTGAGGATGAGGAATTCGCTTGCAAAAACACCAAATGGGGGCATACCGAGAATCGCCAGGGAACCGAGCATGAGTCCCCAGCCGATGGGTGGGCTGATCCCCACCAGGCCACGAATGCCATCCATTTGTTGCGTACCGGCGGTCTGTGAAGCGTGGCCGGCGGTGAAGAAGATGGCCGACTTCGTCAGTGAATGGACGGTCATGTGCAGCAGGGCTGCGAAGTTGGCGACCGGTCCACCGAGGCCGAATGCGAATGTGATGATTCCCATATGTTCAATCGAGGAATAACCGAAGAGCCGCTTGATATCGCGCTGTCTCCAGATGAAGAAAGCGCCGAGCACGGCCGACAGTAGCCCGAAGGTCATCAGCATACGCCCCGGAAGGAAATGGCCGATCGAACCCTCGACCAGTACTTTGCAACGAATCACCGCGTAGAGGGCGACGTTCAGAAGGAGCCCGGAGAGTACGGCGGATACCGGTGTTGGGCCTTCGGCATGAGCGTCGGGGAGCCAGTTGTGCAGGGGCGCCAGCCCAACCTTCGTCCCATATCCAACCAGCAGAAAGACAAACGCGAGTCCCAGGACCCTGGGCTCAAGTTGACCTTTGACAGCATTCAGGTGGGTCCACAAGCAGTGCGGTCATTCCTTCACGCCCAAGCGTCTTCTCTGCGGCAAAGTAGAGAAGAATCGTACCGAACAAAGCTTGAGCAATGCCGACGCCGCAGAGGATGAAGTATTTCCATGCCGCTTCCAGGCTGGCCCGCGTACGGTAAAGCGAAACGAGAAGCACGGTCGAAAGCGTAGCGGCTTCCATCGCCACCCAGAGAAGCCCCATATTGTTGGTGAGCAGCGCCAGCAGCATAGCGAACATGAAGAGCTGATACATACTGTGATAAAGACGGAGACGTCTGGGATTCAAGCGTCCATGATGCTCTTCGATGCGCATATAGGGGCGGGAGAACAGCGCGGTGGTGAAGCCGACGAAGGCAGTCAACGCGACCAGGAAGACATTGAACGGGTCGACGAAGAATTGCTCATGTCCGGCCAGCATGGGGCCGTATCGAATGACACGCAAGACAAGCGAGGACGCGGCGATCAGCGTGGCCAGGCTCATCCCGGCATTGAGTTCGGGTGCGAATCGACGTGCCCCGAACAATGCCAGCAGAGCGGTTCCCAGCAGGGGCAAGCCTAGAACAATCAGGATTTCCATTCAGTCCTCCTTGAGCGATTCCAGGTTATGCAGGTCGAGGCTGTCGAATTGCTCCCGAATCTGAAAGAAAAAGATGCCCAGGATAAATACGCCGACCAACAGGTCGAGCGCAATGCCCAACTCAATGACCATGGGCATCCCATACGTTGCGCTGGTTGCAGCGAGGAACAGGCCGTTCTCCATGGCGAGGAATCCGATGACCTGGGTCACTGCCTTGCGGCGGGTAATCATCATCAGGAATGCAAGCAGGATTACCGCGAGGGCGATCCCCAGCGTATGCCGCGTGATGGTTGTCGCCATCGAACTGATTGGCTGAGCCAAACCAAAGGCGAAGATGACGAGCACCAATCCGACAAGCATCGTTGTGGGCACATTGACCAGTTGTTCGGTGTCCCATTGCGCCCCGAGCCGCTTGATCAGCCGATTGAGTATCCAGGGTAGTGCGATGACTTTCAAGAGCAAGGTCAGAGCAGCGGAGTAGTACATCTCAGTCAGACCAGAGCTATATGCGACGAGACAGGTTGAAAGAAAGAGCATGACGCCCTGCCAGGCAAACAGCGTAATTAATTGCTGCGTACGTCTTCCCGAGAGCATAGCGAATGAGATCAATAGGAGTCCCGCAGCGAGAACTCTCAGCACCTCGGCGATCAATTGAGAAGTATGCATCTTGTTCAGGCCCCCAGGAGAAGATGAACGAGCAAGCCGAGCACAGCGAGCAGAAATGCCATCGCGAGATACTCCGGAGCGCGAAAAATGCGGAGTTTGGCCGACAGCGATTCGATGAGCGCGAGCGCCGCGCCGGCGATCACAAGTTTTCCGATCAACGCGGCTATGGCAACCAGCAACGGCCCGGCCCCATCCGCTCCCTGAGTGGCGATGCCCCAGGGCAGAAACAATGCAAAGCCAATGCAGGCATAATTGAACAGTTTCAGGCTCGATGCCCACTCCACCAGAGCGAGGTGGCGCGCCGAATACTCCAGCAGCATCGCTTCGTGGATCATCGTCAGTTCCAGATGGGTCGATGGATTGTCGATTGGAATTCGGCCGTTCTCTGCCAACGCCACCATCACAAAAGCGACTGCGGCGAAGATAACGCTCGGATCGATGACGGACGTATGCGTGCGGTAGCCATCCACGAGACTGGGCAGCGACGTGCTGCCATAAAGCAGAAAGGCGTTGAATAGAACCATCAGCAACGCCGGTTCAGCCAGGAAACCTATCATCATTTCGCGGCGCGCCCCGAGGGTGCCGAAAGCGGTGCCGATATCCATAGCGGCAAGCGATAAGAAAACACGCGCCGTCGCAAAAAGTCCAACCAGAGCAATGGAGTCGGCCACCCGCGCCAAGGGAAGATCGGTGACAAGCGAGGGGATGATTGCCGCCGCCAGCACCATCGTTCCGAACAGCACATACGGCGTCGCCCGGAACAGCGCCGACGCATCCGTGGCCAGCGCAACATCTTTGAAGAAAAGCTTGCGCAGCATCCGATACGGCTGCAGCAGCGGGGGGCGGAACGATTCTGCAGCCACGCCCGGCATTGAGCGATCCAGCCGGTAAAGAGCGGCGCGATGGCAATGGCCAGGGCCACCTCGACGAACTGTCGAATGAAACTGACCGCTCTCATAGGACAAACACCAGCAGACCAAGCAGGGTCAGAAAGCTGTAGAGCAAGTAGATGGAAAGCCGTCCGCCTTGCAGGACTCCGATCCCATCCGCTAGCTTCTGGACGCCGCGTGCTATAGGCAAATAAATTGCACGCCACAGCCGGTCTTCGATATAGACCCGGTAGCGCGGAGCGGTGTCGGAAGCTGACGGCAGACTGCGCTCCATGCGGAAGAATGTGCCGAACATATGACGGATCGGCTGACCAAAGCCCTCCGCGGTGTCCTGCATTCGGGACGTCTGCCACGGATAACCGCAATCCCAGCTATCCGTACGTCGTATACGTCCATGGGCCAGGAGGCGTACGGAAACGAAGGTGATCGCCACAACTGAGAGGATGCCGGCCAGCAGAATCAGGCCACTATAGGAAGCCTGCTCCTGAGCAATCGGAGCTATCGACCAAAAAGTGGAACTGGACCTGACGGCGTCCCCGAGCAGTTTGCCGGTCACCGGAGCCGCCGCCATGATTGCGAGTTGCGGCAAGGCGCCGATGAGGACGCAACCGGCCGCCAGCCAGATCAGGCCTATTCGTTCCAGCCAATTGGCATCATGTGCGTTGACCAGGGAGGGTTCTCGCGGTTGGCCCAGAAAAATCACGCCATAGAACTTCACCATCACATACGCCGACAGAGCAACTGTCAGCGCCAGTGCCGCAGCCCCGAGCGGGATCAGCATGTTGAGAAATGCGTGGGGAAGCTGCGGTGTGAAGAGAAATGACTGCAACAACAGCCACTCGGAAACAAAGCCATTGAGTGGGGGGAGACCCGCAATCGACAGCGTGCCGATCAGCGCCAGGCTGGCCACCCATGGCATGCGGCGAATCAGGCCGCCCAGTTTTCCAAGGCTCCGCTGCTTTGTGGCGTGGAGCACCGAACCCGTTGTGAGAAAGAGCAAGCTCTTAAACAGCGCGTGATTGAGAGAGTGGACCAATGCGGCGGTCAAGGCCAGCGCGGCAAACAGATGCATGTTGCTTGCCTCGAACAGGATTGCGAGACCGATGCCAGTGAAGATCAGTCCGACATTTTCGATTGAAGAGTAAGCCAGCAGCCGCTTCATGTCCGTTTGTACGGCGGCGAAGATAGCTCCGAACAATGCTGAGAAGAGTCCGAGTGCGAGTAAAAGAACGCCCCACTGCCAGAAGCGGACGCTTAGCAGATCGAAGCTGATCCGCAACATCCCATAAACTGCCGTTTTGAGCATGAGGCCGCTCATCATAGCCGAGACGGGAGAGGGCGCAGCAGGGTGCGCTTCCGGCAGCCACACATGCATCGGAACGAGACCGGCCTTGGCGCCAAAACCCAGCAGAGCAAGCAGGAATGCGATGGTTGCCCAGAAAGGCGTGAAGTGAGCGCTGCGCATCGCATCGAACGTGAATTGCCAACTGCCGCCCTGCAGAACTCCAAAACTGAGCAGAATGCAAACGGCACCGACATGAGCCATGATGAGATACAAAAAGCCAGCTCGCCGGATATCAGGAATGCGATGGTGGGAGGTAACAAGAAAGTAGGAACTGAGCGCCATGGTTTCCCACGCCACCATGAACAGGTAGGCATCGTCGGCAAGTATGACCATCGCCATGCTGGCCAAAAACACGTGATATTGCAGACCGAGCAACGCAGGAGCCGTCCCTTCGCCGGCGCGGAAATAGCCCGCGGCGAAGGTGGAAATGCCGGTGCCAGCAACGCCCAGCAGCAAGAGAAAGAAGCCAGACAACACATCCAGGCGAATATGAAAGGGCAGATTCGGGAGGCCAAGAGGAAGCACCACGATTTGTGGAGCCAGTCCTGAAGCAAGGAAAAGTCCTGCGAGGAGGGCGACGCCGAGACACAGCAGGGCTCCGGCCGGAAAAAGCAGACGCGCCACGAATCGTATGCTGTGAGGCCGCAGGAACCCTGCAAATCCCAGTATCATCCATGCGGCTACAATGAGCAGCATGAAATGGAGATCATTAACCGCCAAAGTCTCCGCCAGTCCAGAAATCCAATGATATGCACTCAATAACAATTCTCAGTCGCCTCCGGTCGTCAATGATCAATGTATGAGCCGCCCGTCAAGCAAATCATCCCGATGGAAGAAAGTGTGTCCCGTGTGGAGCTGGAAGGGCATCGAAGCCTCTCGTTCGATTTGTCACTGCCCCGACGCGACGGGACTGTCATCCATTTCACTCAGAAGTTCTAATGCCTCTTTGAGATGCTTTTGGAAATAGCGACGCATCAGAGCAAGAACCTTGATGATAATCGGGTCTCGAACGGCGTAAAAGACCTGATTTCCCACCTTGCGGTGCACCACCAACTGCTTTGCCCGGAGCACGGCCAAATGCTGCGAGATATTGGCCTGTTCCATTTTGAGCTTTTCCATTAGCTCGCCCGCTGAAAGCTCTCCGCCTTCCAGCAGCTCAATGATTGCAATTCGGGTCGGATGTGCAAGCGCCTGAAAGATGTCGGCCTTAAACCGGCGCAGCGAGTCTTGCATAGCACGCTCCAATCAATTGTAATATTCGAAGATGCGAATATAGTATTGCATATCAATCTATTGAGGAAGCTGTTTTCATACTTCGATGTTAAATATTTGGTTTCCGGTAACCGAGCACCGATTCTGAACCGCGGCAATTCAGTTCTTCCTGGACCGCCCTGCCGTGCGCGATTCGCCGTGCCGGAGGTTTAGTTCAAACGCCCCAGTGTCAGGGAGCTAGAAGAACCCAAGCCCTGGGCAGAGCATGAGACTCTCGTCGCAACGCAACCTATCACAACCAGGCCTAAGCCGGCCTCATCTCGGGCCACTTCCGCATTGGCGAACGTGCCGCTCGAAGCCGACAGCGCGCTCGCGGCCAGTTCCGATCCGTCTCGCAGCATTTCGTTCATATTGGCGAAGTCTCTCGGACGGCTTCAGAATTCAATCCTTCCCTGGAAGGCGATCATCCGCGGCGAGCTATCGCCGCCAAGTCCAACGCCCAGGAGCCCGGTCGGGGGCGAAATGGTGCTCGTGACTTCGCCGAATCCCGTCTGGGTTGCCGGCTCTCCAGGAGTGCCCGCCTGATTGCTGGGGAGGGCAAAATTGGCGTGGTTGAAGACGTTGAAGATTTGGGTATCGAGGCGGAAGTTGACGTGCTCAGTGATGTGGACCCTCTTGGTCACGTAGAGCTCTGCATAGGTGAAATGGGGCCCCCGGACGTTATTGCGGCCGGAGTTGCCGAACTGGCAGTTGACGGGCGAGTCTCCGCCGGCACACGCGCCGCTGCTCGGATCGACGACGGAGGCGAATGCGTCCGGGTTGAGCCATTGCCGGCTGCCGCTCAGCGTCACGCCAGGAACGGGCGTCTTGAGGTAGAGCCGAACGCCCGGGACCCGGTTCGCATACTGTGGGCCGCTGCCCTGAAAGATGCCGTTGTTATTCGCCGTGTACGGCGCGCTGAGCACGCTGAAAGGCAATCCGCTATGCAGGAAAGCCGTCTCCGATACCTGCCAGCCGCCGAGTGCCTTCCGCAACAGGGTATGGCTGGAATGAAAGGGAATCTCATAGACCCCGAAGGCCGAGAAGTTTTGGCGAACATCGTAGTCGCAGTTTCCGTATTCTTTGCGCAAATCGCCAGGCAACGGAGAGATGATGCCGAGAGTAGAAAATGGAAGCAAGCCGCCGTTCGATACCTCGTCGATGCAATGGCTGAAGGTGAAGTTTCCCTTGAGCGTCAGCCCGCCAATCTGTTTGCCGGCGCTGGTCTGCAGGCCCGTATAGTGACTGCCAGCACCGGTATGGAACTCGTTCACACTGGCGAAGCGCTGATCGAGCGGCCGATTGTAGGCGAAGGGTGCGAAGCAGCCGTCACACACGGTCTGATAGCCGTTCAATTGCACCTGATAGGGCTCCTGCACGGCGCGCGTACCGACATAATCTAGGCGCAGTGAGCCGTGCGCGCCTAACCCACGCTCCAGCCCCAGGCTCCATTGCAGGAAGTATGGCGTCTTCAGTTTGCCGCTGGGAAAGGTGTTCAAGTTGACCGCCAGCGGGCAGATCGGTGCACCCGGCTGCAATCCGACGCAAGAGGCGCCGCCCGTTCGAAATACCGTCTGAAAGGATTGATTGGCGGCGACAGCCGCATCGACTGCGCTGTTTGTAACTCCAGGCGCGATGCCGAGTCCGCCCACCTGTCCGTTGATCCCGCCGACGAAAACCGGCGCATACGGAGGGTTCGTCGCGCCGAGGTCGGCAATCTGCGCGGGGATGATGTCATTGAAGACGCCGCCTCCGGCGTGGAGCGCCATCTTATCAGACAGCTTGTAAGCCGCCGAGGCGCGCGGCTGCCAACTGAAGAGCGGAGTACCGGGGAACAGGGATCGCACATTTGTCTGAATGATCTGATTCAACGGCTGGTCGATACTGTGCGCCATATCGAGGAACGATCCCGCAGGTCGCGCGAACAAGCCATGCTGGTTGACCGGGTCCGTGTTCCAGGCTGCGCGCAACCCCGCCACCATGGTCCATCTCCGACCGAGCTTGACGGTATCCATGGCGTACAGGTCGAGGTTGCCCAGCGCGATGCGCTCCTTTTGCATAATGGGGAAGCCAGATGTCGCCGTGGACGCGGCGCCATAGGTGAACTGGGCGAGATCGTTGTAGACGACCGTTGGCACAACGCCTTCGCCGAGATCGTAATCGCTTATGTCCAGCCTGCGGGAGTTCTCGCCGAACTTGAAGCTATGGCGGCCGTGGTTCAAGATGAGGTTGTCGTTGATCTGCCACTGAGTAACTTTGCGGCCCTGCGTGTAAGCCTGGTCGTCGCCGCCAACCGTAGTGAAGGGCGCGTTGGAACTACCTCCAGCCACCACGATGGGAAAGGTATTGAGCACCTGTGCATAGTTGTTGGGCAAAAAGAGACTTGAATACCAACTCACGCCGGGGTTGAACTGGTTGACCAAATTCGGCGTAACAATGCGCGTGTAGCCGAGCACCAATGTCCGCTGCGGCTGCGGCGAATATGAGTTGAAGATCATGTTGATCGGGTCGGTATACGCCGCTTGCAAGCCCGTGTCCTGCTGGATGCGGTACCAGATACTATTGTTCGCATTGATGGTGTGGTCGATCTTGAAGACGATCAGGTTTTCGCTGTCCGAGTTGTTCATCGACTGTGTGCGAATGTTCGCGCAGCCCTTGCCGTTGAAGAGGTTGGTTGCGGTTTGCGCGCCCGGCAGCAAAGCGCCGCTCGCATCCAATGGACAAGTAAGCACGGGCGTCGATGTGCCGGCAGTATTGCTATAAAGCGCGAACATCCTACGATAGAACGCCGATTCCTGCGGTTGCGCTGGCAGCGTTGTCCCGTTGATTGGATCGCTTCCACCCAGGGCGAGTTGCTGCAACACATACTGTTGAAACGCCGGCGTCGGCACCGTCGCGCGCGCAACCAGGGGCAGAGCTATGCGAATGCCTTCATAATGCGTGAAGAAAAAAAGTCTGTCCTTCAAAATTGGCCCGCCCACGCTCACGCCGAACTCATTCACCGTCGAGCGCGGCTTCTGCGCGATGTTCCCCGGCGTATCGTTGGCGTGAAGAAAATAATCCGTCGCATTCAAGAGCGATCCATTCCATATTTCGTACAGGTCACCGTGAAATCGGTTCGATCCAGATTTAGTGAAATAGTTTGTCTGCGAGGCGCCGTAACGGCCTTGATCGACCGCATAGGAGTTGGTATTCACGGTCGCTTCCTGCAGGGCGTCCAGGCCGATGACAAGGTTCGTAGAGAGACCGATATTCAGCCCAAGAAAGGGGTCGTTCGAGTCGAAACCGTCGAGGATGTAACCGTTTGAAGTGGCCGGCAATCCGTTGAACTCGACATTGCCATAACCGCCCGGAGCTTTATTGTCATTTGACGATCCGGCAGTATTCATCAGCGCGCCAGGCGCGAATTGGACGATGTAGGTCAGATCTTGGCCAGGGTTCGGAAGGTTCTTGATGGTCTCGGCCTCGATAGTTGTAGAAGTATTTGGGTTCTCAAGGCTCATCAGGCCGAATTGCGCTGTCACTTCCACGGACTGTGAGGTTGCAGCGGGAGACAGAGTAAAGGTCACCGTGGCGGTCTGCCCCACGGAAACGCCCACTGCCTGCGACTGTCCTGGTCCGAATCCCTCGGCATGGACTTCTATCCTGTAGGTTCCGGGGTTCACCTGGCTAAAGAGGAAGCGTCCCTCCGCATTGCTCTCGACGTTGCGAATTGCGCCTGTGTTGACCTCGGTTGCCTTGACATGGGCGTTGGAGACCATTGCGCCGCTCTTGTCGGCAACGCTCCCGGCGATGGCGCTGCTCGTGCCAGTCTGCGCGAGGATTGACGGCATGTTAACCATGCTTAACGCCAACAGGCCGGCAAAGAGATGCGATGTGTTTTTAGGCAGGGACAAAAGGAACCTCCGGGGTTTGCAGCAGGCGGTTGAGTGCAACGGGGAATCAAGGGCGTCAACTGCGCGCCCTTAGTTTAGGTGCACCTAAATATTAGATACGCCTAAAATGGATTTGGGTCAACCAGCGCGTTGGAGATTCCCAGATGACGGTGCGCCGCAAACCGAACGCGAATAGCGAGTCTCAAGACAACTACCTCAAGGCGATTTTGGCTCTCGGCGGGCCTGAGGAGAGCAGAGTGGCCAGCAATGTTCTGGCCCAGCGGCTCTGCGTTGCGCCTGCCTCCGTGACGAACATGCTGCAAAAGTTGGCTGCGGTCCTACCTCCGCTTGTCAAATACGAGCGTCATCGTGGCGTGCTGTTGTCCGCCGCGGGCAGGCGGCGCGCTCTTGAAGTGGTTCGCCATCATCGGCTGCTTGAGACATTCCTGTATGAGGTACTCGATTACCCGATCGAGGAGGTGCATGAGGAAGCCGAGCGCCTGGAACACTTCATCTCCGAGCGATTCGAGGAGCGCATCGAGGCCAAACTGGGGTACCCCAAGATGGACCCGCACGGGCATTGCATTCCCGCAATGGACGGGAGAATGCCCAAGGAGAATTCCATACCGCTGACGCAAGTCGAAAGGAAGGGGACTTTTGTGGTGGACAGCATTTCAGACCGCGATGCATCCACCGTGAAGTTGCTCAGGATGAGCGGCATCGTGCCCGGCATCCAGCTGCGGGTGAGAGAGCGGCACGCCGATGATGGTTATCCTGTGAGCATCGGACACTCCGCGCAGGTTCTGCATCTCTCGCGCGAGGTTGCGGATGCCATCAGAATCCATCCTCCACATTGAGTGAGGCTCGATTGAAGCCACAACGCAGAAATTTGCCGCAAGGCAGATGGATTCGTCCCGTTCAACGATTGGTCGCTATCCGAGTAGGCTATGTTTAGCGGTTCGGTCGACCTTCTCTTTCTTCGATCACGGGTGAGCTCGGCAACCAGCTTCTTCAACCGAGAGTTCTCATCGCGCAGATGCCTCACCTCTTCAGCCTCGCTCACAAACATCCCCCACGGACTCCGCCTTCCAGGCATAGATCGTGTGTTTGCGCAGGCCGTACTTCCGTGTTACAGCACTCCTGGGCAGTACGTCGTGGCCGTGACTCGTGATCAATCGGGAAGCAATCCAGTAGCAAAGGGCATCGGACCAGCCGTTGCCGACGGGAGCCGCGAATTGGTCACTGTTACGCTGGATCTGCGATCCGCAAGGACAGGTCACCATCCAGCGGCAGGTATCGATCCGGGCGGCGGCAGCAGAAGCCAACATGGTGGTCGTCGAGGGAATGGTACGCAGGGCACTCAAGGAGACCGCAGTCGAGTACATCAAAATGAAGAAGGATAGTCGGCACTTGGAGGCTGCAGCACAAGCCAGGCTGGTCACGAAAGAGTTCGTGGAACTCACGAAGAAGACCTACGTAGACGAGATCAAGCCCACCGATTTCTCTCACTTTCATCAAGCCTTATGGAAGCGAAAACTGTCCAACCGTACAGTCGCCAACAAGCATGAGCGACTCGCCTCGTGGCTGGCCTACGCCGGAATCGACAAGGATATCATCCCCCCCGCGCCAAAGTATGAGGAGGGGTTGCCTACGATCTATGAGCGGGACCAAATCAGTACAATGCTTGGCGCGGCTGACGACTACATGACGATGGTGGTCATAGACCTGCTTCCAGTCAGAAGAATCTTTGCTGGCCAACGGCAGGGCGGATACCCTTCTGAGCTGACTTCGAGAGCGCCGAACTTACAGGCTTGGCAACAACCACATCTAAGGAACCTCTGCACATGTGCGTGATTTCGTAGCGGCGACTCGACCGCCGATGATTTCTTGCTTGTGAAACAGTTTTCTGCGAGATTTGGCGGGTTGCCGTTTGCTTTTTTCGTCTCTGTGAGGCCATTCTTCGGCCTCAAGAGACACTACGCCCTTTGCGGGGCCAGTCGGTTGCGGTGTTGGTACAGGTTGACCAGTGCGAAGGCCGCGCACAGCCACTGGTGATTTTTCCAGATGCCGCGGTAACGAACTTTGGTAAATCCGAAGACACGCTTCAGGATGCGAAAAGGATACTCGACTTTGGCTCTCACGCGGGCCTTGGTGGTGTTCTTGCGCTTGGCTTGTTCATCTACATAATCGTTGTACTTCGTCCGGCGACAAGTCATATCCTGTGCCTTCGGCGCGGCTGCGTGAATAGCCTCGCTCTGGCCCTGATAGCCGCCATCGCCCCATACCTTGCGCTCGTCGCCATGCAGTAAGTCGGGCAGCATATGTTTGTCCGCCACGCTGGCCGCAGTTGTCGCTACCGAATGAACGACCGTCTCCTTGCTGTCCACGCCGATGTGCGCCTTGGCTCCGAAGTACCACTGATTGCCCTTCTTCACTTGATGCATCTCCGGGTCACGCTTGCCGCTGGAGTTCTTCGTCGACGAGGGCGCATGAATGATCGTCGCGTCTACGATGGTGCCCGTGCTGATGCGGATGAGCGAATCCGACCTGCCCGTCAGTTTCGCGTATCCCTCTATCAACTCCCGGTCACCGGGTTTTACGCAGCAGAAAAGCCCGCCCATGAGGATTTGCAGATACTTAAGCAGAATCCAGGCCGCCGACCCGGTTGTTTTAGCCGCACCAAGTTCGCCGAAGATGGCAACGGACTCCACGGCATTGCGAAGAGTGAAGACATCCAGAGGCGACCACTGAAACAGCGGGAAATCAAGATTCCAGGGGTCGCGCGCCTGAATCATCTTGGAGAGGGGCGGTGTTCCGCAGAGCACCGCCCTTTGCCGAAAGAAATCATCGAACAGACTCATGGCATTTCTCCTTTGTGCCTTCAGTTATTTGGCTGGGCGCAGCGTGATGCCGATGCGCTCCGGAGGTGCTTGGCCAAGGACAGCCAGATACTGTGTCGGGTCGAAGGTGAGAGGAGCTTTCGGGTCCGCTTGCGCGATGGCCTCATCGGGCACCATCACTTGCAGGCGCGTCTTCATGTAGCCATCCGGCAGATAGCGCACATAGAACCCACCGGGCATTTCCGCCCAGGTTCCGCGAGCGACCGGCTCGGAAGCTTCCGCATCGGCTTTGAAAGATGGCCCCGCCATTTGCTGGGCCTGCTTTAGGCCGTTGCTTATCTGGTTCATCTGCTGCTGTGCAGCCGGGTTCTTGGAAAGCCGCTGATTGAGCATGTTCATCAGCGAGTTTTCGAGGGCCTTGGCCTGCGTTGCGCCTTGCATCTGAGCCACGGTGTTGTGAGGAAGAACGCGCACCGCCGTTTGCTGAATAGCGGGAGGCATTTTCTCCAAGTCGGTGCCCTGGACGATTGCGAAGAGGAGCTGCTGGATATCCGCTTGCGTGATATCCGGGTGCAGTTCGCTTTGTTTCAAAAGCGCCGCGACGATCTTCGCTTTGCTGCCTTTGATTGGAGCCGGGTAATAGCCTCCAGCCTTCGTGGTATTCACATCTCCTAAGTCGAGCGTGAAGCTCTGTGCGTACACTTCGTAAATGCCGGGCTTCAGGATGAAAGCGCCGTCACCGGAGCCATTCGTCTCGGCTGACGCGGCGGCGCAGTTTCTTTCCGTCACGAGAAGACACGTTCTCGAGCTTGCCCGCAGAGGCATCCCCGGAGCCTACGCACTGGGCACCGGGACCACACGCAAACTCTGGGTATTCCGGCTCTCGGAGCTGGCAGCCGCTATCGACAGGAGGACGCAGCAATGAGCAAAACAAGTCGAGCGTCCCTAAGCGTGCATTTTTCCAGTGCGACCCCTGAATGGCCTACTCCGCAGGATCTGTTCGATGAACTGTCCTTTATCTACGGAGGCTTTACCCTCGACCCTTGCGCCACCCCGCAAAACGCCAAATGCGCGCGATTCTTCACCAAAGAACAAGATGGCCTCAAGCAGCCTTGGACCGGGAAAGTCTTTGTGAACCCGCCCTACGGCAGGGAAATCGGCCACTGGGTAAAAAAAGCATGGGAAGAGTCCCTGAGCGGCGCGCTCGTGGTGTGCCTGCTACCGGCCCGCGTCGATACACGGTGGTGGCACGACTACGCGAAGAAAGGTCACGTTTATTTTCTGCGTGGACGCCTGAAGTTTGGTACAGCGCGCAACAGCGCTCCCTTTCCTTCGGCCATCGTGACCTTTGGCAAATTCTTCACGCCCTGAGAGAGCACATGAACCCGATCCACAAATCCCGCAAATTATGCGATCCTACCCCCGGCAGTCCCCGCTGAAGGGAGCTTTATGGCCTATCAGCGAGGATCACTCAAGAAAGCGCGCCGCAAGGAAGGAGAGACCTGGTTGCTGCGTTTCCGGGTTACGAACGCGGAGGGAAAGCGGGTCGAACACCTGCTCCCAGTCGGGCTTGTATCCAAGTTCCCCAAGGACAGGGATGCTTGGCGCGAGGTCGATAGACTGGGCTTGGGAGTCAGAATCAACGACGCCCCGGCCCCCGGCCGTGTTTCATTCTCTTTTATCGCGGAGCATTACCTCAAAGCCGATTTCGGGGCGGACGCAGTGCGCCCGAAATCATCAAACACGATTCCCATCGTGGAGCATTACGTCAGGGACTACCTCACTGCCCGCTGGGGCGATGAGATTGCGGAGGACATCAAGCCACTGGACATCCAGCGGTGGCTCAAGTCTCTGCACACCGACAAAGGACTTGCCTGGACGACGATTTCAAAGGTTCGGGGCATCATGCACCGTGTCTACAAAATCGGCATCCTGCACGAACACGTCGCGAAGAATCCGGTACTACACGTCGAGACGCGTTCAAAGTCCACTTACCGGGCCATCATCATCACCCCGGCGCAGACCGTGGCAATTCTGAAGTCTCTCCCCTCACCGCTCCACTACACGCTGGTGCTCACTTGTGCGGCGACCGCGCTGCGCTCGTCCGAGATACTGGCGCTGCGCTGGAGCGACGTGCTCTGGCACGAAGGGAGAATCAGGATCTCAAAGCGCTGGGCGAATGGAGAGGATGGAGAAACCAAGACCGAAGCATCGGACGGCTACGCTCCGTTGCATCCGGTCCTGGCCGAGTACCTGAAAGACTGGCACCGGCAATCGCCGCATTCCAAGGAGAAGGACTTTGTGTTTCCGTCGCTCTTGGCGGAAGGCAAAATGCCTCTCAACTCCTGCTCGTTTGTGAAGGACCACCTGCGACCGGCAGCCAAGGCCGCAGGCGTCGCCATTGCGGACGGGCAGCGATTCGGGCTTCACAACCTGCGTCACTCTGTAAGCAATTGGCTGGTGAACAAGGGCAAGGTGGAACCCAAGACGGTGCAGGGTTTACTTAGGCACAGCAAGATACAAACGACGCTCGATCTCTACACGCAGGAAGACAGCGACGAGACACGCGCCGCGCAAGGATCATTCCTAAGCGCAATGGGAATGCGTTCAGGGATGGTGCAATAAGATGTGGGCTGGATTGTGGGTTGTCACTTGGGGTGCCATGCATCCTTAAGTCCTTTGGAATGTATGGCGGGGACGACGGGGCTCGAACCCGCGACCTCTGCCGTGACAGTGAATCAGAAACCGGTAACTATCAGAAACTAAACGTCACGAATGGCCATTTTGGGGCGCTATTAGGAACGGCAAAGAGCAGTTATCGAACCCTCAACACACCTGCACTTTAGCCCTGCAGACCTCTGTCGTGCCTCTAATATTACGGGCGATTTCACTTCCTCTATTCCCGCTGGTCGGCAGGAGTGTTTAGCCTGCCCAGCGACACTGCGGGCCCCTGGCTTCAGCCTGTGCCGCGACGGGCTGGGCTGAGGCAGGTTTGCCTTTCAGTCCAGTCCGGCGGAGTGGTGTGCAACTTCACCACTTTTCAGGCGTACACCGTTTCGCCATGAACGGCGTAAGAGCTGTTTTCAGTTCCGGCAATGATGTCCTTGGCCTTGTTTACGTCACCCGCTGTGCCATGGACGACGAGCAGAAACTTGTCGGTTTTCAGGGCCACGTCGTACTTGAGGACGCTGTCCTTGGGAATACCGATGCTTACCAGGCCGGCTCCGACTGCACTGACGCCCCCGACAACAGCGGCTCCTTCAAGACCGGCGACGATCCAAGCCACCAACGGACCAGCCACGAGGATCGGACCGATGCCCGGGATCGCGAACAACGCAGATCCGAATAGCAATCCCCAGAAGCCACCCCAGAACGCGCCCATCTTGCCCCAATACTTCATGCGGTCGCCGGCGTTGTAGTAGCCAACCACATGTTCGTCGGTGTGCGTGTCTCTCGCGGCAATCGAGAGGCTCTTCATATCGACTCCTGCTTGCTGCAGTTCCTTAACGGCGTGCTCGGCTTGCTCGTGAGTGTCATAGATTGCAACTACAGAATTGGTGGCGTTCATTCTTTTCTCCATTTGCATCGGTTGTCTTGGATTGATTGAGGGGCCGTTCAATTAGGCTCCGCTATGTCCATAGTGAGAGTGTCAGAGTGGGATGCTCCATAGATGGTCACTTTAGACCGGTGCCGAGAGAAGCCCCGGTATCGTTTCGTCCAGCAAGGCAAGCGGCGACAAATCGTAATCGCTCAATCTGAGCTCTCTGGGAGTGAACAAATGAGCACAGCCTTTACTCCTGTATTGGGAGGAACATTAGGCCGCGCCATGGAGTGGTGGTAGTCAACCTTGAGAGCAAAAGAGCACAGATTCTGAACGAGTGAGGGTCCATGGTGACAACGGGGAGCAAATCACCATGCCGGAGCAATTTGAGAACTCAGAAGCGACGAAACTAGAAGACGAGACGGTCTCGGACGCAACTGCTGAGAAGAGGATTGAACGCGTGGCCGACAAAGCTGCCGAGAAATCGACGAAATCCGAACAGGTGTACGACAGGGATCACCGTATCTTTTCGAAGTAACTTACGCGCCGAAGCATCTCTCCTGTGATTCGCCCGTCATTATGTGTGCAACGTTCCAACGCTCGGGCGCAGGACCGGTAGTACATCTCCACCATTCAACGGACTTCTAACGCCCCCCTGAAGCGCGCTGGCTGGAGCAAGAACAAGGAGAGCATCCATCGTGACAGCGATTGCAGAGAAGCCCGAGTTGAAGCCAGAATTGAAGCACGACTCCAACCCAGCGGCCAAGGACGATCTCAAGACCCTCCCGATGCCGGAGTTGCAGAAGAAGTTGGAGTCGACCCCGGATGGACTGAGCCAGGCCGAGGCTGAGAAACGACTGGCTCAATACGGGCCCAACGAGATTACTGAGAAGAAGACCAATCAGTTCTTAAAGTTTCTCTCCTATTTCTGGGGGCCCATTCCGTGGATGATTGAAGGCGCAGTCATCTTGTCGGCGCTGGTTCAGCATTGGCTTGATTTCTTCATCATTCTTCTTCTGCTCTGTTCCAACGCTGTAGTCGGATTCTGGGAAGAGCACCAGGCCGGTAACGCCATTGCAGCTCTGAAAGCCCGCCTGGCAATCCTGGCCAAAGTTAAGCGAGACGGTAAGTGGCAGAACCCCAAAGCAAGTGAACTCGTGCCTGGAGATGTTGTCCGTCTGCGCCTGGGCGACATTGTGCCGGCTGACGCGCGCTTGCTTGATGGCGACCCGATCGAGGTGGATCAATCCGCATTGACGGGCGAGTCATTGCCAGTAACCGCCAAGCCAGGCGCCGCTGTGTTCTCGGGATCGATCGTCCGTCAGGGCGAAATCGACGCAATGGTGTACGCCACGGGAACGAATACCTATTTCGGCAAGACTGCTCAGATGGTGCAGGAGGCGAATACCGTAAGCCATTTCCAAAAGGCGGTCTTGAAGATAGGTGACTACCTGATCGTGCTGGCGGTAGCGCTGGTCGTGTTGATTCTGATAGTCGCTCTCTTCCGCGGCGATAAGGTTCTGACCACGCTGGAATTCTGCCTGGTGCTCCTGGTTGCGGCAATCCCGGTAGCCATGCCCACTGTGCTCTCTGTAACGATGGCTGTCGGCGCACGGCTGCTGGCGAAGAAAGAAGCGATCGTCACCCGATTGTCGGCGATTGAAGAACTCGCGGGCGTGGATGTGCTGTGCTCGGATAAGACCGGAACGCTCACCCAGAACAAACTCACGCTGGGCGATCCCTTCACCCTGAATGGCATTACACCGGACAGCGTTATCCTCTGGGCCGCGCTCGCGTCGCGAGCCGAAGATAAGGACACCATCGACTTGGCAGTGATCGGTGGCGTGAAGGATGACAAGAAGCTGAAGAGCTTCACGGTACTTCACTTTCAACCGTTCGATCCAGTGCATAAACGCACCGAAGCCACCGTTAAAGGAACTGACGGCAAACAATTCTTCGTGACCAAGGGAGCCCCGCAGGCGATTCTGCAACTGGCAACCAACGCAGACGAAGTGAAAGCAGCAGTCGAGAACGCCATCAATGAATTTGCGGGACGCGGCTTCCGCTCGCTGGGGGTAGCGAGAGCCGACGAGGAAGGCAAGTGGAAGTTTGCCGGGATGTTGCCACTGTTTGATCCGCCGCGCGAGCAAGCCAAAGCGACCATTGCGAGCGCCCGCCAGATGGGCGTGGACGTAAAGATGGTGACAGGAGATCAGATCGCCATAGCCCGGGAGACTTCGAAACAGCTCGGATTGGGCACTAACATTCTGGACGCCGGCGCCCTGGGCGACACGAAGAAGCAAGAGTCGCCCCAAACCGAGGAGGCCATCGAAAAGGCCGACGGATTCGCACAGGTATTTCCCGAGCACAAGTACCACATCGTCGATATTCTTCAACGGCGTGGCCACATCGTGGGCATGACTGGCGATGGTGTCAACGACGCTCCCGCGCTCAAGAAGGCCGATTGTGGAATCGCCGTCTCCGGAGCGACGGACGCCGCACGGGCTGCCGCATCGATCGTGCTGCTCACCTCTGGCTTGTCGGTGATCATCGATGCAATCAAGGAGAGCCGCCGAATCTTCCAGCGGATGAATAGCTACGCCATTTACCGCATTGCCGAAACGCTGCGTGTGCTGTTCTTCATGACGCTCGCAATCCTGGTATTCAATTTCTATCCCCTCACCGCCGTCATGATCGTGATGCTGGCGCTGCTCAACGATGGAGCCATCCTGTCCATCGCCTACGACAATGTCCTCTACAAGAACAAGCCTGAGTCCTGGAATATGCGGCTTGTGCTTTCGATCTCAACGGTGCTCGGAGTCATCGGGGTTGCCGCTGCATTTCTTCTGTTCTATCTCGGTGAGCGAGTCTTCCATATGGACCGCTTGCACATCCAGACACTGATGTACCTGAAGCTTTCTATCGCTGGGCATCTAACCATCTTCCTGACGCGCACGCGCGGCCCCTTCTGGTCCATCCGCCCCGCTCGAATTCTCTGGATAGCGGTGCTGGGTACGCAGACCATTGCGACGCTGATTGCGGTCTATGGCGTCTTTATGGCGCCGCTCGGCTGGAAGTGGGCTGGATTCGTGTGGGCCTACGCTCTGGTCTGGGCCCTCATCAATGACCGCGTGAAGCTGCTGGCCTATCGCATCTTCGATCCAACCAAGCCTGCGCTGCTTTCCAGGAAACCTGTGGATCGCACTTCCGAGATCGCTGCGCGTGCCTACGAGCTCTATCAGCAGCGAGTCCATGGCGAGAGTCAGCAGGACCAGGACTGGCTTGAAGCGGAGCGCGACACACTCGGCGACGCGGCGGCCAGGAAAAGGATCGCATAGAAGCCCGCGTGACAGTGAAGGGACAGGATGAAGATCGAATCGAAAAGCTATCGAGTGCCGCCAAACAAAAAGATCGACCTCAGCAAGTGGCCGACGATTGTCGATTCTTATTACGGTTCAAAGGAGCAGTATAAAGACCTTCTGCAGCAGCACATGGAGAAGCTGAGCTCGCTGCAGGACCTTCACTACGCCTCCAATCGGCATGCATTGCTCTTGATCTTCCAGGGAATGGATGGCGCCGGCAAAGACGGCGCCATTCGGCATGTTATGTCCGGAGTCAATCCGGAAGGCTGCGAGGTGTTCAGCTTCAAGCAGCCGAGTGCCGAAGAGCTCGCACATGATTTTCTCTGGCGCACTACTTGCAGGCTTCCCGAACGCGGCCGAATCGGCATCTTCAACCGCTCTTATTACGAGGACGTGCTCGTCGTTCGGGTTCATCCTGAGCTTTTGCAAAGCCAGGGATTGCCCGAAGAGCTGCGTGATGAGAAAGACATCTGGCCCGAAAGGTACGAATCGATCCGCGATCTGGAGAAGCATCTCCATCGCAACGGAACAAAGACCGTCAAGATCTTTCTGCATCTCTCTAACAAGGAGCAACGAAAGCGATTCCTGGCGCGCATCGATGAGCCTGACAAGAACTGGAAGTTCAGCACGGCCGACATTCACGAGAGGAAATATTGGAAGCACTACATGAGCGCCTACGAAGAGTGCATGCATTCGACAAGCACTCACCATGCGCCTTGGTACGTGGTGCCTGCTGACGACAAGGAGAATGCACGGCTGATCGTCTCCCAAATCGTCCTTGATGCGCTTGGAGGGCTCAAGATGGCGTACCCCAAGACCACGGCGAAGCGCCGCCGGGAACTGCTAAATATCAAGAAGCAGTTGGCGAAGTAACGTCAGACAGCATTGGTGGTCGCATCAGGAATCAACGTCACAAACCGCCGCCGCTCAATAACCACCGCAGAGAAGTTGAAAAGGAACAACAATATGGCTACGACCGAACTCCCTTTAAGCACCGACCCAGTTGCGAAACCTTCGGCATTTATCTTCGATGTGGCTTTATCCACTGCGATTGCGGCAAATGGCAAAACAGAGGTACGTGCGCTAGCTCCTAAAGGACCGCTTTCGCCTGAGACGCTTGACAGGATGAATCGCTACTGGCGTGCAGCGAACTATCTGTGCATCGGACAGATCTACTTGTTCGAAAACCCGCTGCTTCGCGAACCTCTCAAGGCGGAACAGATCAAACCGAGATTACTTGGTCATTGGGGAACCTCGCCAGGGCAAAACCTCATTTACATCCATCTCAATCGCCTCATCAAACAGAATGATGCGGACATAATCTATATTTCCGGTCCGGGGCACGGGGGACCATCGCTAAACGCCTGCTCTTATCTTGAGGGCTCTTACACCGAAGTACACCCAGAGATCACAGCCAATGAAGATGGCATGCGGCTCATGTTCCGCAAATTCTCTACGCCTGGCGGAGTTCCCAGCCATTGCGGACCGCATGTGCCGAACTCCATGCATGAGGGTGGAGAGCTCGGCTATTCGTTGGTTCACGCGTTCGGCGCGGCGTTCGACAATCCAGATCTGATTGTTGCGTGTGTCATTGGCGATGGTGAATCCGAGACCTGTCCACTCGAGGGAAGCTGGAAGTCTGTCAACTTTCTCAATCCGGCGCGCGATGGAGCAGTCCTTCCGATTCTGCACCTCAACGGATACAAGATTTCCGGCCCGACCGCCCAAGGGCGCACCAGCGACGCAGATCTAAATGCCCTATACACGGGACGTGGATACAAGCCGTACTTTGTCGAGGGCGACGATCCCGACGTTGTGCATCAACTTCTGGCTCAGGCGATGGACGATTGCTACGCCGAGATTCGGTCGATTCAACAGGAAGCCCGCAAGAACGGATTCAAGAAGCAGCCCGTCTGGCCCATGATCATTCTGCGCACACACAAGGGTTGGACTTGCCCGAAAGAAGTAGATGGAATCCCGATCGAAGGCACCTTCCGCGCGCATCAGGTCCCACTCGCAACCGTTCGCGAAAATCCCGAGCACCTCAAAGTTCTTGAAGCTTGGATGAGGAGTTATAAGCCAGAGGAGCTCTTCGACGAAAGTGGCAAGTTCATTGAAGAATTGTCGGTCCTCGCGCCTCGCGGCAGCCGGCGCATGGGCGCCAGTCCCCATGTAAACGGCGGTCGGTCGCTGATTACACTCGCTCTGCCAGACTTTACGGACTATGCGCTCGAAATCCCCGGGCCGGGTCAGGTTCTAGCCGAGTCTCCGCGCAAACTTGGAGAATTCTTTCGTGACATTTTCAGAATGAATCTGACGAACTTCCGCATGTTTTGTCCCGATGAAACAAACTCCAATCGGCTGAACTCGATCTTTGAAGCGACAAAGCGCTGCTCTATGGCAGAGCTTGTCTCGATCGATGACGAACTCGGCCCGGATGGCCGCGTGTTGGAGGTATTGAGTGAACATCTGTGCGAGGGATGGCTGGAAGGCTACCTGCTTACCGGGCGGCATGGCATGTGGTCCTCCTATGAAGCCTTCGCGCAGGTGGTCGATTCCATGCTGACACAGCATGCAAAGTGGCTTGAACAATGCCGGGATTATCCGTGGCGCAAACCGATTGCGTCTTTGAATGTTCTTCTCACAAGCCATGCATGGCGGAACGATCACAACGGATTCAGCCACCAGGCTACCGGCTTCGTAGACAACGCGCTGGCACGCAGAAGCGACACTATTCGCGTCTATTATCCGCCGGACGGCAATTGCCTGCTGAGCGTCTTCGATCATTGCCTGCGGAGCCGTAACTACGTGAACATTGTCACTTGCGGGAAGCAGCCGCAACTGCAGTGGCTCAACATTGACGAAGCCCTGGAGCATTGCTCGCGTGGCGCATCGACGTGGAAGTTTGCAACCAATGACGAGGGTGGAGAGCCGGATGTCGTACTGGCGTGCGCCGGCGACGTGCCAACGATTGAAATCTGCGCGACATCATGGCTCCTGCAAAAACACGTCCCTGGGATCAAGGTGCGGGTCGTCAACGTAGTTGATCTGATGACACTGATGTATCCAGACAAACATCCTCACGGGATGGACGAGATGTCGTTCAATGCGCTCTTCACCGAAAAGGCGTCGGTGATTTTCGCTTTTCACAACAATCGCTGGCTCATTCATACGTTGGTTCACGGGCGCGCCAATGAGGGCCGCTTCCATGTGCACGGATATATTGACCAGGGAACAACCACTACCCCATTCGACATGGTCGTGCTGAATGAGATGAGCCGGTTTCACCTTGCGCTTGATGCGCTGAAGCACATTCCTCGGCTTCGCGTGCAGGCTGCGGATGCAATCCAGCTATTCGACAAGAAACTCCATGAACATCACGACTACATTCGCGAGCACCTTGAGGACATGCCCGAGATCAGGAACTGGCAGTGGACGGCGGACTTCAGCGATTCGGCTGCGCCAGCGCCCTTGGGGAAGGGACATCCAGGCAAGGCGATGTTTACAGATAGCTAATCGGCAAGCGGGTGGATGCGTCTGTCGATTGATCAAAAGCGACGGAGAGCGGGGCAAGTACAGATGATTTCTTTAGAGCTTAGGGATACCGCGACGGCGCTATTTGCTGATGACAAGGGTCTGCTCGCGATGGACGAGAGCAACCCGACTTGCAACAAGCGATTTGCGGGCTTGGGCATTCCTCAGACCGAAGAGACGAGGCGAGCTTATCGCGAAATGATTGTGACAACTCTGCCACGATTCTGGAGGCGAGCTTGAGCAGATCCAATTTCTCCTCGGGCATGTATCTGTGCAGACCACAGAACGCCATATCGGCTGCAAGGAGCGTTTGAGAATAGCTGTAAACGACAAACTCGGTATAGAACCCGGGTGAGCCGGCGACGCTGCACCTTGCCGCGCAGCCGACTTTTCGCCCAGGTGGCTGGCGCTCCATTGTCGGCGTGCTACTCGGAGATTTGGCACGAAGCGAGAATCCCTCTTGCATCGGCGGTTCACCCGTCATGTATTGAGCAGGGTTGACACTGGTCATTGTTCGGAGGGGCAAGATTTCATTGTGTCGCACCAGAAAACCGTCTGCACCAAAACATTTAGTTCGCTCCATCACGAGCGCGATGTATTCGAAATGCTCAAAGCGGTAGGCGCTAGGTCCACTTCATTGTTGGGCAAGGTTCAGGTCAGAATTGAACTGGCCGCGCCGTTCGCGACAGAGTCAGGATCGACGACTACATAGCGGCCTCAGACAGGGCTTTAATCGATGGGCTTATCAGTCGTGCAAAACAATGTTAACCAGAGAACTATTGATTACCATTCCACCGCTGTTGTAGTTGATGTAGCCGAGACTGCGAAACCGATTCAGGAAGTAGCTGACACGCGATCTTGTGGTACCGATCATGTCGGCCAGGGTCTCCTGGCTTATTTTGGCGATGACCGGAATGGGCTTGGTTGCCTGGCCGAAGTTTGCCATAAGCATCAGCAGACGCGCGAGGCGTTTTTCACTTGAATTGAAGAGATGATCCACCAGGTCTGACTGCATGCGCATATTACGCGAGAGCAAGTGCGCACGGAATTCCATTGCAAACTCCGGCTCACGACGAAGCAGATCAAGCATTGCCATTTTCTCAATACGAATGATGGTGCTGGATTGTAGCGCATTTGCAGAGGAGACTCGTTGCAGTTCCCCGCCCATTGAAGCCTCACCAAAGAAGCTACCTGCCGCGAGATGCGCGATGACCGCCTCTTTGCCATTGTTTGACACCACGGTGAGCTTTACATTGCCGCTCAGAATGTAAAAGACTGAATTGGCCAGATCGCCCTGCGAGAAGACTGATTCGCCAGCCTGATAGTCGCGCCGTGACTTTCCAGGCATGAATTTGTTTAAAGGACTGTGCATGTCGATGGTCGTATCTTGCGACGGCAACACGGTGGCCGGGGTCGTAACCACTTTCAAGCGATGATTAGTCGCCTGTTGCAATGAAAGAGGAAGTTGCTGCGGAAATTTGGGAGCAAATGTTGTGACGGTTGCAAAACTGGTAGCCATGGTAGATCCCTTTCAATTTCACAAGTTGAACAAGACAGGCTGAAATGCAGCCAACATTTACTGGACTGATAGAACCACCATACGAAGGATCGAAGCGGATGAACATCGGCGAAGACTAATCTTGCCGTAGGCTTTCAGCGTGAATCCTGTGAGGCAAATCTGGCAGTGACAGGAGGAAAGTCGAATCGCATTTCGTTCATCGATGCGGCTGGACGCCCTTCGAATGCCGGGCCAACCAGCCGATGCATCAATTTGGACGACTACCTTAATTCGGAATTTTCCCGGGCGCTTTCTCAATGTCGAATATGCTCTGGATGGCAGGCGCCAGATCCTCGGATGCACAGTTCTTATTGACATACGCCGTGGCGCCGGCCAACAGACAGCGGGCCGCGTACTGGCTCTCGGGCTGCACGCTCACCATTATCACGGGAAGGCCAGGGTAGATGAACTTTACTTCCTTCAGTACTTCCATACCGCTGCGACCCGGCATATTGATGTCGAGCAGCAACACGTCATGCCGGCACTTGACTAATTCGGTTAAGACTTCGGCGCCGTTTGCTGCTTCTGAAAAATGTGCACCTGAAAACGCATCAACCAGGATCTCTCTCAAGCCGCGGCGTACATTCGCATGGTCGTCTGCAATCAGGATATTCATGTTTATCTGCCAGCCGGACATCGAAGCTCGACCTGTCGCTACGATATAGGCGTCAGCGCGGCGGCGGCATCGGCGAATTCCGTAATTTGTGTAGGGTTTTTCTTAACTGCGCCAATCAATCGATGAGGCTATGGGTTATGGCATAGCGTGTGAGCTCGGCATTGCTCGTCATCTGCATCTTTTCCATGATGCGCGCCCGATAGCTGCTGATGGTTTTCACGCTCACATGCAGCTTTTCGCCAATCTCGGTCAGGTGAACACCTGCGGCTATCATCTTCATCACTTCGTGCTCCCGGTCTGAGAGCGATTCATGTAGAGGCTTGTCGACCTGCTCATCCAGCGTGGAGATCAGCTTCTCTGCCAAGCTGGCGCTGATATAGCGCCCGCCGTCCAATATCTTGCGTGTCGCAATCGCCAACTCATCACTGGCGCTTTCCTTGGTGATATAGGCGGCGGCGCCGGCACGCAAACATCGTACGCCGTACTGCTCTTCAGAATGGGCACTGAGTATGATCACCGGTAGCCGCGGGTAGGTTTGCTTTACATCGCGCAAAACGTCCATGCCGCTCCGGCCTGGCATATTGATATCAAGCACCAGCAAGGCGATTGTGGATTTACTCAACTGGCCCAACACCTCGTCTCCGTTGCAGGCTTCAGAAAAGCCCGCATCGGGAAGAGAGTCGGCTAGAATCTCGCGCAGGCCGCGACGCACCACGGCATGGTCATCTGCAATCAGGATATGCATACTTCGCTCCTCTCAGGGCGCGGAGCGTCCAGCGGAACGCGAATAGTGACCGTCGTTCCATTGCCGGGCGAACTTGAAATCCGCACATCGCCTCCGCACGCCTGCGCTCGTTCTCTCATGCCCAGCAGCCCCAATGATCCGGGAGTGTTCGACAGGTTCGACTCGAGGAAGCCGACTCCGTCGTCTTCCACCACCAGGACAATCCTCTCGTCTTCCTGGCTCAGGTCTACGCGCACCAGTTTCGCCTGCGCATGCCGAATCACGTTGGTCAGGCACTCCTGGAAGATTCTGAAGGCCGCCGTAGCCCGGTCCCCGTCCATGTGTAAATCGACAGCCGGAACAGACGCCTGGCAGCGGACGCCGTTGCGAGATTCAAATTCGCTGGCTTGCCATTCAATCGCCGCTGCCAGGCCCAGGTCATCGAGCACTCCAGGGCGCAGTCGGCTGCAAATGGCGCGCACTGAGTTCACGCCCTCATCGATGGATTGAAGCGATTCCTGCAGTCGATTCCGCACCTCGCCTTCGGAGTCCGGCAGGCGGCGGCTGATCCATTTCATATCCATTTTGATCGAGGTCAGAATTTGCCCAATCTCGTCGTGCAGATCGCGAGCAACCTTTTTGCGATCCTCTTCTCGAACCCATTGCAGACGGTCAGCCAGCGCCCGAAGTTGTTCCCTTTGCAGGATGACCAACTCTTCGCCGAGAGTGCGTCCGGTAATGTCGCTGCTGACAACCAGCACGCGAGGCGGCGCACCGCGCATGCCCCTTTGCAATGCCCAGCGCCCGGATACCACCACGCGCCTGCCATCCTTGGCAGTTTTAATCAGGTCTCCCTCCCAGTGCCCTGCGCGCATCAGTTGTGCTGTTATCTCAGCAAACGGCTCTGGGAATTCAGTTGCAAGCATGTCGTGCGCAATCATTCCGGCAGCTTCGGCCTTGGTGTAACCGAACATGGCTTCTGCGCCGCGGCTCCAAAACTGGACTCTTCCCTCCATATCGATTACGAAGACAGAGTTCTGCGTCAGTTCCAGCAAAGCAGCTTGTTCGGCAATGGCAATTCGCTCCTGCCGCCTCTCTGAAACATCGCGAAGAATCAGCACGACGCCAATTACCGTTCCCTTGGCCGCGAGAATGGGCGCGGCGCTGTGCTCCACGGCGAGTTCACGGCCATCTCTTGTCACCAGGTCCACATGGTTAGCCACAGCCAGAATCTGTTTGTCTCTCAGCACGCGGAGCACTTCGTTGTCCGCGGTCATCCCGGACTCTTCATTGATGAGCCTGAGCACATCTCCGATCGGCCGGTTCGAAGCTTCTTGCGGTTGCCATCCAGTCAGCGTAGCGGCCACGGCGTTAAGAAAAGTGATGCGCCCCTCCTTATCCGTAGCAATAACCGCCTCGCCAATGCTGCCCAAAGTAGCCGTCCATCGTTCCTCGCTCTGCAGCAGCTTTGTGCCCAGCTTCTCAACGTGATAACGCGTGAAAAGGGCAAGAAAAAAACCGCATCCCAGACTCAGAACCACGCAGCTTGAAATCATCCAGACCCATCGCCTGTGCGCATCGTCGACCCGTCCACGACGCAAAGTCTGCTCCACGCTTTGAAATTCCGCGAACTGTCCTCGAAGCGTATCGAGTTCGTGTTTTCGCAATCGGTCCTCAACGACAGTTGGGTCGGCTTTTCCGGCACGGCGAAGGGCGATAATCCGGCTGTCGTAATCCTCGGATTGCTGGTATCCGGTATAAATATCATTGAGTCTTCGCTGCTGCACGGGGTTATCAGCCACCAACTCTTTCAAGGCCTGGAACTCAGAGCCGAATGTTTTGGTCCCTTCCCAGTAGGTGGGAAGAAAATTTTCATCGCCTGTCGTTATGTAGCCGCGCTTCGCCGATTCCATATCGACCAGCAACTTCAGAAGGTGTCCAGACTGATCGAGAATCCGATCGGTATGGTCCACCCACTGCATCGCCTTGTTCAAGTCAAACGTCTCCCACAACAGAAATCCAGCAAGAGATGTGGTTACCAGCATGGGCACCACAATCATTCGGCGGAGCAGCGTCTTGAATTTCGAATATTCCATCGTATGGAGCATCCTTCTTACGTTGCGGGGACAACTATTTCTGGCATTTCTGCGTTATTTCCTGGCATCCGGTCGTGCAGAATCACGTCGAGAAGAGATGAACGAACCTGAATGCGACCGTCGTAGCGGATGAAGCCGAGTTCGTGGAACCGCTTCATGAAAAAAACCACGGCAGACCTCGACGTGCCAATCATCACTGCCAGCCGATCCTCACTGATCTCTGGAAGCAGGATTTCCACACTCTCAATTCCGCCAAACCCTGCCATCACCAACAGAATGCGAGCCAGACGCTTTTCGGCGGAGTTGAAGAGCTGATCCACAAGATCAGTTTGTATGCGCACTCCCCGTGCGAGAAGAAACGCCATCAAGACCTCGGAAAGGGATTGCTCCTTCTGCAAGGCCCGGAGCATCTCTCCCCTCTCAATCCTCAGAGCACTGCCATTTGTTAACGCGGTCGCAGTGGACGTGCGCAACGCGCCTGCGCTAGCCAGCGACTCTTCGCCAACAAAACCACCTGGAGCCAGCAGAGTGATGATCGCCTCCCTGCCGTTCTTGGAAACGACAGACAGCTTTGCGCGTCCACTTTGGAGATAGAAGACTGAGTCCGCTGCCTGTCCCTGGGAAAAGAGAACTTGGCTTTCTCGAGGTTCGATAATCTCGCGCCCAACACCGCTGCTAGCCAGGAACGCATCGACGTTAAATATCGGCATCTCGGATTCAAACATGGATTACTTCCCCAGAAATTGTCATGCCGCGTTTCTGTGAGCAAAGCACATAACCGTATCAGTCAGGATTCATGGCGGAGTTGGCGACACTGATACGCGTTCATCGACTGTCATCAAGCCCCAGCCTGGCTGCGCAGTCGGCTGGGAAACCTTGCTTGACCGAGAGTGCAGTTGAGTGGGTAATGCTTCAGGGTCGCAGGTTTGGCGGCAATAAACAGTGCAATATTGATCACTGCGCGAGAAACTTGAGGGGCTTGCTCGAGGTTCAGCATCAAGGAGCCAGTTTCACCAGGATCAATGCAATGATTGAAGATGAGCCATTCCGGCCACCACTCTGGCATTCACCGAAGAGGGGCGGTTCAGGTCAAATCGGCTAATGTCTATTGATCTATTCGGATTTGCCTTTGAACTGACGAGACGAACCAAAACGCTCAATGAGCCCAATTCAGATCGGTGTATGTCTTCGGCAAGGGCAAAAATATACTTGACGAATCAAAGTGAGACTTGGAATGATTAGTCTAGCGTTCCCAGAGACGTCAAACCCTATTCCGGCCAAGAGTTATATGGGGAACCTTCTGCCGGTCAGGAACGTTCATGGAAGTGTCATCATCGCATTGCGCGGGTACTTTGACGGGAGTGAGGGAAGCGGGCCTTATCGCACACTTGGCGGCATAGCTGCCACTGATGAAGTATGGGCAGAATTTGACCAACGATGGAGCGATATTCTCGCTAATGGTCCCATCTCGGCGGCGTATCTTCACATGAGGGAAGCGGCCCACCAGACGCGGGAATTTGATCGGAAACGGGGATGGGATGATGACAAGGTATCCAGGTTGCTGTTTGATTTGTTGCTTTACCTTCAGAGTCTCGACGCCAATCAATTTGCATCGTTTGCTTGCAGTGTCGATGAGGTAGCCCACGCGAAACTACTGACTGAGGGGCTTGAGCTTCCAACTGTGGAGCATATCTGTACCTTTGAATGCTGTGAAATTGCGTGGATTTGGCACGTTGATAAATACCGGGGCTTGGTCACTAGCACTCATTACTTTTTTGATCGGGAAGAGCCATATCAGCCCTCATTCCAGGCGGAGTGGAACAAGAATACGAACAGCAGTGACCCATTTTGGCTCTTAGTCCAAATGGCAGCTCCGGTTGAGATGCGAAAGACCCCAGGTCTCCAAGGTGCGGATTTAATCGCATGGGCGGTCAATCGTAGTTTGTCGCCTAACGTAAAGAAGTACGGCTACTTGGATGAGCAGATTATGCGCGTGGCCACACATCGGCGCAGCGTTTGGGATGAAGCGGCACTGCGCAGGAAATACCAAAGAGTCGTATCATGGTGAGCATGACGACCAGAAGAAGCACGATTGAACTTGATACCTTCAACAGCGCGATGGACACGATCCTGCGCGCCGATCCACAGGTTGTGAAGGCGCAGATGAAAGCAGAAAAGAGCCAACGGGCCGCGAAGCGAAAGGCTAAGCAGACGCCTTTCGCTTCGGTCCACGCTTCAACCGCGAAGGATTAGAAAGCCTCGGCGGCTCCCACCTTGCCGGTCAGTTCGGCATAGGTTAACCGCCTGCCGCTGACTCCGCAGAGCAGGGCTGAGAAGCGGTCCGCATCGTTCAATGGGTTGTCTTTGGTCGCCCGGTTGTTGTAGCGAAACACTTGCTCATCCACGTAGCGATCAAGGTGGAAGGGCTCAACTGCAACGTAAGTGCCGCTCAGAGTTCTCTTGAGTAAGCTCCAAAAGTTCTCGATACCTTGGGTGTGAACTTGGCCTCTAACGTATTCCTCAACATGGTTCACGGTCTCATGGACGTATTCCTGCGCGGCAAGTCCATCGTATCCAACGGCTCCATCGGTGTAGACGGTAGAACCTTTCTCAATCTCGTTGAGGATGGCGCATTGGAGAGTCTCGCGCTTCACGTTGGGAACAACTCTGGCACGAACTTGACGGCTCTCGCGGTCAAGCATTCCCATAACCGCAGTCTTGGCTCTCGCATTCTCCGCAGTCTGCATTCTCAGTCGGCGCCCCCGGTGCATCTTCTGAGGCTTGGGGCCGACAAAGGTTTCGTCAACCTCGACCGGCCCACCATCACCACCGCCCAGTTTAAAGATGGAACCGTTTTTCATGGCCAGCCGGATGCGCTGGAGCATGAACCATGCGGTCTTTTGGGTGACGCCCAGGGCGCGTTGAATCTCGTAGCTGCTGATGCCGTTCTTGGCATTGCAGATCATCCACGCGGCAGGGAGCCACTTATCCAGACCGAGCGGAGAGTCTTCAAATATGGTGCCCACCTTTGCGGTGAACTGGCGCTTCGCGTGTGCGCTCTTGCATTGCCACTTCTTCTGAGTGTCCAGCCAAGTCACGTCATTACGCCCGCAGGTGGGGCAGAACACGCCGTTTGGCCAGCGGTGGTCAACCATGTACCGGATGCAGTTGTCGGCGTCGGCAAAGTGGAGAATGGCTTGTTGCAAGGTCTTTGGAGTTTTCATGGTTAGTTCACCTTCTTTTCTTGCGGAGCGAGTCGAAGAAGAAGCTCTTGAACAACACGCTCCCAGTCTGCATCCTGCTCTATGTGAGCCCGAAGAGGAGCACATACCTGACGACCCAGACTTGGTAGTGTCTCAGTTCCTCGCCTCCCTTGGGTCAGAAACCGGGCGGTCGGCGCTGGACTTAACGTTGGATCTGCTTTACGCCGAATCTCCTGAGTATCGTGAATTTTGTTCACGTACTGACGAAGAACGGAGTTCTCTGTGATCAGCCTTTCAAGTTCGTCTATCATCTGGAGTGCAAGGGTTTTATTCACTTCAACAACCTCAACGAAATCAACCTTAACCCCGAACAGTTGATTCGTCAAGTATATTTTTGCCTCGGCAAGTTACTGAATAACCGGCTTCGCTGCAAATTGAGGACCGCCTCGTTTCCACGAAACCAACTTGACGTACAACCGGCTTTCCGGAAAAGTCTGGTGCTCGCCATAATTTTCTCGTTGAATCTGACTGGCAAGCGGTGCGGTTAACGGGACTCAACTCGATCCCTGGTCGCGCGGAATCGGTGCATCGGCCTGCACAGAGGGCACCTCATCGTAGCCTGCCGAAGTTTCCGCAATGAACAGATCTCGGCATCTCTCTGCGGAGGGTGCAGTCCAGTTTCCCTGGTTTGCTTCAGCGGACAGCTTATTGTACTGAGGGGCTGTCGTCCGCTTGCAGGTCGCCCAGCGCGTATTGAATCCCGGCTCGAAGGTGTTCCAGCATCGGCGTCATGGCATATACACGATCGCTGTGGCCGTGCCCTTCGTAGAAAACCCGCCCCTTGCCCTCGCGGCGAATATAGCTCAATGCATAATCGGCATCGGTTCGCGGACGCGCTTCCTTCGCCTTATCTTCAGCGCTCATCTTGTCGTAGTCGATGCTCGTCAATACATGCACGTTCCTGCGCGAAAACGAGTCCTGCTCGAATGTATATGTCTCGTCATGGATCTCGAACTCTTTGCCATGGAACATAACCGTCAAAGGGCTATTCGGATCATCGATCTTGACATAAATCAGCTGCGGATCGGGCCAGTGAAATTTGAAGTAACCGCCAATCAGTGTGTTGAACTCCGGCCATTGCAGCACAGGGGTCGATTCCAGGCCTAGACGACGCATCTCCAGCGGAGGTAACAACGAATTGAAGTGCGCCACAAAATCGGCGCGGGTGACCTTCCCCGTATTGTCTGTATCCAGCTTTTGGAACCAGTCGTCGGCAAGGGCGGCCCACTCCTGCCGGCTGACGGTTTCGTCCCTGTTTTTGTCGGCTGCTGTCACCAGACGGGCAGCTAAAACCAACGCCCCAATATTCAGTCCAGGACTGCCGTTCTTTGCAGCGGCCTCACTTGCCAGGCAATCGGTGTGATACGAATCTGTCGCCGCGTGTATTGCGGCAATCCCTTTTCCGCCCCGCACGAAATTCAGGAACGCCGCTCGCCGCGCGGCCGTCACGGCGGGATCCGGATCGTCAAGAAAGCACGCAGTCGTACTGTCCAGAAAAATGGCGTCGTATTTCTTGAGGTTATTGGTGTTGATATCCGCCGCGTCGTAACTGACGGTCGTGGTCCATAAACCGCCCTGGTTTCCCAGTGCTTCCACGGCCTTCGCAGCCAGCGGAATGGAGGCGTGAACGAACCCTCCTGCGCCCGTATGCGCCAGCACCAGCAGCCTGCGCTCGTGCATCGGCTTCCTGCCCGGCGTAGTGGGTAAGGCTGCCATCATGGCGTCCACAGCAGCTTGTGGTACGGGGATAGGCGTCGAATTACCGGCCGGGTTGAAAGTGTTGGCCTGCCCAGGCTTGACCGCGGGCGGTGCAGGCAACAATGTACTGATTCCGGCCAGGATCTGAGGCTGGGTGAGGGTCCCGCTATGAGTCTTGTCCCAGGCTGTAAACCAGGAATTGAAGCCAGACTCCAGTTCGAGCCGTGTCAGCGTTCCATCCTTGTCAGTATCGAGAGCAGCAAATAGAGCCTGAGCAGTTCGGCCGCCGTCCGGTCCCTGCGCTCGCAAGTTAGCGATACCCGTCGTGAGCAGCACGGCAGCGCCAACCGAGATAGATGTCATTGCGATGAATCTGGTTTGTCTCATAAATTCTGTCGGAATGAGTCTACCTCGAATGTGACCTTCGAGTCGCGTCAAAAGCGGGAGCACGTCTATGGCGATTTGGAAAAGATGGCAGTCCAACCAGCAGCGGCGGGCATCGCGGTCAAGGGGCCCATAGGTGCATTGGGGATAACGCGCTTATCCGACCGACAGGCCGGCAGTGTCTACAAATACAGGCCACTCGGCCGTAAAAACCGTCTGATCGGACACGTCCTGCACCAGCCCAACACGCCGAAGTGTTCATTAAGGTATTATTCATTGATCGCGCGTTGGTGGGTATCAGTCCGAAGTTTTTCCGGTGGGAGATCCCGCAGACATCGTCTGCAAACTGGGGCGCGGAATCGGACCATTTGGCCTCAGGTAGGACTCGAATCATCAATCAAACGTATTTTCAACAACATGCAGGTTGGCGGATGACACCTAAGACCGTGCAAAGCAGTCTAAATCCGATTGACGGAGCGCAAATAGAGCGCAGAATCCACTCAAACCGCAGATGCCCTGCGGGTGAACCTAGGAGTTGCTTTCCGCAGCGGGGAGGGCCAGATCGATCGGGGAGTCTGCATGTTCGCCCCATTTGCGAAGAGGAGAGGCAGGTCCACTTAGAATGATCAATAATGGAACGGGGGAGGCTGCAAATGCCGCAGCAGGAATTGTTCTTCGAAGAGCGGGCCGGAGATCGGTTCATCACGGTGCTGAAATCGTATGACCGGTCTTATGCTCGGGAGGTCTTCGGTAATGTCGGCGACGCGGCTATGAAAAGCCTCGCCGCCGCTTTAGAAATTGAAAGAAACTACGGGCCGGCGGATATACCAGCTCCAGACGGGCAAGATTACGAGGACTTCCTTTGGGAGGAGTTGAGCGAAGCATCTGTCAATACCCCCGGCAGAGCCGGGGGCTTGATTGTGTGAGCCGCTCAAAGCGGCTTGAGCGGGGTCGCTAACGCGGCCCCGACGTTATTGGGGCCACCTTTCGGTGGCTACCTCCACATCTTGAGTTGGTCCAGTCGTTTGTCCTCAACCTCTTGGTTTCGGATGTATTCGCGAAACGCCGTCTCGTCGCGCCCCACCGTCGACACGAAATAGCCGCGCGCCCAGAAATGCTGACCCGCAAAATTCTGCTTGTGCTCGCCGTACGTGCGCGCAAGGTGAATCGCGCTCTTGCCTTGATGAAGCCCACCACCTCCGAGACCGCATATTTGGGCGGAATCGAAAGCAGCATATGCACGTGATCCGGCATCAGGTGGTCTTCCAATACGCGACATTCCTTCTGCTCGGCCAAACGTTTGAACACCTCGCCCAAATGCTGCCGAAGACTTTCATACAGCACCTTGCGGCGGCACTTCGGGATAAAGGACACGTGGTATTTGCACTCCCATACCGTGTGGCTTAGACTCTCCAATTGGTCCATCCAGTTTCTCCTTTGCGTGTGCTTTGGTCGGCTCACGCAAGGAGTTTCTTGGATGGACTCCCGTAAATGTCAAACTGCTACTGCCACCCCGGCAGAGCCGGGGGATCTCCTCACTCTTTAGATCTAGGCCATACTCGATGCCGACCTTTCCGGCGACAGCCTGAAGGAATTCGTTGCAATTTGCGATCTTCGCAGAGTTTTTGACGAACAGCTTGCAGATGTCCTCGACTGAAGGGGGAATAGTATTCCCTCTCTACTTGGGTAACTGGATGGAACCCAAAGTACACCGAATGCTGACTATACGCAAGACTGTGACGGATTAAGGAATTTGCCAAAAGCCAGCCTCAACGGTTAGGTCGCCACACCCGCGCGGAACCGATCTCGCGCTGCATCCAGCGACCTGCTTCGCGGATTCACGAATGCAGTTTTCCAGTCGACTTGCGTTCGGCAACATTCGAGGAAGAGGTGATCTTTGCCACCGCAGCTGTGCGTGCGAATCTCTACAAACATTCAGTGACCAAGCCACTGACCGGGCCAAGAAGCGGTGCATCCAGGGCCACACAACAGATGTAAGCGTCCGGGTCTGGCCGTATAGACATTGGCGTCTGCGTGGCCGACGATCTTCTTGTGAGGGATTCGATTGAAGTTGGGGCAGGAGGCGGAGGCCGGACGAAGCGAGTACATCGCACGGCGGAGGAGAAGCGGCGGATCGTTGAAGCTACGCTTGTGCCGGGCGCATCGATTGCCCGCGTGGCGAGCGAGAACGGAGTCAACGCCAACCAGGTTTTCCAGTGGCGATTCGAGCACCGCAAGGGTGTTGGCTGGGCCTCCGGCGAGTCACGAACTGAGCTCTTGCCGGTGACGCTGACCGGCGAGTCGGACAGCGTGTTGGCACTGCGTGAAGCCTCTCCGGTTTTGACTCCCTCTGGTTCGATCCACATCGAGCTGCCGGGCCGCGCATTGGTGAGTGTGGAGAGCTGCGTCGATCCAGCACTTGTACGTGTCGTCCTAGGGAGCCTGTTGCGGTGATCGAACTGAAGACAGGCACACGTATCTGGATCGCGGCCGGACTTACCGATCTCCGGCGCGGCTTTCAAGGGCTCAGCTCGTTGGTTGAGACAGTGCTGGAACAGCAGCCTTATTCTGGCCATGTTTTTGCCTTCCGCGGCAAGCGTGGTCACCTCATAAAATTGCTTTGGTTCGATGGCGATGGCCTATGTCTCTTCCAGAAGCGATTAGAGCGCGGACGTTTCGTATGGCAGCAGGCAACAAGTGGAACCGTAGCTCTGACACGTGCGAAGTTATCTATGCTTTTGGAAGGCATTGACTGGCGCCAGCCACAGAGAACATGGGAACCACAGTTGGCAGGATGACTCACGCATTTTTGATCTATAACTCCGCGTCATCTGTGGCATACTCACTGCGATGGCTTCTCCCCATTCGGCATCTGCTGATCTGAGTTCTCTGGATCGCGTAGCTCTGGAGGCATTGATTGCTGCGCAGCAGAAGGAGATTCTCACCAGGGACGAAGCGCTAGCCGCCCAGCAAGAGAAGCTCCTCAGCCGCGACAACGAGATCGAGCATCTGAAGCTGGTCATCGCCAAGCTGCGGCGGATGATCTTCGGCACCAAGAGCGAGAAGGTCAGCCGCGAGATCGAGCAGTTGGAACTGAAGCTCGAAGAACTAGAGACGCAACGAGCCGAGCGCGCCACAGCATCCACAGAGGCAAGCGCTCCAGCGAAGGTCAAGCCGGTTCGGCGCCCACTGCCGGAGCATCTGCCGCGCGAGGTGCACACGCATCTGCCCGCCGAAGATGCATGCCCGGACTGCGGCGGCCAGTTGCGCAAGTTAGGCGAGGACGTATCCGAGATTCTGGAGCGCGTGCCCGCGACCTACAAGGTGATCCGCCATGTGCGCGTGAAGATGGCCTGCACCAAGTGCGATGTCATTGTGGAAGCTCCTGCACCATCGCGGCCCATCGAACGCGGACTTGCCGGGCCGAACCTGTTGGCGCATGTGCTGGTCTCGAAGTATGCTGTCCATCTTCCGCTCTATCGCCAGTCGGAGATCTTCGCGCGGGAAGGCATCGACCTGGATCGCTCTACCCTGGCCGCCTGGGTGGGCGCTGCCAGCCATCTGCTGGCTCCGCTGGTCGATCAGATTCGCAAGCATGTGTTGGCAGCCGACAAGCTCCATGCCGATGACACGCCGGTACCGGTTCTGGCGCCGGGGATGGGCAAGACCAAGACGGCAAGACTGTGGACATATGTGCGCGATGATCGCCCTGCGGGCCTGGATGTGCCCCCAGCCGTTTGGTTCGCCTGCACGGAAGATCGCAAGGGCGAACATCCCCGGCAGCACTTAAGCAGCTTCGCCGGTATTCCGCAGGCTGATGGCTATGCCGGCTTTCATCATCTGTATGAGGGCGGCAGGATTGTCGAAGCGGCATGTTGGGCGCACGTTCGGCGCAAGTTTTACGACATCCAGGTGGCCACCGGCTCGGTAATCGCGGCCGAAGCTATCCAGCGTATCGGAGCACTCTACGATATTGAACGCGAGATCCGCGGCAAGTCTGCCGATCTGCGATGCCAGGTTCGTCAGGCACGGGCTGGACCGCTGGTCGAAGAACTCCATCTCTGGCTGAACAAAACCCTTGCACAGCTCTCACGCAAATCTGACACAGCTGCGGCGATCCGCTATGCGTTGGCGCGCTGGCGCGCCCTCACGCGTTACCTCGACGATGGCCGGATCGAAATGGACAACTCGGCTGCCGAGCGGGCTCTGCGCGTTGTCGCCTTGGGCAGGAAGAATTTCTTGTTCTGTGGGTCCGATGCGGGTGGCGAACGAGCAGCCGCGATCTATTCGCTGCTGGGAACGGCGAAATTGAACGGGCTTGATCCGGAACTCTACCTCCGCCGCGTGCTCGAACAAATCGCCGAACACCCGATCAACCGCATCCAGGAGCTGCTGCCCTGGAATGTCGCTGCACCTCAGAACGATCTCGCCTGATCTCAAGTGTCCACTTGAGGGATACGTGGATACTTCGATCACTCCGAAATCTCGCAACGGCGACCGCATCGGTTGAGTTCTCAACTGGGAGATAATTACTTCAACACGTATGGCGATCGAGAGTTTATCCGCAAAAGAGCAGAACATCGTACTCCAGTGCATGAAGGCGACGGCTGCACACGTCGACGATTGGGAAAAGCACTCCCGCTTGGGCATTGAAGCCGATGATCTGCAACAGGTGATCGCACGATGGCCATCCATCGATGATCGCGATGAAGCTAGTGCCGGCTTTCTGGCCATAAAGAACTGCATGAATGAGGTCTGCCACGGATTTCAAATACCGCCCGCAGAATGGAGCACCTGGTTCGACACCACAATCGCCGAAGTCGAATCTATATATCAAAAGTGGCTTGCACTGAAACGGACCCACGGCGGAATTCGCTGAACACCCTCAGCGTCACGGCCACAACCGGACGCTTACCAACAGATCAGCCTTGGCGCAGTATCGGAGTTGTCCCGAATAGGATCTGCCTGCCGATCAACTTAGCACCCACGATCTAAACCG